>CBDBUZ010000013.1:0-92213 GCA_965212265.1 Parasphingopyxis sp. | reverse complement strand
GAGCGCCGCAATGGCATCGGCGCGCTCACTCATATCAGTTACTGCGGCCCGTAATCAGCCGCTGGCTCAATGCTTCGATCGCTTCTTCGTCGCGGACGATTGGATAGTCGGCGATCACCGCATTGACGAATTGCTCGGCATATTCGTCAGCAGTGACATTCCCGAATTCTCGGCGCGTAGCTTCGATCAGGTCGGCGGTTACGTCTTCTGCGTCGCTGACAATCGAATTGAGCACGACCACGAACCAACCCTGATCTTGCGGCAGGCGGACCAGCTTGGCCGTGTCTTCGGCCATCCGGAACAGCAATCGCACGGGCTCAGGAATATTGGCGCCGGGCTGCGAGATCGCCTGGCGCGTTGCCCGAGCGGGCTGGATCGGGGGCAGAGTGAGTTCCGTTTCGGCCATCGCCTGGGCAAGCGGCATCCCGTCATTCACCTTCTCGGCGACTTCTGCGGCGATCGCCTGGGCTTGACGCGCCGCGCGGTCGGACAGGAAATTCTGCTGCACGAAAGGCAGGATCGATTCCAGTGGCTGGGGCGCTGAGCGCGCGATTTCGGTGACATCCACAAGAGCAAAACGCTGATCAGCGACGATCGGTGCGATCACTGCATCCTCGTCATCGTCCAGCGTGAAGATGAGTTGGAGCATTGGCAACAAATCGGCTGAGGGACGGAAATTCGGCTGTTGCGGGGATAATCCGTTTGGTGCCACCAGCGGCGTTGACACAATGGTCAAGCCTTTGTCTTCGACAACTTCCTCGAAGGATGCGCCGTCATCGATTGCATTTTCGATGTCGAGATAGAGCTGGGCTAGCGCCTCATTGCCCGCCTGGTCCGTCAGGGCCTGGACTATTTCTGGACGGACAGATCCGAGCGGTGTGGCGTCTCTGCTGACGATATCGGCCACGCGGATAACATGCCAACCCAAGCCCGATTGTACCGGCTCAAGCAATGTGCCTTCGCTTGCAGCAAAAGCGGCAGTTGCAATCTCATCAGAAGCAGTGCGGGCAAAACTCTCTTCGCTTGCGCCGCTCACCTGGATGGAGGGGAGAGAGAAACCGCGGGCAACCGCTTGCTCACCAAAATCCGCTCCGCCGTTCACGGCTTCGAAGAATGCCTGTGCATCAGCTTCGTCGGTCAGGATGATCTGCTGGAAGGTGCGTGTTTCACTCCCGCCATAGGTGTCGCTATTCTCTTCGTAATATTCGCGGATCTGCTCTTCGGTCGGTACAGCGACGTCCAACTGGTCGAGTGCAAAAACCGCGTAACGCAGAGACCGCCGTTCCGGTAAGGTGTAGCGATCGAGATTTTCGTCGTAAAAGGCGGTAAGTTCTTCGGCTGTCGGGTCTTCGCCTTCGGGCATCGAAGCGGATGGGATAGCGGCCACTTGCCCGGCGCGCTCTTCGAGCAATAGCTGCGCATAAGGCGCTGCGACTGCGGACGGAACCTCAGCTGCAGCGCTGACCGGACCGAGCAGCAATCCCAACAGGGTTTGGCGACCCAGGTCCATGCGAACTTCGTCTTCGGTCAGGCCCTGCTGGGCCAGTACCTGGCGAAATGTCGCTTCGTCGAAATTCCCGGTCAGGCCCTGGAAGGCGGAAATCTCGGCGATAGATGCATCGATCAGTCGTTTGCTAATCAGCAGGCCATTATCCTGCGCAAAGCGGTCCAGCGCTTCGCCGCGCATATATTGGTCGATCGTCTCATCAAGCGCGCCCCCTTCGATCATTGCAGCCATGTCTATGCCGGGCTGATCTTCGCGCGCATTTTGGAGCGCGCGGTTTAAGAGACGCTGAAGCTCGTCATCGGTGACTTCGGCGCCTTCAACCGAGGCGACGGCATTTCCGCTGCCGCCGAACAAGCTGGTTCCACCACCCGGTGCGCTGATGTCCGCAAGCGCAAAGGCCGTGCCGATCAGGATTAGCAGGCCCATTGCAAGGGCGAGACCAAGCTTTGAGGCGAATAGTCGGCGAAAGAATGTGATCATGGTCGAACTGTCTTTACGTCATGGAGGGCAATATCATCCGTGCTTTACGGATGTGGCCCCGCGGCTTCAAGCATTGTCGCGCGATTGGCAGATGCAAATCATCCGGGTATCAGGCCGCCAGAAAGCAATGACGACCATCGAGGGGAGATCCGGACATCATGGCACGACGCAAGCTGATCGCCGGCAATTGGAAAATGAATGGACATCTTGATCACCTGCGCGAGCTGCACGGGATCGAAAAGGCGGCCAAAAACCATCCGCAAGTGGATGTTGCGATTTGCCCACCCGCGACCCTGATTGCTCCGGCAGTTGCCCGGGTTCCCGGCCTTGTGATTGGCGCGCAGGATTGCCATTCTGCAGATAAGGGGGCGCATACCGGATGCCTGTCCGCACCGATGCTGAAAGAAGTTGGCGCGCATCATGTGATCGTCGGCCATAGCGAGCGTCGCGCTGATCAGGGCGAGACGGATGCTGACGTCAATGCAAAGGCCCAAGCCGCACATCGCCATGGTCTGATCGCGATCGTCTGTGTCGGAGAGACAGAAGAAGAGCGCGATGCTGGCCAGGCAGAAGCTGTGGTGACCGGGCAAATAGCAGGGTCTGTGCCGCCGGAAGCCAAGGCGGATTGGCTGGTGGTCGCCTATGAGCCGGTATGGGCGATCGGCACAGGCCGGGTGCCGACACTCGGTGATGTCGAGGCGATGCATGCGGCCATTCGCGCGAAGCTGACCGACATCATTGGCGACGCGGCCGAAGGTGTCCGTATTCTCTATGGCGGCTCGATGAATGGCGATAATGCGGCTGAATTACTGGCTGTCGACAATGTCGATGGCGGATTGGTTGGCGGGGCCAGCCTCAGCGCAGACAAGTTTGTTCCAATCATCGAAGCGGGTGCCGCGCTGTCCTGATTTGGCGGAATCGCTGACGCTGCGCTTGAACCTGAGTGCATAAAGGCCTATTTCGCGCGCCATATTGATGGGAACGGGAGCATCCCGCCCGAAAATCTAAAGATAATCGAGATCTGACATGTTTACTTTCCTGCTGGTTCTACAGGCCGTTATTGCCGCACTGCTCGTTACGCTGATCCTGATGCAGCGTTCCGAAGGCGGCGGGCTTGGGGTTGGCGGATCCTCGTCAGGCTTGATGACAGCGCGCGGCCAGGCGGATTTTCTGACGCGCGCGACGGCTTTTGTGGCAATCGCATTTGTCGGTCTCAGCATTCTGCTCGCCGGTCTCGCAACGACCCGCCAGGCTGATTCGACGATCGACACCAGCCTGACGCAGCAAGCAGAGCCCGCTGCTCCGATCGCTCCGATCGGTGGCGATGCCCCGGCAACCGACTCCGTCGACAATGATATCCTGAGCACGATTGCTGGTCAGGCAGAAAGCACGGGTACGGAAGAAGAAGACGCTCCGGCCGAATAATTCCGGCTGCGTTATTCACACAATATTTGCTGGCATTGGATTCGGTGGCTTGCGCTATCGGGGTAATCCTGCGTAAGCCTTTCCTCCCATGGCGCGGTTCATTTTTGTCACCGGCGGCGTGGTTTCCTCGCTCGGTAAAGGTCTCATGGCGGCAAGCCTTGCTGCGTTGCTTCAGGCACGCGGCTACAATGTCCGCATTCGCAAGTTCGATCCCTATCTAAACGTCGATCCGGGGACGATGTCTCCCTATCAGCACGGTGAAGTCTATGTCACTGATGATGGGGCAGAAACCGATCTTGATCTTGGCCATTACGAACGCTTCACGGGCGTCTCGGCGCGGCAATCTGACAACGTAACTTCGGGTCGGATTTACCAGACGATCATCACCAAGGAACGGCGCGGAGATTATCTTGGCGCGACGGTCCAGGTGATTCCCCATGTTACCGACGCGATCAAGAATTTCGCCAAATCCGACCTCGGCGACCTCGATTTTGTTATTTGCGAGATCGGCGGCACGGTGGGCGACATTGAAAGCTTGCCATTCATGGAAGCGATCCGACAGCTCAGAAACGAGCTGGGACGTGGCCAGTCTGTATCGATCCACACGACATTGGTGCCCTATATTGCGGCGGCGGGCGAACTGAAGACCAAGCCGACCCAGCACAGCGTACGCGAACTCACCTCATTGGGGATCCAACCCGAAGTGTTGGTCTGCCGCTGCGAACAGCCTTTGCCGGACGAGGAGCGCGCGAAGATCGCAGCCTTTTGTAACGTTCGTAAAAGCGCGGTTATCCCTGCGCTCGACGCACCTAGCATCTATGCGGTGCCGCTCACCTATCATGCAGCCGGGTTGGATGATGAAGTGTTACGGGCTTTTGGCATCGAGGACGCATCCGAACCGGAGCTCAGCCGCTGGGTCGACATCAATGATCGCCTCGAAAATCCGGAAGGGGAAGTCACGATCGGTGTGGTCGGCAAATATGTCGGGCTCCAAGATGCCTATAAATCGCTCAACGAAGCCTTGGTTCATGGCGGGATTGCAAATCGGGTAAAGGTCCATGTGAAATGGATTGATGCGGAGCTGTTCGAAGACGAGGATGCCGATATCGCAGCGCTGCTTGAGCCGCTCCACGGCATATTGGTGCCGGGCGCCTTTGGTGAGCGTGGCGCGGAAGGCAAGATCGAAGCCGTCCGCTTCGCCCGCGAACGCAATGTGCCCTATTTCGGAATCTGTTTCGGAATGCAAATGGCCTGCATCGAAGGCGCGCGAAACCTGGCGGAAATTTCCGGAGCTTCGTCGACCGAATTTGGCGATACCCCGGAGCCTGTTGTCGGCCTGATTTCCGAATGGATGTCCGAAGAAGGTCTGCAGAAGCGCGAAGAGGGTGGCGATCTTGGCGGGACGATGCGGCTTGGTGCCTATGATGCGAAGTTGGCTGGGAACAGTCATGTCGCATCTATCTACGATGGCACGGATACGATCAGTGAACGCCATCGGCACCGCTATGAGGTGAATACCGGCTATGTCGAAGCGCTGGAGCAGGGCGGATTGATCTTCTCCGGAATGTCCCCTGATGGCGAACTACCAGAGATTGTGGAGCGCCCGGATCATGACTGGTTTGTTGGTGTGCAGTTCCATCCCGAGCTCAAATCCCGCCCCTTCGATCCGCATCCCTTGTTCGCCAGTTTCATCGAAGCAGCCGTTCATCAGTCACGTCTGGTCTGATCTCCCGAAATGCGCCATAGTGGCGCGTTAGCATTGCCGAGGGAGGGGTTTATGGCCTTGGAACGCATGAACGCGCAGGACTTATTAGCGATACTGCCCGAAGGGTCACTCCTGTCGGCGTGCGAGCCGGATCAGCTGGATGATCTGTTGTCGCGATCCAAGGTAGAATTCGTCCCGCGTCGCGAAATCCTGATCCATCAGGGCGATCCCGGTGATTCCGCGATCATCCTGATCACCGGCACAGCGCGCGTGAATATGGTCTCAGCGAATGGCCGTGAGATTGTACTGGATTATCTCGCACCGGGAACGGTGATTGGTGAGATCGCTCTGCTCGACGGGGGCGAACGGACGGCGACGGTTACAATGGTTGAAGATGGCAGCATCATGCGCCTTACGCGAACCGAATGCGAAGATTTCATCGCGAGCAATCCAACCGTTGCGCTGCGGATGCTTCAAGAAATGGCGCAACGGCTGCGCCAGATGAATCTCACTGTGGAAAGCGATCGAGCATTTTCTGCCGGGCCGCGTCTCGCTCGGTATCTGCAACGCCTGACCGACGAAGAAGCGGCGAGCCAGAAGCTGAAGATCAATGTCAGCCAGAGCGAGCTCGGCAATTTTGTCGGTATCAGCCGTGAAAATATCAATCGCCAGCTATCTGCCTGGGCCGAAGCCGGTTTGATTGAGCTTGATCAGGGCAAAATCAGAATTGTAGACTGCGAAGCGCTTTGGGAAATCGCCTCAATGGGCGACTGATCAATTTAGACGAGGAACGTTCATGACAATCTGTACCGATTTTCAGGTCAGCAAATCTGACCTTGGCGATACCCGTACCGTCGAAACCGATCTTGGCGATTTGGCTGAGGGACAAGTTCTTCTGTCTATTGAGAAATTTGCACTGACAGCGAACAACATCACCTATGCCGTTGTTGGCGAACAGATGGCCTATTGGAATTTCTTTCCGGCCGAAGAAGGCTGGGGACGCATCCCGGTATGGGGTTTTGCGACCGTTGCGGAATCCCGCCATCCGGATTTCTCGGTCGGAGAACGCGTCTATGGCTATCTGCCGATGTCGTCGCATCTGGTGGTCGAGCCCGGCAAGGTTGCCGCTGGTACGTTCTCGGACACCGCCGCGCATCGCCAGCCGATGAACCCGGTGTACAACAATTATCGCCGCCTGGCTGCCGATCCGGCCCATAACCCGGACATGGAAGCGCATCGCGCGCTGTTTGAACCGCTGTTCATGACGTCGTTCCTGATCGAAGCCTTTATGCGGCGGCATGACTATCATGGCGCACAATCGCTAATCATGACGAGCGCATCGTCCAAAACCGGTATGGCACTGGCGCAAGTCGCCAAGGCACGCAGCCCGGAGATTGAGCGCGTCGGGCTAACCAGTGCGGGCAATATCGCATTTGTCGAAGGCCTGGGCCTATATGACAAAGTCATATCCTATGACGCGGTAGGAGATCTTGATGGCGGCAAAGCATCGGTCGTTGTCGATTTCGCGGGCAACGGAAAAACGCTGGCTGCGATTCACAATCACTTCGCGGACAATCTAAAATATAGCTGCCTGGTCGGCGCGACCCATTGGGACGCGCGCGGCATGACCGAAGAGATTGCAGGGCCGGCGCCGATCCTGTTTTTTGCCCCCGATCATGTGGTCGCGATGACGGAAGAGCTGGGACCGGAAGGTTTTGGCATGGAAGTCGGCAAAGCCTGGGGTGGATTTATCGGCGAAGCCAAGGGCTGGCTCGACGTGATTGAGCGCTCAGGCAGCGATGCGGTTGCAGAGACCTATGGCGTGCTGCTCCCCGGCAAGGCGAGCCCGCGCGACGGTTTCATCCTCTCGCTTTAGCGGAGGCTCAAAGGAGCAGGGTTTCGCACCCTGTGCCGCCGAGAATATCCCGGACGCGTGCTTGATCTTCGGATGACAGCGCGCCGAACGCCTCGTTGATCCACTGCAGGCATTTGGCCTGGTAGGGAAAGCTGGGCTGTGACCATGCACGCCCGTCGACCTGTGCTTCAAAACTGTCCTCACCCGTCATCACGGCTTTTGCATTGGCAAGTAGGACTGGCGCATAGACCCGGCCGATTTCGGAGAGCAGCGGGTTAAGCACGGTCTGTGCGTCGTCGACAGTGAGCCAACCATTGTCGATATCGACACCCGACAGATCGTCGACCCGATCGACCCAGGCCCGCACGCGTTGCTTCTCGCTGTTCATGATCCCCGCCGGCGTCGGATCGACCAGAGCCAGCTGGGTCAACTGACCATAGAGCGCAAAATCTGCAGAAGAGGGGCGGGTGCCGAGCACATAGCCCTGTTCGGTGATCAGCGTGTCGAGAATATCGAGCAAACGGACATAGGAGGATTCGATGGTCTCTCCGGTGACTGCGTTGGATCCGACGACATAGAGGCGATCGATCTGGCGCTTTGAGAACATCGCTGCCATTTGCTCGGCCTGGTCCTGGGCCAGTGTTGGATTGGCCCAGTAAACGAGTAGCGGCCCAGCATTGTCGATATCGGCTTGGTATGCCCAGCGATAATGAAACATCGCCTTGGTCAGCCATTCATCCGCATAGTCTTCGATCAGATAGTTCACGAAGTCCATGACCGGATCGTCAGGGAGTGCAGCTCGGCCATCATATTCTGTTTCAAGCCGACGGATGATCGGCGTGGAATCGACAACCGCTTCCAGCTCGCCATCGGTATCCTTGAAGAAGAATGTCGGCATCAGCTGGACTTTGGGTTTCGGAAAGTGATCTGGTGCGTTCAGCTGGCCGCCCCAACGCATCGCATAGGGAATATGGCGGTACCTCAGATAGGCGAGCATCTTGCGGGTATAGGGCGAGCCAGGCGCGCCCAGCAGTTCGATCCGATCATTCGTGTCAGCGACAGCCATCGCAAACCTCCTTATACGTCAATTGGTTGCGCCTATTCTGCTGCTGCGGCGTCGCGCCGATCTGCTAGGGTGCGAAGATTATCCTCATGGCCTTTGCGATCAAGTTCATAGCGGGTGATGAAGAAGATCATGATCATCCATAATGACAAAATGGCGGGAACATAGACGGCACCAAGACGCCACAAAGTGTCATCCGATACTTCGCCCTGAGCCGCGCCTGCGGCCAGCCCTACAGCGGACAGGACCACGGTAGCGACGACGATGCCAAAGCCTTCACCCCATTTGCGCATGAATGTGGAGGCCGCGAAGAACAGACCCTCCGAACGGCGACCGGTTTTGACCTCCGACTGTTCGACCAAGTCGGCAATCATCGATGCCGCGAGGATCTGGTAACAGATGATCAGACCGACATCGATCGTGTTGGCGATCAGGTAGAACCAGAAAATGAACGGGTCGCCATTCTCGGGTAATACACCAAGCAGACGCAGGAAAATTGGCATGGGTGATCCGATAAAGGCGATCAGGCCGACAATGATTGCGCCGCGCTTCTTGCCCAGCTTGCGGGTTACAATTGGAGCGAGCACCGCGCCGATAATGGCGGAGATAAAGACGCCAAAGGTGATTGCGCCAAGCTGTTCCGGGCTAAAGCCCCAGAAATAGGTGCCGAAGTAAAAGGCGAGCCCGGCGGCTAGCCCGCTCGCGGTAAAGGCAACCAGCGCTGCGCAGAAAAGCGCAACAAAAGAGCGGCTCGAAAGCGTTTCGAATATTTCTCCGAAGATCTTTTTCAGCGTCATGTCCCGCTTGGGTGGCGGCGCTTTCAGATGGGGGATGCGCGAATGGGTGCCAACAGCTGAGATCATGATTGCAGCGAAGATCACGATTGACGCTATCAGCCCATAAAAGGAATAGGCGTCCGGATTGAATTGCCCATTAGGGATCGCGAGGGTTGCGAAGGCCGGAAAGATCATCACGAAATTGATGACCGTCATCGCATTGCCGCCGGTCCATCCGAAATAGTAGCGGAAGCTCAGCAGCGAGCTGCGTTCGTCATAATCGTCGGTAAGTTCTGGTGCGAGTGCGGTGTTCGGTGTTTCGAAAAAGGTGATAAAGGTCCGGATGATGATCGCGAGGATCGCAATGTACCAGAACATTGCCTGGTCGCTCCATCCGAGCGGCGGGTTCCAGATGAAATAATAGCTGACCGAAATCGGGACCGCCGCGACATACATGAAGGGGTGTCGTCGGCCCCAGCGCGATCGAAGATTGTCGGACCAATAGCCGACGATCGGATCGCTAAAGGCATCGGAAATCAGCGCCACCAGGATGGCTGCGCCAACCAAGAGCTGATCCACGCCGATAACCTGGCCGTAGAATAGCAGCAGGAAATATTTGAGACCGCCATCTTTGACGCCATAGGCGACAGAACCAAAGCCATATGCCAGTTTCGTACGCGTCGGGATTTTGCCGGATCCGTCTCCGCCAGGCGCGGTTTGCAGGATCTCTCGTTCGACGGCCAATTGCTCCGACGCTGGCGGTTCTTTCATACAGGCTACCCCTCAAGGCTTTTTCTTTGCTTATGGGGGTTTGACCGGAGGCTGGCAATTGCATCTTTTCGAGGCAATGCGGGCGGGCGAAGAGGATCCCGGCGCATCGAAACGCGTGGGTCGACGCGCGACCTACTGCGCCCATTATGAGAAGAATCTGCTCCAGAAACGAAAGTGCCCGGGCCGTTAGACCCGGGCACTAGCGTGACGAACTTATGTTCGCCCCCTTTTGTCAGCCCCCGAATTCGCGCACGATCCTTCCCCTCAAGGTGTGCAGCGAGGAGGCCTCCCTGAACCACGGCCATAAGGCGCGTGATCTTCTGACAACAGCTGCTAGGCCATCTCGGCCTTGCTTGTCATGGGGTTAGGCCGATTATGGCGTAATTAAGTTTGACGCTGTGACGATAGCGCAACAGCGTTGGTGCTTGCGGCAGGCACGCGGCCCGCCTAGAGACTCGATCTTTCAATGGCCCTTTATCGGACCCCTTAACATGCGACTATCCCGCTATTTTCTGCCCGTTACCAAAGAAACGCCCAGCGATGCCGAGATCATCAGCCACAAGCTGATGCTGCGTGCAGGACTGGTGCGCCAGACGTCTTCGGGGATTTATGCCTGGTTGCCGCTTGGCCACCGCGTCTTGAAGAAGATCGAACAGATTGTTCGTGAGGAACAGGATCGGATCGGTGCGGCAGAAATGCTGATGCCGACGCTCCAGTCCGCCGATCTGTGGCGCGAGAGTGGCCGCTATGATGCCTATGGGCCGGAGATGCTGCGGATCGAAGATCGCCATGGCCGGGACCTGCTTTACGGACCGACCAATGAAGAGATGATCACCTCGATCTTTAAGGATGGCGCGCGCAGTTATCGCGACCTTCCAAAGATGCTCTATCATATCCAATGGAAGTTCCGCGACGAGATCCGTCCGCGCTTCGGCGTGATGCGGGGCCGCGAATTCCTGATGAAAGATGCCTATAGCTTCGATCTCGACGAGGCCGGCGGGCGGGTCAGTTATAATAAGCAATTCGTTGCCTATCTGCGGACGTTCGCGCGGATGGGCCTGCGCGCCATTCCGATGCAGGCCGATACCGGCCCGATCGGCGGCGATCTCAGTCACGAGTTCATCATCCTTGCGCCGTCGGGCGAGAGCGAAGTCTTCTTCCACAAGAGCTGGGAAGAAGCGCGTTCGGCTGATGATTATGGCGTCGATGTCGAAGATACCGGAGCGCTGCAGGGCTTTGTAGATTCGATGACGGCCGAATATGCGGCGACGGATGAAAAACGCGACGAAGACCGTGAAGCGGAAATGGGCGATGACCTGCTCAAATCGCGCGGCGTAGAAGTCGGCCATATATTCTTTTTCGGAGATAAATATTCGAAGGCGATGGGCCTCAAAGTCTCGGGCAATGACGGGTCGATGGTGACCCCGGTGATGGGCAGTTATGGCGTCGGCGTCTCGCGGCTTGTCGGTGCGATCATCGAGGCAAGCCATGACGAAAATGGCATCATCTGGCCGGAAGCTGTCGCGCCGTACAAGGTTGGTTTGATCAATATGCGCGCCGATGACGATGCCTGTGTGGCGGCGGCCGATGATCTCTATGCCAAGCTGCAGGCGGCCGGTGTCGAGGTCCTTTATGATGATCGCGATGAACGCGGTGGCGCGAAATTCGCGACAATGGATGTGATCGGATTGCCCTGGCAGCTGGTTGTCGGTCCGCGCGGCCTGAAAAACGGGGTTGTCGAGTTAAAGCAACGTTCAACCGGAGAGCGTATAGAAGTGGCTCCCGACGCCGCTTTGGAGAAGCTTGCATGATCCTGTCCCGCCATGAGCGGATGATCGCCAAACGCTATCTGCTGCCTGGCAAGGGCGAACGTTTCATATTTGTCGTCGCATCGATCAGCTTTGTTGCGGTGATGCTTGGCGTGATGGCGCTGGTTGTCGTCATGAGTGTGATGAACGGTTTCCGCGCCGATCTGTTCGACAAGATTGTAGGGTTAAACGGCCATGCGGTGATGCAGGGATATGGCGGGCGATTGCCGAGCTGGGAAGAAATTCTCGAAGAGAGCCGGCAGGTCGAAGGGGTTGTGTCCGCGACGCCGCTGATCGAACAGCCGCTAATGGCAAGCTATGATGGCCGGGTAGAAGGTGTGCTCGCTCGCGGTATGCGGATGGAAGACATCCAGTCGAACGAACTGATCAATTCCAACATCATCGCGGGAGACATGTCGCGCCTCAGGCCGGGCAGCAATTCAGTTGCAATTGGATCGCGCCTTGCGACCGCCTTGGGCGCAGTGACGGGTGGCCAGATCAGCCTGATATCGCCGCAAGGCCGATCCACGCCGTTCGGGACGGTGCCGCGGATTGTGTCCTATAATGTTGCAGCGATTTTTGAAGTCGGTGTCTATGATTTCGACAAGGCATTTGTGCTGATGCCGATGGAGGACGCACAGACGTTGTTGCTGCTTGATGGCGCTGTGGGGATGATCGAGTTCGATACGACCGATCCTGACAATGTTGGCGAAATCCTGGAGCCGATTGCGGTGAATTATGCGACTGAAGGAATATTGACCGACTGGCGTGAGATGAACACGCAGCTGTTCGACGCCCTGGCGGTTGAACGGGTTGTGATGTTCTGGGTCTTGTCGCTGATCATATTAGTCGCGGTCTTCAATATTCTCTCCTCGTTGATCATGCTCGTCCGCGCCAAGAAGCGCGACATCGCGATCTTGCGCACAATGGGTGCCTCGCGACGATCAATGATGAAGATCTTCCTCACGATCGGGATGACGACCAGTACGCTTGGTACGTTGGCCGGATTGGGGCTCGGTTTTCTGCTGCTTCACTTCCGGCAGAATGTCGTCAACTTCATCCAGGCGGTGACGGGGCAGAATCTCTGGGATCCGTCGGTTCGCTTCATCACGGAGCTGCCGGCGCGCACCGATCCGTTCGAAATACTGGCAATTGTTGGCCTTGCGCTCGGATCGGCATTTATCTTCACCCTCTATCCGGCATTCAAAGCGGCAAGCACCGATCCGGTGCAGGTGTTGCGCTATGAGTGATTCAGTTCTCGAAGTTCGCAGCCTTGCCCGCAGTTTCGAACAGGGCGGCGTAACGATCGATGTCCTGCGCGGGATCGATATTCAGATCAACAAAGGTGAAATCGTCGCTCTGCTCGGCCCATCGGGCTCCGGCAAGTCGACCATGCTGCAAGCCGTCGGACTGTTGGAAGGTGGGTTCAGCGGTTCGATTGCGATTGATGGCGAGAATGCCGGAAACCTTGAAAATGATGCGCGCACCCGATTGCGCCGTGATCATCTTGGGTTTGTTTATCAGTTCCATCATCTCCTCCCGGATTTCTCAGCGCTGGAGAATGTGGTGATCCCGCAGCTCATCTACGGCGCCTCGCAGGCAGAAGCAGAGGATCGTGCAGGTTCGCTGCTGGATCGGCTTGGCCTCGGCCATCGATTGGAGCACCGGCCCTCACAACTGTCTGGTGGTGAGCAGCAGCGGGTTGCAGTTGGCCGGGCACTGGCCAACCGTCCGTCACTGGTATTGGCCGACGAGCCGACCGGCAATCTGGACGAAACCACGGCCGATCTCGTGCTTGGCGAGTTTCTGGCACTGGTTCGCGAAGAGGGCAGTGCAGCCCTGATCGCCACCCATAATCGAAGGCTCGCGAAAAAGACCGATCAGGTCTATCGTCTCCATGAAGGCCATCTGGAAAAGGACGAACAATGAGCGTGCATGATTTTGCCGTTGCGCTGCCCGACGGCGCAGAACAGAAGCTTGCTGACTATGCAGGCAAGACGGTGCTGATCGTCAATGTCGCGTCAAAATGCGGTTTCACACCGCAATATGCGGGGCTCGAAGAACTGTATCGGAAATATAAGGATCGCGGGTTCGAGATTCTGGCATTTCCGTGCAATCAATTCGGGGCGCAGGAACCTGGTGATGCCGATGAGATCCAGAATTTCTGCACGCTGACCTATGATGTGAGTTTCCCGCTCTTCGCAAAAATTGACGTGAATGGCGCGGATGCCGATCCGCTATATGAACATCTGCGGGCGCAGAAGCGCGGTTTGATGGGCGATCGTATCAAGTGGAACTTCACGAAATTCCTGGTCGATGCCAATGGCGAGGTTGTTCAGCGTTATGCACCGACCACCAAGCCGTATCAGATAGAACGGGATATCGCCGCGCTGCTCGACTAGCGCCTATCCACCGGGCCTCTTTTGTTCACGTTTCGCGAATCACAGGGTGATCGCATAGTAAGACCCATGGCCGCCGCATCCTTTGTCCCTCTGCGAATTTTTTCCGCCTACACGATGCTGGAAGGCGCCATCCAGCCTGACGAGATTGCCGCGCGCGCCCGCGAACTTGGCTTTCCCGCTGCCGCCCTTGTCGATCGCAATGGCTTGTATGCCGCCATGCCTTTTTGCGCGGCCGCTTTCGGAAAAGGCGTGCAGCCGATTATTGGGACATTGCTTGCTGTTGCCCGGCCCGGTCGTGCGGAAGGCGAAGATCCGATCATCGATTGGCTGCCTTTGCTCGCCCAGGATGAGACGGGGTATGAAAATCTTTGCGCGCTGGTGTCCGAAGCGCATCTCGATAGACCGCTGGAAGAAGCCCCGCATGTACCGTTCGCAGCACTGCAAGATCGCTCAGACGGTGTAATCGCGCTTACCGGCGGAAGCGAAGGGGCGCTCGCGCGCTTGTTTGAGGCGGAGCAGGATGAAGCCGCGCAAGACTATGCCGATCAGCTCGTCGCGCTTTTCCCGGATCGGCTTTATGTCGAAATCAGTCGTCGGGGCGATCCCATCGAAATGGCCAGCGAAGAGGCCCTAATCGATCTTGCCTATGCGCGTGACTTGCCGCTGGTCGCGACTAACCCGGCTTTCTTCCAGCGCGAAGATTTCCATAGCGCGCATGACGCGATGCTTTGCATAGCCGACAGCAATTATGTCGAAAGCGATGATCGCCGTCAGAGCCCGGAAGAGGGCTGGCTTGTGCCGCAAGAGGCCATGGAAGAGCGGTTTCAGGACTTGCCTGAGGCACTCACTAACACGCTGGTCATTGCGCAACGTTGCGCCTTTGCCGCGCCGAAGCGCGATCCGATCCTGCCCAGTGTCGCTGGTGATCTGGAAGGCGAATCCGCGCAGCTCCGCGAAGATGCGCGCGCCGGCCTCGAGGAGCGCCTGGTTGCGATCCATGGCGACAAGCTAACCGACGAGATACGCCAACCCTATCTCGAACGCCTGACCTATGAACTTGATATCATTATCGAAATGGGCTTTCCGGGCTATTTCCTGATCGTTGCCGACTTCATCAAATGGGCAAAGGGCGAGGGGATACCTGTCGGACCGGGTCGTGGGTCCGGGGCAGGCTCCGTGGTTGCCTGGGGGCTCACGATTACCGATCTTGACCCGCTTCAGCTTGGCCTGCTGTTCGAGCGTTTCCTCAATCCCGAACGCGTATCGATGCCTGACTTTGACATCGACTTCTGCGAAACGCGGCGCGGCGAAGTGATCCGCTACGTCCAGCAGAAATATGGCCGCGACCAGGTCGCCCAGATCATCACTTTCGGAACGATGAAATCACGTGCCGTGCTGCGCGATGTCGGGCGCGTTCTGCAGATGCCTTATGGCCAGGTCGATCGGCTGACCAAGATGGTACCAAACCATCCGACCGATCCCTGGACTCTCGAACGTGCGCTCAACGGCGTCGCCGAGTTTGAGGCCGAATATAAGACCGACGCCGATGTGAAGAAGCTTGTCGATCTGGCGATGAAGCTTGAAGGGCTACCGCGGCATAGCTCCACCCATGCGGCCGGCGTGGTGATCGGTGATCGGCGGCTTGACCAACTCGTCCCGCTCTATCGCGATCCGCGCTCCGACATTCCCGTCACCCAGTTCGATATGAAGAATGTTGAGAAGGCGGGTCTCGTCAAGTTCGATTTCCTCGGCCTGAAGACGCTCTCGGTTCTGAAAAAGGCCGTGCAGCTGCTCGCCAAGCGCGGAATTACGGTCGACCTGGACCGGCTCGGTTGGGACGATGAGCAGGTGTATGAGCTGCTCCAAAGCGGCAATACCGTCGGTGTCTTCCAGCTGGAATCCGAAGGTATGCGGCGCACGCTGGCAGCGGTGAAACCGACCTGTTTTGAGGATATTATTGCGCTCGTTTCACTCTATCGGCCGGGTCCAATGGACAATATCCCGATGTTTGGCGCGCGGAAGAACGGGCTTGAACCGATCGAATATCCGCATCCCGAGCTCGAGCCGATCCTCAAGGAAACCTACGGGATCTTCGTCTATCAGGAACAAGTGATGGAGGCGGCGAAATCGCTGGCCGGATATTCGCTCGGCGATGCCGATCTGTTGCGCCGCGCGATGGGCAAGAAGATCCAGGCGGAAATGGACGCCCAGCGCGAACGCTTTGTGCAGGGCTGCGGAGAGAATGGCACGGACGCGGCCAAGGCCAATGAGCTGTTTGATTTGATCGCCAAATTCGCTGGCTATGGCTTCAATAAGAGCCATGCTGCGGCCTATGCCCTGATCGCCTATCAAACGGCCTGGCTCAAAACCCATTACCCGCATGAATTTTTCGCCGCATCCATGTGTTACGACATGGGCAATACCGACAAGCTCGGCATCTTCCTTGAGGATATCCGCCGGACGCCGGATGCGAACACCGGTGAGAAGATCAAATGCCTGCCACCCTGTGTAAATGCGAGCGAAGCATTGTTCTCGGTAGAAGAAGACGGCGCCGGACATGCCGTCCGCTATGCCCTGGCCGCGCTCAAGGGGGTGGGTCAGAAGGCGATGGAACAGCTGGTGGCCGAGCGCGATGCTGAAGGGCAGTTTGATACGCTCGATGATTTCGCGGCGCGCGTCGATCCGCATCTCCTCAACAAGCGCCAGCTGGAAAGCCTGGCAGGCGCTGGAGCCTTTGATGGCTTGGCAGAGAGCCGCCCAGCCGTGTTTGCGGCCTGCGAGACGATCCTGGCGATCGCATCGAGCGCAGCCGATGCGCGCGAGACAGGGCAAGGTGGGCTGTTTGCCGATGGCGGCGAGGCTGACATCGCGCATATCCGGCTAGCGGAAGACATGCATTGGCCGCTTGCCGAACGCATGGCGCAGGAAAAGGAAGCGTTCGGGTTCTATTTTTCTGGTCACCCAGTCGATAATTACAGGCATCTTGCCGATGCCTTTGGCGCGCAAAGCTATGGCGATCTGTGTGCCTTGCCAGCTCCGGCGGCAGGTGGGCGCGTCGGCGCAGTGATGGCGGGCATGGCGGAAAATGTCCGCAAGCGCACATCGCGGCGGGGCAATCCGTTTGTCACCGCCACGCTGTCTGATTCATCCGGTCAGTTTTTTGCGAGCGCCTTTGATGAAGGCCCCCGTCTCGCACTGGAAGACGCCGCGGAAAATAGCAGCTGCGGCCTGCTTCATGTCGAGCTCGACTGGCAACCCGGTGAAGAGATGCCGCGCGTTACCGTTCGCCAGTTCCAACCGTTCGACGCGCTGGCCAACAGCAAACGCATGATGCTGACGGTGAAGGTTGCGGAGCCGGCAGCGCTCGAAACCCTTGCCGAGCTGCTTGGAGAGAATGGCGATGGTCGCGGGACCGTGGTTCTGGAGGCCGCAATCGGCGAAGGCGGTTCAGCGCGTGTTGTGCTCGGCCGCAATTTCCAGCTCGATCCGGAACGGGCTGATGCTATTGGCCAACTCCCTGCGGTAATCGAAGCCCGGTTATCGGCTGATGCGGGACCGATCGCCGAAGAGCCGCCAAAGCTCGCGCTCGTCTCCTGATAAAACGGGCGCGCTGGGCCATTGGGGCTGGACGATTGCCCGTGCGCCGGTAAAGTGACCGGCAAAAATCAAATCATTGAGAGGATGACTATGCTCGGAGGAATGCAGGACGCGCCATTGCGCATCAGCCGGATTATCGATCATGCGGAACGCGAACACGGATCGCGCGAAATCGTAACGCGCTGGGCCGATGGTACAACCACCCGGTCAAACTGGGCCGGTATCGCCGAAGATGCCCGCAAATTTTCACAAGCCTTGCAGAAACTTGGCATGGTCAAAGGCGATCGGATTGCCACCTTGGCAATGAACCATGGCCATCACCTTGCGGCCTGGTACGGGATCAGCGGGATTGGCGGCGTCGTCCATACGGTCAATCCGCGGCTGTTCACGGAGCAGCTGGTTTACATCATCAACCATGCCGAAGACCGCGTGCTGCTGTTCGACAAGGCCTTTGAGCCCTTGGTTGAGGGCATCAAGGATCAGCTCACTACGGTTGAGCATTATGTGTTGTTCGACGGATCAGGCGACTATCCGACCTTCCGCGATCTCGCCGATGCCGAGGATGGCAATTTCGAATGGGTCGAAGGCGATGAGCGCGAACCATGTGGCCTGTGCTACACCAGCGGCACGACCGGCAATCCCAAAGGCGTACTCTACGAACATCGCTCCAATGTCCTTCATGCAATCACTGAAGGCCAACCGGATGCAATGAACCTGTCACAAAGCACGGTCCTGATGCCGATTGTGCCGATGTTCCATGCCAATGCCTGGGGCCTGCCATTCGCCTGCGCGGTGACCGGATCGAAGATGGTCTTCTCCGCCACCAATGATGGCGGCGTATTGCATGATCTGATGCTGCAGGAAGGCGTCACCCATTCGGCCGGCGTCCCGACGGTATGGCTCGCCATGTTCGCGCATATGGACGCGACGACCGTTGACTATGGCAAGCTTGAAATGGTGGTGATCGGCGGTTCCGCCTGTCCGCGCGCAATGATCGAGCGGTTCATGAAGGCTGGTGTCTATGTCCTCCATGCCTGGGGTATGACGGAAACTTCGCCGATCGGAACCATTGGCATGCGGCCGCCAAACTGGGACGAACTCAGTTTCGACGAGCAAGTTGATATTGTGGCGAAACAGGGCCGCACGCCCTTTGGAGTTGATATCAAGGTCGTGGATGACGACGATAATGATCTGCCGCGTGACGGCGAATCTTCCGGGCGGCTACTCGTGCGCGGGCCCTGGGTGCTTGACCAATATTTCCAGGATGAAAGTGGCACCTGCGTGACCGAGGATAATTGGTTCGACACCGGTGACGTGTCGGTCATCCATCCAGACGGTGTCATGCAGATTACCGACCGCGCCAAGGATGTGATCAAATCTGGCGGCGAATGGATCAGCTCGATCGAACTGGAAAATGAAGCCGTCGGTTGTCCGGGTGTTGCCGAAGCCGCTGCCGTCGGTGTCTATCATCCCAAATGGGACGAGCGACCGTTGCTCTTGATCGTCAAGAAAGAGGGTGCGGAGTTGAGCGCCGATGATGTGACCGCGTTCCTCGAGGATCGCGTAGCAAAATGGTGGCTGCCGGACGAAGTGAAATTCGTCGACGAGCTGCCGCATACGGCAACCGGGAAGATCCTAAAACGCGCGCTGCGGGACGAGTATAAGGACTATAAACTCGCAGGTAGCTAAACACCGGCCCAAACGAGGAGAGACCAGGATGCATCGTAACACCAGCTTTGTAATTGCGGCCGCCCTGGTTACGCTGCCGCCTGCAGTACATGCGCAAACAGATTCCGGTTTGCGGATCGTCACCGTGGCCGATGTCACGGTTTCTGACGGCACCACCTATCGGGCGAGCACGGAGTATCAGGCGCCGGATCACGCGGAATATCTGCAGCAATTTCCCGACATGACGATGCGTTTTGAAATCGATGGAGAGACGGTTTCCGTGTGGCGCGATGGCGAAGCGCTGACCCGTTTTCCCGCCGGCATTGGAATCTGGGCTCTTGGGCATCAGTTCCATGCGCAACTCACCGGTTTTGCAGAAATCAACGGCGGCATCATTGCTGTTGTACCTTATGCCGGGGAGGGAGATTGCCCGTGCACAGAATATCGCGGCCGCCTATCGGCCGAGGATATGGGTATCGAAGGCTATGGTCTTGTCGTCAGCAATCAAAGCGGCAGGGCGCAGCGCTTTTTCGTCCATCGGCAGGATCTGGACCCCGTTACAACGACCTTCGATGACTGGCGCAGCGAGGCCGACCGGGAGCTTCCCTATCGGGTCGTCGTCGATGATGGCGAAGATGTGTATGATTTCCGCTTCGACAGCATCGAATTCGGCTGACCGCTAGAGCGCCAACTCCCCCTGACGTCCGGGGGGCGGGCGGAACAGATCGGATCGCAGCGTAATCACCCTCTGATTGAGGCCATGTTTCCGACATGCCCGCTGGAAACGCGTGCGGATGAGATCGGCCCAAGGTCCTTCGCCGCGCATGCGGTTGAAAAAGGCGGGGTCATTGTCGCGGCCATCGCGCAAAGACTGAATCATGTTCATCACCTTGCTCGCCCGGTCGGGGTAATATTCGTCGAGCCAAGCGCGAAACAGGGGGGAGACTTCGTGTGGCAATCGGATCGGCACGAAGAAACCCGCATGAGCACCGGCCTCCGCCGCCGCCTCGATCAGATGCTCGATCTCATGATCGGTAATCGCAGGGATGATGGGGGACATCGACACATAGGTCGGGATACCCGCCTCGTTAAGCGCAGAGATTGCGGCAAGGCGTTTGCGCGCGGACGGCGCTCGGGGTTCAAGCGTGCGATGCACTTTGGGATCGAGAGAAGTCACCGAGATAGCTACGGCCACCAGATTGTTGCTCGCCATATCGGCCAGATAATCGATATCCCGAACCACCCGGTCGGACTTGGTGGTGATCGTGACCGGGTGCCGCGCCTCGGCGAGGATTGCGAGGCAATCGCGGGTAATCCGGTATCGACCTTCGATTGGCTGGTAGGGATCGGTGTTCGTCCCCATGGCTATCTGAGACGCCCGATAGCCTTGCTTGCGTAATGCTGCGTGCAGCAATTGGGGCGCATTGGGTTTGGCGAACAACCGCGTTTCAAAATCGAGGCCCGGGGAGAGGTCATGAAAGGCATGAGTCGGCCGGGCATAACAATAGACGCAGCCATGCTCGCATCCGCGATAGGCATTGATCGATTGATCGAAGGGAATGTCCGGCGAGCTATTGCGCGAGATTATTTTCTTGGGTTTTTCGATTGTGACATGCGTGCGGAGCGGCGGGGTCGGTCCGTCAATAGTGTCACGCTCATCCAGCCAGTCGCCGTCCACTTCTCGATCTGGGAGGTTGAACCGGCGCGGCACCATGTTTGTGGTGGCCCCGCGGCCTTTGTGTTTGGATGAGAACATAACAAGAACAACTTGCCATAAGGAGTACCGCAAGGCAATGTGGCGCTGCGCATAAATTTGGGGATTGAGCCATGAATTTCAAAACGATCGCGATGATGTCTGCACCGATAGCCTTGCTTTCGGCTTGTGCTGGCGAGACCGATTCCCAAACCGAGTCGGAAACCGAGGTCAGTGCCGATGTGCCAGCGGAAGCAGATATTGCGGGCGGGCTAGAGCTCGATAGCGACCCGGCAGATGGTGCAACTCGGGTTGAATCGGGTGGCAGTGCAGCGTCATTCGATCCAGGATGCGTGATTAGCGAAACCGGAGCGGCTGGTATCGACATGCCGGCAACGACGGGAGATTTCGTTGAAGCTTTCCCGGCCGGGACCGGATTGAGTTTCCAACCCGTGTACATGGTCGATTTTGGAGCCCTCTGCGCGCGATCCGGCGGTGCGGATGCGCTGTGCGTCATCTTCGAAAGTTATGATGTTGAGGAATATCGCGCTGACATCCCGGTAATGGCGATGGGCATCTATGCCAATCAGTGTCGGACCGCTGAGGGCGTGGGACCTGGATCGAGCATCGCGGACACGGTTGCGGCCTATGGCGCCGCGCGTTTCGGGTTTAGCTACGAAAACGAAGCCCGGGAATATGTGTCGTTCGAAAGCGCTCCGGATGCATACAGTTTCCGTGCTGAATCAGAAGCGGCGGCAGCGGCAGGCGCGGAAGGAAACCAGCCATCAGGTCGCTATGGCGGTGACTATAGCGGCGTTGAGGGTGACAGCTATTTCGAGACCAATGTCGCCCAGCCGGATGCGACGCTCTGGGAATCTGGATTTCTACGCCTCTGTAAGGCGCGGCATCAACTCGACGAAATTGCACGGCCGGTAGCGGCTATCGAGCTGGGTAGCGAGAATGCCATCCCAACCATCTTTAACGGCGCCGTTCGATCCGGGCAGGGCAAAGATATAGGTGCCACGCGTAACGCAGCCACAAGCGCGCGACTGAATGGTCGATGTCCCGATCTTGTCATAGCTTAGAGCGCGGAACAGCTCGCCAAATCCGGGGATCGGCTTGTCCTGGATCCTCTCCAGAGCTTCCGGCGTAATATCCCGACCTGTCAGGCCAGTGCCGCCGGTAGTGATCACGCAATCGACTTCCGGATCGTCGACCCATGCATGGAGCCGCGCCACGATTTGAGACATTTCGTCTTTGACGATTCTTCGGGCGGCCAGTTCATGGCCGGCTTCAGTAAGCCGCTGGACGAGAATGTCGCCAGAGCTGTCCTGCTCCAAATTGCGAGTGTCGGAAACGGTTAGCACGGCAATCTTCACCGGCTTGAACGTTGCGCTTTCATCAATCGGCAATGCGTGCACCTCCCTGGCCGGACAGGCGAACGGCAACCGCACCCGGCACCCCCGGGAAGCGGGGCCACATGCCTTGGGCAAGCGCGCCGAGACTGGTGGCATCTTCGCCGGCATTGCGCTGATACATCCAATAGTTGCGCAGGATGATCGGAACATAGCCGCGTGTCTCATAAAAGGGGATGCTCTCAATGTAGAGCAACGGGTCGCCGCGATCTCTCAGGCGGCCTTCCCAGTTCACAACCGCACCGGGCCCCGCATTATAGGAGGCGATAACCTTGGGCAGCAGACCCTGCGTGCCCGGGAAATCCCGCATTTCTTCCATATAATGCTGGCCGTAAGCGATATTGACTTCAGGCACGTTGAGCCGGGAGGCACTGATGGATTCGCCGCGATCCCGGGCAATGTCTCGTGCGGTACCCGGCATCAGCTGCAACAGGCCGCGGGCGCCAGCGGGGCTGACAACCTCGGGCCGGAAATTCGATTCCTGCAGGGCGTGAGCATAGACGAGCGAGCGATCGACACGCCAGCCGCCAACCGGCTCGTAACCCGGGGCAGGGAAGCGGACGCGCGCTGATGGATGATAGGATACGGGCGCGTTGCGGGCCATCCATAGCTCGGCATTGGGCAGGCCAAGCTCGTTCGCCAGATCCATCCAGGCATCATGGTGCTGCGGATTGCCGATCGCCGATCCGTGACGCACATATTCGTCGGCGAGATTGCGTTCCCCGACTTCGATCAGCGCCATCGCGCGACGGGCGTTCGAATAGTCGGCAACCGTCTCCCAGGTCGGATCGATGCGTATGCGATGGGCAGGGCGCCTAGTAATGCGCAAGGTCTGCGCGGCGAGCAGGCCGTAAAAGGTTTCGTCCATCAGTGCTGCGGTGCGCAATGGCGTCTGGACATTTTCGGGGCGTCCGGCGGCCATTTCCGCGCGTGCAGCCCAGAAAAGGCCGGCGGCGCGTTTTTCGCTGTCCGGTCCGCGTTGGCCGACCGAAGCAAAGGCTTCGGCGGCAGCGTCAAAATCCCCGGCGCGCCAGGAAGCCAGGCCGTCGACCCAGTCAGCATGGGCCGCCCAATCACCGATACCGGCGCGGGCTTCGCGGGCGACCCGCTGGGCATTGCGATCATCGCCGGTGAGATAGTATGACCAGGCAACGCGCTGCTGGATTTCTGTCAGACCGGCTCGCGTCAGATTTTCGGCATTTTCCTCGAGCAGGTTTTCCGCTTCGCGCGGGCTGTCTGCAACAATCAGCGGTCGGATCTGGCGGGCGAGGGAGCGGGCGGCGCTGTCATCGCGAACGGGACGGGCACGACCACGCCGCGAAGGTCCAGGCATACGGCGCAGGGAATGGGCTTCGGGGAGTACCGGCGTGCGTTCCAGACCGCGGCCTTCAGCCAGGGTGAGAATGCGGCGGGCATCGGGAAGGTCCGGCGCGTCTTCAAGCAGCTCGCTCAACGAATCAAGCTCGACCCGCGGCGAACCGGGAGCGAGATAGAGTTCTGCCCGGGCAACGGGCTCAAGGATGCTGTCTGGTGCACGGCTGATCCGGGCGAGGGCGCTTTCCCAGTTGCGATTGCGGATATCGGCAAAGATCTGGCGATAGGCTTCGCGTGCGTCGCGATCTGTCACGCTGCCAATCTCGGATTGTTCATCTGAAAAGCTTGGACCAGTACTGCCACCAACATCGGCCAGAGCTGGCGTGGCGGCAAGACTCACCAATGTGGATGCAACGAGAATTTTCAGTTTCACGCGGTCATTCCTTCGATCACCATCTGCAGATCCTGCCAGCTATGCGCTTTGAGGCGTGGTTGCTTCAGCAGGAAGCGCGGATGAAAAGTAGCGGTGACGGGCACATTGCCGCCATCATGGTTAAAATTGTGTTGCGATCCGCGACTTTCATCGAGGCTGGCCCCGCAAAACACACGGCTCGGCGCGTCGCCCATCACAATCAGCTGTGATGGGGCTGCAAGCGCCACATGGCGGCGCGCCACCTGACTCAGGATATCGAGCATAATTTGGTCAATTGAACCGCCGGCAATCCGAACCGGACAGAGGGGAGCAATGTAAGTCGAGGCGCGATCGCGGCCCATCGCGGCGAGCATACGATCGAGCAATAAACCGGCATCACCCGACACTAGCGTTCCGGCTTCAGAGTCGCCGCGTTCCGGCATGTCGACAAGGAGCATGAGGCCACTGGCAGGGTCACCAGCGGCGTCCAGTCGCTCCGCGGTTGAACCCGCGATCACGTCAGTCGACATTGTCCACTCGCGCAACTCGCCAAGATTTGCGGGAAGGGACAGGGCCTTGGGTGCGGCCGGCTCAGCCTCAAGTGGCTTTGCTTTCTTCTGGCCCGGGCGAGGTTTTGCGGCTTCAAGCCAGCTGCGCGGTTCGTCTGCGACAATCGTGTCGACGCCGGCTTCTTCCCACCATTTCACACTGTTTTCGAATTCGCCGGTGATGGCGCATCCCCTTGGCTAACTACCTGGCCATAGAGTCGAAGGTTGACGGCTTGGTCAATCGCCGGGCAGTGACTATCTGACAGATTGGTTGCTGGCCGCGACGATATGAGCCAAGAACGGCCGGTTGAAGGAGAATGTTGGAATGTCCGAACGGGAATCCATGCCATATGACGTCGTGATTGTCGGCGGCGGCCCAGCAGGCCTTTCTGCTGCGATCAGGCTGAAACAACTCGCCGAAGAAACCGGCAAGGATATTTCGGTCTGCATCCTGGAAAAAGGCAGCGAAGTCGGTGCGCATATCCTCTCAGGCGCGGTGGTCGATCCACGGGCACTTGATGAGTTATTCCCAGACTGGCGCGATTTTGACGATAATCCTCTGACGGTTCCGGTCACTGAAAATCATCACTGGATCCTCACTGAGACGAAAAAGCGCGAATTTCCGCACATCATGATGCCGACTTTCATGAACAATAAGGGGACCTATACCGTTAGCCTGGGCAATTTCTGCCGCTGGCTTGCTGGTCGAGCAGAAGCGCTTGGTATCGAGATCTTCCCGGGCTTCGCGGCCGCGGAAATTCTCTATCATGAGGATGGCTCGGTAAAGGGTGTTGCGACCGGCGATATGGGCATCGCCCGCGATGGCGAGAAAAAGCCCGATTACATGGCCGGAATGGAGCTCCATGCGAAATATACCTTCTTTGCCGAAGGCGTGCGCGGCCATCTGTCGAAACAGCTGATCAAACAGTTCGAACTCGATGCGAACAGTCAGCCACAAGTCTTTGGTCTTGGTATAAAAGAATTATGGGATATTGATCCGGACAAGCACGTCCCGGGCCGCGTCATCCACACCCAGGGTTGGCCGCTCGATGAGGCCAATGGCGGCGGATTTCTCTACCATCAGGAAAATGGCCAGGTTGCTCTCGGATTTGTCACATGGCTCAACTACGCGAATCCATGGGTTTCACCATTTGAAGAGATGCAGCGTTGGAAACAGCACCCGGCAATCCGCGAAATTCTCGAAGGCGGCAAGCGGGTGTCCTATGGCGCGAGAGCGATCAATGATGGCGGCTGGCAGTCGGTTCCCAAGCTGACTTTCCCGGGCGGCGCTCTGATCGGCTGTTCGGCCGGGTTCGTGAATGTACCGCGGATCAAGGGCAGCCATACCGCGATGAAAACCGGAATGATGGCGGCTGAGGCGGCTTTCGAAGCGGTTCATGCCGAACGCACCAGCGATGAACTGACCGCTTATGAGCAAGCTTATGAGACCAGCTGGGTCTCAAAAGAGCTTCGAAAAGTCCGCAACACGCTGCCGCTGGTTGAGAAATATGGCAATTTCGCGGGAACGATACTGTCGGGCATGACGATGTGGGCCGAACATCTCGGTATCCGCATGCCATTCACGATGAAGCATCATCCGGACAATGAAAGCCTGTGGCGCGCGGATCAGGTGAAGAAGATCGAATATCCGAAGCCCGACGGCGTCATCAGTTTTGATCGTCTGTCCTCGGTATTCCTGTCGAATACCAATCATGAAGAAGATCAGCCGGTCCATCTGACGCTCAAGGATCCCGACGTACCGATTGAGCACAATCTACCGCTCTACGCAGAGCCCGCGCAGCGGTACTGCCCGGCCGGAGTGTATGAGGTGGTGGAGGATGATGACGGCAATCCGCGCTTTCAGATCAACGCGCAAAATTGCGTCCATTGCAAAACCTGCGATATCAAGGATCCGACCCAGAACATAAACTGGGTTGTACCTGAAGGCGGCGGAGGGCCGAACTATCCCAATATGTAATCGTTTTTCTCGCATTTCTGCGGCCGCCTTGGCTGCCGCGATCACTGTCTCCGGCGCGGCAGAGGCCAATAACCCTTTGGCGGAATATGCGCGCGCACGTGTCGCCGACGCTTCGGGCCAGATTGATTTGGCGGCACGGGGATATGCTTCCGCGCTCACGGATGCGCCGTTTGATCAGACGCTTGCTGCCCGCGCCTATCGCCGGGCGATTGCGGCCGGGGACCAAAATCTCGCATTGCGGGCAGCGCAGTCGCTACAGGCTGCCGACGCGTTGCCGCCAGATGGTGAGTTCCTGTTCCTGATTGAAGCGCTCGAAGATGGTGACTGGACTGAGGCCCGACGGATCGTAGATCGCATCGAAGACCAAGGCCTGTTTGCGTCATTATCGACCGTGATGCGGGCCTGGATAGCGTTTGGCGCAGGTGACGAGGATCCGTTGGCGATCCTCGATACAGAAACCGATAGCAGCATTGCTACAGCCTATATCACGGAACATCGCGCGCTCATGTTGTTTGCCATGCGGCGCTACGACGAAGGCGTGTCGGCAACGCTCGGCCTTACGCATCTTGGAGCTCCGCGCTTCTTGCGGTTGCGCCTTGCGGCGGCCGCACGCCTTGCTCAGGCGCGCCGTCGCGATGACGCCATCGCATTGCTACCGGGTGACAGCCGCGCAGAGCGTGCGGCGCGCGAGAATATTGAACGCAGGCGGTCGGTGCCCGGCGCGATTGATAGCGCGTCTGACGGTATTGCCGAAATGTTTGTCCGGCTCGCCACCGAAATCAACCGGCAAAATGCGTCGTCACTGGCGCTCACGATCAGCCGTTTTGCAACATTTACTGCCCCCGACAACTCGGTGGGGTGGTTTGTAACCAGCGGCATTCTGAACCAGGCCGAGCAAGAAGATGCGGCCCTCGCAGCGCTTGATAGCGTTGGGCAGCGCGATCCGTTCTTCTCTGATGTTCAGGACATGCGGGTTCAACTTCTGGCGCAGACAGACGAACCCGAAGCGGCGCTCGAACTTGCCCGTTCGCAGGCGGAACGCAGAAACGCCACGGCTGCCGATTGGCAGCGTTATGGAGAACGCTACGCTGCGATCGGCAATCATGAGGCAGCAGCCGACGCCTATGGTCGAGCTGTCACGCTCGCTGGTGGCGATGACGCGCCCTGGGCGACCTGGCTGCTATATGGCGGCGCGTTGCTGGATGCTGGTCGCTGGGATGAGTCTCGACCCGCGCTCGAAAAGGCGGTTGAGCGCGGTCAGGACCAACCAATCGTTCTCAATTATCTCGGCTATGCATTGCTCGAGCGACGCGAAGAGCTGGATTATGCCGAAGACCTTATCCGCCGAGCGAGCGAGCTAAATCCGGACAGTCCGTCCATAACCGATTCTCTAGGCTGGGTGCACTATGTTCGAGGCAATCTCGATCAGGCCATTCCGATGTTGGAGCGGGCGGCGGTTGGAGAACCGGCCGAGCCAACCATCAACGAACATCTTGGCGACGCTTATTGGGCGGCCGGAAGGCGACGTGATGCGCGCTTTGCATGGCAAGCCGCCCTCGTGTCCGCAGAAGACGATATTGCCGAACGTATTCAGCAGAAGATCGACATCGGCCTGACCGCCGAAACCGCATCGCCCTGATGACCCATGAACCGTCGGCATTGCGGGAAACCGCTTATGCCAAGATCAATCTTGCCTTGCATGTGCGCGAGCGCACACCGGACGGATACCACCAGATCGAGACGCTTTTCGCATATTGCGAAAACGGTGATCTGCTGACCGCGCGGCTAGCAGAGGATCTGTCACTATCAATCGACGGCCCCTTTGGAGCGGACTTATCCAATGGGGAAGACAATCTCGTACTCCGGGCAGCTCGAGCCTTGCAGAGCGCGACTGCAGTGAGGAGCAACGCTGCGCTGCATCTCACAAAGAATCTGCCCATTGCATCCGGCGTTGGCGGTGGATCGAGCGATGCAGCTGCGGCCCTTCGTCTGCTCAATCGCCTATGGGATGCGGGCGCGGATGACGATCAGTTGCACACCATCGCGGCGGACCTCGGCGCAGATGTACCCGCTTGCCTGGCGTCACAGACCTGTCTTGGATCGGGCAGGGGAGACGAATTGGAATCCCTTGCGCCCTGCCGCCTAGATGGGATGCCAATCCTGCTCGTCAATCCGCGAGTTCCGGTAGAAACCGGGCCGGTGTTTAACGGCTGGGACGGCGTTGATCGCGGCGCGTTGAATGTTGGTCATCCGCTCATCCTGGATCCCGAGTGGCGCAATGATCTGCAAGAACCTGCGTCGACAATCGCTCCGGAGATTGAAGCCGTGCTGGATTGGCTTGATCGGCAGCCGGAAACGATTTTCCATCGCATGTCAGGATCGGGCGCAACCTGTTTCGCGCTATTCGAAACGCGTGAGGCTTGCGATCGGGCGGAAAAAGCCGTCCGCAGCGATCATCCGGGCTGGTGGGCCATGGCGTCACAGCTCCGGTAAGCGTCTAAGATACAGTGTTAATTTCACGATCACCGCGCACGTCAGCGGCGTTAACCTTCATTTTCAGCAATTTCTTAGTGCAATCGGCTAAATACAGGGAATGAACGGATCGAGCCTTAAGCGGCAACATTCGCCAATGATCTACGACCGGATACGTACGTCATTGAAACGGGCAGCGAGGCTTCGGCACCGCTGCCCGTTTCGTATTATCACGTCGCCGCAGCAACCCGTTCGGCGACCAGCCCAAGCGGCATGGCGCCCTGGCTCAGCACAATCGCATTGAAGGCGCGCAGGTCAAATGCATCGCCCTGTGCGGTGCGCATCTGTTCGCGCAATTCGATCAGGCGCAACTGACCAAGCTTGTAGCCAAGGGCTTGCCCCGGCCACGCCATATAGCGTTCAATTTCTGCCACACAGGTGCTTTCGGGGTTGCCGGTCACCTCCTGCATATAGGAAATCGCCCGTTCACGGGTCCAACGTAGATGGTGCATGCCGGTATCGACGACGAGCCGGACAGCGCGGAAAAGCTCATCCTGCAACCGCCCAAGATCTCCGAACGGATCCTCTTCATACGCACCGAGTTCAGCCATCAATCGTTCCGAATAGAGCGCCCAGCCTTCTTGATAGGCGTTGAAGCTGGCAATCCGGATGATCAACGGTGCTTCCCCAAGGCCGCTCGCAATCGCGACCTGGGTGTGATGACCGGGAACGCCCTCATGATAGCTGAGCGTGGGCAAGGCGAACCGCGCCACCGCGGACATGTCACGTAGATTGATCCAATAGGTTCCGGGGCGGGTGCCATCGAGCGACGGTGAGTCATAATAGCCGCCCGGCGCGCTGTCTTGCGTCGCGACGGGGACGCGCCGGATCCGCATCGGTTGCTGGGGCACCACGTCGTTCGGAAGGAACTCGGGATAGCGGGTCTCTGCCTCGCGCACGAGCGTGTCGAGATAGTCGAGCAGTTCCTGGCGACCCGCATCGCTGTCCTCGAACAGGAAGCGCTCATCGTCGGCCAGCGCGAGCATCCGCTCGCCGACGCTACCTTGCGTCATTTCCTGAGCGGTCAGCAACGTTTCCATCTCGGCGCTGATCCGCGCAACTTCATCGAGCCCGATTTGGTGGATTTCATCGGCCGATTGTTCGGTGTCACCCAAGGCAAGGATATTGGCGGCATACAGCGCATCCCCATCGGGTTGCGCCCAGATGCCGGAGTTTTCCTGGCCGCGCGGAAGCATATCGGCGATCTGTTCGCGTAGCCGCGCATAGGCCGGGCGAGCCTTGGTCTCGAGCGCGGTAGTCGCCTGGCGAAGTGCGGTTTCGCGCATGGTCGTGTCGATCACCGCATCGCTCATGCCCGTCTCAAGCGCCTGGATCAGTGGATGCTGATCGGCCGGGCCTGAAATGAAGGAATCCAACACCGGGAGCACCTTGGTGAGCAGCGCCTGGGGTGGATGGCACCCGGCACCTTCATCGGCCCGGATCTTTTCAATGATCCCGTCAAACGTCGCCTCGAACCCATCGAGCTTTTCAAGCCAGGCATCGATGGCCTCAGGCGTACGCACCGATTGCTGAGTGCTCATCACGGCTGGCGTATCAATATGCGGACCGCTGATCTGGGATACGAGATAGGGGAGGTGATTGACGTAACTGAACGGATTGATGTGGCCATAGCTGACATCAGCTGAGCGACCGGCATTGGCGAGCACCGCTTCACAGACGGCTGCCTGGAGTCCTTCGCTGGAGTCCGTTGAGCAATTGAGCGCTGCGATCCGCTCTCGGCTCGCCGCTGTTCCGTCGCGCAGCGCTTGCTCACCGGCGGGGGAATAATCACCGCTACGCCGCGCAAGCGGGCCGCCATTCAACGATGCTTCGGCACCATTATAGGTCGCGACTTCCGGCAACAGCGAAAGCAAGGCTTCGGCTTCACTCGCCAGGGTTGTTCCAGCATCGCAAGTTCCGGCAGATTGGCCTGGTAGGGATGCGCATCCGGTTCCTGCCAAGAAAGTACCGGCGGCAAGCCCGGCCATTGCCTCACGGCGTGTCAGTTCGAAACTCATCAGCGACCTCCTCTTCGGTTTCACTGGTGACATAGCGGACCAAGGACGGCAACTAGGCCGGATGAAGGATGTGTATCTGGAAATCGAAGGCGATAGCGCATCGGGGCTCGTACTGATCGCCGATCATGCTTCAAACCGCGTGCCTGAGGATATCGATCTCGGCGTTCATCCCGCGGTGCTGGAGAAGCATGTGGCCGTCGATATCGGTGTTGATCATCTGTCGGGCCTTGTTGCCGGCCACCTTGAATGCCCCGCCATTGTTGCCAATATTTCGCGGCTTGTCGTGGATCTCCATCGCGAGCATGACAATCCGGCGGCAACGCCAGTGCATAGCGATGGCCACCATATTCCAGGCAATGCTGAACTGGATGAGGTAGCCCGCCAGGCGCGGATCGAGCGGTTTTGGCATCCCTATCACGGTCGCGCGGCAGAACTGATAGAGCATCATCAGCCTGACATGCTCTTCACACTCCACAGTTTTACGCCGCAATTGGAGTCTGCCACCTACGATCAGCGACCCTGGCATGCTGGAATTCTTTATAACCAGGATGATCGGGCGGCGCGGGTAGCCATCCCCAAACTGGAGGCGTTGGGTCTGCATGTTGGCGATAACGAGCCCTATTCCGGTCGTGAGCTCAATGCGACGATGGACCTGCATGCCGAGGCCCGCGGATTACCCTATCTCTCCATCGAGGTTCGGAATGACTTGATTGCAGACGCGGAAGGCGCAAGGAAATGGGCCGAATTGCTCGCCCCGATCATCTCCGAAACCCGGGACGCGCTGAAATAGACTGAGCAGGATACCCCTATGTCCAATCGTTTCGATAAATCACAGCTACCTAGCCGACATGTTTCCGTTGGCCCGTCGCGTGCACCGCATCGCAGCTATTATTATGCGATGGGGATCACCGAAGAAGAGATTGAACAACCGTTTGTTGCCGTGGCGAGTGCTGGAAATGACAGTGCGCCGTGCAACACGCGGCTCGATCATCAAGCCGATATCTGCCGCGAAGGCGTGATCGCGGGCGGCGGTTTGCCGCGCCGCTTCAACACGATCACTGTCACGGACGGTATCGCGATGGGCCATCAGGGCATGAAGAGCTCGCTCGTCAGCCGTGAGGTAATCGCGGACTCAGTTGAGCTATCGGTTCGCGGCCATTGCTATGATGCACTGGTTGGATTTGCCGGATGCGACAAATCGCTGCCGGGCATGATGATGGCGATGCTGCGCCTCAATATTCCGTCGATCTTCGTCTATGGCGGCTCGATCCTGCCCGGGCGTTTTCACGATAAGGACGTAACTGTTGTCGATGTGTTCGAGGCAGTTGGCCAATATGAGGCCGAAGCCTGTCCGTTGCAGGAATTGATCGAACTGGAAAAAGTTGCCTGCCCTGGTCATGGCGCCTGTGGTGGCCAGTTTACAGCCAACACCATGGCCTGTGTCGGCGAAGCGATCGGGCTTTCGCTGCCGAACAGCAACATGGTTCCCGCGCCCTATGAATCGAACGATGCCATCGCGCAGGCTGCGGGCCAGCAGGTAATGGACTTGCTCGCCGACAATATCCGACCGCGCGATATCTGCACGAAGGAAGCGTTCCAGAACGCAGCGCGCGTCGTTGCAGCCACCGGCGGCTCTACCAATGCAGCGCTCCACCTGCCGGCGATGGCGAATGAGTGTGGGATCGATTTCGATCTGTTTGACGTTGCCGAAACCTTCAAATCCACGCCGTATCTCGCCGACCTCAAACCTGGTGGGAAATATGTCGCGAAGGATATGTATGAAGCGGGCGGCGTTTACATGTTGATGAAGACCTTGCTCGGCGAGGGCCTGCTTGATGGCAATTGCCAGACGGTTACCGGCAAATCGCTGGGCGAGAATATCGATGAGGTTGCCTGGAACCCGGATCAGAAAGTGATCTACGCCGTCGACGACGCCATTACACCGACCGGCGGTGTCGTCGGTCTGCGCGGCTCGCTGGCTCCCGAAGGTGCAATCGTAAAGGTCGCCGGTATGGAGCGGCTCCAGTTCGAGGGGCCAGCCCAGTGCTTCGATAGCGAGGAAGAGTGTTTCAAGGCCGTTGAAGAGCGGACCATTGCCGAAGGGTCGGTCATCGTCATTCGCTACGAAGGTCCCAAAGGTGGACCAGGCATGCGCGAGATGCTCTCCACTACCGCGGCACTTTATGGCCAGGGCATGGGCGAGAAAGTCGCTCTCATCACGGACGGACGTTTTTCCGGTGCGACACGCGGCTTCTGCATCGGCCATGTCGGACCGGAGGCTGCGGATTGCGGGCCAATTGCACTTGTCGAGGATGGCGACATCATCCGCATCGACGCCGAGGCGGGTACGATTGATCTTGATGTCGACGCTGCCGAATTCGAGCAACGCCGTGCGGCATGGACGCCGCGACAAAATGATTATCAGGCCGGGACATTGTGGCGCTATGCCCAGAATGTCGGACCAGCCCATGAGGGTGCTGTCACGCATCCCGGAGCCAAGGCAGAAACCCATGTCTATGCGGATATCTAGCGCACTCGCAGTTTCGGTCTTGCTCGTGTCTTGCGGCACGGAGAGCCAGCAACAGGCATTGCCGGCCGATCCGCTGATTGAGGCCGAGGTATCAGCTCGTTCGGAACTCGCCGAAAGCGGGATCATCTATTGCGCAGTAAACGGATCGACCGAGTTTCGGTCCGAATGCCAGATCGATCGCACCCAGGGTGACGAGGGGCTGTTCCTGACAATCCGCCATCCCGATGGCGGTTTCCGGCGCCTGTTGGTGACCAATGATGGTCGCGGCGTGATCGCCGCAGATGGCGCTGATCCGGCCATGGTCGAGCCCGTCTCTGACCGCGAAGTGGAGGTCGCCATCGCCGGTGATTATTATCGCTTGCCGGCCACGGTGCGGTGATGAGCCAGCCGATCCTGACTGCCGCAGAAATGGTGGCCGCTGAACAGGCGGCCGTCGCCGACGGTGTGTCTCTCGGCGATTTGATGGACAGGGCGGGCAAGGCGGTGGCCGAAATCGCCTGGCGGATGGCCGGGCCGGTCGATACGTTGATCCTGTGCGGCCCCGGAAACAATGGCGGCGATGGCTATGTGATTGCGCGTGAGTTGTCAGAGCGCGGATGCGATGTGCGCATCGCGGCTCTTGCCGATCCGACAACCGACATCGCAATTGCAGCCCGCAAGAAATGGACAGGACCGGTGGAACCCATCGCGGGAGCCAAGGGCGCCACGCTGGTTATTGATGCGCTCTTCGGCACAGGGCTCGTGCGTCCGTTGAGTGACGATCTCGCGAAAGCCTTATCAGATCATGTTTCTGCCGCACGTCACAGCGTGGCAGTCGATCTGCCGAGTGGGATCGCAACCGATAGTGGCTTGCTTCTATCGCCAGTGCCGCGTTTTGATGCGACCGTTGCACTTGGCGCGTTGAAACCATCACATTTGCTGCAACCGGCTGCGAATGTTCTGGGCCGCGTCATGCTCGGCGATATCGGTGTCGAGGCGAAGAGCGAGTTGCGGACGATCGGTAGGCCGAAACTAGCAGCTCCTGGTCCTGCAGGTCACAAATATTCACGCGGCTATGTGCTGGTTGCCGGTGGCGCAATGGCTGGCGCGGCGAGGCTGACGGCCCATGCCGCCATCCGCGGTGGTGCGGGCTATGTCGCTCTTGCAGGACCGGACAGCCCGGATGGACCAATGGCGCTGGTCTATCGATTGGCCGCTGATCCACACGCGTTGGGTGAATGGCTGGAAGACGAGCGCATCGATGTCGCCGCCATCGGGCCCGGTTTGGGATTGGACGCCAATGCTGAGGCGCGGCTCGATCAGGCACTGGCATCGGGGCGCCCTTTGGTGCTGGACGCAGACGCGCTGACGCTAGTCGCTCAGCGCGGTCTGGAATGTCTGTCGGAGTGCAGCTCGTTGCCGATATTGACCCCGCATCATGGCGAATTTGTCCGTCTGTTCGGTGAAGGAGATGGCAGCAAGGTTGATCGTGCTCGCGCCGCAGCAGCACAGGCCGGTGCAGTCATCGTTTACAAAGGCAATGACACAGTCGTTGCGGCGCCGGACGGACGTGCAGCGATCGCCTGGCCGGCCTCAAGTTGGCTGGCGACTGCCGGTACGGGCGATGTGCTGACCGGGATTACTGCGGCCCGCTACTCCCAGAATGACGATCCGTTCATTGCCGCTTGCGAGGCAGTGTGGTTGCATGGAGAGGCTGGCCGCCGGGTCGGTGCATTCCTGATCGCAGATGATCTTCTCGATACACTCCCAGACGCGCTGGCAAGCTGTCTTTAGCTCTGATCGTCGAAAATTACGCCGGCTTGTTCGGCGGTATTCACGCGCAATTCGAACACATCATGCCGGGCATAATGACCGTCTGTATCAAGTGAGGCGAGGCCCTGGCCAATCAGATCCAGATCAAGCTCGGCATGGATGATCTCGTCATGGCTGCCGGCTTCCGCGAGGATGTCCGCGGTTGGCGAAATGATCATCGACCCACCGAATTGCAACTTCTCGTCGGGCATCGCTTCTATCAGCGATTGCGCTTCGGGGTGGCCACCGCATCGCCCAAGCCCATCGAGCAAAGCGTCGCGATGGAGCACCGTTCCCGCAGCGAGCACGAAGCAGCGTCCTTCGAACGCATAATGGCGCGAGGCAATCGAATAAGTATCCCGCACTGTTGGCCAGGCCGCAACATGGATCGCTTCGCCCTGATTGTGCATGGCCGCGCGCGCAAGTGGCATCCAATGCTCCCAGCAGATCAGATGGCCGACATTACCCCAACTGGCCTCATGTACGCCGAGCGTTGATCCATCCCCCCGTGCCCAGATCAATCGTTCGCCATGGGTCGGCACCAGCTTGCGATGGGGCAGGGGTGCGCGCCCCGGCCGAAACAGGAATTGGGTGTTTACGAGACTTGATCGTACCCGCTCATGCGCGCCCACCGAAACGACCAGTTTGCGTTGATCAACAATCTCCTGGATTGGCGCCAGTCGCGGGTCATTCTCCACAACTGCCTGGTCGAGCAGGATCTTGTGCAGCGCTTTGCTACCCGGATGGTCCCACAAAGCCGCCCCGGGAGATTCGTCGAGCCAGATCGGATAGCCGCCGAGAAACGTCTCACCGAAGGCAATCACGTGCGCGCCGCCATCTGCCGCAGCAGAGATATGAGCCGGAAGCGCCTCCAGCCCGCTCGAAATATCGAGCGGGACTGGTTCGGCCTGGACAATGGCCGCGGCAATGCGCGGCATCAGAAGACGAGCAGTGCGGTGTTCACCGTCAGCCAGCCGAGAACGACGGTGCTGAGCGTGAAGAGCAGGAAGCGTAACGGGACGATATTGACGGTGCTCTGCCAGATGCTGTGCACGACACGCAGGCCGACATAGGCCCATGCCAGAGTAAGGTTGATGCCTTCGCCACCGCCGATCAGTGCCAGCGTAATCGCTACCGCATAGAAAACGGTCGGTGCTTCATGGAGATGGTTGTAGTTATCGGCTTGCCATTGGACTTTAACCGGCAGCTTTTTCAGATCGTCATTGGTGTAGACACCCGGTGTGAAATCGACCTTGGCGGCACCCATAGCCGGGATCCGGGTGGCGTACATCCATAGCCACATGACCAGCGTCCAGATGGCGAGCGCGATGACAGGCGCGAGAATTGGGCTGTTGGTTTCCATTATTTTTCTCCGGTAGGATTTTTATTGCAGCGTGGCGGCGGTGGCATGCAGCGCCAATGCGATCAGGACGAATGTGCCCAGCACGAAGATCAGGAAGCGAACCGGTACGATGTTCCAGATTGCCTGGAACAGGCTGTGCACGATCCGGATACCGACATAAGCCCAGGCCAGCCAGACATTGATCCAGGCATCGCCGGTTCCAGTGAGCGCAATAATGAACACGGTCGCGTAAAAAAGCGTCGGCTGTTCCAACAGATGCGTGTGATTGTGGGATTTCCACATGACGCTGGGCGGCAGCACGTCTTCCAGGTCCTGGCCTCTACCACCCGGATTGGCTCCGAGATCAACCCCGGCCTTCTTCATTGCCGGGAACCGAGTGGCTGCCATCCATAACAGCATAAACAATGTCCAGCAGATCAAAACGCCAGCTGGCGCCAAAATAGCACTATTCATTACGACCCCCATATGTTTGATCCAGCAGAGACTGGGGCAGCACCGAAAATCTGTCAAATCCTGTGCGATGATGATTGCGGCTCCGCGATCATCGGGTTAGCGAGATCAGATGCAGGAAAACGACACACGAACACCAACCCTGGCCGGTATCAAAGAGGCAGCAGCGCGCATCCATGAGGTCGTTCCACCAACACCGCTAATCCCCTTCGACACTGAGCATGGGCGCATTTGGCTGAAGTGCGAGAACCTCCAGCCGATTGGCGCCTTCAAATTGCGCGGCGGCTATCATCGACTCTCGGCCATGACGCCCGCCGAGCGCGAGACCGGTGTTGTCGCCTTTTCGTCCGGGAACCATGCGCAGGGAGTCGCCTGGGCCGCAAAACGCCTCGGGATGCCGGCGCTGATCGTGATGCCGGAAGATGCGCCCAAGGCCAAATTGGATGGCACCCGCGCCTTGGGAGCGGAAATCGTCACCTATGATCGCATGGACGGCAGTCGCGAGCAGTTGGCGGCGGACCTTGCGGCAGAACGCGGCGCGATTGTTGTACCGAGCTTTGACGATCCCTGGGTCGTCGAAGGGCAGGGCACCGTCACGCTGGAAGCGGTTGAGCAGATGACCGAGCTAGCCGGCGGGCCGCCTGACAGCGCAATTGTCTGTTGTGGCGGTGGCGGCTTGGCGACCGGCGCGGCGCTGGTTCTTCCCGATGCCAGAGTTACGGTCGTCGAGCCCGAAGGCTGGGACGATATGGCACGATCACTTGCCAATGGCGCGATTGAACCGGTTGGAGCCAATCCACCCGATACGCGCTGCGATGCGCTCCAGACGATGGAAGTCGCGCCGATCACCTTTGATATCCTCTCGGCGCACGGGGCGACCGGCATTGCTGTGACAGAAGAGGAAGTCGCGCATGCGGTGCGTACGGCCTTTTCGAAGTTGCAGCTTGTCGTGGAGCCCGGCGGTGCCGTGGCATTGGCAGCGGTTCTCTCAGGTAAAGCCAAGCCCGAGGGGCGGACGATGGTCACGCTATCCGGCGGCAATGTCGATGCGGCAGTTTTCGCCGCGATCATTCAGGGCTAGAGAATAGCTATGCTGCTCGCTGCCAATATTGCCCTGTCAATCGCCATGTTTGCGGTATTCGCCCTGAGCATTGGCGGACTCTATTTGTGGCGCAAGCGCGGCGACACGCAGCGCGGCTTGCTGATGCTGGCCGCGGCAATTGTCATCTTGGCAAATGTGCTGATCTGGACGGTGCCCAACCCTACTTGATCGGGCAATCCGGATCGAGGCGCATGTCGAGATAATCGTCGACCGATTTCATCAGCGGATTCATTTCCCGTTCGAAGAAATGATTGGCTCCGGGGATTACGTCATGCTGGATCGTGATGTGCTTCTGCGTGCGCAGCTTGTCGACCAGTTTCTGCGTGCCTGACGGCGTTGCGACTTCGTCAGCATCACCCTGGATAATCACGCCGGATGCCGGGCAGGGTGCGAGGAAGCTGAAATCATACATGTTGGCCGGCGGCGCAATGGTGATGAAACCACGGATCTCCGGACGACGCATCAGCAACTGCATGCCGATCAGCGAACCAAAGGAGAAACCGGCGACCCAGGTCGTTTCGGCTTCAAGGTGGAAGCTTTGGATCCAATCCAAGGCAGCCGCAGCATCCGACAGTTCGCCTACGCCATTGTCGAACTCGCCCTGGCTTTTGCCGACGCCGCGGAAGTTGAAACGGAGCGTTGCGAACCCGCGTTGGACGAATGTCTTGTAGAGCGCCTGAACAATCGCATTGTTCATGGTGCCGCCGCCTTGCGGGTGCGGATGCAGGATCATGGCGACCGGCGCACGCGGACGCGGTGGCGGTGAGAAACGGCCTTCAAGGCGACCATCGGGACCGGGAAAGATAACTTCAGGCATAATCTATGGTTCAACCTTGGCTGGAAACGGCGGGGAATCGGGCTTATGCGGGCATAAGCAGAGGCGGCGCTATAGGCCATTTTAACAGCGTTTCGCAACAAAAACCGGATAAGCTATTGAAAGAACGCCTTTATCTAGACAATGCGGCAACCATGCCGATGCTGCCGGAAGCACGGGATGCGATGGCAGCGGCTTTTATCGACTGGGCGAACCCATCTTCCCCGCATGGCGAGGGCCGGGCTGCGCGGGCCGCGTTAGAGGATGCCCGCAAGCGGATTGCGGTCGCGCTGGACTGGGACGGCGAGATCATTTTCACGAGCGGCGCCAGCGAGGCCATTGCGCTGGCGATCTCCTGTACCAAGGCCGAGCGTGTGATTATCAGCGCGGTGGAGCATGACGCAGTGCTGCGCGCGGCGGGTGAGGTCGAACGCGTTCCGGTCGATGAAGACGGTCGGATTGATGCCGGCAAGCTGAACTGGATGTTGTCGGGATCTGAAGACACCGCTCTTGTCGCGATCCAGTCCGTTAACAGTGAAACCGGCGTCAAACAGGATCTCGAAGAATTGCGCAGCCGGATCCATGTCGGGGATAACTGGCTCTTTGCCGATTGCAGCCAATCTGCCGGGAAGTTGCCGTTGCCCGACGCGGATCTAATTGCGATATCGGCGCATAAGCTGGGCGGACCGCCCGGCATCGGCGCACTGCTGGTCAAGGATTTCGCCACGCTTCATGCGCTTGGCGGACAAGAGCGCGGCTATCGGCCCGGGACGGAGAACTTGCCCGCTGCGCTCGGTTTTGCCGCTGCTCTCGAAGCACCGAATAATTGGGTAGGTCGGGCAGCCGAATTGCGCGAGCATCTCGACAAAGCGATCGAGCAGGAAGGCGGAACCGTCATCGCGAAAGATGCCGATCGCATTCCGACGATCGGCTCCTATCGCATGCCGGGCATGGCGGCGAATGCGCAGCTCATCCAGTTCGATATGGCCGGGATCGCAGTTTCAGCCGGTAGCGCCTGTTCGTCCGGCAGCCTGAAGCCCAGCCATGTGCTCACCGCGATGGGCTGGAGTGAGGCAGACGCAGCCGAAGTGGTCCGGGTTAGCTTTGGGCCGCAAACAAGTCGCGCCGACATTTACCGCTTCATGGACGATTGGAAGCGCTTGGCAGCTGAGGCAGAGGGGCGGGCGGCATGAGCGCGCCGATCTATCTCGATTATCAGGCAACCACGATGATTGCGCCGGAAGCACGCGCGGCCATGCAGCCCTATCTCGATGACAAATTTGGTAACCCGCATTCGCCCCATAAAATGGGTCGCGAGGCGGCGGCAGCGGTTGAGGTTGCAAGGGATCAAATCCAGGCGTGCCTCGGCGCGGACACCGGTAATCTCTATTTCACGAGCGGCGCAACCGAGGCAACGAACTGGGCGATCAAGGGGGCACTCGCGACAGTCCCGGAAGAGAGCCGGCGCATCGTCACGCTGGCGACTGAACATGCAGCGGTGCTCGATAGCTGCGAGTTTCTGAGCCAATGGGGTTGCCCGCTCACCATTGTTGAGGTCGGCACAGATGGACTGGTTGATCTTGCTGCGCTGGACGCCGCTATGGACGAAGACGTAGCGCTCATTGCCGCGATGTGCGTCAATAATGAGATTGGCGTCATTCAACCGATCGCCGAGATTGGCGCGCTGGCGAAACGCTATGGCGCCCTGATGTTCTGCGATGCAGTCCAAGCGCTCGGCCGCATTCCCGTTCCCTGGCAGCATTGCGATATGATCGCGATGTCGGGCCATAAGATCCACGGGCCCAAAGGTATCGGTGCGCTCTGGCTGGCCGATGGCGTGAAGCCCGTGCCGCTGATGCATGGCGGAGGGCAGGAAGGTGATCTGCGGTCGGGCACATTGTCGCCAGCCTTGTGCGCTGGTTTCGGAGCGGCTGCGAGTTTGATGCAACAGGGCCGTGACGCCGATTTTGCGCATGTTACGGCTTTGGCGGAACTCGCTCGGCATCGGTTCGGCAATGACTGGATTATCAACGGATCGGTGACCGATCGCTATCCGGGAAATCTCAACATCCGCTATCCTGGCCTGGATGCCGCTCGATTGATCTCTGAAGTACGCGGCGTGGCGTTCTCCGCTGGCTCAGCCTGTGCCAGCGGGTCTGGCCGGCCTAGCCATGTGCTCTCTGCACTGGGCCTCAGTGATGCGGAAGCGCGCGCATCGATCCGCCTGGGATTTGGGCGCTACACAAGCGAGGAAGAGCTGGAGACCGCCATTCGGTTGATCCTTGAAGCCGCAGATGCACAGGCTAATCTCGCTGCATGACAGTCGTGCGCTTCATTTCCGCTGACGGACAATCGACCAGCGAGGTCACGGCGAAACCCGGTGATCGATTGCTCGATCTGGCCCAGGCGAATGGCCAGCCATTGGAAGGGACCTGCGAAGGACAGATGGCCTGTTCCACCTGCCATGTGCATGTCGATCCCGATGATTTTGGCAAACTGCAGCGCGCCGAAGAAATGGAAGACGATATGCTCGATCTCGCCGCTGATGTAACACGCTATAGCCGGTTGGCATGCCAGATCTGGCTTACCGAAGAGATAGATAGCATCACGGTGCGCATCCCGGATGCGGTTCATAATATGCAGGGGAGATAGACATGAAAGCGCGCTTGTTTGGAATCCTAGCGGCAGCAGCGATACTCGTCGGATGCGCGTCCGAGCCCCAAGGATCACCGCAGATCGAAAACATCCTCGGCGAAGATGTGATCGAAGGCATTGAGCAACGGATTGGTGGACGGATCGGCATCGCGCTTACCGATGAGAGCGGTAATCTCCTGCGTGCCTATCGCGGTGACGAGCGGTTTGCGATGTGCTCGACTTTCAAACTGGCTTTAAGCGCCGCGGTGCTCGAGCGGGTTGAAGCTGGCGATCTAACGCTCGATGAATCTCTTGCCTTTGCCGAGGAAGATTTGCTCGACTATGCGCCGGCGGCCCGCGACTATCTTGCGGCCGGATCGATGACGGTCGGGCAGGCAGCCGAAGCGATCAGCACCTTGTCGGACAATACTGCCGCCAATCTGTTGCTCGATCTGATCGGCGGCCCGGAGGGCATGACGGAATTCTTCCGCAGCCATGGTGACGAAGTTACTCGGCTTGATCGGATCGAGCCGGAGCTCAATGAAAATGCGGAAGGCGATGAGCGCGATACAACCAGTCCAGTCGCCATGTCCGGCTTGATTCAGCGTCTGGTGTTCAGTGATATCCTCTCTGAATCGGGCCGACAGCAGCTTTCTGACTGGGCGATTGCCAATCAGACCGGCGATACCCGTATCCGCGCCGGGATCCCTGATGGCTGGATCGTTGGAGACAAGACGGGCAGCTGCGGTTCGGCGTTCAACGATATCGGTATCATCTGGCCACCCAGCGGCCCAGCCTTTGTGCTGAGCGTCTATATCGATCGCCCCCACAGCCGATGCAGCCGAGGTCGACTTTGCAATCGAGGAAATCGCCGAGCTCGCTGTTCTGTATATGACAGAGCGGAATATCGGCTGACATTGCAATTATGCGCGGACATCGCCATATGCCCCCTCGGAAGTCGGGCGGACGTGGCATTCGCCAACCCGGTCAGGTCCGGAAGGAAGCAGCCGTAACGATTTCGTCGCGGGTCGTTCCGGCTTCCACCATTATCTTCAATACAGCTTCGACTTCATGAGCCGGGCGGGCTAGTCTTGGCCCATGTCCGATTCCCAAGACATGATGGATACCGCTCCCGATGCCGGCCCCGGTCTCGGGCTGGACGAACCACCGCAATCAGCGCCGCCTGAAGGCGCGCAGCCCTATCGCGTATTGGCGCGCAAATATCGCCCGCAAAGCTTTAGCGCGCTGATCGGCCAGGATGCGATGGTCCAGACACTCGGCAATGCGATCAAGCGTGACCGGCTGGCCCATGCGTTCCTGCTGACTGGTGTGCGCGGCGTCGGCAAGACGTCGACCGCCCGGCTTATCGCGAAAGCGTTGAACTGCATTGGCCCTGATGGCGAGGGCGGACCGACGATTGATCCGTGCGGCCAATGTGAACCGTGCGAGGCGATTGCTGAAGGTCGTCATATTGATGTGGTGGAGATGGACGCTGCGTCCCATACCGGCGTCGATGATGTCCGCGAGATTATCGAAGCGGTGCGCTATGCAGCCGTCTCAGCCCGCTACAAAGTCTATATTATCGACGAAGTGCATATGTTGTCGAAGAACGCCTTCAATGCGCTTCTAAAGACGCTCGAAGAACCACCGCCGCATGTGAAGTTCCTGTTCGCAACGACCGAAGTGAACAAGGTTCCCGTGACCGTCCTGTCGCGCTGTCAGCGGTTCGACTTGCGGCGCATTCCGGCTGATCGCCTGGCGGAGCATTTCCGCTGGATTGTCGGTGAAGAGGGCGCGGACGCCGAAGATGAGGCGCTGGCGCTGATTGCGCGAGCCGCAGAAGGCTCGGTTCGCGACGGGCTCTCGATCCTTGATCAGGCGATTGCCCATGGTCCGGATGGCGTGACGTCTGCGCAGATCCGCGAGATGATTGGCTTGTCCGATCGCGGTGCCGTGCGCGCCCTGTTCGGCCAGCTGCTCGCTGGAGATGCGCCAGCGGTGCTGGCTTCGATCGAGGAACAGCATGATCTCGGCACAGATCCAGCAGCGCTGTTCCGCGGTCTGCTGGAAACAACCCATGGCATTGTTCGTGCGAAAGTTGGCGGTGCGGATGATCCGGCCTTGTCGGCGGAAGAGCGAGAAGCCTTTGCCGACTGGGCGAGCCGTTTGGGTTTTGCCTCGCTGCATCGGATTTGGCAGTTGCTTTTGAAGGGACTGCATGAGGTAGAGACTGCGCCGATGCCGCTGGAAGCCGCGGAAATGGGACTGCTGCGGATTGTTCATGCGGCAGGCATGCCTGATCCGGGTGATCTGGCGCGCAAGCTCGACAACGGGGAATTTTCAGCAGCACCGGCACCGGCCACCGCGCCGAGTGGATCGGGTGGTGAGACTAAGGGCTCGATGCCCGCCGATTATGCAGCGATGGTCCGGATGGTGGCCGAGAGCGCGCATGATGACGAAAGCTGGCGCGCGGCACAGTATCTCGAGCGCGATATCCGGTTGGTGCGGTATGACCCGCCTCATCTGGTCGTTCGCCCGCTGAAACCACGCGACGAGGAATTCTTCCGCGATCTCGCCCGTTTGCTGCGCAAAGAAACTGGTGAAGTCTGGACGATCGACACGAGCGATGAAGAAGGCGAGCCGAGCCTGCTCGACCAGGAACATGCCGTGGCGAGCGCCGAGCGCGAAGCTGTGCTACAATCGCCGATGGTGAAGGCGGCCTTTGACGCCTTTCCCGATGCAGAGCTGATCGATTATAAGCTTGCCCAAGGCAAATAGGAGCTGATCCCGTGCAGAATATGGAAGACATTATGAAGGCTGCGCAAAATGTGCAGGAAGAGCTGCAAAAAGCGCAGGCCAGCCTTGAGAATATCGAAGTCATAGGCGTTTCTGGCGGCGGGCTGGTCAAGGTCCGGGCGAGCGCCAAGGGTACGATCAAAGGCGTCGAAATTGACGATTCCCTGATGACGGCTGACGAAAAGCCGGTGCTTGAAGATCTGATCGCGGCGGCGTTCAACGATGCACGCGCCAAGGCCGATGCAGCCAGCCAGGAAGAAATGAGCAAGATGACGAGCGGCTTGCCGCTTCCACCAGGCTTCAAACTGCCTTTCTAGGCGCTCGCCATTTTTCGAAATTCGGGACGGCTGTGATTGCAGATAGCGGTCGATCCCGCTCGATCGCGTTCAGATGCAATCATCCAAAGGGCTGGCGCTGACCTGGTGCATGCGCCGGACGAGGCGGTTCGCGTATCGCGCGGTCCAGCTACCGGGGCGATTGGCATCGCGCGTTTTGGGGGCAGGGAGCACAGCTGCGATCCGCGCTGCTTCCAGATCCGTGAGGGTGCTCGCGTCATGGCCGAAATAGCGCATGGCACCGGCATTGGCGCCATAGGTCCCGATCCCGGTTTCTGCGACGTTGAGATAGACCTCCATGATCCGTTCTTTGGGCCAGAGAAATTCGATCAGCACGGTGAAATAGGCTTCCAACCCTTTGCGGAACCAGCCGCCACCTTGCCAGAGAAACACGTTTTTCGCGGTTTGCTGGCTGATTGTCGAGCCACCACGCTGGCGTTCGCCTGACCGTCGCTCGTCCCAGGCGCGCTGGATTGCTTCATAGTCAAAGCCGTTATGGATGCAGAAATTGCCGTCCTCGGACGCAATTACTGCGATCGCCATCGCCCGGTCCATATTTTCGAGGCTCATCCAATTCTGTCCCGATCCATGCTCGTCCAGCGCCATGGTCGCAGTGATTGGCGGCGGAACGAACCGGTAAAGGAGTACCCACAGGACCGTGATCAGGACAAACCAGAAACTGGCTTTTAGCAAGAGACGGAAGATCCAACCCATCAGTCCGCTTTACGCAGCCACTCGAAAAACACCAGAGCCATCCGCCGCACGTTCATTATCCTAAGAGATTCGTGCCATGAATTATTGTGTAATAACAAGCCGGTAACCCAAATCTATGGCATCTTCTTCCATCAGATAGCCGTAGCGTTCCTCCCAGCGTCCGGATTGCAGATCTGCTGAAAGCTTTGCCAGCCCCGCATCAACATTGTCGATTGCCCAGAATGACGACATGCCCGTGCGGATGCGGGGGTCGAGATAGGCGGCCGGCCGGCGCCAATAGGCGTAGAGAAAGCCGTCTGTGCAATCATGCGGAATTGGCACGGGCACAATATCGACCGGTCCCAGCGCCTCACCATAATGGGTCATGCGCGGCATTTGCCCATCATCGAGCGTAACCAGTTCGGGGATATAATCGTTGAGCCAGGCCGAACGATGATCGGAATCGAAGGTGAGAATAGCAATCCGATCACGCGCCACCCGCCGCATTTCAGCCGCCCCCTGCGCGAAGTCCGACCAGTGATGCACGGTCAGGATCGCCATGGCGGCATCGAAACTGTTATCGGGGAAGGGGAGATCCTCGGCGACGCCTTGAATGGCCTTGGCAGCGCCAGCAGGCCGTTGCTGGATCATTGCGTCCGATGGTTCAAGCGCTGTGACATTGCGATCGGCGGGTTCGTAGGAACCGGTCCCGGCACCGACGTTCAAAACCGTCTTAGCCGACCCCAAGCCGTCATTGATCATGCTCGCAATGCGTGCATCGGGTTTGCGCAAATCGGAATAGTTGATGCCGATCAGGTCGTAGGTCGCGTCCATGCCGCCGCTTATCATGGGAGCCGAGAGGGGTCACGGCACCCGGGCACAAAAAAGGGCCGGGTGCCATGAAAGCAACCGGCTCTTCATTGTTCGTTTTGAAGTGTTTAGCTTGCCGGAAGCAGCTTCTTCTCTTCGGCAATCCGCATCATGGCCTTCTGAATTTTTTCAAAGGCACGCACTTCGATCTGACGGATACGCTCGCGCGATACACCGTAAACCTGGCTTAGCTCTTCCAGCGTCTGCGGGTCATCGGTCAGCTTGCGCTCGGTGAGGATATGCTGTTCGCGCTCATTGAGCTCACCCATGGCTTCCATCAGCATTTCGCGACGGACATCGGCTTCCTGCTCATTGGCGATCGTCTGGTCGTGAAGGGGTTCGTCATCGACGAGCCAATCCTGCCATTGACCTTCGCCATCTTCGCGCATCGGCACGTTGAGAGACGTATCGCCACCCATCGCCATCCGGCGGTTCATGCTGGTCACTTCGGCTTCGGTCACGCCGAGATCGCTTGCAATCTGCTGCACATCTTCCGGCTTCAGATCGCCATCTTCAAACGCATTGAGGCGGGCCTTCATCTTGCGCAGATTGAAGAACAGCTTTTTCTGAGCAGCGGTCGTGCCCATTTTCACGAGGCTCCAGGACCGCAGGATATATTCCTGGATCGATGCCCGGATCCACCACATTGCATAGGTGGCGAGGCGGAAACCGCGATCGGCTTCGAATTTCTTCACGCCTTGCATCAGGCCGATATTGCCTTCCGAAATCAGCTCGGTGACGGGCAGTCCATAGCCGCGATAGCCCATGGCGATCTTCGCCACGAGACGCAGATGTGATGTCACAAGCTGCTGGGCTGCTTCGCGATCGTCATGCTCTTCAAAACGCTTCGCAAGCATATATTCCTCTTCCTGGGATAGGATCGGGAACTTCTTGATTTCGGTCATGTAACGATTGAGGCCTATTTCGCCTCCAATCGCCGGAATTGTAGCAACGGCTTTGGCCATTTCTTACTGTGCTCCTTGAACCTTGTTCGCGGAAAAATATCCCGCAAATCCTTATATATTATCTACGCATAATGCCCTGAACAGTTCCTGTATGTCGACCGGGAGATCGCTATCAAAGGCTAAAGCTTCGCTTGTCACCGGATGCGTAATACCTAGTCTTGCAGCATGCAGTGCTTGGCGCCGAAAATCCAGCTTTTTCAGCACGTCCTTTAGGGCAGGTTTGGGACGCCCATAAACAGGATCACCGACCAGAGAATGCCCAATATGCGCCATATGTACGCGAATCTGGTGCGTTCGGCCGGTTTCCAGCCGGCACTCGATTAGCGTCGCATCATTCAGCGCCCGCAAACGGCGATATCGGGTGATCGCATGCTTGCCGCGCGGTGGTTCGACAACCGCCATTTTCTGCCGGTTTTGACTGGACCGTGCGAGGTTGGTTTCAATCTTATCCTCAGACTTATTCACAAGTTTATACACTATCGCTTTGTAAACGCGATCAATGCTGTGATCGGCAAATTGCTTGGCCAGTCCGACATGGGCCTTGTCCGTCTTCGCGGCGACAATCAGCCCGGACGTATCCTTGTCGATCCGATGAACAATTCCGGGCCGCGCAACACCACCAATTCCGGACAGGTTTCCCGCGCAATGATGGAGCAGGGCATTGACCAATGTGCCATCGGCATTGCCGGCTGCTGGGTGGACCACCATTCCGGCGGGTTTGTCGATAATGATCAGGTGATCATCCTCAAACACCACATTGAGCGGAATATCCTGGGCGATCGCCTGGGCCGGCTCGGGCGCAGGCACGGAAACCGTGAATGTCTGTCCTTGCTGGACCTTATTTTTGGCGTCACGGACAAGCGAACCGTCCGCGGCCTCTACATTACCGGTAGATATGAGTTTTTTTAGCCGTTCGCGGGAAAATTGCGGCAAAGCCGCCGCCAATGCCCGATCCAGCCGCCAGCCATCTGATTCGGCGGGAATGCGCGCTTCCAATATCGACATATCCCCCGTCATCGCATAGCAATTTGGGGGTGATCGTTACAATATCAAGGACCGTAGAGCGCCAGATTCTCGCGCATTGTGCGGAATCTTCCGAAATCGAGGCATGCGGTCTGCTGTTCGGCGACGAAACGCGCATTTCCCGGGCGATAGAGACCCGCAATGTCTCGGAGGCCCCTCATGACAGCTTCGAGATCGATCCGGCGGCATTGTTCGCGGCGATCCGTGCGGAGCGCGAAGGTGGAGAGCGGCTGATCGGCCATTATCATTCCCATCCAACCGGCTCAGCAGAACCGTCTGCCCGTGATACCGCGCAAGCTTTGGACGTTGGCAGGCTGTGGCTGATCGTCGCGGATCAGGAGATGCTGCTTTGGCGCGCCAATCGGCCCGGTGAGCTCACTTCTGTGGAGCTCGCTCTTGCCAGCCAATCCGGCAAGGGACATTAGGAGCGGTACGCATGGGGACAACACAGGAATTGCCGAGATATGGACAGCAAGAGCGTTGAATTTGCGAGCCTGCTGGCATCGCGTCTGTGCCACGATCTGTTGAGTCCGATTGGCGCGCTCAACAACGGCATTGAGCTGCTCGCCGATGAGCATGATCCGGAAATGCGCGAACGCTGCATGGAATTGCTGGCTGAAAGTGCCAAGACTTCCGCAACCAAGCTCAAATTTTTCCGTCTCGCTTTTGGCGCTGCTGGCGGCTTTGATGATGAGATCGACAGCCGTGAGGCGAAAACCGCGATCGAAGGCCTGGTCGGTACGCAGGGCCGGGTTACGCTTGACTGGATGGTCGAAGAGCCCAGCATGTCGAAGGCGAAGATCAAGATCCTGCTCAACCTGGCGCTAATCGCCGCTGATGCGCTGGTCCGCGGCGGCACCTTGCTGGTCGGCGCAGAGGGGGGCGAGATCGTTGTGCGGGCCGAAGGGGACAGGATCGTCCTTGATCCCGAACTCAAGACCGCTTTGCTGGGCAAGACAGACAGTGAATCGCTTACTCCACGCGCTGCGGCGGCCTGGCTCGTCCATGTCCTGGTCAGCGAAAGAGCCGGCGAGGTTCAAGTCTCGGAACCCGAGGATAATGTCCTTCTTTTCGGGGTAACCTTCGCCGCTTAGCCTGCCCGGTAAACGACATCTTAACCAACAGAGCGCATCAAGGTCGTCTGGCGACTTTCCTGGATGGGTTTGATGGACGATCTTCTCGCTGAATTCATTGCTGAAACTCGAGAAATGCTCGGCACGATTTCCGGCGAAATCGTCGTGTGGGAAGCCAATCCGACCGATACAGATCGTCTCGACGCAGTTTTCCGCTTCGTTCACACGGTAAAAGGCAGCTGCGGATTTCTCGATTTGCCGCATATCATGCGGATCAGCCATGAAGCCGAAACGGTGCTCTCGGAACTCCGCAACGGCAAACGCGAACTGTCTCCTCAACTGGTGGGCGCGATCCTCGCCATTATTGATCGCATTGGTGATATGACGGATGCCCTAGAACGCGGCGAAGAGACTGACACGGCAATTGATGATGCTTTGATCGGCGCGCTTAACGGCATCGCGACCGCAATCGAGCCTCAGGCAACGCCCACCCACACTCTGGAACTCAAAAGCCCCGCCCGCAGCATACGCGTCCCACTTGAATTGCTCGATCGCCTGATGGGCGGCGTTTCTGATCTGGTGCTCGCCAGAAACGAATTGTCGCGCCAGATCCGACGCGGACAGGGGGATGACCAGGTCGATACCGCCTTTGATCGCATGTCCGCCTGCGTTGCAGAGATGCGCGATGCGATCACCTGGGCTCGCATGCAGCGGATCGAGAGCCTGTTTGCAGCACTGCCGCGCCTGGTGCGGGATCTTTGCGAAGATTTGGGCAAATCGGTTGCGCTCGAAATTGACGGTGCAGATGTCGAGCTTGATCGCGAGATGATCGAGATGCTGCGCGACCCGTTGACGCATATTGTCCGCAATGCGCTCGATCACGGTATTGAGACACCGGAGGAACGCCAAGATGCCGACAAGGCTGGCGAGGGCGTGTTACGCATCGCCGCCCGCCAGTCCGGCAACCAGATTCAGATCAGCATCAGCGATGATGGTCGCGGGATCGATCCAGAGAAGCTCAAAGAGCGGGCGATCAAAAGCGGTTCGCTGACTCGCAAAGACGTTCGATCGATGACAGAAGATCAGCTGCTTGATCTCGTGTTCCAGCCCGGCCTTTCGACTGCCGATGCCGTCAGCACTGTCTCCGGACGCGGCGTTGGCATGGATATCGTTCGCTCTAATGTCGAACGGATTGGCGGCACGATCGAGGTTGAAAGCGAGCTGGGGCAGGGGACCACCTTGTCCATGCTCGTGCCGCTGACGCTTACCATCATTCCAGCACTGGTATTCGGCGTGGGCGAGAAGCGCTACGCAATCCCGCGCTCCAGCATCGAAGAGATTGTATCACTCAAAAAGGACCGCGCGCGGCTTGAAACACTAGGCGGAACGACGATCGCGCGGGTGCGCGATACGCGTCTGCCAGCCGTCCGACTGTCTGATATTTTCAGGGTTGATGCCAAGGAAACTGAAACGGCCGAGGACCATCATCTCATCATCGTTCGGTCCAGCCGGCGGGAGCGTTTTGCCGTCATGGTCTCGGCCGTGTTCGATCATGAAGAGCTTGTCGTGAAGCCTGCCGCACCCGGGATAATGGGAACGGGTGTCTATGCCGGCACAGCGTTGCCGGACAATGGTCTGCCGCTGCTGTTGCTGGATATTGCCGGGATCGCGTCGATCGCTGGTCTCAGGCTCTCTCAGGCTTCACATGCCATGGAAGAAGAGAGCGCAAAGGTTGAAGTCGGCGAACGTCCGGACGCCCTAGTCTTTGCAGATCTCGACGGTCGGCGACGCGCGGTGCGTATGGCGTTGGTCGAGCGGATCATTGATGCCGATGTTTCCACCATCGACGAACATGCTGGCTTGCTCCGCTTGGTGAAAGATGGCGATACAATTCCTGTTGTCGCCAGCGCGCCGTTGCCGGAGAGCGGCACCGTTCGCCTTTTGCGATTGAGCGACGGCGCTACCGCAATTACCTATGCCATCGCGCCGGGAACCGCCGATGTTGTGCCGTTGCCGGATACGTTCAAGCCAGCCGCCCGGCCAGGACGCATCGCGGGTGTGGCGGCGCATGGCAGTGACGCGATTGAGCTCATCGACGCCCATTATCTGTTTGCAGAGTTTTCCGGGGGAGCGCCACGCCAGGCGAATAAACCGCGCTGTGTCGTAGTTGGCGGGGATGATCATTGGCGGCATGAATTGCTCGCACCGCTGATCGAAATGGCGGGATATGAAGTTAGCTTCGACGAAGATGAAGCGGCTGAACTGGTGATTGACGCCAGCGAAACTGATGCGAGTTGCGGTGAGCCGGCGGATAACGTCGTGCGCTTGTCGTCTGATCCTTCGCCCGGCGTTGGTCGTGTCTATCGCTATGATCGCGCCGCTATCGCTGATGCGTTGCAGAAGGCGAGGGGGTAACAATGGATCGTCTGTATCTCATTGCCGAAGCGGGTGGAGAGCATTTCGCAATTCCGGCGGAAGCAGTGGAATCCGTAGTCACTGCGTCTGACGTTGTTCCGGTGCCGCTTGCCGATCCGATGATCGCTGGTGTTTCGGCACTGCGCAGCAAGGTCATCACGGTCATCGATACCGTCGCGGCGATTGAGGGCAGGGCTGCAGCTGTTGCTGCGGGATGCTCGCTGGTTGTCGTGACGATCGATGACTTTCTCTACGGTCTGGCGGTCGAAGATGTGCATGACGTTGTCGATTATGCGGACGATCCCGAGCGGCTGGGCGCATCTTTCGCGCCCGGATGGCAACGTGTTTCGACGGGCGTAATCGAGATCGACGGACGAACCATTGTCGTCGTTGATCCAGGTGCCTTGCTGGCCACTCCTGATGCGGCGGCAGCCTAGCATGGAAATGGACAAAACCCGCATTAACCCGCCGGTTACCGGCCGCTGTTATCCTTGGTGCCGGGGTAGAATGCCGGGAGAGGTCGCTTGAAGAAATGCCTTATCGTTGATGACTCAAAGTCATTCGCAAGGTTGCCTGCCACATGCTGGAAACATTGGATTTTTCCGTTGTTGAAGCAGAGGATGGCAGCCAAGCATTAGAGCATGTTCAAGATGAATCGCCCGATATTGTCCTGCTCGATTGGAACATGCCGGTCATGGACGGAATAGAATTCCTGCACGCGCTACGTGAATTGAACCTTGCGGCGCAGCCAAAGGTCATTTTCTGCACAACGGAGAATGATGTTGGCCAAATTCGCCGCGCCATGGATGCCGGTGCCGACGAATATATCATGAAGCCGTTCGATCGTGAGACATTGAAGAGCAAGATCGAGCTCGTAGAAGCCGGTATTGACTGTGGCCAGTCGGCCTAGATCATCCTGCCATCCGCGGAACGGGTAAGCGCAGCGACAAACGCAACGTCCTGATCGTCGACGATTCCGCCGTCGCGCGCCTGATCATGCAGCGCGTGATCAGCGAAACGGATAACTTCGCGGTTGGCGGCCATGCTGGAAGTGCCGAAGACGCGCTGCGCCAGCTGAAGAACAAACAGGTCGACCTGGTCGTCCTCGATATAGAAATGCCGGGAATGAATGGCATCGAAGCCATTCCCCACATCATTCGCCAGAGCAACAATACCCCGATCTTGATTGTCTCTTCCCATTGTCGCGAGGGTGCTGAGTCATCCGTCCGCGCGATGGCGATGGGGGCCAGCGACATAGCCCTCAAGCCAAGCGGACCTGAGGAAAATGCGCAATGTTCGCAGAGACGCTTGCGTCGCAAGATGGTGCGGCTCACAGACGCGAGCCGTCGGGGTCACGCTCGGGCGGCCCGTCAAGCAATCGGCAAATCTTGCGGCGGTCCATCCACAAGTGCATCGCACCGGTTGAACAGCGTCCGATCCAATGTTTGGCAATCGGCGCGTCAACCGGCGGCATTCATGCGCTGTCCCAGTTCTTCACGGAGCTACCGCGCGAGGTGGCTCCGTTCCAATTCTTCGTAACCCAGCATCTGCCGACCGACTTCATCGTATATTTTGCGCGCCAGCTAGAGAGTATTTCTGGTCGCAAAGCGATTCCGGCACGAGATGGCCAGCGGGTAACAGGGGATGAGATACTCATCGCCGTCCGGTGACGCCCATCTCACCGTTGAACGATGATAGATGGCGCAGGCGCGGGTTGTTTTTGATCACACGCCGGTACCGCATGGCTTTTGTCCATCCGTCGATCCGATGCTTGCCAGCGTGGCCCGCGCATCTACGGTGAAGGCGCAATTGGTGTGGTGTTGACCGGCATGGGAAGCGCGATGGCGCCGTCGGTGCTGCCGGAACTGGCCAAAGCAGGAGGCGAGCTGCTCGTGCAGGATCCCGACAGTGCAGTGATTTGGGGCATGCCGGGGGCAGTGGCCAATCAGGGCATTGCCAATCTTGTCGCACCGCCCACGACTATTGCCCAGCATATCGGCGATCGTGCCCGGAATTATCGGATGCAGCTGACCGAATCCGCCCTTCGAGTTCTGTCGGCTCTGCTCGAGGCGCGCACAGGTCAAAGCGCTTGTCAGTCGGACGCCAATGGCGGATTGAAATCTCGCTCTCGCCAGTCTTGCAGCGGCACGGCTATTGAAGATTGTGATGCGCTGGTGAACCGGGCTTGGTTCAGCCGCAATGGCTCAGCTGCTTGCCGATGAGGCCGTCGATGCGTTGCTCAACAACGAAACCTATTTCTTTCCGAGACCAGGCGGCTTTTGCGAAGCTGCCGGAGCTGCTTGAATCGATCGCCCGTGGCCGAAAGCCAAGGATCGCAAGATCCGCGTCTGGAGCGCCGGTTGTTCGACGGGGCAGGAGATTTATTCGCTGGCGATGCAATTTTATGAAAATCAGGCACTGTGGGACGGTTGGACGATAGATTTGCTGGGTACCGATATTTCACGAACGGCAATCGATCAGGCGCGCGAGCGGCAATTACAGTCAGTTTGAGATCCAGCGCGGCCTTTCAACCCATCACATGTTGCGCTGGTTCGAGCAGCAAGATGATCGCTGGATCATTGATGATCGCCTCCGTCGAGATGGTGAAATTTCGGACGCCACAATGTTCTCGATACGCCGCCGCTCGGGTCACTTCGATCTCATGTCCTCTGCCGCAACGTATTGCTTGTATTTCCCAGCGGAAAATCGGTGCCGAGCTCTGGCCAATTCGGCCAAGGCGCTCGCACAGGATGGCGCGTTGATGCTTGGGGCAGGGGAGACGGTGCTCGGCTATACACGGATGCGTTTGAAATTCTGCCCGGGGTCAGCTCCGTTTACCGATTGGCACCACCATCCCACCGCAAAGAAATCACAAGGCCGCATAGCGCTGGCTATTGACCTTGCGGCTCGGTTTTTGACCGTATTGTCGTAACATGAGCATTTCTTTTTGAGATGCGGGATCCGCGATGAGGCATAATTGGTGACAATCGTCGACACGCCATCGCCGAACTATAATGACCGCCAATTGCCGGTTTCGATGCTCGTCATGCATTATACCGGCATGGTCGACGGCGCATCGGCCATCCGGCGGCTCACCAGTTCCAACGCCGGGGTTTCAGCCCATTATGTCGTCAATGAAGATGGTACGGTGTTGCGTCTTGTCGATGAAGGCAAACGCGCATGGCATGCCGGTGTCATCCTATTGGCGGGGGATCACCGATGTAAATTCGGCGAGCATCGGTATTGAGATCGTCAATCCGGGCCATGAATTTGGCTATCGGCCATTTCCGCCCGATCAGGTGGCGGCGGTGGTTCGCCTCACCGATGAAATTCGCAAGCGACACGATATTCCGCGCGCCAATGTCGTCGGCCATTCCGATGTCGCACCCATCCCGCAAGCAGGATCCGGGTGAACTTTTCCCCTGGGACAAGCTGGCGCGGCTCGGCCATGCGCTGCCCGTGCCGGAAAATGCGACGATTGATCCCGGCTGGACAGACAGCGCCTTTCTCGTTGCGCTTGAGAGCGCTTCGGATATGATATCGAAGACAAGCTTGCCGTGGTTGTCGCCTTTCAAAGGCGCTTCCGGCCGGAATTGATTGTTGGGACGATCGACGGCCAGTCCCGTGCCATTCTTTTCCGGCTCCTCTTGGATCGCGAGCAAGGCGAGGCTAGATAGAGCGTGCCAGAGGGCCGGGCGGCCGCGGGATAGCAATATCGCGAGGAAAGTCCGGGCTCCATGGACCCACGGTGCCGGATAATGTCCGGCGGGGGCGACCCCAGGGAAAGTGCCACAGAGAGTAGGTCACCCAAGGCTTCGGCCAAAAAGCTTAGGCTGGGTGAAAAGTGAAAGGGTGCGGTAAGAGCGCACCGCGCGCGCCAGCAATGGCCGCGGCACGGCAAACCCCACCGGGAGCAAGACCGAATAGGAATGGCGCATGGGCATGGGTCTTGCCCGTCATTCGGGTTGGTTGCTTGAGGGCGGGAGCAATCCCGCTCCTAGAGGAATGGTCGCACAGGCGGAGTGATCCGCTGGACAGAACCCGGCTTACAGGCCCTCTGGCAGTTTTACCGAGTGATCTGGAGCACAGCGACCAAAGCCGGCCTTTGCTTTACGAATCGAGCATTTTCGTTCACATAAGCCACTGCAGAATAAGGGGGAGGAAATATGAGCTTTATTGATCGCGCAAAAAACATCCTTTTGTCGCCAAAGGATGAATGGAAAAAGATCGACGAAGAAGAAACGACAGCAGGCGGGTTGTTTACTGGATATGCGGTCATTCTCGCGCTGATCCCGGTAATCGGAACGCTGCTCGCCGTTGCCCTTTCAATCGGGGCCTATCGCTATCTTGGGTTCAACTATTTCCTGGTTACGGCACTCGCTGGCTACGTGATCGGTCTCGGAATTCTCTACCTTATGGGGATAATCGCCAACGCCTTGGCACCAAGCTTTGATGGCGAGAAGAGCGACGTTTCGGCAATGAAGCTCGTCGTTTACTCGGCCACTCCTGTGTGGATTGCCGGATTTTTCAATTTCATCCCCGGCATTGGCTTTCTGATCAGCCTTATCGGGTTCGGCTATTCGGCCTATCTTCTGTATCTTGGCAGCCAAGCCACAGTGAAGGTCCCGGAAAACAAGGCGGTCGGTTACACGGCGGTTACGATCATTATCTGGATCGTGCTCTCGATTATCGTCACCGCGGTCATTATCGGTGCGATTGTGTCGGCGTTCATCGGAACCGCGGCGCTTACCGGAGCAGCTGCATACCGTTAGAGCGGATACGGCGAATGAATAATGTGGCGGGTCATGCCTTTGGCATGGCCCGTTGCTGTTTGAGGAGCTAGAATAAAGACTTATGGCAGGTGCACGTCGATCCAATGACTGGGGTTTTCCCCGCTGGCGCGGGTATGAATCGTCGCGCGATACGGTCGAGGTGCGCCTGTGTGATCGCCATGGGTGTGAGGAACCCGGTGACTGTCCGGCACCCAAAGCGCCGAATAGTCCGGAACGCTGGTATTTCTGCGCCAAGCATGCCGGCGAATATAATCGCAACTATAATTATTTCGAAGGCCTGACCAAGGAACAGCGCGAGCAACGCACCCATGATGAGCAGCGTGATGCGAGTGGGTTTGGACAGGCATCCCATTATGGCTGGGGCGGCCCGGGTGACGGCACCCGCAGCGCCGATGAAATGCGCGCGCTTGAGATTTTCGAGCTGGATAGCGATGCCGATTTCAAGGCGGTGAAAAAGGCCTGGCGCGCGCTCGCCAAGGAAAACCATCCGGACGTCAAACCGGATGACGCCGAGGCTGCGCAACGATTTCAGGCGGGGCAGGCGGCGTTTGACGTATTGCGCGTTGCCGAAGAACGGCGTGAGTGGAAGGGGCCGGACTCCAAATCCTAGCGGGCCGGAGCGGATCGCTCCGCCACATAGTCAGGAATAGCGCTTAGCGGTCTCGCGGATCAGCGCGATCATATTCGGTATTCCCTGAGTCCGGTTCGAGCTGAGCTGGTTTTTCAAATCGAATGCCGCCAGCGCCTCTTCTATATCAACCGCGCTGATGTCCTGGGCCGAACGATCCTGAACCGTCAGCAAGACCAGCGCGATGATCCCCTTGGTGATGGCGGCATTGCTGTCCGCCAGGAAATGCAGTCGGCCATCGTCGAGCTGTGTGGGGTATACCCAGACAGCCGCTGAACAGCCACGCACGAGTGTCGCGTCCGTTTTCAGCGCGTCGGGCATATCTTCCAACGATTGGCCAAGATCAATCAACAGGCGATAGCGATCGTCGCTGTCGAGAAATTCATATTCGTCGCGGACATCGTCCAGAGAGGGGAGTGTGGTCATGGCCGCCATTTAGGGGCTGTTCGGCCGGTCGTCACCCCGGCATATGAGCCGGGGCCCTCTCGGGTGGAGTTTCTGGCCGGTCCGAGAAGATTCCGCGGGGCAAGCGGAATGACGAAATGTTAGAGTTCGATGCCGGCTGCGATTGCTTCCAGCTTGCGGACCCGTTCCTTGAGATCGGCGACTTCAATGCGCGATCCGGTAGTCGGCGCCGGCACATCTCCGGATAGGGCGGCCTGTTGCTGCAGCTCGAGCCGTTTCAGCTCCAGCCAACCGCGCCAGCCTCTAAGCGCCGCATAGCTTGCGATTATCATTGCGATCAATCCGGAAGCCGCAACGGCCAATGTCGGTATCTGATCCTGCATGATTATACCTTTCTTTCCTGAACCTTATCTTCTTCTTGTTAGCCGTGCGTCTTGTCGCGCAGTGCTTCGATTTCCTGTTCGAGGCGGTTTCCCTTGTCGGTCGCGATACGTTCAAGAACCGCGATCCGATCTTTGAGCTGTCCGATCTCTTGGACCATCCGGTCAGCATCGGGATTGACGAGGTGGCGTTCATTACCATCTTCATCAGCAACGATCCCATGCTGGGCCCGATATTTGGCGCGCAGCACGCCAGCGATGGAAACAATCAGGACGATCGCAACGACCATCGAGAATGGATTGTCAAACATGGAAGTCTCCCTGAACCTTCGTGTTGATTAGTTGAGTGGCTTGTCGCGCAGATTTTCGATCTGATCGCTGAGATTGTTCGATTGATCCGTCAGGATCCGTTCCAGCGTGGCGACGCGTTGTTCAAGCCGCTCCGTCTTGGCGGCATATTGCGCCGCTTTTTCCGCCGTCTCGTGCGATGTCATTTCCATTTGCGCCTGCTTGAACTTCGTCCAGCGATCGAAAGCGATGTAGCCGAAGACGATCGATACCGGCATCACGACGACCATGAAGAGAATGGCGAGTGTGTTGAAATCCATTATTCTTGCCCTTCCTACTGTGTCTGCTTGTCGCGCAGCGCGTTGATTTCCTGATCCAGATTGTAGCCGCTGTCGGTCACAATGCGTTCCACCGTGGTGAGGCGATCTTTGAAACCGGCCAGCTCATCGCGGAGCTGCGTATTTTCCTGGCTGAGCAGCTTGATCTCTTCCTTGGATTCCCGATCGACTTTCGGATGCACGGTCTCGCCCATGCTGTTTTCGAGCGGATAGCCATGCTTGATCCGCATCCAGGTGGTGACCACCCAGCCGACTACGCCCAGCGCCACTACGACAGCAATCATTGGGGCAATGTCAGCCAAGAATTGTGCGCGTTCCGGATCCATTATTTTTCCTCCTGTTTGGCCGTGTCGCGGAGATTTTCGATCTCATCCGCAAGCCGTGTGCTGCCATCTGTTGCGATCCGTTCGAGAACAGAGATTCGTTCTTCGAGCCGACCCATCTTGTCCTGCAATTCGCCATTCTCGTTTGAGAGAAGTTCGATCTTGCGATCGCTTTCGGGATCTTTGCGCTGGGTTGAGCCGCCCCACTCATTTTCGAGCGGATATCCGTGCTTGGCGCGGATGGCGGTGGTGATGATCCAGGCGAGGAAACTCATTCCAATAATCGCCAGAACAAATACCGGGCTTCCCCAATTCATCAGTAATTTCCTCCCTGAACCTTCTTGCCTGAACCTGTGTCGCGCGTCTTAGCGAAGCGCATCGATCTCCTGGGCCAGACGGGTATTCTTGCTTGTGACCATCAATTCGACATCGGCGAGGCGACGATCAACATCACGAAAGCGTGAGCGGATCTCATTCACCGAGCGCCGCGGATTGGCGCGCGTGCCCTGCCAGAATTTTTCTTCTTCCTTGTTCTCGTAAAGGCCGAGCGGTTTGGACGGAGCCAACCAGGCGACGATGAAGTAAACGAGGAACAGCGGTGGGAAGAAGAACAAAGCGGTGACCATGAACCCGATCCGGGTCCAGAGCGTGTCGATGCCCGTATAGTCTGCGACACCGGAACAAACGCCGAGGAACTTCGAATTCTGTTTGTCGAGGTAAAATTTCGTGCGGCGATCATGCATGGTTCGGTCTCCTATTCGTCTTGTCGTTACCGCCGGCGCTCAGCGCGGGCTGTGTCTTTTTCCGGCATCAGCCCTTCCAGGCGATCTTCCAGCTGGTCTTCGATCCTGGGCTCTTCGCGTATCGTGCGTTCCCGGGCCCATTCCGGATTATCTGCAGCCATGATCCGTTCGATCGTGTTCATCCGATCATCCAGTCGGCGCGCAGTGTCATAAAGTTCATCCAGCAGATCTTCGTCTTCCCGGGTGATTGATCCGGCACGCTTCCATTGCGTGGAATAGTGGAGGATCAACCAAGGAAGCCCGATGAAGAGCATCCCGACGACGCCGATGGGTACAAGGATATCTTCCATGGTTTAGGCTTCCTTGGTTTCTGAGGGTTTCTTGCTGGCCTTTTTCATGGCCGCGAGTTCGGCTTCAACCTTGTCACCGGCTTCCAGGTCTTCAATTTCCTGCTCCAGTGTTTTCGGCTGACCGTTGCCCAGCGCAAGTGAATCTGCGCGGCCCTCGGCCATATCTACGTGGCGCTCCAGCATTTCGAACCGCGAAAACGCGTCCTGAACCCGGTCGCCATTATAAAGATCGCGCAGTTTGATCTGGTTTTCTGCGGTCTCGAGGCGGGCCGAAATATTGTTCTGGCGGCTGCGCGCTTCCCGCAACTTGCCCTGAAGCTTTGCGATGTCCTGCTCAAAGGCTTTGAGTGATTCATCGAGAATTTCGATTTCACCGTTGAGGCGAGCAGCCATGTCACTGGCTTTCTGTTTCTCGACCAGCGCCTGCTTGGCCAGGTCTTCGCGATCTTTGGAGAGAGCAAGTTCAGCCTTGTCTTTCCAGCTTTCCTGAAGCTGTTCGAGCTTCACAATGGAGCGCTTCATCTCTTTCTGATCGGCAATCGTACGCGCAGCAGATGCGCGCACTTCAACCAGTGTTTCCTCCATCTCGAGGATGATCATCCGGACCATTTTGGCCGGATCTTCAGCCTTGTCGAGAATGTCGGTGACATTGGCGGCGACTATGTCGCGGGTGCGGGAGAAAATTCCCATGGTAGCTACTCCTAATGTCCCTCTTTAGTTTTGAGCCGGGAAGGGGGAGGGGCTGCCACCTTCCCGGCTTGTCTCTACGGCCTAGGCAATACGGCCGGTAACAATAATCATGCCGTCCTGATCCGATTGCAGCTGGACCGGCTGAGCTGTGGTTTCTGCCGGCACTGGACCGACTGTGCCGAGAACGCAGATGCCAGTGACGGCGAGAGCGGCCATTGCGGCGATGATATTCTTGCTGATTTCCGTTGCATTCGTCATCTCTGGTCTCCTGAACCTTGGCCCACGCAGTGGGTTGAATTTCGCGTTCCGATCTTGTGATCGTTAACGTCCTATTCATAGCAGGGACCGTGCCAATTTTTGAAAAGACAATAAAAACAACAGGTTGAGCCAAAAAGCATCTATTTCATGCAGGTGCATATTGCCATTCTTTGGTATTTTACGCTAAAGAGTGGGAATGGAACGCGAAAGCCAATTTGTGGGAGAATCCGGCGCTTTTCTCGATGCTGTCGAGATGGCGAGCCGGGCTGCCGAACTCGATCGCCCTGTCCTCGTAATTGGAGAACGGGGGACCGGCAAGGAGCTGATTGCCGAGCGCCTGCACAGGCTAAGCCAGAGATGGGAAGGGCCGCTGATTACGCTCAACTGCGCAGCCTTGCCTGAAACGCTGATAGAAGCGGAGCTTTTCGGCCATGAAGCGGGCGCCTTTACCGGCGCAACACGGGCCCGTGCTGGCGCCTTTGAAGAGGCAGATGGCGGGACATTGTTCCTCGATGAACTGGCTACATTGTCGGCGGCGGCTCAGGAGCGCCTGCTTCGCGCGGTAGAATATGGCGAAGTGACGCGTATCGGGTCGAACACGCCATTGCAGGTCGATGCTCGGATTGTCGCGGCCACCAATGAGAATCTACCGGGCCTTGTCGAGAATAACCGGTTCCGGGCCGATTTGCTCGACAGATTGTCTTTTGAAGTCGTAACGCTCCCGCCGCTGCGGGTCCGCGAAAGCGACATATTGATCCTCGCCGACTATTTCGGGCGGCGCATGGGGGTCGAGCTGGATTGGCCCGCCTGGCCGGGATTTGGCGATGATGCGATTGCAGCCCTTATGGCGCATGACTGGCCGGGCAATGTCCGCGAACTGCGCAACGTGGTCGAACGGGCCGTGTATCGCTGGGATCGCCATGACGAACCGGTCAATAGCATTCAGCTCGATCCATTCGATTCCCCGTGGCAGATTCCTGTTACGCCAGAAACCGAGGCTCCCACGCCGAGTGTTGCCCCAGCCCTGCAATCAGAAGCGGAAAAACCCATTGTTTCCGACTTCAAGGGTGCGGTAGAAAGCTATGAAAAAGAGATACTTGAAGGGGCGCTTGAGCGGTCGCGCTATAATCAGCGCCAAACAGCCAAGGCATTGGGGCTCAGCTATGATCAGCTGCGCCACGCTCTGAAGCGGCATGACATGATCGGCTGACTCGCCAGATTGGCAGAAATACGGTATGTTGAGGCAATTCAGAGGAGAATTGCCATGCGTCGAACTTCGCTAGTTGCAGGCCTTGCCCTAATCACCCTTGCTGGCGGTAGCGCCCATGCCACGATCTCGGTCTTCGGGAATACGACTGCGCGCACCTGTTATGAATCCGCGCTCAATGAGCGGTCTGGTCCCAGTGATATCAGCACGTGCACGGAAGCCATACAGGATCGCAATATCACCGGTCGCGACCGGGTCGCAAGCTACGTCAATCGCGGGATATTGCACGTCCAAAATGGGAACTTCGAACGTGCTATTGCCGATTATGATGAAGCAATTGAGCTCGACGAGAATGAGCCTGAAGCCTATCTCAACAAAGGTCTTGCGCTGCTGCATCAACGCGCGGCAATGGCCGACGTCGTGACATTGCTGACTGCTGCAATCGAGAATGGCACCCGCGAACCCGCATTGGCCTATTATGGTCGCGGCGTCGCGCATGAAATGAACGGCGATGTATCTGCCGCCTACTACGATATCCGCCGGGCCAGCGATCTCGATCCGGAGTGGGATGCCCCAGCCCGCGATTTGACCCGGTTCCGCGTGGTTGGCGGCCAGGGAGGCTAGAATCCGCGCTCCGATGTCTGCGGTTCGTCGTTAGATCCATGCTGTTCGGCGAATAGTAGCGCGATCTTGGGCGTCTTTTTGCAACGCTGTCCTGGATTTGATGCATAGTCCAAAAATCTACAGGAGGATGCCATGACCATGATGCTCAAACTCGCCGCAGGTGCGCTTGCCGTCACCACAATCGCCGGTGCTGCCAACGGTGCGGTGCTGGTTGCCGGAAACAGTTCTGCAGAAACATGCTACACGCTTGCCGCTCGCGAAGCCGATAATCGCGGCGCGTTGCGGCCCTGCGATTTTGCCCTGCGCGAAGAACCGCTGACCCGCGATGATCGCATTGCCACCTATGTAAACCGAGGCATTATTCAGTTCCATCGTGGCCAATATGACCTTGCTCTTGCTGACTTTGATCAAGCACTCGAAATGGATGCCGAACAGCCTGAAGCCATGCTCAACAAAGCGATTGTGCTGATGCGTCGCGACGAACGTGGTGAAGAGGCACTGCCATATTTTACCCGTGCGCTTGAATTGGGAACCCAATCGCCGGCGGTTGCGCATTATGGCCGTGGCCTTGCGCATCATCTGACAGGGGATCTCACGTCAGCCTATATCGATATTCTGACGGCAGCAGAGCTTGCTCCGGAATGGGAGGCACCGCGCAACGATCTCGATAATTATATCGTCGAGCCCAACAGCTAAGCGCACAGCCATTAGCTGATAGGAAAAACGGCCGCTCCGCAGACCAGTGGAGCGGCCATTTTTTTGCGTGCGCCGGACATAATTTCTCAATACCCATGGTGGATATACTTGAACCGGCCCAACGATATGGCCATGACGGTGAAGATTAACAGGAGACAGTTCCATGGCGTTCGAATTGCCCGACCTTCCGTACGCAAAGGAAGCTTTTGGTGAGCTGATTTCGACCAGAACCTTCGATTTTCATCATGGCAAGCACCATCAGGGCTATGTGAACAAGACCAATGCTGCGATCGAAGATACCGATCTGGCAGAAGCAAAGCTGTCTGAAGTCATCCTGGCTGCGAAGGCAACGGGCGATTCCGGCCTGTTCAACAATGCTGCACAGGTTTGGAATCATAGCTTTTATTGGAAATGTTTGAGCCCCGAAAAACAACGCCCCTCGGGGGCCCTCGCCGCGCATATCGAGGATTGCTTCGGATCGACCAGCGAGATGCTGGACGCGTTGAAGGCGGAGGCGAGGGGGCATTTCGCCAGTGGTTGGGCCTGGCTCATCTTCAACAATGACAAGCTGGAAATCACCTCGCTCCATGATGCCGATACACCGGTTGCCCATGAAGGGATGAAACCCCTGTTTACGTTAGATGTTTGGGAGCATGCCTATTATCTGGATTATCAGAATGGGCGTGGCGATTATATCGAGGCGATCCTGGAAAATGCCGTCAATTGGGAATTCGTGGCCCAGAATTTGGACGGTGAGGGTGTGTCCCGCGCAGATCAGGGCTAGCGCTTAGCAACCAAACCGATCGGCTTTCCTATTCGTGGGCGTCGGGGATGGGAACATCGTCTTTGTCTTCGACGTCCAATCCATTTTTCAGCAGCATCGGTACGTTCGCAATCGCAAAGATCAATGTCAGCGGTATTGCGCCCCAGAGCTTGAAGCCAATCCAGAAGTCCGTGCTGAAATTGCGCCACACAGCCTCGTTAAGCACTGCCATTCCGAGAAAGAAAATCGCCCAGTTCCGTGAAAGCAGATCCCATCCCCGGGCCGTCAGCCCCGGATAGGCACTCCCGAGTAACGCCTGGAGCGTCGGCCGCTTGGTCAACAGCCCGCCAATAAGCAGCATCGCGATAAAGACGTAGTAGATGGTCGGTTTGATCTTGATGAAAGTCTCATCGCGCAGGAGCAGAGTTACCCCTCCGAAGACAAGGACCATTGCGCCGGAAAACAGCAACATCGGGGAGATCTTTCCGACCTTCACCCAAGAATAAATCATCGCCGCCATCATCGCGGCCATGAATGCGGCCGTCGCGTAAAAAATGCCAAACGGTGCCGGTGCGAGATAATTGACGACGAAGAAGACAAGCACCGGGCCGAAATCCAGCGCCATCCGGATCCCCGAAGACAGCTCTTTTTCCGCCACTTTCTCTTCGTCACTCATACTCTACGCTCCATCAAACTCATCGGCCGCGGTAATCGCGCGCGCTACCGCTCTGGGATCAAACGGCCGCAAATCTTCCAAGGTCTCGCCAACCCCAATTGCGTGGATTGGTAATCCGAACTTTTCCGCCGCTGCGACCAGAACACCGCCGCGCGCCGTGCCATCGAGCTTTGTCATAACAAGCCCTGTGACATTGGCCACTTCTTTGAAGACTTCAATCTGCGACAGGGCATTCTGGCCAGTCGTCGCATCCAGAACGAGGATCACATTATGAGGGGCTTCTTCGTTTAACCGCCCGAGAACGCGGCGGATTTTCGAGAGCTCGTCCATCAAATGGCTCTTGTTCTGGAGCCGCCCGGCCGTATCCACAATCAACACGTCCGTGCCGATCTCGGTTCCCTGCTTCACCCCTTCAAAGACAAGGCTTGCGGCGTCACCGCCTTCGTCACCGGCAATGATCGGCACATCGAGGCGATCGGCCCATATCTTCAGCTGGCCAATCGCCGCTGCACGAAACGTATCACCCGCGACGAGCATTACATTATAGTCATCTTCAAGGAACAGATGCCCGAGCTTGGCGATCGTCGTGGTTTTCCCTGATCCGTTGACGCCGATCACCAGCATCACCTGGGGGCGGGGAAACGCATCAATCTCCAACGGCACGGCTACCGGACGGAGGATCGCCTCCAATTCCTCGGCGACAATCTCACGAATGTCGAGTTCCGACAGGTGGCGATCAAATCGACCTGATGCCAGCCGATCGCGAACGCGCGCTGCAACGGAGGGGCCAAGATCAGAGGCAATTAGCGCCTCCTCAATCTCGTCGAGTGTGTCGTCGTCCAGCTTTTCCTTGGTGACTAATCCGGCAAGATTGCCGCCCAGCCGATCCGATGTACGCTTGAAGCCGAAACGCAGCTTCTCGCCCCAGCCTTTTTGTTCGCTCACACTGTTTCCCCGACAAGTTTCCCGTTCTCGATACCGGTTATGCGACTGCGCACCGTTTGGCCGACTATCGCCTCACCCGTCACCGAAGCGTTGGAGATCATCACATCAGCAAAGTTTTCCGCATGGCCGTATCCATCTTTGCGCTCGATGAGGACATTCTGGTTGGTCCCAACCAGGCCGTTCAGAAACGTCGTTTTCTGTCGCGTTGTCGCTGCGCGTAGCTGCTCAGCGCGCACCTTGCGAGCCGGCACGGGCACTTGCGGCATCTTCGCTGCCGGCGTCCCGCGACGCGCCGAATAGGGGAAGATATGGCCAAACACGATCTGGCACTCATCGACCAGAGCCAGCGTGTTGGCCGCCATCTCGTCGGTCTCGGTTGGAAATCCGGCGATGATATCGGCCCCGATAGCAATTTCGGGACGCGCAGCCTTGAGGCGCGCCACCATCTCGACCGACTGTGCGCGGCTGTGACGCCGTTTCATCCGCTTGAGGATCATGTCATCCCCAGCTTGGAGCGACAGGTGAAGGTGCGGCATGAAACGCGGTTCGCCGGTGATGATCTCGAACAGCCGATCATCAATTTCTATGGAATCGAGTGAAGACAGGCGAAGCCGCTTCAGATCTGGAACGCCGTTCAAGATCCGCTCGACCAACAGGCCAAGACTTGGGCTACCCGGCAGGTCTGGGCCGTAACTGGTTACATCGACACCAGTAAGCACGACTTCCTGAAAGCCTTCACTGACCAGCGCCTTGATGCGCTCGACCACGAGCCCTGCCGGCACGGAACGACTATTCCCGCGCCCATAGGGGATCACGCAGAAGGTGCAGCGATGATCACACCCATTTTGCACCTCGACAAAGGCGCGTGCGCGATCGGAAAAACCCGTCACGAGATGCGGCGCGGTTTCGCGAACAGCCATGATATCCGACACGAGCGAACGGTCACTGACGAAACTTTCCGGCACCATCTTTTCACGATTGCCGAGCAACCGGCTGACTTCCGGCATTTCGGCGAAGGTTTCCGGTTCGGTCTGAACCGCGCACCCCGTGACGACAATCTCCGCCTCTGGACGCGCCCGCCGTGCCTTTCGAATTTGTTGGCGCGTTTTGCGCACAGCTTCGGCCGTCACCGCGCAGCTGTTGATGATCACAAGATCGTCGCGATCGGCGGACATCGCGCGCATCGCCTCGCTCTCGGCAAAATTTAGCCGGCAACCAAGGGTGATGAGTTCCGGGCCGCTCATGCGAACGCCTCAGCATGGAACTCACCAGAAAAGACATGGGTGGCAGGCCCCGTCATCTGGATGGTGCCGCCCGGAGACCAGCTGACCTGCAAATCGCCGCCGGGCAAATGGACAGTTACCTCGCCACTCACCAGCTTGCGGCGGATAGCGGCAACTGTCGTTGCGCAGGCACCGGTACCGCAAGCACGGGTTAGACCCGCACCGCGCTCCCATACCCGCAACATAATGCTGTTATCGGCCTCAATCGTAGCGACATTCACATTTACGCGCTCGGGGAAAAGCGGGTCTGTCTCGATCAATGGCCCAAGCCGCTCAAGATCGATTGCCGAAGCATTGTCGACGAAGAAAACTACATGCGGATTACCGACATTCACCGCGCACGGGTTTTCCAGCTCTTCCCAGCCAACTGGCATCGCGAGCGTGTCCATCGCGTAGCCGAGGGGAATCTTGTCCCAGTCAAACTCAGCTTCGCCCATGTCGAGCGTTGCGTTGTTTCCATCGAGGCGTCCCGATATCCGCCCGCCCGATGTGTCGATGGTTGCCGTATCGCCAAGCAACAACGTCACACAGCGTGCGGCATTTCCGCAGGCTTCTACTTCGCCGCCATCGGCGTTGAAGATACGCATGCGCACATCGGCGGTGTCTGACGGCTCCAGCAGGATCAGCTGATCGCAACCGATACCGGTGCGCCGATCGGCGATAGCCCGCGCCAGGGGCTGTGTCATCGCGACGGATTGCGTCCGGCCATCGATAATGACGAAGTCATTGCCGAGCCCGTGCATCTTGTGAAATGCCAATGGTTGAGAAGTATGGCGCATGGCGCGCGATTTAGGGTTGGGAAGCCCGTGTGTCTACTTACAGGCGCGATTATCGATCGCAGGGATCCCGGGCGCGCTAAGCGGTGCGGCGCAGTTTGCGAAGGTCGTCAAGCGCTTCTTCGGCAACTTCTTCGTTCGGTCGGGCATTGAGCATATCCCGGTCGGCGAGCAGGCGACGGGTCTGCCCGATCGCCATCGGTTTTCCGAAATGCCAGCCCTGTCCGGCCATGGAGCCGAGATCTTTAAGGCTTTCTTCGATCTGTTCGTTTTCAATGCCTTCAGCGGTAACCGGCAAGCCCAAGCTTGAACCGAGCCGCGTGATCGCGTCGACAATCGCCGCGCTTTCATTGTCGTCATTGATCGAGGTGACGAAGCTGCGATCGATCTTGATCCGATCGAATGGCAGGGCGCGCAGATGAGCAAGGCTCGAATAGCCGGTCCCAAAATCGTCCAGCGCCACGCGAATACCCTGGTTCTTGAGGCTGGCAATGATCGACTGAGCGATGCCCAGATTATCGAACAGGGCCGTTTCCGTGATTTCAATTTCCAACCGGCTAGGCGGGAAATTGGTCTCGGTGAGCAGCTTGATCACCTTTTGCGCCAGCCACGGATCTTTGAGCTGCGCCGGTGAAATGTTGACCGACAATGTAAGATTTGGATCCCAATCGCGAGCTTCCATAAAGGCTTGTGTCATAACATGCTCGGAAAGCTCGCCGATCAAACCGCATTCCTCGGCGACCGGAATAAACTCTTCTGGCATGACGATGCCGCGCGTCGGATGCTCCCAGCGAGCCAGCACTTCAAACCCATGCAGCTGGCCGGTCATCAGATCGACTTGCTGCTCATAATATGGCTTGAACTCGCCGGCAGGAATGCCTGTGCGCATGCCGGCTTCGACGCGATTACGTTCCTCCAGCAGTCGTTCCATGCTGCCATCGAACCATACCGCTCGGTTCTTGCCCTGATGCTTGGCCGCATACATGGCGATATCAGCGCGCCGCAGCAGCGTCTCAATGCCGTTACAATCATGATCAGACCGCGCGATACCCACCGAGGCGCTGGTTTGGATAGATTGGTTTTCGATGTCGAAGGGGAACGAAATCCGTTCGATCAGTTCGTCGGCAACCGCATCGACGGCGGCCGGGTTGGTCGGGTCGAATTGGAAGGCTGCAGCGAATTCATCACCGCCAAGCCGTGCACCCAGAGCCGATCCTGGCAGGGCGCTCATGATCCGTTTGCCGACTTCGCGGAGCAATATGTCGCCAATATGATGGCCATTGAGATCGTTGACATATTTGAAGCTGTCGAGATCGATCACAAACATGGCAACAACCCGATTGCGTTCCTTGGAACGGTCGAGCATCGAAGATGCCTCAGCACTCAGCGCGCGGCGATTGAGAAAACCGGTCAGCGGATCGCGCAGCGCCAGCATGCGGGCCCGCTTGGCAGCGTTCTTGTGCGATCGGATCTGGACACTCACTTCATTGTGGTGGCGCCAGCCAATCAGGATCAAGGCAATGTTGAGGATCAGGGCAACCGCGAGCACCGGGTCACGGGTTGATGCTGTGCCGGCAATGATGTTGGCGATCACTTCGCCGCCAAGCGCCGCAAACATCACGATTGCGGTAATGGCAATCGCACCGGAAATGAGCGCGCGCGGCTTGCTGATAGGAGCAGCCGGCGTTTCCGATGGCTTGGTTACCCCAGCGAGAGTATCGCTATCGCCCATGATCTAAGTCCCCAATAGTTACATGCCTCCATCGCACGAACGGAGTGAAGACCGGGTTAATTATACTGAATCCTGACTTTCCCTTGAAATATGCGAATATCCGCAGTATTTGCGCGGTTCAGTTCCGCAAGGAATGCACTAAGCGCGCCCAGATGGCGTACGCTGGCCGGCGAGGTTTCGCCCGCCGGCGTTTTTTGCGTTATGCGTGGAATGGAAAGGAATTGAGCGATGTTCGACAATCTCAGCGACAGGCTTGGCGGCGTATTCGACCGTCTGAAAGGCCGCGGTGCGCTTAACGAGAGCGACGTCCGCGCAGCGATGCGCGAAGTGCGCATTGCATTGCTCGAGGCCGATGTGGCGCTGCCAGTGGCCCGCGATTTCGTCGAAGGTGTGACCGAACAGGCGGTTGGCCAGCAAGTTCTCAAATCCGTCACGCCGGGCCAGCAGGTCGTAAAGATCGTCAATGACGCGCTGGTAGAGATGCTGGGCGCTGAAGCGTCTGAGCTCAATGTTGATGGTGCGCCGCCCAATGTCGTGATGATGGTCGGCCTGCAGGGCTCGGGTAAAACCACGACCACAGCCAAGATCGCCAAGCGGCTTACCGAAAAAGGTCGCAAAAAAGTGCTGATGGCGTCGCTCGACGTTAATCGTCCGGCTGCCCAGGAACAGCTCGCTGTGCTTGGGACCCAGACCGAAGTCGCCACGCTCCCGATCGTCGAAGGCCAACAGCCCGTCGATATCGCAAAGCGCGCGCTGCAGGCCGCGAAGCTCCAGGGCTTTGACGTGGTCATGCTGGATACCGCAGGTCGCCTTCATGTCGATCAGCAGTTGATGGACGAAATGAAGGCGGTGTCCGATGCGGCGACGCCGGAAGAGATCCTCCTCGTTGTTGACGCGCTGACCGGCCAGGATGCGGTGAATGTCGCGCAGAATTTCAGCGAACAGGTGCCGCTGACCGGTACGGTGCTGACCCGGATGGACGGCGATGCGCGCGGTGGTGCGGCTCTCTCCATGCGCGCGGTCACCGGTACCCCGATCAAATTTGTCGGTGTCGGCGAAAAGCTTGACGAGATTGAGGAATTTCATCCCGAACGCGTTGCCGGTCGTATTCTCGGCATGGGCGATGTGGTCAGCCTGGTCGAACGCGCCGCAGAGACGGTGCAGAAGGACGAGGCCGAGGCGTTTGCCGAGAAAATGGCCAAGGGCCAGTTCGACATGAACGACCTGCGAACCCAACTCTCGCAGATGCAGCGTATGGGCGGGCTTGGCGCTTTGGCCGGCATGTTGCCCGGCATGAAGAAAGCGCAAGCCGCGATGGAACAGAGCGGCATGGATGACAAAGTGCTGGTCCATATGGACGCGATCATCGGATCGATGACCAAGGTTGAGCGTGCAAAACCCGGGCTATTGAACGCGAAGCGCAAGCGGCGCGTCGCCATGGGCTCGGGCACGACTGTTCAGGAGGTCAACAAGCTCATCAAGATGCACAAGGAAATGTCATCGGCGATGAAGCGCATCAAGAAGATGGGCGGCCTTAAAGGATTGATGAAGATGTTCGGCGGCGGCGGACCAGATGGCCTGCCGCCCGGCGATGGCGGAATGCCGCCTGGCGGTGTGCCAGGCCTCCCTGGAATGCCAGGGCAGGGCGTTCCACCCGGACTCGATAAATTACTGAAACGCTAGAGTTATTTGAAACAAAACCGATTTTTGAAAGAAGGAAATATCAATGCCAGTAGCAATTCGGCTGTCGCGCGGTGGCGCAAAAAAGCGGCCTTACTACAAGATCGTCGTAACCGATTCTCGCAAGGCGCGGGACGGCAAGTTCATCGAACGTATCGGCAGCTATAATCCGCTGCTCGCCAAGGATAACCCCGATCGCGTGAAGCTGGACGAAGATCGCGCCAAGCATTGGCTCTCGGTCGGCGCTCAGCCGTCCGATCGCGTCCTGCGCTTCCTCGATGCCGCCGGTATCATGGAGCGTCAGCCGCGCAACAACCCGCAAAAAGCGGAACCGGGCGAAAAAGCCAAGGAACGCGTCGAAGAGCGTGCCGAGAAGGAAAAAGCTGCTGCAGAAGCCGCTGCTGCTCCGGCTGAAGAAGCCCCTGCTGAAGAAGCACCAGCAGAAGAAGCACCAGCAGAAGAAGCACCGGCTGAAGAAGCAGCCGCTGAGGAAGCACCAGCAGAAGAAGCCAAGGCTGACGAAGCTCCGGCTGAAGAAGCCCCAGCTGAAGAGGCCAAGGCCGAAGAAGCTGCAGCAGAAGAAACTCCCGCTGAGGAAGCGCCTGCTGAAGAAGCTGCTGCTGAAGAAGAAGTGCCTGCCGAAGACGCTGAGAAAGAAGAAGCCAAGAGCTAAGCCTTGGCCGAGAAGCGCATTACCCTCGCCGCCATTGCCGGAGCGCATGGCATTGGCGGTGAGGTGCGCCTCAAGCTCTTTTCCGAAAGCCTGGCCAGTTTCAAACGCTTCAAGGCGTTTGAGGCGGGTGGGCAATCGCTTACGCTCAAATCCGTGCGCGAAACCGGCAAAATGCCGATCGCACGCTTTGCAGAAGTGATGGACCGCAACGCCGCCGAGGCCTTGCGCGGCACCGAGCTAACAGTACCGCGCTCCGCCCTCCCGCCATTGGAAGAGGGCGAATATTATCACGCGGACCTGTTAGACCTGCCATGCGTCAGCCAAACCGGCGAAGCGATTGGCAAAGTCGTCAATGTCGAAAATTTCGGTGCTGGCGACATAATCGAGATCAAACAGCCCGATGGCTCCGATTTCATGGTACCGATACGGGCGATCACTGCATCAGACACCGAGATCATACTGGACAACGATTTCCTGCCATGACTTTCGCCGCCACCATCCTCACTCTCTACCCGGAAATGTTTCCCGGGCCGCTCGGTCATTCGATTGCCGGACGGGCACGGGATGAGGGGAAATGGTCGCTCGAAACCCTGCAAATCCGGGATTTTGCGAGCGACAAACACCATACAATCGATGACACGCCCGCCGGTGGCGGTGCCGGTATGGTGATGAAGGCGGATGTGCTTGGCGCCGCGATCGATGCCGCGCTGGAACGCGAACCGAATGCGCCGGTACTGGCGATGTCGCCACGCGGAACGCCGCTCACCCAGGCACGGGTGAGGGAGCTTTCGGCGGGTGCAGGCGTCACCATCCTGTGTGGCCGTTTCGAAGGATTTGACGAGCGGATTTTCGAAGGGCGCCCGGTTGAGGAGGTCTCAATTGGCGATTATGTGCTCTCTGGCGGCGAAATCGGCGCTTTGGCGCTGTTAGACGCTTGCATAAGGCTGCTTCCCGGGGTAATGGGCGCGGCTTCAAGCGGTGATGAAGAAAGCTTCGAACAGGGGCTTCTTGAATATCCGCACTATACCCGGCCTGTTGAATGGGAAGGGCGCACGATCCCTGAAGTGTTGCGATCGGGGGATCATGCGAAAATCGCTTCGTGGCGGAAACGCCAGGCAGAAGCGATTACACGGTCACGGCGGCCGGATCTTTGGGAGCGCTACTCTGGCGCTTCGGATCAGTCGCCCTCTGGCGCGCAACGCGATAAAGCAAAGGACGAATGAGATGAATCTCATCGAACAGCTCGAGGCGGAAGCCATTGAGAGCATTACGACGGACAAGAAGCTCCCCGAATTCAAAGCGGGCGACACTGTTCGTGTGGGTGTGAAGGTTGTCGAAGGCACCCGGACCCGTATTCAGAATTTCGAAGGCGTGTGCATCGCGCGTACCAATCGCGGCATGGGATCGAGCTTCACGGTTCGCAAAATCTCGTTCGGCGAAGGTGTTGAGCGTGTATTCCCGCTGTACAGCCCGAATGTCGACAGCGTGACCGTGCTGAAGCGCGGCATCGTGCGTCGCGCCAAGCTCTACTATCTGCGTGGCCGCACCGGTAAGAGCGCGCGTATCGCCGAAGCTCGTGACGATCGCGAAAAAGAAACAATCAAGGCTGAAGCCGCGGAAACCGAAGCACCTGAGCGCCTGAAGCAGCGGAAACCGCTGAAAGCTAAGTCGCTACTGCTTGTGAAACACCAAAGGGTCGCTCGATTGAGCGGCCCTTTTTTGTTGGGTTGGCCGGGCAATATAAAGACTGGCTTGGCGAATGGCTGGACACACCCTAAATGGTGCACCTGCTAACAAGGAAGTCTGGGATTATGGGTTATCGGGTTGCTGTTGTCGGAGCGACGGGGAATGTCGGGCGCGAAATGCTCGCCTGTCTTGCCGAGCGTGAATTTCCGGCAGACGAAGTTGCGGCGGTCGCGTCGTCACGCTCGCACGGGATGGAAGTCGAATTCGGCGAAACCGAGCGCATGCTCAAATGCCAGAACATCGAACATTTCGATTTTTCCGAATGGGATATTGCGCTGTTTGCTGCGGGTTCGGGGCCGGCTCAGGAATATGGGCCCAAAGCCGCCGAAGCTGGATGCACGGTCATCGACAATAGCTCGCTCTTCCGGATGGACCCGGATGTTCCGAATATCGCTGATCGTGCCGGAGGTAAATCCCGAGGCGATTGATGGTTATCGGGCGAAGAACATCATCGCCAATCCCAATTGTTCGACAGCCCAGCTCGTGGTGGCGCTGAAGCCGCTCCATGATGTCGCCAAGATCAAGCGCGTGGTTGTGTCGACCTATCAGTCGACCTCCGGTGCCGGGAAAGCGGGCATGGATGAACTGTTCAAGCAATCGCGCGACATTTTTGTCGGCGATACAGCCGAAGCAGAGAAATTCACCAAGCAGATCGCGTTCAACGTCATCCCGCACATCGATGTTTTCCTGGAAGACGGATCGACCAAGGAAGAGTGGAAGATGATGGTCGAGACGAAGAAGATCCTCGATCCCAAGATCAAGCTCAGCGCTACCTGTGTGCGCGTACCGGTTTTTGTCGGTCACGCCGAAGCGGTGAATATTGAATTTGAGGACGAGCTCTCGGCCGAAGACGCCCAGGCAATTCTGCGCGAGGCGCCGGGTATCATGCTCGTCGATAAGCGCGAAGATGGCGGTTATGTCACGCCGATCGAATGCGTTGGTGACGGCGCAACCTTCATCAGCCGCGTTCGCGACGATCCAACGGTCGAAAACGGCCTGAGCTTGTGGTGTGTGTCGGATAATCTGCGCAAAGGCGCGGCGCTCAACGCGGTCCAGATCGCCGAACTGCTCGGTCGCCGGCACCTGAAAAAGGCTGCTTAGTCGAAAGCCACGCCATTGCAGGTTAGCTTATTCGGCCGGTTGTGGCTCGCCGTCCGGAGGCGGCTCTGGTTCGTCGACGGTCGCGGTTCCGGTCGGCGGTATCTTTTTGAGCAGCATGGCTGCGGGTACGGCGATGATGCAGCCCCACATGATCAGCCAGAAATTGTTGAGATAACCGATCATCAGCGCCTGGCGGTTGATCTCGGCATCAACCAGCGCAGCGATTTGATCAGCAGGCAGGTTTAACCGCTCGAGGCCGAGCGAGGGCAGGGTCGAGGGCGTGATATTCGCGCCGAGATCGGCATGGCTGATCTGCTGCGCGCGGGCGACATTACTCGCCGTGATTGAAATGCCGACCGACGCGCCGACATTGCGGGCCAGGTTCATGAGCGCTGCGCCTTCCGGTCTCAGGCTGATGGGGAGTGTGGCGAAGGCGATCACGTTGAGCGGCACGAATATGAAACCGATGCCGAGCCCCTGGATCACGCCGACGGTGAAGACCGGCCACCAGTCCATCTCGATCGACCAGCCGATCATCATATAGCAGGACCAGCCGCAGATCGCCCAACCCAGCGCGAGCAGGATACGCGCGTCCATCATGTTCATCAGCCGCGCCGCGAGCGCCATGGCGATGATCACGCCAATGCCTCTGGGCGCGAGCAGCAGGCCGGCAGTGATCACCGGATAGTTGAGGACGCCCTGGAGAAGGGGCGCAATCAGCGCCATGATCGCAAAGACGACAATGCCGACAAGCAACAGGTTCACCAGCGATGCGACAAGGTTGCGATCCTTGAATATCGCCGGTGTGAGCAGCGTATTGCGGCCGCCGATCATATGCACGGTGAACACCCAGAAGCCGATGATTATGCAACCAATCCCGATCCAGATTTCGGTGCTGTCGAGCCAGTCCAGGGTCTGGCCACGGTCGAGAACGAGTTGGAGCGCGGCAAGGCCAAGCGCAAACATCGAAAAGCCGAACAGATCGAAGCCGCGGCGATCGATCTTGCGGGTCGGCAGCAGGAACCAGAGCAGCACGAGAATCAATCCGCCCAGCGGTACGTTCACATAGAAGACCCAGCGCCAGCTATAGCTCTCCGTAATATAGCCGCCGATCACCGGACCGATGATCGGACCGAGAACCGCACCAAGGCTCCAGATCGCCATCGCCTGGCCATGTTTGTGCGAGGGGTTGATGTCGAGCATCGCGGTTTGCGAGATCGGGCCAATGAAGGCCGCAGCGATACCCTGCAAGATGCGGAACAACACCATCTGCTCAAGCGTCGTCGCCGCGCCGCACAGCACCGACGCAACGATAAAGAAAGCGACCGCGCCGAGGAACAGGTTGCGCGAGCCGATCCGGTCGGACAGCCAGCCGGTGATCGGGATCGCAACCGCGGTCGCGACGATATAGCTGGTCAGCACCCAGGCAATGGAATCGATCGTCGCACCGAGGCTCGTTCGCATATGCGGCAGCGCGACGTTGATGATCGTGGTGTCGATGATCTGCATCGTCATCGCCAGCATGATGGCGAAGGTCAGCAGTCCTTTATAGCGGACTTGGAGGAGAGCATCGTCCTCCGGCTTGGCGGTGCTATTGTCCGCCATCGTCGCGAATATCGACGCGTACTTCGGCGCTCAGCCCGGTAATCATCTGCCGGGCCGGTGTGCCGTCAATCTCGATACGGACCGGCACGCGCTGGGTGACCTTGACCCAATTGCCGGTCGCATTCTGCGGTGGCAGGATCGAGAATTCTGAACCGGTCCCAGCGCCAATGCTGCCGACACGACCTTCAACAACAAGATCGGGATAGGCATCGAATGTCACTTCGGCAGGCTGGCCCACGCGCATACGATTGAGGTCGGTTTCTTTGAAATTGGCTTCGATCCAGGTCGCGTCGCGCGCGACAATGCTGACCACTGTCGAGCCGGAGCTCGCCATCTGGCCGATCTGCAGGCGATCAACCTCACTGATCGTTCCGCTCACTGGGGCGCGGATAACGGTGCGTTCGAGGTTGAGCTGTGCTTCTTCGCGCATCGCGCGGGCAGCGGCGATTGCCGGGAATTCGGAGCGCGCACCGCGGCTGCTCGCACTACCGACAGCAGCACGCGCATCCTGCTGCGCGGCGCGCGCTGCGTTCAGCCGTGCTCGCGCTTCGGAAAGCTGGTTTTCGAATGACTCAACCCGCGCGCGCGTATTGAAACCGCGATCCATGAGTTCACGTTCGCGCGCGAGATTGCGCTGGGCAAACTCCACATTGGCCTGGGCAGTCGAGATATCGACGCCGCTGGTCGAGACAGAAGTTTCGGCCTGTTCAAGCGCCAGCTGTGCGTCGCTGATATCGGCTTCGGCTTGCTGTACGGCGATCCGATAAGGCTCGGGATCGATCCGGAACAGGATGTCCCCGGCTTCGACCTGCTGGTTTTCCTCGACCATGACGGCGACGATCCGGCCGCCCACTTCCGGGCTGATTTCGACTATGTTTTGTTGCACATAGGCATTGTCGGTGGTCACATATCGACCCGATGTCATGTACCAATAGACACCGAAACCGATGACCAAGGCGGGCACCAGCAGCATCATGACGAGCTTGAGCGGAGAGCGTTTCTTCTCCGTCTCACCCCCGTCAGCCATTGTTTCCGCGTTTATCTGCGGGTCTTGCTCGGCCACTATGCGACATCCTCTCAGACGAACCTAAAGAATCGCACAGAGCGCGCGCTTTGGCGAGCCATAATTGGAAAATCGCCACCAAAGTGAGTCTTTTGAGTCACAGTGGCCCTCGGAGCGATTCCACATTATCACTTTGGCACAGCGTTTCGACGAATTGACAGGAACTGCCCTTATGACCCTGCATGCTGACCTCTATTGGTCTTTTCGTAGCCCCTACAGCTATTTGGCAACCGGGCGCTATCGGCAGTTAATGGCCGATTATGACCTCGAAATTGCGCTTAAGCCGGTCTATCCGCTAGCGATCCGGGAACCCGATTTCTTCGAAAAGAACCATCCCAATTGGCTCGGTTATACCTTCCAGGATGTTTTCCGCGTCGCGCAGTTTGAAGGGATCCCGATGGGTCCACCCAATCCCGATCCGATCGTCCAGGATATCGCGACCCGCAAGATTTCGGATGATCAGCCCTATGTCTTTCGACTGCTGCGTGCGGGACAAGCCGCTGCGCGCCGGGGCAAGGGTTTTGAATTTGCCGATGAAGTTTCGCAGCTTATCTGGGGCGGAACCCCGAACTGGCATGAGGGCGATCATCTCGCCAAGGCAGTGGAGCGCGCCGGACTCGATCTTGCCGAACTGGATGCGGAGGCAGAAGCGGAACCGGAAGAGCTTGATGCAGAAATCGCTGCCAATCAGGAGGCGCTGGAAGCCGCCGGCCATTGGGGCGTGCCGACGCTGGTCTTCGATGGCGAGCCGTTTTTTGGCCAGGATCGGATCGAACTGGCTAAGTGGCGGATGAAACAGAAAGGCCTGACGGAACGATGAGCTTGGAAGGCGGATGCCTATGCGGCGCGGTGCGATATCGCATCGAGGAGGATTCACCGCCTTGCTATGCCTGCCACTGCACCGAATGTCAGACCCATAGTGGTAGCGCTTTTGTCCTCCAGATGCCTGTATTTGTGACGAAATTCACTGTGGAAGGTGAGCTGATTACTGCCGATCAGGCCCTGCCAAATGACCGGGTCAGTACCATTCATTGTTGTGCCACCTGTTTGGTACGCCTCTTTGCGAAGGTGACCGGTCGCGAGGGCTTGGTCACAGTCCGAGCGGGCACTCTGGACAACAGCAAGACCCTTTCTCCAGTCGCTCATATCTGGGTGCAATCGAAGCAGGAATGGCTGGATATTCCGGATGGTCAGCGGGTATTCGAAAAGATGCCGAGCGAAGCCGACTGGTTCGAGATTTTGGATACGGCGAACAGGCTGCAAGCCGGATGACCGTGGATGCAAAAGGAGCTGGCAAGGAGACGACCGTAGAAGGCGGCTGCATGTGCGGGCGGGTTCGCTACGCGGTCTCGATTTCCGATGATGACGGCTATCTGTGCCATTGTCGCATGTGCCAGCGGGCAGGGGGTGGTCTTGCGATCGCGTTCAAGAATGTGCCCAAAGACAGTGTGACTTGGGCAACGCGAGAGCCAGATTACTACAAGAGCTCACCGATTGCGCGGCGTGGTCATTGTGCAAGTTGCGGTACACCGCTGACATTCGACTATCCGGATAGCGAGCATATCGATCTGACGATCGGATCGTTTGACGATCCCACCCGCTTCACGCCGACCCATCATTTCGGTGCCGAGAATATTCACGAAGCCTGGCTCGACACCCGCGCGCTGCCGCGCAAGCGCACCGACGAATATGAGCCGCTCGTCAAACGCTGGAAGGACACAATTGGCAAACTCCCCGAATAACCTGCCGGTCCACCATTATGAGAGCGAGGACGGTTACGCGCTTGCCTATCGCGAGATGGGCAAGGGGCGACCATTGCTATTGCTGCACGGCTTTTTCTCAAACGCGCACACAAATTGGATCCGATACGGCCATGCCGAGCTGCTGGTCGCACAAGGCTATCGCGTGATCATGCCGGATTTGCGCGCCCATGGAGATAGCGCCAAGCCGCATGATCCAGATGCATATCCCGCCGATATATTGGCGCGGGACGGCCTGGCCCTGATCGCGCATCTCGGTCTCGCGGATTATGATCTTGGCGGATATTCGCTTGGCGCACGCACAATTGTCCGCATGCATGTGTTGGGGGCACGGCCGGCGCGGCTCATTATTTCCGGCATGGGGCTGTCCGGGCTGACCAGCCTTGCCAGTCGCGCCGATCATTTCCGGCATATCCTGACAAATCTCGGCAATCATCCCAAGCATTCTCCCGAGTGGATGGCTGAGGCGTTTCTGAAGACCACAAAGGGCGATCCCGAAGCATTGCTGCAGGTGCTGAATGTCTTCACCAACACGCCGGAAGATGCGCTCCGCGATATCACGATGCCCACTCTGGTCCTGGCCGGTGAAGAAGATGAAGATAATGGCAGTCATGCGGACCTGACGGCGGTTTTGCCCAGTGCGTCGCACGTTCAAGTGCCCGGCGGCCATATGAGCTGCATCGTAAAGCCCGAATTCGGTGCAGCATTGGCTGATTGGTTGGGCGAGGCGGACTAATCGTCATTGCGAGGAGCCGTAAGGCGACGTGGCAATCCAGAGCTGCATGCGATGGCGGTAGCGGCCCTGGATTGCGTCGCTACGCTCGCAATGACGTTCATGCCGAGGACGCGTTATGCTGGCTGATGGCGGGATCTTTCGACCAACGGCCTTGACCCATGCCCGGTGCCTTGGTCAAACGCCCAGCATACATGTTCAGAGGGGAATGAGTTCATGAAAATCTTTGGAAAGCTTGGCGCGTCCGTGCTGGCTGTCGGCACTGTGCTGGCTGCATCACCGGCACTGGCCGATAATCATGCGGGTGAGGGCACCGAACGCACGCCGGAGGCTGCGCAAGCCTTTGTTGCAGAGGCCAATCAGGAATTACTCGACCTGTTTGACATTGCAGCGCGCGCCGCCTGGGTAAATTCCACCTATCTCAATACCGACACAGATCGGTTAAACACCTATTTCGGAACGCAGATTACCGAGATGTTGGTGCGTCTTGCCAATGAATCTGCCCGTTGGGCCGAAGTCGATGGTCTCGACTACAGCACCAGCCGCCAGTTGGATCAGATGCGCTCCGGCATCGGTATGCCCGCACCAACCCGCGACGGCGCCGCCGCTGAGCTGAACGAGATCGCAACCGCGCTCAGCACCGCTTACTCGACAGGCCGGGCAACGATGAATGGCGAAGAGATCAACGGCAATGAAGCCGAAGCCCGGATGGGCACGGTGCGCGATCCGTCGCTGCTCGCCGAGATGTGGACGAGCTGGCACAATGATGCCGCCGATATGCGCGATCAATATTCGCGGATTGTTACCATCGGGAACGAAGGTGCTAGCGAACTTGGCTATGACAATGTCGGCGATCTGTGGCGGTCCGGCTATGACATGAGCCCGGACGAATTTGCCGCGCTGACCGAGCGTCTGTGGAACGAGACCCGGCCGCTCTACGAACAGCTGCATTGCTATGTACGCGCTGAGCTGAACGAAGAATATGGCGATGAGGTACAGGGTGAAACCGGCCCGATCCGCGCCGATCTGCTTGGCAATATGTGGGCCCAGGAATGGGGCAATATCTACGATATCGTGGCACCGGAAGGCGCTGGCGATGTCGGATACGACCTGACGGCATTGCTGGAAGCAGCCAATTACACACCAGAACAGATTGTTCGCCAGGGCGAAGGCTTTTTCAGCTCGCTCGGCTTTGATCCGCTGCCCGAAACCTTCTGGGAACGCTCACAAATTACCGAACCGCGCGATCGCAATGTGGTGTGTCATGCAAGTGCATGGAATCTCGACAATGTCGATGATCTGCGGATTAAGATGTGCACCCGCGTCAATGCCGATGATTTTGTCACCGTGCATCATGAGCTCGGCCATAACTATTATCAGCGGGCCTATAACCAGCTGCCGATGATCTTCCGCAACAGCGCGAATGATGGCTTCCACGAAGCGATTGGCGATCTTATCGCCTTGAGCGTGACGCCGGATTATCTGGTGCAGGTGGGCCTGTTGGACGAAGCCAATGTGCCGGGCGCCGACCGGGATACCGGCCTGTTGCTCCGCCAGGCGATGGACAAGGTGGCCTTCCTGCCATTCGGTTTGCTGATCGATCGCTGGCGTTGGGGTGTGTTTGACGGCTCGATCACGCCGGACAATTACAACGCCGCATGGAATGAAATGCGGCTACGCTATCAGGGGATCGTCCCGCCGACCGAGCGGAGCGAAGAGAATTTCGATCCCGGCGCAAAATATCATGTGCCGAACAATGTGTCCTACACCCGTTACTTCCTCGCGCGGATCCTGCAGTTCCAATTCTATCAAGCCGCCTGTGAACAGGCCGGTTGGGATGGCCCGCTGCACCGCTGTTCCTTCTACGGAAATGAGGAAGTGGGCGAGCGTTTGAACGCTATGCTCGAAATGGGATCGTCACGGCCTTGGCCCGAAGCGCTGGAAGCCTTTACCGGCACCCGCGAAATGTCGGCTGAACCGCTGCTCGCTTATTTCCAGCCGCTGCAAAGCTGGCTCGAAGAGCAGAATGAAGGGCGTCAGTGCGGCTGGTAAGCCCACAATAATATCCGCATTCCGCGCCGTCGATCATGACGGCCGGGATGCGGATCGCTGCGGCTTTATTGTCTTATCGTAAGGGCTGGCGCCGATCAGGCGTCCTTGTTGGCCTTGCGCTTGTCGTACATCTTCTTGCCGACAACTGCGCCGGCTGCTGCGGCGGCGACACCGCCGACGGCTGCGGCCGTCTTGATCGGATGCTTTTTTACCGTTTCGGTGGCGGCCTTCGCGCCGTCTGCAACCTTGGATTTGGCGGCTTTGGCTCCGCTCGAAACCTTGGCTGCGGCATCTTTCGCGCCGCTGCTGACTTTGGCGGCAGCACCCTTGGCCGTTTCACCGGCTTTCTCGGACACGGATTTCGCCGTCTCTGCCAGTTTTTCGGTTTTCGTCACTTGGGTGGCTTCGTCAGTCATGATTCTAGGTCTCCTTCAGGCCCATCGGGCCGGCGGTAAGCAGGGTGCAAAGCTTAGCAATAGTCGCAAGCCCCTGAAACAAGGCTGAACGACATTGGTGAAAACTGTCCTATCGAAAGGGCGGTTCGTCGAAGGCGCGCAGTTTCCGGCTGTGAAGCCGGGTGCCAAAGCCGCGCAATTCGTCGACCGCGGCGATACCGATCTGGATATGCTCGCTCACCGCCTGATCATAGAACAGGTTTGCCTGGCCCGGCAGCTTGAGTTCGCCATGGAGCGGTTTGTCCGAGACGCAGAGCAAGGTCCCATAGGGCACACGATAGCGATAGCCCTGGGCCGCGATGGTTGCGGATTCCATATCGATGGCAACCGCGCGGGAGAGCGAGAAGCGCAGCGCTGACTGGCTGTAGCGCAGCTCCCAGTTGCGATCGTCGGTGGTGACGAGCGTGCCCGTCCGCATCCGGCGCTTGAGCGCATCGGCCTCTTCGCCCGTTACCCCGCGCGCCGCGGTCTCCAGCGCCTGCTGCACTTCGGCGATCGGTGGGATCGGGATTTCGGGCGGCAGCACGGCGTTCAGCACATTGTCGTCGCGCAGATAGGCATGGGCGAGCACATAGTCGCCGATCCGCTGGCTTGGTCGCAGCCCGCCGCAATGGCCGATCATCAGCCAGGCTTCGGGACGCAGGACCGCAAGATGATCGGTGATCGTCTTCGCATTGCTCGGCCCGACGCCGATATTGACGATCGTGATCCCGGCGCGGCCTTCGGCAGTCAGGTGATAGGCCGGCATCTGGTGCTTGCGCGCCGCAGCTGCCGTTTCCAGCGCCGCCGGGTCCGCATTGTCCGCGGTCAGTTCAACCCCGCCCGCACCGGATAGCGTCTGATAGCGATCGCCGCTCTTGAGTTGTTCGCATCCCCATTGGACGAACTCGTCGACATAGCGCTGATAGTTGGTGAAAAGGATGTAGCGCTGCACATGTTCTGGCGGCGTGCCCGTGTAATGGCGCAGCCGGGCCAGGCTGAAATCGGTGCGCAGCGCATCGAAGAGCGCGAGCGGCCGATATTTGGACAGGCTGTCGTCCCAGGTCCCGTCGGCCAATTCATCACCGATATCCGAAAGCTCGGTCGCCGGGAAATGGCGCGCCAGTTCTTCTGCGCGCAGCTCGCCCAGCTCGATCCCGCTGCCGTCCAGCACATAGGGGAAGGGGATATCCTGATGGCTAGGCCCCACTTCGACGCTGACCGGATAGTCGGTCATCAAGATGCCGAGCTGGTCGGCGAGGTAATTGCGGAACATTTCCGGTCGCGTCACCGTGATCGCATAGGTGCCTGCTTCGCCGAGCCTGCCAAAGGAGCGCGGTGGGCGATCGCCGAGCGCGCCCGAACCGTCATAGCTCAGCCGGATCTCCGGATAGGCAAAGCCACCGGTCGCCCGCAGCTTCGGATCTGGCAAAGCGCCATCATTGATATAGGCGCGCAGGGCCGCACGCAGCCGTTCGATGCTCTCTCCATAATGCTGGTCGAGCGCATTGATGACCTTGGTAACGGCCGCGTTTGTTTCAGCCTCAGTCAAGCTGTGCCAGCATATGCTCTGCGGAGCTCACCTTGTATTCGCCTGGTGCCTCGACGTTGAGCTTTTCAACCACACCATCATTGACGATCATCGAGAAACGCTGCCCGCGCTTGCCCATACCAAAGCCGGTTCCGTCCATGGTCAGGCCAACAGCTTCGACGAAATCGCCATTGCCGTCCGCGAGGGGAGTGACCTGGGCGGCATCCTTGGTCCATTCGCCCATCACAAATGCATCGTTGACCGCGGTCGTCGCGATCTCATCGATGCCCTTCGCCTTCAGCTCATCGGCCTTTTCGACATAGCTTGGCAGATGCTTGGCGGAGCAGGTCGGCGTGAATGCGCCCGGCACCGAGAATAGGGCGACGCGGCGGCCGCCAAAGAACTGGCCATGGTCCACCGGCTGCGGGCCATTTTCGGTCATCGTTACAAAACCGGTCTGGGGAAGCGTATCGCCTTCGCTAATCGTCATCTGAATCTCCTGTTGCTCAGGGGGATATTGGTATTGGTTGCCACTGATCAACCATGAAACTTTGCAGACGTCCAGCGCTATTCGCCGCAAAAAGCCGTCTCGCCATCCTTATCATTGCCCGTCATTGGCTATCACGGCTATTGCAGGAACCCGAGTCTTGGGTGGGGTGTTCTGCCGAGGGAGAGTAAAATGCGTATCATGATCGTCGCCCTGATGGCCCTGCTATTGAGCGGTTGCATTGCCCGCACCGCTGTGGATGTCGTGACCGCACCGGTGCGCGCGGTCGGCCAGGTGGCCGACTGGGCGACCACGAGCCAGGATGAAGCCGATCGCAATCGCGGCCGCGAAATCCGCGAAGAAGAAGAGGAGCTGGGCCGCGACTGGCGCGAATGTATGGAAGATAATGAACGCGAATATTGCGATGAGCTCTACTACAGCCGCTCCCGCTCCCAGCCACCGGAAGAGGATTGAGTAGGCGTTTTGGCGGATTCTCCACCTTTCTATTCGGGCCAGCTTTTGCTCGCCTTGCCGGGCATGGGGGATCCGCGCTTCGACCGCGCGGTGATTGCCATGTGCGCGCATGACGAAGAAGGAGCGCTCGGCATTGGAGTGGGCGATGTGATCGCCAATGTCGGGTTTCACAGTTTGCTCAAACAGCTTGAGATCGAGGTTGGCGAAGCACCCGATGTGCCCGTCCATATGGGGGGACCGGTCGAGCCGCAGCGCGGCTTCATCCTGCACAGTCTGGATTGGGGTGGCGAAGACAGCGTCCAAGTCGGTGACAAATGGGGGCTCACCGGCACCTTGGATATCCTGCGCGCAATCGCAGAGGGGAAGGGGCCGAAACACTGGCTCTCGGCGCTGGGTTATGCAGGCTGGTCAGCAGGCCAGCTCGACGAAGAAATGACCCGCCATGGCTGGTTCACCGCCGATGGCGACAGCGAAATTCTCTTCGATACCGCAGCCGAAGATCGCTGGGCGGCCAGCTATCGCAAGGCGGGTGTAGATCCCGCGCTGCTCGCCCATGATGCGGGGCATGCGTAAGTACCCCAACTCCGCATATAAAGAATTCTTTATATTCCATTTGCAATCGCGGCACGGGCTCGGTAAATGGGCGCTCATAACGGTCGCCGGTCTTGTCGCGCGGCCTTTCTTTTTGATGGATAGACGCCCCAACAGGAGCCCGTAATGGCCGACCAGGACTATATTGTTGCTGATATCTCGCTTGCCGAATTTGGCCGGCGCGAACTCGATATCGCGGAAACCGAAATGCCGGGCCTGATGGCCACGCGCGAAGAATATGGCGAAGAACAGCCACTCAAAGGCGCACGCATTGCGGGCTGCCTGCACATGACGATCCAGACGGCGGCGTTGATTGAAACGCTGACCGCGCTCGGCGCAGACGTTCGCTGGGCATCGTGCAACATTTATTCGACGCAGGATCATGCCGCTGCCGTAATCGCAGCATCCGGCGTTCCTGTGTTCGCCAAGAAAGGCGAAACGCTCGCCGAATATTGGGAATATGTCGATCATATTTTCCAGTGGGGCGATGAGCCGTGCAACATGATCCTCGACGATGGCGGCGATGCCACAATGTACATCATCTGGGGTGCGCGGGTTGAAGACGGCGAAGAATTGCCAGCTCCGACCAATGAAGAAGAAGAGGAAATGCAGAAGGTGCTGAAGAAGCGCCTCGCGGAATCCCCGGGCTTCTTCACCAAGACGCGCGATGCGATCAAAGGCGTTTCGGAAGAAACGACAACCGGTGTGCACCGCCTCTATGAACTGGCACGCGATCACAAATTACCTTTCCCGGCAATCAACGTGAATGACAGTGTCACCAAGTCGAAGTTCGACAATAAATATGGCTGTAAGGAATCGCTCGTCGACGGCATTCGTCGCGGTACCGATGTGATGATGGCCGGCAAGACAGCATGCGTCGCCGGCTATGGCGATGTCGGCAAGGGCTCCGCTGCCTCACTGAGCGGCGCTGGTGCCCGTGTGATCGTGACCGAAATCGATCCAATCTGTGCACTGCAGGCCGCTATGGACGGTTTTGAAGTTGTGACGATGGAAGAAGCCGCGCCGCGCGCCGATATCTTCGTCACCGCCACCGGCAACAAGGACGTCATCACCATCGAGCATATGCGCGCGATGAAAGACATGGCGATCGTCGGCAATATTGGCCATTTCGACAATGAAATTCAGGTCGGCAATCTTGCCAATCTCGAACATGTCGAAGTGAAGCCGCAGGTTGATATGTACACCTTCCCGGACGGCAAGCGGATGTTGCTGCTTTCCCAGGGGCGTCTGTTGAACCTCGGTAACGCGACTGGCCATCCAAGCTTTGTGATGTCGGCCAGCTTTACCAACCAGGTGCTGGCGCAGATCGAACTGTTCAACAATCACGGTACCTATGGCCACCAGGTCTATGTGCTGCCCAAGCATCTCGACGAGAAGGTGGCGAAGCTCCATCTCGACAAGCTGGGCGTTCAGCTGAGCGAACTTTCGAAAGAACAGGCCGATTATATCGGTGTGGAATCGCACGGCCCGTTCAAGACGGACCAGTATCGCTACTAGCAAAAACGGCTATTATTGACATCAAGGGCGCTCATTCAGGTCGAATGGGCGTCCTTTTTGCATTGAAATTGCACAGATAACGACAAATCGACGCGTTCATTCGACGAACTGTTGAAAAACTCAATTGATATGTTGTCACATACCGTATAGCTCCGCCGCATGAAAAACGCACATACCCTATCGGCCAAGGCCGTATTGGCGGCTGGCGCCGCATTTCTCGCCGTTCCTGCCCTTGCTCAGGATTCAAACGAACAGCCTTCGGGTGATGATTTCCATGGCGATGCAACCGCCGGGATCGTCGTTACGGCGCGCTTTGTTGAAGAGCTGGACCTGATTGCAGGCACGTCAACGCTCTCGGGCCAGGCGCTCGACCAGAGTATCCGCCCGCAGATCGGCGATACGCTGACCGCGCTGCCCGGTGTGTCGGCAACCTCCTTTACGCCAGGCGCCTCGCGCCCAGTGCTTCGCGGTTTCCAGGGTGAACGCATCCGCGTGCTTACCGATGGTATCGGTGCGATCGATGCGTCGAACACCTCGGCCGACCATGCCGTGACTATTGATCCGATCACGGCCTATCGTATCGAAGTGTTGCGCGGCCCTGCCGCCTTGCTCTTTGGTAGCCAGGCCATCGGCGGTGCAGTCAATGTATTTGACCGCCGCATTCCGATCGAAGTGCCGGATGAGCCGGTCCATATTGATGCCGTTACCTCCTACGGTTCGGCTGCCGATGAATGGAGCATCGCCGGTGGTGTAGATCTGCCGCTGACCTCCAAGCTGGTGCTGCATGTTGATGGCAGCTACCGCGAGAGCGACGATCTGGACATTTCCGGCTTTACGCTTTCACCGGCCTTGCGTGCCGAACAGCTCGAAATTGTCGCAGAGGAAACCGAAGAAGGTAATCTGGACGAGGCCGCTGAGGCGCTCGAACTCGCCAATTTGACCGGTACCGTGCCAAATAGTGCGACCGAGACCTGGACCGCAGGTGCGGGCCTGGCCTGGATCGACAGTTGGGGCAGCATCGGCGCCTCAATCAGTTTCTTCGATACCAATTACGGCATTCCGGCGCGTCCTGGCGCCGAACATCATCATGAAGAGGGCGAAGACGAGGGCGAAGAAGAAGAGGAAGAAGAAGGCCCGGTCACCATCGATCTTGAGCAGGTTCGCTTGGACCTGCGGGGTGAGATCATCACCGGTGGCGGCTTCTTTGAGAGTATTCGCGTTCGCCTCGGCTATTCCGACTATACCCATACCGAATTTGAGGGTGATGAGGTCGGTACCCTGTTCTTCGTCGAAGGGCTTGAGGGTCGTTTGGAGCTGGTTCAAGCGGATCAGAATGGCTGGCGCGGGGTTATTGGCGGGCAGATGTATGTGCGCGATTTCAACGCGATCGGCGCAGAAGCCTTTGTCCCGCGCAACGATACCGAACAGGTCGGCATTTTCACGCTGCAAGAGTTCAGCTTTGGTCAGCTTGGCCTCGAAGCAGCGGCGCGGTTTGAACATACCAGCGTGTCTGCCCCCGATCTTGCAATCGATCGGAGCTTCAACTCCTTCTCGATTGCCGGTGGCCTGCACTATAATTTCCAGGAAGATGTCCGTATCGGCCTGAACCTGTCACGCGCTGAGCGTGCACCGTCGGCTGAAGAACTGTTTTCCAACGGCCCGCATATCGCCACTCAGGCGTTTGAGATCGGCAACCCCAATTTCACCACCGAAAAGAGCCTTGGCCTGGAAGCCTATGTCCGCGGCGATGTGGGCGGGGTGAGTTTTGCGCTTACCGGCTTTGCCAATTGGTTTGACGATTTCATCTTTGACGCCGCGACGGGTGCAGAGGAAGACGACCTCCCGGTCTTCCAATATTTCCAACAGGACGCGACCTATTATGGCTTTGAAGCCGAGATTTCGGCGACGATCGCCGAAATCGGGTCCGTCAGCATCAATGCCGATGGCGTTGCCGATTATGTCCGCGCAACCATCGACAATGGCGGGGGGCCGGTTCCCCGGATCCCGCCATTCCGCGTGCGCGGCGGTCTTGAAGCGACATCCGATGCTTTCGATGTACGCGGCGAAATCGAATGGGCAGCCGAGCAGAATCGCGTTGCAGCCTTTGAAACAACGACGGATGACTTCACCTTCGTCAACGCGTCGGTAGCCTGGCGACCATGGGGTCGCGCGGCGGGTACATCGCTATTCGCGTCGGTGAACAATATCTTTGACGTCAATGCGCGGCGGAATGCCTCCTTCACCAAGGATTTCGTGCCGCTGGCCGGTCGTGATTTCCGGGTCGGTGCGCGGTTCAGCTTCTAGGGCGCTATCTGCGGTAAAAAATTGACCGATCACTCCCAGCTCGGAGGCGATCGCATCTTCCCGAACCCCCGGTTGAGGGTCTAGAAGCGCTGGCATGATCCGGGGCACGCGCGCGCTATGATTACCATCTCGACGACCGCTGCTGTCGTGACGGGCATGCTGCTTGCAGCATGGCTCGGCGTGGCTGTCTGGGCGACGGTGACGGGCTTGCGGCGCAAAGCAGCGGGTGAGCGCGCAGCTGCGGCAGCGCGGCGTGGTGGGCTGCTGTTGGAAAATACCCCGGCCGTGTTCATGCTGGTCGACGCCAAAGGCCGCATAGATGCTGGTCCCGCGCTCGAAGAGTGGTTGGGTCTTTCATCGCCACCCAAGCGCCTGATCGAGTTTAAGGACCTGCTCGGTGAAGATCGCTTCGACAGCTTTTCCGATACCGTGACTACCGCTTGCCGGACCGCCAAATCCTTTGGCATGGAACTCCGCGTTACCGGCTCCGATCGCATCCTGTTTGCGCAAGGCGGCCCGGCACCTGATGAGCTTGGCGGCAATCAGGCTTCGATGGTCTGGATATTCGATGCGACAGAAACGCGCAGCGAAATACTCGCCCTTTCGAGCCGTGCTGATCAAGCCCATGAAGCATTGACTGCATTGTCCGCTCTCATCGAAGCTGCGCCGTTCCCGATGTGGCATCGCGCGCCAGATCTACGTCTGACTCTTGTAAACCAGGCCTATGTTGGGGCCGTCGAAGCCGAGAATGCAGCTGAAGCGATCGCTCGCGGTCTTGAGCTGATCGACATGCCGGGAAAAGACAGTGCGCGAGCTGTGGCCGCCCGCGTTCGCGAAGATGGCGAGGCCCATGCACGGACTGTGCCGACGACCATCCGCGGTGAACGTCGGATGATGCAGATTGTAGACGTGCCGCTGGGTGAAGCCGGCGTTGCAGGATACGCGATCGACGTGGAGCAATTGGAGGGCGCGCGGGCTGAATTGGCTCGTTTCGTTAGCGCTCAGCGTGACATGCTGGATTTACTGTCGGCTGGAGTTGCGCAATTTGATCCCGACCGGGCGCTCGTCTTTTCCAATCAGCCCTTCCAGCGCATCTTTGAAATGAAAACTGAATGGCTCACTGACCGGCCCGAATTCGACCGCGTTCTCGATCGAATGCGGGAGGCTGGTCGCGTTCCTGAAGTACGGGATTTCCCCGAATGGAAAGCTGAACGACGCCAATGGTTTTTGACAGCCGACGGCACGGCTGAGGAGAATTGGCTGTTGGCGGATGGCACGCATCTGCGCGTCGTGGCCCAACCGTTGCCTGATGGCGGTTTGTTGCTGATCTTTGAAGATCGAACCGAGCAAGCTCAGCTTGCGAGCGCGCGCGACACATTGTTGCAGGTCCGGACAGCGACGTTTGACAATCTCTCGGAGGCAATCGGCGTGTTCGCAGCGGACGGCCGTTTACATATCTGGAACCGACGCTTTCGCGAAGTGTGGAATCTGGATGAAGACATGCTGTCGGCTCATCCGCGGGTCGATGAGCTGACTGATGCAATCGCTCATCAATTCCGATCAGCCGGGAGCGCGGATGCCATTCAGACGGCGGTGCGATCGGCCACCGGAGACCGACAGCAGAAAGGTGGTCGCCTTTCCTTGCACGATGGTCGCTATTTCGACTTTGCAGCTGTCCCGCTTCCAGATGGTAACGCGCTGTTCACGCTGCTCGACATCTCCGATAGCAAGCGGATCGAGGCGGCACTGCTGGAGCGCAACGAGGCGCTTGAAGCGGGCGATAGGCTGAAGACCGCCTTTGTCTCGAACATCAGTTATGAATTGCGGACGCCGCTAACTTCAATCGCAGGCTTCGCGGAAATGCTTGATGGTGGTTATGCCGGTGACCTGCCCGATCAGGCCAGTGAATATGTGAAGTCAATTCTTGATTCTGTTGCGACGTTGCGGGTGCAAATTGACGAGGTTCTCGACCTGACCCAAGGCGAGGCGGAAGACTTGCCGATGGCGAATGAGGAGGTCGATCTTCAACTGCTTTGCGAGGAAGCCGCGGCAGATGCGCGGGATCGGGCAACTGCCCGGAGCCATGAATTTGTTGCAGAGATAGACTGGTCCGTTGGCAGCGTGGCGGGCGATGCGCGCCGATTGCGTCAGTCGCTTGATCACCTGCTTCGCAACGCAATTCGGTATACCCCCGAAGGTGGGCGGATCTTGTTGCACGCAGAAGGCACGACGGGTGAAGCACGCATAACTGTTTCAGATAACGGCGTCGGGATCAGCGCAGAAGATAAGGCACGGGTGTTTGATCGCTTTCATCGCGGCGCAGGTGAACAACAATCCCGGGCTCTTGGACTTGGATTGCCGCTGACAAAGCAGTTCGTCGAAGCCCATGCGGGAACCTTGGAACTCAAAAGCGAGCCGGGCGAGGGGACATTTGTGACGATCGCTCTCCCCCGCAAGGGCCAGCAGTAGCGATGCCAGGGGCCATCTTGCTCGAGAATGAAGCGGCGACCTTGGCGCTCGGCGCATCAATTGCCTCAGTCTTGCAGCCAGGCGATGCAATCGCGCTGTTTGGTGATCTAGGGGCCGGAAAGACAACGCTCGCGCGTGGAATATTGGGCGGACTTGGCCTTGATAGCGAGGCGCCAAGCCCGACTTTTTCGATTGTCCAGCCTTACGACATCCCAGAAATACGGATACCGGTATGGCATGTCGACCTGTATCGTCTTGAGGATCCAGACGAAG
>CBDBUZ010000012.1:0-43532 GCA_965212265.1 Parasphingopyxis sp. | reverse complement strand
GCACAAAACCAAAGCCTTTACCGAGTTCGGCCGGGATCAGGTTGCGCAGGCTGACATCATTGACGAGACCGACAAGGCGAATTCCCGCAAGCGCTTCATCGCGACTGGAACCCTGGGCAACATCGCCCGTGACAACCACGATTTCGGCTTCAAGATCACAACCCCAGGCCTCATCGGGCAAGGGAATGGGATCGCGCGGGCCAATAAATCCATCGGATCCGCCCTGATACATCAGCGGGTCTTCCCAGAAACTGTCGGGAATCTCGGCGCCACGCGCCTGCCGGACCAGAACCACATGGTTCACATAGGCCGAGCCATCCGCCCATTGATAGGCGCGCGGCAGCGGAGAAGCGGCTTCGCGCTCATGGAAAGCGTTCCTTCGGGATTCACATCATGGGCCAGATCGGTGGCCAGATTTTCGAGTTGCGGTGCGATCGCATCCCAATCATCGAGCGCGGCCTGCAGGGTCGGTGCGATATGCGATGCATCTGCGCACCAGGCGAGATCATGGCTGACAACAACGAGCTTGCCGTCGCGCCCGCCTTTGAGTGATCCCAATTTCATCTGAGTCTCCTGAAAATTCCGATACCGGACATGGCGCCCCCTATAGCGCTGTCCGAAGGCGGATACAGCCTATTCGAAAATATCGGTGACCCCTTCCGGCGAAGCGCCTTCCTTGGATATCCGCAGATTATGATAGGTCGCCGCAATGGCCGGATAGCCCAGCACCAGAGATCAACGAGTTAAGCAGAGACTGGATCGCCATGATCGGCATCAGCCCGTCGAACGGCGAGGCGGGATCCAGATCGCCGGCCATCGTAAAAGGCATGGCGGCGCCGCTGATTGCGCTCGAGACAATCACGGCCGTTATGCCAGGTAAATCACTAGCATTGCGACCAATTTCCAGCGATTGCCGGAGCTCAGAATAGATGCTACGACTTAACGCATGCGATCGGACCAATCCTCTCGTTGATAGCATTGCCGGTACCGCCCACATCAGCAACGACCATGTCGCAAAAACCAGGAGTGGTATGATGATAAAAAAGAACAACAGGACCGCAATGCTGATCGACGCCGATGCCGAACACGAGCAGAGCGGGAATTGCTCGCAATGGCTCGCGATTGCACTACATAGAAAATGATGCGTGATCGCTAGGATCGGAAGGAAGAAACGCAATCCTGCACTCAATGCGCCCCGCCAAATGTCGGCTTCCCGCCATCAAGGTCATGCAGCACAGACCAGATCATTGCACCCTGGGTGATAGATAGAGATGAAGATCGATCCAATAATGCCCACGGATAAAGTCCAGTGCCGAGCATTCCGAAATATATCAAAAGGATTTCCGAACCGCTTGAAAAGGTTGAATCCGAGTGACAAGGGACATGATGCTGTTCATCAGGTAGACCGTGAACAGGGCCGATGGCACGCCGTAAAGCAGGAGCGCCAGACCGCATAACAGCAGGAAATTTCGGCCAATTACGCCGAATATATCGCTAACCGTCGAACCGAAACTGAATCTTGGAAACCCTGATGCTTCGGTTGCCATTTTGCCTCCCTGGCGGCTCATTCTGGGCTCCACGCCAGATGCAAACCTTTCCCAATACGGACGTTAAAAGTCCACCCTCGCCATGATCCTTAGGAGCCGGTTATGCTGGGATAAGTCGCCAGGAGAATGGGCAATATATGACGGCTGCGGCACCGCCGATCGGGAATGAAAACAAACAGGATTTCGATCAGGCCTATGACCGTCTGATCGAGAGCGAACGGTTTCAGACCGAGATGAGCCCGTTCGAAGTGCCCGAACCCGATCCGCCGCTCCGGCCTGGCTTGCAAATTTCCTCGAATGGCTGGGAACGCTGGGCCCCTGTTTGGGAAGCCTTGTTCTGGATGATGCAGCTGTGGGCATTGGCGGACTGATCCTTTTCAGCATTGGCCGAAGCCTGGTTCGCTATTTCGTCAGATCGACAACCTGCCATCGAAGATGAGGAAGAAGAGGAGATCTGGCGACCCGAGGCCAAAGCCGCCATCGGCCTTCTTGGTGATGCGGACGCGTTGGCCCGAGACGGGACACTATGCAGAAGCGGTCCATCTCCTCCTCCATCGCAGTATTGCCGATATCGAGGAACGACTGCCCGATTTTCTCCGCCCTGCCCTGACCAGCCGAGACATAGCGCGGGCCGAAACCTTGCCGAGCCCCGCACGATCGGCCTTCACATCGATTGCCACGGTTGTCGAACGCGGCATTTTCGCGACCCGGCCAGTAGACGAACAGGGATGGAGCGAGGCGCGCTCGGCCTATGAAGAATTTGCGTTTGGGAAGAGCTGGCAATGAGCGACACTCCCTCTCCCTTTTCCGGGCGGACGGTTATCCTGCTCGCCATTGCCGGGATCGTCGGCTTCATCGTCTTCCTGCTGCTCACCGCCTATGCGCCCGAGCTCCGCAGCGGTCGCGATGGGCGTGCGCATGGCCTCTCGACCTCGGCCGTCGGCTTTCGCGGTGTTTATGAGCTCCTTGAAACCACGGGCGCTGATGTCGGATATCTGCGGGACGAAGCATCCTATGCCGATGAAGGCCTGACTATCATCACTATTGAACCGGGCATCGATACGGAGCGACTCCAAACCCTCATCGACACCGGCTGGGCACCGGTGCTGATTGTCCTGCCCAAATGGATGACCTTTCCCGTCGAAGGGGAGCGCGATCGCGTTCAATGGATGGATTCCGGCATCGGCGGCAGCGCTGTCGGCCCCCTCTCCGAGGTGGTCGATTTTCGAGTGGACAGCAGCGAAAGTGATGCGGGTTCACGGCTGTTAAGCAGCATGGACGGCAATGTCCGCTTTACCGCGCCCGACTATCTCCAAACCCTGTCGGGCAAAAATCTCACTCCGCTACTCGAAACGGAATCCGGCGATGATGTTCTCGTCAATGTCACCGATACGGCTATCTATATCCTGTCCGAGCCCGATCTCCTCAACAATCAGATCCTCTCTGATACTGAGCGCACGCGCGCTGCACTGCTGCTGTTGGAAGAACTCAACATCAATGACGGGCCCTATCGGTTTGAGCTGGCTGCAAACGGCTTTGGCGGATCGCGCAACTTGCTTACCCTGGCATTTGATCCGCCCTTCCTCGCCTTCACATTATGCCTGCTGGCCGCCGCGCTGCTCGCCGGTTTCCAAGCCCTGTATCGCTTCGGTCCGGCCCTGCGCCAACCCCGCGCGATCGCTTTCGGAAAACGCGCGCTCGTCGATAACAGCGCGGAATTGTTGCGGCTGGCACGGCGTGAACATCTCTCGAGCGAAAGCTATGTCAGCATGACCCGGGATGCAGCCGTCGCCGCCATCGGCAATCCTCGCAATCTGGATGGTGACGCGCTGGATGGCTGGCTCGACGAGCTCGGCCCCAAGACCATGCCGCCATTTACCGCACTGGCGCGCAGCGCCAATCGCGCGCAAAACAGACAAGACATCAGGAACGCCGCAAGGGCGCTGTACGACTGGAGAAAGGCCGTCACCCATGAAGGTTGAAGATATCAAACCGCTTGGCGAGAGCATCCATGCCGAGGTCGCCAAGGCGATCGTCGGACAAGATGAAATCGTCGATCACCTGCTGATCGCGCTATTCTCTTCGGGTCATTGCCTGCTCGAAGGTCCGCCCGGAACGGCCAAGACCTTCCTGGCGCAATGTTTCTCGCGCGCCCTGGGGCTCGATTATGGCCGGATCCAGTTCACGCCGGATCTGATGCCCAGCGATATTATCGGTGCGAACCTGTTCAATTTCCAAACCAGCGAGTTCAAGCTCACCCGCGGCCCGATCTTCTGTGAGCTATTGCTGGCCGACGAAATCAACCGGACGCCACCAAAGAGTCAGGCGGCGCTGCTGGAGGCAATGCAGGAACGCTCCGTTACCATCGACGGCGAGACCCATCAGCTCTCCGATCGCTTCATGGTTGTCGCGACCCAGAACCCGATCGAGCAACAGGGTGTCTATCCGCTACCCGAAGCGCAGCTTGATCGCTTCCTGTTCAAGCTTGCCGTCGGCTATCCGAGCGAAGCGGAAGAACAGAAGATTGTGGCCGTCCATGGTAGCCGTTTCGGCGCTCCCAAAGCCGGTGATTTCGATATTGAATGCAAGGCCGATGGTGCCGCGATCGCGGCGGCCGTGGATGCGGTGGCAACCGTCAAGCTGGTTCCAGATGTCACCAATTATATCGTCTCGCTCATCCGCGCCACGCGCGAAACCGCCGATCTTGATGCCGGCGCCAGTCCGCGTGCTGCAGCAATGCTGGCCAGCGCCGCGCGCTCAGCCGCCGCACTGGATGGGCGGGATTATGTGATTCCGGACGATGTGAAGGCACTGGCCCCGGCTGTCTTGCGTCACCGTGTGATCCTCTCGGCCGCCGCTGAAATCGATGGGCGCGATGCTGACGGCATTGTCGCCAACCTGATCGAACAGGTCGAAGCACCGCGGTGAGGCAGGCATGATCTATCCGACGGCCAGGGCTGTCATCCTTGCGGGGCTCGGCGCGCCGGTTGCGCTGGTGATTGGGGTGGTCATTCCCCAATTCTGGTATCTGGGGCTCGTCTGGATCGTCATGATCGCGGCGCTGATCGGGCTTGATGCGCTGACCGCCAAGCGCAGCGGCCAACTCGAATCCGAACTCGAAAAACCGGCCACGATCGGCGTGGGATCGCCCTTCACGGTGACCAGCCGGTTGCGGTTTGTAGCCTCGGACGGGACCGTCGATCGCCGCAATGCGCCCAAACATATTGAGCTCGCGCTGAGCGTCGACGACAAGCTGGATGGCGGCGGCGGACGGCGGGCTGAGGGACCGATGATCGACGGCCAGGCCGAGGTCGATCAAATATTTACTGCCCATCGCCGCGGAAAGGCGCAAATCGGCCATTTATGGGCGCGCTGGACCGGGCCGCTGGGTCTCGCATGGGTGCAAAAACGCGATCATTTCGGTGCGACCATCATTGTCACACCCGATATCGGTTTCATCCAGGACAAGGGTATCCAGCTCTATCTGCGCGATGCGGCCTATGGTCTGATCGCCCAGCTCGATCGTGGCGATGGCACCGAGTTTGATTCGATGACGGAGTTTCAATCGGGCATGGATCGGCGGACGATCGACTGGAAACAATCGGCCCGGCACACCGAATTGCTGGCCAAGGAATATCGAACCGAACGTAACAACCATATTGTCTTTGCGCTCGATTGCGGGCGCACCATGTGCGAACCCGTAGCCGGATTGCCACGTGTTGATCGGGCCATATCGGCAGCGCTTTTGACCGCCTATGTCGCATTGCGCGCGGGTGATCGGACCAGCCTGTTCGCCTTTTCCGGGCGCCCCCAGATTGCCAGCCCCACGGTTACAGGGACGCGCAGTTTTTCGACGCTGCAAAGAAGCGCAGCGGAAATCGACTATGCGCCTGAGGAGAGCAATTACACCCTGGCGCTGACAACCCTTGCGACCCAGCTGCACCGCAGATCGTTGGTCGTGATCTTCACCGATTTTGCTGATCCGACAAGCGCCGAACTCATGTTGCGCGCTTCAGGCCGGCTGCTCGACCGGCACCTTGTGCTGTTCGTGGTGTTGCGCGATGCCGAGCTGACCGCGCTGGCGCATGACAAGCCGGAAGATTCCACCGACGTATCGCGCGCCGTTACCGCTCATGCCCTGTTACGCGAGCGCGCCATTGTCATCGCCCGGCTCCAGCGAATGGGTGCACATGTGCTCGAAGCCGGTCATGATGAAGTCGGCACGCGGCTCGTATCCAGCTATATCGATCTCAAGCGCCGGAGCCTGCTCTGATGGAACGCGTCACCGAACAGGCCGTATTCAGCAGCACAACCTTTCGCGAAGAGCGCGAAGCCGATTGGGCGCGGCTCGAAGAGTTACTCGGCCGGGCCGAACGCGGGTCAGTTCGGCGCCTGTCCGATGATGATCTGCGCGAACTGCCGATCCTCTACCGCTCCGCCCTCTCGGCGCTTTCAGTGGCCCGGTCGACATCGCTGGACATGGCGCTGGTCGCCTATCTCGAAGGCCTTTGCACGCGCGCCTATTTCTTCGTCTATGGCGTGCGCACGAGTTTCGGCCAGCGGGTCGCCAGTTTTTTCTCTTACGACTGGCCGACATCGGTGCGCCGTATCTGGCGCGAGACACTCATCGCCTTCGCGTTGATGATGGCGGGGACGATTGCCGCCTATCTGCTCGTCAGCAGCGATCCCAACTGGTTCAACTCGATCATTCCAGGCAGTCTTGCCGGCGAGCGCGGGCCCGAAGCATCGACCGAAGCCTTGCGGGCAACGCTGTACGATGATGGCGGGCGCAACGGGCTCGGTGTGTTTGCGACCTATCTGTTCACGCACAACTCCCAGGTATCGATCTTCGCCTTTGCACTGGGTTTCGCCTTTGGCGTGCCGACGGCACTGCTGATGGTCTATAACGGCGCGATCCTTGGAGCCTTCACCGCGCTTTTTGTCGAGCGCGGCCTTGGCTTTGAGCTCGGCGGATGGTTGCTGATCCATGGGTCGACCGAGTTGTTTGCGATCATATTGGCCGGAGCGGCCGGCCTCCATATCGGCACGAAGATCGTGTTTCCGGGCATGGATACCCGGCTCGACGCCGCGCGGCGCGCCGGCCGAACGGCGGCCACGGCAATGATCGGCGTGATCGTCATGTTGATGTTTGCCGGCCTGTTGGAAGGCTTTGGGCGCCAGCTCATCACCGATGACTGGACCCGCTACGCCATTGCGACCGGAATGTTCGTCACCTGGTGCGCCTATTTCTACATTCCGCGGATGGCCAATGGCGAGCGTTAACCCGGTCATGTATATCAGCGGCGAACAACGCACGCTGATCACGCCCGAGGGTGTCGACCTTCGGCTGAAACTGGCCACAGCCGGCCAACGCGCGGGTGCGTTCCTGATCGATTTTTTCCTGCTGATCGCCATTCTGTTGATCTTCACGATAATCCTGGTCTTCGCCGGAATCGGTACGGTCGGATCCACCGGCACCGGCGGCGTAGAGCTTATTTCGATTCTCTGGCTGCTCGGCTTCTTCCTGCTGCGAAACTTCTATTTCATCGCCTTTGAAGTCGGCCGCCGATCCGCAACGCTTGGAAAACGGTGGCTTGGCTTGAGAGTTGTCGCTCGCGATGGCGGTCGGCTGACGGCCGATGCTGTAATCGCCCGCAATCTTATGCGGGAAATAGAGATATTCCTGCCCCTTTCCTTCATTTCCGGCGGCGAAGGCGTCGACGGCGCGATTGCATTGATCGGACTGCTTTGGGCCTGCCTGTTCCTCTTCTTCCCCTTGTTCAACAAGGATCGGCTGCGCGCCGGTGATATTATCGCGGGCACTTGGGTTGTGCATGCACCCCGACGCAAACTTGAAGTCAATCTGGGCGGGACGAACGGTGAAGATGGCGAAGATTTCCGCTTCACCGATGCGCAGCTTGATGCCTATGGCGAGTATGAGCTCCAGACGCTCGAAAATGTCCTGCGCGCCGGGAATGGCGACACACAGGAGAATGTCGCGGCCACGATACGCGGCAAGATCGGATGGGAATGGAATGAGGATGAAGACCCGTATGCCTTCCTGAGCGCCTATTATGCCGCGCTCGGCAAAAGGCTCGAACGGCGCATGCTGTTCGGCAATCGCCGCAAGGACAAATTTGATACTCTAGAAGACCGGACCGAGGATTAGCGGGGCCAGCTCAGGGTTCCATCGCTGGCAATCGTCACCCGTGCCTCTGGAAAATCGCGAGCGGTAAGCACGGCAGTCCGCTGGGCGGCCGCATTGCTGCGGTCCAGATAGGGCCCGCCCGGGCGATCCTGACGGGCCGATATGATCTGCGCCGCCACCAGCGCTCCGTCCGCATCCACGTCGAGCTGCGCGATCGGCGCGAGGCCATTATGGCCGCGCAGGTTGAACCGGCCATAGGTCCAGAAGTTGCCGAGGCTATAGGCGATGAAGCGGCCCCGATAGACTTCGACCGCGCGCGGGATGTGAGGGCCGTGGCACAAGACAATATCGGCGCCCGCATCCACCGCCGTGCGCGCAAAACGAAACGGGTTACCGCGATCTTCTTCCAGATAAATCTCGGTTTGGCGGGTGACCCGGTCATGGCGCGCGCCCTCAGCACCGATATGGCAGGACACCATGACGATATCGGCCTGCGCGTCCGCCGCCTGCACCATCTCGGTGATCCGGCTATAATTCTGGACGCTGAGCAAACCCGGATTATGGCCGAAGGCTACCAGCGCCACCCGGCGACCATCTTCCAATGTCTGTACGGCAATCCGCATACCGTCGCGGTCACCGCCAGCAACAGCGATACCAGCGCCGCGCAGATTGGCGACCGTTGCCGTCCGCCCGGTCTCCCCAAAATCGCGCGCATGATTATTGGCATGGGACATCAAGGTGAAACCGGCGCGCTGCAGATAGGTGGCGTGAAAAGCAGGGCTGCGGAAGACATAGCAAAATTCAGGATTGCCGCATCGCTTGGCATTTTCATCGCTCGAATGGATCGTGCCTTCATAATTTCCAAAGACCACTTCGGCTGATTGAAACAGCTGAACCATATCGGGGCCCATCACCATGGCGGGATCACTTCCCGGCGTGATGCGGGGATCCATTCCGGGCTGCGGCCAATCGCTGCCCATCATGACGTCGCCAACACCAACGATGCGATAGGTGGGAGGTGCCTCAATCACCGGGCTCGTTTCTGCCAGTCCGTTTTCTGGGAGTCCGTTTTCTGGGAGTCCGTTTTCTGGGAGTCCGTTTTCTGGGAGCCCGTCTTCAACGAGCCCGTCTTGCGGGAGGCCGTCTGCAACCGCTCCGGCGCCCGCTCCATCGGCAGCACCCGGAACCGCGGGCTCGACCGCAACCGGATCTGGCTCCGGCACCGTCGGTTCGGCTACAGCTGTCGGGAGGGGAACAGGCGCAGTAACGGCTTGGGTACACGAGCCCAATCCAGTGCCGACCGCCAGTGCGATCGCCGTCAAAGTCGTGAACCGGGATCGCTCCATCCTGCCCCCTTCAGGCTTTGAAGAATCGGAAAATACCGATTCTCAAACCGAAAATAGCAGACCGACATCGGGTGCGGCGAGTCGAGTTAGCCACAGCCTTGCTGTTCACCATGATTCATGAAGTTTTGACCAAGTTGCTGAATGCAACCAGTTAACGATTATTATATTTCAATGGGTTAGGGGATATCACGCGTCGGAAATCTTGTAATTATGTTGCGCAAGTCGTCGTGTTGGGTTCACAGCTCATCGTAACTTGGTTGCAATGCTGCAGCGCACAATACACATATATCCTCAACAAGGCACAGGTGCGCCATATGTCGCGCGTATCTTGCAAGCCGTGAAATGCAGAGCGGGTCAGCATGTAGTTTTGAGTTTGTTTGGCGCAGGCCCGCGCCATTTGGCGCATGTAATGGAGATTTTATGTCCTTCGGACGTAAGAGAGTGATTTTTGGAATGTCGGTTGTTGCTGCTGCGGCTGTTGTCGCGCTGCCAATGGCCACCGGTTTTGCCTTTGAAAGCCAGGCCGAGATCCAGGACGAAGCAGATGGCGCATTGCTCGCCGCCAGCGGCGTCGAAACCGAAGTGACTGCCGATCCGGCAGAGGTTGTTGAGCCGGTTATCCTGCTCGAAGAACCCGCTGACGAAACGGTAGAGGCTGAGCTCGTAGAAGAAACTGACACCGAGACGGTGGAAGTTGCTGCGATCAACGACACTGTCGATCGCGATCTGCTCTGCCTCGTCAAGATTGTTCGCCATGAAGCGGCCAATCAATCGATGACCGGCCAGCTCGCCGTTGCGCAGCTCGTCATGAACCGGGTCAATTCACCGCGGTTCCCAAATTCGATCTGTGATGTCGCGCATCAGCGCGGCCAGTTCTTCAACACGGATGCCTATAATCCATCCCGCAACGATCAGCGCTGGGCCAACGCCCTTGAAGTCGCAATCGATGCGCGGAACGCGATCAGCGATCCTGTTGTCGGTGAAGCGGTGTTTTATCACGCCGCCTATGTGAGCCCCCGCTTCCATCGGACGCGTCCGCGGGTTACGCAGATCGAAGATCATATTTTCTACCGGTAGGGATCCCCCTCTCACCGGGTCGCAGGGGCCGTCTTCTCGAATAGAGAAGGCGGCCTTTTGCTATTCTGGGGAGAAGCCCGGGCTGTCAGAGTTGCGCGGAGCCGGCGCTTCTTCTGTCACATCCTCGCCGCTTCCCTCATCCGCGCTTGAACCGAATTCCAGGGCTTTAATGCCATCCCACCAGCCACTCATCACCGCGACGGGCCGATCGAGATAGAAGCGCTCGGTCTGCCGATACCAGCCATCGCTGATCGCAATCACCCGCTCGCTTTCAGGACCTGGCTCAAGATCATAAGCCCATCCGCGCAGCGCATCGGCATTGAACAGCAGGAGAATGGCCGTGGCGATCGCAATCACCGTCGAGGTCCATAACAGCCCGCCACCATCTTCGCCTTCCAGCGGCGGAAGATCCACCGGCGATGTCATATTGGCATCGCTGCCCACCGTGGTCAGGAGCGTCTTTTCGGCGGGCGTGGCCGGTGATGTGTCAGTGTCTGTCATCGGGCTCCTTTCCGCCTAAAATTGATAATAGATAAAGGGTTCGACGCCTTCGGGCCGCATGGCGTCGATGATGAGAATGAGAAAACCGGTGGCGAGGCCAACCAGCGCTGCCGACTGCGTCCGCACACGCACTGCCGCGCGCTGAATTGCGTCCGGTGGCATGGCGTGGAGTGCGGTGCCAAAGATAATCAGCACCAGCCCAAGCGGTGTGAGCGTGGTTGCCGAGAAATCAAAGGCTGCGATACCGGCCAGATATTGGCTCGCATCGCCAAAGGTCGCCGAGCGGAAGAAAATCCAGGCGAGCGTTACGATGTGGAAGGTGATGATGATGCCGGCTGCGGCGGGAAGGACGGGCCAATGGTCCGGTCGATATTCGCGCCAAAGCCGTTCGGCGACGAGAACGCCGCCATGGATCGCACCCCAGATCACAAAGTTCCAGCTTGCCCCGTGCCATAGGCCGCCGAGCAGCATTGTCGTCATCAGCGCAAAATAGAGCCGCGCCCGGCCATGCCGGCTGCCACCGAGCGAGATATAGAGATAATCGCGCAACCAGCTCGACAGGCTGATATGCCAGCGCCGCCAGAAATCCTGCAGCGAAGAGGCACGATAGGGCTGGTTGAAATTGTGCGGGAAGCGATAGCCGAGCAGTGCGGCGAGACCGATTGCCATGTCGCTATAGGCCGAGAAGTCGCAATAGATCTGCACGGCGTAACCATAAGCCGCCATGATCAAGTCAAAGGTCGAATGCGCACTCGGATCGAAGAACACAGGGTCGACAAATTCGGTCGCGAGGTAGGACGCGATCACCGCTTTCTTGAACAACCCCCAAACGATCAACAAGATGCCCATCGCCGCCATCCCGCGATCGATCTTGGGCACGCTTTGGAACTGGGGGATGAGGTGCGATGCCCGGACGATCGGCCCGGCCACCAGATGCGGGAAGAAGCTCATCAGCAGGACCATATCGAGCAAACGAGACGGCTCTGTCTGACGCCTGTAGATGTCGATCAGATAGCTCATCCCCTGGAAAGTGAAGAAAGAGATGCCGATCGGCAGGACAACCTGCATTATGTAAAGGTCGCGCTCCCAGCCAAGCCCGGTCAGCAAGCCTGCGAACTGCTCCATGAAGAAGCCGTAATATTTGAACCAGCCCAGGATAGAGAGATTGGCGATAACGCCGAGCACAAGGAACAGCTTTCGCCGCTTCTGATCGTCCTGATAAGCGATGATCAGCCGGGCTGCGCCCCAGTTCAAAAAGCCGCTCAGGATCAACAGGGCGACAAACCGCCAATCCCAGGCGCCATAGAAGAACCAGCTGGCAATCAGCAGGAATATCTTGCGCCATTCATTGGAGGCTTTGAGCGCCCAGGCGATGACATAGACGATCAGGAAGAACAGCCCGAAGGTGAGCGTGGGAAACAGCATCTAGAGCAGGCCCGCCGTCCAGCAGGGTCTTGCCGCCAATTGATCCGTGCGCCGACGCATGCCCCCCAACTGCACCCTCACCCCCGCTAACGTCCGTTGATCGCAGTTGCCGCACGTTCCAGATCGGCAAACAGCATCTGCCCGATCCGCGCGCCGCCGGTCTGGTTGAAATGGACATGGTCACCGCGCATCAGTGCCGGGTCCCGATTGCGCCAGCGATGTGCGCCGCACCGCCCGCCCATAGCCGCATTCCAGTCCCAGAAAGCAAGGCCCATATCCTCCGCCACACGGCGTTGCCGATCGCGCAGTTCAGCGAGCAGAGTTGGCGTATACCAAGGCCGTCCGCCGCTATTCACACCCGCCGGGTCCGCGCATGGCACAGGCGGCCCAGCATTGTCAGCAAGCCCGCGATTGCGCGTATTAGCGTCCGGTGCGCCGATCAGCAGGATCGGCACATCGCGGCCTGCCAGCCTTCGCAATCGGTTTACCTGTACCCGCAAATCACCCTCAAATTCGCGCGCGGAGAGCCGCTGGGAAAATCCTTCATTGGTGCCAAAGGCAATGACGATCAGATCTGGCTGATAGACAGCCAGTTCGGCCGCCACGGTTTCTTCTGTCGCGCGCCCGATATGCACGAGTTGCGATCCGCTCACTCCGAGATTGGAGAGCGTCACGCCCCCTTCCTGCATCATCGTTGCGAAAGAGGTGACGGTGACGATCCGATCATCCTCTGTGGTTACCGAGGCACCAAGTTGCGGATATTCGCTGTCCATTGTGCGGCAGATTGTCTGGCGCTCGGATCCATCAAGCGCGAAACGCTCCGTCTCGAAGCCCAGCCGCATGACTACCGTTCCCGCTCCGGGTTCGCTTACTGCGCAGACAATGATCCGGTCGAAACCCTGGTCAGGCGTGTCAGCAGTGATTCCCAGCGTTTCACCTTCGGCCCGCGCGGTCTGGCTGAAGCCCGACATGCCGAGCGGTCGTCCGTAATTCGCATAGCCACGCCCGAAGATTGAATTCACTTCCCAGCCGCTGGTCTGGGACGCCGTCACGCCCCATGTCAGATACCCGCCATAGGGCCGACCCGCGGCGAGAACGCCGCGACCGCCATGGCCATATCGGCGGCGCAATTCTTCGCGCCAGCCATTGGTGATCATATCGCCCGCCGTATGGCTGTCGCCGATCTGGACGATATGAATCGGATCGCCACTATCGCGATTGCTCTCGGCCAGCTGCGCGAAAAAGGGCGCCATATTTTCCGCATAGCAGAGCGTTTCTGTGCATGGTCCCGGTGCGGATTGGGTGGCGGCCATCGCCGCCAATATGATCGCCGGGGTCATCCTTCGGCTTGTCCTGCCGTTGCGCCATCATTGCCGGCATTGCGTCGCTCTCGCTCGCGCATGGCTTCGGAACGCGCACTATCCACATAGCCGCGGATGCGCTGCTCGAGATCACGGGTCAGGAAGCCATAGCCCTGCCCCGTCATATGAATACCATCATTGGCACGCGCGAGCGTACGTTCGCCGGAGGCAGGATGAGGAAGATAGGCCGCATATTGGCCATCCTCATCCACCGTGAGCGAGACCGTGTCGATAAAGGGAACGCCGAGTTGCCGCATGCGTGCGGCGTAAAAGGCGTTTTGCTGCTGAATCTGGCCATCGAAGGCTTCGCGCCGCATCTTTGGCATGCCCATCCAGTACACAATCGAGCCGCGATCACGGAGGAGCTGGACAATGGCATCGATCCGCTCGCCGACAATATTTTGCCAGTCTTCGCTCATAAACGCTGCGCCCGCGCCATCCGTATAGATGCCCTGGGTATCATTGGCGCCAAAGGAAAGTACCGCGATATCGATCTGCTGCTCATCGAGCCGCTCGGCCATATCATCAAAAATGTTGAGGCTGCGATACCGCGTAAAGCCAGTAGATTGCCGGGCAAACTGGTGGACAACGAAATCGTCTTCGCCGCGAAAGCCGCGATACAGAGCCGCCCAAAGCCCGTCACCAAAACTGTCTCCGAACACGCCGATATGGACCGGATCGCCGTCTGCCAGCGCATTAGTCAGGCTGCCATTAAACTGAGCGGCGCACTCCATAGGCGCGACTTCTACAGTGTCGGTTTCAGCGGCAGCAACAACTGGTGCGGGCGCGCTCGCCACGGCTTCTCCGCTATCGCCCCCGCCAAGAAAGGCGAGCCCGATTACCGCACCTACCGCAACCCCGATAAACAGGACGGCCGTCCGATCGAGCAACAGAATCAGCTTGTCCACTGCGCCTCTCCGTCTTTTGGCACCAATGCCGCGCGTTCATGTCCAATGCAGAACGGCTTGGCAAGCGTCGAAAGGGTCACGACGCTGCTGCATCATGGGTGACGGCAGGTGAATGGCGCCAATATGGCCGTCACCTTGCATCATATCGCGACCTACCGCACAGTGGTTTGGGTCTAATGGGGGAGAACAAGACATGGCAGACAAGCCAAAACCAACCGGCTCACAACTGGGAATGATCATCGCCGGCGCCGTGGCGGGCGCGGTTGTCAGCTTCGGCATATTGGGCGTCGGCGGGGCAATCGGCGGCGGTATTATCGGCCTTGGCGCCGCGCTTGGCGGCATGCCCTATTTCAAGGCCGTGCAGGAATGGCAGAAAACCCAGGACTGACTTAGTCGATCGGTTTTATGAGCCGACGATAATAGTCTTCGACCCCGTCATGTTCCGTCCAGAATCCGCGGATTTCACCGCCTGAGAGGCGGTCGATCAGGATCCCGACATGCGCGTGCCAACCGCAGGCCATGTCGATAAGATCTCCATGATCGCGCGACGGGGCCTGGATCAGCACCAATCGTACGCGATCGCCCTCCGCGGTCAGTTCGAACCGGCATTGCTCATCGTCACCGTCCCAGCTCATGACAAACAAGTCCGGCGGGCGGATTTCGACGACCGTCCCGCCCATCTCGACACCGCCCTGCATTCCCGAATGCCGCTCCGGAAGTTTCTCCGGAGAAATGTCGTCATGATTGAACCGCATGACAAAAGGGTCGCCGACAGTGTCGCCAGCCGTCCCGCCGCAAAACCACAAGGCGCGTTTCTCCGGATCGACCAGATACTCCCACACCCGTTCGATTGGCCCGGGCAGATCCCGCACAAAGCGAAGCGAGCCATCCTCCAGCTGCGTTCCATACTCTTCACGCATCGCGATCTTCCTCCTCCAGCAGCGCAGCCAGGCGATCCAGGCGACTGTTCCATTTGGTGCGGGTTTGCTCGACCCAGGCTTCCATGGCGGCGAGACCCGCAAGGTCCAGGCTGTAAATCCGTTCCCGCCCACGCCGTTCAACTTTCACCAGATTGGCGTGTCGCAGCACTTTAAGATGCTGCGACACGGCTGGCGGACTAACGTCGAACTGCGCGGCAATGTCTCCCGCTCGCCGATCCGCCTCGGCAAGCAGGGTCACAATCTCACGCCGGGTCGAATCACTCAGGGCTGCAAATTCATCCATGCGCATTTATTTAAGCTGCAACTTAATTAAGTCAATGCTTAAATATTTAATACTGGGCATGATGCGGCCCACATGGCACGATCCTGCGCATGCCAGGACTTTGGGATCGATATGTCGTGCCGCGCCTCATCGGCTTTTGCTGTACGCAGCCGCCAATCATGAAAAGGCGCGCGAAAGTCGTGCCCCGTGCGCATGGCAAAGTGCTGGAACTGGGTGCCGGTGGCGGCGCAAATTTTGCGCTCTATGACGGCGCCCGCGTGAAGAGTGTTGACGGCGTTGACCCCTCGCCCGGACTGCTTGACCGGGCCCGTGATGCAGCAAAATCTGAGGGCATAGACTTCGATATCAAGGAAGGCGTGGCCGAAAACCTACCCTTTGCCGATGAGAGTTTTGACACCGTGCTCGCCACCTTCACCCTCTGCTCGGTCCAGGATCAGGCGCAATCGCTGGCCGAAGCCCGACGTGTCCTGAAACCAGACGGCCAATTGCTGTTCTGCGAACATGGTACGGCGCCAGACATCAACGTTGCGAAATGGCAACGGCGGATTGAGCCGATCTGGAAGCGGATCGGTGGTGGATGCCATCTGACCCGTCCTGTAACAGCAGCTGTCGCTCAGGCAGGATTCAGGATCGCTCAGCAAGAACAAGGCTATATGCGGAAAACGCCGCGATGGGCCGGATGGGTCGAATGGGGAGAAGCGCGACTATGATGGCTCGGATCACCGCCGCAATGCTGGCACTGGCACTGGCTGTGCCTGCGGCGGCCGCCCAGCGCGGCTATTCAGTCACCAGTTTCGAGCGGATCCAGGTCCATGGCCCATTTGTCGTCCGGGTGACGACTGGCCGGGGTTCGTCTGCGCGCGCGGAAGGCGATCAGCGAGCCATTGACGAGATCGCTGTCCAGGTCGTCGGCAATACGCTGCGCGTGCGGCGCAATGTATCGAACAGCTGGGGCGGTTATCCCGGTGAACGCGAGAATCAGTCTGCTATCCTCTATTTAACGACGCACGAGCTTGAACAGGCGACCGTGATCGGCACCGGTGATCTCGAGATAGATCGGATGCGCGGGGGCCGATTGACGATCAGCCTTGGCGGTAATGGTCGGCTCGCAGTCACCGAAGTCGAGAGCGATAACCTGGCACTGGCGGTGACCGGCGCGGGCGTGATGGAAATTGGCGGCCAGGCGGCAACCGGGCGCGTGACGGTTGAAGGGCCTGGTACGCTGTCGGCCGCAGGCCTCACCGTTGATGATCTCACGGTAAATCTCAATGGTCCGGGCAGCATCGAAATTGCGGCCGATCGCGAAGCCGAGGTCATCGCTGTCGGCAATGGTAACGTCACGATATTAGGCGATGCGGCGTGCACCGATCGCAGTGTCGGATCCGGCCAGGTGACCTGTGGCGGCTTTCTCGGCCGACGATAGGGTTCAGATAAGCCCCAAGCGCGCCAGGTCGTTCAGCATTTTGGGCGGCATCTCTGCAATTCCATCCTCATCCCCGTCAAAATCCGCCGGCGCGTCCGTACCCTTGAGATAGCGCCAACCCTGATGCGCGCGTTTCGGACGAGCGCGCACCGGGATTAGCTTCGGATCGAGGCGAATATTCCAGCGGCCATCATCGCTCTCGACAAATCCGAGGATGCGCTGCCGCACGACCAGGCGATGTTTTATGATCCAGAAGATCGAACCGCCGATCAGTTCTTCGTAGCGCGTTGGACGATATCGGGTCGTGATCGTGACCTCGCCACCGGATACGCGCGGTGCCTGTCGCTCGCGAATTCGCTGTATGGAATCGCAGCCGACAGCCGGTTTGGTGATGTGGAGCGCAGCCATGGCGTTCATTTGGGCGAGGGATTGCCGGGTATCAAGCACCCGAGGCCCGAACCCGCCCTACTGCCCGACCAAGCCCGAGGCGACCGCAAAGCCGAGAAAGGCGAGAAAGCCGATTGAATCGGTAATCATCGTCACAAATACCGATGACGCAACCGCAGGATCCTGTTTCAGCCGATCAAGCACAATCGGCACCAGCACACCAGCCAGGCCCGCGATCACGATGTTCACGAGCATCGCCGCAGCAATCACGCCGCCCAATGCCCAATCGGAAAAGACCAATGCCGCGCCAATGCCAATCAATACGGCAATCGTCGCTCCATTGAGGATCGCAACCGCTAGCTCCTGTCGAACGGTTCGCCAGGTATTGGACCGGGTGAGTTCGTTGATTGCGAGCGCGCGCACCGCAACCGCCATGGTCTGCGTGCCGGCATTGCCGCCAATCGATGCGACAATCGGCATCAGGATGGCGAGCGCGACCATTTCCTCAATCGCCGCGCCAAACAGCGAAATGACGAAGCTGGCGACCAGTGCCGTACCAAGATTGGCAATCAGCCATCGGACGCGGCCACTATAGGCTTCGCCGACGGGCTGGTTGATATCGCCTTCGCCAGCGCCCGACAGCCGGAGGATATCCTCGCCAGCTTCTTCGGAAATGATGTCGACAATATCATCAACCGTGATCATGCCGACCAAGCGGCCCGCATCGTCGACCACCGCTGCAGAGATCAGACCGTATTTCTGGAAGCGGAGCGCCACCTCTTCCTGGTCCATGTCCACGGGGATCAACGTCTGTTCGCGCTTCATCACATCGGAAATTGCGAAATGCCTCGGTGTGCGCAGGATCCAGCTCAGCGCACAGGTGCCGACCGGATGGTGCGCCGTATCAACAACGAAGATTTCCCAGAAATCCATCGTGTCTTCCTGATTGGCGCGCAGGAAATCGATGACATCGCCGACGGTCATATTCTCATACACCGCGACCAGCTCGCGCTGCATGACGCGGCCAGCGGATTCTTCCGGATAGGTAAGCGCTTCTTCGATTGCCGCGCGATCATCGGGCTCCAGTGCATCCAGCACCTCGCGCTGATCACCAGCCTCCATATCCTCGATAATCGCAACCGCATCATCGGTTTCGAGATTACCAGCCAGATCGGCAACCTGTTCATTGTCGAGCTCATCGACCAGGCCTTCGCGAACGAAATCGTTCATCTCGGCCAGCACTTCGCCATCGAGCATCTCGGACAGGGCGGCAGCCAGTACCGCGCGTTGATCGCGACCCACTTGCTCGAAAAGATCAGCAATATCAGCAGGGTGTAGGCGAGCAGCCAGCTCACGCGCGGCCTCATCATCGCCCGCTTCGACGGAATCGATGACCGATTTGATGAATTCGGGCTTCAACCGATCGTCCGTATCGAACTCGGTCTCGGCAGCATCAGTATCGGGAGTGTCAGCGACAGTATCACTCATGTTGCGCCCTCCCTATTGCAATGCCCGGCAGCGACTTAGACCGAAAGCAGCCGGCTTGTCAGCCTTTCTTCTCAGGCCTTCCCTCATCTGACTGATCAGCTACTATGCGCTGCATGCCAGATTACCGCCTTTCGATACTCGACCAATCGCCCATTGCCGAAGGTCGAAGCGCCGCCGATGCGCTCGCCGACACACTCGATCTCGCGCGTCATGGAGATGCGCTTGGCTATGATCGCTATTGGGTTGCCGAGCATCACGCCAGCCCGGCATTGGCGGGTGCCGCACCCGAAGCGCTGATTGGTCCGATCGCCATGGCGACGAAACGGATACGGGTTGGATCGGGCGGGATCATGTTGCCGCACTATTCGCCATTCAAAGTCGCCGAGACCTTCGCGCTGTTGAGCGCACTTGCGCCTGAGCGTATCGACCTCGGGCTGGGCCGGGCACCCGGCGGGGACGGACGGATCATGCTCGCCCTGCAACGCGATCGCAGCCGGCGCATGCCGCATGATGACTTCCCGAACAATCTTGCCGAGCTGCTGGCCTATTTCGATGGAACCCTGCCCGAAGATCATCCCTTCTTCCCACTGACCGACACCTTGCCAGCTGGCGGCGGCACGCCCGAAACCTGGATGCTCGGATCATCCATGGACAGCGCATTATGGGCCGCCGAAGCGGGTCTGCCATACTGTTTTGCCGATTTCATCAATCGCGACGGTGCAGCAATGACGGCCGAGTATCGCGCCCGGTTCAAGCCCTCTATCCGATTGGCAGAGCCGCATGTCATGGTCGCCAGCTGGGTAATCGCAGCAGAGGCGCGCGAACAGGCCGAGCGGCTCGCCAGGCCCGCAGCGATGCTCGGCGCTCTGCTCCAGCGCAATGTGCTGATTCCCGTGCCCACAATTGAAACCGCCGAGGACTGGTTGGAGAAAAACCCCGATGCGCTGGCGAACCGCCGCCGTCGGATCGTCCTTGGCACGGCCGGCGTAGTCCATCAGCAACTCGATGATGTTGCAGCCGAATATGGCGCAGACGAGATGATGCTCGTCAATATCATGGGCGACCATAACGCCCGCAAACACAGCTATGCCCTGGTGGCCGAAGAATATGGACTGGCGCAGCGCGCCGCGGCTGCCTAGGGACACTCGCAACACCGACCATTTCAGGAGATTCGATCCATGTCCGATACACTCACCATCTCGCTCGATAGCGGCGATGTCGTAATTAAGCTGCGTCCCGACCTTGCACCGAACCATGTTGCCCGGATTTCCGAGCTGGCACAGGACGGCTTCTATGATGGCGTTGTATTCCATCGCGTCATTCCCGGCTTCATGGCGCAGGGCGGAGATCCGACGGGGACAGGCATGCATGGGTCGGACAAGCCGAACCTTGAACAGGAATTCAACAGCGAACCGCATGTTCGCGGCACATGCTCCATGGCGCGGGCCCCGGATCCGAACAGCGCGAACAGCCAGTTCTTCATCTGCTTTGACGATGCAGAATTTCTTGATGGCCAATATACCGTATGGGGCCAGGTAACCGAAGGCATGGAGCATATCGATGCGCTGCCCAAGGGCGAACCGCCAGCAACTCCGGGTGCCATCAAATCGATGACTGTCGGCTAATCGAGGGCCTTTCAATATGGCCAATCCCTATACGTTGATCACCGGCGCTTCCGCCGGCCTTGGCAGACTATTTGCACGGGCCTGCGCGAAGCGCGGTGACAAGATCGCACTCGTAGCGCGTCGCAAGGATCGGCTCGACAAGCTGGCCGAGGAGTTCGGCCCCGACACGATCGTCATCACCGAAGATCTGAGCGATTATGACGCCGCCGATGAGATCGTGCAGACGATCGAGGATTCAGGCGCGCATATTGGCACGCTAATCAACAATGCTGGCTTTGGCGCGCGCGGCGATTTCCATATGCTGCCGATTGGCGATCAGGTTGACATGATCCAGGTGAACAGCATTGCGGTCGCACAGCTTTGCCACCGGGTCGTTCCAAGCATGATCGCCAATGGCGGCGGTGCAATCCTCAATGTCGCGTCTACCGCGGCGTTCCAGGCGGGGCCTGGTATGGCGGTCTATTATGCCAGCAAGGCGTTCGTCCTGTCGCTTACCGAGGCCCTGCATGAAGAGTTGATGCCGCATAATATCGCGGTGACGGCACTATGCCCCGGTGCGACAAAGACCGAGTTCGCCCATCGTGCAAACATGACCGATACCACCTTGTTTGAGAAATTCGCCGGCCAACCGGAACGCGTTGTCGAGGCAGGCCTTGCCGGCCTTGCCAAAAACAAGGCGATTGTGGTTCCCGGTTTCCTCAACAAGGCGATGGTTCAATCGAACCGCATGTCACCGCGCAGCGTGAGCCGCGAAATCGCTAAATTGCTGCAGCAATAGAATTGCCAGCGGCTGGCTGACCCGTCGCCTGGCGACATACCCGCGCGAACAGCCAATCATGGAACAGCTTCACCGGTTTGCGGCGCAAGGCTGACCGTCGGCAGGTGAACCAATAGCTGTACGGGCTTTCAATCTTCGTATCGAACAAGCGCACCAGCCGATCATCCGCCGCATCGTGGAGATGGGAATCGAGCATGAAGGCCACGCCCAGGCCCTGGGCCGCGGCATCCAGCATCAACTGACCGGAATCGAAATGGTCTTCTGCGGCCGGTTCCAGGTTGGGAAAGCCGATGGCGTTGCGCCAATAGTGGAATGTCTCAGGCATATCGCGGTGCAAAAGGATCGTTTGCCCGGCAAGCTGCTCCGGTTCGGTTACCGGAACACCCCGCACAGTCAGCCCGCGCGCGCCGATCGGCGTGATGACATTATGATCGATCTCGCGCGAGTAGAGCCCGGGGTCGATTGTCTGGGCCAGCGTGATTGCCGCATCCAGACCGTCGCCCAATCGGGCCGTGCCATGGGCTGCCGTATCGATATCAATATGGAGCTCGGGATGCATCTCACGCAATTCGGGCAATTTGCCGATCAAGCGCTGCGATGCGAAAAGTGGCAATACTCCGAGCCGCAATCGCACCAGATCCGCCTGGCCGGTCGACATCTCAATCGCGTTCGCCAGTTCATCGAGGGGACCGGAAACCCGCGTCAAAAGGGCTTCGCCGTCTTCGGTTAGAACCATCGCATGATGGCGGCGTTCAAACAGGGCGCGGCCTAGAAAATGCTCTAAATTCTGGACTCTACGGCTTAACGCGGGCGAGGATAGGGACAGCTCTTCGGCGGCCGCTTTTACCGATCCCAGGCGTGCGACTTGGACAAAGGCCTCTATGGCGGTCAGCGGCGGCAATCTTCGCATCAGCGCGCTCCTACTGTTCCGGCACCATCTATCCGGTCACGATACCGAGAGAGTTGCAATTTCTGCAATTCATAGCAAGCTTTTCGCACTTGCACAATTGCAATTTGAAACCCAATTAGGGCGGGCCTTACAGGCATCCTCTCCTAAGACCCTTCGGGCCGGCCTACCCCTCTTGGCCGGCCCGTTTTTTTGCTCCGGGTCCGCCAAAATCACATTCCGTCGGTCAAATGGTTCGCATCGTGCGTGCAAGACCCTATGTTGTTTCCGTCAACAGTACGGAGTCCTCATGGCTGACAGCGAAAACCCGCCCGAGACCGAAGGTCACAAACTGCAAGTCGCCAATGCCCGCCCTGAAGATTCAGGTCGCGGCCTTGCACGTATGTCCCGCGAAACGATGACGGCGCTTGGCTTGGCTGAGGGTGATGTGGTTGCAATCACTGGCAAACGCACAACCCCTGCCCGGGCCGTCCTCCCCTATAAGGATGACGAGGGGTTGGCGATCTTGCGGATCGATGGCCTGCAACGCGCCAATGCCGGCGCTGGCTCTGGCGATTTCGTGACGGTTGAGAAAACCGAATCAAAGGCCGCCAAGCGCGTTGTTTTCGCGCCTGCCCAGCGCAATTTGAAACTGCACGGCAATACCGAGGCATTGAAACGCAGCTTCGGCATGAAGCCGCTGACGCAAGGCGATGTTGTGGCAACCGCCGGCCAGCGGCCTGTCGAGCGTGGGGATATGCCGCCCCAGCTGCGCCAGATGATGAACGCGCCCGCTTATGCGTTGCAAGAAGTCCGTCTGGTTGTCGCCGGGACCACGCCCAAGGGCATTGTCCATATCGATGCGGAAACGACGGTTGAGCTGAAGGGCGAATATACCGAACCAACCGAAGCGCGCCGCGCTGATGTTACCTATGACGATCTTGGCGGCCTTGGCGAAACAATCGACCAGGTACGCGAGATGGTCGAGCTTCCTCTGCGCTATCCAGAGCTTTTCCAGCGGCTTGGCGTCGAACCACCCAAGGGCGTCCTGCTCCATGGACCGCCCGGTACGGGCAAAACCCTCCTTGCCCGCGCCGTCGCCAACGAAAGCGATGCGGATTTCTTCCTGATAAATGGACCGGAGATTATGGGTTCCGCCTATGGCGAGAGCGAGAAGAAGCTGCGGGAAGTCTTCGAACAGGCGGCCGAGGCCCAACCATCGATCGTCTTTATCGATGAAATCGATTCGATCACCCCCAAACGCGACAAGACAGCTGGCGAGGCGGAGAAACGTCTCGTAGCCCAGCTGCTCACCCTGATGGATGGGCTGCAAAAGCGCGCCAATCTGATTGTCGTCGCGGCGACCAACCGCCCGGATGCGATCGATGAAGCCTTGCGGCGACCAGGTCGGTTCGATCGCGAGATCATTATCGGCGTGCCGGACGAAGCGGGTCGACGCGAGATCCTCGCCATCCATACGCGCGGCATGCCGCTAGCCCCCGATGTGAGCCTGAACGCGCTCGCCCGACAGACTTATGGCTTTGTCGGCGCCGATCTCGGTGCACTGACGCGTGAGGCTGCCATTGAAGCCGTGCGGCGCATCATGCCAAAGCTGAACCTTGAAGAACGCACCGTACCCACCGAAGTTCTCGACGAGCTCAAGGTCGATCGCCGTGATTTCACCGAAGCGTTGAAACGCATCCAGCCATCCGCATTGCGCGAAGTGATGGTCCAGGCCCCCGATGTGAGCTGGGACGATATTGGCGGGCTGGACGAGGTGCAAAAACGCCTCAAGGAAGGTGTCGAGCTTCCTCTGAAGGACCCGGATGCGTTCCGGCGTCTCGGCATTCGCCCGGCCAAGGGTTTCCTCCTCTATGGACCGCCGGGCACCGGCAAGACGTTGCTCGCCAAGGCGACCGCGCATGAATCCAACGCCAATTTCATCGCCACGAAATCCTCGGACCTTTTGTCCAAATGGTATGGCGAGAGTGAACAACAGATCGCCCGGCTCTTTGCCCGGGCACGCCAGGTTGCACCGACCGTGATCTTCTTCGACGAGCTGGACAGTCTTGTACCGGCTCGCGGCGGCGGCCTTGGCGAACCACAAGTGACCGAACGGGTCGTCAATACGATCCTTGCCGAGATGGACGGGCTGGAAGAGCTGCAATCCGTGGTTGTTATCGGCGCCACTAACAGGCCCAACCTGATCGATCCGGCGCTGATCCGGCCCGGGCGGTTCGACGAAATGGTCTATGTTCCGGTGCCCGAAGAAGCCGGACGCCGGCGCATATTGGCAATCCACACATCAACCATGCCGCTCGGTAAGGATGTCGATCTCGATTCGCTAGCTGAGCGCACGGAACGCTTCACCGGGGCCGATCTCGAAGACCTGACCCGACGGGCGGGCCTCTATGCCTTGCGCCGATCGATCGATGCCGAAAGCGTGGGGATGGAAGATTTCGAGCTGGCGCTTGCCGATACACGCGCCAGTGTGACCAGTGAGATGGAACGCGAATATGAGTTGATGGCGGCCAAGCTGAAGCAGGATTCGCTGGCGATCAATCCGATCGGCTTTATCTCACCTGGCATGCTGAGCCCGTCCAACGAGGACAAGCATTAGGCGATAGCGCGCTATTAGTTTTCGAGCTTCACGGCTGCCCAAATGGTAAGCAAGCCAAACAGGGCCGCGCTCACCAGGAACGGCAGCGGCATCCATGCGCCATAAATCAGCACGCCCAGTGCTGGCGCCGCGATAAAGGCCATGCCGTTTACCGAAGCCACCATGCCGGCAACCTGGCCCTGCTCTGCGCGGCTGACGGCGAGCGATGCCCCACTCGTGAATCCTGGCCGGAACAAGCCCATGCCGAGAGAGGTGATGGCGAAACCGAGCGTCATCGCATGCAGGGTTGTCGCAAAACCGGTCAGCACGCAGCCAGCCGCGCCAAGGATAAATCCCCAGATGATCAAACGCTTTGGCGGTACTTTCATCTGCGGGATCAGGCCCCATTGCGCGAGTAGCGTCGCCCCCGCACCTGCCATCAACACAATACCGATAGCCTGCTGGGCCTCGGCAAGTGGCACCGATAGTCGATCGATGACCAGAAACCCGATCACGCCCAATACAAGGGCATGGCCATGTCCGCCGATCACACCAACAATCAACCAGGGCAGGACTCGCCGATCGCGCCAGCGCAATCTCTCGCCGGGTAGTGGCAGTTCCTGGTCTTCGGGATCATCGGACGGCGCGGCGGCACCTGATAAGCCGCCGATCGAGGGCTCGCTCGAGATCGTGCCGCGCGCTTCATGCTTTGGGGTGTCGTTCGGCAGCAAGAGCGCGACGGCCAAGTAAACCACACAGCCCAGCAGCGCGAAGACCAGCAACGGTCCGGCGAGGCCGCCCTCCATCGGAAACACGAACGCAGGCGCAAGCGCGGGGCCCAGGATCGTACCGAGGCCAAATGACGAGGCGATCACCGAGAGCGCCGCCGTGCGGTTTTCCCGGTCCGTACGTGCCGCCACATAGGCCTGTACCGCCGGCGGTGCCGCCGACCCGAAGCCGCCATAGAGGCTGCGTGCGAGGGCGAAGATGATGAAGGTTGTAACCGGCAGAAGCCAGCCGATCAGCCCGGCCCATAGGATCGCACCACAGATAGCCATCGAGGCGATAAAGCCCCAAGTGCCAAGCAACATCAGCGGTTTGCGGCCGCGTCGGTCCGACTGGCGCGCCCAATAGGGTGCGAGCAAAACCCAGAGCAGCGCAGACCATGTATAGGCGAGCGACACCCAGAAATCCGGGATTTCAAGCGCGCGTCCGATTGTCGGCATCACGGACTGCATGGCGGTATTGCCCGCGGCCGCTGTCAACATGACGAGGAACAATACCGCGAACCTGTCGCGGCGAATCTGGACGGTCGGCGATCCGGCCATCAGACCCGCAACCCACTAATTGTGAGCGGAAAAAGGAGGAAAATAGCGAAGTTCATCGCGCTTCCCTTACCCACAACGATATCCAAGCGATAGTCAGCAATCGCTTGCCAACGGCCCGCGCATTTGCGAACGGAAGCGCAATATTATTGCGGGATTATCGAAACGAATGACCGACACCATGTCCAACATTAGCTCAGAAAAGTCGGAATCCCGGGGTCCGGGACCACTAGCGCTCTTCTTCAAGGGCTTTCTGAAACACCCGGTGATGGTCGGATCCGTGATCCCGTCCTCGAAAACGCTGATCAACAAGATGCTGGCACCTGTCGACTGGGAGAACACCAAGCTTTTCGTCGAATATGGACCCGGCGTCGGCACTTTCTGTCGCCCCATTCTTGAGCGCCTTGCGCCTGACGCAACGCTGATCGCGATTGATACAAACCCCGACTTTGTCGACTATCTGACCCGCGAGATCCGGGATCCTCGCTTTCATGTGGTCAATGGCTCGGCTGCGGACGTGGAATCGATCATTGCTGAAAAAGGTTTCGACAAGGCCGATTATGTGGTTTCGGGCCTGCCCTTCTCAACTCTCCCCGATGGCGTCGGCGATGAGATTGGCGCGGCTACCGGACGCGTGGTGCGACCCGGCGGTGCGTTTCTCGTCTATCAATTCTCGCCGAAATGCCGTGACTATATCGAGCCAAATTTCGATCGAATCGACAAGGATCGTGAGTGGTGGAATATCCCGCCAGCCGTATTGTTCTGGGGCTGGAAGAACGAAGCCTAGCCTATTGGCCGTCCAGCCCGAAGTTCAGGCGACGGGTGACATTGTAATCCAGCACAGACATCAGAAAATAGGATAACCGCCCCTTGATCCGGGTCCATAGCCCGCGGCTACGCGCATATTGTTCAGGCGTAATCCGCTCGCAATCAGCAATCTCGCGATCGACATAGGCACGGATGGCATCGGCAAAATCGCGATTGCGTACCCGCAGCATCACCTCAAGATTGAGATACAGGCTGCGCACATCGAAATTGGCCGAGCCGATATAGACGAGATCATCGACGACATAGAGCTTCGTGTGGAGCATCATCGGTTGATACTCGTAAACCTCAGTATGCGGCAGCAAATAGCGATAGCGATTGCGCGCCGCCGCGATCGTCACACTGTTGTCAGACTTTGCGGCCGTAATCACCCGCGCTCTCCCCTTCTCCGCGGTGCGGCTTATCGGCCTGAGCAGCGGCGCATAGGGCGCGAAATAGGCAGCCACGATGTCAATCTTCTCCGCACCGCCCAGATCGTTGCGCAAAGTCTGCGCCCAGGGGCTGAGTTCGCGCGTCGGACCGCCAAGCAATAGCCGCACATCGCCATCCTGCTCGTGATGCCGCAGCAATAATGCGCGTAGATCCTCCACCTTGGATCGAGGATCGCTCGACCAGGCAATGATATCATCGAAATAGGCGGCGAGACGGGCGGCAGCCGGTCCTTCGACCCTCAAGCCAAGGTCTCGCCATCCGTCGCTGGCCTCGCTGCCCTCGGCCGCGAAATAGCCGTTTTTGACATTGAAGCCGCCAATCATCGCCCTGGCTTCATCTGCAATCGCCATCTTCTGGTGATTGCGCATCAGATAGCGGCGCGTACGCTTGGGTTCGTAGCGACAAAAGCCACATCCTGTGTTGATCAACGGCTCGAAAAACGCATCGCTGGCCTTGGCGCTGCCAAATCCATCGACCAGCAGAGACACCGCCACGCCGCGCTCATGCGCAGCAATCAGCGCATCGCGAACCCGCGTGCCAGCTTCATCATCGACAAAGTTGTAGAAAAGGAGGCGAATGCTCGACCGGGCATTATCGATCAGGGCGATCAAGCCATCCAAGCGCTCGGGCCCGTCGGGCATCAGCGTAAAACTGTGTCCGGCGACATCGGGAAGCCCATGAAGAGACATATCCTGATCGGCCATGGCCTCTCCTCTAGGCCGGGAAGCCCGACCCCTGCAAGACGGGGATTTTCTTGACAAAGCGCCGCTTCGTGCCTATTTCGCCGGCCTTCCCGACTTACTGATAATTGGAACAAGCCATGGCGCGCGTTACCGTCGAAGATTGCGTCGACAAAGTCCCGAACCGTTTTGACCTCGTACTGCTGTCTGCTCAGCGTGCCCGTCAGATTTCCGGTGGAGCCGAACTGACTGTTGAGCGTGACCGTGACAAAAATCCGGTTGTCGCGCTGCGCGAGATCGCTGACCAAACGGTTAAGCCAAAGCATCTGGAAGAGTCGCTCGTCCAAAGCCTGCAGCGTGTGCAGATCGATGATGAGGAAGCACCTGATGAAGTCGGTTCGCTGTCCCAGTCGGCTGAAGCGCTTCGCCTTACGGCCTCGGCCCCGCCGCGTAACACCAATGTGGCTGCCGATTACGAAGGCTAATCCTTCCCAAGCGGAAAACGAAAAGGCCCGGAAATTTCTGGGCCTTTTTCATATCTGCGTAATTTTTTGAGGGGCGCTATTCGGCCGCTTCGGCGACAACTTCACTTTGATCAACCCAGAGCAGGTCATGCCAGTCCAGCGGTCGACCGTCATGCGCATGGACGTGAATTTTCTGGACCGGTTGCCGGTCTCTCTCGTCGCACAATACCGGATTTGACGGAACGCCAGTGCCCCATTGCTCGCCCCATTGGCGCAGCGCAATCATTGCCGGGAGCAGCGCTTCGCCCTTCTTGGTGAGCTTATACTCGATCTTGCGGCGATCATCGGGGCAGGGTTGCCGTTCGAGAATCTCACTCTCGACCAAACGGCCGAGGCGGTTCGCCAGAATATTGCGCGCAATCCCCAGATTCGACTGCATTTCTTCAAAATGCTTGAGGCCGTTGAAAGCGGCACGAAGGATCATAAATGACCAGCGTTCGCCCATCGCTTGCAGTGCGCAGGGGAGGCCGCATTCGTCATCGTCGAATTCGGCAAGAGGTTCTCTGAGTTTGCCCATGATGAGGTCAGCCTACTGCATAAAAGCGGAATCGCAAAATATCTGTGCAGGAAAACGTTTTTAGTTGCAACCTAAAACTGAATCCAGTAGGTACTGATTCGCAACTTAAAATGAAGGCCTAACAAAAATGCGAGAAACGCTTTCTGCCCTTGTGTCTTTTGCAGCCACAACAGTTGTGCTGGCGGTGCTTGCCGCCTGATCCAATCCATCTTTCTCCCCTCTCCTAAGAAAGACCTCTCCCATGCAACGCACACTCTCCCTCCTCCTCTCCCTAGCCACCGTCACCTTCCTGTTCACGGCAACAAGCGCCCAAGCCGGCACGGTGTATCGGGCGACGCTGACCGAAGCGACGGACGAACGGGTCCATGTGATCCGCCGCGCACCTTGGGTTTGCAACGGCACCGACTGTGCCACCGACCAGGCTCGCAGCGGCGCGGCCAACACCTGTTACTCGCTGGTTCGCGAGCTCGGCACGGTTTCGGCATTCATCGTCGACAGCGAAGCGATGTCGGAAGAAGCCCTCGCCGCTTGTAACGAAGCAGCCAGCTAAGCCTCCCTGTAACCATTCTAAGGTTGCAATATCTCAGCACCCGGCCATCTTGGACGGGTGCTGAGGCAATATGAACTGATTGAGCGGGTTAAAAGCTATGACCCGGGGGCTGACGAGGCTCTGATCAACCGCGCCTATGTGTTTTCGGTCAATGCGCATGGCACCCAAAAGCGCGCCTCGGGCGATCCCTATTTCAGCCATCCTATTGAAGTCGCGGGTATCCTGACGGATTTGCGGCTCGATGATGAGACGATCGCAACCGCGATCCTCCACGATACAATCGAAGATACCGTCGCCACGCAGGACGAGATTGAAGACCTGTTTGGCAAGAATGTCGCGCGGCTAGTTGACGGCGTGACCAAGCTGTCGACGATCGAGGCGCAGTCCGATACCGAACGCGCTGCCGAAAATCTGCGCAAATTCCTGCTCGCCATGTCCGGCGATATCCGCGTACTGCTCGTCAAGCTGGCCGATCGGCTTCACAATATGCGCACGCTGCACTTCATCAAGAGTGAGGCGAAACGCCGCCGCATCGCCCGCGAAACGATGGACATCTACGCGCCGCTCGCTGAGCGGATCGGCATGTATGAGTTCATGAAGGAGATGCAGACACTCGCCTTCCAGCATCTCGAGCCCGATGCCTATGAATCAATCTCCACCCGTCTTGATCGCCTGCGCGAAGGTGAAGGTGGCGAGACGATTGACCGGATCGCCGAGGAACTGAAACTGGTGCTCGGCAGCCATGGCGTCGATGCCGATGTCACGGGGCGCGAGAAACATCCCTATTCGATCTGGCGGAAAATGGCGGAGCGCCATGTCTCATTTGAAACGCTGACCGATGTGATGGCGTTCCGCGCCATCGTTCCCGATGTGGCCGCCTGTTATCAGGCGCTCGGCATCCTGCACGAAAAATGGCACATGGTTCCCGGCCGTTTCAAAGACTATATCTCGACGCCCAAGCGCAACGGCTATCGCTCGATCCATACCTCGATCCAATATGGCGAGGATCGGCGGATCGAAATCCAGATTCGCAGCCAATCCATGCACGAACAGGCAGAAAACGGGCTTGCCGCGCATTGGAGCTACAAGCAGGGTGATCGTCCAGATGGCCAGGCGAGCTGGCTTAGGGATTTGATCGAGATCCTCGAGACGACCGAAAGCCCGGAAGAGCTGCTCGAACATACGCGCATGGCGATGTACCAGGATCGCATCTTCGCTTTCTCGCCAGCAGGAGAGCTGATCCAGCTTCCAAAGGGCGCCACGGTCGTCGATTTCGCCTTCGAAGTGCATACCGATCTCGGCAAGCAGACGGTTGGCGCGAAGGTGAACGGCCGGGTCGTGCCACTGCGCACGCAACTCGAAAATGGCGATCAGGTTCGCATCCTGCGCTCCGACAATCAGCATCCCGATCCCGGTTGGCTCAGCTATGTCGTGACCGGCAAGGCGCGCGCCGCAATCCGCCGTTTTGTGCGCCAGAAGGAAAAAGAAGAGACCATCTCGCTGGGTCGCAAACTCTTCGACCAGGTGGTCGCACGTCTCCCCGCCCCGCTCGGCCGCGGTGCGACCAAGGCAGCGCTCAAGCGGCTGAAGCTCGCCAAGGAAGACGCGCTGATGGAGAAGATCGCGCGCAAGGAGATCGATGATCGCGCGCTGATGGAAGCCTTGATGCCGGGCATGGGTACAGGCGACCTGCACAGCGCCGTGCCGCCCAAGGGCCAGGCCATCTCGATCAAGGGGCTGACGCCGGGCGTGGCCTTCCAGCTTGCCGAATGCTGCCATCCTATCCCCGGCGATCGGATCGTCGGACTGCGGCGCACCGGCGAGGATATCGAGATCCACACCATCGATTGCGACACATTGGCAGACGGCAATGATGCCGATTGGCTCGCCGTCAATTGGGGCGATGGATCAGATGGCGGCACCGCACCAATGCGGGTGGTGCTCAAGAATGAACCGGGATCGCTTGCCGTGATGGCTGGCATCTACGGGACCCATGGCGCCAATATCCTCAATGTGAAACTCGAGAATCGCGACGGCAGCTTCCACAGCTTCTGCGTCGATATCGAAGTCCATAACCGCGCCCATCTGATGCGCATTCTCGCCGCCCTCCGCGCCGCCGAAGTCGTCAGTCAGGCAGAGCGGATCTAAAGCCAGGAATTCCCGTGCCCCACCACTGGCGGCGAAGCTCCGCTCGGGCTAGATACTGGCCATGACCCAATCTGCTGATGACATGACCTATGGGCGCTATCTCGCGCTCGATCCGCTCCTATCCGCGCAGCATCCGATCTCTGGCCGGCATGACGAGATGTTGTTCATCATCATCCACCAGACCAAAGAGCTCTGGCTCAAACAGATCCTCTTCGAAATGGAGCAAGCCCTGGAGCTGATCCAGAATGACGCGCTGGTGCCCGCCTATAAGGGGTTTGCGCGCGTCAGCCGGATCCAGGCGGTGATGACGCTGAGCTGGGACGTGCTCGCGACAATGACACCGGCTGATTATACCCGCTTTCGCAATGTGTTGGGATCGAGCTCGGGCTTCCAGTCCGCCCAGTTCCGCCAGTTCGAATTCATGCTTGGGCTCAAGGATGGCAGCCATTTGAAGCATCAGGAGCAAGATAGCGAAGAATATCAGGCGATGCATGCCGCGCTCAATGCACCAAGCCTGTGGGACGAAGCCAATCGCGCTGCAGCGCGCGCCGGGCTGGATATCCCCGAATCTGCGCTCGAGCGAGACTGGACGAGTGCCTATGAGCCGAGCACCGAAGTCGAAAATGCCTGGGCCGAAGTCTATCGCGATACCGAACGCTGGTGGGAGCTGTATCAGCTTGCAGAAAAGCTCGTCGATATGGACGATGCGATGGCAAGCTGGCGCCATAAACATGTGGTGACTGTGGAGCGGGTGATTGGCGGGAAACGCGGAACGGGCGGGACGGCCGGCGTACCCTATCTACAATCGACACTCGGAAAACGCGCCTTTCCGGAGCTGTGGAGCCTGCGCACACAGCTGTGAGGCCCGGCGTCATTGCCATGCAATGATCGCGAGATAGAGCGGAAGAATAAGGGGACTGGGAATGACAATCGCGATGAACAGACGGCTTCTTCTGCAGACCGGCCTCTTCGGCCTTGGTGCCGTGGCGACACCCGGCGCGGCACGATTGCTCGCTGCGCGGGGCTTTACCCACCAGGTCGCCTCCGGCGAACCCACCCAGACATCGATCCTGCTCTGGACGCGCTATGTGTCCGAAGGCGAACCCATGTTGCGGGCAGAAATTGCCGAGGATGCGGAATTTAGCCGGATTGTCGCGCGCGGGGAAACAGCGGCACGCAATGGCCATGACTTCACGGCCAAGGTTACCGTTGCGGGCCTGACACCAGGTCGCTGGTATTTCTATCGCTTCATTGCGCCCGATTGCACGGCATCGCCGATTGGCCGGACCCGCACCCTACCGGAAGGCCCGACCAGTGCCTTCACATTGGGTGTCTTTTCCTGCTCCAATTTCCGTTTCGGACATTTCAACGCCTATCGCCACGCGGCGGAACGCAACGATCTCGACCTGATCATTCATACCGGCGACTATTTCTATGAATATGAAATGGGCCGCTATCCAACAGAGGAACAGGCGCTCGCCGGGCGTGATCTGATGCCCTCGACCGAGATTTTGGCATTAGCCGATTACTGGCTGCGCTACGCAACCTATCGCGCCGATCCGGACCTTGCCGCCCTCCACCGCAATTTCCCGATGATTGCGCGCTGGGACGATCATGAGATCACCAATGATCCTTGGATGGGTGGTGCAGAGAATCACCAGCCGGATGAAGGCGATTGGGACGCCCGGAAGCGCGCAGCCATGCAAGCTTATCAGGATTGGATGCCGGTGTCCGATGCGCCCTGGGACAGCTATCAAATTGGGGATCTCGCCACCATCATAATGCCCGAGACGCGGCTAACCGCGCGCAGCGAGCAGCTCGATTATGCTAACGCTGTGGGCGATGGCAGCGCAGTCGCAGAAAGCCTTGGCATATTCCGTGACGGACCCTGGTCTGACGAAGGCCGGACGATCATGGGCGCACAGCAGGAAGCCTGGGTCAGCGCACAGATGGCCGCCTCGACTGCTTCGGGCACCCGCTGGCAGGTGCTGGCGCAGCAGGTCATCATGGCGCGGATAAACTTCCCGCTACCGCTTGCCGAAGCGGTGGCGAATACCGAGAATGTCGCCGTCCGCCAGCGCGCGCAGTTCCTGGCGGCTGCGACACAAGCGGGCCTGCCGCTCAATCTCGATGCCTGGGATGGCTATCCGGCGGCTCGTAACCGGCTCTACCAAGCCGCCCAGGAGAGCGAGGCCAATCTGCTCGTGTTGAGCGGCGATAGCCATAATGGCTGGGCCAGCGACCTCCAGCATGATGGCGCCCATATCGGCGTTGAAATGGCCGGTCACAGCGTAACTTCGCCGGGCTTTGAAAGCTTCTTGCCGCAAATGCCTGCCGAGACCGTTGCGCGGTCGCTGGTTGAGGCCAGCCCGGACCTGCGCTGGGCGGATACGTCAGGCCGCGGCTATCTGACCGTGACATTGACGCCGGAGGCCGCACGCGGCGAATGGCTGTTCCTCGATACTATCCGGGAGCGGTCAACGAGAATAGCCTATCGCCAGACCCAGACTGCGCAATATGGCGCGCGCCAACTGGATACCGCCTAGCGCGAAGTCTGGATACCGCCGGTGAAAAACTCGTAGCGGCGGCGCAGATGGTGGCTGACAACCTGGCCCATCACGCGCTGCATCAGTTCCTGACGCGTCGGAATGCCGACCCGCGTATTGCCGATAAGCACGGCAACGGCATAGTCGCGGCCATCCGGCGTGGTGAGGATGCCGACATCATTATAGCCGGCAACCATGCCATTCAGGTTCTGACCAGTGCCAGTCTTGTGCCCAAACCGCCACCCGCGCGGCACACCGCCGGACAGACGTTGTGGGCCAGTGCGTGAGTTGCGCATCGTCTCGATCATCAATGCGGTTGAGCGCTCCGATAGCAACTCACCCCGGCTTAGCCGAGCCAGCGCTTCCACCATGCCATTGGGCGTCGCACCATCAACCGGATCTGCGAGATAGCGATCCATCGCCCGGCGCCGGACATCCTGTGCCAAGCTGGACCGAGCGGTATAGAAACCCCGGCCGCGCGCCATCGCCTGACGCCAGCTCATCCCAGCAATTCCGGCCTGCAGGTCCCGCTCGCCGGGACCGAAGCGCAAGCCGTCCAGATCATTGCGCTCAAAAAATTCACGGACGGCATCGGGCCCGCCGGACAGCCATAACAGCCGATCATTGGCGAGATTGTCGCTCCGCGTCATGGCCTGGACAAACAGCTCGCGAATTGATGCCTGGAATCCGCCATTACCCATCCGCGATAGCATCGGTTGGTGGAAGACCACCGCGTCTTCAGGGCGCACCCGGACCATCCGATCGAGCGACATTTCGCCGCGATCGACACGGTCCAACATCGTGAGGGCGACCCAGGTCTTGCTCACGCTTTGCTGCGGCAGAAAGCGATCACCGTTCCACGACACTGTCCAACCTTCTTCGACATCACGCACGGCAATGCCGACTTCGCCGTTGAAATCTTCGCCAAGCGCACGGATCGCATTTGTCAGCTGGCGTGAAGGCCCTTGGGGCACTTCAGCGCGCTCGGTCGGCTCGCTCCGCGCGGGTGCCTGCGTAGCCGGCCTCTGTGTTTCTGGCCTCTGAGTCTCGGCAGGTGGCGGCGCGATGTAAGGCGTGCTGCTGGACGAGCTCTGGGCCGATGCCTCAGGGATAAATCCCGCACAGCCGGTCAGCGGCACTGCGACCAATGCCGTGAGAACGGCACGACGCAACATGGTCGGTATCTCGATCCGAAAATTCAGACGCATGGCGAACATTTCCTCGCAAATTTCCAGCAAGCCCCCGCTCGCCGTTCGAGGAATGACCATAGGCGGTGCAACATTACGCGCGAATGAGCGGCGCGTTGTCCGACAACAGCGCGCCGCACGCCTGACTCGTTTCGTCGAAATCTGAGGGCGTTAACCTTAATCCTATTCCCAAAAATACGGGTCACGCGTCCGATTGCCGGTAATCGTCTCGTTCATTGTGAGCGGATCATAGAGTCGCCCGCCGATCATCACATAGCGAATATCGTCGCTATTCTGGATGTCGACGGTTGGGTCCGCATCGAGAATGACGAGATCGGCGAGTTTGCCCGCTTCGAGACTGCCGATATCCCGTGCAAAGCCCAATGCCTGGGCCGGGACGATCGTCGCGGTCCGCAATGCTTCTAACGGGCTCATCCCGCCGCGCACAAAGCTCCACATTTCCCAATGGGCGGCGAGGCCTTCTTCCTGGCCATGGGCACCGATGCTGACAGGAACCCCGCGCTGCGCCAGCGCATGGGCAGCGGCCGCCGCTTCATCATCGACATAATCTTCCTCCGGCGCGATCGGGCGACGCACCGAATTGGCCTGCAAGATGCGCGGCGGTGCGTGACGCGACAAGATTGGGTGCCGCCAGACATCGCTATGCGCGCGCCAATAGGGATCCGCTGCCAAGCCCGAATAGGTGACAACCAGGGTTGGCGTATAACCGACATTGGTCTGGCCGAAGAAGCTCAGCACATCTTCGTAAAGCACCGCCTGGGGAATATTATGCTCGAGCGTCGTATTCCCGTCGGCAATCAGCGCCATATCCATGCCGAACAACGACCCGCCTTCGGCGACGACCGCGATATCTTGTTCGATAGCGGCTGCTACAACCTGCTGGCGCTGCTCACGCCGCGGCTGGTTATAGTTTTTGATCGAATGGGCGCCCTGCACCCGCAACCGGCGGACATGCTGCTGGGCATCCTCAAGACTGTTGATCAGTGCATAGCGGCTTGGTGCCCGCGCGCCATAGACGATCTCGGCAGTCGAGAAGATCCGCGGGGCGAGGATCAGCCCCGCCTGCTGCATCTCGGCAGCCGGGAAGATATGGCTCGCCGTATTGGATGGATCATGGACTGTCGTCACACCGAAGGCGAGATGGGCGATCGTGTGCCAGTTCTGCTGCGGGATGATATCGCCAACCCCGTGCGGTCCATGGGCATGCGCGTCGACGATACCGGGAATAATTGTCGCTCCAGCAACGTCCACGGTCTGATAGCCAGCCGGAATGGATGTTGAATCCGCCGCGCCAACCGCCGCGATCCGATTGCCGTCAATGACGATCGTTCCGTTTTCGATGATGCCGCCATCTTCGCTCTGCATGGTGACGATCCGCGCACCCGTCAGCGCAACGCGCGAGGACGGTCGGTCGGCCTGGGCGGACACGGCAATCGAAACACCGCTGGCCGGCGGCACGAAATCAGGGCGCTCTTCGCCCTCCGCAGCTGGCGATGTCGGGAAGATGGTGTTTGCCGCTGCCGAATAGAGCGTCGGGCCGAGCGACCAATGGAGCCGGTCGCCATCGTTGCTCCAGCTCATATAGGACGCGCCATCACCGCTCACGCGCACGATCGGCAATGCCGTGGCATCGGCCTTGAGCTCGACATCCTGGGTGCCCGGCATCATCGGCACGACGAATGCGTTGTAGTTCTCGGTAAATGCGAGCGTATCGCCATCTGGAGATACTTCATATCCGGTCACCAGCTCGCCTGACGCATGGACACGGCGGTCGTTACCCGAGAGATCGACACTGATCAGGCGCTGCTTATTCTCCTCGCTGACGGTCAGGAATATCCGATCACCACTCGCGCCAAAGTGCGGATTGGAGCCGGTTTCGGTGATCCGTTCTGCGCTGCCGCCGTTGGCAGGAATCCGATAGACGCCCGGCCGTTCCGACCAATCGCCTGAAGTCAGGAATCCGCCCTCGCCCTGTTCGAACACGATCATGTTGCCATTGGGCGAGAAACGCGGATTGCGATAATGGCCCGGCTGGCTGGTCACGGCGCGATCGCCGCCACCATTGGCGTTCATCACGCGCACCTGGCCAAGCCCGTCATCACTCCAGCGCACATAGACAATGCGCCGACCATCGCGTGACCAGCTCGGAAACAGTTCGAATGCGTCCGTCTGACTGGTCAGGCGCCGGGGCGTGCCATTACCCATATTGCGGATGTGAAGTCGGCCCAGGCTCTCAAACACGACCTGCCGACCATCGGGAGACACATTTGCGAAGCGCGGCATACGGGTCGTAAAATTGGCCGGGGCAACCTCGATTTCCGGGCGCGGCGGATCGATTACGTCACGCGTGTCGGAGATTTGGAACGGGATGATGTCCGCATTACCGCTGGCGACATCGATCCGGCGAATATGCCCGCCGGACCAAAAGACTATGGTGCTGCTGTCCGGCGTCCAATCCATACGCGGATAGGTGCCGTACACCGTCCAGGTTTCCTGCATGTCGCGATCGAGCGCGTCATAGATCGCACGCTCCTCACCGCTGTTCAGATCCTTGACGTAAAGGACAGACTGGGTGCGATCGCGGCGAATGAAGGCCATATAGCGCCCATCCGGTGAAGGGCGCGGATTCAGCGCGCCGCCCGGTCCATCGACAATCGTCTCGCGCTCGCCGGTCTCCATGTCATAGCGTTCAACGGCAAAGAGCTGGGTGTTGGAATCCTGGGCATAGATGAACTGGTTACCCGGGGTCGTGTTGCGGCTGAAATAGACGCCCTCGCCATCCGGCGCGAAAACCGGTTCGCCGAGATCCTTCTGGAAATTCTCATTGGGCCGCTCGACAAGCTGCACGCCCGCACCGCCCGATACGTGATAGAGCCAGACTTCGCCCGTGCCGAGCGAGCGACCGGTGGTGAAATGCTTGCGCGCTACAATATACTGCCCGTCCGGAGACCAGTCTGGCTGGTTGAGCAGGCGAAAGCTCTCGTTCGTAACCTGGCGCATATTGCCGCCATTGGCGTCCATCACCCAGATATTGTCTCCACCACCACGATCCGAGGTAAAGGCGATCCGCAAGCCATCGGGCGAAAAGCGCGGCTGAACCTCCCAGGCAAGGCCGCTGGCGATGCGAGTCGGCGTGCCGCCGGTTATCGGCATCGTGTAGATATCACCCAAGAGATCGAAGGCGATCGTCTGTCCATTGGGGCTGACATCGACATTCATCCAGGTGCCTTCAGTCACATCGATCGTGACGGGCCGGGTCGGCAGCGGCGGATTGGAAACATCCCATTCCGGCGTTTCATCTGTATCTTGCGCGATAGCCGGTGCGGCAATGGTGAGTGCGAGTGCACTGGCTGCGACATGAAAAAGGCTGGCCCGCGACATGATATTCCCCTCTGAAGACATTTATGCGCGGATAGCTAGCATAACCGCGCGCATATGAAAGGTTGGGCATCGGCTCTGGAAAGCGGTTGGTCGAAGGTTTATCTGGGGGAAGATAGATTTCACGCAAAACAGAGAGTCGCTTATGTCCGCCGATCCAATCGTCATTTCCTCCTATGCCCGTACACCGATGGGCGGCTTGCAAGGCAGCCTGGCCGCCGCCAAGGCCACCGAGCTGGGTGCAACAGCCGTGAGTGCCGCGATCGACAAGGCGGGCGTGGAAGGCTCCGATGTCGAGCAGATTTTCATGGGCTGCGTGCTGCCCGCCGGGCTGGGGCAGGCGCCTGCCCGACAGGCCGGCATGGGTGGCGGACTGCCGATCTCCACCGAAGCGACGACGGTCAACAAGATGTGCGGTAGCGGCATGCAAGCCGCGATCATGGCGCATGATGCATTGAAAGCCGGAACCGCCGATATCATCGTTGCGGGCGGCATGGAGAGCATGACCAATGCGCCTTACCTGTTGACCAAGCATCGCAGCGGTGCGCGCATTGGCCATGATGTTACCAAGGATTCCATGTTCCTGGACGGCCTTGAAGATGCCTATGAGGAAGGCCGGTTGATGGGGAGTTTCGCCGAAGAAGCCGCCCAGGAATATCAGCTGACCCGTGAAGCCCAGGATGCCTATGCAATCGAAAGCCTCGCCCGCGCCAATGCGGCCATCGGAAACGGTGCTTTTGAAGGCGAAGTCACGCCGGTTGAAATCAAGACCCGCAAAGGCAGCGAGATTGTCGATACCGACGAGCAGCCTGGTAACGCGCGGCCCGACAAGATCCCGACGCTTCGTCCCGCCTTTGCCAAGGACGGCACGGTAACAGCGGCCAATGCCTCCTCCATTTCGGATGGTGCGGCCGCACTCGTGCTAACTCGCGAAAGCGTGGCACAGGACAAGGATATGCCCATCAAGGCGCGCATCGTGGCCCATGCGGCCCATGCTCATGAACCTGGCAAGTTCACTTCAGCTCCGGTCCCAGCCATCCGCAAGGTCCTCGACAAGGCCGGGTGGACAATCGAAGAAGTCGATCTCTTCGAGGTCAACGAAGCCTTTGCTGTCGTCGCGATGATTGCGATGCAGGAACTCGGCATCCCGCACGACAAGATCAATGTGAATGGCGGCGCCTGTGCGCTGGGCCATCCGATCGGTGCTTCGGGCGCCCGGATCATGGCAACCTTGCTCAACGCTCTCGAGAAGCGTGGCCTGAAGCGCGGTGTCGCAAGCCTGTGCATCGGCGGCGGTGAAGCAACCGCAGTGGCTGTGGAGCTGGCTTAGTCTGCATCCTCTTCGCGCGTGACAATGCGATCGTCCGGACATTCCAGCATGGACAGCAATCCGTCGACACGCCGCACCGAATTGGGATGCAATTGAGGGTCGGCACGACCAACGATTGAGAGCACGGTGTTGGTATAAAGCGTATCGCCATCGGCACTGATTGCGACGCCATTCGGCCGGAAAAAACTGGCTGAAGCGCCGTCGCCATCCTGGTTCGCCTCAGCTCCGCTTCCTGCGAGATGACACATCGCACCACCCAGTATCAGGCTGTAGATTCCCCCGCCTTGGAAACTGGCGACGTAGAAGCGGTCATTCGCCCAAGCAAGATGGCCATTCCCGTTGCCCGGAAAATCCGCGACACTCTGCATTTCACCGCTATCGGAATTGATCCGTACCATCAAATTGTCCCGAAAATTCACGGCGTAGAGTGCACCGTCGCCGCCAAATGCGAGACCATTGGGACAGTTGAGTGGCGCGCCTTCGGCATGGATGCTTGTCGTGCCGTCAGCATTTATTCGTAAAATCTGGTTGGTGACGCAATTGGTAACATAGACGGTACCATCAGCATTCGGCGCGATCCCAACTGGCGATGCCATGTCCCGGGCAATTTGCGTTCGCGTACCGTCCATAGCGATCCGATAGGCTTCGCCCCGCGCGACATCGGATTGGTACAAATAACCATCCATGCCAAAAGCATTGCCGGACGCACCACCAAATTCGGAATTTACGATCTCAACGCTGCTACCATCCACGGCGATCCGATAGATATTCTGCCCACCAGCCTGTGAGAGAGTGATACCGAAATCGGCAAGGTAGAGATTTCCGTCGGGCCCGATTGCAACGCCGCCGCTTGCTTCTATTTCATCGACAATCGTGCTGACCGTTACCCCGGCCGTGGCTGGCATGCCCAATGTCGCAATCGCAAGAATCGAAATCGCATATTTCATAATCGCCTCCCCTGATCGTCGCGGTATCGCAGAAAGTACGTAACGTACCAATTGGATTAGACGAACATGCTGTCCTGATCGACAAGGCGAGCGGAAACTGGGAACGGAAGCGTCAATCTGATGCCGGGAGGAGGGTTTCTCCAGCAAAAAAAGTTCAAGCCACCACGGGAGACCGGCCGGGTCGCATAAAACCGGGCATCCCATGATGGCTTGTTCCGAACAAATTCGCTAACTGCGCCCCTGCCCGGTGAAGCCCTTATTGCCAATAATGGATGAACGGGATGTGACACAGATCACGCTTTTTTGGTTACCGCGATTTTCTGCTCAAAAGTCGCGCTAATCCGCCCGCTATGCTAATGCCGCCGCACACCAGACGAGGAATCAGCCCGTGAATGCCGAAGCTCCTGTAAAATCACCTGAAAATGCCAAATTCTCCTATCGATGGGACGACCCGTTCCTGCTGGAGGAGCAGCTCACCGACGAAGAGAAGATGGTTTACGAGACAGCGCGGACATATGCGCAGGAAAAACTGCTTCCGCGCGTTCTGACCGCGACTCGCGAAGAACGATTCGATCGGGAGATCATGACCGAGCTTGGCGAACTGGGCCTGTTGGGCGCAACCATCGATGGGTATGGCTGTGCCGGGGTCTCGCATGTGTCCTACGGATTGGTGGCCCGGGCGGTGGAAGCCGTTGATTCGGGCTATCGTTCAGCAATGAGCGTCCAATCCTCGCTCGTGATGCATCCGATCCATGCCTATGGCAGCGAAGAACAGCGCGAAAAATATCTGCCCAAGCTTGCAACCGGTGAAATGGTGGGCTGTTTCGGCCTGACCGAGCCCGATGCAGGATCCGATCCAGGCGGCATGAAGACCCGGGCCAAGTCTGTCGATGGCGGCTATTCGCTGAGCGGTGCGAAAATGTGGATCACCAATTCGCCGATCGCCGATATCGCAGTCGTCTGGGCCAAAGATGATGACGGCGTGATCCGTGGTTTCATTCTTGAACGCGGCATGGACGGCCTCAGCTTCCCGAAAATCGAAGGCAAGATGAGCCTGCGCGCCTCGATCACCGGTGAAATCGTGATGGACGAAGTATTCGTGCCGGAGGAAAACAAGCTGCCCAATGCGCGCGGCCTGGGCGGGCCATTTGGTTGCCTCAACAAGGCGCGGTTCGGCATTGCCTGGGGCTCGATGGGCGCCGCAGAAGATTGCTGGCACCGGGCTCGCACCTATACGCTCGATCGCAAACAGTTCGGCCGGCCGCTCGCCGCGACCCAGCTGGTCCAGCTCAAGCTTGCCAATATGCAGACAGAAATCACGCTCGGCCTCAACGCCGCACTGACGGTTGGCCGCAATATCGACAATGGCAGTTGGGCGCCGGAAATGATCAGCCTCATCAAACGCAATAATTGCGGCAAGGCACTCGATGTCGCCCGCAATGCGCGCGACATGCATGGCGGCAACGGGATCGCTGACGAATATCACGTGATCCGCCATTTGGTGAACCTGGAAACAGTGAACACCTATGAAGGCACCCATGATGTGCACGCGCTGATCCTGGGCCGGGCAATCACCGGCATCCAGGCCTTTACCGGCTAGTCGGTCATCGAATCTGAACCCACTTGATGCGCATTGATCAAACACAAGAGTCGTCATTGCGAGGAGCAAAGCGACGAAGCAATGCAGAGCAGCAAACGCTATCGTCGGCAGCTCTGGATTGCTTCGCTGCGCTCGCAATGACGGGGATGTGAAATGACCGACAAAGCGCTTTCCGGAATCCGCGTCCTCGATCTTAGCCGCGTCCTTGCCGGCCCTTGGGCCACGCAGATGCTGGGCGATCTGGGTGCGGAGATCATCAAGATCGAAAAACCCGGAGTCGGCGATGATACGCGCGGTTGGGGCCCGCCCTGGCTGGGAGAGGGCGATGACCGCACGGCCGGCTATTATCTTGCCGCCAATCGCAACAAGAAATCGGTGGCGATCGATATTGCCCAACCCGAAGGACAGCGCCTGATCCGCGAACTCGCAGCCAAGAGCGATATTGTCGTTGAGAATTTCAAGCGTGGCGGACTTAAGAAATATGGCCTGGACCGCGATAGCCTGACAGCGCTCAACCCACGTCTGATCTGCTGCTCGATCACCGGTTTTGGACAGGATGGTCCAGACGCTGACAAACCCGGATATGATCTGATGATCCAGGCGATGAGCGGCTTCATGTCGATCACCGGCAATGCAGACGGCCCGCCGCGACGCATGGGTGTGGCAATGGTCGACCTGACGACCGGTATGAATGCGGCTGCCGCTATCCTGGCAGCGCTCTACCAGCGCGAACGCACCGGCAAGGGCCAGCATATCGATATGGCGCTGTTCGACGTCGCGCTATCGAGCCTTGGCAACC
>CBDBUZ010000011.1:0-132449 GCA_965212265.1 Parasphingopyxis sp. | reverse complement strand
GGATTATCCAGGCCGGTTGGGCTCTTAGTGAATATTTCAACGCCATCTTCGGTCACGCCCACCGAATGCTCGAACTGGGCCGAGAGCGATCGATCCCGCGTCACGGCAGTCCAGCCATCGTCGAGTACTTTCACACTCGGCTTGCCGATATTGATCATCGGTTCGATCGTAAAGAACATGCCGGGCTTGAGTTCGGGGCCGGTGCCGGGTTTGCCCGCATGGATCACCTCGGGTGCGTCATGGAACAATCGGCCCAGGCCATGGCCGCAAAAATCACGGACAACGCCGTAGCGATGGGCTTCGGCATGACTTTGAATCGCGTGCGAAATATCACCGAGAAACGCGCCGGGCTTCACTTCGGCAATACCCAGCATCATGGCCTCATAGGTTACATCGATGAGGCGTTGCGCCTTGATCGGGATCTTGCCGACCGTGAACATACGGCTCGTATCACCATGCCAGCCATCGAGGATCGGCGTTACGTCGATATTGACGATATCGCCTTTTTTGAGGGCTTTGCCGCCCGGAATCCCGTGACACACCACATGATTGATCGAAGTGCAGCAGCTCTTTGTATAACCGCGATAACCAAGTGTCGCAGGAATACCGCCACCGGCTTTCATCCGCTCAAGAGCGAAATCGTCAATCTCTTCGGTTGTAACGCCAGGCTCGACCAGAGGAACCAGGGCATCGAGCACCTCAGCGGCCAACCGGCCAGCCGCGCGCATGCCTTCAAACCCGCTTTCATCGTGGAGTTTGATTGTGCCGTCGCGCGCAACGGAATCCGCTGCGGTTATGGTCTGATACTGGTTCATGCCCGGCTATATAGCGTCCCCATCATGGTTTCGCCACCATGATCGCGTCCCTCGTCTAGCGGGAAGCGGATACGTTCGCTGTGCAGGCTTTCACCGTCAGACCGTCTCAGGTCCAACCCAATTTCGCCCGGCGGCCCAGTCAATCTCGAGCATGCCGAAATTCTCGTCCCGAATAGAAACCGGAGCGACGGGTCGGATCGGGTTCGCGGTCTCCGGTATCGCCTTCGCCGAACGAGAAATTAAGCGAGGAGGCGGTCAGCTCCCACAGCTCTTCGCCCAATGCCTCGGGTGCGGCCTGATAAAAGGCGCCGCTATGGCGATCACCGGACAGCACCACCATTCCGCCGCCATTGCGCGCTGCAAGAGCGCGATAGAAGCGCTCTCTTTCAAGCGGCATGTTGCCCCATTTTTCGTAATTATGCGCGTCGGTTAGCAGCTGCACTGATGAAACGATGATACGAAGATCAGCCGGCTTTTTCAAGCTCGCCAGCCAGCCATGCCCATTGGGCGGCACCGAGCATTGTCGCGTCGAGACTGTCAGTGATCCCGTAATGGCCAAGTGGTCGGCGTTCGGCTGTGTAGGGCAGGGCGACCAGCGGATCGCGAAAGAAGCGGGTGTCGAGAATGATGAGCTGTACCCGCTCGCCCGCTGGCCCAATCATCATACTGTCATAGATGCCGGGGCGCGCACGTACGGTATCGCTCGAGCGCCAAAAACTTTCGAAGAGCTGCTCGGATCGCTCGCGAAAGGCAAAGGCTCCGCCGGAATCATTGGGCCCGAAATCATGATCGTCCCAACTTGCCAGCATCGGAACCTGGTTGCGGAAGGCGATAAATTCCGGATGCGATCCCTGCAGCCGATAGGCATGCGCAAAGGTTCCCAGATCTGCCTCACCGCGATAACCGAAATCGCCATAGACATTGTCGCCGATCATCAAGAACAGCTCCGGATTGTGGGCCGCGATCGTCGACCAGATTGTCTGGTGACGGTTTTGGTGATTGCAACTGCCAAAGGCGATCCGACTGATCGCGCGACTGGTGTCGAGCTGCGCGCCAGCATTGGCTTGAGGGAGGTTGGTGTCGAGCGTGGCGTAGTACGGCCGCAGGGCTTCGGCCGCACTTTGCGGAGGAGCGGCTTGCGGTGCCGCGGTCACATTCGCGCAACCGCTCAGAACCAATGAGCCGATGCCGGCCAGGAGTGCAATTGTCGATCGTGTCATGACGGTGTGCGTCCCTTCGTCACAAAAAAGGGGCCGGCGATATGATCGTCACCGGCCCCGAATTTTAGTGGTTATGCGTTGTCATCCTAGAATTCGTAACGCGCACCAATCTGGATCCGCCATGCCGAAGCCGAGGTCGAAATATTCTGCTCGTCATCCGGGTTGAAGCCCGAGATGATGTAGCGCCCCTGGGCGTCAATTCCGTCCAAATCGACAATGTCGACGACCTGTCCGTCACCAAAGGCGCCACGGGTCTTGAACGTGTTCCAGCCGCTATCCAGCATATTCAGGAAGTTATCGATGTCGGCAAAGAGCTCGAACCGATCCTGGGCAATGCCGAACCAGCTACCCGGTCCCGGAAGTTCCTGGCTGATCCGCAGGTCCATGTCATAGGTCCAGTCTTCCCGGCAGGTGTTCCGCCGGATCGTCGTACCTATTGCTTCGCGGGAGCAGTTCCAACGTTGAGCGTAGTTGATCAGCTCTTGCACTTCGCTATTCAACGATCCGCTGACATATGCGCCGGTGACAGGATCGTTGACCTGTGGCGAAATGTTCGGGTCATTAATGTCCGTCGGGATGTAGAGCAAAGCGTTGTCGTTGCCAGAGGACCGGTCAGCCAGAACCCCGCCGCCATCAAACGTCAAGCTGAACGGGCGTCCCGAACGAGCGCTGAAGAACATACCGAGCTGCGTGTCATAGCCATCGATAAACTCTTCGGTAAAGTTCAGCGCGAAGGTGAATGCGTGCCGTGTCTCATAGTTTGATGTCGAGTTGGCTGGGTTCTGCCGATCAAAGGCTGCCGATTCATCAAAGCTGGACGTTGCCGTTGAGCTGTTGTTGTTCCGGAAGTTGTTCGAATCCGTGAAAGCGTATCCCAAGTTGACGAACACGCTGCCATTCTCGGTGAACACACCGCGGTCGAACATTTTCGCAAGGCTGAACGAGAACACATGGCTGTCATAGGACCGACCGTTGGTCAGCTGGATCTCGTCGTCTCGGCCCGTGTTGAAGCATGCGGCAGTGACACCGGTCCATACTGGAGGCGTACCGCCAGTCCGCTGGAGCTGCGCATTACAACCAGGAACTGTTGAGTCGATTGCCGCATAGATCGGTCGACCGTCTGACGTGAAGCCATTGAGGCCATTCCGGATATCGACCGTTTGGGAGAGATCGACAAAGTTTAGCGGGTTCCGGAAGTTACTATAGATATAGTCAAGTTGGAGCTGCCAATTGTCGAAGAAACCTTCGCCAAAGCCGATTTCACTCGAAAAGCCGATATTGGCGCGAACCACGGTCGGCACTTCGAAGCTTGGATCTGTGGACTGCGTGTCCGACTGACCGGCAGCGGCCTGGTTCGAAGCTGCCTGGATCGCACAGGCCGGGAAGCCGGTGAAATTGCCATTGGCATCGAGGACGTTGAAGCTACCGTCTGGATTCAGGGGCAGTCCGGCGCATTCCGCATCGAACGTATCACCTTCACCAACCGAGAAGCCATTGTTCGAGAAGGCGTTGGAGAAGTATACAATCGGGTCGCCGCCGGAGAAGATGCCAACGCCGCCGGTTACCTGGCTGTTACGGATGAAGCCATCGTAATTCTCAAAGTCATAGGTGACAGCAACACGTGGCAGAATAATTGGATCCAGCTGGCTGAAGCCGAAATTATTCGGGAAACCGAAGCGCTGCTGGAACGCTGGATTGACGCGCGGTGCGCTGCCATCGAACCATTCCAGACGAACGCCAGCAAGAATACTCAGCTGGTCGGTTACCTGCCAGTCATCCTGTGCGAAGATCGAGTAGATGCGACGATTGAAGGTCGCGGAGGCTTCGTTGATGTCGCCGGTCGGTGTGGCGCGGATCGTACCACCGCCTACAGCGCCGGAAGCGATATTGTCTGCAGTATCGCCAAATACTGACGAGAAGAAGCCCGGAGCGACAACGCCGTTCTGGAAATCGTCCAGGTTGCGGAAGAACAAGGTGCCCGTCGCGTTGATTGCGAACAGGTTGAACACGTCGAGATCGTTGACCTCTGCACCAAATTTGATGTCGTGATCGCCGAGCTGCAAATTTGCGGTCAGACGGGCCAGGTCGGTCGTCGTTTCAAGCGCGTTGGCGGACCGGAAGATACCCGGGCCTGCACTCAGCACACCATTTTGCTGGGGACCGACCACACCAACCGAGAGGCGGGTGATTGGGTTGCCGTCCTGCGCTTCACCGCCGCCCACTGGGCCCTGAACATCAGTCAGATCGGACCGCGAGAGGCGCAGTTCGGTCGAGAAATTCTCGCTCCAGTCGGAATAGATACGCACCGAATAATAGTCGGAGATCGTACCTTCATCTTCAAAGCTGTTGAGGCCCGTCAGCTCTTGGTTGCCAGTGTCGGATTCGACATTGGTTTCTTCGAGACGCTGATAGGTGGCTTCGACGCGATGATCATCATTCACATACCAGTCAAGGCGGCCAAAGTAGCGAACGCTCGCTTCAGGCAGAGACGTCGGATAACCGCCAATATCGATACCGTAGACATTCTGCGCGATCTGCGAGAAACGGTCGAACTGGGCCTGGGTAACGAAATCCTCTTCGTTCGGGAAACCGGAACCTGTCGGACCCGTATCATTGGAATCACCCAGATCAGTTTCTTCGTAAGCGCCGAAGAAGAAAAGGCGATCAGGAATGATCGGGCCACCCAGGGTAACACCCCAGCGTTTTTCTTCAAAAGGTGCAGGCGTGAAGCTCTGGCCGTCGACCGTGTCACCACGCAGATCGTCGTTGCGGAACGTGTAGAAGGCAGAACCCGAGAAGCGGTTCGAACCCGATTGGGTCACAACGTTAACGGCGCAACCGGTGAAGCCTGAATATTCAACGTCGAACGGCGCAAACTCAATCGAGGTCTCGCGGATGGCGTCGAACGGAAGCGGCAGTGCGTTACGCGCGGCAAACGGCGTACCGTTCAGGCCGAAGACGTCGGCCTGGACAATGCCGTCAACCGTGAAGGTGTTCGACCGGTCATTACCACCAAGGCAGGAAATACGATCGACATCGTTCGAACGGTCCAGGCTGACGCGTGGATCGATACGAATAAGGTCGCGAACGTCGCGAGAAATTGACGGGAAGCTTTCGAGGATTTCCTCGTTGAACGAGTTGCCCGGGCCAAGCGCGAGCTGGACCAGGTTAGCGCGCGCTGCGGTAACAACGATTGTTGCTTCGCCGGCGCTGCGGGTCAGTTCAAAGGCGAGCGATGTATCGCCCGACAGGTTGATCCGGATGTTTTCGACCGTCTGGCCTTCAAAACCTGATGCGGTTGCGGTGATCGTGTATGGACCGCCCGTCACCAGGTTGCCTGCGCGGAAGCTGCCATCCGAACCGGTAACCAGCTGGCGCGTCGAACCCGTCCGCGTGTCGGTTACGGCAACCGAAGCATTGCCGACGGCGTTACCTGCATCATCAACGACTCGGCCTTGGACGCCCGATGTAATTTGCTGCGCCGCAGCAGGAGTGGCGATGACGCCTGCTACCGACGCTGAAGCTGCGGTAGCAGCCAGAAAAACCTTGAAATAGCGCATGATTATCCCCGATGGATCTTTGATTACCCCTGACCGGTCTCGTGCCCCTTTGCACCTCCGATCGGATGACCCGCCGTCTAACGAGTCGCCGTGTCACTTATGTGACAAATCCCCGGTTTTGCGGAGTCTAGCGGTGGGAGTAACTTACGGTTCTGACTCACCTGTGTGATTCATGACACGCTTCTATTCTTTGCACCCCCGCATTCGCGCCGCTAAGGCATGATGCATGAATCAGAAACGAACCTGGACGGCTGGCTTGGTTGTGATCGGCGATGAGATTTTGTCGGGACGGACACAGGACAAGAATGTTGCTGCACTTGCGAAATGGCTGAATGTCCAAGGAATCCGGCTCGTTGAGGTGCGCATAGTACCTGATATCCTCGAGAAGATCGCCGACGCGGTAAACGCTGTGCGCGCGGACACAGATTATCTCTTCACCACGGGTGGCATTGGACCAACCCATGATGACATCACCGTGGATGCCGTGTCAGCCGCGCTTGATGTAGACGTGATTGTTCATCCGCGCGCCCGGGCGATGCTTGAGGGTTATTATAAGGACAAAGGCGGGCTAACCGATGCGCGCCTGCGGATGGCGCGCGTTCCGGACGGCGGCGAACTGATCGAGAATCGCATGTCCGGCGCGCCGGGCATTCGCCATGGCAACATCTTCATCATGGCTGGAATCCCGCACATCGCCGAACAGATGATGGATGCCCTGACCGGTCAGTTGGAAGGCGGCGACCCGGTACTGTCGGACACGATCGGCTGCTGGACGGCTGAAAGCGAAGTAGCTGACCTGTTGGGCGCCGTCGAAGATGCGCACCCAGACAGCCAGATCGGCAGCTACCCCTTTTTCCGCGAAGGGCGGGTCGGCGCGAACTTTGTGGTGCGCTCTACCGATGCCGATCAACTGGCGGCTTGCATGAACGCGCTGTCTGAAGCGCTGATTGCGAACGGCCAAGAGGTAACGCCGGGCGGTATCTAACCGTCCGCTGGTTTGGGCTTGGTTCGGCGCGTGAACAGCAGGATGACCATCGCCGTCAACGCCATTGCCGCCGCAATGGCGAACGCAGCACCGGGGAAATAGACACTCGCGTCATCGCTTGAGAAATGCGCCAGCGTCGGATTGAAGGTCAGCGGTGCAATAATCGCCGAGAGCGCGGTTAGGCTTGCGATAAAGCCTTGGAGTTCGCCTTGCATATGGGCCGGTACCCGGCGGCTCATCATCGAACTGATTGCCGGGCCGGCCAGGGCCGCGAGCGCTGTCACCGCCATGATCACGAACACGGCCCAGCCATAGGGGCTGATGGCGTAGAGGATATATGCGCAGGCGCTGATCGCGATCCCAATGATTGCGTTTCGCCGTTCGCCATAGCGTTTTACCATCGGGCCAACTGCGAACGCCTGAACAACGGCCATCAGCGCGCCCGTCCAAGCCAACGAAATCCCGACCATACCGCTCGTCCAATCGAACCGGATCTGCGTGAAATAGGCCCAGGTTGATGGGTAGATATTCTGGGCGCTCATCCAGAACAGATAGACCAGCGCGACCGGCAATACGCCCGGCATCATGCGGAGTTTCAGCAATGCACCGAGCGGGTTCGCTCGCACCAGGCTGAATGGTCTGCGGTTTTCGTGCGCCAGCGTTTCGGGAAAGGCGAAATAGCCATAAATGAGATTTGCTGCGCCGAGCCCGGCTGCAACAAAGAAGGGGAGGCGCGTCCCAAACTCACCAATCAACCCGCCAATGGCTGGGCCAACAATGAAGCCGGTTCCGAACGCCGCGCCAATCAAGCCGAAACCGCGCGCGCGATTCTCCTCGTCCGTGATATCGGCCATCGTCGCATAAGCGGTGGAAAATGCTGCGCCGAATGTGCCTGCCAGAGCGCGCCCCAGGAACAGCCATGCCAATGTCGGCGCCAATCCCATGACGGCATAGTCGATGCTAAACCCGGCCAGGGAGAGGAGCAGCACCGGTCGCCGGCCGAACCGGTCACTGATGCTTCCAACCAGCGGTCCGAATGTGAATTGAAACAAAGCATAGGTGAGGATGAGCCAGCCGCCGATCGAGGTTGCCTCTGGCAATGAAACATCGCCCAGCTCCACCACAAGGTCCGGCAGCACCGGCATAATGATGCCGAAGCCGATTGCGTAAACGAAGATTGTTCCAAGGACGAAACGGGTTGCGGCCTTGGCTTTGCGCTTTTCCATCAACGATACATAGGCGGCGGGTGCGGGAGACGCCATCTATGGTGCTGGGGCACGTGTGAACTACACCGCGCCGCTGTCCGCTTTACGCCATTGTGATCGCCGTCTGGAAGGCGGGCCGGGCCGCGATCCGATCGACATAGGCTTTCAGCTTTGTCATCTCATCGCTGACCGATCCAAGCCGGTTGGCCATGAAACAGGCATGGCCGAGCATGATGTCTGCACCGGAAAAATCGCCAATCAGATAGTCCTTGCCTTCCAGCGCTTCATCAACCGGCCCCAGGGCCTTGGTCAGCAGCCGCTGCGCCTGTCCCAATACCGTCGCGTCACGCCGCTCCTCAGGAAGCAATAATGTGTGCACGACCACGGTATTCACCGGCGGCATCACCATGCCTTCGCAATAATGGAACCATTGGAGATAGACGGGAAAGCGCGGGTCATCGACGGCGGGTTTCAGGCCGCCATTCTTGTGGCGTTCCAAAATATAGTCGACGATTGCACCGGACTCGAAAATGGTGACATCGCCATCTTCCAGAACCGGGATGCGGCCGAGCGGGTGACGGGCGCGATGTTCATCCGACTTCAGGTCCTTGGGATGAAACGCCATTTTGTTGATTTCATAAGGCAGCTGCAATTCTTCCAGCAACCATACGATCCGTCCGGCTCGTGAATTTGGGGCAAAGTGAAGTTTCAGCATTTTCGTCCTTCCACATTTCTGGCCCTGCAAGCGCCAAAGACCGATCAACAGAATAATGTTGGGATATCACCTGTGCCGCCGTCGAACCAAAGACGCAAATTTGGAACCGTTTTCAGGATTTCCCGGCGGCTGCATGGTGTTACGCTATCATTCAGCGGATCGGGGCCTATTGTTCACGGCTCGATTGCACGGAGGGACATATGAGCATTCACTTCAGGCAGGTGTGCCTCGTGGCGGACACACTCGAGCCCGTTATCTCCGATCTGCAGGCCGTCTTCTCGCTCAACACAGCCTATGTCGATCCACATGTCCGCAATTTCGGATTGGAAAATACGCTGCTTGCCGTCGGCACGGACTTTATTGAAGTCGTCGCGCCGATCGAAGAGAACACGGCCGCCGGACGGTATCTCGAACGACGCGGCGGTGACGGCGGATATATGGTGATTGGCCAGGTCGAAACCAAAGGCGAGCAGGACGCGTGCCGCGCACGGGCGTCGGATAATGGCGTTCGTGTTGCCTGGGAGACGGATGGCGACGAATGGAAGATCATGCAGCTCCATCCCGGCGATATGCGGGCGGCGTTTTTCGAAGTCGATTGGCAGGCGCGTTTCGATCCCGAAGGCTTCTGGATGCCGGCCGGTGGTGATGGCTGGCAAGACACGATCTCAACCGATGCGGTCAGCGCAATTGTCGGGATCAAGCTCCAGGGGCCTGACCCGCAAACCTTGGCGCAGCATTGGGCAGATGTTGCTGGCGTTCTTGTCCGAGAGGCCGATGACGGTCCCATTGTTGAGCTGGAGAATACTCGACTGCGCTTCGTGCCCGACACTGACGGGCGCGGCCCGGGCCTCAGCGGTATTGATCTCAAGGCCGTCGACCGGGAGGGAATCATCGACCGTGCAAACGCGCGCGGCCTAAAAACCACTGCAGACAGCGTGATGATCGGCGGCGTGCATTTCCGGCTGGTGGACTGATACCCAGCGAAAGAGAAAGTGCCCGCTTTGCGCCCATTGCGGACTTTTGGGTATCGACCACATTGGGCCCTGAAGTTACAATCGCCTACCTCAATCTCGTTTGAAGTTACGGGCTGCAATGGAGTTGCCGATGAACAACGAATCCAATGCTGTCATGATACTCGGCTGCGGCCGTAGCGGAACATCGATCTTCGGTGAGCTCTTCGATGGTTTGGCCGGCTACACATATGAAAGTGAACCACCATTTTCCTCGGTGAAATCTGCGGACTTTTCGGCGCCCCTCGCATTCAAGGTACCGCGAGAAAGCAAGAAATATCCTGCTCAGCCTGGATTGTCATTTCCTTTGGATGCGCTGTTTAGAGTTGCTCCGAATGTCAGATTTTTTTGGATTGTGCGCCATCCTTTGGATGCAATTTGTTCGCTGAAAGTAGGGATCGCGAATAACTGGGGGCATCATCCACGCCCACCCAATTGGCAACATTGGATTGATCGTCCAATCACTGAACAATGTGCTTACCACTGGTTGTACCTTAACTCCGCTGGCTTTCGCCAGGTTGAAAGTATCGCAAAACTGGTGCGTTTCGAAGACATGATTGCCGATCCAACGGGTTTTGCAGAGACGGTTTGCAGGCATGCTGGGATCGCCATCAATCACTCCGGTGAGCAAGTGGAAGCGTGGGCAAGACGCGTACAAAATTCGAATAATGAACTGTTTGTCGAAGCGACAACATCCAGGAACTATTCGAGGAACGACCATACGGTCCGTGTTTCACGGTGGCACGAGAATCTCCGGGATGAAGAAGCTCGCCACCTATGGGAGATGGTCAAAGAGACTGCCGAACCATTCGGCTACGATGGCCCATAGCCCTCACGAGTAAGTCGCCGAAATCAACCATTGCCGGAACGTCCGCTTTCCACCCATTGCGGACATTTTGACGCAGACATACAGTTAGCTCGATGAGCCATGATCTCGCGTAGACAAAAGATTTGGATAGCTGTTTCAGCGACCGATCAGAAGCTTTCTATTGGCTCATAGCATGGCGGTGAGTCATCGATCGCATGCACCCCGCGCCCGAAACGTGTCGCGTAATAATATCCATCCGTCTCTTCCAGCAGGAAGATGTAGCGGCAATCCTCCCGGCAACAATCGACGTCATAATGACTCACCGGTGCCCAGATGACGACGGCAATATTGTCTTGATCCATCTCACCGGCCAAAACCTCTTCGACGTCAATCGTCGCGACAATGGACTCACCCACGCCCTCCATCTGCCGCGTCGCGACAGATAGCGCGGTGCCGACGACTATTAAACCGGCCTGGATAACCTGCCGTTCAAACTCGCTGTTATGGTCGCGGGCCGGCTGATTCTCAGTCCAGCCTGCCAAGACAGTGAGAAAAAGAAATATTCTGATCATTATCTTCTCGTCTGATAGGCGGACAATTCTGGCCAAACGGTAAAGTCTGCGGTTCAAGATTGGAACCTGATTGCAAATGTCCGCTTTCGGCCAGAAGTGGAAGTTTCGTGCCGACGCTATTGAAAAATCTGGAGCGGGTGAAGGGAATCGAACCCTCGTCGTCAGCTTGGGAAGCTGCTGCTCTGCCATTGAGCTACACCCGCGTCCGGGGCGCGTCTGTGGCAAAGGCGCCGGGCTTTGTCCATGCTTTGCGTGCCGCCGTGGCGCTGCTAGAGAGCAGCGAAACAGGGGAGAGATGCCATGACGGATACGACAGCCGAAGCAGCAGATACGCCGAAACCCGGCCCGATTTCGAAATGGATCAGGCGGATCGGTGTGATCCTCGGCATTGGTGCGCCCGTGCTTGCTGTTGTCATGGCGCTGGCGACTGGTGCTGGCATCATTGGCTGGGAGACGAGCCTCGGATCGCTTCGTAACCTCACCTATGCAGCGATGGGCGGAGGTGCGCTCTCGCTGATCGCGGTGATCATTGCGTTGTTCTCCAAGAACTTCCGGAGGATGCTGTGGCCGCTGATCGCCATACTCGTGGCGGCGGGCTTTGTCGGCTATACGTCCTACAGCTTCGGCAAAGCGGCGACGGTTCCGCCAATCCACGACATCACGACCGACCTCTCCAATCCGCCAGCCTTTGATACGCTGAGCCTGCGAGCGGATAATCGCGAAGTCGTGCCGGATGGCGATCGCGCAGATATGGCGGATCTCGACAATGCGGCGCGGTGGCGGATGTGGCATGAGGAAGGCTATGCCGACATTCAGCCGATTACCGTGCCGGTTTCCGTGCCCGATGCGGTTGCCGCGGCCGAGCAGTTGGTAACCGAACGCGGCTGGGAGCTCGCCGTTGCCGATCCAGCGACCGGTCGGCTCGAAGCCACCGAAACGGTGTCCATCTATCGCTTCCGGGATGATGTCGTGTTGCGCATTACACCCAACCCCAATGGCGAAGGCAGCCTTGTCCATATGCGCTCGGTAAGCCGGGTGGGGATCAGCGATCTTGGCGTCAATGGCGATCGGATCCGCGCTTTCCTTGCGGATCTGGAAGCAGCGACGGCGGGATAATCGGATGACGCGTCAGGCGGCGCGCAGTTCATCCAGAAATGCGGTGGTTGCCTCGCGCAGTGCGTCAGCCTGTTCGGCGAGGCTCTCTGCTGTCCGGCTAACATCTGCGCTCAACGATCCGCTGTTTCGGGCAGCGCCGGCAACGCGCTGAATATTCTGCTGCACATCGTCTGTATCCTGCGCGGCCTGGATACTGTTGTCGCCGATGTTCCGGGTTGCCTCGCGCTGCTGCATTACGGCGGCGGCGATAGAGTTTGAGATTTCGGTGATGCCGCTAATCTCGCCCGTTGCCTTGGACATCGCGCCGACAGCTTGCTGGACGGCATCTTCGATTTCGCGCAACTGGCGATCGACGTTATCGGTGGCTTCGGTGGTCTGCTGGGCCAGCGATTTCACTTCCTGGGCAACAACACTGAAACCGCGGCCTGCTTCACCGGCGCGCGCAGCTTCGATCGTCGCGTTGAGCGCAAGCAGGTTCGTCTGCCCGGCTATCTCCGAGATCAGCGCGACGATCTTGCCGATGCCCTGTGTGCGCTCGATGAGCAGCTTCATCGCGGCATCGCTTTCGTCAGCGGCTTGCGACACGGTGGTGTTCAGTGAGAGGCCATTGCCGATCTGATCGGAAATCTCGCTGACCGACGCATCGAGTTGCTGCACCGCGCTGGCGACAGTCTGCACCGCGCTGTTGGCGCCGGACGCTCGGTCGGAAACCTTGCCGGCATCCTGACTGGTTTCAGCGGACAGGCGCGCTAGATCGGTCGACGAAGTATCGAGCTTGGCGATCGCATCGCCCAAGCTGCTGGCAACACGCACGACCGATTGTTCGAAGCGTTCACCCAACTCAAGCAATTCCTTGTGGCGCTGCTTGGCCATTCGTTCGCGTTCCGCGAGAAGGGATTGGGCGCTATCGACTTCGCGTTTCTTCTCGTCTTCAACGCGGCTGCGTTCCGCTTCGAGCAGCGAGCGGCGTTCGGATTCCGACCGGGTGAGTTTTTCCATCGCCATGCTGTTTGCAACAAGCTGGCTCGACTGGTCGACAACCGTGCGGATGAGCATGACGAGCAGGATAGTCAGCAGCGGGAACATGATCCATTGTGCGGTCGCATCGCGCAGCACGACATTGACGATCAAGTTGATCGCCAGCGGGATCGAGAAGCAGGCAAAGGCAGAGGGCAGGCTGATAAACATGAGCGCGCCGGTGCAGATCAGCCCGACCTGCATCGTCAGAACAAAGACCCGGGTTTCTTCAATACCGCCAAAATAGAGCGCACTCAGCATCAGGCACCAGCCAATCGCGGCGATAAAGCCATTGATGCAAAGCGTGAGGATGAGTTTGCGCGGTGTTTCGACACCGGTTTCCACCTTGCGCCGGGACATCGCCATCAGCCCGAAGATCGAGCTGGCGGCGACAAGCGCTCCACCAGCGATCAGCATCGTTAGTTGGGTAATGTCGGAATAGAGGTAAATGAGCAGCGGCACGAAAAAGAGCGCAGATGGCAAAAGGCCATAATAGGAGCGGGTTGCCGAGCGGATCTGGTTCTGCAGAGCGCGGAACCGATAGGTGTCCGGGCGCGCGCTGACACGCACCAGCTCGCGCCAATAAAAACGCGGATCGCCGGACCAATAATTCTGAGCCGTCTGTTTGCCTTCGTTCCGCAAGAGTCGTGCCCCATATCGCTAGACGCTGACCCTAGCGGCGCACGGGTAAAAATGCCGTTAACCAAATGGGGCGGACCTGGGCAGTCTGGAGAGCGCGACGGCCCGGTGAAGCACTAGCCAAAACCCAAAGGGCATTCTGTTTCATCCGTACCCACCGCCGCAACGGTTTCACCATGATCGCGCCCATAGATGTCGGGAAGGAAGCGGATCGCGCCCGCTTCATCCAGATCTACCGTATGGTAGACGATATAGACGGGTATGGGCTGAATGAGATCTATTGTCTGGGTGCGGCCGGTGACGATCACTTGATCGACGCGGTCGCGATCCCAGCCGACATCGCGTTCGAGGATGATCGTCGCGAAATCCAGCGCGTCGCTGACCCGGATACAGCCATGGCTGAAGGCGCGAACGGGGCGGGTGAAGAGATCCTGGCTCGGCGTGTCATGCAGGCCAATACTCTGCGGGTTGGGCATCACCAGCTTCATCTGCCCGAGTGCATTGCCCGGCCCGGGACGCTGGCGATAGCGGCCATTTTGCACGACATAGCCCCGCGCCCTGGCAACGGCCGGTCGATTGCGAACCAATGCCCCGACGCTCTCCCGCACGATGCTGGCCGGTATCTCCCACCACGGATTGAGTACGACTCCGCGAACCGTTGCGGTCAGTTCGGGTGTCCGGGTGCTGGTTGTGCCGACGATGACGGGACGGCGGTCGATAATCTCTCCATTGTCCCAATAGGTCAGCTCGAATGCCGGGATATTGACCAGTATATAGCGAGAGCCGAGATCATTCGGCATCTCCAGCCAGCGCTCGAGGTTGATGGCGAGTGTCTGGCGGCGCGCGGGATCTTCTTCAACCCGATGGGCAGTGTGCAGCGCCCAATAATGGGGGTGGTGTTGGAAATCGAGAATGAGGTCAAGAAATGGCCGGACTGGCGAACGACTGGTATCGGCAGGATCGGTAGCATCAGCCTGTAGAGAGACGGCGCTGAAAAGGAAGATCGCCGCCAGGATTGCGCGGATCAACTGAGTTGGATTCATAGCGAAATTCCTGTGTAATTTGCGGTGAGTCGCACGGAATTCCGGTGAAAATGTGTCTTCATAGTATTGCGATTATGCCGTGCAGTCCCCAGATTCACGTTGATATGGATCATATTTCGCGTCGCAATCTGTTGATTGGCGGTGCCGTGGCAGCCTTGGGCGCCGCCAGGTTACAGGCCAATCGCACTTCCAATTCTTCGGAGAATTCCGGACCCCCTGATCTGTTGATGCAGCGGGCGCGAGAAGCGTTTGCCCGGCATCGCGATCACTTCACCCATGACGACCGGATCGGTGTAGTCGATTATGCGGCGCATTCGGGTAATCCACGCTTTTTCATCGTTGATCGATCGACCGGGCATGTCCGGCCGTTTCTGGTCGCCCATGGCCGCGGGTCCGATCCAAACCATAGCGGCTATGTCCAGCGATTCTCCAACCGCCCCGGATCGCTTGCTTCGTCGTCCGGCACCTATCTGACCGCGCTACGTTACCACGGAACCCATGGCGCTTCGCGCCGCCTGCAGGGCCTGGACCCACAAAACAGCAATGCCGAAACCCGCGCGATCGTCATCCACCCTGCCTGGTATGTTGGCGAGGATATTGTCCGCCAACAGGGTCGCGTCGGACGCAGTGAAGGCTGTTTCGCCTTTGCGACTACCGAGATCGAAACGATCCTCGACCAGCTTGGCGCGGGACGGATGATCTACGTCGACAAGGTCTAGGCGTTCGCAATCGCCTCCCAGTCACCATCGCCCCGCACGTCCATGGTCGGCGCATCATCGGGCATCGAATATTTGAGACCGTTCCCACAGTTGAACAGGATGGCACGGTCTGTCGCATCTACCAGGCCAGCGCTGCGGGCCTTGGTATAGGCAGCGGCGGTGGCGGCGCCTTCGGGACATAGCAATAGCCCGTCATCTGCAGCGATCTGGGCGCGGGCGGCAAAGATTTCCTCTTCCTCGACCGCCATCGCAAAGCCGCCGGATTCGCGCACCGCGCGCAGGATCAGGAAATCGCCGAGCGCGGAGGGGACGCGGATGCCTGCAGCACCGGTTTTGGCGTTGTCCCAGCGTTCGGCCGATTCCGCGCCGTCATTCCAGGCCTTCACGATTGGCGCGCAGCCGGTCGCCTGGACTGCGACCATGCGGGGTCGCTCCGCGCCAATCAGGCCGGTCGCTTCCAGCTCAGCAAAGGCCTTCCACATGCCAATAAGTCCGGTGCCGCCGCCGGTCGGATAGAAGATAATGTCCGGCATTTCCCAATCGAGCTGTTCCAACAGCTCGATGCCCATCGTTTTCTTGCCTTCGACGCGATAGGGCTCGCGCAAGGTGGACATATTGAACCAGCCCATCGGTTCTTCGCCCGCATGGACGAACTTGCCGCACTCATCGATCTGCCCATTGGTCCGCCAGACCTTGCCGCCCTGCAGCGCAGTTTCCGCAATGTTGAGATCGGGCGTGTCGTTGGAACAGAAGATATAGCTCTCCATGCCCGCGCGGCTCGCATAGGCGCTCATCGCTGCACCAGCATTGCCATTGGTCGGCATAGCAACACGCTTCACACCAAGCTCGCTCGCCACGGCAATAGCCATGCCGAGTCCGCGTGCCTTGAACGAACCGGTCGGCAAACGCCCTTCATCTTTGACGATCACATCGCCGTCCGAAAATCGGTTGAGACGGATCAAGGGGGTGAAGCTCTCGCCCAGCGCCGGGATATGCGCCGCATCCCGCACCGGCAGTAATTCGCGATAGCGCCAGAAGCTTGCTGGCCGCTCAGCAAAGGTCTCGCGGGTTAGGGTCTTGGCCAGCGCTTCCAGGTCGTAGCGGGCATAGAGCGGCGCGCCAGCGGGAGAAAGATTGTGGAGCTGGCCAGCCTCGACGCGCTCGCCAGTGCGCGTACATTCGAGATGGGTGAAATAGCTGCTCGCTTCGATGTCAGTTTCACTCAGCATTGTTTGATAGATCCGTCCATTGTGCCGCGCGGGCAGAGTTACGGCGGTCGAAAGCATCGCGGGTGGCCGGTTCGGTTTGAACCACACACCAGCCGCCGCCATTCTCGACCGTCTCTTGACCGGCGCCGCCAGAATGTCCGGTGTTTTCGCCTGATGCCAATATTCCCCTGCGCTGTCGTCCAGTTCCCGCACGCCGCCAAAGCGATCCGGTCGCGCTCGGCCGCTGTTCCAGATGCCGGTGTTCAGAAGGCCCGGGCAAAGGATGGTGACACCGATTTCGCTATCCGCGAGCTCGCTCATCAAGCCTTCACCGACCGCTGCGGTGGCATATTTGGATGCCGCATAGAGCGGGAAGGGGCCGTCGACCGGCACCAATGTCGCACTGGATGCCGTAACGCCGATATGCGCAGAAATGCCAAGTTCTCGCATGGCCGGAATAAAAGCCTGAGCTGTCCAGATCGTGCCGAAAAGATTGACATCATAGACCCAGCGGATGGCTTTCTCCTTGCCGTCCGATAGGCGTGCAGCGGCGCCGACGCCGGCATTGATCCAGAGCATGCGCGGGACGATGTCGTCCGCCGCCAAGCGATCGGCAAGGTCGATCATCGCCTCGCGATCGCTGACATCGGCCATCTCGGCGCGTATCTCTACACCGTGTTTAGCGAGCTGTTCAGCGGCGCTTTGCAGCGCCTCAGCTCGGATATCGACGAGTAGGATATTGGCACCGGCGTCGGCAAAGGAATCGGCAAGGGCGAACCCGATGCCGTCGGCGGCGCCGGTTACCAGCGCCCAGCTATCTTTGAGATCTGCATATTTCATAAGGCCCTAGGCGATAGCCGCCTTCGCAGCCGGGCGTAAAGCAGGAACGAAAAAAGGCGGCCGCTCGCGCGACCGCCTTTTCTAATAACAGTGGCTTTTGGGATTTAGCGTTTCGAGAACTGGAAGCTCTTACGCGCCTTGGCCCGGCCATATTTCTTACGCTCGACAACACGGCTGTCGCGGGTCAAGAACCCGGCTGCCTTCATCGTGCCGCGCAGCGCCGGCTCATAGCGCGAAAGCGCCTGGCTGATGCCGTGCTTGACCGCACCGGCCTGGCCGGACAGTCCGCCGCCCTTGACGGTTGCGATGATGTCATACTGACCCCGGCGATCCGAAATATCGAACGGCTGGTTGATGACGAGACGCAGCGAGGGGCGCGCGAAATATGTGGACTGATCCCGGCCATTGACCGTGATCGTACCCTTGCCTGGCTTCAACCAGACACGAGCGACCGCGTCTTTACGACGGCCGGTTGCATAGGCACGGCCCAGATCGTCGATTTCCTGCTCGCGGAGCGGGGTTTCTTCGACCGGCGGAGCGGCTTCTTCAACCGTTTCAGCAGCGGCTTCTTCGGCGGGAGCGTCGGCGGTGGCCTCTGCTTCAGCTTCAGCAGCAGGTGCAGCTGATTCTTCGGTCTTGGTATCGGCTTCAGCAGCCTCGGTGATCTCTTTCAGATCGGAAAGCGATTTCTTGTCGGCCATTATGCGCCCACCTTATTTTTGCGATTGCGGGATCCGAGATCGATGACCTCGGGCTTGAGAGCCTCGTGCGGATGCTCTGCACCAGCAAAGACGCGCAGGTTGCGCATCTGCTGACGACCAAGCGGGCCGCGCGGGATCATCCGCTCAACTGCTTTTTGGAACACGCGTTCCGGATTCTTGCCTTCAAGGATCCGTTCCGGTGTGGTTTCCTTCAAGCCACCCGGATAACCGGTGTGCTTGTAGTAAATCTTGTTGGTAGTCTTGTTACCGGTGAAGCGGGCCTTGGCGGCGTTGATGATGATGACATTGTCACCGCAATCGACGTGCCGCGTGAAAGTCGGCTTGTGCTTGCCACGCAGGATCTTGGCGACCTCTGCAGCAGCGCGACCAACGACGAGACCTTCGACGTCGATCAACACCCATTTTTTCTCCACTTCGGACTTGTTGGCCGAGCGGGTTGATTTCGTGAGCGCCTTCATGGCCTCAACCTCCATAAGGGGCTCTGCGCCCCGGCTTGCGTAAAAAAACAGATACGCCACTCCATAGGAGCAGCGTTTCGGGCGGCCTAATGGCGGGTAAATCGCGCTACGTCAAGCGGAGTGCGGCTTTCCTGACGGGTATCAGAATACCAAAGTCTGTGCAGCGTAACTCTAATCGATCTGCATATTCACCCATTCGGCATAGGGGGCGAGCGTCCGATCGATGGGCCAAAGGCAGATTGCAGGTAGGTCATAGCTATGGGCTTCGGCGATCGCAGCCATAAGTTGATTGGCCGCATCCCGCGTCGTTTTAAATAGTGCCGGGACCTCTTCGCTGCGCTCGATTTTTCCATCCCAGCGGTAGATGGAGTGCGCGGGCCCGAGGATATTGACGCAAGCGGCGAGGCGTTGCTCGATCATGGCTTCGCCGATCTGCTTCGCTTCGTCGGTAGATCCGAACACGGCATAGACGGTTGCGATGTCGCTCATGCCTTTTGCTGGCGTCCGATAATATGCGCGCCCCAGGCCGTCGTGATCACGACCAGCGCACCGACTGCCTGATGCGATGTGGCGACGATAATGTTCATGCCAGTGAGTAGGGTCGCAATGCCGAGCAGGAACTGGGTGCCAAAGGCGCTATGGATCGCCACCGAAGCCATGCGATGATCCTGCCGAACTTTGCGCGCGAGCCAGATGAGCGCGATCACCGTGACGATCGCCCACCAACGATGTGCGAACTGCACAACGATCGGATTGTCGACAAGATTGCGCCACGCGCTTTCGAGCATCGGCGTGTTGGCGGGGAAGAATTCATTGCCCATCAGTGGCCAGGTCGCAAAGGCGTACCCTGCCTCTAACCCGGCCACGAAGGCGCCCAACATGATCTGGATGGCAAGGATGATGATCACGACAAGGCCAAACATGCTCATCCGGGCGGGCCGTGCACTTTGATCTTTGTCGAGTGCAAACAAATCCAGGGCGGTCCAAACGAGTCCGCCAAGAATGAAGAGCGCGGTCATCAGGTGCACGGCTAGCCGGACATGGCTGACATCCGGGCGGTCGATCAGGCCACTGGCAACCATCCACCAGCCAATCGCGCCTTGCAAACCACCCAGGGCGAGAAGCGCGATGAGGCGCAGCTTGTAGCCGGACGGGATTGCTTGCTTGATCCAGAACCAGGCGAGGGGAAGGGCAAAGGCCAGGCCGATCAGCCGACCCAGCACTCGATGGATATATTCCCAGAAAAAGATCGCCTGGAATTCGGCCATCGACATGCCGCGATTGACCTGCTGATATTCCGGCGTTGCCCGATAGGCGTCGAGCTCGGCCTGCCATTCTTCGGCATTGAGTGGCGGAATGATCCCCGAAATCGGTTCCCAGCGGACCATCGAGAGGCCGGACTCGGTGAGCCGGGTAATCCCGCCAACCACAACCATGATGAAAACCAGCCCGGCGACGCCCAGCAACCACCAGGCAATGGCGCGTGGCCGACCAATGCTTACAGATTCGCTGGAAAGGGTCGTGTTTGTCATGATCCAGCGCAGATATGCATCCACGCGCCGAAAGCCAACATGATCTTTTGCCCATGTTTTTTTGGTTGTGTGATATTGTATCCTTCGTGTAATAACATATCTTGCAAGTGCGGGTTTGATTGAGTCGATCCGCCATAGCCTATGCAGACAAGGAATTGGGACGAATGCCACTTTTGGCGACAGAAAATGGAATGCTCGACCGCTGGGCCATCTGGCTCTCGGGCCTGTGTATTGTCCATTGCCTGTCCGGCGGCGGTCTTTTTTGCGCTGGCAGCATCGGCTGGCGGCGTGCTGCTCGATCCGATCGTCCATGAAGTCGGCCTGATCATCGCAATTGCCTTTGGGGTGATTGCCATTGGTCGCGGCGCGCTCCAGCATGGCTATATGCTGCCGGTGTCGATCAGCTCGCTTGGCGTGGGCACGATGGCTGGCGCACTGTCCCTGCCGCATGGCGATTTGGAGCTTGTCTATACGGTGGTTGGTGTGGCCTTGCTGGCGCTTGGCCATGATCTCAATCGCCGGGCCTATCGCTAAGCGCTGAACCGGCCAGGGATTGCGAACCCGCCCCATCGCGCCTACCTTTGAACCATGGCTCACAATCATCATACGCATATATTATACGAGGGCGAGGCGCTTACCGAAGCCGCCAAAACAGCGCTCGAAAAGTCAGGCGAGCAATGGACCAAGATGCGCGCTGCGGTGTTCGATGCGCTGGCTGGATTTGAGCGGCCCGCTTCGGCCTATGACATCGCGGAAGCTGTCTCCAATGCCCAGGAGCGCCGGGTAGCGGCAAACAGCGTTTACCGGATCCTCGATCTGTTTACCGCCGCCAATGTTGCCCGCCGCATCGAAAGCGCGAATGCATATCTTGCCAACCGGCACCCGGAATGCCTGCATGATTGCATCTTCCTTGTCTGTGACGGGTGTGGCGAAACGACCCATCTCGATGACGATACTTTGTCCGATGGAGTGCGCGCCGCGGCCAAGCGCCAGGGGTTCAATCCGGAGCGTCCGGTGATCGAAGTGCGCGGCCTGTGTGCCGAGTGCGGCTAGCCTGAACCAATTGGCAGGTTCGACACCGGAGATTGTCGGCTTTATTAGGGCGAATCGAGAAAGGTTGCGTTATTCATGTCCGATCGTCCCGATACCCCGTTGCTCGACCAGGTCGAGTATCCGGCAGATCTTCGAAACTTAAAGCCTGATCAGCTCACCCAGCTTGCCGATGAATTGCGGCAAGAGGTCATTTCTGCGGTATCCGTTACAGGCGGCCATCTTGGCGCGGGCTTGGGTGTCGTCGAACTGACAGCAGCCATCCACTATGTATTCAACACGCCCGAAGACCGGCTCGTCTGGGACGTTGGCCATCAATGCTATCCGCACAAAGTGCTGACTGGTCGGCGTGACGGGATCCGCACGCTGCGCCAGGGCGGCGGGCTTTCGGGGTTCACCAAGCGTTCGGAAAGCGAATATGATCCGTTCGGTGCCGCCATAGCTCGACATCGATTTCAGCGGCGCTAGGATTTGCGACGGCTAACAAGCTTGCTGGAAAGCCCGGCAAAGGCATTGCGGTAATCGGTGATGGCGCGATGAGCGCTGGCATGGCCTATGAAGCGATGAATAATGCCGAAGCGGCGGGCAATCGCTTGGTTGTCATACTCAACGATAATGACATGTCGATTGCACCGCCGGTTGGTGGCCTGTCCGGCTATCTGGCGCGGTTGATTTCGTCACACGAGTTTCTCGGCCTGCGCGAAATCGCCAAGCGCGTCGCCAAGAAGCTGCCCAAACGGCTGCAGACGACCGCGAAGAAAGCCGATGAATATGCGCGCGGCATGGTCACTGGCGGCACCTTGTTCGAAGAGCTTGGCTTCTACTATGTCGGCCCGATTGACGGCCATGACATGGACCAGCTTATTCCTGTCCTTGAAAATGTGCGCGATGCAGCAGAAGGCCCATGCCTGATCCATGTCGTGACCCAAAAGGGCAAAGGCTATTCCTACGCCGAAGAATCAGACGACAAATACCATGGCGTCGCCAAATTCGATGTCGTGACCGGCAAGCAAGATAAGGGCCCGGGCGGCGGACCGCCCAGCTATACCGGCGTATTCGCCAACGCATTGATCGCCGAAGCCGAGAAAGATGAGCGTGTCTGCGCGATTACCGCGGCGATGCCGGGTGGCACGGGTGTCGACAAATTCGGCGAAGCCTTTCCCGATCGCTCGTTCGATGTCGGGATTGCCGAACAGCATGCAGTGACGTTCGCTGCCGGCCTCGCAGCCCAGGGCATGCGGCCCTTTGCGGTTATCTACTCGACATTCCTGCAGCGCGCCTATGATCAGGTCGTCCATGATGTCGCGATCCAGAATCTGCCTGTGCGGTTTGCGATGGATCGGGCCGGCTTTGTCGGTGCTGATGGATCCACCCATGCGGGCAGTTTCGATCTTGCCTATCTGGCAACGCTTCCGAACTTTGTGGTGATGGCAGCAGCTGATGAAGCAGAGCTCACCCATATGGTCCACACCATGACCGAACATGATGCAGGGCCGATTGCTGTCCGCTATCCGCGCGGTGCCGGTGTTGGCGTTCCGATCCCGGAAACACCCGAAAAGCTGGAGATCGGCAAGGGCCGCATTGTTCGGCATGGCACCAAGGTGGCCATCCTTTCGCTTGGCGCGCGGCTCGAAGAAGCCAAAACGGCCGCCGACCGGCTCGAGGCAATGGGTCTCAGCACGACGGTTGCCGATCTGCGCTTTGCCAAACCGCTCGACGAAGATCTGATCCGCCAGTTGTTGACCAGTCATGAAGTGGCAATCACCATCGAAGAGGCGAGTATTGGCGGTTTTGGCGCGCATGTGCTGACTATGGCCAGCGATGACGGGCTAACCGATGCCGGGTTGACGGTGCGTACGATGCGCATGCCGGATGAGTTCATCGATCAGGACAAGCCGGAAAAGCAATATGCGATGGCCGGTCTCGATGCCGATGGCATTGTCGACACGGCCCTCAAGGCGCTGCGCCACAATAGTGTAAATGTCGAAGAGCTGGGTGAACGCGCTTAGGCCGACCTAGCGTCGGAGACGGGCGAGCAAACCGTCTGGTTTGCCGAGCATGCGATCGACTTCTTCGCCGACAAACTCTTGCTGAATCTCGGACGAGGGCGGAATATGCCCTTTGCCCCAATCGCCCAGGATTAGCTTGAACCGGCCATCATCGCCGTTCTCGGTCGACACACCAAGGGTTTCGGCAAGCGGCTTGAGCTGTAGTTCGACATGATCGTCATGCTCGTTTTGGCAATAGACGATCCGGCCTACATTCACCTGCTCCCGAAGGTCGAGATGCTCTTCACCAAAGGCTCGGCCTTCGAAGAATTCCTCAATGTCCCACCCATGAAGGAGCCAGGGCTGAACGCGGCTCCAGGTGAAATTGCGCAGGACAATCTGCGGGTTCATCACCACTGCAGCATCTTGCGGACGCCCATAGATCAGCGCCGCAGTGCCACCGGCGCTATTGCCCCATAACAGACGCTTTTCGGTACCGGTCAGGGCATCGATCTTGTCCATCACCCGCGGCAGGTCATTGGTCAGATCGCAATATTTGTTGCCGAGAAACCAGCCAACACGAACATCATTATCCAGATAGAGTGACGGATCACTGATCAGGATCTGGTTCATTCGTTTGGGTGCAACGTTGCGGCCTTGGAAATAGGGAACTGGCTGGCGCGTGAGCGGGCTCTGTGCCGCGTGGAAGCCGTAGAAATTTGCATCCGCACCACGATCATTCACCAGCAGCGCCAGCTCAACCGGCCCATAATCGATCATGATCAGGCCCGATGGCAACTCGGCGAGTGCTAGAAACTCGTCCAGGCTGAATCGATACTCTTTTTGCCGCCAACGGCGGTAGTCGGTTTCAACTTTGAACCCCATGCAGCATCATTTCCCGCAAACAGGCAGACAGGGCAATCCTTTCTGCTAAACGGCTGTGTACTGAGTGGAGACGAAGAGAGACGCAGATGGCAAAGATGCGGGCGGATCAGGCATTGGTCGAACGCGGGCTGGCGGAAAGCCGCACGCGTGCTCAAGCGTTCATTCTCGCGGGCTCCGTCTTTTCTGGTGAACGTCGGATCGAAAAGGCTGGCCAGCCGATCGCGCTTGATGCGCCGCTGGAAGTCCGTGGACGCGATCATCCCTGGGTCTCGCGCGGTGGAATCAAACTCGATCATGGGCTGAAGCATTTCGGTTGGACGGGTGAGGGGGCGATTGCGATTGATGTCGGTTCGTCAACTGGAGGGTTTACCGATGTGCTGCTTAGCCAGGGGGCATTGCGCGTTTATGCGGTCGATTCTGGCACAAATCAGCTGGCTTGGAAGTTGCGCGATGACGACCGGGTAATTGTCCTCGAACAGACCAACGCGCGGCATTTAACGCCCGACGATATCCCCGAAAACGCCGATATCATTGTTTGCGACGCAAGCTTCATATCGCTCATTAAAGTATTGGAAAAGCCCCTTAAATATGCGCGGCCTGGGACGCGTTTGGTTGCGCTGATCAAGCCGCAATTCGAAGCGGGTCGCGGTGAAGTTGGCAAGGGCGGCGTGGTGCGCGATTCTGCCATACATGAGCGGGTATGTACTGCGGTTGCAGATTGGCTCACGGCCAATGGCTGGCAGGTGATCGGAACCACTCCGAGCCCGATTACAGGCCCACAAGGCAATGTCGAATTCTTGATTGGGGCGGAACGGTTGGAAAGCGTCGCGAGTTGACGCTAACGAAGACCGGAACATCGTAAAGGGAGAGTCGCGATATGGTCGGCATTGCCACCAAAGGGCAACTGCGAATGTCATTCCTACGCTGGGCGCTAGTCCTGGTGCCGCTGATCGTGTTGATCGGCTCGCTTGTCGGTGCACTATCGGGGTCAGGCGATACCAGTTGGTATGCGGCGCTTGAGAAACCCTCTTTCCAGCCGCCACCTTATCTGTTCGGCATTGTTTGGCCGATCCTATATGCGCTGATGGCCTTCGCGCTTGTGAATGTGATTCAGGCGCGCGGATCGCGCTGGCGCGGGATCGCGATCGGCCTGTTCGCGGCACAACTCATCGTCAACCTCCTCTGGTCACCGATCTTTTTCGGGATGCACCAGGTGAGTTTCGCATTTTTCTGGATTCTGGTGATGATTGGCCTGGCGGTCGCAACGACAGTGGTTTTCGCGCGAGTGCGACGGATCGCGGCGTGGCTGATGCTGCCCTATCTGGCGTGGATCAGTTTCGCCGCCATACTCAATTTTGAGGTTGATCGCCTCAACCCTGACGCGGAAACCCTTGTCGTCGGCGCTACCAGTACCCAGATATAACTGTATTAGTTCTATAACGCACTTTGACGGGAACATTCCCAGGAGCATGACATGCAAACCGAAAACAAGCTGATCGACGATTTCGTCAAAATGGTAAACAGTGCAGCCGGAACACTGGCGGGGGTCGGCCGTGAAGCCGAATCCTCATTGCGCGAAAAGGCGAAGGATTTCGTCGGCGGCGTAGATTTCGTGAGCCGTGAAGAGTTTGAAGCGGTTAAAGAAATGGCCGCTGCTGCCCGGGATGAAGCCGACGCGCTAAAGGAACGGTTGGACGCGCTGGAAGCTGCCAAGGCACCTACAAAGGCCAAGGCATCCGCCTCTAAAACAACGAAAAAGAGCAGCGATTCTAACTAGAAAGCGCAATCGCGCCGTCTCGCTCTCGTCCACAGTTTTTTGACCCGCTTGCTTGCGCGACGCACGCCGATTCTTCACTTCCGGCGCATGGGATACCTGGGCGGGACGCAGATAGTATGAACCTCGAAGATTATGGCGAAGGGACGCTGGCAAATGCGCCTCTCGACGTGCTCGAGGACTATTTCACTGCCCATGGTTGGCAGTCTGAGCGCAACGGCGACGAAGAGATTGTCGTCGCCGTAAAAGGCAGCTGGACCCAATATGAGCTGAGAGCCGTATGGCGGGCCGATGATCGCGTTCTACAGTTTCTGGCCCTGCCGGACATTCGCGTTCCGGAGGAACGGCGGCAGCTGGTTTATGAAACATTCGGGCTGGTGAATGAGCAATTGTGGCTCGGCCATTTTGAAATGTGGGCGGCGTCCGGGATGATCCTGTTCCGGCATGCAGCATTGCTTGATACCACCAACGAGGTGGGGCTTACTCTGCAGCAGGCTGAAACGCTGATCGAGGCGGCACTCGACGAATGCGAACGTTTCTACCCGGTGTTTCAATTCGTTCTCTGGGGTGACAAGACCCCGCAGGAAGCGCTTGAAGCGGCCCTGATAGACACGGCCGGCGAGGCCTGAGGCGATGGCCGAGCGTCCGATCTGGCTGATCGGTTGCGGCAATATGGCCGGGGCAATGTTGGCCGGTTGGCTTCGCGCTGGCGTGGATCCCAGTCGTTTTCACGTAATTGATCCGGGCGGTCCGAATGTGCCGGATGGTGTCGGGCAATCAGACGCGCCGCCAGCAGCTGGATTTGGCGAGGCCATCGTCCAACTCGGTTTCAAACCCCATATGCTGGCCGATATCGGACCGATGCTGCACCCGCATATCAGTGCCGAAACGATTGTAACGTCTATCTTGGCGGGCGTTGAGCTTGCTACGCTGAATGCTGCCTTTCCCGAGGCCGGACAGATTGTCCGCGTCATGCCGAATACCCCTGTGGCACGATGCAAAGGCGCACTGGGCTTGATTGCAGACAATCCCGATCACCCCAGTGCCCAGCTCGTCGCCGGGTTGATGGACCAGCTCGGCGTAGCGGAGTGGATCGCTGATGAAGCGCTGTTCGATGTCGTGACCGCGCTGTCCGGGAGCGGGCCGGCCTTTCTGTTCCGTTTTATCGATGCGCTGGCACAGGGTGGAATTGCATTGGGGCTCGATCCAGAACAATCACAGCGATTGGCCATGGCGACTGTCCAGGGTTCCGCGGAGCTCGCGGCTGAGTCTTCCGAGAACCCGGGAGTTCTTGCGGATCGCGTGGCCAGTCCGGGTGGCTCAACGCGCAGCGGCTTGGATATTCTCGATGCCGAGGACGCGCTCCTCACGCTCGTTCGACTGACGCTTGATGCGGCAACCAAGCGCAATCAGGAAATGGCTGCCGAAGCGCGGAACTGACCGATAACGGCTAGATGCTCCGTCGCGCTAAGTCTGCGGCTCGTTCGCGGACATCTTCGGCCATTAGTTCTTCCAGCACCGTCCAAAACCCGGTTACAGATCCGGGTCCTGCCTCATTATAGGCGGCGACCATTTTCTTGCGGAATTCCGTAAAGAGTTGAGACTCGAGTGCTTCGCCGGCGCTGGTCAGGCGAATCAGGATTCGCCGCCGGTCGCGCTGACCCTGTTTACGGTCGATCAGTTCACGGTTTTCGAGCTCACCGAGTACGCGACCGAGTGATTGTTTGGTAACGCCCAACAGGGTCATCAGCTCGCCAATCGCGAGATCCGGCTTACGGGCAATAAAGTAGAGTGCGCGGTGATGGGCCCGGCCCAGGCCGTTTTCCGCAAGAATCGCGTCACCGCTTAGCATCAGCTCGGCATGGGCAAAGAAAAGCAGTTCAATCCCGCGACGGATCTCAGGCTCCCGCAAAAAGAGGGGAGAGGCAGCGGAAGGGTTGCGCGGGTCTGATGCCATATTGACCGTCTTTGGCAGCGCGCCTAACCGGGTGCAATATCCAGTTGATACTCATCCAAGAGGCAGTTTGATGGCCGAGGCCCAACCCTATGACGACCGCGACGGCAAAATCTGGCTGGATGGCCAGCTTGTCGAATGGCGCGAAGCGAATGTCCATATTCTCACCCACGCCATGCATTATGCGTCCAGCGTGTTCGAAGGACAGCGCGCCTATGGCGGCGAAATCTTTGAACTGACCCGCCACAGCGAGCGTCTGCATAACTCCGCAAAGATCATGGGAATGCCGATGCCTTACAGCGTCGAAGAGATCGATCAGGCGTGCCGGGATGTTCTGGCCGCCAATAACCTCGTCGATGCCTATGTTCGTCCGGTCGCCTGGCGCGGACCCGAACAGATGGGCGTCGCTGCCCAGGCTACCCAAACTCATGTCGCTGTCGCAGCCTGGGAGTGGGGCGATTATTTTGCCGACAAGGACAAGGGCATCCGGCTCGACATCGCGCCGTGGCGGCGGCCTGCGCCCTATACCGCGCCTGTTCATGCCAAGGCGGCAGGCCTCTACATGATCTGCACCATGTCCAAGCATCACGCGGCTGATCGCGGCTATGACGATGCGCTGATGATGGATTATCGCGGGCAGGTGGCAGAGGCGACCGGTGCCAACGCCTTCTTTATCCAGGACGGCATCATCCATACGCCGACGCCTGAATGCTTCCTCAACGGCATTACCCGCCAGACAGTGATGGGGCTGGCGAAGAAGCGCGGTATCAAGGTTGTCGAGCGCGATATCTGGCCCGAAGAGCTGGAAGGTTTCGAGCAATTTTTCCTGACCGGCAGCGCGGCCGAGGTAACGCCCGTGCGCGAAGCCGGCCCGTGGAATTTCGAAGTTGGTGAGATGACGCTCACCCTGATGAACGATTACTCAAAGCTCGTCCGCGGTCAGCTGGGGAATTACTAGCGCTTAGCCTGCGCTCAGATTCCCGTGATAGCGGCGATACCAGTCGACGAATTTTGGAATGCCGACCGCGATCGGCGTTGACGGTTCGAAGCCAAGATCATTCTGGATCGCGCTGATATCGGCGGCTGTCGCCATGACATCGCCCGGCTGCATGGGCTGCAGGTTACGTTCGGCCTTGATGCCCAGCGCGTCCTCGAGCACGTCGATCATATGGCCCAGCTCTTCGGACTGATTGTTGCCGATATTATAGACCGCATGCGGTTTCGAGCTGCCACCGGCTTTTGTCTCGCCATCATCGGCAGGGACATGATCGAGCGCCGATACGACTCCCGTAACGATATCGTCCACATAGGTGAAATCGCGCCGCATATTGCCATGGTTGAACACCGGGATCGGTTCGCCGGCGAGAATCGCCTTGGTGAAGATCCACATCGCCATGTCCGGCCGGCCCCAAGGGCCGTATACCGTAAAGAAACGCAGCCCGGTCATCGGCGTTCGGTAGAGATGGGCATAGGCTTCGCTCATAAGCTCGTCCGACTTTTTTGTCGCCGCGTAGAGCGAAACCGGATGGTCGACGCGGTCTTCGACGCGGAACGGAAAGGTCTCATTGCCGCCATAGACCGATGACGAGGAGGCATAGACCAAATGGCCAATATCCTGGTGGCGGGCGATCTCCATTATGTTGAGATGCCCCATCAGATTGGCGGTAATGTAATCGCGAGGCTGGGTTAGGCTGTGGCGTACGCCAGCTTGCGCGCCGAGATGGACGATACGGTCGAAATCCTTCCCGTCCAGCGCCTTATCGAGCGCAGCGTGATCTGAAAAATCGACTTTTTCGAAAGTGAAAGCATCGCCGGCCAGTTTTGCAAGCCGATCTTTTTTGAGCTGGACCGAATAATAATCGTTGAGATTGTCGATCCCGATAACCTGCTCGCCGCGCGCGATCAGCCGCTCGCAGACATGCATGCCAATAAAGCCAGCAGCGCCGGTAACCAAAACGCCCATTGCAATCTCCCTAATATGCCGGATGCCTTAGCTTCGCTCGCCGGGTCTGGCCAGCCGGAATAGCGGTGGGAATAGGGGTTTCGTTCGCTGGATGGGTCGCTATATAAGCGCCCGGCTGCTGGGGCGTGGCCAAGTGGTAAGGCAGCGGCTTTTGATGCCGCCATTCGCAGGTTCGATCCCTGCCGCCCCAGCCAGCCGGTACCTATCATCTTGATCGGGCGGGCTCCGTCGCTATCTCTAGCAAGATAGACGCAAAGGAGATTGCGATGACGACCGAACAGGCAACATTGGCTGGCGGCTGCTTTTGGTGCACCGAGGCTGTGTATAACGACGTGGTTGGCGTCACCAATGTCGAAAGCGGCTATATTGGCGGCGAGACGACCAATCCTGATTACCGCTCGGTTTGTTCCGGTAACACCGGTCACGCAGAAGCCGTGCGCCTCACTTATGACAGCGATCAGATCGGCTATGCCGACCTGCTCGACATCTTCTTCCACATTCATGATCCGACGCAGCTCAATCGCCAGGGCAATGATGTGGGTACGCAATATCGTTCGGCCATCTTCCCGCATTCACCGGAGCAAGAGCAGCTTGCGCAGCAAGCCATCAAGGCAGCCGATAGCGAATGGCCCGATCCGATTGTCACGACAATCGAACCGTTCAGCGAGTGGTACCCGGCGGAAAAATATCACCAGGATTATTTTGAACGTGAAGGGAGCCGAAACCCCTATTGCATGGCGGTGGTTGCGCCCAAGCTGCAAAAGTTTCGCAGAAGCTACCAGGATCGTTTGAAAAAAGCGCCGGCGACCTGATTTGGCCACCGGCGCTTCTTGCGTCTCAATTGGGGTTAGGCAGAGCCTTAGCTGGCTGCCTCACCCTCGATTGGCGGCTTTTCACTGCCGAGCATCTTGTAGACCACACCGCCGATAATGCCGCCAATGATCGGTGCTGCCCAGAACAGCCACAACTGCTCCATCGCAATGCCGCCTTCAAGCAGCGCCGGGCCGGTACTGCGTGCCGGATTGACCGACGTATTGGTGACCGGAATGCTGATCAGATGGATCAGCGTCAGCGCCAGGCCGATGGCGATTGGTGCAAAGCCTGCCGGGGCGCGTCCGTCTGTTGCTCCCATAATGATGAAGATGAAGAATGCGGTCAGCAGGACTTCAATCATCAACGCGGCCATCATCGTGTACTGGCCAGGCGAATGAGCCTCGAAGCCGTTCGATGCCAATCCGCCGCTATAATCGGGACCGCCGCTGGCGATTGTGTAGAGTGCAAAGGCTGCCGCTATGGCGCCGAGCACCTGCGCGATCACATAGGCGGGAATATCCGATGCCGAAAAACGGCCGCCGGCCCATAGTCCAACGGTGACTGCCGGATTGAGATGGCAGCCCGAAATATGGCCGATCGTATAGGCCATTGTCAGCACAGTAAGGCCGAACGCGAGCGATACGCCCAGCAATCCGATACCGACTTCAGGAAAGGCCGCTGCAAGCACGGCGCTGCCGCAACCGCCAAACACAAGCCAGAATGTTCCAAGGAACTCCGCGCCGGAGCGCTGCATGATAGACATTTCGATCCCCCCTGTTTTGTTCGACCTTTTGGTCTGATTGGAGGAGTTTAGGCCGGAACGGGCCGAAGGACAAATAGCGGCGAGTGTCAGTCGCGATGTGCGGCGCGCGCCAGGCGATCCGCGATCGCTTCGCCAATACCGTCTCGGGGCAGGGGGGCGACGGCAATTTTGGGTCGGTCGCTGGCATCTGCTTCATGCAGACAGCCAAAAAGATTAGCGGCAGCTTCGATCAGGTCTCCACTCTCGCTCAGTGAAGCATCGCCTGCGACCGCACCGAATCCAATCATCCATTCGTCAGGCTCACTCGATGCTGCATCCAGTCGCAATGGTTTCGTTGGCGCATAATGCGTTGCCAACTGGCCGGGCGCTGTGATCGCCTCCTCTTTGCTGGCTGCCATTGCCAACCCGCAAGCGTCAAAGATCTGATCTGCCGTGATCGGCCCTGGGCGCAATAGGCGCACGCCGGCGTCGTCCGCTGCGACGATTGTTGATTCCAACCCGAGGCCGGAAGGGCCCGCATCGATGATCAGGCCGATCTTGCCGTCGAGGCTCTGGCGGACATGGGCCGCCTGGGTCGGGCTGATCCGGCCGCTGGCATTGGCCGAAGGGGCAGCGAGAGGTCGCCCGCTAGCCTGTAAGAGCGCCTGCATGGCCGGATGTGCGGGAATGCGAATCGCGATCGTGTCCAATCCCGCCGTTACAATGTCGGCGACCGGACTGTTCTTTGCCTTTTGCAGCACCATCGTTAGCGGGCCGGGCCAAAACTGCGCCGCCAGTTGTTCCGCCGTGCTGTTGAGATCAACCAATGTCTTTGCCGTTGCGAGGTCTGGCACATGGACAATAAGTGGGTTGAACGACGGCCGTCCTTTGGCCGCGTAGACGGACGCTACGGCTCCGCCATTTGTCGCATCAGCGGCCAGGCCATAAACTGTTTCGGTGGGCACAGCGACGCATTCGCCATCGCGAATACGCGTGGCGGCGTCTTTGATCGCTGCATCGTCAAACGGCCGGATCACCGTTGCTATCGAGGGATTTGGCCTCTGCATCTGCTCGGGCTATAGCGCGCGCAGATTCTCCGCAAGAGCAGGACCATGTCATGAGCTTTACGCCACCGGTTACCGAACAACGCTTTGTGCTCGAGCATATTGCCGGCATAGGCGATCTTGCCGCCAGCGATCGTTTTGCCGACGCAACCGGCGATATGGTTGATGCAATTCTCGATGGCGCCGGCCAACTTGCAGCAGGCGAATGGGCGCCATTGAACCGGATCGGCGATACGGAAGGCGCGAAGCTGACGGACGAAGGCGTGGTGATGCCCGATGGCTATCGCGATGCCTATCAAGCCTATGTCGAGGGCGGATGGGGCACGATTGCCGCGCCATCGGATTTTGGCGGGCAGGGCATGCCCTTCAGCCTTGCCGCATCGATCCTGGAATCCCTTGGGTCTGCAAACATGGCGTTCAGCCTGTGCCCGATGCTCAGTGTTGGTGCGATTGAGGCGCTGACCCATCATGGCAGCCCCGAGCTGCAAGCGGCCTATTTGCCCAAATTGTCGACCGGCGAATGGACCGGCACAATGAACCTGACCGAGCCGCAAGCCGGGTCCGATGTTGGCGCGCTCAAATCCAAGGCCGAGCCAGCTGAGGATGGCAGTTGGAGGATCAAGGGCCAGAAAATCTACATCACCTTTGGCGAACATGATCTTGCCGAGAACACGATCCACCTCGTGCTCGCACGGACACCGGGTGCGCCGGAAGGGACCAAGGGGATCTCGCTATTCCTGGTGCCGCGCTACCGGCTCGACGAGAATGGCGCACCAGGCGAGTTCAATGATGCGCGGGCCGTGTCGATCGAGCACAAGCTTGGTATCCATGCATCGCCGACATGTGTCATGTCCTTTGGCGACGATGACGATTGTCATGGCTGGCTGATTGGTCCGGAAAATGGCGGCATGCGGGCAATGTTTACAATGATGAATAATGCACGGCTCAATGTTGGCTTGCAGGGCGTGCAGATTGGCGAACGCGCAACGCAACAGGCTGTCACCTTTGCCCGGGAGCGTATCCAGTCCGCGCGGGCTGGAGGCGAAACGCGCGATCCCGTCGCTATTGTCGAGCATCCCGATGTGCGCCGCATGCTGATGCGGATGAAAGCATCGACAATGGCGATCCGCGCACTGGTCTATTATGCCGCCGGTCAGGTCGATGCGGCGACACTTGGTGATGAAGATGCCAAGGCGCGCGCTGAAGTGCTGACGCCGCTGGCCAAGGCGTATGGAACGGATATCGGCTGCGAAGTCGCCAGCCTTGGCGTGCAGGTTCATGGCGGCATGGGCTTTGTCGAGGAAACTGGCGCTGCCCAATATTATCGCGATATCCGCATCGCGCCGATCTACGAAGGCACCAATGGCATTCAGGCCGCCGATCTGGTCGGACGCAAGCTCCGCATGCAGGGCGGCGAAGCGGTCGCGTCATTGCTGCGTGATATTGCGAACGGTGCCGAAGGCGAAGCCGGATTGGCGCAGCTCGCAGCCGATTGCGAGGCGGTCGCAAACTGGCTGAGTTCCGATCAGGCGAGCGTCGATGATCAGCTCGCCGCAAGCTATCCGTTTCTCACCATGCTGTCGGTGGCCACGTGCGGCTGGCTCATGGCCCGGCAGTATCGTGTTGCGCTGGAGCAAATGCAGAGCGGGGCAGGGGACAGCGAATTTCTCAAGATGAAGATCGCTGCTGCGCGCTTCTATCTGGATCAGGTGGTTCCGGAAGCTGGTGGCTTGAAATCGGCGGCGATGGCCAAGGCCGACATTCTCTATTCCATAGACGATGAGACATTCGCCGCCTGAGGGCGACTGCCAGTTTCTAAATTTTGGGAGTGGCTAGGCCGTTTCGCGGTCGAGCAGGTCAGCGGTATCGAGGCCGAGTCGTTCGATATGACGGACGATCTTGGGCCATTCTTCCTTGAGGAAGGTGCTGCGTTCCCGCGTCTTGAGCTTTTCTGATGCGCCATTGGCGACAAACATGCCGACGCCGCGCCGCACCACGACGATTCCGTCATCCTGAAAAGTCTGATAGGCTTTCGCGACGGTTAGCGGGTTTGCGCCTTCGTCTGCAGCAAATGCGCGGACAGAGGGAAGCGGGTCCCCATCGCCATATCGGCCATCGAGAATGGCTGCGGCAATTTTCTCGCGCAGCTTGAGGTATACGGGCTGTTCTGCTTTCGACATCGCGCTATAGTGTAGTAAAACACTGGGTCGCGTCAAGGGGCCTGTGCGAATTAATTCGATCAGCCGTTATTCGGGCGCCCAATCGCTCACTACGGCATCGCGTTCGGGCCGCGGGCGTTCCTTCAGCTCCGCACCTGCGGTGCCGACAAAGATAAAGCCGGCGATCTTTTCGGGAGCCTCGCCAAAGGCATCACGGACCGCGTCTGAATAGGTCGCCCAGCCGGTCAGCCAGCCGCCGACATAGCCATGCGCATGCACTGCGGCGAGCAGGTTGAAACAGGCGGCTCCGGTTGAAAGCTCCTGTTCCCAGAGCGGGATCTTGCTGCTGGATTTCGGGCTGTGCAGGGCAATGATGAGCGTCGGGGCCTGATGCGCGAACTGGTCGATGGCCTCCACTTCCAGCTTTCCCGGCTGTTCTCGGTCGATCCGGTATGCGGCATGCAGAATTTCGGCAAAGCGTGTTCGTTGTGCCGCGTCGACAACAACAAAGCGCCAGGGGGCAAGCTTGCCATGATCGGGTGTGCGCATCGCGATATCCAGAATTCGCCGCAATTCTGCGGGTTGCGGGCCGGGGGCGATCATGTCGCGCGGGCGCGATGAGCGCCGGGTGGCCAAAAAATCGAGCGGGGTGGAGAGATCGTTGAACATGGCTGCTGCTCCTAGCATCCGCGGCAAATTGTGCCAGCCCCTTCACAGCGGGGATTTCGGCGCTAGTCTGCGCCGCCATAACAAGCGCGCCCTTTGTACGCAGGCGCGCCCATAGAGTTCTGAGGGGAATCTATCGTGACATTTGAGCTAGTGTTGTTTTGGGGGGCGGTGATTATGCTCTCCGCTTTCCTGCTGGGCGGTCTGTTTATTACGACCCGCCCCACCGCCGAATTTGCCGGCCACCCGAAAGGGCTGTTCGTCCTCTTCCTTGCCGAGATGTGGGAGCGTTTCTCCTATTATGGCATGCGCGCACTGCTCATCTTCTATCTGGTCCAGCACTGGCTGTTCACCGATAGCGAAGCCTCGATAGTCTACGGCGCCTATACCGCGCTGGTGTACATTACGCCGGTGGTTGGCGGCTATCTCGCCGATAAATATCTCGGCCAGCGCAAGGCCGTGCTGTTTGGCGCGGTATTGCTGACCTTTGGTCACTTCTTCATGGCCTTTGAAGGGACCGGCGGGCAGGATGATCCAACGATCAATGTCTTCTGGCTCGCGCTCGCGCTGATCATTGTCGGCTCGGGTTTCCTCAAGGCCAATATCTCGGTGATTGTCGGGCAGCTCTATACCCGCACCGACCCGCGCCGCGATCCGGCTTACACCATCTTCTACATGGGCATTAATGTCGGCGCCGCGACGGCTTCGATCATCTGCGGTTATCTCGGCCAGACCTATGGCTGGCAATATGGCTTCGGCCTTGCCGGTTTCGGCATGCTGATCGGCCTGCTCTTCTTCATCTTCGGCAAGCCGCTCCTTATGGGCAAGGGCGAAGCGAAAGATCCGGAACTGCTGGCCACACCCAAAGCGGGCCTCAAGCTCGAATGGTGGATGTATATCGCTGGCCTCGCGATGGTTGGTATCTGCTGGGTTGCCGTTCAGTATCAGGAATATGTCGGCGTCGTGCTTGGCGTGTTCGGCGGAGGGCTGGTGCTCTACGTCCTGTTCACAGCCGTTACCAAGCTTACCAGCGAGGAGCGGGATCGCATCTTTGCGGCAATCTTCCTGATCTTCGTTTCGATCATGTTCTGGGCCTTGTTCGAACAGGCGGGCTCCTCGCTCAACCTGTTCACCGATCGCCATGTTGACAGAGCGGGCGTCGAAGCGTCGATGTTCCAGTCGATCAACGCGATCTACATCGTCCTGCTCGCACCGCTCTTTGCGGCAGCATGGACAGGACTTGGCAAGCGGGGATTGGAACCATCCACCCCGGCCAAGTTCGGGCTTGGCGTGGTTCAGGTTGGCCTTGGCTTCCTGATTCTCGTTTGGGGCGCTCAGGCAGTGGGCCTCGATGTTCCGACGCCGGTGATATTCATCTTCTTGATCTACCTCCTCCACACGACCGGTGAGCTGTGCCTCTCGCCCGTGGGGCTGTCCGCCATGAACCGGCTTGCGCCGGGCCATATGGCCAGTCTAATCATGGGGACCTGGTTCTTCGCTTCGGCAACCGGCAACTTTGCCGCCGGCCTGATCGCAGCGGCAACCGGTGCTGAGGGAATGGAAGGCGCAACGGCGGGCAAGGAAGTCGTGCTGGGCGTCTATTCGACGGTTGGTTGGACAGCTGTGGCCGTGGGTGTCGGCGTTATCCTGATCAGCCCGCTCGTGAAGCGCTTGATGCATCTCGATACGCTGCAGGATGAGAATGTCGGTGACGACATGCTCGGTCAGTCCGAACTCGCTCAGCCTGATGCAGCGGGCATCGATACTTCGGGAGAAGTCCGTACATGATGAAACCTGCTTTCCTGCTGGCGGCAGTGCTGGCGTTATTCGGATGCGCCACCACTGGCACCCAAAGTGCCAGCAACAGCACCGCCGCCCAGGAACGCGATACGGTCTCGGTCTTCGACCCAGACCCGTTTCCATCGACCTACCGGCCCTATCCGGGGCGCCCGACAGTTATCCAGGGTGCTACCATCTATGATGGCGAGGGGGGCCGGATTGATAATGGCATGGTCTATTTCGCCGATGGGCGCATTCAGGCTGTCGGCCAAACGCTCGAGGTGCCCGCGGGTGCCACGGTCGTGGACGGCACCGGCCTTTGGGTGACGCCGGGTATCATCGATATCCATAGCCATCTCGGCAACTATCCGACGCCCAGCGTCGCCGCCCATCAGGACGGCAACGAAATCACTGGCAACAATACCGCCAATGTCTGGACCGAACATAGTGTCTGGCCGCAGGATCCGGGCTTTAGCCGGGCACTGGCCAATGGCGGCGTAACGACGCTCAATATCCTGCCGGGCTCTGCCAACCTGTTCGGCGGGCGATCGGTGACGCTGCGCAATGTGCCTGCCCGCACAATGCAGGGCATGAAATTCCCCGACGCACCATATGGTCTCAAAATGGCCTGCGGCGAAAACCCGAAGCGTGTGTATGGCAGCCGCAACCAGACACCGGGTAGCCGGATGGCGAATATCGCCGTGGCGCGCCAGGCGTGGATCGACGCGCAGCGCTATCAGCGGCAATGGGAGAATTACCGGGAAAATGGCGGTACGCCGCCGGCACGCAATTTGCGCCACGAAACCCTGGCAGGCGTGATAGCAGGCGAAATCCTCGTCCATAATCACTGCTATCGCGCAGACGAGATGGCGATCATGATGGATATGGCCGAGGAGTTTGGTTACAGCATCTCAACGTTCCAGCACGCTGTCGAAGCCTATAAGATTCCTGATCTGCTGCGCGAACATGGCGTCTGTTCGGCGATGTGGGCTGACTGGTGGGGCTTCAAGATGGAAGCCTATGATACCGTCAACGAAAACATCCCGATGGTCCATAATGGCGGGGCCTGTGCGATCGTCCATTCGGATGATGAGAACCAGATACAAAGATTGAATCAGGAAGCGGCAAAGGCGCTCGCCGATGGCCGGCGAGCGGGTATCGAGATTAGCGATGCCGAGGCCTGGCAGTGGCTGTCCATCAATCCGGCGCGCGCGCTGGGTATCGATGATCAAACCGGTAGCCTGGTGAACGGCAAGCGCGCCGATCTCGTATTGTGGAACGGCGATCCGTTCAGTGTTTACACGCGGCCGCAAATGGTCTGGATTGATGGTGCGTTGCTCTACGATATGAACAACCCAGAACTACGGCCGATTTCCGACTTCGAGCTTGGCCAGCCCAGTGAAGGGAGCGTCCGATGAAAAAGCTCCTCACCTTTGCTTTTGCCGCATTCATGGCGCTTCCCGCCGCCGCGCAAACGCTTGCTATCACTGGCGGCACTGTCGTTATCGGTGATGGATCTGAACCCATTCGCGGCGGCACGGTCGTCGTGCGCGATGGTCGTGTGGTTGCCGCTGGTTCCAATGTTTCTGTTCCTGCCGGAGCGCAAACTGTCGATGCCACCGGTCAATGGGTGACGCCTGGCATAGTCGGCGGCTTTACCCGGCTCGGCCTGGTCGAAGTATCGGCAGTTAGCGAAACCAATGACATTGCGGCTGATGGATCCGAATTCAGCGCGGGGCTTGATGTGGTCCCGGCTATCAATCCACTGTCGGCCTCTATCGCGGTCAATCGTGCTGGCGGCATCACCCGTGCCGTTGTTGCGCCGGGAACGAGCGGCGCGATCTTTGGTGGCCAGGGTGCAATCATCGATCTGGGTGCCGATATGGATGCGATCATGCGTCCGCGCGCATTCCAGTTTGTCGAGCTTGGGGAACGCGGTGCCGCGCGCGCCGGAGGCAGCCGTTCGGCCAGTTTTGCGACATTCCGCAATGCACTGGATCAGGCACAGCTCTATGCGCGCAATCCGGCTGGTTATGGTGGGCGATCGGCCGATTCCTTGCTGAATCGCGTTGATGCGGCTGCGCTGGTTCCGGTTGTTCAGGGTACTGTGCCGCTGATCGTCCATGTCGAACAGGCGCGTGATATCCTGAATGTGATTGCGCTCCGCGACGATTATCCGCGGCTGCGGCTGATCCTGGTCGGCGTCAGCGAAGGATGGACAGTGGCATCGCAATTGGCCGCTGCCAATGTTCCCGTCATTGCATCCGCGCTCAATGATCTTCCCGCCGAGTTTGAACAACTCGCGGCCACCCAGTCCAATATTGGCCGGATGCGGGCGGCTGGTGTGCAGGTGGCGATTGGCATGATCGATGATCGTGACACGCACCAGATACGCTATTCAACGCAATATGCCGGTAATCTCGTGGCGTTGGGCCGCGTGCCCGGAGCGACGGGACTAAGCTGGGGTGAAGCATTCGCTGCGATCAGCTCCTGGCCCGCCGAGATTATGGGCCTGGGCGATGAGATCGGATCCCTGCAGCCTGGACGCCGCGCTGATGTCGTGATCTGGGATGGTGATCCGCTGGAGCTGAGTTCCAATGTGGATGTGGTCCTGATCGATGGCGTGCAGCAGCCACTGACATCCCGGCAAACCCGATTGCGCGATCGCTATCTGTCGATCGACGAACGGGAATTGCCCCAAGCATATGAATGGTAGGCCTGTAATGAGCCCTCTTACCCAATTGATCGTCGCCACCGTGGCATTTGTAGGAAGTCATTTCCTGATGTCGCATCCGCTCCGCGCCGCACTGGTCGCGCGCATGGGAGAGACCGGTTTCCTGGGCTTATATTCGCTGGTGTCGCTGGTAACGCTCGGCTGGATGGTGTGGGTTGCATGGACGATGCCCGCCATGGCGCCCTATTGGGTTGGGCCGCCTTGGCTTTTTGAATGGGCTGCGCCAATCCTCATGCTGATCGCCAGCATCCTGTTGGTGGGATCCAATATCGGCAACCCGGCCTTTCCCGATCCGTCTGGAAAGGCAGAAATCGTACGCCCGGCTACCGGCGTCTTTGCGATTACGCGGCACCCGATGAACTGGGCCTTCATTATCTGGGCCTTGACCCATATTGCGCTGAGCGGAAGCCCGATGAACCTTGTGGTTGCGAGCGGCATTCTGGTGCTGACAGTTTTCGGTTCGCTGCTTCAGGACAAGAAGAAAGAAGCATTGCTCGGCGATGCCTGGCAGGGCTGGGAAGCACGGACCTCTTTCATCCCCTTTGCCGCCGTTGCGAAGGGTCGCGTCCCCTTAGGCGCCACCTGGCCCGGTTTCATCCCGCTGATAGGCGGGATCATCCTGTGGGTGGCCGCCAGTTATTTCCATACAATGCTGGTCGGCGTCTGGGCCTGGGTCGCTTAGATCCGCACCATCTTCATCATTGGTTCGTGATAGCGCGGCCCTGCTGTTTCACCAGCCGGTGCAGCAGCATCGAGCTTGGCTAGATCGTCATCGCTCAGCGATACATCCGCTGACGCCATCGAATCTTCCAGTGTTACGCGGCGCTTCGATCCAGGGATCGGCACAATGTCGTTGCCCTGATGCAGGAGCCAGGCGAGAGCGATTTGGGCTGGCGAGACATCATGCGCTTCGGCAATGGTTGTGACGACTGCCACCATCTCCATATTCTTGGCGAAATTTTCCTCGCTGTAACGCGGATCGTTCAGGCGATAATCGCCTTCATCGAGATCGTCTCGCGAGGTGACTTGGCCGGTCAGGAAGCCGCGGCCCAGCGGTGAATAGGGAACAAAGCCGATATTGAGTTCGCGGCAAAGGGGCAGGATCTCAGCTTCCACATCGCGTTCCCAAAGGGAGTATTCTGATTGGAGCGCCGCGATGGGGTGGGTTGCTGCGGCTTTACGGATTGTATCAGGGCCGGCTTCGGACAGCCCGAGATGGCGGATCTTTCCTTCTTCAACCAACCGCGCCATTGCGCCGACCGTTTCTTCGATCGGCACATTGGGGTCGACCCGATGTTGGTAATAGAGATCGATTGTATCGATGCCGAGCCGCTTGAGCGAACCTTCGCAGGCCCGGCGGACATTTTCGGGAGAGCTGTCGACGCCGCGAAATCCCTTCTCGTCAAAAGCAAAGCCGAATTTAGTGGCAATTACGAGGCCGTCACGCTTACCGGCGATGGCTCTGCCAAGCAGCTCCTCATTGCGGTGCGGTCCGTAGACTTCAGCGGTGTCAAAAAAGGTGACGCCGAGATCAATCGCGCGATCGATGGTGGCGATGGATTCCGTTTCGTCGGCCGCGCCGTACATGCCCTTGCCGATGCCGGCCATTGGCATACAGCCAAGGCCAAGGGATGAGACAGTGAGGTCGGTTCCTAGCGTGCGGGTCTTCATGGGGCGGGCTCCTCTTGCGGGCTGCGATGACGGTTCAGATAGCCGGTAATCTCGCGTTTGATCTCCGGGCCAAATATATAGATGGCGATCACGTTGGGAATTGCCATAAGAAAGAAGGCGCTGTCGACCAGATCGAACACCGCCTGGACCGGCAGGATCGACCCGATGGGTAGCATGACGACATAAAGAATCTTGTAGGTCATGGTCCGGATTGGACCTTCGCCCACAAGATATCCCCAGGCCTGTAAACCGTAAAATCCCCAGGCGCAGAGGGTGGAATAGGCGAACAGGAAGACAGCAACTGCGAGCAGGATAGGGAACCAGCTCGATATCTGCGCAAAGGCAGCCGAAGTGATTGTGATGTCGTTCAGGCCGCTTTGATGGGTGCCGGCGAGGACGATGGCGATCGCACCCAGCGAGCAAACGATCACCGTATCGATAAATGGCTCGAGCAGGGCGACAAGGCCTTCGGAGGCCGGGTCATGGGTGCGGGCCTGGGCATGGGCGATGACCGCCGAACCGACACCGGCCTCGCTCGAATAGACGGCGCGTTGCATGCCGACGACAAAGGCGCCGAGCATTCCGCCTGCTGCGGCTTCTCCGCTAAATGCATCGCCGATGATGATTGCGAGCGCGTTGGGGAGCTCGGCCGCGTTCATGAAGATGATGGCAAAAACACCGATCAGGTAGATGGCCGCCATGCCGGGAACGAGGATCGACGTAACGCGGGCGAGCCAGCGGACGCCGCCGACGACGACCAGTCCAACCAATACCGCCAGGATCGCGCCATAGCCTGCACCGCTCGTAAAGCCGGTAACATTGGAAATCTGCGCAAAGCTCTGATTGACCTGGACCAGCGGTATTGCCCCGCCGAGCGCGAAAAAGGCGTAGATGCCGCCGAGCACCAGTCCGATTTTCGGCCAGCCGCGTGCGGCCAGTCCGTTTTTGAGGGCGTACATCGGGCCGCCGCGGATCGTGCCGTCTTTGTTCACCACGCGGTATTTGTGGCCGAGCGTCACCTCGACGCATTTGAGGGTCATCGCGAAGAAGCCGATGATGAACATCCAGAAGGCTGCACCCGGTCCGCCGGTTGCAATGGCGACAGCAACACCGGCGATATTGCCAAGGCCTACAGTGCCGGACAGCGCGGTGGTAAGCGCGCCAAACTGGCTGATCTGACCAGGTGCATCGATATTGTGTCCAGGCTTGGCAAGTATCCGCACCGAATAGGGCAGGGCACGTACGTTAATGAAACCAAGCCATAAGGTGAACAAGATCATCGGCACCGCAAGCCAGATCACAATCAGCGTAACCTCGACTCCGAAGATCGGTACTTTCATGAACACCATCGCATTGAGATCGGCGAGCGCCCGTTCGAGCCATGCAATCATGCCAGTCCTTCTCTGCCCACTCTTCTCATATGCATTATGCTTCACACGATCATGGGGGGGGGCTAGGAGAGGCACAAGCAGAAACAACTTAAAGTTGAATATCAATGACACGCAGCTATTTCGGGACCGACGGCATCAGGGGTCGCACGAACCAGGCACCAATGACCGCCGATGTGGCTATGAAGGTCGGCCAGGCCGCTGGCGCTCACTTCCTGCGCGGTGATCACCGCCATCGCGTGGTGATCGGTAAGGATACGCGGCTCTCCGGATATATGATGGAGTCGGCACTTGTAGCGGGCTTCACCAGCGTTGGAATGGATGTTGTTATGGTGGGGCCGATGCCCACACCGGGCGTTGCGATGCTGACCCAGTCAATGCGCGCAGATCTGGGCGTGATGATTTCGGCCAGTCACAATCCCTATGTCGATAACGGTATCAAGCTGTTCGGCCCCAATGGTTACAAGTTGTCCGATGCCGATGAAGCCGCGATCGAAGCTCTGCTGCAGAATCCCCCGTCATTGGTTGATTCAGAGCATATTGGGCGCGCGCGCCGCGTAGATGATGCGCAAGGCCGGTACATCAACGATGCCAAAGCGACATTTCCGAGCAAGTTGCGGCTCGATGGCCTAAAGATCGTTGTCGATTGTGCCAACGGCGCTGCCTATCAGGTCGCCCCGTCGGCCCTTTGGGAGCTCGGTGCAGAGGTCATTACCGTCGGTGTTTCTCCGAACGGAACCAACATCAACGAAAATTGCGGATCGACCTATCCGCAAGGACTGTGCGAGCGCGTTGTCGAAGAAGGGGCTGCGATCGGATTGGCGCTCGATGGTGATGCGGACCGGCTGATAGTCGTTGATGAGATGGGCAAAGTCGTTGACGGCGATCAGCTGATGGCGCTGATCGGTAGCGATTGGAAACGACGCGGCAAACTTGCTGGCGATGCGATCGTAGCTACGGTCATGTCGAACCTTGGCTTGGAGAAGTTTCTCGAAGCGGAAGGCATCGGTCTTGAACGATCGCAAGTTGGTGATCGCTATGTACTTGAGCGCATGCGTGCAAAGGGATGCAATGTCGGTGGCGAGCAATCCGGCCACCTAATCCTGACAGATTATGCGACGACAGGTGACGGCCTGATCGCAGGGCTCCAGATACTGGCAGCGCTGGTCGTGAGCGAGAAGCCAGCCAGTGAGCTCTTGCACCTGTTCGAGCCCTATCCGCAGCTGCTGAAAAACGTCCGTTATGATGGCGGAAACCCTTTGGAGGCAGAGGCCGTAAAGGCTGCGATCGTCGAAGGCGAAAAGCAGCTGTCTGAAACTGGTCGCGTTCTCATCCGAAAGTCTGGCACTGAACCATTGATCCGGGTTATGGCCGAAGGTGAGGATGAAGCTCTGATTGAGGCTGTTGTGAATGCAATCTGCACCGCCGTGGAGGATGCCACCTAATGCTCGAAATGCGCCCCGATTGCGAACGTTGCGGCACGGACCTGCCTGCTGACAAGTCAGGCGCCCATATCTGCACCTTTGAATGCACCTTTTGCGAAGATTGCACAAAAGGGCCGCTGGCTGGCACGTGTCCCAATTGCGGTGGCGAGCTGAAGCAGCGTCCAATTCGTGCGACCGCGCTGCTCAAGCGCTTCCCGGCTTCGACCGAACGGAAATACAAGGCGAACGCATGACGAAGCCAGCCCGAATACTCGCGATCGCGGGTTCGGATAGCGGAGGCGGTGCTGGTATTCAGGCTGATATCAAGACAATCACCAATCTTGGTGGTCATGCCATGACAGCAGTTACGGTGATTACAGCACAGAATTCGCTTGGCGTACAAGCGGCTGAGCCGGTCAGCGTTGAAATCGTGCTCTCTCAGATTGATTCTGTGCAATCCGACATTGGCATTGATGCCATCAAGATCGGCATGTTGGGTTCCAGTGATTTGGTTGGCGCGTTGGTTCACCGATTGGAAAACCTCGACATTCCGATCGTCTTTGATCCTGTGATGGTTGCTACCAGTGGATCAACCCTGGCTGATGAAGCGACTATTGCCAGTTTCCATTCACTGATGCGCATTTCGACAATTACGACACCCAACCTCCCGGAACTTGCGCGGCTAACTTCTTCGGAGCTTTCTTCGGCCTATGAAATGGAGCGCGAAGCTCGCCGCTTGTCCAGGGACTCCGATTGCATGATCCTTGCCAAAGGGGGGCATCTGGAGGGCGATCTCATCACCGACATCTTTGTTCAACCGGATGGCAAAGTTGATCGCTGGAAGACCGGACGGATCGAAACCGCACATAGCCATGGTACGGGCTGTACCCTCTCAAGTGCTGTAGCGACCGGGCTGGGGCAAGGTTTGGCACCAATCGATTCCATCAGCCAGGCCCGCGGATTTGTGCGCGCAGCCCTTAGGGCCGCGCCAGGGCTGGGCAAGGGGAACGGGCCGCTTGGATTTGCGACTATGGGCGAGTTCTGGCCGTGATCGCTGGTGTCGATGAGGCCGGGCGAGGACCGTTGGCTGGGCCGGTAGTCGCCGCTGCGGTGATCCTTTGCGCTCCCCCCATTCCAGGACTTGATGACAGCAAGAAGCTTAGTACCCGGCGCCGTGCAGAGCTAGAAATCAAAATTCGGGAACACTGTGCGGTTGGTGTTGGTTGGGCTAGCCCAGAAGAAATCGATGCAATCAACATTCTCCAGGCGACGTTATCTGCAATGCGCCGTGCTGTTGAGGCGTTGGATGTTGAGCCTGATCATATCTTGGTGGACGGTAACAAGTTACCTGACTGGCAGTATTCAGCAGAGGCGGTGATTGGTGGTGATGCGATCCATCCGTGCATTTCTGCTGCGTCGATTATTGCGAAGGAAACGCGGGATCGGATGATGCGTGAAGCTGCGCGTGAACATCCCCATTATGGTTGGGAGAGCAACAAGGGATATCCAACACAGCGGCATCTAGAGGCGCTGCGCGAGCATGGGCCGTGCGCGCTGCATAGACGCTGTTTTGGACCGGTTGCCCAGTCATTGCTCGATCTTTGAGTCTTTACCGCCACACCCCATCATCTTGAGTCCGCCACGCCCCTCGACGCGCTATATCTGGTGTTGGACTCTTTTCGTTCGCCCTTCGTTAACCCGATCCTAACCTTATGCGTTAACTAAGTTCAGCTTGACCGGGGAGTCCGGCTGACTCAGGCTCCCGTCTCTTTGTGTGAGGGGGTAAAGCGGGATGGCGACTGCGGCAAAAGTAAAAACAGCCAATCGGCGGCGCGCAAAGCCGCAAGAAACGGCGGTTGCGATCGAGACCGATCGGATCCTCGAACAGGATTGCGTGTCGGCAATGGCGTCCCTGCCGGATGCCTGTATCGACATGATTTTTGCCGATCCTCCCTATAATCTTCAGCTCGGCGGAGACCTGTATCGACCCGAAGGCGGCCAGGTCGATGCGGTCGACGATGATTGGGACAAGTTTGACAGTTTCGGCGCCTATGACGCCTTTACCCGCGCCTGGCTGAAAGAGGCGCGACGGATACTCAAACCCAACGGCACTTTGTGGGTAATTGGCAGCTATCACAATATCTTCCGGGTCGGAGCTGCATTACAGGATGAAGGCTATTGGATCCTGAATGACATTGTCTGGCGCAAGGCCAACCCAATGCCGAACTTTCGCGGCACCCGCTTCACCAATGCTCATGAAACGATGATCTGGGCCTCTAAAAGCGAGAAAGCGAAATATACGTTCAACTACAAAACGATGAAATCGCTCAACGACGAACTGCAGATGCGTTCCGACTGGCTGATCCCGATCTGCGCCGGGCAGGAGCGCCTCAAAGACGGTGGCAAGAAAGCCCATCCCACGCAAAAACCCGAAGCTTTGCTGTATCGGGTGATGCTCGCCAGCACCAAACCCGGTGACGTCGTCCTCGACCCATTCTTCGGAACCGGCACCACGGGTGCAGTTGCCCGGCGTCTGGGACGCAAATGGCTCGGTATCGAACGAGAGAAACGCTATTGCCGGGTGGCGCGCGAACGGATCGAAGATGCGCTTCCGCTCGATGAGTCCGCACTCACGATTATGAAATCCAACGCTGCCCAGCCCAAAGTGCCCTTTGGCTCCTTGCTCGAAACCGGCATGCTGAAACCGGGCGCGATCCTCACGGACTCAAAACGCCGCTGGAAAGCGGAGGTCCGGATTGACGGGTCACTGGCTACAAAGAACGGCAAAGAGGGATCGATCCACAAACTCGGCGCACTGTTGCAAGGCGCTCCATCCTGCAATGGCTGGACCTTCTGGCATGTTGAGACAAAGGATGGCCTGCAATCGATTGACGAACTGCGCGCTGAGTATCGCCTGGCGCATTTCGCATAAACACGTGCCCAGCTCTGACTGAATCAGCCCATGGCTTTCTGCCACGGCTCGGTTAAACACCGGCTATGACTGACATCCCTTCCTCTGCACGGCTCTATTTCCGCCCGACCGGGTTTGTCGACGCGCCCTTTGATTTGGATGGTCAGGTTTTGCGGCTGGCTGGTGGAATGCTGTGGTTCAGCGCGTTTGATGTGATTGGTGTGGACGGCGGGGAACGGCTCGCGCCCAAACTCGTCACCGTCGAGGCGCTCGATACTTATCTTGAGGCCCTGTCGGACGAACAAGCCGAAGCCGCGCGGCAATCAATTGACCGCGTGACTGCATCCCGCGAGCCCTTGCAGCTCGGTGAGCGCGTATTGCGCATGGACGAACCGCGCATCGCCGGAATCCTCAACGTCACGCCAGACAGCTTTTCCGACGGTGGGAAGCATAGCGAAGATCCGCAAGCTGCCGCTGATGCCGGGTTTGCGATGAGCGCACAGGGCGCGGCGATGATTGATGTCGGCGGAGAATCTACCAGGCCGGGTGCTGCGGATGTCTGGGAAGGCGATGAGCTTGAAAGGATTCTACCCGTGGTCGAACGACTTGCGGCGTCCGGCGTCGCGGTCTCGATCGACACGCGCAAGGCGAGTGTCATGGAGGCCGCGCTGGCGGCCGGTGCCGCAATCGTCAATGATGTAAGCGCGCTGCGGTTTGACGATCGTGCCCTCGAAATTGTCGCTGATGCCGGCTGCCCGGTCATTATCATGCACCATGCGGGCAAAGGCCATCAGCTTCACGCCGATCCCAACTATCGGGACCCTCTGATTGAAGTATATGATTGGTTCGAAGACCGAATTTCGGACCTCGAACACGGCGGCATCAGTCGCGACCGGATCATAGTGGATCCAGGCATCGGTTTTGGGAAGGCGCTGCAACACAATCTGGCGCTTATCAACGGATTGAGCCTTTTCCACGCGCTTGGCTGCCCCATCATGTTGGGCGCGAGCCGCAAACGATTGATTGGAGCGCTATCCAATGAAGCGCCTGTCGAGCAACGGCTTGGCGGATCTGTGGCACTCACCGTGCTCGGGGCGAACCACGGCGTTCAGCTGTTACGGGTTCATGATGTGCCTGAGAGCCTTCAAGCGCTCCATATCTGGCGTGGTATGCGAGATGCGGCGCTGATGCCGATCAGCTAGGCGGCGTTGTCGATGCCGAGTTCGGCCAGTTTCCGGTAGAGCGTGGATCGACCGATCCCCAACCGCCGAGCAACTTCGGTCATACGGCCACGATAGTGGCCAATCGCAAGGCGGATGACATCGGCCTCAATGTCCGACAACGGCCGGAGGTTTCCGTCCGCTTCGTACAATGCAACGCCAGGACCATCGGCAAAGGCATGAACCGTTGACGGTTGTTCCTGCGGTCGGTTTTCAGATTGTCGGACCAGGTCTGCGATCTCTGGAAAATCGGCCGACGTTAAAGCAGCGCCCTGACAATCGATTGCGGCACGGAACAACGTGTCCTGCAATTGGCGAACATTGTTCGGCCACTCATATCGCATCAGAATGGCAAGCGCGTCGTCCGTAATACCAAGCGATTCTATGCCCGGCTGACGCGCGATCCGCGTGAGCAGGTGGCGCGCAAGCGGCGGAATATCTCCGGCTCGTTTACGCAGCGGCGGAATGGTGAGCCCGACGATATTCAGGCGGTAATAGAGATCTTCGCGAAAATTGCCGGCAGTGACCTGTTCCAACAAATCGCTATTGGCGCCGCTGATCAGCCGGACATCAACTTCAAATCCGCGCGGAGCCCCAATCGGCCGGATGATTCCGGTTTCAATTGTGTTGGCGAGCTTCGCTTGCACGTCAGCCGGAATGGCGGAGATATCATCAATGAAGAGTGTAGCGCTGTCCGCTTCGGCGAGTTTGCCAATATGTTTTTCGAACGCTCCGGCAAAAGCACCTTTTTCATGTCCGAACAGTTCGGATTCGATCAGATTGGCCGGCGTGGCGCTGCAATTGATTGTGTAGAGCGGACGCTTGGCGCGCGGACTTGCGGCATGAATTGCGCGGGCGAATACTTCTTTGCCGACACCGGGTTCCCCATCGATGAGAACCGGCACTCGGGATCGAGCGGCCTTTGCAGCAATCGCCAAGGCGGCGCGAAACTCAGGTGATGATCCGACAATCTCGTCGAACGGCAATGTCTGTGAGACTTTCTCGCTCAACGGTCGAAGCTCACCGCGATGAATATCGGCTTCGGTGGCAGCTTCGAGCGCAGCAAGCAAACGTTCGGGCGCAATTGGTTTGGCAAGAAAATCGGTCGCACCTGCGCGCATGGCCTCAACGGCTATGGATACTTCGGACTGGGCCGTAATCACGAGGATCGGGCGTTTCTGGGGGAGTTCGGCAATGTGCTGGATCAGAGCGATATCGTCCGCATTGGGCGCCCAATAATCGATCAAGACAGCATCGACCGTTTCGCTCTCATCGGACTCGAGCAGCAACAGCGCATCCTTGCCGGTTTCCGCCCGCAAACTGCGCCAGCCTGCTCGGCCGGCGATAGCCGAAATCAGACGCCCCTGTGCGGGTTCGTCATCGATCAACAATAGGGTCTTTACGCGCTCTGCCGACATTAAGGCACACTCTCCAGAATGAACCAAAGAGTGATAGACCAGACAGGGTAAAAGCGACCTTAAGACCGCGATGACAGTTAACCTTTTCGCGAACGCAGAAAAATCATCATCAAAAGAGCTTGAGACGGGCGGGGGGCATGGTTAGACGTACATGCCATAACGTTATTTCAATACAGGGGTATCGCTGATGACGGACGGAAACGGCCATCCGGACATGGACTATAAGTCGCACGACAACACATATTCGGGCTTTCTTGGGCTTTTGAAGTGGGGCTCGATCCTGACTATTATCGCTACGGTTGCAGCCATAATCGCCATAACTTGATAAGGGGCTGATCAGTTGAAAATCGCCGTCCTGAATGAGCGGGATCCGCTCGAATCCCGTGTGTCTGCAACGCCGGAAAGCGTTAAGAAGTTCTTGGCTCTAGGCGCTGAGATGGCCGTAGAGGCGGGCGCTGGCGAGACGGCAGGCGTATCCGACGCCGAATATGAAGAGGCCGGCGCGACGGTTGGCGATCGCGCAGCGGTGATCGCAAACGCCGATGCGATTTTCTGTGTTCGCGGTCCGGATCCGGATGATCTCGCCTCGGCCAAACAAGGCGTGCGCCTGATCGGTGCTCTTGATCCGTTTAATCGGCGCGAAACCGTTGATGCCTATGCCAAGGCTGGGATCGAAGCGCTGGCGATGGAATTCATGCCGCGCATCACGCGTGCGCAGTCGATGGACATATTGTCGAGCCAGTCGAATCTAGCAGGCTATAAGGCCGTGCTCGATGCCGCTGGCGAATATGGTCGCGCCTTTCCGATGATGATGACCGCTGCAGGCACAGTAACGGCGGCGCGCTGTTTCGTGATGGGAGTCGGTGTTGCCGGGCTTCAGGCAATCGCGACTGCACGTCGGCTCGGTGCGCAAGTTTCCGCGACGGACGTTCGGGCGGCAACCAAGGAGCAGATTGAGAGCCTTGGTGCCAAGCCGATCTTTGTCGAGGAAGTCGAAGGGATCGAAGGCGAGGGCACGGGTGGATATGCGACCGAGATGTCCGAAGAATACCAAAAGGCACAGGCTGAATTGGTGTCTTCGCATATCGCCAAACAGGATATCGTAATCACAACAGCGCTCATTCCGGGGCGTCCTGCACCGCGTTTGATTTCGGATGAACAATTGGCCTCAATGCGGCCAGGCAGCGTCATTGTTGATCTTGCCGTCGAACAAGGCGGTAATGTCGAAGGCGCGGTCGCCGGGAGAAACGGTTGAAAAGCATGGCGTGAAGATTGTCGGAAATCGCAATGTTGCGGGCCGGCTGGCTGCGGATGCATCGGCCTTGTATGCGCGCAACCTATATAATTTCCTCAGCGCGTTCTGGGATGAGGAGGCGAAAGCGCCGGTTCTCCCCGACGATGACGAGATCGTTCAGGGTGTCACGCTGACCAAAGGCGGTCAGGTCGTGAACGAACGGCTTACGGCGAACTAGGGGCTTTCCATGGACTTTATCTCGATCCTGTCAATTTTCGTGCTGGCCTGTTTCGTTGGCTATTATGTGGTGTGGTCGGTTACGCCCGCGCTCCATACGCCATTGATGGCCGTAACCAACGCAATCTCCTCAGTGATTATCGTGGGCGCGCTGATTGCCGCGGCGGCTGGTGGTTTGGCTGGCGGCGAAGAGGCGAAATGGCTGGGCTTGCTCGGCATTGTTCTCGCATCGGTCAATATTTTTGGCGGCTTTGCTGTCACCCAGCGCATGCTTGCCATGTACAAGAAGAAGGAGCGCAATTGATGAGCGCTCTTCCGCACACGGCTCGGGCCAGCTTCGCGCTTTTGGCATTGCTGGCATCTTCGCCGGCGCTGGCTGCTGGCGGCGAGACCGCGGTTAACCCGCTTGCCGCTCTCGCTTATCTTGCTGCCGGCGTACTTTTCATTCTTGCACTAAGAGGCTTGTCGAGCCCGGAAAGCAGCCGTGCGGGCAACCGTTTCGGTATGATCGGCATGGCGATCGCTGTCGTCACGACGCTGGTCACCCATGAAATTGCCAGCATCTGGGAAATTCTGATCGCTATTGCGATTGGCGGGTCGATTGGTTTTGTTATCGCCCGGCGGATCGAGATGACGGCAATGCCGCAGCTCGTCGCCGGTTTCCATTCGCTCGTCGGTATGGCGGCAGTACTGGTTGCCGCGGCGGCCTATCTCAATCCCGGAGCCTTTGGCATCACGGATGCTGAGGGGATCTTGCTGCCGGTTAGCCGGGTTGAAATGGGGCTGGGTGTCGCGATCGGTGCGATTACATTTTCGGGCTCGGTTATCGCCTTTCTCAAATTGAACGGGAACATGTCGGGTGCGCCCATCCTGTTGCCCGGTCGCCATGTCATCAACCTGGGTACGATTGCGGCTATCCTTGGACTGATCGGCTATTTCTATTTTGTGCCGCAGCCCAATGTCGATACACCCTGGTTGTTCTGGGTTGTCACCGGCCTCGCATTTGCGGTCGGGTTCCTGCTGATCATACCGATTGGCGGGGCAGACATGCCGGTCGTCGTGTCGATGCTCAACAGCTATTCCGGCTGGGCTGCAGCGGCGATGGGCTTCACGCTTGGCAACACGGCGATGATCATCACCGGCGCGCTTGTGGGCAGCTCGGGCGCAATCCTGAGCTATATCATGTGCCGTGCGATGAACCGGAAGTTCCTCTCGGTGATTGCCGGCGGCTTTGGTGCCGATGGCGGCGGTGGCGGTGAGAAAGGCGAGCGGATCGAGCGGCCGTGGAAAGCGGGCTCCGCCGATGATGCTGCCTTCCTGATGAAGCAGGCCGAGAAGATCATTATCATCCCGGGCTATGGCATGGCGGTTGCCCAGGCGCAGCATGTGCTGCGGGAGATGGGGGACTTGCTCAAGGCAGAGGGTGTGTCGGTCAAATATGCGATCCATCCGGTGGCGGGCCGGATGCCTGGCCATATGAACGTGCTGCTCGCCGAAGCGAATGTGCCCTATGACGAGGTGTTCGAGCTGGAGGACATCAACAGCGAATTCTCGCAAGCCGATATCGCCTTCATCATTGGCGCCAATGACGTCGTGAACCCGGCTGCGAAAACCGATCAGAGCTCACCCATCTATGGCATGCCGGTGTTCGATGTCGACAAGGCCAAGACGGTGTTCTTCATCAAACGGTCGATGGGCGGTGTCGGCTATGCCGGTGTCGATAATGAGGTCTTCTACAACGACAATACGATGATGCTGTTGTCCGACGCGAAGAAGATGGTTGAGGAAATCAACAAGAATCTCGGTTGATCCCGCCCGAAAAATCATCTCGTCGGCGGAACGTTTGATGCCGCGCCCCGTTATTTTGCATGAGCGAATCTGTGCAGAGGAAAGTGGTAATGCGTAAACTGGGCCTGATTGGCGGGATGAGCTGGGCGTCGACCGCAATCTATTATGAGAAGATCAACCGCGGCGTCATGCAACGGCTTGGCGCCCGGCATAGCGCGCATCTCCTCATGGAGAGCTTCGATTTCGAACCGATTGCCCAGGCCCAGACGGCCGGCGAATGGGACATGCTCGGCAATCAGCTGGCCGATAGCGCACGCCGGCTCCAGGCAGCCGGCGCCGACGGCATCGTCCTGTGTTCCAACACCATGCACAAACTCTATGCGCCGCTTTCCGAGGCGGTCGATGTGCCGGTGCTCCATATCGGCGATGTAACCGCGAAAGCCATGCAGGACGCCAATGTCAGCCGCGCAGCCCTGCTCGGCACCCGGTTCACGATGAGCGAAGGTTTCCTGCGCGATCGGCTGAAGAGCCATGGCATCGATCTTGCCATTCCCGATCCGGAGCGGATGGCGGAGATCGATCGGATCATCTTCGAAGAACTGGTGCTGGGCGAAGCACGCGTTGAATCCAAACGCACGATGAAGACCTTTATCGCCAACCTTGAAAAGGCCGGGAATGAGGCAATCGTCCTTGGCTGCACAGAGCTGGTGATGGTCGTCAATCCGACGAGCAATGTCCTGCCGATCTTCGACACGACCTCATTGCACGCCGAAGCCGCGCTGGATTGGATCTTGAGCGCCGACTGACTGCCGGCTCTTCGCTGTGGAAATCACCATTTCGGTGTGACTTCAGGAGCCGGCCACCCCGGCAATCCGGATTGACAACCGGCGAATTGCGCCATTCCCGCTAACTATATGCAATATAAATGCTTTATTGCGGATCATATCTGTTCGCCATAATGGATCATATCGCGCTTTCTCGCTCCGCATCGGCGCGAATATAGCGGGTATGGGGTCAGCGGAGAGTTTGAGTGGAGAATTCCAGCGGAGAGCCCCAGCGAAGAGCCCCAGCGGAGAAGCTATGCCACATTCACTATCGGCACCGGAGGAGCGCCGCATGCCTCCATCCGTTTTGATTGTTTCGGATAGCCAGGCTGGCGAAGACCGATGCCGATTTTCGGTGGAAGCCATTGGCGGACGGGTGATTGGTGTCGAGCGACCTGAGACAGCCCGGCGGCAGATCGACGAGAAAATCCTGTTCGATGTCGCGGTTGTCGATCTGAGCAGAGATCATGGGCCGCAAATGGACGAGCTGTTGGAGGAAATCGAACAGGCGGCGCGCACTGGCCGGTATCGCAGCGTGATCAGCGTTCCGATCGATCTGATCGATATTGTCGGTGCCTATATCGGGCATCCGGACATCGCCTTGCTGTGCGCGCCCGGTCAGATCGATCGCGCGGCCGCTCTGGGGCTTGCAACGGCAGACCGGACGCTCAGGCTTCACGATATCGGCGGCGAACGCGATGACGCCCGATTGCGCAGGCTGAGTGAGCAGGCCGCGCGCATTGCCACCGCGCTGGCCGATCTGTCTCATAGCGATGCCGCGCCGGCAGCGCCGAACGGTAACTCGCTGGGCGAGGCGCCGTTCGCATTTCACTCCGAACCGGTACGCACATACAGGCCCAGCGCCGAAGATATTCGGGCGATAATCCGGATGCGGCGCATGCGGGATCGATTTTTCGATGCGGAGCTCTTTGCCGATCCCGCCTGGGATATGCTGCTCGATCTGATGGCTGCGCGTATCGAGGGCCGCCAGGTCGCTGTGTCCAGCCTGTGCATAGCGGCCGCGGTTCCGCCAACCACGGCACTCCGCTGGATCCGCACAATGACCGATCACGGCCTCTTCGTCCGCCGATCCGACCCCCGCGACGGCCGTCGCATATTCATCGACCTCGCCGACGAAGCGGCAGAAGCGCTGGACCGCTGGTTTGCCGAAGTCCAGGATAATGGCGATGTTCTGCCAAGTTGATTGGGGCAGGTAGCATGGGGATGGGTCCGTTATGACGAGAGTGCGTTTTTGGTCGAAAGCGGACATTCGCGAGCCGCGGGGCCAGGGTAGGTTTCGGCGCAGCTCGAATGTTCTCGGATTTCAAAGTTCAGATCCGGATTTCGTTCTGAAGCCTATTTTGCTAGCACGTGCCGATGGGCTATCGAATGCAGTTACGTCGCAAGCCACCGTGCATTGCACTGCGGCTTCTCCCACTTATCGTTCTGGCTTTGCCCACTCAGGCATTCAGCCAAGGCAACCCGGCTTTCGAATGTTCTGTTGAGCCCGAGATCCAGTCGCTGGTTGACCAGGGCCGCATGATAGAAGCGGCAACACTGCAACGCGATATCGTCCAACGGATGGTCGGGCAGTCCGGGCAGCTAAGTCCATCTGCAATCTGCCAAGCACGAATCTTGGCACAGCGTTTTTCGGCAACTGGTCACTTCTCGGCTGCCGAACAATTGCTTCGCGGTCTTGTGATTCCCGGCGGCACTGAACTGTTCGGCCCGCAATCGGACCAAGTCCTGCAGGCGCGGCTACTACTAGCCGATTTGCTTGCCCAATCCGGTGCATTCGACGAGGCTGAAACCACGTATCAGCAGGTGATCGAATTGCTGGAGCAGGTCTATGGGTCAGACCATCAGGCTACCATTATTGCGCGCAGCAACCTTGCCATCTTCTACACCGAATCATCGCGTTACGAGTCTGCCCGCTCCGTCTTTCTCAATATCTTTCAATTGTCGCAAAGGACCCTGAACGCGAATCCTGAGCTTAGAAATATCGCCCAGATCAATTATGCTCAGGTCTTGTCGGCGGAAGGCCAGTTTGCCGACGCCAGATCGCTTTTACTTGAACTCCAAGGCTTGCCGGGACTCAGTGTCCAGCGACAAATTCAAGTGGCACAGGCGCTGGCGGAAAATTCCTATCTTGCGGGCGCGTATGATCGCGCCGCACGAGAGTTTTCGTCGGTCGTCCAAGATTTGGATCGTATGATTGGAGATACCCATCCGGCCGCGCTTGGGGCGCGCCGGCGTCTGGCTCAGGCTCAAGTAGAGACCGGCAATCTCGATGCAGCGATGGCCAATCTTCGACAGGTTGTCGACGGCTGGGTCGCCCGCGATCAGGCAGATTTCCCTGCTGCCCTGTTGGCGACGCGGGATCTTCTGCGCACATCCTTGCGGCGTCAGCAGCAGCCGGCCGAACTGGAACCGACAATCGCATTTCTTGCCGCCGGCCTCCAAGGCCTGGAACGCAGGAGCTTCGATGATTTCGCCTTTCAGACGCTTTCGCTGACCAATGCACCTTTCGAACTGCTCGCGGATTCCTATTGGGCAATCAGCGGTGACAGTCCGCAGGCCAGAATTGAAGATGCCTTTCTCACCTTGCAACGCGGTATTGCAGGACCCGCCAATCAGGCCATTGCGCAGATGGCAGTCCGTCGCTTTGCCGACGAAGCGCGCCAAGGACTGGGCGAGCTGGTTCGCGAGCGCGAAGGGCTCGTCAACCAATGGCAAGCCAATGATGACCGATTCGGATCCAGCTTTGGCGAGGCTAGCGATGACAATGGAGCGCTGCGCACGCGCCTCCTTGAAGAACGGAACATCGTCGAAGCGCAACTGGATGCGATCGACGCTCGACTGGAGGCAGACTTTCCTGACTATTTTGCGTTGGTCCAACCGCAACCACTCAGCGTAGAGGCAGCCCAGGCGCTTCTTGCGGAAGACGAAGCGATATTGCTGACGGCGCCTTCGGAGTTTGGCACGCATATAATCGCGATCAACCGCGATACGATTGAGTGGCACCGGTCGGATTGGACGGTCGATCAGGTTCAGAACGCAGTCCATCGGTTGCAATGGTATGTCGGCATTAACCTCGTAGGTGCTGTGCCGGAAGATCGTCTTGCCGAATGGGCTGCAGAACACGTGCCGGGCGAGGCCTATGGATTCGATCGGGCCACCGCATTTGCGCTATATCGCGAGATTGTCGCGCCAGTCCTGCCAATACTCGACGGCAAGACACATTTGTTTGTCGCCGCCGGCGATGCGCTGGCGAGTATGCCCTTCTCCATTCTCGTAACCGAAGAACCTGAAGGCGCGGACAATCATCCGGACGCCTTGCGCAATACTGCCTGGTTAGCTGATTCCTTTGCATTGGCTCATATTCCCTCGATCCAGTCGCTTCAGTTCTTACGGCGTGCGTCCAATCAAGAGACGAGTGCCGACTTCAGGGGCAGTTTCATCGGTATTGGCGATCCGCTGTTGAACGGCGTACCTCAGCAACGAGCCCGTCGATCAGCCATCATACCAAACGCATCATCGCTGTTCGACTGGACACAAATGACGTCGGGACTGCGGATGGCCAATGGCGATTCCTTGAGAGCGATGAACCGTATCCCGGGAACAGCGCAAGAACTTCGGAGCCTCGCACGGCTACTGAATGCGCCTGAAGACGCTCTGTTCCTTGCTGACCGCGCCAGCGAGCGTGTCGTCCGGTCTACCGATCTCAGCGGTGCCCGGATCCTGGCCTTTGCTACCCATGGGTTGACAGGATCGGAGTTTGATTCACTGGTCGAACCCGGCCTTGTGCTCACACCTCCGACGACTGCCAGTGAGGAGGATGACGGCTATCTGGGCGCATCTGAAGTGACGACGTTGCGGCTTGATGCTGATTGGGTAATCCTTACAGCCTGTAACAGCGCCTCTGGCGATGGTAGCGGCCTGTCGAGCCTCTCGCGCGCCTTCTTCTATGCTGGTGCACGAAACTTGCTCGCATCCTACTGGTTGGTCGATGACGAGGTGGCGCCGGTGATTACCGAACGCACTTTCACGCTACTGCGCGATACGCCCGGCCTCAGCCGCGCTGAGGCCTTTCAGCAGGCGATCCGTGAAGTCCGTATGGACACGCGCCGAGATGATACGGAAGCATCCTGGGCTCATCCCTTCTTCTGGGCCCCCGTCGCATTGATTGGATCAGGCGGTTAGTCGCGCCTCAAATTTTCCGCAACGGGCGCCAAGCGGACATTCGGTTTTAGTCCGTCATGCATCGGTCAGCCTGTCGATACTATTTGACGGCATTTGCCTAAGCCGCCGTTTTTGCGATTGGGACATTCCCGGGAGCCTCTTGAGACCCCCAAATCCGCGCATCTCCGCCGGTTACCGCTCCGTTCGGCGAAACGCCTATTGACGCCTTCGCGAAATTCCCTAAAAGCCCAGCGTTCCGCAAGGAAGGGCGCTTAGCTCAGTTGGTAGAGCATCTCGTTTACACCGAGAGGGTCGGCAGTTCGAGCCTGTCAGCGCCCACCATTCCTCAACAGTTCCGGTCGTTTCATCCAGCGCGCGCGCACGGCGTTGGCCGCGCATTGGTGCGGCGTGTCTCTGCGCATCTGGAAAAAAGTGTTGCGGCGTGGGGAGGGAGGTGTCCGGTTAAGGGGAGCCGAGGGATGGGAGATGGCTGTATCAACCAAAGGACCTACAACGCCGCAACACCATTGTTATGCCGTTAACTGGTCGCTCATCCTACATGTCCTTTGGACCATGTCGCGCGGTGCGATCCTGATCGCTCATCACGCGTGCGAATTGCCTATAGGCCCGCTTCGACTGCGGTGCGGATCATATCGGCGGCGGTCGGCGTTTCGAGGCGTTCCATCAGCAAGGCCCGGTGCATCTTCACCGTCCGCTCGGTTACGCCAAGCTCGAATGCAATCTGCTTGTTCAATAAGCCCTCGGCGGCGAATTTGAGAACCTGGCGCTGGCGTTCGGACAGATTCTTCACCGCATCAACGGCGGCAATGCGGCGCGCGGTCGATATGCTCCCCGCTTCATCCGGAATTTCGACTTGCGATCCCAGGAAATAGTCGAGCTCATCCGCCTGGTTGTAGATCGGCGCGACGAGCACGGCGTTGCGGAACGGTGTCCCGTCGCGTTTATAGTTGAGGATCTCGACGAGCACGGACGTCTTTTCGCGGACGCCGCGGCGGATTTCTTCGGTCAGCCAGGGTTCGGTGCCGGGGCCGGATAGAAAGCGGCAGTTGCGACCGATGATTTCCTCTCGCGGATAGCCGGTCAGCTCGCTGAATTTGTCATTCGACGCAACGATCGGATTGTCCGGGAGGCGCGGATTGCTGATCACCGACGCCACAGGGCTGTTGGCGATCATCTGCATCAGCTCTGCGTTCGGTTCCTCTGAACCGGGATCGGGATTCCCTTTGTTCGTCACGCACTACCTCCAAGGCCGACTATAGATTGGAGGCAAGAGACGCGGCAAGGTTCGGTTGCGAATTTAAGCGCGGGCCGCAGATCGCCTAGAGCGCGCGGACCAGGCGCGTAGCGACACCAATCCAGCTGGGATCCTTGATCACCTGTTGGCGCCCGCCGGCGCCGTGCGGAAGCAGTTGCAGGCGCTCGCCCTCTCTCCCGATAAGGCGTCCGAACAGGAAGCGACCGGCCGGGCGCGGGACAAGCACATCCCGGTTCAATGCGGTGGCGAAGGCATCCGGATCCAGCCGCTCGCACCAGATTTCGTCACCGGCACGATAGTCGCCAATTCCGCCATCGACCTGGATCGCGACCATCCCAGGCGAGGGGCGAGGGGGCGTGAAACGTGTCGCGTGTCGCGGCGCTTCGGCACCATTACCGTCGAGCACCGCCGCCACAGATAGATCCGTCTGCTCGGGCAATGTGACCAGATCTGCCGCTTCCACGCCCAGCGCATCGGCAATCCGGTTCAGCCAGGCAACGGAAACGGTTCGCATGCCGGTCTCCAAGCGACCGATCGTTTGGGCGGTGGTGGGCGGATCGCAGCGGTCCGCCACTTCCTGCAGCGTAAGGCGCTTTGCCTTGCGGATTTCGCGGATTGTCGTGATCATATTGGCCTATCCTCGACGAACCAAATTGGTTTTTATCTGTCCTACACTATTGCCGAAATGGCAAGGTCGATTCTCAGGGACTGGAAAGTATTGAGGAGAGCTAGGATGGCCGGGAAATGTCTATCGCGGGGCACGGACCCGAGACTGCTCGTGGAGCGGCCGTTACCCCAAGATGGACAATTGCGGGTCAGTGATGCCGCGCCCAAACACCCAGCTCGCAAAGGGCGACTGCCGCGTTCGGTAACCGTCAATCTCGCAGAATCGCCACTCAGCTGGCTGCTTGCGCGCGGCCATATCACCGCACGCCACTTCGATGCGGGAGAAGCGCTACGGCGGGACTATGAACTTTCCCAGCTCGCGCCGCGCACCACGATGCAATGGGATGCGCCGCCGACGAGCAAGGCCGCGCGCCACGCCCCAACGGGCCTCAGCCCGAGCGAGGCCCAGCTGGCGGCGAAGCAAAGATTTGATGATGCGATTGAGGTTTTGGGATCGGGATTGGATGATGTTGCCTGGCGGGTTCTGTGCGCGGGTGAAGGCCTCAAGATTGCGGAGCAGGAGCTGGGCTGGCCAAGCCGGTCGGGAAAACTCGTCCTGTTGCTCGCCCTGGACCGTTTGGCCGATCATTATCAGTTGCCGGGCTAGCGCCTCCTTTTTTTGCATCGCTGGTGCGTTTTTGCTTAGGTTGCGATGGGTCGTCGCTGTGCTAGCAACGTCCAATCCCCTCTCTCAGTCTGGAGCTTCTGATGATTATCTACGGCGTCTCTCTGTCCCCATTCGTTCGCAAGGCCATGGCATTTCTTGACGAGAAAGGGGTCGACTTCGATCACCAGCTCGTGATGCCCGGCGGCGGTGATCCAGAGTTTCGGGAAAGCTCGCCATTTGGGAAAGTACCGGGATTCCGGGACGGCGATTTTACGGTGTCGGATTCCTCTGCCATCGCGCATTATGTCGAAAGCAAATTTCCTGATCCGGCGATGATCCCAAGCGATCCTGAAGCCCGGGCCAGGACAATCTGGTTCGATGAGTTTGGCGATACGATGCTGGTGCCGGCGGGTGGGGCAATCTTTTTCAATCGGGTCGTTGCTTCTATGACGGGGCAAGAAGGCGACGAGGCTGCGGCTGTCACCGCCGAGCGGGAAACCCTGCCGCCACTCCTTGCCTATCTTGAAGGACTGCTGGCCGATGAGCCGGACTATCTGGTTGGCGACAGCATTACCCTGGCCGATATTGCGGTGGCTGCGCCGTTCAAGAATCTCGAATATGGCAAGGCGGCAATCGATTGGGATGCCTATCCGAAAACCCGCGCCTATACGGACCGTATATTGGGGCGGGACAGCTTCGCCAAGATCCTCGCAATGGATGCGGCCATGATGGGCGGCTAGTTGCGCCGGACAGCGATTTCCTCAAAAAGCTGTGTTAATCTGTGTGGCCAGTCGGCGCTGCACGCTGAGCAAGCTGGGATGGAATGATGGTGCGCAAGATAGCAATCGGGATTGCAGCGATCCTCGCCTTGGGAGGCCTGCTTGCGATCGGCCTTTGGGCGACCTCGCCGGATCCGCATGGTAATCCGGCTTCGTTTGAAGATGCAGAGCTCGTTCCATCCATCCTTCCGCTCGAAGATGCTGTGACCCTGGCTCAGATTGAGAGGCCGAGCGGCGATGTCGCGACATTGCTGGTGCTGGATTTCGATGCGACCGAAGCGTCGGTGGTCGATCTGCAAACTCTTGGCTCGACTGCAACCGGCAGTCCGTTTGAAGTGCTCGCCACTATTGATGCGTCGACGCTGACCGAGCAGGTGGCAGCGATTGCCACCCGCGAGACCGTTGCCATAGCGGATCTTCTGCCGGTAGCTGGTGCTGGAGAGAGGCACATCGCAACGGGAACCAACTTCCCCGAACATGCCGAAGAAGCATCAAGCGACCAGGTGTTCAATTTCCCGAAATTCGGAACGGCAACCCCCGCGCGGACAACCGTGACGGCGCGTCCAGACATGCTGCTCGATTACGAGATTGAGATGTGCATGATTTTCGATCGCCCCATCCGCTCCGTCGAAGATTTCGACGCAGCGGAGAAGGGCTTTTTCCTGTGCGGTGACTTTACGGATCGCGCGACGCTGGTGCGCCTTGTTGATCCGGACAATCTCGATTCCGGCCATGGCTTTAGCGATGCAAAGAGCGGGCCGGACTTCTATCCGTCAGGGCCGTTCCTCGTCATTCCTCAGGACTGGCAGAGCTTCATTGCCGAGGAACGGATGACGACCGCGGTGAATGATGACCCGCGCCAGGACGCCCGTGGCGGTGAGATGACACTCGATTTCCGGGAGCTCACAGCCCAAGCGCTAACCGACATGGATCAGCCCCGGTTTCTCTATCAAGATTCTTATCACCGATTATCGCCCGTGCCCTTTATAGCAACTGGCATGACGCTGATGTCCGGAACATCAGAAGGGGTGATTTTCACACCGCCGACGCGGGGCGACATCATTGAGGGCGCTGTCTGGCATCTGTTTTCGGGCAGGCTATTCTCTGGCGAGACGGTGATATCTTCGGTCATCGAAGTATTTCTCACCAACGAAGTGGAGTCTGGGCAGTTCCTCCAGGCGGGCGATGTTGTCCATTATCGGTCGAGTTCGATGGGAGATATCGTCATCGAAGTGGAATAGAAGGTCGACGGCTAGAGGATGTAGCGCAGGGCGATAAACCCGCCGATGAGCAGGATGCCGGCGAGCACCGTCAGAATGGCAAAATATTTGTCGATGAACGCTTTCATCGGCTCGCCAAATTTCCAGAGCAGGATGGCGACGAGGAAGAAACGCGCGCCGCGCGCGATGATTGCAGCGAAGATAAGAACATGCAGCGGCATGGCCGTTGCGCCTGCCGCAATGGTGATCACCTTGAACGGCAAAGGCGTAAAGCCAGCAAGGAGCACGATGAGCCAGCCTTGTTCATTGAACGCGCTAGCAAAGCCCTCAAATTCTTCACCGAGCCCATAGAGGTCGAGGATCGCCTGGCCGACCGTCTCGAACAGGAAATAGCCAATCGCATAGCCAAGGAGGGCACCGACAACAGACGCAATTGTGCAAATCAGTGCATATCGGAGCGCGCGCTCCGGCCGCGCCAAACACATTGGCAAGAGCATGACATCGGGCGGAATCGGGAAGAAGCTCGATTCCACGAACGAGATGCCAGCCAGCCAACGCTCGGCCTTTGGATGCCCGGCTTTCTCAAGCGTCCATTCGTAAAGACGTTTCAACATTGCCGCCCCTTATAGGTGCGAGCGGTAAAAGGGAATCGTCTTTGTCATCGCGATCATCAACCCGCCGCTATCGCCGGATCAATGCCCCGGTGCGCCGCTGACATCTTCCAGCAGCTCTTTCGGCGTTTCGCGGCCATGATCCGTACCAGCGGCACGTTCGCCGCGGGCGAGAGCAAAGACCACGCCCGACAATGCCATCAGCGCCACGATATTCGGCAACGCCATTGCGGCGTTCGAAATATCGCCAAGGCGCCAGATTGCATCAAGCGGGGCGAAGGAGCCGACAAAGATCACCAGGCACCAGACAATCCGCCACAACAGGTGAAGGCGCAGCTCGCCCTGACGGGTGGCGCCCGGCAGTTGATCATAGAGATAGGTGATCGCCCGCTCGCCATAATAGGACCAGGTGAGCAGTGTCGTGAACACGAACAGCAATAGCGCGATTGACGCGATCAACGTCCCGATCGGGATGCTGAACACCTCAAGCGGGAAGGCCGCCGCATAGGCGCCCGAGGTCATCGCAAAGCCTTGCAGATCGGACTGCCAGGCATGGGCGACAGCGACTTGCTGGCCATCGACCGTTGCGGTGAAATCGCCGCCGACGGTGAGCATGACCAGCGCCGTCATCGTGCAGATGACGATCGTATCGATAAATGTCCCCATCATCGCGAATCGGCCCTGCGCCGCAGGATCATTGGTCTGGGCGACGGCATGGGCGATCGCTGTCGAACCCTGTCCGGCCTCGTTGGAGAACAACCCGCGTGCCACACCGGCGCGAATGGCCATCATGATCAACGCCCCGGTAAATCCGCCCGTAGCGGCGTCGAGCCCAAAGGCGTTCGTAAAGATCAGGGAGAATGTCTCAGGGAGATATTCCGCGTTCAGGATCAGCGCGATGATCGCCATCACGATGTACAGCCCAGCCATGAACGGCACGACCGTTTCGGCCACCTTGCCGATTGATTTGATGCCGCCGATGATGACGATGAACACTGCGATCGCGGCAATCAGCCCGCCGACCCATTCTTCGAAGCCGGTCAATTCGCTGACGCTGTCGCCAAAACTGTTGGCCTGGATCCCGTTGCCGGTGACCACCGCCGAAAACAGTGCGCCGAAACAAAACAGGATTGCGAGCCATTTCCATTTCGGCCCCAGTCCATAGGTGATGTAGCTCATCGGACCGCCGCGATAGACGCCGTCCTCAGTGCGCTCCCTGAACCGAACGGCAAGCGCGCCTTCGCCGAATGCCAGCGCCATACCGAACAGGGCGGTGATCCACATCCAGAAGATGGCGCCTGGCCCGCCCAGCGTAATCGCGGTCGCCACGCCGACCAGGTTGCCGGTGCCGACCTGGCCCGAAAGGGCAGTCGAGAGCGCGGCAAAGGGCGAAATTTCGCCTTCGCCCTTCTTGTCCGATTTCTTGAATATGCCGGCCAGCGAACTGAATAATTTGCGCAAGGGATAGCCGCGCAGCCCGATCATCAAATAGAGACCCGCGCCGAGAAGGATCGCTGCCATCGGCGGAATATTATAGCCGAAGACTTGCATCACCTCTTCGCCATTCCAGGTGCCAACCCAGATGAAATCGCTCACATTGGTGATGTTGTCGATAATCCGCGTACCCAGCGAAACCGGTGCATCTGCTGCCATGAATCTACTCCCTCGACCTTTTCGGTGTCGCGCAGATCCACCCCATCTGACCGCGCCCGTTGTTATTGCGCAGTGGTTTAGCGCAACTGTGGCCCATGTAAATGTGAAGTGCGCACAGTCATATTCTGGACCCCACCAAATCCACCGCGCTTGACTCCGCGATTATATGTAATAATGTAATTACATGATTACTGATTCGGACCAGGCAGATTCGGCGATGGATGCGGTGTTTCATGCACTGGCGCATGGGGTGCGGCGACGGATTTTGGATCTGTTGCGGGACCGGCCGGGCCAGGGGGTTGGCGAGCTCGCCAAGGGCTTCGATGTCAGCCGGATCGCGATCATGAACCACCTGGCTGTGCTCGAAAAGGCCGGCCTGGTGGTCAGCGAACGCGATGGCCGGGTGCGGCGGCTCTATCTGAATGCCGCGCCGATCCAGATGATCCATGATCGCTGGACCGATGAATATAGCGCGCTGTGGGCGGGCCGGGTCACCGGTCTCAAATATGTCGCCGAAGCAGCTGCACGAAAACAATCAAGCGAGAGGAAAGGGAAATGACGAGCATGACGGGCGAACCATCCATGGCGGACACCAACGCAAAGGCCGAGCGGGCCTATTACAAAGTCCATATCGAGGCACCGATCGAAACGGTCTGGAATGTGCTCGTGACGACGGATGAAGTGCTGCCGTTTTTCTTTGGCGCCGTGTGCCGCACGCCCAATGGCCTGGCGCCTGGCGAGCCGATGGCGATGCAGACCAAGGATGGGAAATTCGCCAGTGTCGTCGGCAAGGTGCTCGAATTTGATCCACCCCACCGATATTCCCACACCATGATGTTCACGCATCTGGACGATCCGGCGAGCACCGTGACCTATGAATTGAAAGAAGCGGATGGCGGCACGGAGTTCACCTTGATCACCGACAATGTTCCGGCTGGCACCAAATCGGAAAAATCCATGGCGCAGGGCGGCCCGTTCATCACGGCCAATCTCAAATCGCTGGTTGAAACCGGCAAGCCGTTGATGAGCGGTCGGATGGTGATGATGCTCGGCCCGATCATGGGCTGGTTCACGCCGAAAGTCTGCCGCGCGGAGAATTGGCCCTTTGATCGGATCAGGGGGCTTTAGCCCCAGCGTCATTCCCGCGCAGGCGGGAATCTATCGACATAAGCGTAACGACTTGCCGCTAGAGATTCCCGCCTGCGCGGGAATGACCAATGAATTTCGAAAAACAGGGGAGGCGCAGATGGCCACACCGGAAGAACAAGCCGCATCGATGATTGCGAATATGCCGGACAAGACGGGAAAGCCGCTCGAAGACTGGCTGGCAATTGTTGCCAAAAGCGGGCCAGCCAAACATGGCGAGATCGTCAAACTGCTCAAGACAGAGCATGACATGACCCATGGTTTTGCGAACCTGGTCGCACACAAGGCGCGCGAGGCCGCCGAAGGGAGCGGGGAGGGTGACCTGGTCGCCAGCCAATATGCCGGGCCGAAATCAGCGCTCAGGCCGATCTATGATGCGATTGCCGATTTCGTGGGATCGCTCGGATCCGATGCGGAGCTTGCGCCCAAGAAAAGCTATGTCAGCCTGCGGCGCTCGAAACAGTTTGGCCTGGTCCAGCCCAGTACCCGAACGCGGGTGGATCTCGGGATCAATCTGAAAGATGTCGCACCGATCGGGCGGCTCGAATCGTCGGGCAGCTTTAATGCCATGGTCAGCCATCGAATTAGGCTGGAAACGGTTGAAGATGTCGATGACGAAGTGAAGGATTGGCTCCGGATCGCCTATAAAAGCGCATGACCGCAACATGTTAGAGATTCCTGCACGCTGATTTTCTTATCGCGCCGTTAACCATATCGACCAGCTTAGTTTCAATTATGTTTGGCGATACAGGTCGCATGAACGCTGTTTGGGGACATTCGCAATTTAAGATGGGGCCGTTTCCCTATCGCGCACCGCGTAGACCGTTGCTGGCCTATGCCGATATTTTCGGGGGTGGCCGCCACATCGGTGCGGTCCAATTGACCAATCTGTCGGAATATGGCCTCGGCGGGTCCGGCTTGTCATTCCAGCATTCGGAAACGCTTCAGGTTCAGCTGTCGGGCATTGGCCAGGTCAATGCACGGTTGATCTGGATCGATGGGGTGAATTTCGGCCTCAACTTTCAGGACCCGATCTGCGTAGATGCATTCGACCTGGGCGGGCCCAATTCGGGTGCCGAACCATTTACACTGCCCTATGCGAGTGCCGGGCAGGGCCGTCAGGACGATCACGACTATCCCGATATCCAGGGCGATGGCTGTTTCGTTCAAGCCGATGGTACTGAAATCGACGTCAACGGCCGTTAGCTCTCTGACTGTCATTCCCGCCTGCGCGGGAATGACGGTGTCAGGCCAAGCTTGACGACCATAAACACTCCCGATGACCCGCAAAGTTCACGCCCCTTCCCAACCCCCTTATATTTCCGCTAGATAGCCGGTTAGCGGGGATGCCCGGGGAACAAACAGGGGGATGTTTCAATGGCGAACGACTTTTCGCAAGTCGAGGCATTTGCGGGTCTGGACGAGAAGGGGCTGGAGGCATTGCAGAATGCGGCCAAGCCAATTCCGGTCAAGGGCGGGGACTATCTTGTCCGTTATGGCGAAGAAGCCGACACGCTATATCTTGTTTCAACGGGGCGGTTTTACGTCCAGCTGCCCAACGGACGCGTGGTTGCCGAAATCGGTGCCGGTGAACCGGTTGGCGAACTTGCCTTCTTTTCAGGCGGCGTGCGAACTGCCGATGTCCGTGCCAGCCGTGACAGCACGGTCTATCTCCTAACCCGCGCGGCCTATGACGAAGTTGTCTCAGCCCATCCCGCAATTGCCGATGCGATCCTTGCAACGGTCTCCTCCCGCCTTGCTGTGGCCACCCGATCGGCAAGCGCGATGGAAGCGAAGCCCGGTCGCGTGGTCGCGCTGATCCCGGCCGCTGGTTCAGCATTGCCGGACGGATTTGCCGATCGACTCTGTGCAGCGCTCGCCCGCCATGACGAACCCCGGATGGTCAAATATTCCGATCGCCCGGATGGATTGTCGGCGGACAGCGAAGGTTTCGGCCGTTGGCTCGGGGAATTGGAGCGCAGCGCGAAACGGGTGATCCTGGTTGCCGGCGATGATCCGGAATGGGACCGGGCGATTACCCGCAATTCCGATGATCTGGTGATTGCCGCGCCGCTATTCGAAGAACAATGCGAGCGCAGCGAGCTGGAAGATTATGCGATCCCGCTGTTCCTGCGAGCCAACCGGACGCTACTGCTCTGGCGCGACAAGGAAGCGCAAGAAATTGAAGGCAGCGGGCGCTGGCTCGATAGCCGCAATGTTAAGCTCCACCATCATATTCCGCTCGATTGCGAATCCGCCTTTGCCCGGGTCGGCCGCTTCATGGCCGGTTGCGCCAATGGCGTTGTGCTGGCCGGCGGCGGTGCACTTGGTTGCGCGCATGTCGGCGTGATGCAGGGGCTGATCGAAAATGACATTCCGATCGACTTTTACGGCGGCACCAGTGCTGGTGCAGCAATGGGCGGCGCGCTTGCCCAGGGGCTGACACCGGAACAGACGATCGTACAGATGCAGGATATGTTTATCGCGAAAAAGGCGATGAAGCGGGTTACCGTGCCGGTGCACTCGATCCTCGATCCGCGGGTTTTCGACGAGCAGCTTGAGCTCAGATATGGCAATAAGGATATTGCCGACCTGCCCTATAATTTCTTCGGTGTGTCGACCAACCTTTCGACCAACAGTGTCTATATCCATCGCCGCGGGCCGCTCTGGCATGCGGTGCGGGCATCGGGATCACTGCCGACGATCCTGCCACCCTTCATCACGCGAGAGGGCGACATCCTTGTCGATGGCGGGGTGCTCGACAATATTCCCGTGACGATCATGCGTGAAGCCAAGGCCGGCCCGAATGTCGTTGTCTCGCTCAGATCTGATGCTGGCGAGGAATGGCGGCTTGAAACCAAATATAGTTCGCTGCGGTCCCGCGGGAGATTGCTTGCCGATGTTATCTTCCGCCGCAAACCCAAGCATGAATTCCCGAGCATCGTTGAGATCATGTCGCGATCGATGGTCGTGTCCAGCGCCAGTGCGGTGAACAGCAATCTGAGCCAGGCCGATGTGCTGCTGACCCCGCCGATCCCGGAAACGATGAAGATCCTCGATTGGCATCTTGGCCGCGAACTCAGCGATTCTGCCCGCGAATACACGGCACAGCGGATCATGGAGCATGAGCCGCTTGGGCAAATGAAGGATGTGCTCTAGCCAAAAAAAGAAGCGGGCGTGCTGTGAGGCCGCCCGCTCCGAGGGGAGTAGCTCAGTGTCGGGTGCGGGCCGTTACCGCGCTGGCGCCAGTTCACCCGTTTCGTTCGCCTGTTCGGCGTCCGGCTTGGCAACCGACTTGGCAAATTCAGCGGCATAGTCTGGATGCTCGGTGCCCATCAGCTTGTCCCACCAGGTGAAATAGAAGCCGTAATTATGCTTGAAGCTTCCCGAATGGTGGAGGTCATGATGGGTCGTCGTGCTGATCCAGCGGGTGAGGGGGGTCTTCAGCCACCAGCGGGCATGCAGTTCCAGCCCGGCATGGCCCATCGTGTTGCGGATGATCATCAGCGCGAGGAAAGCGGAGATCACCGTAACAGGCGTCGGTACGAAGAGGAGCCAGATCGGCAGGAAGGCGAACATCACCAGCGCTTCGGGAACATCGAAGGCATAGGCCGCGAACGGCGTCGGCGTGACCGAACGATGGTGGAAGCGGTGGAAGGTCTTGAACAGCTTGGGATGGTGCATCATCCGGTGCGTCCAGTAGAAATAGGCGTCATGGCCGATCAGGATGGCAGCGAAGAGGCCAAGGTCGATGGCCCAGCCATAGCTGCCGCGAATATCGTAGAAGATGCCAATCTGGTCACCCGCGACCACGAAGATGCCCATAAAGACAAAGATCGCGCAGCTGCGCAGCGAGGCAAAGAACTCGCGGCGATAATCGGCTGAGCTTGCGACCCGGTCCTGGATCTGGCGATAGGCCCAGCCGGTCCGCTTGGCGGCCCAAACTATGCCAGCGATCAGTGTGGCCGCGAAAATATACCGGCCAAAATCAAACAGGATCATATTGGGCAATGCGGCGATGCCGATCTGGATCGGCTCAGGCAGCAGGGCAAAAATCGGGTCGGTCGGCATTGGGGCTCTCCCATTTGAATTGGTGGAGCCGTTATGCCGTCAGATGCGCAGTGATTCTCGCCCGGATCGGAACCAGGCTAGCCGGATTTCGAAATCGATCAGAGTCTAAGGCACTGAAATAGGGGGATTATCGAATATTAGCCTGATTACTCGCTGGATGGCCCGTCAAAGGAGAGCAAATCGCCCGGCTGGCAGCCAAGCTCCCGGCAAATGGCTTCCAGGGTCGAAAAGCGGATCGCCTTGGCCTTGCCGGTTTTCAGGATCGAGAGATTGGCGATGGTGATCCCCACCCGATCGGCGAGCTCGGTGAGCGTCATCCGGTTGTCGTGGAGCAGATCATCAAGCTTGACGGTGATTGCCATTATACCGTGCCCTCCAGATCATCGCGCATCTCGGCGCCGCGCTCGAACACGCGGGCGAGGACGAACAGAACCAACGCAAGGACGAAGCCGCCCAGATCAAGATCGAGCCCGCTGGGCTGGCCGGATATCTCGTCCATCCGCGCCTCAAGGAAAATGACCGGGAGGGCGATCAGCTGAAAGCCGAGAGCGAGCCAGCCCATATTGCGCAGCCGCGTCGCATTGATCGCGGCGAAAGGATCGCCTTCGCCCACCGACTGCACGATCCGCGTCAGCAGGCGGAAGAAGAAAATGCCGAGCACGACACCGATCAGGGCCGTCGGCACGAGCAGCCAGAAGTTCGTCTGGAAGGCCGCCAGGTCAACGCCCGGATATTCGCTCAGCAGGGCCGGCGATCCATTGGTCATGTCATAGCCGACCAGCGCCATGCCGATCACCATCGCGACGCCTGCGAACATCAGCAGGAACGTGATCGCGCGGGTGGCGAACAGGGTGAAGCGCAGCAGCGAATCCTTGGGGGGTGAGTCCATGTCGATATCCTTTGTCTCAATATTGAAAATCAATATAGTATTTATTGATAAATAACAACAGATATATTGATAAACAATAAAAAGCGTGTATCTTGGCCGCGACTCGAAAAGGACGCAGACCATGACGACAGCCACCCAAACGCCCGCAAATCCGCCGCAAGCCGTCACCGAAAACGCTACCGAACCCCGCAGCATGAGCCGTTGGCTGATCCTCGCGGAGATACTCGCCTTTGTCGCGCTGGCGCTCGGGTCTCGCTATGTGATGAGCCTGTTCTTCTGGCGCTTTGCCGGGCCGGTCTCTCTGATCTTCACGCTCGGCATCCTCACCGTCTATCTGCGCGGGCGAGGCATAGGCTGGCGCGATCTGGGTGTGCGCCGCCTGCCGGGGCTCAAGGCGAAACTGCTCCTCATCCCGCAAACGATCCTCACCGGCATTGTGTTTTTCGGCGCGGTAGCGGCGGTGCTGTACGGCGGCCCGGCGATCGGCCTCGATTTTATCGGCCAGGTGCCGGACACGGTCGGCGATCGCTTTGGCGATCTGGAGGGGAATATCCCGCTCTTCCTTCTATGGTTGGTGATTGTCTGGACGGCGGCGGCTTTTGGCGAAGAGATGTTCTTCCGCGGCTATCTGATCACCCGCCTCGAGACCGCCTTTCAAGGCGTTCGCTGGGGCATCGTGCTGGCACTCGTGCTGCCGGCTCTGCTGTTCGGCTATGGCCATTATTATTATCAGGGATTGAGCGGGGTCATTGTCACCGGCACGATCGGCCTGGTGCTCGGCATCATGTTTGTGCTGTTCCGGCGCAATTTATGGCCGGTGATCATGTGGCATGGGATAATTGATACGCTGGCCTTCACGGCCATGTTTATGAACTGGGATATCTAGATCCCGATTAGCGCCCAATCGACAGCCACCCAATCGACAGCCAGAGATGAGGGGGACTCCCGGCCGTCGACTGGGGCAGGGGCTCAGGCAAGGCTGACCGCCGGGCCAATCGCCGCGGCAATGCAGAGTGCGCTGAAGGTGAAACCAGCAAGCGTCGAAAAAAGCGTCCGCTGCATCGTTGAAAGGCTATACGTCATCATCAGTCTCCTGTCGGTGTTGACGGGAGCTGTTTCGCCTATCGTGACGGGCATTTCTCTCCTGGCTTCGAACGCGACCAGCCGGATTTCGAAATCGATAGGTTCGGGAAAGACCGGAATTCAGCCGATCTTGGCGGCGCGATACTGGCTGGGCGTCATATCCTCTGCATCGCGGAACGCACGATTGAACGGGCCGAGCGAACCAAAGCCGGCATCCAGCGCAATCGTCAGGATCGGCACATCGCGCTGGCCTGGATCGGCGAGCGCCGTGCGCACCTCCTCGAGCCGATAGCTGTTGAGGAAGGCGGCAAAGTTGCGATGGCCGAGCTGCCGGTTGATCAGGCGCCGCAAGCGATATTCCTGCGTGTCGAGCCGCCGGGCGAGTGCGGCGATGGTCAGCCCGTCTGCGCGCCAGGCGAGTTCGGACGTCATATGTGCCTCAAGCTTGGTCGCGAGCTCGGTATCGAGCTCCGGCTTGGCATCGCTGGTATCGGCATTGCGCTGGGGCGAACCGAACAGGTCCGCGCGATTGGTGGCAAGGATGGCGATCGCCGCAGCGAGCGTCAGGAAGAAGATGCCAAGGATCAACCAGGAGCGTGCGCCATTGGTCGAGAGGATAAAGCCGGGCCGCATGCCGATCTCCACGGTCAGCACCAGCAAGGTGTACACACCGATTGCCCCGACGCCCCAAAAGCGGAGCCGGCGGCGCTCTTCAATCAGGTCATCGCCGCGTCCGCGCCAGGCGACATAGAGCCCAAGCGCCACCAGGCCGATCGCCGCAGCACGTCCCAATATACCGGTCGGGAGGATCCAGGGATCCATGTCGAGCCACAATATCCAGGCATGGATATGCATGCAGGCCACGGACAGCCCGACAATCGCCCAGCTGCGCCACCCCGGCCGTTCATCATTGAACCAGGCCCGGGTCAGCAGCCAGAACATGCCGGGCGCTGCATTGGAACCGAATTCGAAAACCCAATCGGTGAAGGAGGGCAGGCCGTCCCCGCCGGTCAGCCTTATGGTCGCGATCACATGGCAACAGACCGTGGCCAGGAAGACGATCCCGATGCTGCCGGCATTGGTATGGCGATGGTCGCGCCACAAAATGACGATCATCAGCAGGAGTATCCCAACCGAACCACCGCGCGCCACCAGGTCGAAATCCGCCATAGTCTCCATGCCGCTTAGGTGTCAGAGAATGGGGAGGGGTGCAATGGCAGTGCTACGCTAATCCGGGCGTCTCGGTGATGAAATAACCAAATTGGTAAAAAGCAATTGACAGCGTCACGCTATTTGGTTATACAGAGTCAAGATCGAAAATTGTATCCGGCCGGGGCGCATTTGCGTTTCCCGGCTTTTCTTTTGGGAATTCTGGATGAACGGAGCAAAGGCGTCGCAGCATGTGGCGCGCAACTTTACCGGCGATAGTCCGGGCCAGGCGCAGCAGCGCAAACAACGCAAGGATGGTTGGACCGAGGAGCGGCGCACCATTTTTCTCGAAACCCTGGCGACGACCTGCAACGTCACCGCGGCGGCAAAAGCGGCGGGCAAGACAGCCAAGACGGCCCGGGATCTGCGCCGCCGCGATTCCGGTTTTGCCGCGGCCTGGGAAGACGCGATCGCGATGGCCTATGACCAGCTCGAACTGGTGATGCTCGAACGGGCGACGCATGGCACTGAAAAGCCGATCGTACGCGGTGACAAGGAAGTCGGCACAATGCGTCATTATAGCGATGCGGTCGGCATTCGGTTGTTGCAGGCGCATCGCGAAACGGCATTGCGGGCCAAGGCGCGCCAGGCGGCGGGCGATCCGGATGCGGTGTTCGATCTCCTGAAAAAACGCCTGACCGAGATGCATCGCCGCCTCCATGAGGAGGCCCAATCCGAAACGCCTGATGGATGAGGCGTCTCTGGCCGAGCAGATTGCCCGGCTGAGTGATGCGCAGCGCGATGAATTGTTTGCCGGGCTGACCCCGGCTGAACAATCCTTGATGCAGGCGCATTGGGAATTTTGGAGCCGTGGCAATCAACGGGCGCCGGACGGGCTGTGGCGGATCTGGCTGGTGCTTGCGGGACGGGGCTATGGGAAGACCCGGGCCGGGGCGGAATGGGTGCGCGATTATGCGCGCAAATTTGGCGGGCGGCGGATTGCGTTGGTTGGCGCGACGATGCGTGAAGCCCGGGCGATCATGGTCGAAGGCGAAAGCGGATTGCTGGCGATCGCGCATCATTGGGAGCGGCCGCATTTCGAACCGTCGATCGATCGGCTGACCTGGCCCAATGGCAGTTTGGCGACGCTCTATTCGGCGGCCGAGCCGGAAAATTTGCACGGCGCATCGCATCATATCGCCTGGGCAGACGAGATTGCGAAATGGAAGGCGGGCATGGCGGCCTGGGACAATTTGATGCTGGGTTTACGGCTCGGCGATTATCCGCGCGCAGTCGCGACGACGACGCCGCGACCCGTACCGCTGATCAAGCGCCTGCTGGAGGATCCGTCGGTGATGGTGACGCGCGGGCGGACGCTCGATAATCGGCTGATCCTGGGTCGCGGCTTTGTCGCGGCGATGGATAACGCCTATGGCGGCACCCGGCTTGGCCGACAGGAACTGGATGGCGAGCTGATTACCGATATTGCGGGGAGTTTGTGGCCACGCGCGCTGATCGAAGCATGCCGGGTTGATGATCGACCGGCGCTTGTGCGTGTCGTCGTCGCGGTCGATCCACCGGTGGGGGCGAAGCCCGATAGCGATGCCTGCGGGATCATTGTCGCCGGGCTGGGCGCGGACGATCAGGGCTATGTGCTCGATGATGCCAGCGTCCAGGGCGCAGGACCGGATCGATGGGCGGCGACAGTCGCGGCTGCCGCGCGGGACTGGAGCGCGGATCGGGTGATTGCCGAAGCCAATCAGGGCGGCGCGATGGTGCGGTCTGTATTGAAGGCGGTGGAACGCAATCTGCCGCTCACCTTGGTGCATGCCACGCGCGGCAAGGTGGCGCGGGCAGAGCCGGTTGCGGCGCTCTATGAGCGGCGGCGCGTGCACCATGTCGGCGCGTTTCCGCAGCTCGAGGATGAGCTCGCCGGGCTGATCATCGGCGGCGGTTATGCCGGGCCGGGGCGCAGTCCCGACCGAGCCGATGCGCTGGTCTATGCGCTGACGGAATTGATGCTGAACAGGGCCGCCGGGCCGACAGTGCGGCGCCTGTAGCCGCGCACCGCAAAGCTAATGGGATTGAAACTATGAAATTCTTCGGACGAAAGTCCGGACGTGCAGCCGCGCGTCCGGCGCTGTTGCGCATGCCGCATGGAGCGATGACGCTTGGCGAATGGCCGCGCGGCTATGAGGCGCAGCTGCGGAACGGATATATCGAGAATCCGGTGGCGCAGCGGGCTGTGCGGCTGGTGTCGGAAAGTGCGGGTGCGGCCGCGCTCTCCGGCGGCGATCGGGAGTGCGCATTGTGTCGGGGCAATGGCGGCGGCCAGCCCCTGGTGGAGAGTGCCGCCGCGCATCTGCTGCTCCACGGCAATGCCTTTATCCAGATCATCTGCGATACCGAAGGTGCGCCGAGCGAGCTTTTCGCCCTGCGTCCCGAACGGGTCACGATTGAACCCGATACACAAGGCTGGCCCGCCGCCTATCTCTATCGCGCGGGCGAAAAACTCATGCGGCTGGAAGCGAAGGACGGGTTGGGCCATCCGAGCCTCATCCATATCCGTGCCATGCATCCGCTTGACGATCATTATGGGCTGGGGGCCTTGGGTGCGGCGTCGGGCGCGATCGCGATCCACAATAGTGCGACCCAATGGAACAAGGCGCTGCTCGATAATGCCGCGCGGCCCTCCGGCGCGCTCATTTATGATCCCAAGGATCCGGGTGCCGTGCTGTCGGGAGAACAATTTGATCGGCTGAAGGAAGAGATGGACGCCGGTTTCCAGGGCGCGGCCAATGCTGGTCGGCCGATGCTGCTCGAAGGCGGGCTGAGCTGGCAGGCGATGAGCCTCACACCGGCGGACATGGATTTTGTCGGGCTGAAGGCGGCCGCCGCGCGCGAGATCGCCCTGGCCTTTGGCGTCCCGCCGATGCTGCTCGGCCTGCCCGGTGACAACACATATGCCAATTATCGCGAAGCCAATCGCGCGCTGTGGCGGCTCGGCGTGCTGCCGCTCGCCGACAAGATTTTGGGTGCCGTGCAAAGCGGCCTTGCCAGCTGGTGGCCGGATGCGACGCTCGCCGTCGATCTCGATGCCGTGCCTGCACTGGCCGAGGACCGCGAGAAATTATGGGCGCAGGTCAGCACGGCCGATTTCCTGTCGCCTGAGGAGAAACGTTCAATGTTGGGGATTGAGTGATGAAAGCGAATGAAGAGATGCTGGCGCGATTGGTCGCGCAGCTTGACGATCAGGGGAGTGACCTGATCACGGTGCGGGCGATTGTCGAGGAGGCGGGCGCGCTTGGCGCGACCCATGCGCTGCACCAGCTCGGGCTGACCGATGCGCATGCCCGCCGCGACCTGGATGAGCTGCGTGAGCTGCTCGGCGCGTGGCGGGTTGCCCGGCGCGGGGCGCTGCGCACGGCCATCGGCTGGATCGCCAAGACGATGCTCGCGCTGGTACTGCTGGGCCTGGCGGTGCGTTTCGGGATGACCGATTGGCTGGGGCGATGAGCGTCCGCTTTGCCGGCTATGCGGCAATCTTCGACGCACCCGATCGCGGCGGCGATGTGATCCGGCCCGGCGCGTTCGGGCGAGCGAACCAAGACGTGCCCTTGCTCTGGCAGCATGATCGGGGCCGGGTGATCGGGCGGATCGAAACGCTGGAGGAAGATCGCCACGGCTTGCGCGTGATCGCAACGCTCGAGGAGAAAGCGCTAGCGGCGGGACTGGAGAGCGGCACGCTCGGCGGCCTCAGCTTTGGCTATCGCGTGCGCAATGGCGGGCCGGGCAAGAATGGCCTGCGCGAACTGATCGATCTGGATCTGGTGGAGGTGAGTTTGGTGACACTGCCGATGCAGCCGCTGGCACGGGTGCATGCGGTGGCGAATGGCTAGTCAGCGAGGCAACTCGTCAATGGCGCGCCTAATGGTTTCGTACACGGAATTGACTTCGGGAATGTCGAAAAACTTCACTTTTCTTCCGAGCGTCGGGACTAAGGCGCCAAATCCCATTGCGCGCATTGTAAAGCCATCTTCGTCGTCAAAATCGAACGAGATTGTGCCCCTGCCGTTTCGCCCAGACTTGAGCTCGAGCGTGGGGAGTGCCGCCAAATCGAGAGACCGAATACCTCTGTTCATACCTGTCTTACGCACGATCACGCGCTGGTTTGTTACCGCGTAGAACAGGTGAGTTCGATTATAGGCATCATGCAGAAAGCGACCCGCGATCAGGTAGCAGGCTACGGTAAAAAAGACGATGTCGAAGAGTGAAAAATAAAGGTCGTTATTGAAACTCCAAGACCGCGTTACGCTAGAAATTGCGAAGCCGCCCCACAGGATGCTGAACGGTATGAGATAGATGTCACTGGGCTGGAACACGATCCCGTGTTTCGGGCGTCCTTGCCACAATATCCGTTCACCGCTGAGAAGCTGTGACTGCAGATAGGAAGGTTGAATGATCAACTCGAACCAACATCCTCATACCAGGCTTCGACTTCGCCGTTGAGCTTGATGGTGAGCGGGTTGCCGTGGCGGTCGCGGGTTTTGCCGGCCTGGACGCGGATCCAGCCTTCGGAAATGCAATATTCCTCAACGTCTGCGCGTTCCTTGCCCTTGAAGCGGATGCCGATGCCGCGTTCGAGCGTGCCGGGTTCGTAATGATCGCTCATCGGGTTGTTGGAGAGGCGATCGGGCGGTGTGTCTTTAGCGTCTGTCATGGCGCGGCATGTAGTTCGAAATTCTGACAAAGGGAAGCCTTGCGGCATCCCGCAATTTCACACCCTCGCATCCCAGCGGTGCGGGGGTTTTCTTTTGTCCAAAGGAGAAAGCGAAGATGACAATCGAAACCAAGATGGATCCGCTCGCGGCGAGCTTTGCCGCGATGGAACAAGCGCCGCATGAGACCGTCGATAGCGATGCGGAGGCCGATGACACGCCCTCGGCCGCCGATACGGTTGCCGAGCATATCGCGGCGGTGAAGCGCTGGATGGATGCGCATACCGTGGTTGCAGCCCGCCCGGCGCTGGAGGGGACGAAGGCGATGTCGCATGGCGAGGGCGATTTCACGGCGCACTATCTGCGTCATGGTCTTGAAACCGGGCTTGAGCGCAAGAGCTTTGATGGCACGTCCGGCCCGGCCGGTGGCTATGCGATCCCGCAGGAAATCGACGCGGTGATCGATCGCACGCTCGCTGACATCTCACCGATCCGGGCGATCGCCAATGTCGTGAAGGTCGGTAGCGCCGGCTATCGCAAGCTGGTGACGACGGGCGGCACGCCGTCTGGTTGGGTTGCCGAAGATGCCGCGCGCCCGGAAACCGATACGCCCGATTTCGAAGAGATCGCCCCGCCAATGGGTGAGCTCTACGCCAATCCCGCTGCCTCCCAGGCGATGCTCGATGATGCGGCCTTTGACGTTGAAGCCTGGCTGGCGAGCGAGATCGCGACCGAATTTGCCCAGGCCGAAGGGGCGGCCTTTGTGAGCGGCTCCGGCACCAATCGCCCGCGCGGTTTCCTCAATACAGCGACCAGCGATGAAGGCGATGACAGCCGCAGTTTTGGCTCACTCCAATATGTACCGAGCGGGCGCGATGGCGGCTTTGATGCGGACGATCCGGAATATGCGTTGATCGATCTCGTCCAGGCACTGCGCTCTCCCTATCGCCAGGGTGCGCATTTCGTGATGAACGCCGCGACGCTGTCCGCCATACGCAAGTTCAAGACGGCGGACGGCGCATTCCTCTGGCAGCCGGGACTGAGCGCGGGCCAGCCCGATACGCTGCTCGGCTATCCGATCACCGAAGCCGATGCGATGCCCGATATCGGCAGCGGTGCAGACGCGATCGCCTTTGGCAATTTCAAGGCCGGCTATCTGATTGCCGAACGCTCTGAAACCGCGATCCTGCGCGATCCTTTCTCGAACAAGCCCTTCGTCCATTTCTACGCGACCAAGCGGGTCGGTGGGCAGGTCTCGAACAGCGAGGCGATCAAATTGCTGCGGTTCAGCGCCAGCTGATCGCCGCCATTCCGGGGCGCAGGCCCAGGAATATTCCGCCGCGTTTCTGACTGCCTTGGGCGGCCAGAGGCGCGGCGCTTCTTTTTGCGACGGACATTTCTCATGAAACCGATATTGAAAGACCCGGACGCGGCGCTCCGCTACGCGATCCGCTGGCCCGATGCTGTTCTCAGCGGTGCGACGATCACCAGCGCGGACTGGACCGTCGAACCTACTGAAGCGGGCGGGCTCGCCTTCGCCTCGACCTTTGTCGATGGCAGCGAGACAGGGGCACGTATCGGCGGCGGGATCGCCGGCCAGCTCTACCGCGCCACCTGCCATATCACCCTGTCTGACGGACGGACGGCCGATCGCTCCTTGCTGCTTCGGGTCGACGCGCAATGAGCGCCGCAAAGGACAGCATCCCAGTGCACACGCCCATCGCGCTGGGTGAGCTCAAAGCCTATCTTCGTATTACCATTGATGAGGATGACGCGCTGCTCGCGGGCCTGATCCGGACGGCGAGCGAGGCGTGCGAACGCTTTGTCGGCCAGGCGCTGATCCTGCGTGATGCCGAAGAAACCGTGCCGGTATCGAGCGAGTGGCGGCGGCTGTCGCTGACACCGGTGACGGCGATCACGCGGGTTGATGGGGTGAACCAAACTGGCTCCTCTCACCCGATCGCGGTCGATGGATATGCGATCGATATCGACAGCAATGGCGATGGTTGGGTGCGGGTGATGGCGGCTGGATCGGCGACGCGCGTCACCGTTCAGTATCGCGCCGGCATGGGCGCGGATTGGAACGCGGTGCCCGAGCCACTGCGCCAGGGTATCGTCCGCCTGGCGGCACATCTTTTTGTCGAGCGGGATCAGGATAATTCGGGTCTTCCGCCTACTTCTGTTTCGGCCCTGTGGCGGCCCTGGCGACGGATGCGATTGTCATGAGTGTCGCGGAAGTTTTCGCAGATACGGTCCGCGCAGCTTTGGCCGCGCATCCTCCGCTTGCCGACGCCGTGAATGCGATCGATGCGATCCCCGCCCGTCGCGCAACGACACCTTTTGTCCAGCTTGGCGCCATCGATGCGCGCGACTGGAGCACCAAGACCGAGATAGGACGCGAGCTGCGCTTCTCGATTTCGATTGCCGAGCAAGACGATCATGCAGATCGGCTCGCGGCGCTGATGGCCGAATGCGAAACCGCGATTGCCGCCATGCCGCGCGACTTGCCCGGCTGGCAGCTGGTGAGCTGCATATTCCTGCGTGGCCGCGTGGATCGCAGCACCGCGCCCTGGCGCGGCATCCTCACATTCCGCGCGCGGCTTCTCGCGCAATGACTTCCTAGGGAGATAGATAATGGCAGCAGAAAAAGGCTCGGCGTTCCTTCTGAAAGTCGGCGATGGCGGAGACCCGCAGACATTCAGCACGGTGGCCGGAATGCGCACCACGCAGCTCTCGATCAATGGCGAGCCGGTGGTGATCACCAACAAGGATAGTGGCGGCTGGCGCGAATTGCTGACCGGGGCAGGGGTGCGTTCGGTCTCGGTATCGGGCGCCGGGATCTTTACCGGTTCGGTCGCTGAAACGCGGCTCAAGAACAACGCGCTGGCTGGCGCGCTTGATGCTTATGAGATCAGCTTTGAAAGCGGCGAGCGGATGCAGGGCAGTTTCCTGATCGCGCGGCTCGACTATGCCGGCGATTTCAATGGCGAGCGCAATTACACGCTGGCGCTTGAAAGCTCCGGCCAGGTGGTGAGCCTGTGACCATTTCGCTCGTAAACATTCCGAAACCCCATCGTCATTCCCGGGCAGGCGGGAATCTGTCGACCTAAGCGGGCCGCATTGCCGCCCGGGATTCCCGCCTGCGCGGGAATGACATTTCACGCCAGGAGAATTTATGCCTGAAACAGCCAATTCCGCCCGGGGTGAGGCCGAACTTATCGTCGCCGGCGAAGCGCTGCGATTGCGGCCGAGCTTTGCCGCGCTCGTCGCTGCTGAAGAGGAGCTCGGACCGCTATTTTCGCTGGTCGAGCGAGCGGCCGGAGGCGAGCTCAAACTGAGCGAGTTGATTACTCTTTTTTGGTGCTGCCTCGACCCGAAGCCTGAGGGACTGACGCGCGATCGATTTGGCGAATCTGTCACCGGGCAGGGTTTGGCATCGGCAACTCCGGTGCTGCGGGTCTTGCTCCAGCAGATCCTGCAAGGCCGGTGAGTGAGTTTAGGGACGCGGCGATCCAGCTGGCGGGGATTGCCGGTGCTGCGCTTGGCTGGCGTCCCGATGAATTCTGGCAAGCGACGCCGACGGAGTTGGCCGCTGTCGTCGCCGCTATGTCCGGTGAAGCAGATCAGGCCAGCCCGGCATCCCGAGCCGATACGAAAAATTTGATGGAGCAGTTTCCCGATGGATGAAGAATTTGAGGATCAGGTGATCCAGGTTCGCGCGGACACTCAGGCGTTCCAGCACGATATTAGCGAGATGCAACGCAGCCTGGCTGATGGTCTTGGCGGAGCGGCCGACAGCGCCGGCCGGCATATTGAAACCGCACTGTTGCGAGCGGTGAGAACCGGCAAACTTGGCTTTGACGATCTCAAGCGCACCGCGCTCGCTGTGATGAATGATATTGCGCAGGCCGCGATCCAGACCGGGCTCGATTCCTTGTTCCAGGGATCCGGCAAGGGTGGCGGGAGTAACGGTTTGCTGAATTTGGGAACCCAGTTGGCGGCAGCGTTTCTTGGTGCACCGGGCCGGGCCACCGGCGGTCCCGTTGCGCCCGGAACAGCGTATCGCGTCGGTGAGCGGGGTCCGGAACTGTTCGTGCCGTCATCGAGCGGACGGATCGAAACCGGCACGGCGCATCGACCGCGCGATATACGCGTGACGATATCGGTGAATGCTCCCCAGGGCAGGGAGCCTGAAGCACTGACCCGTTCGAGCCGCCAAATTGCCCATCAGGTGCGCCGCGCTCTGGCCAGCGCCGAATAACAGGACTGCATCATGCCCCACTGGCTCGCCAAGCTCGGCGACACCCACCAGTTCGCCCATATCAAGCGGTTCGATCCGCGTTTCTGGACCGTCAATTTCGCCCAGCCGATGATGGCGTCCGTCGTAACGACGGGAGACGCCTCGCTCCGGGTCGATGCGGTCTTCTACAAGACCAACGATCTCGCCGGACTGATTTGGGAGAGCGAAGATCGCTGGGATCATCCGCTCATCGCCTATGATAGGCGGCGGGACTATCGCGGTTGCAGGCTATCCTTTCACTGGCGATCATCGGGCATCATGCCGCTCGATGCGGTCAACGGGCCAACCCTGACGATCGAAGGGCGCGATGCGGATGGCAATCCGCGCGGCTGGTATGTGCGGCTGTGGAACTATGCGTCCGGAAGCCCGGAAGATGCGGAAATCACCCTCGATTTCGATGCCATGGACGGCGGCTTCCTATTGCCGAGTGAAGCCGATCCGGTGTGGGCCGGCGATATCGATCGGATGTTTCTGTCGCTGATACCGCCTGAATATACCGGCGGTGACGGCAGCCTCTCCAGTCCGGTCGAAGCGTGGGCTGAGATTAGCGGGCTGACCGCCACTGGATCGACATCGACCCTGCGGATTGGCGACACGATGGTGCCCGAGCATGAGATGCGGCTCGCGACCGGTTATGACGATGCGTATAATGTGACACCCGCTCGCTTGCTCCGAAACGCGATCCATTTGGGCTATCGTAGCGTCATCAATCACTATGTCGGGATGAGCCATTATTTTCGGCTAAAGCCGAACAGTGGCGGAAAGCTCTTTGTCACCCTGAATGGCGGGGTGCTGAATGCGCCATGCGACGCCTGGCATCGCGACTTCGCGGCGCGGGCAGGCGAGATGGGCTACTCGCTCATCTTCTCCATTTCATATGAACTCCTCAATGAATATTGCCCGACCAACCAAAAGCAGCGCGGCGAAAATGGGGAGATCGCGCTGACCGGATGGGAACCCCCATCTACGCTCTTATCACCCGCGCATCCGAGCGCCATGCGGCGGCTGTACGATACGGCGGAAGTCTTTGCGCTGATCTTGCAATCGGCTGGCCTGCCGGTTCGAATCCAGATCGGCGAACCCTGGTGGTGGGTGATCCCCGACGGCAGCGGCAAGATATGCCTCTATGACAACAAGGCGAAAAAAGCCTTTGGCGATGATCTGGTTTCTGTTCCCTCGATCTTCGGTCCCAAGACCGATGCCCAGAATCGCATGCTGGACCGGGCCGGCGAGATATTGGCGCAATCCACCGCGGATATTGCCGCGCGGGTCCGAACCGTGGCGTCTGATGCCGAGCTGCTGCTGCTCGTCTATCTGCCGACCGTGCTCGATGCCGCCGCGCCAGAGGCCAAGCGCGCCAATGTTCCGCTCGGATGGGCCGATCCCGCCTTCGATATCCTGCAGCTGGAAGATTATGACTGGGTGACCCAAGGCCAGCGAGGCGCCACCTCGCGCGGAATTGCCGCAATGGACACGCGGCTCGGCTATCCGATCGAGCGCCAGCATTATTTTTCAGGCTTTGTCTTGAATGCCGATGATCGGGCGCAATGGACGGCGATTGACGTGGCTGCCGACGCAGCGCGCCAGCGCGGTGTCGCCGACACCTTCTTCTGGGCGCTGCCGCAGATCATCCGCGATGGCTTCACTCATTTCGACGGCAAGGAGGGCGATGTGCAGGCCTTTGACGATGTCCAGTTTCCATTGGCACTGGGGCGAGACGCGATGGTCTCGCCCGGTTTTTCGACCGCGATCGTGACCACCGCATCCGGCGCGGAATTCCGGAACAGTGACTGGGCGGATGCGCGGATGCGCTATGATGCGGGTCCCGGAGTGCGATCGGAAGTTGATGTCGGCCAGTTGATTGGCTTTTTCCGGGCCCGGCGGGGCGCGGCCCGCGGATTTCGCTTTCGTGACCCCTTTGATCACAGCTCCAACGGGATGACTGGTGTCCCGCACGCCGATGATCAGCTGCTCGGTATTGGCGATGGCGGCATAATGATTTTCCCGCTGCTCAAACGCTATGGTGAGATGTCGGATCAGCAGGTCCGGCCGATAGCTTTGCCAGTGCCCGGTTCGATCCGGATTGCCGTTGACGGGATTGAACAGCCGGGCGGCTGGATGTTTGAAGACGGTGAGGTGCGATTTGATACGCCGCCTGCCACAGATGCGCAGGTCCGTGCTGGTTATCTGTTCGATGTGCCCGTGCGTTTTGCCGAAGACCAGCTCGCCGTCAGCCAGGCAACCTACCGGGCCGGCGAGGCGGTGAGTGTGCCGCTGATTGAAACCGGGCTGACATGATGGCGGCGTTTCTCGCTCGACCAGTAACCACCATTGCCTTTTGCTGGCGGCTTGCGCGGCGCGATGGCGTGACGCTGGGATTCACCACCCATGATCGGGATCTGGCGATTGCGGGCCTTATATATAGGGCAGCGCCGGGGATGCTGCCGTCGGCGGTTGAATTGAGCGACGGGCTGACCACAGACTCGATGGATGTACGCGGCGCGCTGACCAGCGATGCAATCACCGAGCGCGATCTTGTCGCGGGGCGTTGGGATGGGGCCGCCGTGACATTGTTCGTGGTCGACTGGATCGATCCTGCCCAGGACAGCCTCATCCTTGCGACCGGTGAATTGGGCGCGGTCTCGATTGCCGGCGATGGGTTCACCGCCGAACTAAAAGGCCCGGCGGCAGGTCTTGACCGGCCCGTATCCGAGATGACGTCGCCGGAATGCCGCGCCGAACTCGGCGATCAGCGCTGCCGGATCGCGCTTGCACCGCTGACGCGTTTTGCGCGCCTAACCGCAATCATTGATGACCGGATCATCCGCGTCGATGCAGCGGCCGCGGTGCCCAATGCCTATGTTTATGGGCAGCTGCGCTGGATCACTGGTGAGAATAGTGGGTTGACCAGCATGATCCTGCGTTCGACCGCCAACCAGCTCACGCTGCGCGAAGCACCGCCTTTCCAACCCGTATCCGGAACGTTGATCAGGATGGTTGAGGGATGTGATCGCAGCTTTGCGACCTGTCGTAATCGCTTCGCCAACAGCATGAATTTTCGCGGCGAGCCCCATCTGCCGGGCAATGATCTGTTGACCCGCTATCCGGGGGCGAGCTGATGGCGAACGCTCAATCCGATGCCGATCGGATCGTTGCCGCAGCGCGCGAATGCATTGGCACCCGGTTTCGTTTGCAGGGCAAGGATCCGGAATATGGGCTCGATTGCGTTGGCTTGGCAGCGCATGCGTTGCGCGCCGTCAATGCACCGGTTCGCCTGCCGGTCGGCTATGCATTGCGCGGCGGCGATCAGCGAGACATTGAAGGCTGGATCCACGCAAGCGGCCTCGAACACGCCGATCCGAGCGGCGCGCGGGCAGGGGACTTGCTGCTCCTTAGGCCCGGACACCGCCAGTTCCATTTTGCGATACGCTGCACTGCCGGCTTCATCCATGCCGATATCGGCCTGCGCCGGATCGTTGAAACACCAGGCCCGCCCGCCTGGCCGCTCCTGTCGGCCTGGCGTTGGTCGTCGCGATGCGCGGATCGGGAGAGCTAGCCATGGCGACATTGGTATTGAGCACCGTCGGCCAAACCCTTTTCGGTCCGGTCGGCGGAGCGATCGGTGCAATCATCGGTCAACAGGTGGACAATGCCGTGTTTGGCTCGTCCGGCCGCGAAGGGCCGCGCCTCAATGACCTGCGCCTGCAGACATCGAGCTATGGCACGCCGCTGCCGCGAATTTTCGGCACGATGCGGGTGGCGGGTACAGTCGTCTGGGCGACGGACCTGCGCGAAGATCGCAATCGCGAAGGCGGCGGCAAGGGCAGGCCGAGCAGCACCACCTATAGTTATAGCGCATCCTTTGCAGTGGCGCTGTCGGCCCGGCCCATCAGAGCCGTCCGCCGGATCTGGGCCGATGGAAAATTGTTGCGCGGCGTGGCGGGCGATCTCAAGACCGAGACCGAGTTCCGAACATATCTCGGCACCGAGGACCAGGCGATCGATCCGCTGCTCAGCGCGGCAGAGGGCTTGAATGGTACGCCGGCCTATCGCGGTCTTGCCCTCGCCATCTTCGAAAATTGCCAGCTTGCCGATTTCGGCAACCGGATTCCGTCGCTGACGTTTGAGGTCGTGGCTGACGAGGGCGAAGTTTCCGTGGCCGACATTCTGGTCGAGCTGGGCGCTGGCGCAATCTCGGCCCAGAGCAATGCGACGCTCTCCGGTTTTGCAGCGCATGGCGAGAGCGTGCGCGCCGTGGTCGAAACGCTAACGACAAGCCTGCCCCATTATCGGCGCGATGCAACAGGCGGCATCTTTCTGTCTGACGAGGCCCGGCCAATCGCATCCCTGGGCGAGCCGATGATGGGCGCTCGGCGCGGCGAGCAGGGGGATCGACCCTATATGCTGGAGCGGGATGCCATTCATGGATCGGCGCGCGAGATCGTGCTGCGCTATTATGAGCCCAGCCGCGATTATCAGGCCGGTGTGCAGCGCGCCTGGATAGACGGTTCCAGCAGGACCACCGAACGGATCGATCTCCCGGCCACGCTGAGCGCGCGGCGCGCCAAGGCAATCGCCGAAGCGCGTCTCGAGCGCTATGCAACCGAGCGGGAAAGGCTACGCGTGCCACTTCCTTATGCGGCTCTCGAGTTTCGCCCCGGGGATAGGATTGAGATTCCCCGCATTGCCGGATCATGGCGCGTCGTTGGGCTAACGCTCGAAGCCATGGTGGTTTCGCTCGATCTGGTCCGGGCATCGACCGCAAGCGCGTTGATCGCTGACACGGCGGCATCGGGCCGCAGCGTGACGGATCCCGACCGTGAACATGGTCCAACGCGGATTGCGCTGCTGGATATCCCGGCCCTGGGCGATGAACTCCACGTCGCACCGCGGATCATGATCGCTGCTGCCGGCGTCCTGCCGGGCTGGCGATCGGCGTCGCTGGAGCTCAGTTTTGACGGCGGTGCGTCGTTCCAATCCTTCGGACAGACGGCCCCGCCTGCTGTCATGGGCCATGCGATTGACAGCCTTGCAGATGGGCAAGCTGCTATTTTGGATCGCGACGCTGCGGTGGAAATCGAGCTGCTCCATCCGGACATGTGGCTGACAGGTGCAAATGATCTTGCGCTGTCCGCCGGCGCCAATCTTGCGGTACTCGGCGATGAGCTGTTTCAGTTTGGCCGCGCCGAGCCCCTGGGCGAGAAGCGCTTTCGCCTCTCTCACCTGGCGCGCGGTCGGCGCGGTACCGAATGGGCGACAGTTGGCCATTGTGCATCTGAACCTTTTGTTCTGATCGACTTCGCCACGCTGAAGTCCGTCGAAGCGCCGACATCAGCAATTGGCGGTGCAATTGAGTGTGTTGCCATCGGGCTGGGCGATGCGGACGAACCGGTGACCCATAGCCTGACCTTGCGTGGCCATTCCGTTCGCCCGCCCGCGCCGGTTCATCTTGCCGCCCGGCGCATGGCCGATACCAGTATCAAGTTCACATGGGTGCGGCGCAGTCGCCTCGGTTGGACATGGCCCGCAGCTGTGGAGATTCCGCTCGGTGAGGAACGCGAATTGTGGCGCGTGACAGTGGAGGCATCGTCCGGCGCGGGGCGAACGATCGAATCCACTGCACCGACCTTTGTCTATTCTGCGGGCGAGCAGATGGCAGACGGCACCGATACGGCAACCGAATTTACGCTGTCGGTTTCGCAGGTTGGTGCGATCGCCGACTCTGCGACGGCGGCGCGCGCCACATTCAGCATATAAAGAGGAGTAGCGATCATGAGCGATGCAACCGCGCGGTTCGATTTGCCGATGCTTCAGCCCGGCCAGGCCCAGAAGGAACTCTTTCACAATGAATCGCTGACCCGGCTCGACGCGATGATCCATCCGGTTGCCGAAAGTCGAGGCACGAATATTCCCCCCGCGACGCCGGCTGCCGGTGCCAGCTGGATCGTCGGGCCTTCGCCGGTCGGCGAGTGGCTCGATCAAGCAGAGAATCTGGCTTGCTGGACCATTGGCGGCTGGCGTTTCGTCACGCCTGTCGAAGGAATGCGCATTTGGTGTCGCGATATAAGATTGTTTTGCGTTTGGACCGGATCAGGCTGGAAAGATGGCGTGATTGCCGCTGCGCAGGTCGAAATCGACGGGAAAACCGTGATCAGACAGCAACAGTCGGCGATTGATCCGGCAATTGGCGGTACAATAGTCGATGTTGAAGCGCGCGCTGTAACTGCCTCAATACTGGCGGTTATGCGGGCTCACGGGCTTATTGCGACATGATCTTGCAGTACCTCACAATTAAATAACCAACTTCGCTTGCCACTGCGAAACCATCTCGCCATAGAAGCGTTAGGTAGTTTGTTACTCGAATCCGCGGCTTGCTCCTCTATCGATTTGGATGTGGAGTTGCGGCATTTTGGCAACAGATAAGCTAATTGTCCGCTTGCGTGGACAGTGTGGTTTCGATAATGGTTTTGGTATTCCTACGCTAGGAATTTGTAAGAAAGGGGATAGTTATGCGCAAGTTCGCCATCAAAGCGGCGCTCGCGACAACCGCGCTCACCGTGGCGGCTACGCCAGCGCTGGCTCGCGATGATTCTTGGTATATCGGTGCAGAAGCCGGTGGCACGATCATCAGCAATGCTGACATTGACGTCACCAACTCAGCCGGTGTGTTCACCAACAACGCCTACAGCGTCAATACGGAGCCTGGCTTCGACGTTGGCGGCATTCTTGGTTATGATTTTGGCTGGTTCCGTTTGGAAGCCGACGTTTCGTATCGTCGTGCTGAAGTAACGGGTATCGAGCAGAATCTGGGTTCAATCCTTCCGATCGCGGGTACGCCCCGTGCTGACGGTGGTGTGAACTTCAACCCGGGTGGTCCGAACGGCGCGCCTCCAGGCAATCCGTTCCAGTGGAACGGTGCTGCAGGCAGCATGCGGATCCTCGCATTCATGGCTAACGGTCTTGTCGACTTTGGCGATGATGATGGGTTCCAGGGTTACATCGGTGGTGGCGTTGGTATTGCCCGCACCAGCTTCGACGGTATCCGCGTTACGAGCGCGGCTCCAGTAATCACCGATGATTCGGATTCAGGCTTCGCATGGCAACTTGTTGCCGGCGTTCGCTATCCGCTCTCTCGGAATTTCGACATCGGTGTGAAGTATCGCTTCTTCAACCAGGATGATGTTGGAACGAACAGCTTCTACAGCACGACTGATGAGACGGACGTCCGGTCGCACAGTGCGCTGGTTACGCTGACCTACAACTTCGGGTCACCACCACCGCCGCCGCCGCCTCCGCCGCCGCCTCCTCCGCCGCCTCCGCCACCTCCACCGCCGCCGCCTCCGCCGCCGCCGTGTGAGCCTGGCCCGTTCTTGGTCTTCTTTGACTGGGATCAGTCGGACATCCGTCCGGATGCGGCATCTGTACTTGATGCGGTTGCTGCCCAGTATCAGACCGGTCGTTGCCCGACCTCGGTCATGCTTGCTGGTCACGCTGACCGTTCGGGTTCGGCCACGTACAACGTTGGTCTGTCCGAGCGTCGTAACGCTTCTGTCCGTGCATACCTCGCTTCGCGCGGTGTTCCGGATGGTGCGATGGCGAGTGAAGCCTTTGGTGAGAGCCGGCCTCTGGTCGACACCGCCGATGGGGTTCGCGAACAGCAGAACCGTCGCGTTGAGATCACTTACGGCCCAGGCATGTAAGGATCGGCGCAAGCCAAATGAAAGAGGGGCCGGTCTCGCGACCGGCCCCTTTTTCTTTGTCTGAAGGAGATGTGATTGGCACCCGCAGTGCGGGCAATCACCTGTCCATGAATATGTCGATCGTCCGTTCGACCATTTGGTCCATCGCAAAATGCTCTTGAGCCCAGCCTTTCACGGCTGCGCGGGCTGACAAAAGCTGTGCCTCCGGCATGTGGGACACTGTGTGCAAATGCCTGGCCGCTTCTTCCGCGCTTGGCTGTTCGGCGTCTGCCAATATGAAGTTTGCATCGTTCGGCGCGACGGCCTCAGGGGCACCTCCCGCAGGAGTAGTCACCACGGGAATACCGGCGAGCTGCGCTTCGATCAGGGCGTTGGGCACGCCTTCATGACGAGATGTTAGCGCGAGCGCGTCCATTTTCGTGAGCCAAAAGCCGATATGAGATGTCCGGCCAACAAACAGGGTATGATCGGCAATCCCGAGCGTTCGAGCATAATCCTCTGCCGCGCCCCGCAAAGGACCGCTACCGGCGATGACAAATCGCGCTTCCGGGCATTTCATTGCCAGCGCTGCGCAGATATCCAACCAGAATAGTGGGCGTTTATTGTCATCGAACCGCATCACGGCACCCAGGGTAAATCCGGTGCCACCGCTATCGGTATCAAACCGGTCCCATCGCAGGCCTTCTTCAGCAGGAGCAGTGTCGGGCAACGGATCAACTCCATTTGCAACGGTCGCAACGCTGTGGGCGGGAAGGCTCAACCATTCCTCATAGGCGCGGCCGGCCAATCTTGAATTCGCCGTCAGCGATACGCCAGGCGCAGATACCAGGCCCCGATACAGAACTTCTTGTTCCGGTTTTTGCCTGTCTTTCCTGCGGCTTGGTGGCATCGTACGGACATTGAGAATGATACGTGGCACATTGGCGATCAGCGCGGCGAGGCCGGCGGCAAAGATCATACCGTCCTGCCATATCTGGACGACGTCCGGCCCTTCATGTCGGATAGCATCTGTCAGCCGGATCACGCCTTCGCGCATGCGGGGTGGCAAGAGTGCGATCAATTCGCGATGGGGCGCAAGGACGCTCGCTTCGCGATCACCGCCCCATTCCGGAGCCGCAAGATAGTCAGCGACATGAACATCAGCATCTTCGAGGCGTGACAGGTAGAAGTCGTTACTGCGACGTCTATCGAGCTTGCGACAATAGATGCTGACCGGCCCGCCAACCCGTTTCCCGCTGTGCATATGTGCGGTCAGGCCAATTGCGGTGTTTGCCAGTTGGCGTTCAGCGCCGCCACCGCCGAGCGATCCGCCAATCAATATCACCCCGCCAATACTGCCTGTCGGTCGATAGGGTGGACGCAATTCTCTCCGCGCAATGGCCATGCGGATGAGCGTGTCGAGTGCCGCGACGCTGGGTGGTCCGGCGGCATGGGGTCCACTGAACAGCCGTACACCCGTCCGGATATTGCGGACGAGTTCCGGCGCGGCGGCTGCAATTTCGTCTGGTTCGAGCAGGGCCAATGCCGCGTCGAAACGGCCGGCCATGCGGTGAAGCTGGGCTTTTTCGATGGCGAATTTGGTTGCCAATGAACCGGGCTGCGTGCGTTCGAGCAGCGCGAGTGCCTCGTCAGCTTCGCCTAACAAGGAGCGACATCTGGCAACCAGCAAGGCTTTGGCTGGGTCCCGTGCCGGGTCCGCATTGCCGCAATGGCTGGCAAGAATTTCGTTCGCGACATCGCCGCCAAACTCGCTCAGAACGGTTCGAAGATATTGCGGGAAGGCATTGTAAGATTGCGGAAATCTTTCAACGATACCGCGCCAGCACAAGCGCGCATTCTCGGTGTCGCCCGACAGAGACAGCAGTCGACCGACATAATATTGCAGCTGTTCGTTCGCCGGAAACTGCGTGGCGAGGCTGATGGTCCGCGAGATTAGCCAGGGTGAAAATTCGCCGCGATCGGCCTCATCGACTAGGAGCGCTCCCTCGCTCAGGGCGTCATCTTCGGAGATGCGCATAAGCGCGAGATCGTCGATCTGGCGCTCCAATGCCCTGCTGAGCGGATCGGTTCTAAACCCCGCACCTGCATGAGAAGCGTTCGGACGTTGCGCAGGGGCGGGGATGGTGCCAGTCACAGGTCTCGACATAGTAGGAGCGGACGCGCGCCGCAATTCCTATAGGGAGGGCAATTCTGACGCGGTTTCCGAATGACAATGGGATCAGCTGGCTGGCGGGCGCTCGGCTCCCTGCGCTGCGCCGTTGGGCCAGCCGCAAGGCGGCTGATCGGGCGATGCATTGGGCCGCCCTTAACGGCGCACCGGATGACCCCTATGTCCTTGCCAGGTTGGGATTATATCCGCTGGCATGTGCAGCCGACGCCCCGGACGCAAAGGCGCGGATCGGTCGGCAGCTGGCTCGGGTCGCGTTGGGCGAGGTGGACAGTGATGCGCTTGATACACTGTCCAATCTCCCTCCATCGATGCGCCGACTGGCTGCCAGGCTCCTCGCGCTTCAGGATGTCGAGGCGGCAATCGACCTGTTGAACGGACACACGCCAGAGGCCGTTGCTGCATGCCTGTTAGCGCTGGATCGGCCGAAAGATGCCCGGTTACACCTATCCGAACGGGCTGGGCGCGGGCGCGAAACAGCCGCCCTGCAGACCCATATCGCAGTCTCTGCCGGTGAATATTCCGAAGCGCGATCGATGCTCAATCAAATGTTTGCGCAAGACGGACTGGGGACGGTGATCGATGCGGGAGGCGCTCCCTTTACCCTGGACGATCTGGGCGGGACCGCAGAACCAATTGAAAATGGGCCGAAAGTATCGATCGTCATTCCCTATCGTGACGCTGAAAAGACGTTGGAAACGGCAATACGATCAATGGCCGATCAAAGCTGGCGGAATATTGAGATAATTGCGGTTGATGATAGCTCGAGCGATGCCGGGCCAGATATCGTGCAGCGCATGGCTGCGGCGGATGAGCGTATTGTTGCGCTGTCAAACACGCGGGCGCCAGGCGTTTATGGGGCGCGAAACAGTGCGATCGATGCGGCCAGCGGTGAGTATATCGCGTTTCTCGATGCGGATGATTGGTCGCCATGCGAACGGATTGCGCGCCAGCTCAGCCCGATGCGTTCCCATGCGGTCGGCATCGCCAACCATATCCGGATGGATGACACTGGTCGACCGGTCGCGCCGCGCGTGTTCCCTGTCGTACGGCCAGTCCCGATTACCTTGCTAACGCGCCGCGAAACACTCGTCAGTGCGGGACCGTTCGAGGAAGTCGCGACCGGTGCTGACTCAGAAATGCTGGCCCGGCTTGAGATGCTGCACGGGAAGGCGGCTATCCATCGTGACGATGCGGTATTGCTTGTGGCGCGTTGGCGAGCCGGCTCTCTAAGCCAAGCCGCAGAGGGTGGCCTGTTGGGCATGGATCGCTACGCCTATCGCGCTGACTGGATGTTCCGCCACGCCGGGCGGGACGCGCCGCGCTTGCCAGGTACGTCGCGCACGTCATAGACACCGGGCCTCGCAACGGATTGAGGAATCAGAGATTAGCGACACGACAGGCAAAGGCGAGGGCGGTGTACCGCTTGAATCGCAGCTCATGGCCGAGCGTCAGGCGCGCGAGGCTGCTGATCGCGAAATTCTGGCGTTGAAGACCGAAAAACAGGCGCTTGAATACCGGGTGATCAACGCCAATCGAACATTGGCCTATGGACTCGGCCGCGCCCTTATCGAAGCGCGCAGCGTGAAAGGCCTGTTCCAGTTACCAGGCAAAATTCGCCGCTTGCGTTCCAAGCAGCGCGCCAAACGACGTGAACGGGTACCCAATAGCTTTGACGAAGATATTTCGGCACGGCTCAGGCTGGTCGAGCCAGCGCTTGAACAGGCCATTGAGAACGGCGCCAATGCAGCCGCTGACTGGGTGACAGCAGAACAGGCTGACTCAGGACAACAGGCACGCGCATTGGCCGAAATCGCGCATTGGGCCGTGGATTCCGACGCTGATGTCGCGGGAGCGATTGGCTTGAAAGCCGCCGCCGCCGACCCAAGTGAGACCAGATTATTCTCGTTGGCACAAAGGCTGCGAGAAACCGGGGCGGCCCAAGTCCCCGCCGCTTTGTGCGGTGCAATGCGCGATCAGCAAATTTTCTCCGCGTTACAGGAACGCCTGTGCGATCGGATGATCGAAGATGGCGATATTCTCAAGGCCGGCGCCTGGACATTCCCAAATTCTCAGCCAGACGATCAAGCCGAACCGCGCGACGGTTATTTGCTGTTGAGTTCGGCCAGATGGCAGGCACTGCCCTGCGTTACCGAGTGTCACCAAGCGGCTGAAAAAGCAGGATTTACTGTAGCTTCAGCGACGTCTCTTGATGAAATCGATCTGGCTTCGATTGACGTCATACACATATTCGCCGCGTCGATAGCCGAGTGCAGCGATTGGGCTATCAGCGCCAAGGCCAACGGTTGTCGCCTGATCCTTGATTTTTCAAACCCACCGCGCTGGTCGATTGTGTCCAAAGAGACCGAAATGGCGATCGTCGAAGAATTGAGGCTGGCTAGCCTGGCTGGCGTTGCAGATCAGGTGATCGCCCGCAGCCCAGCCATGGCGCGACATTTCGATCATTTGCAGATTGGCCATCAGATCGTTTCTCTGGGCCGTGATGTATCGGCCAGCCAGGTTGACGATGCGACCGTTGCCGCGGCTTTTCTCGAATATGGCGCCAAAGCTGAAGGGGTCTCGATTGGGATCGCCGCAACCCTGGTCGATGATGCCGGGTTGATGCGGTGTCTATACGCATGCGCCGAACTTGGTTCCGGACTGTCCCAGATCCTGGTCTTCGGAAAGGGTGATGCAGACTCTATGGTGGTCAGTCGAGCGGAAGCTTTAGGAATTACCACAAAAATACAATATGTTGGCCTGCCACCGCCCCAGCGTTGGGATGCACTGCTTGGCGGGATACAGCTCCTGCTGTTTCCGTCTTGCGCGCCGGAGCCATTGGGGTCGGAGATACCCGCTATTCTCACCCATGCCGTGGCGAATGGACAACGCGTATTGGCCAGCGAGGCAGCGTGGGGTGGTCAGGGCGATTGGAAGGCGGGGCCAAGCACCATAGTACCGGACAGCGCGAATTGGGCTGAAGCGGTGCGTTCATCGCTGAATGAACCCGCACAGCGACTCCAAAAAAGTGACGTGGCACCTGCATTTACAAGCATATTGGAAAAACTTGCCCGTCGGTCTTAACCATTCAATTTTGCACGCGGGGTGGCGCTGAGATAATCGCTATTGTAACAGCGCGCAGACGAATTTGGGACGAGTATAATGCGTATTGCGATGATTGGGACAGGCTATGTGGGTCTGGTTTCTGGAGCTTGTTTTTCGGATTTCGGCCATCAGGTCGTCTGCGTTGACAAGGATGCGGACAAGATAGCCGCGCTCGAAAAGGGCGTCATGCCGATTTACGAGCCAGGGCTTGAGGCTCTGGTCGAGCATAATGTCCGTGGCGGTCGACTATCCTTTACAACGGATTTGACCGAAGGCGTTGCTGGTGCCGATGCTGTCTTCATAGCGGTTGGAACACCGTCACGGCGCGGTGACGGGCATGCTGACCTTTCCTATGTCTATGCCGCTGCCGAGGAGATCGCTGCTGCATTGACTGGTCCTGCAGTCATCGTGACCAAGTCTACCGTGCCGGTCGGTACCGGAGACGAGGTTGAGCGGCTGATCAATGAAGCCGCGCCGGATGCTCAAGTGTCCGTGGCTTCGAACCCTGAATTCCTGCGCGAGGGCGCGGCGATCACAGATTTCAAACATCCTGATCGGATCGTCGTGGGTGTTGAGGATGAGCATGCGCGTTCGGTGCTCGAATCCATCTACCGGCCTCTCAATCTCAACAAGGCGCCGCTACTGTTTACGACCCGGCGCACAGCTGAAGTCATCAAATATGCCGCCAATGCCTTCCTCGCGACCAAGATCACCTTCATCAATGAAGTGGCTGATCTGTGCGAAGCCGTGGGTGCAGATGTCCAGTCTGTCTCGCGGGGCATAGGCCTGGATAACCGGATCGGACCGAAATTCCTGCACGCTGGCCCGGGCTATGGCGGATCCTGCTTTCCCAAAGATACGCTGGCTCTGCTGAAAACGGCAGAAGACGAACAGGTACCGCTGCGCATCGTGGAATCAGTGGTGAAGGTCAATGATGCGCGCAAGCGCGCCATGGGCCGCAAGATCATCAAGGCGATGGACGGCGATGTTCGTGGCAAGACGGTCGCTTTGTTGGGCCTTACCTTCAAACCGAATACTGATGATATGCGGGACTCTCCGTCGATCGCTATTGTACAGGCGCTTCAGGATGAAGGCGCGAATGTGCGCGCGTATGATCCGGAAGGCATGGATCAAGCGCGCACCATCATGGACGGCGTAGAATTTTGCGATGACCCCTATGTGGCGGCCGAAGCTGCGGATGCATTGGTTTTGGTGACCGAGTGGGATCAGTTCCGCGCGCTCGATCTGCGACGCTTGTCAGAGATTTTGCAGGGGCCGGTTCTGGTCGATCTGCGCAACATCTATTCGAGCGATGAGGTCGAAGCGGCCGGATTGCGGTATCACGGCATCGGTCGGGCCACTAAAGCGGCTTAGCAGAAAATGTCAGACCAGCCTCCCGCCGAACCAGGCAGTCCGATGCCTCTCAGTGCCCCATGGTTTGCTGAACTGAGACACAGCCTGGTGATAATGGGACGGGTTGTTTACGCGCTGATCATGCGGGAGGCGCGCACCCGATACGGCAATTCAAACATCGGTTATACTTGGGCAATCCTTGATCCTTTGGTGACGCTGGCAGTGTTTGTCGGCATTTTCGCTGCGATGGGTCGTGCCTCGCCAATTCCCGGACCACTTTCGGTGTTCTTCGTTACCGGAATTGTGCCGCTATTCTTTTGGCGGGGAGCGGTAGGGCAGGCCGGCAACGCAGTCAGCGCAAGTCTTGGACTGTTGAGCTATCCTCAGGTCATGCCGGCTGATGTCGTGATTGCGCGATTGCTTTTGGAGGGTGCAACCACCGTTGTCGTGTTCTTTCTGTTTTTGGTCGGATTGAGTTTGCTGGTTGATGTTTCCCCATCCTGGTTCTTTGGCGATCCGCCGCAACTGCTGTTGGCTACGCTCGCTATCTTCTATTTCACAATCGGTACCGCATTTTTGAGCTCAAGCTTGGCGCGGATCCTTCCGATATGGACTAACATCTGGGGCTATCTCAGCCGTCCAGTTTGGTTATTGTCCGGAATCTTCTTCACGCTTGAGCAATTGCCCACGGGATTGCGTGAATACATGGCCTATAATCCCGTCGCTCACATTGTTGAGTGGTTTCGTTCTGCGGCAATTCCAACATTTGAAAGCAATGCCTATTCAATCGTCTATCCAATGGCTTTTGCCACCGGGTGTTTGATCATCGGTTTGGTGATAGACCGCATCTTGCTGATGACGGGTGATGAAGAGATTGTAAGCTAGTCATATGATTGAACTTCGCAATGTATCAAAGACTTATCGATCACGGCGTATCGGTCGTAAGACCGTGCTTCACGATATCAATGCTGTGTTCGAGCAAGGCCATAGCTACGGGATTTTGGGTATAAATGGCGCGGGTAAATCGACCCTGTTACGGATCATCTGCGGAGCGGAGCGCCCGACATTCGGCTCTGTTCACAAGGATGTAAGCGTCAGCTGGCGCCTGGGCTTTACCTCGTCATTCAATAGCTCACTAACCGGTATGGAAAATCTGCGTTTTGTCTGTCGGATTTACAATGCAGATATTGAAGAAGTGTCTGAATTTGTAGCTGATTTTGCTGACATAGGAAGTGCAATCCATGAGCCTGTGGGCACCTATTCGTCGGGTATGCGATCGCGATTGGCATTCGGCTTGAGCATGGCTATCAGGTTCCAGGTATATGTAATCGACGAAGCGATCGCGACCGGCGATTTCACCTTTCAACAGAAAGCCAAGGCTGAGTTCGAGCGGCGCAGGGAACAATCCGACATCTTAATGACCTCTCACATCCCCAATACGATCAAAGACTATTGCGATCGTGCGGGCGTGGTACATCACGGTCGCCTCGAAATGTTCGACAGCGTTGAAGAAGCCACAGAATATTATGAACGAGTTGCACAGTCATGAATCGCGCTGAATTGATCAACCGCGCCAAGGCGTGGTTTCAGATTTCTGAGGAAGAAGCGGACGATCGTCATGCGCGGCGACGGTTGCGTATTCGTTTCATTCTTGCCGGCATCGTCGTGCCATCCCTGCTGGTTCTCATCTATTATGCCCTGCTCGCTCGTCCCGAATATGATACAGAGATGGTGTTTACCGTTCAGGGTCTGGAGCAGCAGCAGCCGGACCTGTTGGGCGGCATTGGCCTCCCCGCAATCAATGCTTCGACCAATGATGGACTCGTGGTTACGGAGTTTGTGGCATCGAGCGCGATGGTGCGCCGGTTGGAGGAAAGTTACGGATTCGATGCAGCCTATACCGGCTGGAGCCTGGACATGCTGTCGTGGATTTCATCAAGCGCGCCAATCGAACGGAAAACGGCATTTTGGGAGGGGCAGATTGCCGCCAACTACGATCCGGTTTCAAAAATCATCTCCGTTAATGTTCGGGCCTATTCACCTGAAGATTCGCTGCGTCTTGCCGAAGGCGTGATGGCTGAAACGGAGAATGTTGTTAATGCGCTAAATGGCCGGGTGCAGGATGAAGCTGTGCGCGTGGCTAGCGAGGAAGTCGCTTCGCGTCGGGACGCATATAATGAGGCGCGACAGCGAGTGATTGCATCGCGTGCCAACCGCGCAACGACGCTTGAAGGAGAGGCAGCGCAGCAAGTGGGCCTGGTGGGCCAGATAGAAGGGCAGCTTGCTAATGCCCGGGTTGAGCGGGCGGCTGCTATCGCACAGTTCCGGCCGAATTCCCCGCAAATTCGGGCTATGGATGAAGCGATTGCTGAGTTGGAAGCTCAACGCGAACAGGCGCTAAGAGACGCGCGAGGCGGGTTTGGTGAGACAGAGGCGTCGCGCGATGTGTCGGCCCAGACCGCGCTGCTCGATTATGAATTCGCTCAACAAGCCTATTATGCGGCAATTCAGGCCGAACGGCAGGCGATATCAACCCGTGCCAATGAACGGCGCTATCTGGTCGCCATTGTTCCGCCACGGCCTGCCGAAATTTCCAACTATTGGAGCCGATTTGCCAATATATTTGCCTTTGCGATTGCCGCTGCCCTGTTGATGGCCATCGCAACTTTAGGCTATTCCGTCGTCAAGGATCATATGGAATGACCATCCTGCCGAAGCTGAATATTCGTGCGTGCGCCGGATTTATCCTCGCATTGCTCGCTTTGATCGCTGCTCCTGCATCCGCTCAGATTGACGAGAATGCAGGCGCGAGCGCCGTCGGAGCTGGGTCAACGCCGTCTGCCGTGATTCAAGATGATCAACGCGGTTCTGAACGTAACGCCCGGACACTTCGCCAGGACCAGGTATCTGGGACACGACCGGCACCTTTTGGCGCTGAGCTTTTCAGTCAACAGCCGGGCCGATCGGGAACCGCCGCTGGAACCGCTGATCCCAATCATGTCGTTCAACCTGGCGATTCAATTGCTGTTACGACCTATGGATTGGTGAATCAGGCCGCCCGACTTCCTGTGGATTCTGAAGGCAATGTCGCGCTGCCGAATGTCGGCCCGGTCCGTATTGCGGGAACACCGGCCTCTCAGGTGAATGATGTTATCGGTGCAGCTGCGTCCGAAGTCTACCAACCCACTGTCCAAGTATATGCCACCATGGCCGATGCCGGGGAAATTCAAGTCTTTGTGGCTGGCCCGGTGCTGGAGCCAGGCGGCCACGACGGATCGAGCCAGTCGGCAATCATCGGCTTTTTGCAGCTCGCGGGCGGGATTGACCCCGATCGCGGTAGCTATCGGAACATTGTTGTTCGGCGCGGTGGGCAGACAATTGGGTCTATCGACCTCTACGACTTTCTGTTGAACGGCGAAATGTCCGGTGTTTCACTCAGCAATGGCGACGTCATTGTTGTTGGCCAGCAAGGCCCAATCGTCTCGGTTTCCGGCGATGCACGATCGGCCTATACGTTCGAGTTTGCCAATCGATCAGCGACCGGGGGTGAATTGCTGCGCTATGCTCGGCCGCGGCCTGAAGTGACCCATGTATCGATTCTTGGCACGCGCAATGGTGTTCCATTTAACGACTATGTCACGCGCGAAGAATTCTCCGGCGTAGAATTGTTGGATGGTGACCGTGTCCGGTTCGAAGCCGATGCGCCGTCCGATACATTCATTGTTAGAGTGGTTGGTGCACATACGGGGCCGTCTGCCTATGTCGTCGATCGCGGTGATTATCTTGGACCGCTGCTTACGCAAATTCCGCTGGATCCGCTGGCAGATACGCCGATGATTCATCTCGAGCGCCAAAGTGTCGCTCAAACCCAACGCATTCTGCTTCAGGAGAATCTCGCGCGATTGGAACGTGCAATCTACACGGCTCCATCCAGCTCACCGGCATCGGCTCAGGCGCGCGCAGCCCAGGCAAATTCACTTGGAGCCTTTATTGCACGCGCACGTCTTGTTGAGCCCCGTGGCTTGGTTGCGTTCCCGGATGACGCCGATCTTCAAAGTGTCTTGCTCGAGCCCGACGATGTTATCGTGATTCCCTACGCGACGCAGACTGTGATCGTAGCAGGTGAGGTTGAGCTCCCGCAGACCTTGCTGTGGACGCCCGGCAATGATGCACGCGACTATGTGCGGCGTTCGGGTGGCTTTACGAACCTCGCCAACCGGTCTGACACATTGGTTATCCGTCCGGATGGCAGTGTCCAGCGCGGTGGAGCGGTGCGGGCCGGTGATCGCATCTTGGTGCCGCCGAAAGCACCAGGCCAGACCTTGCAGTTCATTCGGGATATCACCCAGATATTCGCGCAGGTCGGGATCGCTGCTGCCGCCGTATTCCGCTAGAATTTGCCGCGATTATTGTGTGCCGACCTCGACACGGCTGCTCTATGCTTCGACGTCTTCCGACACGCTGCCGCGGGTCCAGTTAATGCCAGCGAGCGTTCCGGGGATCTTGATCCGCCGATAGAAATTGCCGTTCAGCTGCGTCCGATAAATGAGTTGCCGCCGGAAATTCTTGTAGAGATCCGCATGAACCGGAAACTCTTCGGCACAGGTCCAGAACTCGTCGAGGGTGGTCGAGGCGGTGAGGCCATCAATCCGATATATCGCATCGCCAAGCGCGAGGGTCGGTTTGCCATGATGGATGGCTGACATGCCCGTCGTGCTGTTGATCGTCACCAAGCCGCGTGAATTATTGATCAGCGTCGGCAGGTGCGGATCGTGAACATAGATCAAGCGTTCGCCAAGCCCTGTTTCTTTGCGCAAACGGCGAACGAGGCGCGTATAGTCCGTATATGGACGATCCATGGGATGATGCTTGAACACCAGCAAAGTGTCAGCCGGAGCGTTCTGAGCAAAGGAAGAAACCGTGTAGCGGATGAAGTCTTCGATCGTGTCGAACTCGGAATGTACGCCGATCTGGGCATCATTATGCACCTGAAGCGGTACTAAGAAGAATGGGGGAGCATCGTCCGCCATTAACCGATCAATGTCCGCCTTGTTCGTCCATCGATACCAATATTTCCGCGCCGCACCGCGCACCCATGCCAATCCTTCGAACCAGCTCAGCGGACGGTGGTGGCGATAGCGTGCAAATAAAGGCCAGAGGAGGATCGACCAGAAATAATATGTGAAGGCCCAGCCGGTCGCGTGCCAGATGGATTGACCCACCGAGCTGGTTTCTGCCGGTTCTGGAGCTTGCGTGTTGAGGTAAAATATCCCGGCACGTGGCATCGTGCTGCGACCGTTTACACCATGATATTCCATCGTGATATAATCAGGCCGGATATAGCCTTCTTCAAACACATAGACTTCAATGTCGCGATCGGCCGCAATTTCGCTCGCCAATCTGTGCATTTCCCGGCAATCGCCGAACAACATAATCATATCGATACGTTTTTCGTCGCACATGCGATTGAGAAAGGCCGGGAAGCGATCGATCGGATCGGTAAAGCTGCTGGCGCCGGTGGGGTAATAAAACCAATCGCCGCCATTAAAATTGACTTTGTGAACCTTCGCGCCGGCCCATTGCATATCTTTGGCGAGACGCGCGAAAAAGGGCCCTACCGGCCCTTGTAGCATCAAAATGTTGCGGCCCCTGAAGCAATAGGGGGCGTTTTCCGGAATATGGGGAAGGTCGGTTCGTTGACTGGAATCAACTGCGACGGATTGGTGTCCCGAAACAAGTCGGGCAGGACGCATAGGGGTATTCATGCTATATTTGCTCCCATTGTCCCCCGCGCACGGCATGTACTATTGTTGCGTAACGCTGTTGTCATCATTAGAAGCGGGATAAGTCAGTAAATTAGGTTAATAGACCGACGAAATGTGGCTAAAACGCCGCAGACCGGTCGTCAAAGGGGCCATAATGACCGAATCCGCAGCACGTCCACGTGGCGAACCGGACCAAGAACTTACGAGCCCAATAAAAGCGGCGGCCCATGCATTATCGATCAATGCTGCGGCTGTTGCCACTTTGGCGAGCCGTATCGACGGTAGTTTTGGCGAAGCGGTAAACCTTATTCTTGGCCGCAATGGCCGGGCAGTTGTCTCCGGAATGGGCAAATCCGGACTTGTCGCCCGCAAGATTAGCGCGACACTGGCATCGCTCGGCACCCCGAGTATTTTCGTGCACAGCGCAGATGCCGGGCATGGCGATCTGGGTATGATCACCCGAGGTGATACGGCGATCCTGATTTCCGCCAGTGGCGAGACTGACGAAGTCCTTGGCTTGATCCCCTATCTCAGAACGCTAGAAGTTCCGATCATTGCCATAACAGGCGACATGCGATCGACGCTTGCGCGTCAGTCCGACATTGCCCTTGATGGCTCAATTGAGCGCGAAGCATGCCTTCATAATCTGGCACCGACGACATCAACGATTGTCGCGATGGCGATGGGCGATGCTCTCGCCATTGCCCTTTGCGAAGCCAGCGGCTTTCAGGCGGCGGACTTTGCTCAATACCATCCGGGCGGCAAGCTGGGCAGACGCCTGAAAACACCAGTGCGCGATGTGATGCACCGGGCAGATCTTCCAATCTGCGCTACCGATACATTGCTCAAGGACATGCTGCCCATCATGACGGACGGGAAGCTGGGTTTGGTGCTGGTTATGGCCGGCCAAACGCTCCGTGGAATTATCACCGATGGTGATCTTCGTCGCGGGCTGGAAGATGTTGATGAGTTGGGGGATCTTCAAGCTGAAGCGATTATGACACCCGACCCTCTCACCATCGGTCCGGATGCGACGCTCTATGAAGCCGATACGCAAATGCACGAAGCGCTGGTAACTGCGCTGGTCGTGGCCGATCCGGCCAAGCAAGTGCTCGGCGTCATCCAGATTCATGACTGATCTGGGCCCTGCGCCCTGGGCGGGTGAGGAGCTTTTCGTTCTTGCCGGTCCATGCGCGATAGAATCCCGCGACTTTGCGCTTGAGACGGCGGAACAGCTGCGCGACATATTCGCGGCGGCTGGCGTGGGACTGGTTTACAAATCATCGTTCGACAAGGCGAACCGCACATCGGCGTCCAGCTTTCGTGGAGTAGGCCTCGATACCGGCTTGGATATTCTCGCCGAAGTGAGAGAGACGGTTGGAATACCGGTGATCACCGATGTCCATGAGGCAGCGCAGGTCGCGCCTGTGGCAGAGGTTGTGGACATGCTGCAGACGCCGGCTTTTCTCTGTCGCCAATCGGATTTCATCGCTGCCGTCGCTGTGGCTGGGAAGCCGATCAACATAAAAAAGGGCCAGTTTCTCGCGCCTTGGGATATGGCGAAAGTCATTGAAAAGGCGCGTATTGCTGCGGATGAAGCGGGCGTTTCATCGGATTTCTTCGTCTGCGAACGCGGCACGTCATTTGGCTATGGAAATCTTGTTGTGGACATGCGCGGTCTTACGATCATGCGCGAAACCAGCGGATGTCCCGTGATCTTTGATGCCACCCATTCCGTGCAGTTGCCCGGTGCGAAGGGCGGCAGCAGCGATGGAGAGCGTCAGCATGCGCCGGCACTTGCGCGGGCGGCTGTAGCCACTGGTGCCGTATCGGGCGTGTTCATGGAAACCCATCCCGATCCCGATAATGCCCCGTGCGACGGACCCAATATGCTACCGTTCGAATGGCTGCCCGATCTGCTGGCCGAGCTGAAGGCAATATCCGCCATTTCCCGCGCCGAGTGATGCGCGCTCGATGAAGATCGTCGCTGTCATTCCAACGCGCTGGGGCTCGACGCGTTTTCCAGGCAAAGCACTGACCCCGATTGCCGGGCGGCCGATGATCCATCGTGTCTGGGACCGCGCGGTGGCTGCAACCGAAGTGGATTCGGTTATCGTGGCGACTGATGATGAACGCATCGCGGAGGCCGTTCAAAGCTTTGGCGGCACCGTCGAGATGACCCGGAGCAATCATGAAAGCGGCAGCGACCGGATTGCGGAGGTGGCCGAACGGATCGATGCGGATGCGATTATCAATGTCCAAGGGGATGAGCCGCTCGTTCGTTCGACTGACCTTGATCGCCTTGCCCAACTCTTGCGGTCTGATGGCAGCGTAAAGGTCGCGAGCTTGTGTCACGCTATCTCGGTTGAGGAGGCCGCGAACCCCAATCGGGTGAAGGTGGTGCGGGATGCGCAGGGCAATGCGCTCTATTTCTCCCGCGCGCAGATTCCCTATCCCCGAAATAGCGACACCGCAGGCTATTTTCAGCATGCCGGCGTCTATGCCTATCGCCGCGAGATGCTGTTGGCATTTGCGGACCTGCCGGTGCCCGACGAGGAACGCGCCGAGGCTCTCGAGCAACTTCGCTATCTCGCCGCCGATATCGATATCCGGATGATCGAGACTGAGCCCAGCGGGCCGGGCGTTGATACGCCCGAAGATGTCGCGATTGTCGAGGCGCTCCTGAAGGAACAGGAAGCCGGGTAGTGCACCGCCCCGGGATTTCGCCTGCAAGGGGTGCGAAATCGTCGGAAATCAGTATTATGGGCCGTGAGTCTGCGACCAAGCAAGGGGACCCAGAATGCGTATCGCCACACTCGCTATTATCTGCACGCCAATGATGATCGTCGGCGGTTGCACGCCAGCGCCGCAGGAACCGGCTTACACCCCGCCACCGCCCGCCGATATTGCCCAAGCCGTGTTGCGCGATGCATCGGGAGTTGAAGTCGGCGACGCGCTGCTCACCCAGCTTGATCAAGGGATCCGCGTGGTGATCCGCGTTGCGGGACTTCCGCCGGGAGTGAAGGCGGCCCATCTCCACATGACCGGGCAATGCGACGCGCCGGATTTCACGTCAGCCGGCGGTCATTGGAATCCTGAAGGCCGCGAACATGGGCGCGACAATCCGGGCGGCCAACATATGGGCGATATGCCAAACCTGATTGTAGGGCAGGGCGGTCGCGGTCTGTTGGAGGTGACGATCACGGGTGGCTGGATTGATGGGCGCGATCGTGCCTTGCTCGATGCCGATGGTGCAGCCGTGATGATCCATGCCGGGCCCGACGATTACCGCAGTGACCCGACCGGCAATGCCGGCGGGCGCATCGCGTGCGGGGTCATTACGCGTGGCTAGATATCTTCGCCGGCGGCTCGGGCGCGCTCGATGACGGTCCGTTCCGCCTCCGGCACGGTGCGATAGGCGACGAGCAACAACGCCATCCCGATTGGAACCGCAACCAACAGGCTCAGCACGCCGGTCGAAAGGCTTTCGCTGACCGCAGACACCTGGCCGGCCATATAGGGGCCAAGCGCCAGCCCGACGAGCGTCGTCGAGAGGAAGAAGGTCGCCGTCGCGGTTCCCCGCATACGCGGCAGGACGAGATCCTGGGTTGTCGCAGCGGCAGCGCCAAGCGCCGAGCTCGCAAACAAGGACATCAGGAAGGCGAGGATGTAGAAGGCAAACGGACTTTGCGTGGTGAAGGCAAAGGCGAGCGGAACGGCAGGCACAGCCAGGCCGAACATCACGACAAGGATCCGGCCCGCCGGGTTACGCTGGCGCAACCAATCGGCCATCCGGCCGCCCATGATCACGCCGAGAAAGCCCGCGACCGCGCCCGGGCCACCGATCCACCAGCCAGCAAGGGCGGGGGCTTCGCCAAGTACGCGGATTGCATAGGGCGCGGACCAGAAGGACGCGGCATAGGACATGAAGGCAACCATGCCATAGCCCAGGATCGTGGTGAGGAAGGCGGGGGTGCCCCAGATCAGCTTGAATGTCGGTTCATCGCGTTTCTTGAGGGTGCTGGCCCAGGAGAAGATCGCATAATAGCCAATCCCCACAGCAACCCATTGCTGCGTGTTCCCGGTCAGCGTCGCCATGCCCCAGGCGCCCAGACCGATGCCGATCAGCCCGGCAAGGTTGACCATCAAGGTTCGACTGCCGCCGCGGATCGCAGCGATCAGGGTGAATGGCGGGATCACGGCGAATAGCTCGCGCACGAAACCGCGGAACGGATCTTTTGGTGGCGGGGTAACAATGCCCTCGCTTTGCCCGCGGATCGGTTCGCGCAGGGTGAGGACAATGAGCGCCAGCAATACGCCCGGCAGGCCCACCGCGATAAAGGCAGCCTGCCAGCCGGCAAGGCCGAGCGGTGCGTCGACCGGATAGGCGGCGTTCCAGCGTTCGACGATCGCGCCGCCAATCAGCAGCGATACACCGCCGCCAATGTAGAGGCCGGACGAATAGATGGCGAGCGCGGTCGCGCGCATCTTTTTCGGAAACCAGTCCGAAATCAGCGAATAGGCAGCCGGGCTGGCCGTCGCTTCACCAACGCCGACACCGATCCGGGCGACGCTCAAGGTTGTGAAGTTTTTGGCAAAACCCGACAGCGCGGTCATGGCTGACCATAGGGCAAGGCCCGCCGACATCAGGCGAACGCGGTGCCAGCTATCGGCCAGTTTCCCGAGCGGAATACCGAACAACGCGTAGAAGACGCCAAAAGCGGTGCCGTAGAGGAAACCGAGCTGGTCATCGGTGAGGCCGAGATCGGCTTTGATGTCTTCGGCCAGGATCGACAGGATGTTCCGGTCGATAAAGTTCAGGATGTAGAGGATGACCAGGATTGAGAGAACGTACCAGGCATAGCCGCTGGCTTTCTGCTCCTCTTCGACCGGATCGGCTGTGGATGGAGCAGGGGTTTCGGCGCTCTCGCGCCCGTCAGCACTATCTGTCATTCAGGAACCCTACTCTCTAACTTTTCTTTTGGTGTACCAGCGTCAGCGCCGTTGGCAAAAACTTTATGAGGCATCGATTGTCATGACCCATTCCGTCCTGTTTGTCTGTCTCGGCAATATCTGCCGCTCTCCCATGGCCGAGGGTGCGATGCGCGCAGCGGTCGAGGCGCGGGAGATTGCCATGCATATCGATTCCGCGGGAACCGGCAGCTGGCATATCGGCGATCCACCGGACAGCCGGGCCCAAGCCGCTGCGCGTGCCAATGGGGTTGAGATTTCAGGCCAGCAGGCGCGGCAGATCAGCGTATCGGACTTTGATCGCTTTCATCACATTTTGGCGATGGACGGTTCCGTGCTGGGTGATTTGCAGGCAATTCAGCGGCCCGGTTCAATGGCTCAGCTATCCTTGTTTCTCGATCACCTGTCGGGCCGCGAAGGGCAGGATGTCGCGGACCCCTATTATGGCGGCGATGATGGCTTCCAGGCGACCTGGGATGACGTAACGGCTGGAGCAGCGGCGTTGCTGGACCTGATAACGGCGCACTGAACCTCTAGTCGAGACAGTAGCGGGCGAGACTTTCATAACGTGCGCCCTTGCTGCCGAGACGGCTCTCGATCAGGTCGAAATGATCGACGGGGAAGGCAAGGCCAGCCAGCGCCGCATGATCAGCGAGAAAATCGTCCGTCGGTCCGGTACCGCTATTGAGCCGCGCCAGGGTGATGTGCGGCAGGTAGCTGCGATGCTCGGGTTCGAGACCCAGGCGCTGTAGGCCATTTTCGATCTTGTGCTGGAGGCGTGTGAGCGAGTCCGACATGGCAATACCCGCCCATAGCGCCGAGCGTCGACCATTGCGTTCGAACATCCCGACGCCCTCCAAGGCGATCTCGAACTTCGGAAAGCGGATCGATTCCAGCATCAATCCGATATCTTCGGCGCGAATGTGATCGACTTCACCGATGAAACGCAGGGTCAGGTGGAGCTGGCTGTCATCCTGCCAGCGCGCGCCTCTGACACCGGTCATCAGCAGCAAAAGCTGCTCCCGAACCGGCTTGGGTGGGCGGATTGCGACAAAAAGCCTCATCATATTCCCTGGCAATAGACGTTTTCTATCCTGATGTTAGCGCCGATTTGCCTTGAAAACCCGGCTCTAATGACCGATATTAGCAGAAAATCGGCGGAGTTCTGCCGATTGATGCGAGGAGAATTGTTCAAATGGCTAATTGGTCCGATCCGAAAGCCGGTCTGCAGGGCGAAGCCCGCGCTGGACTGGATACCGGAGCCCGCGACGTCGCTTTTGACGCCGGCCTGCGGTCCTACATGCTCAAAGTCTATAATTACATGGCTTCGGGTATCTTGCTCACGGGTATCGTTGCGATGCTCTTTGCACGGGGCGGCGTTGAATCGCCCGCCGCGACGATCATAATGTCAGGCGGCCTACTGAGCTGGGTCATCATGCTCTCGCCGCTGGCCTTCATCCTGGTGATGAGCTTTGGCATGAACCGCATGTCGACCGGTGCATTGCAAGCCTGTTTCTGGGCGTTCGCGACCGTGATGGGACTGTCGCTGTCGACGATATTCCTGCGCTATACGGGAACCTCGATCGCGCAGACTTTCTTCGCGACATCGGCAGCATTCGTCAGCCTTAGCTTGTGGGGTTATACCACGAAGAAGGATCTGAGCGGCTGGGGTACGTTCCTGATCATGGGCGTAGTCGGCCTGCTCGTTGCGATGGTGATCAACATCTTCCTGCAGTCGCAGGCGATGGCCTATGTCATCAGCGGCATCGGCGTTCTCGTGTTCGCTGGCCTCACCGCCTATGACACGCAGAAGATCAAGTCGATGTACCAATATGTCGCTGGTACGGACATGATGGGCAAGACGGTCATCATGGGTGCCCTCAACCTCTATCTCGACTTCATCAACATGTTCCTGTTCCTGCTCAACTTCATGGGCGGTCGCGAATAGCAGCGGATGAAATCGCACAGATAAGGGCCCGGCGGAGAAATCTGCCGGGCCTTTTTCTTTGGGCAACGCACTAGAAGGTGAAGGACAGGCCGACCGATCCGGAAGTTGCCTCGCCAAAGCGCAGGCCTGCGGTTCGCGAAACGAAAAAGTCCAGGAAGACCCGGTCTGAGAGGCTGAAGCTGGCGCTCGCTCCATATTCAAACCAACCATCGCCATCGCCGGCCCCTGCAACCGGCTGGGATGCACTTGTTGCAGAACCCGCAGCGCCGATCCGCGTGGTTGAGGCCGCGTTCGAGGTCGCGACAAAGGCTGAATAGAAACCCAGGCTGTGCTGGAATTCTTCGCCCAGTGCATATTGGAGCGTGGCTCCGCCCGATCCGGTTACGCCCGACTCTTCTACTTCGCGCGCAAAAAGCTGGTTTACCGGACCCTGGATCGCCTGGACGGTATCGATCTCGCTATAGTCGAGAGAGGCAAAGGGTGAGATAAACCAGCGGCCACCGAGCGGTTGCTGATAGGTGATGGCAATGCCGGAGCCCCAGCTGCTGCCATCGGCTTCGAATTGCACCACGGCGCCATTTTGCGTGGCGATATCGATGGTGTCGAAATCCCGGTCACCGAGCGACACATAGCTGTCGAGGCTGAGCGCGTCATTCTGATAACCGAACCCGAGAACAGCCTGGCGCGTTGTCGCCGGGATTGTCTCGCCAATCGCCGGAGCGGGTCCGTCATAGCCCACCAAGGAACCACCAAGACTGACATAAAGATCGCCCAGGTCGCGGCGCAGCGTTGTCGAGATATAGGGTTGTTCCTGGTCCCCGCCAAAGCTGGTTATGCCGCCGGAGACGTCCAACCGCCATTTGGGAGCGGTATCCGATTGCGCATAGGCCGCAGGAGAAATGGTCAACAATAACAATGCGGTGCACGATGCTGTGAGGTGCATAAATCCTACCCTTTTTGGTTCCGACATGCCGCATTAACGTTGCGTGGGCTAAAAACCTTCGCGTTGAACGAAGGAATTCTGATGCTCGTACGTTGAAGGGGGGAAGACGAGGCACAGTGTTTGAACAGAGCCAAAGCCGAATGACGCCGGCCTCCCAGCCGGCGACGACAGTCTCAGGAGAGGCTGACCAGGCCGATCGGGCGCTCATGGCGCGGGTTCGGGATGGCGACGCTGTGGCCTTTGGTGCGATCGTCGAACGCCATACGCCGCTCATCTATCGCGTCGCATTTCGATTGCTGGGTGACGGCCATGAGGCCGAGGATATCGTGCAAGAAACCTTCACCCGTCTTTGGACGAACGCCCCGCAATGGCATCCGAGCGGGGGAGGCCTTGGTGCCTGGCTCCGCCGGGTCGGGATGAACCTGTGCTTCGATCGATTACGCAAGCGCAAGCGAATTGCACCCGAAGAACCAGCGGAGATCGCTGATGACGAGCCGAGCGCCGACGAACAGCTGGTGTCCGATGAAATCGGGTCCGTCGTCGATAGTTGCTTGCGGGAATTGCCTGAACGCCAAGCTGCGGCGCTGGTGCTGAGTTATTTTGAAGGACTGCCGAACAGTGAATCGGCAAAGATTTTGGAACTGAATGTGAAGGCCATGGAATCCCTTTTGGTAAGAGCGCGCAAGAAGATGCGGGTGTTGCTGGAGGGGCGGGGAGTTCTGGCGTCCGATGTGGAGCAACTGACATGACCGCCGAACCACAGATGATAGATCCGGCTCTTGATCGAGCGCTGACCGCCTCGCGCGATCCTGTCGTACCGGCAGATCTCACGACGCGTATTGCCGCGCAGGCCGTGGCCCAGCCGCAACGCCGGATCAGCGGACCTTTCCAGGCATGGCGGACGCGCCGGACGAACAAGCCGCGTCGCGCGCGGCGTCCGGTCGTTTTTGGCGTTATCGGCGGCGGCTTGATGGCGGCAAGCGCCGTGGCCGCGGCCTGGGTCAGCGATGGTACGTTCGAGATCGCGCGTATTACAAAACCGGTGGTTGAGCTGTTCATGCCGGAACCGCCACAGGAAAGGGCTGCTGCGCCTGCAGCGCCGGCTACGTCGCGGCCTGCTGAGGCTGAAGCCGGCAGTGCACCACGCACCGATGCACCGCGCGAACGTGCAACATGGATTGATCGTCCCTTTGTCCGCGCCGCGCTGATCCGTCAGCGTATCGAGCGCATCCGAGCCCGCCGCGCGCTGGCCGGGGTCACGCCGATCGTAAGTCGACCGCTGGAGCGGCGCATCATTCGGCGGTCTTTGGGCAACCCCGACCGCAGGCTGACAGAAACCCAGCGCGCGCGCATCCGCGAGCGAATTCAGGCCATGCCGCCAGAGCAGCGCCAGCAGCGCATCCAGGAGATACGTCAACGGCGCGCGGCGACACCGCCGGCGGCACGCGAGCGCATCATTGAAGCGCGCCGGGCGCGGATTGCGGACCGCATGCGCGAACGCAGCGCTAATCCACCACCGCCAGCGCCATCATCAATCGACAGGCCGATACCAGCGCGGCCAACCAATGCTCCGTCGGTCGATGCGCCGCCGACGACCATTGAACGTCCAACGCCCGAAACACCGGTCAGTCGGAGATCGATCACCATCGAAGATAGCGGACCAGGCCCGGAGCCGATGCAAATGCCGGAAGCGCGCCCGAACTTGCCGGCCGCAGACACGCCAGCAACAGCCAGTGCTCGACGTGCGGCCATCCAAGCGCGAATTCAGGCTGCAAGGGCTGCTCAACGGGCGCGCGCGGCGCGTCGCAATCAGCAGCAACGGCCGCCCAGGCCACGGATTCCCCGCCCCAGGCGATAGCCGCGAAGGGAATCTGCTCCTCCCGCGTTAGGGTGGATGAGACAGCAAAAATCGCTGTCGTGTATCCAGTAGGGAGAGTAAAATGAAACCCATTTTTTGGACCACCGCTGCAATTGCATTGTTGCTGCCCGGGCCGGCTTTGGCCGAGGCGCAGACGCGGACCATCACCATCGATACCCCGCGCGTCGAAGGCGAGCGCGTCGTTACCCGCGATCGCGACACCGGCCTGCGGACTGTCGATTCCACACTAACCCGCAAAGAAGACGGTGCTGTTGCAACCCGCAATCGGGAAATACAGCGCACGGACACCGGCGCTATTATCAGCGGCAGCCGCACGCGCTTCAATGGCGATACGCGGTCCTATGAAGGCGAGCGCGTACGCACGGAAAATGGATATCGCACCAGCGGTTCCGGCACAGGCTTCAACGGCAACAGCTTTACCTATGACGCGCGCGGCCGGCGGACGCCGAACGGTTTCGATCGGCAGCAGCGGGTGCGCAACAGTGATGGCGATGTTGTGGCCGGACGCAATGTTCGTGTTCGCCAGAACGGCAACACGCGCACGCGCCGCGTGGTCGCAGGGAATGCGAATGGCGTCCGGCGGGTTACGACCACCCGCCGCACCGTCAATCGGCGTCGGCGTTAGTCGGCGAGCTTCCTGACACTCCAGACCCTGTGCAGGGAGTGCGTCCTTTAGTGTTCCGACGTGCAACCCAACCCTGCGATCCGGTCCGCTCCCTCCCCCCGAGGGGGCGGACCCCCTTTGTTTGGAACGGGTTTTATTCGGCGGTCGGCTGTTCCGGCATCAGTTCGATATCGATTGCCTTGGCGCGTTGGTAAGCGTCGCGCGCCCGCAGCCGTGCGGCGTAGGCGTCGAAGGAATCGCGCTGGGGAAGCGTGCCGAAGGTCAACCCCCAATCCACTTGCGATCCGACATAGACGTCAGCCGCTGTAAAGCGATCTCCACATACATAATCATTTGTATTGAAATGGTTTTCGAGGACATTGACGACCCGGTCATAATTGCCGAACCCGACCATCCGCTCCTGTTCTTCATCGGGTGACCAGTTCATCGCATTCATCGTCACCGCGCTTTCCAGCGGTCCGGCGCCGAAGAACATCCAGCGATAATAATCCGCCCGCTCCGCATCACTATTTGGTGCAAGGCCAGCCTCGGGGAACGCTTCGGCAAGATAGCTGCAGATTCCCGCACATTCCGTGATGACCTTGTCGCCATGCTTGATTGCCGGGACTTTTCCCATGGGATTGATGGCGAGATAATCACCGCCCTTCATCGTCGTCCCATAGTCGAGAATCTCTTGCTCATAGGGCGCGCCAACTTCTTCGAGCATCCAGCGTACAATCTGTCCGCGTGACATCGGGTTGGTGTAGAAAGTCAGCGCCATCTTCCGTCTCCTCTTCCGGTTAGGAATGGAGGCTAGCGGTGATGGGCGGAGAGGGGAATGGCTCGGTCGGGTCTAACGGCCAGGCGGTTCGTTTTCATCGATGGTGCGATCGGCCGTCTCCCCAGTTTCCTCAAGCTCGTCCAATCGCTGGCGCAGCTCGTCATTGGGCTCGATGGTGAGATCGTCACCGTCAAATGTAATGCGCGCGCCGCCGAGCTGCGTTTCAATTGCGATCCCACCATCCGGATCGATGCGGATTTCCGGGTTGCGGATGATCGCGGCACTTTGTTCGGGTTCAGAGCGCGCTTGTCGGGCCGCACGCGGGACCGCGTTCGGTATCGCACCGGCCATGAAGGCGCGCCACATTTGCGCAGGCACCCCACCACCGCTGGCTTCACCAAGCGGCGTGTTGTCATCATTGCCGATCCATATTCCAACCACCAGATCACCTGCAAAGCCAACGAACAGCGTATCGCGGCTGTCCTGGCTGGTGCCGGTTTTTCCGAATGCCGGGATCGCAAGATTGGCAGCGCGGCCGGTGCCATCCGAAATAGCGGATTCCAGCAGATCGCTGAGTTGGTTGCGGCGATGTGCAGAAAGCCGTGGACGCTGATCAAAAAAGCGTTCGAAAACCCCCGGTTCCGGGCGCGCAATGGCGTGTGGGTCAACCTGATATCCATCGTTGAGGACCATCGCATAGGCCGAGACGAGTTCGATGAGCGGCATTTCAGCGCTGCCCAGCGCGACGCTGGCATTGGCCGGAAATTCGCGATCAATGCCGAGCATTTCCGCCGCATTGGCAACCGCCTCACTGCCCAGTTCCTGATAGAGGCGCACGGCCACCACATTGCTCGAATAGGCAAAGGCCTCCCGCAACGTGATCTCGCCACGATAGCGCCCGCCATAATTGGTCGGGCGGTAGGTTCCGGTTTCAATCGGGCTGTCATCGACCAGCATGTCCGGCGTCATCCCGGCCTCGAGCGCTGCCAGATAGACGATCAGCTTGAAGGTTGATCCGGGCTGGCGGTTTGCCTGGGTGGCCCGGTTGAAGGGGGATTCCGAATAATCTCGCCCGCCGACCATCGCGACGACCTCGCCATTCGGCCGCATCGCAACCAGCGCTACCTGAGCGCCGCTAGGGGTCTGTTGCCGGGTGACGCGTTCTGCAAGCGTCTGAAGGTCTTGATCGAGCGTGGTGGCGACTTCGATGCTTTCATAGCCGCGCGCCCGGCCAGCACGGGCTTCCTCGATTGCCCAATCGGCGAAATAGCCGCCGCGCGGCATCGGTGGTGGTGGGCGATGGTCGACGGTTGCCAATCCGATATCGTCCGCTTCGGTTTGCGTCAGATATCCGGCATCCACCATCGCCGCGATGACCACCCGTTGCCGTGCCTGTGCGCCTTCAAGATTGCGCGTGGGCGCGAGCCGTGACGGTGCCTTTACCAGCCCTGCCAGCATCGTTGCCTGAGACAGGGTGAGGTTTTCCGGGTGGCGGTAGAAATAGTGGAGCGAGGCCGCCCGCAGGCCATAAACATTGTCACCGAAATAGACGTTCGACAGATAGCGTTCGAGGATCTCATCCTTGCTCAGCCAGATTTCGAGCCAGAGGGCGATCGGTACCTCCTGGATCTTCCGGCTGAGAGTGCGATCCGATTCAAGATAGGTAAGCTTGGCCAGCTGTTGGGTGATCGTGCTGCCACCATGGGTCGCGTCCGAGGTAATGTTGGTCCACAGCGCGCGCGCAATGCCGCGTGGGTCGATTCCCCAATGATCTTCGTAGCGGCGATCCTCGATCGCCATGAAGGCCTGCACCACATATTCTGGCAGCTCATCCACCTGGACCGGCCGATCCATCACCGGTCCCATCCTCGCGATCGGCTCACCATCGGCCGTTGTCAGAATGATTGGCGGTGGAACAAGTGGCTCGGCCGTCTGGGAGATTGGGGCGAAGATGATGAGCCACAGCAATAGCAGCGTAAGAAAACCCATGGTGAGGCGCAGCATCCATTTGAGGATGATCCAGCGTTTCTTGCGTCGCGGTGGCGGCTCGTCGAAATCGCCATCTTCGGTTTCGAACGTATAGTCTTCATAGTCCGGTTCGTCTGACCGGCGCGCATATTCTGAATAGCCGGGCTCAATCTGTTCCGGCGGTTCGGGCGGCTCGCGTCGTGGGTCGCTGCGATAATAGGGATCGAACGCCGGGTCGTCAGCATTCGGTCCTATCAGGCGCGACTGGCGCTCTTCATAGCTTTTGCGCTGAAAAGGGAAGTCACGATCGGCCATAGTGTATTAGTCACATACTACACAAAATGGCGCGATGCCAGTCTGTGCATCCCCTGAACGCGGCCCATGCCATGCTCTAACGCCTCAATCTGAAGCTGGGCTGTACGGAAGCGCAAGAAAAAAGCGGCGAGAAACCCATGAGTTGCTCGCCGCTCCAATCATTTCGCCTTTGGCTTGGCCGCAGACTTTTTCTTCTTTTTCGGTGGTTTGCGCTTGGGCGGTGCCGGTGTCAGGTGAAACTCGAGCGCATCATCCTTGACCGAAACATCGACTTCACCGCCGTTGACGAGCTTGCCGAACAACAGTTCCTCAGCGAGTGGCTGCTTGACCTTTTCCTGGATCAGGCGGCTCATCGGGCGGGCACCATAGAGCCGGTCATAACCGCGCTCGGTAAGCCAAGTCTTCGCTTCGTCATCCAGCTTGATATGCACTTCACGATCGGCAAGCTGCAGTTCCAGTTCGAGGATGAACTTGTCGACAACACGCGCAACCACGGCGGGTGGCAGATAGCCGAACGGCACGATCGCATCGAGGCGGTTGCGGAATTCCGGCGTGAACATCTTCTTGACCGCTTCTTCGCTCGCATCTTCCTTGGAAATATCGCCAAAGCCGATGCCTTCGCTCGCCATATCGGCAGCGCCGGCATTGGTTGTCATGATCAGGATGACATTGCGGAAATCGACGGTCTTGCCGTGATGATCGGTGAGCTTGCCATTATCCATCACCTGCAACAGCACGTTGAACAGGTCCGGATGGGCCTTCTCGATCTCATCGAGCAGCAGCACGCAATGCGGATGCTGGTCGACGGCATCGGTAAGCAGGCCCCCTTGATCATAGCCGACATAGCCCGGAGGCGCGCCGATCAGACGCGATACGCTGTGCCGTTCCATATATTCGGACATGTCGAACCGCTCGAGCGGGATGCCCATGATCGAACTGAGCTGGCGGGCGACCTCGGTCTTGCCGACGCCGGTCGGGCCAGTGAACAGATAATTGCCGATCGGCTTTTCCGGTTCGCGCAATCCAGCGCGGCTGAGCTTGATCGCAGATGCCAGCGTGTCGATCGCCAGATCCTGGCCAAACACAACGCGCTTCAGATCCGTATCGAGCGATTCCAGCGCCTGCTTGTCATCGGTGGAGACTTGCTTGGGCGGGATCCGCGCCATCATCGAGATGACCTGTTCGATCTCGTTCGGCGTGATCATCTTGCGGCGCTTGGATGGCGCCACCAGCATCTGGCTTGCCCCGGTTTCGTCGATCACGTCGATCGCCTTGTCCGGAAGCTTGCGGTCATTGATGTAGCGTGTCGAGAGCTCGACTGCCGCCTTGATCGCATCGGCTGTATATTTGACGTTGTGATGCGCTTCATAATGCGGGCGCAGGCCCTGAAGGATCTTGATCGTGTCCTCGACCGAAGGCTCGTTGATATCGATCTTCTGGAAGCGGCGGAGTAGGGCCCGGTCCTTTTCGAAATGGTTCCGGAATTCCTTGTAGGTCGTCGAACCGATGCAGCGGATCGCGCCGCTCGACAGGGCCGGCTTTAGCAGGTTGGACGCATCCATCGCGCCGCCAGACGTGGCGCCCGCACCAATAACGGTATGAATTTCATCGATAAACAGGATGGCGTCTGGCATTTTCTCCAGTTCGGACACAACAGCTTTCAGCCGTTCTTCGAAATCACCGCGATAGCGTGTACCGGCCAACAGCGCGCCCATATCGAGCGCATAGATCACGGCGGGCTGGAGTACGTCGGGAACATCTTCTTCGATGATCCGGCGGGCCAGGCCTTCGGCGATTGCGGTTTTGCCGACGCCGGGTTCGCCCACATAGAGCGGGTTGTTCTTGGATCGGCGGCAGAGGATCTGAACGGTCCGGTCGACCTCGGTTGCGCGGCCAATCAGCGGATCGATCTTGCCGGCTTCGGCCTTCTCATTGAGGTTGACGCAGAACTGTTTGAGCGGGCTTTCGGCTTTCTTCTTACCGCCGACTTTCTGTTCAGGCTGCTCTTCGTCTTCCGCACCGCTGATCTCGCGACTTTCGCTGAGTGCATCGCCCTTGCCAACGCCATGGGAGATGAAACTGACCGCATCGAGCCGGCTCATATCCTGTTGCTGGAGGAAATAGACAGCATAGCTTTCGCGCTCCGAGAACAATGCGACGAGCACATTGGCGCCGGTAACTTCGTCTCGGCCGGAGGATTGTACATGCAGGATGGCGCGTTGCACGACGCGCTGGAATCCGCTGGTCGGGGAGGGGTCGGTCGCACCATCAATGCGCAGCGCTTCAAGCTCATTATCGAGATAGACGGCCACTGCTTCCTGCAGTTCGGATATCTCGACGCCGCACGCGGTCATCACCTGGGCCGCATGATCATCATCGGTCAGCGCCAGCAGCAGATGTTCCAGCGTTGCATATTCATGCTTGCGGTTCGCCGCCTCGGCGAGCGCATTATGCAGCGTTTGTTCCAGTTCACGAGCAAAAGAGGGCATTAGTTAACTCCTTGCCGGTCTCGAAACATCCGAGACCCGGTCAATCCTATATGGGAATGCTTGTTGGAAAAGTTAACAGAGGGATGAAGCGAAAGGGCGAAAGTCCCGAAATTCGGCGGTTGTGCAATGATCTCCGCCGTTTGCTTCATCGCTTGAACAGCTCATCGGCTTCTTTTCGGTGGGTAACCGCACCGTCAAGCTTGGCTTTGACCCGCGCAATTTCACCCTCAAGTGCCTGAATTCGCGTCTCCAACTCCTCGACCGAAAGGGGGTCGAGATCCTCGGTACACAGCTGTGTGAGCGGATCTCCGGGCTTCTTGGCGAAAAGTTCGTCCAAATCCATGCTTCTAACGTTGACCCTCGACCCACGCCTGTCAATAAGGCAGCGCGATTTGGGGTGCTTGAGCGGGGGATAACCATGGCAACGCTGCCGACCGAAATGACGGCCATCGATATGGAAGGGCCAGGCGAACCGGACGTGCTCGTCACGGTTACGCGACCGGTACCGGAGCCAGCGGCTGGCGAAGTGCTGGTCAAGGTCGCCGCTGCCGGTGTGAATCGCCCTGATATCGTTCAACGCAAAGGTTTTTATCCGCCACCGCCGGGCGCACCGTCCATTCCCGGCCTGGAAATTGCCGGTGAGGTTGTCGCGCTGGGTGAAGGCGTGAATGCCGAGCTGATGGGCCAAGAGGTCTGCGCGCTCGTTGCTGGCGGCGGCTATGCGGAATATTGCGCGGCACCGGTGCTCCAATGCCTGCCGGTTCCTGAGGGATTATCGCTGCAGGAAGCCGCTGCACTCCCGGAAACGATATTCACCGTGTGGCACAATCTTTTTGAGCGCGCCTATGCCCGCGAAGGTGAAACGGTTCTCGTCCATGGCGGGACCAGCGGTATCGGTTCAATGGCGATCATGCTCGGCAAGCTGTTTGGCCTGACCGTAATCGTGACATGCGGCAGCGATGAGAAATGCGCCGCCGCTGTCGAGATCGGTGCGGCCCATGCGATCAATTACAAGAGCCAGGATTTCGTCGAGGAAGTGAAGCGCCTGACCGATGGAAATGGCGTCGAAATCGTTATCGACATGGTGGCGGGCGATTATGTCGCGCGAAACCTCCAATGCCTGAAGGAAGATGGCCGGCATGTGACGATTGCCGTCCAGGGCGGTCTCGAAGCCACGATCAACATGGCCCAGGTAATGAGCCGGCGCCTGATGCTCACGGGTTCGACGCTGCGTGCGCGATCGGTCGAGTTCAAAGGGCTGCTGGCCGATGAGATCGAACGCACCGCCTGGCCGTTCGTCGCGGATGGCAAGCTGCGGCCCGTGATGGATCAGAGTTTCCCGCTGGCGGACGCCGCCGGCGCGCATCGGCGGATGGAAGCCGGCGCGCATATCGGCAAGATCATCCTGGAAATCTGATGGCCGAGCGGTTGATCCTTCACGAGGACCCGCGGAGCGGCAATTGCTACAAAATCCGGCTGACCGCGGGCCATCTGGGCATTCCGATCGAGGGCAAGCGCTATGATGTCATGCGCGGCGAAACCCGGACGCCGGAATTTCTCGAAACGATCAATGCAAACGGCAAGATACCGGTGCTGCAGATCGGGGATCGCTATATGCCGGAAAGCAACGCGGCCTGTTATTGGCTTGCCACGGGTAGCGATCTGATTCCGGATGATCGGTTCGACCATGCAGACCTGCTACGCTGGATGTTCTGGGAACAGCATAAGCATGAGCCGACGATCGCGGAGATGCGCTTCTTCTATCTTTACGTCGGCAAGGATAATCTGAGCGACAAGCAACGCGATGCCATCCCCGACAAAGTGGCGGGCGGCGAAGCGGCGCTAACGCTGATGGACGGGCACCTTGGATCGCGAGAATTCATGCTCGGCAGCCAGTTCACGCTCGCCGATATCGCGCTCTACGCCTATACGCATGTCGCCGAAGAGGGTGAATTCGACCTGTCCCGCTGGCCCGCTGTGAAGCGCTGGCTGGACCGCGTGGCTTCGCTCCCCGGCCATGTCCCAATGGCTGCCTGATCGCGCGCGCCACACTGTCCGTAGCGCAGGACTTGCCGCGCTCGGTTATTCAGCCTATCTGGAGCCCAACGATGGCCGTCCCGCAGGGGCGGCCCTTTTAATTTCTGGAGTTCAAGATGGCCCATCCATTGATGCCCCATGCGACCGCGAGCTGGCTGGTCGACAATACCGCATTGTCCTTTGAACAGATCGCTGAATTTTGCGGTCTGCATATCCTCGAAGTGCAGGCAATTGCCGATGATACGGCCGCTACCAAGCTCACCGGACGCGATCCCATCGCCGCCCATGAGGTGACGATGGAAGAGATCGAAAAAGGGCAGGCGGATGCCGATTATCGCCTCGAAATGCTCGAAGGACCGGAACAGGTTCGCCGTACCAAGGGCCCGCGTTATACGCCGGTTTCCAAACGCCAGGACAAGCCGGACGGCATCGCCTGGTTGCTGCGCAATCATCCGGAAATTTCCGACGCCCAGGTTGGCAAGCTGATCGGGACGACGCGGAACACGATCAACGCGATCCGCGATCGGACACATTGGAATATTGCCGAAATCGTTCCGAAAGACCCGGTTACACTGGGCCTGTGTTCGCAGCGTGAGCTGGATGCGGTCGTTGCCAAGGCGGCCAAGAAAGCCGGCATCGAAGCGCCGAAAGATGAAACGATCGAAGGCGATCGCGAAGCGCTGATTGCTGAACTGCGCAATGAGCGCCGCGAAGCAGCTGCCGAAGCCGAAGCGGCTCTGGCAGCCGAAGCCGCAGAAGAAGCGGGTGAAGAAGCCCCGGCCGCAGAAGATGCCGATGCCGCGCCAAGTTGGCCCGAAGCGCCGTCCGAAGACAGCGCTCCGAAGGCATTGCCGGAAGGTGCTGAAGAGCTGTTCAAGAAAAAAGACGACTAGATGTCAGCTCGGTTACTGACAGAGATGTCAGTAATTTGATTTGCCGGTCGTCCTTGCTATAGGGCCGTCATGGTAGAAATTCCTGACATCTGGCGCGATGATTATCGGCATCCTGGGACATGGGATAAAACCTATGCGCCGCTGACGGTGCCGCAGATGTTCGCCGATAGCGCGGCAGCCCATCCCGATGCCTATCTCGCGGACTTTATGGGCCGCAAATATAGCTATGCGGATGTTCGGCTTGGCGTGAACCGCGTTGCGCGCGGCCTTCAGAAACTGGGGGTCAAGAAAGGCGATCGGGTCGGGATCTTCCTGCCCAATGTCCCGCACTATCTCGCCGCCTATTATGGCGCGATGAAGATGGGCGCGACGGTCGTCAATTTCTCTCCGCTCTACACGGTTGACGAGCTCACCCATCAGGTTGAGGATTCCGGCACCAAACTGCTCTTCACGCTGTCGGCCAAAGCGCTGCTTCCGACGGCTCTCCAAGTCCTCGACAATAGTTCGCTGGAAAAGCTCGTTGTCGGCACAGTCGTTGAGGCTCTGCCGCTCGCAAAATCACTGATGTTCCGGGTGTTTAAGGGCGGAGAATCCGTCGATATCCCGAAACGTCGCGATATCATTCCGTTCAGCGAGGTGGTCGACAACAAAGGTGATTGCGGCCGCGTGCCGATCGACCCGCGCAAGGATATCGCGCTGATCCAATATACTGGCGGTACTACCGGCACCCCCAAAGGCGCGATGCTGACCCATCAGAATATCACGGCCAATGCGCGCCAGATCCAGGAATTTGATCCTGATCCAACCGCCGATGACCGGATCATGGGGGTACTTCCTTTCTTCCATGTCTTCGCTAACGCGACCGTGCTCAATCGCACCGTATTGCGCGGCGGCGAGATCATCATGCTCCCGCGATGGAATGCGGCTCAGGCGCTTAAGGCGATGGAACGGACAAAGGCAACGGCGCTCCCGGGCGTGCCGACCATGTATACCGCGCTGCTCGATCATCCGCTGACGCGAAAGACCGATTTCAGCTCGCTGAGGGTCTGTATTTCCGGCGGGGCTCCGCTACCCGCCGAAACCAAAGCCAAATTTGAAGCGATGACCGGGGCAAGGCTCGTCGAAGGCTATGGCCTGACGGAAAGCTCGGGCGTTGTGTCCTGCAATCCCTATGAGGGCGAGAATAAGACGGGTTCGATCGGTCAGCCAGCGCCGGCCACCATTGTGAAACTGGTCGATAAGGAAGATCCGAACGAGCCGGCGCCCGAGGGCGAGCCGGGTGAGATTGTGATCGCTGGCCCTCAGATCATGTATGGCTATTGGAACCGGCCCGATGCCGATGACCAGATCCTGCATGACGGCTTTTTGCGCACCGGCGATGTCGGGACGATCGACGAAGATGGCTATATATTCATCGTCGATCGGTTGAAGGACATGATTGCGGTCTCCGGGTTCAAGGTCTTCCCAAGCCAGTTAGAGGAGGTCCTCTATTCGCATCGCGCGATCAAAGAGGCGCTCGTGATTGGAATTCCGGACACTTATACTGGCGAGAAGCCCAAAGCCTTTGTGGCGCTGGAAGCCGGCGCAACCACAACGGGTGAGGAGCTGACCGCCTGGCTCAATCCGCAACTCGGCAAGCATGAGCAGGTAACCGAGGTGGTCGTGCGCGACGAGCTTCCGAAAACAATGATCGGCAAGCTGGATCGCAAGGCACTGCGCGCGGAAGAGGGCGTCTAAGCTACTCCGGCAGCATCACGTTTTTGAGGTTCATGAACTCGTGCAGGCCGTGTGAGCCGAGTTCGCGACCATGGCCGGATCGTTTGACCCCGCCAAAGGGCGCATAGGGATCGGATGCCAGCATCTGGTTGATCGCGGTCATCCCGGCCTCGATATCGCGAATGAAACGGGCTTGTTCATCTGCGTCATTGGTCCAGGCGCTGGAGCCGAGGCCAAACGGGATATTGTTCGCAACCTCAACCGCTTCATCGATATCCTTGATCTTGAACACCATTGCTACCGGTCCGAAAAACTCTTCGCGCGCCACGGGGGCGTCATCGGGAATATCGGTCAAGATAGCCGGTGTCATCCAGGCGCCCGGCTGGTCGGGGATATCGCCGCCATAGAGTTTGTTGGCACCGGATTGTACGGCTTGATCCAGCTGCGCGGCAATTTCGTCGCGCGCGCCGACGCTCGAAAGTGGGCCCATTTGCGTGCCATCATCGGTTGGATCACCAATCTTGATGGTTTTCACACCGTCGACAAAGATCTCCATAAACTCGTCATAGACATCTTCGTGCACGATCATCCGCTTGCCACAAATGCAGCTTTGGCCCGCATTTTGAAGGCGCGCGGTGACGGCGGTTTCCGCCGCTTTGCGGACATCGGCGCTCGGCATCACGATAAATGGATCCGATCCGCCAAGTTCCAGCACGACTTTTTTAAGGTTGTGGCCGGCCGCTTCGGCGACCTTGATGCCTGCACCTTCGCTGCCCGTAATGGTGACGGCGACGATGCGATCATCCGCGATAATGCCTGCTACTTTGGAGGCGCTGATGTGCAGATTCTGGAAAACGCCTTCGGGCCCGCCAGCATCGAGAACGATCTGTTCAAGCGCAGCAGCGCAACCCGGTGTCGAACTGGCATGTTTCAGCACCCCGACATTACCGGCCATGATCGTCGGTGCCATGAATCGGACAACCTGCCACAGGGGGTAATTCCAGGGCATCACGGCAAGAACCGGGCCTTGCGGCAACCAATGCGAGACGGATGTGCCGCTCACCAGCTTCTGTTCGACGGGTGCCAGCATGGGCGGACCGTTCTTGGCGTAGAAGCGAAACGCCTTTTCGCACTTGTCGATCTCGGCGCGTGCCTGGGTGATGGGTTTACCCATCTCGGCGGTAATGATGCCGGCAAGCGATTCCTTCTGCGCGGCAAACTGGTCGGCAATGCGGATCAGCAAGTCGGTTCGCGTCGAAAGATCGGTGGTGCGCCACGATCGAAAGGTTTCGCTTGCCTTGGCCAGCTTGGCTTCGATTTGTTCATCGGTCAGTGCCGGAAAGGTCGTACCCTCTTCGCCAGTCGCCGGATTAACTTGTGTAGGCATCTTTCCCCCTCGCTCTCGTGCCGATCGGTGACCCCTTGAACCTGTCGAATCGCATATCGCGCGCGGCTCTTGCTTGACCATAGCTTGGTCGCTCGCCCATAGCGACTGCATGACTGATGAAAGCGCCAATGACATTGCCGATCTCTCCTTCGAGGCTGCCCTTGAGGAGCTGGAATCGATTGTTGCGAAGCTGGAGTCCGGAGAGGCGCCGCTGGACGAATCGATTGCGCTTTATGCGCGCGGCGACAAGTTGCGCGCACAGTGCGAAGCGAGGCTAAAGGCCGCACAGGCGCGGATCGACAAGCTTCAGATCGATGCGGATGGTAATCCCGTCGGCACCGAACCGCTGGATCCGAACTAAGCGATGCCGGTAGTTTCCATTGGCCTAAAGCCAGCGCTCGAGCGCATGGCGAAGGATGTCGATATCCTGTTCGACACCTGGCTCACCGTACCTGGTGATTCGCGTGCCAAACTGTACGAAGCCATGCGCTATGCGGCGATTGGAGGCGGGAAAAGATTGCGTCCCATGCTGCTGGTGGCCGCATCCGAGGTTTTCAATGTTGATCGTGATAGCGCGATGCGGGCTGGTTTCGCCGTCGAATGCATTCATGTTTACTCCCTGATCCATGATGACCTGCCATGCATGGATGACGATGACATGCGCCGCGGCAAACCAACGGTGCATAAGCAGTTTGATGAAGCGACCGCGGTTCTTGCCGGCGATTGCCTTCTGGCACTCGCGTTTGAGATTTTGGGCGAAGAGGCGACTCATCCCGATCCATTTGTTCGAGCCGAACTGATGGCGGCGCTGGCGCAGGCCAGCGGCCCGTCTGGCATGGGTGGCGGCCAAATGATGGATCTCGAGGCGGAGAATCGTGAGCTGGATTTACCGGCCGTGACACGGCTTCAGCAGCTCAAGACGGGCGCCTTGATGGGGTTCTGCTTGGAGGCCGCGTGCATCTTGGGGCGTATCCCACCGGAAAACCGGACACATCTCAGGGGCTATGCGCGGGACCTGGGCCTTGCCTTCCAGATAGCAGACGATCTGCTCGACGTGGAAGGTGATGAAGAAATGGCGGGCAAGAAGCTTGGCAAGGACGAAGAAGCCGGCAAGGCGACCTTTGTATCGCTGCTGGGACTGGACCGCGCCAAACAGCAGGCAAATATGCTGGTAGATCAGGCCATTGATCATTTGCGTGACTATGGCGAAGAGGCTGATATGCTGCGCGAAATTGCTCGCTTCTCGATTGAAAGGACGCATTGATGGGCGCGAACAGGGTGGGAGTATATCCCGGTACATTTGATCCGATCACGCTCGGCCATATGGATATCATCCGCCGCGGCGCCAAACTTGTCGATACGCTGATCATCGGGGTGACGACCAACCCCAGCAAGTCGCCGATGTTCTCGGACGAGGAACGGTTGGAGACGGTGAAGCGCGAGGTGGCGACTTGCGAAGGAGATATTCGCGTCGTGCATTTCAACTCCCTGTTGATGGACTTTGCCGAGCGCGAAGGTGCAACCGTGATCGTGCGAGGCCTGCGTGCTGTCGCGGATTTCGAATATGAGTTTCAGATGGCCGGCATGAACCAGCAACTCAATGCGGACATCGAGACGCTGTTTCTAATGGCCGATGTGGCGTTGCAACCGATCGCGTCGCGGCTTGTTAAAGAGATTGCGATGTATGGCGGGGACATTCACAAATTCGTGACCCCGGCTGTCGAAAGCGAAATGAAGGCCCGGGTGGAGAAGATCGGTCGCAAGGGCGATTAACGACTAAGCGTTCATGCTCCTTTCAGACGCGCTCTGGTTGGGCTAAAGCACATGAAATTACGGCCGTGGCGGATCATACGCTCGGCACATTGAATCGTACGAGGATAGTATGCGTTTGAAGCTCTTTCTGTTTTCCGTAGTTGCGCTTGCCATGGGCAGCGCGGCCCATGCGCAGGATGATGATACCGGCGTTTCCGATGTGAGCGGAACGCCGGAGGTTAGGTATGCGGCGGGAGCAACACCGGAAGCGGACCCCGAAAATACTCTGTTGTTGGACCTTTCCACAGGCGGACGGGTAACGATCCGGTTGCGGCCCGATGCCGCACCAGGCCATGTGGAGCGCATCAAGTCATTGGCGCGCCAGGGTTTTTACAATGGCATCATCTTTCACCGCGTAATCGAAGGTTTCATGGCTCAGACCGGCGATCCCACGGGAACCGGGCAGGGTGGTTCGGAATTGCCTGACCTTGCGTCCGAATTTACGACGCTGCCCCATGTTCGCGGAACGGTTTCGATGGCCCGCGCCACTGATCCCAACAGCGCCAACAGCCAGTTCTACATCATGTTCATGCCCAATCTCGGCCTTGACCGTAACTATACCGCATTCGGACGGGTGACGGGTGGCATGCAGTTTGTTGATGCCATTCCGCGCGGCGAGCCGCCGGCGACCCCGGCGCGCATCATTCGCGCTTCGGTCGCGGCCGACAATGTTGCGCCACCTACGGCTGCGGAGATTGCCGCATTTAACCAGCCGGCAATCAATGATCAGGCCGCTGCGCTTGAAGCTGCGCTTGGCGAAGTGTCGGGCGAGACGCCCCAATAGCGAAGCCGTGCGCGTTGATCTTTTCGATTTCGCGCTCCCCGAAGACCGCATAGCGCTGCGCCCGGCTAGTCCGCGCGATAGTGCGCGGATGCTGGTTCTCGACGGAGACGCTTCGCATGACCGCGTTGCGCGGGACCTGCCGGATTGCCTGCGCGCGGGTGATATGCTCGTCTTTAATGACACCAAGGTAATCCCGGCCCAGCTCGAGGGGCGGCGCGGCGAAGCCAAGATCGGCGCAACCCTGCACAAACGCGAGGGCCTGCGCCAGTGGCGGGCCCTTATCCGCAATGCAAAACGGTTGCGCGATGGCGATCAGGTTGAGTTTGGGGGAGGAGTTTCTGCAATCGCTTCGGATCGCGGGAGCGATGGCAGTTTCTTGCTGAGCTTTGCTGGCGACGAACCTGTCGAGATATTGCTGGAACGGGCAGGGACCATGCCGTTGCCGCCCTATATCGCAGGCAAGCGACCGACCGATGCGCGCGATGCCGAGGATTATCAGACCATGTTCGCGCGCGAAAAGGGAGCGGTTGCCGCGCCCACCGCTGCGCTGCATTTCACCCCCGAACTGATTGAGCGACTGGACGCAACCGGGATCGCCCATGAAACACTGACGCTGCATGTCGGGGCGGGTACATTCTTGCCGATGAAGGTCGATGATAGCGACGATCATGTGATGCATTCCGAATGGGGCCGGATCGATGCAGATACTGCGCAGCGCCTCAATGAATGCCGTGCGGCTGGCGGCAGGGTGATCGCTGTCGGGACGACCAGTTTGCGATTGCTGGAAAGTGCGGTCGACGAAAGTGGCACCATCCAGCCATTTGGCGGTGACACTGATATTTTCATTACGCCTGGCTATGAATTCAAGGCAATTGACGGCCTGATGACCAATTTCCATCTCCCGCGTTCGACCCTTTTCATGCTGGTCAGCGCGCTGATGGGGCGGGAGCGCATGATCGCCGCCTATCAACACGCCATTGCCGAGAAGTACCGCTTCTACAGCTATGGTGACGCCAGCCTGTTGCTGCCCAAGGCGTAACGGCGGATGAGCGAACACATGCCCGCATGCCAGGCTGTGAAGGCCGGCACCACTTATTTCGGATTGGTGTTCGCGGCCGGGTTCATTCTCGGGACCATAAGAGTTACTTGGCTCATTCCCTCGCTCGGCGAATGGGCGGGAAGCCTGATCGAGTTGCCGGTCATCCTTCTAATCAGCTGGATTGTTTGTGGAGCTGTCATCCGTCGCTATGCGGTGTCGACCCGCTTCGGTCAGAGAGCCGTGATGGGTGGCGTAGCGTTTGGCCTGCTGATGGCGGCTGAAGTGGGTCTCGCGATTTTGGTGTTCGGGGATTCGCCATCAGGTTATGCAGCCCGTCTCCTGTCACCATTGGGATTGATCGGTTTGACTGGGCAGATGTGTTTCGCGCTTTTTCCGCTCTGGCGCTTGCGCTAGGTTCGGCCAACCGTCATGCGAACATAAATGCCCGGTTCCCGTTTCGCCTTTTCCCTTGCCGCGACAGACGGCCTTGCCCGTACTGGCACCATCCGGATGCAGCGCGGTGAGATTCGCACGCCGGCCTTCATGCCGGTCGGTACAGCGGCAACCGTCAAAGCGATGAAACCGGCCGATGTTCGGTCGGCGGGCGCGGATATCATCCTGGGCAATACCTATCATCTCATGCTCCGGCCGGGCGCCGAGCGCATCGCCAAGCTCGGGGGGCTGCATGATTTCATGGGCTGGGATCGGCCGATCCTTACCGACAGCGGCGGCTATCAGGTGATGAGCCTGTCCGATCTCACCAAGGTGAGTGAGGAGGGCGTCGCCTTTGCCAGCCATATCGATGGCTCTCGCCATATGCTGAGCCCGGAACGCTCGATGGAAGTCCAATCCCTTTTGGGCTCGGACATCGTCATGGCATTCGATCAGCTCGTGAAGACCACCGACACACCGGCGGCGCAGGCCGAAGCGATGGAGCGCTCGATGCGGTGGGCAAAACGGTCTCGCGAGGCCTTTGACGAGCTTGGCAATCCGGGCGCGCTGTTCGGCATCCAGCAGGGCGGGCTGGATGAGGCTTTGCGGAAGGAATCCGCCGATGCCCTGCGCGATATTGGCTTTGATGGTTATGCGGTTGGCGGCCTGGCGGTGGGCGAGGGGCAGGAGGCCATGTTCGCCTGTCTCGATTTCGCACCAGGTCAATTTCCCGAGGATCGACCGCGCTACCTGATGGGTGTCGGCAAGCCGGACGATCTCGTTGGCGCAGTAGCACGCGGCATCGACATGTTCGATTGTGTGCTCCCAACGCGTAGCGGGCGCACCGGCCAGGCGTTCACGGCTGATGGCCCGATCAACATCAAGAATGCGCGTTTCGCAGAAGATAGTGATCCGCTCGATCCGGATTGTGACTGCCCGGTCTGCAATCAATGGTCGCGCGCCTATCTGCACCATCTCGTGCGCTCTGGCGAGATATTGGGCGCGATGCTGATGACCGAGCATAATACCAATTTCTACCAGTCGCTGATGGCCAATATGCGATCCGCAATTGCCGCTGGTGAGTTTCAGGGTTTCGCGTCGGACTTTGTCGCGCGCTACAAGCAGGAAAGATAAGTCATGGCCCTTGTCGAGATCGATCACCGCGATGGCTATGCCGTTCTCACGCTGAACCGTCCGGACGCGATGAACGCACTATCGGCAGCGCTCCGGGCCGAGCTGGCGCAAACCGTTTTCGATATGGAAGCCGACCCTGAAATTCGTGTCCTGATCCTGACCGGGGCAGGGGAGAGAGCCTTTACCGCCGGTCTTGATCTCAAAGAATTGGGATCCGGGGAATCGTCGGTGGGTGATGCCGTTGATGTCGAAGATCCGGTGTCCGCGCTTGGCCGTTTCTCCGGTCCGGTGATTGGCGCCATAAATGGCGTCGCGATTACCGGCGGGTTCGAACTGGCGCTGGCCTGCGATGTGCTGATCGCGAGCGAAAATGCGCGGTTTGCGGATACCCATGCACGGGTCGGGATTATGCCAGGCTGGGGATTGAGTCAGAAGCTGAGCCGCGCCATCGGCATATCGCGCGCCAAAGAGCTTTCGCTTACGGGCAATTTCCTACTGGCTGAGCAGGCTGAGCGCTGGGGCCTGGTGAACCGCGTCGTGCCTGCCGCGGAGCTGCTGCCAGCGGCGCGGCAATTGGCCGAGGACATGCTCTCGGTTGAGCCCGATATGCTGGTCAGTTATCGCAAGCTTATCGACGATGGCTTTGCCGCTACCTTTGGTGAGGGCCTGTCCATCGAACAGGAACGGGCGGCGGCGAACGCCGGCGTTTCAGCAGATGAGATCGAAGCCCGGCGCGCGGCTATTCAGGCGCGCGGACGCGATCAGAAAGACTAGTTCGAACGCCTATTCGGCAGCGATTGCTTCGGGTTCCTCAGCGCCTGACGGTTCGAGGCTAAGTTCGCCTTTCCTGGCAAACACCATCGCCTCATCCGCAATCGGCGCTTCACGCAGCTCCTTGATGTCCTTGCGATAATTTTGGAGGTTCCTCCAAACGCCGCGATCCCCTTGTGCGGGCAACTTCTTCTCGGCCCGTTTGAAATAGCCGGACGAGAAATCGACCCAGGGCATTCGCTCGACCGGTTCGTCTTGCGGCAGGCGCGGCACAGCAATCTGCGCGTCATTCGCATCCATATGGTTGAGCAGCCGCGCAACATATTCGCAGGTAAGGTCGGCCCGCAGTGTCCAGCTTGCATTGGTATAGCCGAACGAGAAGGCCATGTTCGGCACGTCGTCGAACATCATCGCCTTATAGGTGATCTTGTCATGGAAGTTGATCGCCTGGCCATCAACAACCAGCTTGGCACCGCCCGCCATTTCGAGGTCGAGCCCGGTGGCCGTGACGACGATATCGGCGTCGATCTTCTCACCGGATGTCAGGAGAATCCCGTCTTCGGTGAAGCGCTCGATATTGCCAGTGGAAACCGATGCCTTGCCATCGCGGATCACGCGGAAGAAATCGCTGTCCGGCACCAGGCACAAACGCTGTTCCCAGGGATTATAGTTGGGCGTGAAATGGGTCTCCATATCGTAATCGGGACCCAGCTCTTCACGCACCTTGTCGAGCAGGAAGGTTTTCACCTTTTCCGGCTTGTTGCGGGCGCGGCGGAAGATGATGTGCTGGAGCAAAGTGTTGCGCCAGCGAATGAGCTTGTACGCCCACATATCGGGCAGGAATTTCCGCAGGCGGTTGGCCATGGCATCTTCGGCTGGCCGTGAGACCATATAGGTTGGCGAACGTTGAAGCATCACGACATGCTCCGGAGCGCCTTCACCATCGATCATCGAGGGGACAAGCGTAACCGCGGTCGCACCCGATCCAATGACCACAACCTTTTTTCCCGAATAATCGAGATCCTGCGGCCAATGCTGCGGATGGACGATGGTGCCCTTATAGTTTTCGAAATCCTGCCAGTCGGGCGTGTAGCCGGCCTCATAGTTGTAATAGCCGGTGCACATGAACAGGAAGTCGCACGTCATATGGACGGTCTCGCCGTCAATCTCGGCTTCCACGGTCCAGGTGGCCGTTTCGGACGACCATTCTGCGCCCTTCACATGATGTTTGAAGCGGATCTTCTTGTGAATATCATTCTCGCTCGCCGTCTCATCCAGATATTTGAGAATTGAGGGGCCATCGGCGATCGCCTTTTGCTCGGTCCAGGGTTTGAACGAATAGCCGAGCGTATACATGTCGGAGTCCGAACGAATGCCGGGATAACGGAACAAGTCCCAGGTGCCGCCGATATTCTCACGACCTTCAAGAATGGCATAGCTTTTGTCGGGACAATCGCGTTGCAGAAAATAGCCCGCACCAATACCGGAAATTCCGGCGCCAACGACAATAACCTCTAGATGCTCTGGAGCGTCTTCTCGAGCCATACCCTGTTCCTCTTGCGAAATTCAGTTGCAATGTAGAACGGATTGACGTTAACGGCAAGCAAGCCATCTAACGCACATAAATTCAGCTGTTTAGAGGTGTTACTCGCCGAGTTTGACGTTGAGGAAGCCTGGCATCGGGCCGTTCCATTCGTCATCGCCGCTATCGCTGTCCGCGGCTTTCTTGGCCGGCGCCTTTTTGGGCTTCTTCTCCGCAGTTTTTTCGGCTTTCGGCTTATCCGACTTTTCGGGCGCCGGGCTGTCGCCTTTCGGTTCCGCTTTGGGCTTTGATCGCGAGCGGGATTTGCGCTTCGGATTCTCATCCGCCGCGTCTTCACGATCTTCCGATGGCGTCGATTTTGCCGCGGGTTTTTTACTGCCACTGTCACCACGCGCAATCGTTTGCCCGGTCAGCTTTTCGATATTCTCAATCGCTTCTTCGTCCGCTTTGGTGACGAGCGTGATTGCGGTGCCTGCTGCACCAGCGCGGCCGGTGCGACCAATGCGATGCACATAATCATCGGGATGCCAGGGCGCGTCATAGTTGAACACATGGCTGACGCCCTTGATGTCCAGACCGCGCGCTGCGACGTCCGATGCAACCAGGATGTTGATGTCGCCCGATTTGAACAGATCGAGTTCCTTCATCCGTTCCGGTTGGCTCATATCGCCATGGATCTGACCGGCTTTGAAA
>CBDBUZ010000010.1:0-31753 GCA_965212265.1 Parasphingopyxis sp. | reverse complement strand
TCACGCTCTTCAGGAGCCTTATCAATGTCGGCAAAATCAACTGCCGCATTCAGCACCTTGGTAATCGCAGCCGTCAGCGTCGTCTTACCATGGTCGACATGGCCGATCGTGCCGATGTTGCAGTGCGGTTTATTCCGCTCAAATTTTTCCTTCGACATTATTTGTTCCTCGTCTTTGTACGTCTTTTAAAAACTCAACTCATCTCGCTTAGGCAAGTTTCGCCTTAACTTCGTCGGCTACCTGCTGCGGCACTTCCTCATAATGAGAGAACTGCATCGTATACTGGGCACGGCCCTGTGAGAACGAGCGCAGCTCATTAACGTAGCCGAACATATTCGCAAGAGGCACGATGGCATCGACGGTCTGGGCATTACCCCGGCTGTCTGTGCCCTGCACCTGTCCACGGCGGCTGTTCAGATCGCCGATTACGTCGCCCAGATAGTCTTCTGGGGTCACAACCTCAACCTTCATTACCGGTTCGAGCAATTTGATACCCGACTGCTGCGCCACTTCGCGCATGGCAGCCCGGCCAGCAATTTCGAATGCCAGTGCCGATGAATCGACGTCATGATATTTACCGTCGATCAGCTCGATGGCGAAATCGATGATCGGGAAGCCGATCAACGAACCGGTTTCGGCAGTTTCGCGCATGCCCTTCTCAACCGACGGGATATATTCCTTGGGAATATTACCGCCCTTGATCGAATCTTCGAAGGTAATGCCCGAACCGCGCTCACCCGGAGCGATGTTGAGCTTCACTTCAGCGAACTGGCCGGAACCGCCCGAACTGTTCTTATGCGTGTAGCTGAAACCTTCGACCGCACGCTTCAGGCTTTCGCGATAGGCAACCTGCGGCGCGCCGACATTGGCGTCGACCTTGAATTCGCGCTTCATGCGATCGACGAGAATCTCGAGATGGAGCTCGCCCATCCCTTTGATGATCGTCTGGCCCGATTCTTCGTCGGACGTCACACGGAAGCTTGGATCTTCAGCAGCCAGGCGGTTGAGCGCGATGCCCATCTTTTCCTGGTCGGCCTTGGTCTTCGGCTCAACAGCAACCTCGATAACCGGATCCGGGAATTCCATCCGTTCCAGAATGATCGGGGCGTTCGACGCACACAAAGTGTCGCCGGTCGTGACATTCTTCAGGCCGGCGACGGCGACAATGTCACCCGCATAAGCCGTTTCAATATCTTCCCGGTCGTTCGCATGCCATAAGCAACATGCGACCGATCTTCTCTTTCGAATCCTTGACCGAGTTCATTACCTGGTCAGCACGATCCAGCTTGCCCGAATAGACACGGCAGAAGGTCAGCGTACCGACAAACGGGTCGGTCATGATTTTGAAGGCGAGAGCCGAGAACGGTGCTTCGTCGCTCGATGCACGGCTTTCTTCGATCTCTTCTTCATCTTCGCTCTGACCCGGCTTGATGCCCTTAATGGCTTCAACATCGGTCGGTGCCGGCAGATAATCGACAACAGCGTCGAGCAACGGCTGCACGCCTTGTTCTTGAACGCCGAACCACACAGGACCGGAACGAATTTCTGCTCCAGCGTACCCTTACGGATCAGCTTCTTCAGGGTCGCTTCGTCGGGTTCATTGCCTTCGAGATACGCTTCCATAATGTCGTCGTCCTGCTCAACAGCAAGTTCGAGCATCGTTTCACGCGCAGCTGCAGCAGCGTCGACCATATCAGCTGTGAATATCTTCAATGGTGAATTCGGCACCAAGCGACTCATCTTTCCAGACGATCGCCTTGTTGGCGACGAGATCGACAACACCCTTGAGATCGGCTTCGAGGCCGATCCGCAGGGTCAGTACCAGCGGGGGTCGCGCCCAGCCGGTCAACGATCATTTCGACACACATGTCGAAGTTCGCGCCCGTGCGATCAAGCTTGTTGATGAAGCACATCCGCGGCACGTGGTATCGATCGGCCTGACGCCAACCGTTTCGGACTGCGGCTCTACGCCGGCAACCGCCATCAAACACGGCGACCGCGCCATCGAGCACGCGCAGCGCACGCTCAACTTCAATCGTGAAGTCCACATGGCCCGGGGTGTCGATGATGTTGATGCGATGGTCGCGCCAAAAGGTCGTCGTCGCAGCAGAGGTGATCGTGATCCCACGCTCCTGCTCCTTGCTCCTCCAGTCCATCGTTGCGGCGCCGTCATGGACTTCGCCGATCTTATAGGACTTGCCGGTATAGTAGAGGATGCGTTCGGTCGTCGTCGTCTTGCCGGCATCGATGTGCGCCATGATGCCGATATTCCGATACATGTCGATCGAGGTATCGCGGGCCATTGTAGTGCTCCATTGCCGGTATCGAACCGGCCAGTCAGTGTTTTGTGATTACCCAGCGGTAATGCGAAAAGGCGCGGTTGGCTTCGGCCATCTTGTGCGTGTCTTCACGCTTCTTGACCGCGTTGCCGCGATTATTGGCCGCATCCATCAGTTCGCCGGACAGACGCGCTGCCATGGTGTTTTCACCACGACCGCGTGCTGCACCGATCAGCCAGCGAATGGCCAGCGCCTGAGCGCGTTCGGGGCGAACTTCAACCGGGACCTGATAGGTCGCGCCACCGACACGGCGGCTGCGCACTTCTACGCCCGGCTTGATGTTGTTCAATGCATCATGGAACAGCTGAATCGGATCGGCCTTGGACTTGGCTTCGACCTGGTCGAGCGCGCCATAGACGATGCCTTCTGCGACGGATTTCTTACCGTCATACATCAGGTTGTTCATGAATTTGGACAGGACCACATCCCCAAATTTGGGATCCGGCAAAATTTCCCGCTTTTCGGGACGGCGACGACGAGACATATCGTTAGACCTCTTCGATCAATCTATTTGGGGCGCTTGGCGCCATATTTCGAACGGCTCTGCCTGCGATCCTTCACGCCTTGCGTGTCGAGAACGCCGCGCAGCACATGATAGCGGACGCCGGGAAGATCGCGTACACGACCGCCACGGATCAGCACCACAGAGTGCTCCTGCAGATTATGCCCTTCGCCCGGAATGTAGCTGATGACTTCGCGCTGGTTGGTCAGGCGAACCTTGGCCACTTTGCGCAATGCCGAGTTCGGCTTTTTCGGGGTCGTGGTATATACGCGCGTGCAAACGCCCCGCTTCTGCGGGTTCGCTTCCATAGCGGGTACTTTCGATTTCACCTTTTGCGGTGTGCGGCCCTTGCGGACCAGCTGATTGATCGTTGGCATGAAGCCCTTCACCTTTTTAGTTACTTTGCCGAAGGCACGCTGTGTATTTTCGGCAACCGGATTTCCCGGAAGCCGGAAACGCACAAAGGCCTTCCGGTAACCGCAAGCGGCTCCGCAAGGCCCCATACACGCCAATGGCAATGTTCAAGCTCATGTACCTTAAGCGAATCGCGTCTGGGATGAACCCCCACCACCGATCCTCGGTACGGGCGGCGATATAGCGGCGGTCCGCCAGAGGGTCAATGGCTGCTGACCCAAGAAAATTGCGGGGTCGGACGGTACGCTGACGCCCCCAAAAACCAGTGATCGAGAAACTCGATAACTGTGACCGAATCCTTTCCGAGACGGTGCGGTAACCGATCCGACCACTGCTGCGAACTCTCCAGTGACCGCGCCGAGAAAATGGTGGGCCGGAAATTGGAGATAGATGATGATCAAGCAAATCCTGTTCGCCTCTGCCGGCATGACCTTTGCAATTGGCGCAACCCTCGCCGCAACGGCGCCCGCTTACGCCCAGACCGGTGAAGCGTCAGCCACGGTCCAACTTTCCAGCGCCATGCGCAGCGTCTCGATGAGCGAAGCCATGGCCAGCGCCGAAATGCGCGCCGAGTTCGGCCTGGCTGATCGTCCGGTGCACACCGCTGTTCCGGGCAATCCAATATCTGGTATGGCCGCCACGGCCGCACCGAACGTCCGGCTTTCAATGCTCGACGGCTTCAGCATCGCCGATGAACAGCTGGCCGCCATCATGATCGGCGACAATGTTGATATCATCCGCCCCCGCCGCATGGCGGGCTTTACCGGCCAGGCCGGTGACGATCATGACTTTGGCAATATCGGATTTTCCGAAGTCGACGCTTTCCACACCGATCCATCACCCTCCCAGATCGGTATCCGTTTCAGTTTCTGACTGTGTGCTCCCCTTAGCACAGTCCGTTTGCGGCCTTCCTGTTCCCCGGCAGGAAGGCCGCCTTTTCATCTGCGCCTTTGGCCGGTCGCCTATGATCGGATAGAAAGACCCCAATGACCTTGGACGCCCTGCTCCCTTCAATCCGCTATTGCCGCTTATGCGCGGGCACGATTCCCGAGCCTATCCGCCCGGTCGTGCAAGTGCATCGCGACGCCAGGATCCTGATCGCGGGCCAAGCACCGGGCCGCAAGGTGCAGGCCAGCGGCGTCCCGTTTGACGATGCAAGCGGCGATCGATTGCGCGACTGGATGGGCGTGGATCGCGATACATTTTACGACCCGACCAAGATTGCAATCCTTGCCGATGGCCTTTTGCTATCCGGGTACCGGAAAATCCGGCGATCTGGCTCCCCCGCCCCGCTGCGCGGAGAATTGGCGGGAAAAGCTTTTGGCAGAACTGACAAATATCCGGCTCACATTGGTGATCGGCCAATATGCAATGGCCTGGCATCTCGACAAGAAGCCCAAAACGCTGACCGACACGGTCAAACAGTGGCGCGACTTTGGGCCAGAGATCCTGCCGCTCCCGCATCCCAGCCCCCGCAACAACATCTGGATGGCGAAGAACCCGTGGTTTGCAGCGGATGTTTTGCCAGAATTGGACCGCCGGGTTACCGAAACACTCAAGAGGTAGCTTGACTCATTATATTTCGCGTTTATGTTAATTAACAAGATAGCGAATCAATGAGGTGCCCGTGTCCAATCTTACCAGTGTTTTTGCCGCGCTCGGCGAACCCACCCGTTTTGCGATCGTCGAACGCTTGCTGCGCGAAGGCGAACTGAACGCGGGCAGCCTCCAAAAAGGCGTGCCGATTTCAGCGCCCGCGATTTCGCGTCACCTCAAGGTCCTGCGCAACGCCGGAATTGTCGTCCAGCGGGTCGACAAGCAACAGCGCATCTACGCGGTCCGACCCGAGACTGTGCAGGCGATCAGCGCCTGGACGATGAGCCACAAGGCATTCTGGCAAGGCAGCTTCGATCGCCTCGCCGCGATGCTTGATCAGGAAAGTGAAAAACAATGAGCGAGTTGAAGCTGGAACGGACCTTCCCGGCGACCCCGGATACGGTCTTCGAATATCTGACGAACACCGATTACATCCTGCAATGGTGGGGTCCCCGAAGGCCTGATCGTCTCAGAGCATAATCTCGATCTGTCCAAACCGGGACGATGGCACTCCACGATGACCAATGCCGAAGGCGCCAACTATAAGGTATCAGGCGAAGTCATTGCCCATGATGCACCGAATAGCGTTGAATTTAGCTGGGCTTGGCATGACGAGAATGACGAGCGCGGTCATGAAAGCCTGGTTCGCTTTGAAGTGGCGCCCGATGGCGAGGGCGGCACCCGCTTCACGATGATCCATTCCGACCTGCCCGACGAAGAAAGCGTCACCAACCATAGCGAAGGCTGGACATCGACCCTCGTCAAAATGGAGCGGCTTTTCGCCTGAAAACTTCCGCAACCCCATATCTATAAGGAGAAGATGTAATGGCTAAATATATATTCGCTTATCATGGCGGCGCAGCGCCGGAGAGCCCGGAAGAAGGGGCTGAAGTAATGGCCAAATGGAATGCCTGGCTCGGTGGGCTGGGTGATGCGGTGGTCGATGGTGGCAATCCGGCCGGACCGTCAAAGACTGTCTCTGCCAGCGGTGTAGCCGATGATGGCGGCGCGAACCCAATTTCCGGCTATTCACTCGTCCAGGCCGATTCCATTGATCAAGCCGTTGAAATGGCCAAAGGATGCCCGATCATGGATCATGGCACGGTCGAAGTGGCTGAAGCGATGGATATGTAGCCACACAATTGCGCCTGAAAACGCGATATGGAGCGCCGCCCCCAGCGGGTCTGGCGCTCCAATTCTTTCGCAAGCAACCTCAATAGCACGCAATCTTTGATCTGGACCGGCGCGATGCCACGGGGCAAAGGGTCAAGCTTATCATGGACCGGATCGCCCTCCCCATCACCTTGATCATCGTGGCCCTGGGAACGCTGGCCATGGCCTCTATAATATCTGGCCCACTCCCTTCGGTCGCCGCGTCCAAGGGGCTGACCATCAGCCTTAACCCGCCGGACGATGTCGCGACGACAGACAATGCCGAGATCCTTGCGCTCGACGGTCGATCGGGACTGATCGACTATAATGAGATCGACCGGCGCATCACCGCGCTGATGGAAGCCGAGACCATGGTCGGTCTTGCTGTTGCGGTCATGGAAAATGGCGAGATTACCTTTGCCAAGGGCTATGGCGAGACGCTCCATGACAGCGGGGAGCCGGTAACGGCGGATACGGTGTTCCGCTGGGCGTCTCTTTCAAAGGGCGTCACTGCGTCAATGATCGGCCTGCTGGCCGAAGACGGTGCGCTCAGCTTCGATGATCGCGTGGCCGATTATGCGCCGTCTCTCCGGCTGCCCGCGCGCGGCCAGGAACGGATCAGTATTGCCGACCTGCTCTCCCACCGGCTCGGTATTGAACGCAATGCGCTCGATAATCGGCTCGAGGATGGCCGAGGACCCCTTCATCCTGCGCACCGCGCTCGCCAGTCATCGCGTCGCCTGTCCGCCGGGCACCTGCCATCGCTATCAGAATATCGGCTTCGATGCCGCGAGTGAGATTGTTCAAAACCTGACCCGTCAGAGCTTTGAAGCGAGCCTGGACGATCGGATTTTCCGCCCCTTGGGGATGACTACCGCCAGCGTTTCCCGTCGTCGATTGTTTGAGAGTGCCAGCTGGGCGCGCAGCCATCGCGGTGCGGGCGAGGAAGTTGAAGTCGTCGAACCCTATTATCGGATTCCGGCTGCCGGCGGCGTAAATGGGTCCATCCGCGATCTCGCCATCTGGATGCAGGCCCAGGTCAATGGTGCACCCGAAGTCCTGTCGCCCGATCTATTAGCCGCTATCCACCAACCGCAGGTCCGCACCGATCGCGAGGATCGTCGTAACCGGCGCTATGCCGAGCGGATTTCCTATACCCGTTATGCGCTTGGCTGGCGTGTCTATGATTACGCTGGGCGCACAGTGATCACCCATCGCGGTGCAGTGCGCGGCTATCGCGCGATGATTATGATCGATCCGGCCCGGCGGACCGGCGTTGCCGTATTATGGAACTCTGGCAATGGGCGGCCATTTGGCATTCCCATGGATATTTTTGACCAGCTCTATGAACTGCCCGATGCCAATTGGATCGATCCCGAAGCCAATCCGGCGCCAGACAGTTCCGGTTAAGACAAAGGCGCTTAGCCGGTTTCCATGACTCGCTTGCACTTCGCTTTTTTGTTCGTAGTGGCCATTGCGCTGCTCGTCGCGCAATCCGGATGTGCGCAGTTCGCGCGGGCCCAGCTCTATGCGGCACCAGTCGGCCCGATAGCATCGCCAGAATGGGATGGCCCGGCTCCCGATCAGATTTCCGTCACGACCGAAGATGGCCTCGATCTTGTCGGCCTCTACTGGACACCGGCGGACGGCCAATCGGATATCATTCTCGTTCTCCATGGCCGACGCGACAATGCCGGGCGCATGGCGGGATATGTCCAGCGGCTGGTCGAGGCCGGACGCGGCGTACTCGTCGCCTCCTATCGCGGGTTCAACGACAATCCCGGATCCCCCAACGAAGCCGGTTTGATAACCGATGCGCGGGCCTTTTTCCGCTATGCCGAACAGCAAGCGGGTAGCGATGGCGATATCTATGTGTTCGGCCATTCGCTGGGCGGTGCCGTCGCCATCCAACTCGCCGCACGCGAAACCCTGGACGGTGTAATCACGCTCGGCACGTTCAGCGATCTTGGCGAGGCAGCACCCTATTTCAGCGAGATACTGATACCCGATAGCTGGGAAAGCATTGTTGCCTTGGCTGGCGTCGAGGAACCGCTCCTATTCATCCATGGTGCGGACGATAATTATGTCGAACCTGCCAATTCTGAACGGCTGTATCGGGGCGACCTGTTCGCTTGCGGCACTCGCAATCATTGACGGCGTCCGCCACCGCCCCAATTTCCGGCTGATACAGCCACTGATCACTAGCTGGGTGGACGCGGCTGGACGCCGGACAGGCCGGTGAGATTAGTCTCGAAGGCGAGGCACATTGGCAAAGCAAAGCAGCCTGCGCGCCCGAGTGAGTGCCGGATGACCCGAGCTAGAGCTCAATCTTGTAGGATCTGAGCGCCTCATAATGAGGGCGGCAGCGGTCATAGAGCGCCTCATATCCGTCCGGGATTTCCACCGGGCCGCGATCATCGCCCTCAAATCCGGTGCTCTCCTCGACACGATTATACCAATGCGGCGCCCATACGCCGTCGGTATCGCGGCGGCCCGGCGCCCATTCGAGCATCGCCGGATCAAACGGTATGCTCAGCGCCTGGCAGAGCGCCTCGAGCATCGCCCCCGGCGCGTCGAGAATGTCGGCACCCTCTACCACCGGCGGCGCAAACCCTAGTCGGTCGGCTTCCATCCGGAAGAAAAGATGTAGGCGCTCAACACCCATGTCATCGAAGGTCACCTCTTCCATCTTCTTGTCATAGCTCGCGATCATCCGAGCGGGATCGCGAATGAGGAACGCATGGCGATGATCGGCAAGATCGCCGATCCCCACCGAACCGACCATCTCGGACGGCATATGTTTCTGGTACCAGATGGCACTGCCGTCTTCTGGATCGCCGTTCAGCGTACGGGTCAGTGACCCCCAGTTACAGTCCATCGCTTCGATGATCTCATCGGCCATCGGATGGGCAAATCCGGTGTCCTTCAGATAGGCGCCATAATAGGGTTCATCGCTGACAAATGTGTCAGCGCGACTACCAAAGCTGCGCATCATCGCCGTCGAGATATTGCGCGGCCCGGACCACATGGAAATCCGGATAGTCATGGACGGGATCGGGCCGCTGTATCCGCCGCCAGCCGCGCGGTGTAGAGCTGTTGCAGCCGCTCCACCATCGGTCCACGAGCCGCTGTCAGGCCGCGCCCGTCAATCTCGGTAACGGGCACAAGTCCGGCGAAAGTGCCGGTTACAAAGGCTTCGTCTGCACCGTAAACATCGGTGAGGGAGAAATTCTTCTCAAACACCGGAATATCGGCCTGGCGGCACAGGTCGATCACCGTGCCGCGGGTAATGCCGCCTAGGCAATAATCGCCGCTCGATGTCCAGACTTCGCCACCGCGAACGATGAAGAAATGGGTCGAGTTGCAGGTGGCGACAAAACCCTGCGGATCGAGCATTAGCGCTTCGTCTGCTCCGGCCTTGGTCGCCTGGATACAGGCGGTGATGCAGTTGAGTTTGGAGTGCGAATTGAGCTTGGGATCCTGCACCGCCGGATCGGCCGCGCCGGACATGGACGGTGAACAGCCTGATACCGCGCTCGATAATCTCAGGCAGCGGTTCCTTATATTCCGGAACGATCACGATCGTTGCCGGCGAAATGATAACCCGGGGATCCTGATAGGGTGTCGAGCGGATGCCGCGCGTCACCATGAGGCGAATATGTACGCCCTCGGTATCGTCCATCGCGTCGAGCGTATCATAGAGCCGCTGTTCCAGCGTCGCCCGATCGATCCCGATATCCATGTCGATCGCTTTGGCGCCTTCAAACAGGCGATCCATATGCTGGTCAAGAAAGGCAATCCGGCCCTGATGGACACGCAAACCCTCCCAGACCCCGTCGCCGAGCATGAAGCCGGAATCGAAAACCGAGACCATAGCGTCGGCGCGCGGCACCAGTTCGCCATTGATATTGATGAAAACTTCCGCATTTCGCGGATCGTCTTGATGATCGTGCGTACCTTTGGCCATATCGCGCTATAGGCACGTTCAGCGGCTGTTCAACAGGAAAATCTAGAGCCTAAATCCCGCCCGTTCAGGCAATTGCGTCGATTCGACGCGAGTCGCCAACGATTCATCGTGGTCGCGTTCGATAGATTCGCGATTTGAACACTTTGTTGCTAGCGGGACTAAACAAATTACAATTCGCAGGGTTGCACGTGTCGAAAAACGAAGTGGAAGGCCCGGGACTATGGTCTCGGTTTAAGGGCCTTTTTCCTGATCATGAGCTGCATATCCGCTCCGGCGGGAAGCTGCGTTTCTTCAGGATTTCCAGCAAATTACAGATTCGCGTCGTTTCGATCGCAGCCGTTGGCCTTGTGGGCTGGCTGGCCATCACTTTGGTCATGGTCGGGCTGCAGGTAAAAGGCGCAAGCGACCGAATCGCCCTTGACCAGCGCGAACAGCAAGTCACCGAAACTGCAGAACGCGTCGCAGAGTATCGCGGATCGGTCGAAGATCAGGTAGCCCGCGTCGAACGCCGCCAACAAGTGCTCGACGCCCTTGTTCGCCGCCATTTCGGCAATCTCGAAATTGACGAGACCGAAGGCGAAGCGGGCGATGAGACTGATGAAGTCGGCGAAGCCATTCCAGAAGCCGCGGCCTTGCGCGAACTGGAAGAGTATCAGGTGGCCTTTGCGAGAGCGCTGCGCGGCGCCGTCGAAGCACGCACGGCACGCACCGCCGCGGCCATACGCGAATTTGGTTTTGACCCCCGCATGATGAGCCGCCAGGCACAGGGTGGTCCGCTGGAACCGATCCGGACAGCAATGACGCTCGATGGCGCAATTGACGGCGAAATCGCCGATCTGGAGATTGCCCTCAACAGGCTCGCAGTGATGGAGCTTTCGCTCCGCGCGATTCCGTCCGCCAAGCCGACCGCTTACGGCGCGATGAGCAGCCCATTTGGTCTGCGCCGCGATCCGTTCACCCGGGGTCGGGCAATGCATAACGGCATTGATTTTCGCGGTAGCCACGGAACTGGCATTCTTGCCACCGGGCCGGGTCGTGTGAGTTTCGCAGGCTGGAAAGGCGGCTATGGCCGGACGATCGAAATCGATCATGGCGCCGGGGTTATTACCCGTTACGCGCATCTTTCTGCTATTAGTGTTCGAGTCGGGGAGCAAGTCGATCGGGGGGATCGTATTGGCAGAATGGGCAGCTCAGGCCGCTCAACTGCTACTCACCTGCACTATGAAGTGCGCATCAATGGCCGTGCGGTAAATCCGCGGCCCCTATTGGAGGCAGATCGCGATGTTCTCGAAGTCCAATCCGTCGCAGAACGAAGAAATGGCAATTCCGTCGAGCTCTGAAAATCGGTCGACCTTCTCGGTCATCGGTTCGGACGTAACTGTAACCGGCGATATCGACGCATCCGTCGATCTTCATGTCGATGGCCGCGTTGAAGGCGATATTCGCTGCACAACGCTTGTCCAGGCAGCCAACAGCGCGGTGAAAGGCGCAATCAGCGCCGAACAGGCCCGTATTGCTGGTCGCGTTGAAGGCTCAATCATGGCCAAGGAACTGATCGTCGAGGCATCGGCGAAAGTTGTCGGCGATGTGACTTACGAAAAACTCAGCATCGAAGCCGGCGGCCATGTCGAAGGCAGCTTCCGGCACAAAAGCGCTGGCACGCTGAAAAAAGAAGAGCCGAAGCCCGCCAAGGACGCATCGCTGAAACTGGTCGACGAAAAACCGGCTGGCGCAGCGGTGAAGCCGTCTCAGGCAACCGCGCACTAATCACGCTCAGGCGTCTTAGCGCCTATCCAGCACAACATCGCCGCCCTTGATGACGACATCCACGTCTTCAAGGGCCGTGATGTCTGTCAGCGGATCACCATCCACGGCAATGATATCACCATAGCGGCCCGGCGCGATTGCACCGACATCGGCTGTCCGGTCCAGCGCTTCGGCGGCATTGGCGGTCGCCGCCTGGATTGCCTGGAGCGGAGTCATCCCGAAGCGTACCATACGCGCAAATTGGCGTCCTCCGGTGCCGTGCGGATAAACGCCGGCGTCCGAACCGAATACATGGCGCGCGCCAAGCTCCACCGCACGTTGAAAGCTCTGCCGCTGGATCGACCCGACCTGGCGCTCCTTGGCAAGATTTTCCTCGAGCACCCCGTTCGCCTCGCCTTCGCTCAGCGTATATTCGGTGTTGTAAATATCCATTGAGAAGAAAGTCCCGCGCGCAATCGCCATGCGGATCGTTTCATCGTCGAGATAGCTGGCATGTTCGATCGTATCGACACCAGCCTCAATAGCGGTGCGGATACCGGCATTGCCATGCGCATGGGCGGCGACCCGCATGCCAAGCATATGCGCTTCTTCAACCGCCGCGCGAACCTCCTCGGCTGACATTTGCTGCATGCCGACTTCGGTTCCGCGCGAGAATACACCGCCGGTGACGCAAATCTTGATCACATCCGCACCATAACGCCGGTTCTGGCGCACCTGGAGGCGAACCGCCTCTGGACCATTCACTCCGCGCTCGCCATCGCGCAGCACCAGGGACGGAGGCAGGCCATTCATATCACAATGCCCGCCCGTAACACCAAAGGACCGGGTGGCGGCGACGATGCGCGGCCCCGGGTAGAAGCCGCTATTGATGCCCTGGCGCAGGGCGACATCGGCATAATCCGACGCTCCGACATTGCGGATCGTCGTAAAGCCGGATTCCAGCATCGCGCGCGCATTGGGTACGCCTAATGTAAGCCAGAAGCTGTCGGTATATTCGAGCCGCCGATAGCCGCCGATCCGCGGCGTTGTCGTCAAATGGACATGCATATCGATGAGACCCGGAACCAGGGTCATGCCCGGCAAATCGAGACGCTCTGCATCCTCGGGCAGATTGGCTGCAGCCTCTCCTGTGGATACGGATACGATCCGTCCATCGGTTACGACAATTACGGGACTATCGATGCTTCGTCCCTCCAGCACATCGATCATCCGATCGGCCGTCACAACCAGCGTCTCAGCCTGGGCCGACGTCGCAAGAGACCAGCCGAAAATTGTCGCAAGAAATGCTACTGTCCTGAACATCATTTTCCCCTGATCATGATCTTATTCGCCGAGATGGCAGTTTTGATATTTAGTGATTCGTGCTTTTTGCGGCTCGGTATTTTCCGACAAATATCGCTGCCCATTGAGACAGGGCGTTCTTGCCGCCCTTAATATCACCACTGTAGAGATCTATCTTGTTTCCCACCGGCGCTTCCACGGTAAGGGTTAGCTTCTTCCCTGACGGCACAAGCCTGGCATCATACACCTCGCTCCAAACGCCCGAGAAAGACCTAAACGCACTCCGAATTTCCACGCCATGATCGTCGATCGATCCGGCAATACGCCCACAGATCAATGTGGCAAGGCCGTCGACCATGCCATAGCCCCCGTATGCCGCCGCGATAGCTCCCACGATCTTTCCACCGACCGGTCCAACGAAATCCCAAAAAATGTCATTTCGTGAGATTATCACATCCGACGGCTCGACGCCGAAAATGAATATCCAGACACCGGCGCCGAAAAGCGTCCCCAACAACAAGGTGGTGAAGATCAGTTTCGGCTGACTGTAGCGCAGCTCATATCTATCCACGGCGCTCCTCCTAGATGTGCAGCACCCGATCATAGGCGTCGAGCACGCTTTCATGCATCATTTCGCTGAGCGTGGGATGCGGGAAGACGGTTTCCATCAGCTCGGCTTCGGTTGTTTCCAGCTGGCGCGCCACGGCATAGCCCTGAATGAGTTCCGTGACCTCCGCGCCAATCATATGCGCGCCAAGCAGCTCACCGCTCTCGGCATCGAATATGGTTTTGACGAACCCATCCGCTTCGCCCAGTGCAATCGCCTTGCCATTGCCGATAAAGGGGAAGTTCCCGACGCGGACAGAGTGCCCGGCGTCCTTGGCTTGTGCTTCGGTCAGGCCGACCGAGGCGACTTGCGGGCGCGAATAGGTGCAGCCCGGGATATTCTCGGTCGTGAAGGGATGCGGATTCTTGCCGGCGAGCTGTTCGACCGCGACAACGCCCTCATGGCTCGCCTTGTGCGCTAGCCAGGGCGGCCCGGTGACATCGCCGATTGCCAATATGCCATCGACATTGGTGCGACCAAATCCATCGACCTCGATATGGCCGTTCTTGGCAGTCTTCACGCCCAATGCTTCGAGCCCGATATCTTCGGTATTGGGAACAATGCCAATCGCGACGATCGCATGGCTGAACTCGCTTTCACTGACCTTGCCCTTGGCATCCTTGATCGCAACCTTGACCGACTTCGCACCGGCTTCGAGCTTTTCGACCCCCGCTCCGGTCATGATCGTCATGCCCTGCTTCTTCAGCGCCTTTTGCATATGTTTCGATACATCTTCGTCTTCGACCGGCAGGATGCGGGGAAGCATTTCGACGATCGTCACATCGGCGCCGAGATCGGAATAGAAGCTCGCAAATTCGACACCGATCGCACCCGATCCGATGACCAGCAGCTTGGAGGGCACTTCTTCGGGCACCATTGCATGGCGATAGGTCCAGATGCGTTTGCCATCGGCCTTGGCGAACGGCAGGTCCCGCGCCCGGGCGCCGGTGGCAATCATGATCGATTTGGCGGTGAGCTCCGTCGCCTTGCCGTCTTCGGCTTTGACCGTCAGCTTGCCTTTGCCGGTGATCGTGCCGAACCCTTCATGCACATCGACCTTGTTCTTCTTCATCAGACCGGTGACGCCCTGGTTGAGCTGGCCCGCCACTTTGCGGGAGCGCTCGACCACCTTGGCAAGATCGTAACCCGGATTGTCGGCCTTCAACCCATAGGCTTCGGCATGGCTCATATAATGATAGATTTCGCTGGTCCGGAGCAGCGCCTTGGTTGGGATACAGCCCCAGTTGAGACAGATACCGCCGAGCCGCTCGCGCTCGACAATCGCGACCTTCAGGCCCAGCTGGGTTGCCCGGATCGCAGCGACATAACCGCCGGGACCAGAGCCCAGGATGATAAGATCATATTGGTTGGCCACGCCGCGTTCCTTCCTATCCGGCAATCACAATCACATAATCGCCATGGACCCAGCCAGACCGGCATGGCCCCGAATAGGGCCGCGGTTCCGGCTCGAGGCCAAGCGCCTGGCAATCAAAATAGTCTTCATCGGCATTGGGATCGTACACCACGCCGATCCAGCCATCTGTAGTCGCATCGCACATCAGGATGCGCGCGCCGGGCCCCAGGCGATCCAGTTCGGTTCCGCTGGTCGACGGCCGTGCACGCACCGAGAGATAATTATCGCCGCGCGGATTGAGATTGGCGACTTCCCCCAGCGAACCACAGGCATCAAATTCCGGCCCATCGAGCCCGATCATCACCGGCTGGCGGTCGTTACCCTGTGCCAGCACAGGCGCCGCGAGGAGGGCAGCAGCGATGATTGTCGCTTTTGAAAATCCCATCATCACAAGTCCCTTCGGCCTATGCCAGCATCCCCAGCGGATTTTCGACCAGCTGTTTGAACGCGGCCATCAGCTCAGCGCCGACCGCACCGTCGATCGCGCGGTGATCGAAGCTGCCGGTGGCGCTCATGATGGTGGCGATCTGGAGGCTGTCATCGATCACATAGGGGCGCTTCTCGCCCGCGCCGATTGCCATGATCATCGCTTGCGGCGGATTGATCACCGCGTCGAATTGCTTGATGCCGAACATGCCGAGATTGGAGATGCTGGCCGTACCGCCCTGATATTCATGCGGCTGCAGCTTCCCTTCGCGAGCCTTTTCGGCGAGCTCTTTCGATGCCAGCGCAATCTTGGATAGCGTCTTGCCGCCAACATCGGTGATTACCGGCGTAATAAGCCCGCCTTCGATCGCGACAGCCATGGAAATGTCCGCGCGATGATAGCTGATCAGATGATCGCCCTGGAACGAGACATTGGCGTTGGGCACCTGTTCGAGCGCTACGCCAAGCGCCTTGATCAGCAGATCATTGACCGAAAGCTTGATACCGCGCGCTTCGAGCCCCGCATTGAGCTCCTTGCGCAAATCGAGCAGCGCATCGATCCGGCAATCAAGCGAGAGCCGATAATGCGGTACTTCCTGTTTCGACTGGGTGAGGCGCTTGGCAATGGTTTTGCGCATGTTCGAGAGCTTGATCGCCTCATGCGGGATATCGCCCGCATCGACCGGGGCTGCGGGAGCAGCTGCAGCGGCAGGTTTGGCGGGCGCACCACCAGCCAGCGCCTGATCGATATCGGCTTTGACGATCCGACCCTTGGGGCCACTGCCACTCAGGCTCGCCAGATCAACGCCATTTTGTTCGGCGAGACGGCGCGCGAGCGGGCTCGCTTTGATGCGGCCGCCGCTTGGCGCTGCGGCTGGCGCAGCGGATGAAGGTGTTGGAGCTTCGGGGGCTGGTGGTGGCGGAGCCGGCGCAGCGTCTGGTTCGGGCGCTGCGGCTGGCTTGGCTGGCGCAGCCGCCGGTGCTTCGATGCTGCTCGCATCTTCATCCTCTTCAGCGAGGATCGCGATCACCGCACCAACGGGAACTTCGTCCGTCCCTTCGGCCACCAGGATCTTGGCCAACACGCCTTCGTCCACGGCTTCGAATTCCATCGTTGCCTTGTCGGTTTCGATCTCGGCCATGATATCGCCGGAGCTGATCTCATCGCCCTCTTTGACGAGCCATTTGGAAAGCGTGCCTTCCTCCATGGTCGGCGAGAGCGCGGGCATTTTGAGTTCAATCGGCATTGCCAGTCCCTGAATTCGACGATCGCGTTTGTCCGATCAACCCATGCCGCGCTGCCCATCGCGCGTAAAGGGCGAACAGTATCTGAATTCCGATCAAAATGATGGAGAAAATGATGCCGCCAGTACCATAGGCTTCGATCCCGTTGCCGAACGGCAAGTCATGGCCAACAAAGCCTGCGGCCATCGTTACCGCGGTTGCCCAGAAAACCCGCTCTGCCATGATCTTGCGGAGCGTCAGCAACCCCGCACCGATCACGCCGAGAAAGACGCTCGTTGTCCATAATAAGCGCCGCCATTCCGGAAACGCCTCGATCATCTCCAATAATTCCGGCGGGAACTCGGCGAGATAGTCGCGGTTCACCGTCAGCGTCATGTAGAGATCATATAAGCTAATCGCGCTCCACAGCAGCGCAAAGATACAGACCAGCCAAAAGCCGACAGCGCGCATAACCAGTTTCTCCCCTTATGCTCGATCGCAACCTAGCCGCGAAACCGCGCTGCGAACAGGGCCTGCAGCGCCTGCTTCTTGCCAGCAGGCTCAGTTTCGACCAGTCTCCGCACCAAGAGGGGAGCGGCTCGCAATGCGGACCTATTTAGTCGTCATCGATGAAACGCCAGAGGCGCGCGCCGCACTGCACTATGCGGCCGTGCGCGCGATAAAGCTTGGCCGCACCGTGGAGATCGTTGCGTTGATCCCGCCGCAGGAATTTGTGAACTGGGCGGCCGTGGAAGCGACCTTCGAAGACGAAGCAAAGCTGCGTGCCGAGGCAGCGGTAGCCCAGGCAGCCGGCGAGCTTGTCGAAGCAACCGGTGTCCAGCCGAAGATTGTTGTAAAACGCGGCGATCCCGCAAAGATGGTCCGTGAAGCCATTGACGAGAGCGGGAATATCGCCGGGCTGATGCTCGGCGCGGCAGCCGAGGGTCCACCGGGTCCATTGGTCTCGCATTTTGCTGGAAGCGTGGCCGGGCAACTGCCGTGCCCGGTGATCGTCGTGCCGGGAGCGCTCAGCTTCGAAGAGCTGGAACGCCTCGGCTAGACTATCTCGTCAATGCGCGCTGGGCAGCGGCTGCGCCTAATTCACCACTTCCTCGATAAAGTTGATTGTCGGCTCCGGCGGATTTGGCACGTCGAGCTGTGGCGCAGGGCCAGGCAGGGGTTGATCCGGCGCATAGGCGGCGGGCGTCGGTCCATGCTGATGCGGGTGTTGCGCATGATGCTGAGCCGTGTGCGGATGCGGATCACGCTGGGCATTGGAATGCGTATGCCGATGGCGCGCATGGTGGGCACGCGTATGGGGATGCTGCTGATGGTGCGCATGATGCCCTTGCGGCGTCGTCACGACCGTCGTCCTTGGGCCGCAACATCCGCCTGTCACCACCGTCGTCGTCGAACTCTGCGTCATCCCGCCAACCGTTTGCGAGGCATGGGTCGTCACACCATTCACCGTGACGGTCGTCTGAACTGTCGAGGCATTTTGATAGCCGAGATACGGGTTGCCTTGCTGGCCATAGCCCGGCGCCGCTGGCGGATAGAAATCCCCATCGCCGACATATTCCGGCACGCGATCATCATAGTAGCGATCATCATAGCCGCCGCGTCGATCGTTGCGCCCGGCTGCATTGCCAATCGCACCGCCTGCAATAGCACCAACGGCGGCACCGATGATCGTGCCTTCGGTGCGATCCCCTTCGCCAGCAATCAAATTGCCTGCTACGCCGCCGATAACGCCCCCGGCGATTGCACCGGCAACGGTATCGCCCGCATTGCCGCCCCGCCGATCGTCATTGTGGCGGTCGTCATTGTAGCGGTCGTCATAATCACGATCGCCGTCATAGCCGACATCATAGCGGCTGTCGGACACCCGGCCGTACTGATCGACCAGATAGGCATCATCATAATGGCGGACCCAGCGATGGCCGTAACCTGGCTGGCCCAGGCCATAATGCGCCCAATTGATCACATAATAGCGCGGCGCGAGATAATAGCGCGGAACAAAGCCACCGGTATAGAAACGCGCGCCCGATCCAAAAAAACGTGTACCGCGACGGAAGCTGCGGAAGTTTCCGCGGTGCATCCGGCGCATTCCATGATTACCGCGCATCCGATAATGGCCGCGCATCCGATGCGCACCACGCATGCCTTGTGCCGCCAAGGCAACCGCAGCGTTGGGCGCAGCTGCGCCTGAGTCGCTTTGTGCCGCCACAGGCGCCGGAATCAGTGCAACCGAGGTCAAAAGGCCCAGAAAAGCTAAGCTACGCATGAAATGCCCTTCCCATAGAAACAATCAGTCGGAAGGGTATCAGTCCCCCCGGCGTTCATAGTTTCTTAACAGTTTTCAGGCGCCTATTCCACGAAACACAGGGTTAATGCTGTCCCGAAATGAACCAGTGCAAATGGCGGCAATCCGGCGTTCATCCAGCGATGCGCGGGCCGATCAGTGCAACCAGCGCTTCGCATCCGGCCGCATCTTCGGCATCGAACCGAGCCGTGTTCGGGCTGTCGATATCGAGCACGCCGATCAAATCGCCGTCGACGATGATCGGTACGACAAGCTCGGATGCTGAGGCAGCATCGCATGGGATATGGCCGGGGAAAGCATCGACATCATCCACCAGCTGCGTTTTGCGCGATGCCGCCGCCGTCCCGCAAACACCGGCGCCCATAGCGATGCGAATACAGGCTGTTTTCCCCTGAAACGGCCCCAGCACCAGCTCACCATCAATCGCCCGGTAAAATCCGGCCCAATTGATGTCCGGCACATACTCCCAGAGGAGCGCCGCCATATTGGCCATATTGGCAATTGGATCCGGCTCATCTGCCGTCAGCCCGTCGAGCGCGGACAGCAAATCTGCATAGAGAGCGGGCTTGTCACTTGATCCGGCAATATCGAAGCTCTGCATGCAAATCTTTCTGTCGGTCGGCGCTCAGTCGAGACGCGGCTTGGATCGTGCTTTCTTGACCTGCCCGCGAACCTTTTTGCTGTCCACCCTTCGCGCCTTGGCCGCGCGGCTCGGTTTTGTCTTGATCCGACGCGCTGGCCGTTCATGCGCTTTGCCGAGCAATTCTGATAACCGCGCCATCGCATCGCGTCGATTGGCCTCCTGCGTGCGATGCGCCCGAGCGGTGATGACCAATATACCACCTGCGGTAAGCCGGGTCCCGGCGAGATCCTTCAGCCGGCGATAGACAGCGGGCGCGAGCCCAAGCGCAAACACGTCCACGCGCAGCTGCACCGCCGTCGCCACCTTGTTCACATTCTGCCCGCCCGGGCCGGTGCCCGAAAGATGACGCTCTTCGATCGCATCGGCAGGAATAGAGGATAGGTCGAACCGGGCCATGCCGCCCTCCTAACCGAAGCTGGCAAGCACTGTCCAAATCAGGGCGCTTGGTCATCACCGACCCAATCGATAGGGTAGCGACAGGGATTAGGGGAGAGACACAGGCATGGAACGCAGGACATTCATCCAGATTTGCGGTGCAGGCGGCGTTGCAGCTGCGTTACCACTCATGGCAGCACGCGCGCAGTCGAGCGATGATCGGGCGCTGGATGCCGCCGAGATTGTCCGACGGGCGCAGGCCGCAATGGGCGGTGATCAATGGCTACGCCCGACCAGCTATCACCTGCACGGTCACTTGCTCGAATATCCCGATGGGCCGGGCGATCCGATCCGGCACGACCCCTATGATCTGTGGCGCATCCATCCCGATACCAAGCCCGATGGCCATCTCGCCGATGGCCAGATCCGCGTTTCCTCCTTTGTCGATGGCGAGCCACGCCTGCAGATCGCCTTTGACGGCAGCGAAACCTATGATGTGAATGGACCGACCGGCGAAGGGGCTGACAGTCCCTTTTGGCGCACCTCAATGGGCTTTGGCATGTTCCGTTTTGCGCTGGATGATGGGTACAGCCTCGAGCGCGAGCCCGATGATCATGTCGACGGCGCACCGGTTTTCTCGGTCACAGTGATTGATCCAAGCGGTGGGCGCGGTGTCTTTTCCCTGCGCAAGGATGATTACCGCATGGCGCGCGTCGCCTTTGCGACACCGCGCGGTTTTCACGAACGCCGTTTCGACAATTTCTTCACCAAGGATGGGATTAGCTGGGTCCAGCCCGGCCGAACGCGCAGCTGGCTCAATGGCGTGCGCGCCTATGACTTCATTTATACCGATTTCGAAGTGAATGAGGAAATCCCGATCGAAACCTTCCGGATTGAACCCGGCCAGTTCGACTAGGTGGTTCTCCAATCGCCAAAATGATCGGGAAGCGGCGCCACCGCTTCGATTGCTGGCTTGGTGTCCCGAGGCACGGTGAGCGCCCGGGCATGTAACAGCATGTGGGACGCAGATGTCCCATAGACCGGATCGCCAACGATCGGGATGCCAAGGCCAAGTTGCGCATGGACACGCAGCTGATGCGTCCGGCCGGTTTCTGGACGGAACTCGACCAACGTGCGGCCATCCTCTTGGGCCAGTATTGACCAGTGGGTGCGGGCAGCCTTGCCGCGCGGATCTTCTTCGATCCACCATCCGCGTTCCTTCGTCGATCGTTTTGCCAGCGGCATATCGATCAGTCCGCTCTCACCGTCCGGCACTCGATCGAGCACCGCCCAATAGACTTTCTCCACGGCCCCGGCTTCAAAGGTACGATTGAAGCGTTTGAGCGCCTTGGGATTGCGGGCGAGGAGCAAACAACCGCTGGTATCCTGATCCAGGCGATGGACGATCATCGGTTCGCGTTTGAAGTTCAGCCGCAACTCACCAAGCCGATCTTCGACACAATCGCCACCGCGTTTCGGGCGCGTGACCGCAAGCCCGGCAGGCTTGTCGATGACGATCGCCTCGCCATCGACTGATACTATTCGATCACTGAGCATGGGGCGGCAGTGACAGGCTCACGCCTGTTCCGCAAGGCAGGGCTCAGACAGTCGCCGCAATCTCGGTCTTGGCATGGTCGACCCGCTCCGCGCCGCGCATCATCATCTGATCGGCGGCGAACAGCTCGACATCGGTAATCCCGATAAAGCCGAGAAAGTGGCGCAGATAGCCGCTGAGGAAATCGATTTCGCTACCGACCTCGGTCCCGCCGCTGGCGATCGCGACATAGGCCTTTTTGCCTTCGAGCAAGCCGACCGGTCCGTTTTCCGTGTAGCGAAACGTCTTGCCGGCACGCGCGACCATGTCGATCCAGGCTTTCAGAACTGCCGGTGGGCCGAAATTATAGATCGGGGTATCGATGATCAGGATATCCGCTGTTTCGATTTCCTCGATCAATGCATCCGAAACAGCAAGCTTGGCGCTTTGTTCGTTTGTGCGAGCCTCTGCAGGCGTGAAATTGGCGCCGATCCAGCTGGCATCGACAAAGGGCACGCCCGGCGCAAGATCGCGCGCCGCCACACTGGCGCCCGGGTGCTTGGCTTTCAATTGCTCGACAAGATGATCGCCGAGCGCGCGCGAGACAGAGCCGTCATGGCGACCGCTCGCATCGATACGGAGGATTGCGAGAGAGGGAAGATCAGTCATTTGATACTCCAATGGTTTGAATGAGCGGAGACGGGAAAAGAAAAGAGGGGCCGCTTGACCCCTCTTCCCTTCAATGTGTTGCTGCGGGCACTTCGGCGAGCAGGAACTCGACATCATCAAGCGCTTCGATGCTGAGTTCCGTGATGTCGGAAATCGCTGCGGCATCGCGGTTGCCAAGCTCAACACCGTTCACCCGCAACTGGCCTTCGGACACGACCAGATAGCCGCGATAGCCGTCCGCAAGCGTATGCGTGATTGCATCGCCCTTGGTCAGGGTAGCGCCGGACAGCCGGGCATCGGCCCGGATCCAGAGCGCACCATCTTCAATGTCTTCATCGAAGCCACTGGCCAACACTTCGAGCGAACCCGCCCGATCGCCCTTCGGAAATTCTTTCGCATCCCAACGCGGCGTGCCGCCTTTTTCGGTCGGCTCGATCCATATCTGGAACAGGCGGGTTTCCTCATCGCTGAGATTGAACTCGCTATGCTGGATACCGGTACCCGCACTCATTACCTGGACATCGCCGGCCAGGGTATGGCCTTCATTGCCCACTGAATCGCGGTGCGTGATCGCCCCTTGGCGGACATAGGTGATGATTTCCATGTTGCGATGGGGGTGGGTCGGGAAACCGCTTTGCGGTGCGATCTCGTCATCATTCCAGACGCGCAAGGATCCCCAGCCCATCCGGTCCGGGTCCTGATAGCTGGAAAAGGAAAAATGGTGCCGGGCGTTGAGCCAACCGTGATCGGCATGGCCGAGGCTGGAAAAGGAACGTTTCTCAATCATCGTCTGTCTCCATCTGTGTGTCAGTCGTTGACACTCAGATAGGGCGGCGGCATGAATGCTAAAATAGAAACGTTGGAAACTCATTGTTTCGTATTTATGCCTAATCTGCCCGATCTCGAAGCCTGGGCGATATTCGCCAAAGTTGTTGAGCTGCGATCCTTTACCGCCGCAGCTGATGATATCGGCATGTCCAAGGCCACCGTCTCAAAAGCCGTTACGCGATTGGAAAAGGCGCTCGGCGTGCAATTGCTCCACCGCAGCTCGCGGCATCTCTCGCTCACCGAAAGCGGCCGGGACCTTGCCGGGCGCGCGCAGCAGCTGTTGAGCCTGGGCGAAGAAACCGAGGATGCAGCGCGCGACGAGGCCAGCAATCCGCGCGGACTGGTGCGCCTGGCTGCGCCGATGAGCTTCGGGATCGCCCATGTCGGCTCCGTATTGCCGGATTTCCTGGCGCGCTATCCCGATATCGCGATCGATCTCCATCTGAGCGACGATCTGGTCGATATAGTGGGTGGCGGTTTCGATGCGGCGCTCCGCATCGGGGCATTGGCAGATAGCAGCCTCAAGGCGCGCCAGCTGGGTCCGGTTGATCGCCATCTGGTCGCGGCGCGCGATTATCTCGATCGCTGGGGTGAGCCGAAGCATCCATCCGACCTCAAGGATCATGAGTGCCTTTGCTATGCCTATCTTCCCAATCCGGAGAGCTGGCGCTTTACCCATAAGAGTGGCGAAGAGACCCAGATACGACCCAGTGGTCCGCTGCGCTCCAATAACAGCGATACGATGATGCCGGCACTCAAGGCCGGGCTCGGGATCGCATTAATCCCGGATTTCATGTTGGCCGAACATGACCCGGATCGCGAGCTGATACCCTTGCTAACGGACTGGTCGGCGCCCCCTATAGCGCTGCATCTTGTTACTCCACCGGGGTCAGAACGACCCGCACGCGTAACGATTTTGTTGGAATATCTCGCCGAAACACTCTCAAGAAAGTGCGCGGAAAGCCGGATTTCCGCTCCAAAATCGCACTGAGTCGAAAATGTCACAGGTTCGCGACTCGTGGAGTTAACCGGCCTTTAACCTTTTACGTTCATATCTTCGATGGTTAATGAATTGCACCGAGCCGTTCGAGACGGCGTCTCGTTCGGTGCCACAACTAAGGGGTGACCTGATGCGTGTGTTGCTGATCGAAGACGAGCCTACCACGGCAAAGAGCATCGAGATGATGCTGACGACCGAAGGCTTTAATGTATATACCACCGATCTTGGCGAAGAAGGCCTCGATCTCGGTAAGCTCTATGATTACGATATCATATTGCTCGACCTCAACCTGCCGGACATGCATGGCTATGACGTTCTGAAAAAGCTGCGTCTCTCCAAGGTGCAGACCCCGGTTCTCATTCTTTCCGGCATTGCCGAAATGGACAGCAAGGTTCGCAGCTTTGGCTTTGGCGCTGATGACTATGTCACCAAGCCGTTCCATCGCGAAGAGCTGGTCGCCCGCATTCATGCAGTGGTGCGCCGCTCCAAGGGTCACAGCCAGTCGGTTATCAAGACTGGCAAGCTTGCCGTGAACCTCGACGCGAAGACGGTCGAAGTGGATGGCAATCGCGTTCACCTCACCGGCAAGGAATATGCGATGCTCGAGCTGCTTTCGCTGCGCAAGGGCACGACGCTCACCAAGGAAATGTTCCTCAACCATCTTTATGGCGGAATGGATGAGCCCGAACTCAAGATTATCGACGTCTTTATCTGCAAGCTGCGCAAGAAGCTCAGCCTCGCATCGGGCGGCGAAAACTATATCGAAACCGTATGGGGCCGTGGTTATGTGCTGCGCGATCCAGAGGAAGAAGAACAGGCGCAAGTCGCCTAATCGACCCGGATTCAAGGAGCGGGGTTTCCAAATCCCGATTTAGGGGCGAGGCCGCAGCATGAAAATGCTGCGGCCTCATTCCGTTTTGGGTGCACGGAATGGGGTACTGGCCTGCTGCACAACCAATGCCTAGTGTGAAGGCTGTGCCAGCCCAGAACCCCTCCCCGCACTCCGCCCAGCGCAGCGATCGCGGCAATCGCACCCGCCAGATCATCCTCGACGCGGCCGCAACGCTGTTCGCAGACAAGGGCTTCAAGGCGACCGGGGTCCGGGACATTGCCGCGGCCGCCGGGGTCAACCAGGCGCTCGTCTCCTATCATTTCGGCGGCAAGGGCGCGCTGTATCACGAGATCCTTGCCGAGGCTGTCGACCATGCTGCCCAGCTCGCTGTCACTACGGACCTGGCCGGCGCCGAATATCCCGAGCGCGAACTGGTACGGATCTTTGCCACCGCGATGGCAAGTCGCCGGCACCTCGCACCGATGATCCTGCGCGAGCAGCTCGATCCCGAACAGCTGCTCGAACGCAAATCGCTCACCAAGATGCTTGGCTTTATGGAGCTGACCGAAGCCGTGCTCGAGCAGATACCCCTGCGCGAAGATGCACGAAAATATGATCCGCAAATCGTGCATTTGTGCGTCGTCGGCCCGCTCATCCATTTCCTGGTCGCTACCCGGGTGCGCGAGGCCGCCGCCCAGCAGGTCGCGCGCCCGGTGACCACTCCCGGGCTCGATGAATTTGTCGAGACGCTGGGTGACATGCTGTGCCACGCGCTGCGCCCGCCGGACGAGGGATCAAATTAAACACTTGCTTAAATTGGAATGCGCTGTATTAATACAGCAGTACACCAACTTGGAGAAGCAAGATGTTCAAACCCATTCTGTTCTGCGCCGCATCGGCCATGGCGATAACCCTGCCCCAAACTGCGACCGCGCAAACCGATCCCCAATCCAGTGAGGAGATATCTTCGATGAGCCAGGCCGACGAAGCCCATGCAATCCTCGAAGCTTTGGCTGAAGACTATCGCAATGATCCGATGGCAATCAGCGACACCTTCGGAATCAAACTGGGCGATGACTGGTGGACGATCGCCGTCGAGCGCGCAGAAGAAGCCTATCGTCCCGAAGCATCGGCCCACCTGACCTTTCATCGCTTTGGCCCACACCAGGTGACGCTGACACGCGGCGCACCGGTTGAGCCGACCTGGTATTTTGAAATCTCAGGCATCGATGTGTTGCGGCTGATCTCGACCGGCCAGGTCAATGCCGGCACCGCAGCGATGCAGAGTTTCGGATCTGATCAGGTCGGCGTTGAAACCCGCACGATGGACGGGTTCGAAATGGATTCAGCGGTGCAGAGCCGCTACTATATTGCCCTGTCGCATTTCTTCGTGCCCGGGACGAACGGCACCGTTGAAATCACCCGTTTCAGCCGCGATAACTCGCTGCAGACCCATGGTGTCCAGGCAACTGCGCTGCATATGCTCAAGGCGGTCAGGATCTTGCATTTCAGCATCGCAAGCGGCGAAGTGGCGAATGACGATGAGCGGCTTGAGTTCAGCCAGGTCCCCAATCTTTTCATCGTCACTCATGGCCAGGGAACGCTGGAGACCGACCAGGGCACGATTGCGCTCGAACCCGGCGTGAGCGCCTTTGTTCCGCATTACGCGAAACATGTCATACGCAGCGAAGGCGACGAACCGCTCCAAGGTATTGTCATACTCTATGGCGACAATTCAGACTTCGCCTTCGGCACATCCTTCACGACCTATCTCGAGGCACAGGCCGAATTCCACGGCAGTTATCCATTCCGGCGCGAAGACTAGGTCGATCAAGATCATGGCCGGACGGGTGTAAGGTAATTGAACCTTACAGCGCCCGTCCGGCTGTGAAGAGACAATCGCTATGCCTCGATATCGCTCGCCGAACGCCGCATGGGCTGTTTTTCCCCGTAGGTTAGAGTGCGCCACAGCCATTCAAGCGGTCCGAAGCGATAGCGGGAGAGCCAATAGAAACTGAAGGCAATCTGAAGCAGAAAAATGGTGGCCAGAACAGCATAGACGGATAATCGATCAAGCTGGCCGTATAGGCCCAATCCAATGCTCGTGAATATCAGATTGGCGATTATGGTTTGGCCGATATAGTTGCTAAGTGCCATGCGCCCCACAGCCGCAAACGCGCGCATCACAATGCCGTTCTGAATAGCTTTCCAGAGCAAGAGGAACAGGCCAACATGCCCCAGGGTGATCCCAAGGCGGGCCACGTCGCCAAAAATCCACGGCCAGGTCACGACTGGTGAAAAACCGGATTCAACCCGCTCCAATAACAGCCAACTCCGCAACGCAAGGCCGATCGTATAACCGGCAACAGCCAATAGGAGATAGGCGCGTGCCGACTTGTCCCCTGTCAACCAGCCCGACTTCATCAGAGTCATGCCAATCAGCATCATCAGGCCCGCGTCGAGAGTGTTCACAAACAGGTTCCAGACCGAACCCCAGGATGCCCATTTTGCATTGGTTGAGTAGAGCGTAACGATATCCCCGGTCCGCGCGGCTATTTCACCTTCGCGCTCAGATGGCGAAGGCTGGTTGCCAGCTTCCAATACTCGCCATTCAGCCAACACTTCTGCATCGTCCGCCGAGACATATTCACCGGAGGCGATACGATCCTCAATTGTCGCTGCGGCCGAACTTAGCCCGGCTTCCCGCAATTCGGTCTGGGCACTAATCGCGGTGAGCACAGCCAATATTGCGAGCGCGCCCACCATCAGCTGCCTCGGCGACAAGAGGCGCAGTGGAAACAGAAACAAGCCGACAACGCCGTATAGAAACAGAATATCGCCCGGCATCAGCAATACCCAGCCATGGATCACCCCAAAGACGATCAACCAAAGAGTCCGGCGATAGTGGAGATCGGCGATAAGTATTTCACCGTCAGGATAGGCAGCACGTGATGTAAACAGGATTACCCCGGCGCCAAACATCAGTGAGAACAGGCCGCGCATCGATCCTTCAACGAACAAGGTCGTGAAGTACCAAATGCCGAGATTGATCGGATCGCTGCCTCCCGCAGTCATCGGGTTTACTAGATCGCTTATCCCGATCCCAAAACCGATGATGTTGATGACAAAAATCCCAAGCAACGCAAAACCGCGTAATGCATCAAGCGCCCCATGTCGAACAGAGGTAGGCGCCGGCATATCCATGGCGGCACCCGCCTGATTCTGCATGCTTTCGGTCGTCATCATGCGTTCTTGATCGTCAGCCCGCCATCGACCGGGATCACCGCGCCGGTCATGAAGCTTGCTGCCGGAAGTACGCAGGACAGCGTCATGTTCGCCACCTCTTCCGGGATTCCATAACGCCGCATCGGCACACGGCGCTTGGCGTAGATCGTCTTATGCTCTTCAGAGATACCATCGGTAATGCCGGTGCGGATCGGGCCCGGGCAGATGCAGTTGACGGTAATGCCTTCGCGGCCCAGATCGACGGCGAGGCCCCGGGTCAGCCCAATCACGCCATGTTTGGCAGCGACATAGGGGCTGTTTCCCGGTGTCGCGCCGAGCCCCTCAGTCGAGGCGATATTGACGATACGCGCCGCATCGCTGTTGCGCAGATGCGGCAGGGCCGCCCGGATCATCCGTTGATGCGCGGCGAGCATAACCTCTAATGTCGGTCCCCAGCTATCTTCATAACTCTCCTCGGCGACATCGCCGGGAATGGTGAAGCCCGCATTGTTGACGAGAATATCGACCCCGCCAAATGTATCACCGACCTCGCCGACCACCTGTTTGATCGCGTCTTGATCGGACACATCGAGCGCCCAGGCTTTTGCTTCACCGGGGACACCCGCCGCCTCGATCTCCGCGACCACCGCATCGCACGCCTCTTGCCGCAGATCGGTGACGGCTACCTTGGCGCCCTGAGCGGCGAAAAGATGCGCGGTCGCGCGACCCATGCCGCTTGCAGCTCCGGTGACAATCGCCACCTTGCCCGCAATCGATCGATCCAGAGCTTGGTAGGGCTCCATGGCGTTCATCCTTTTCTGATTATCTATCCGCCCAGCGTGCCTTCGCGGGAGCGCTCTGTCACCTGGTCATACAGGTCATCGCCCCAGCCGGCTGCTTTTTCGCCGAACAGGAAATCGGGTGGCACAACTTCCGGTCCTTCCCCGGGCGGCACGGGCGGTGTGTAGTAGCCGAGCGCATAGCTGCCCATGGCATAGCCGAGCAGCGCCTGAAGTTCGGGGTCGAAATCCTTGGCGATATGCGGCGGGCAGGACAGATATTGATTTTCCTCCTGTCGAAGCCAGCCCAATGCATAAGTTATGTTGAGACCCATCCGGTCCGCGCCGGAGGTGTTGGCCCCGCCGCCATGGATCACACTGCCCGAATAGACGAGCACCGAGCCAGCCTTCATTTCGGCCCAGGTGAGTTCGTCTTCAGTCGGCAGCCGCGTATCATCTTCCCATAGATTGCTGCCGGGAGCGACCTGGGTCGCGCCATTCTCATAGGTGAAATCGGTGACCGCCCAGATCGTGTTGAGCTGCGGTTCTATAACCCGTTGGAGATAGCCGCCCCAGGCCAGTCGATCGCGGTGCAGCGGCTGCACAGCCTGCCCGTCGCGGATCCGGATCAGCTGGGTGAGGTGCAGCTGAAAGCGATCGCAAAAGGGCAGGAGGAATTTTTCGCAGGCACCGGTGATCGTCGGACTTGTGACAAGTTCTCGGCAGGCTTCGGACCGCGCGACCAGCGCGCCCGTCCGGGTTGTTTTGCGCCCTGTAAAATCGTCGCGACCGGTTTCGGTTGCGTTGACATAGGGCATGATTTCGTCGGTCAGCCGCTTAAGCTGATCACCGGGCATCAACCCGTCAATGATCAGTGCGCCCTCATCCGCCAGCGTCTTCGCGATCACGTCTGGCGAGACATTCGCATCGACATGGGTGACTTCAACCATGGCATTCCTCCCTCTCAGCAGATGACCCTAATCCAAATCTGATCGGAATCCGATAGCGAGATTTTCCGCGCCCGCGTCGGAGGGAAATGCCCCTTTATCGAAAGCCGATGGTCGCTATACACAATAGAAAGTACGCGACGTACTACATTACACTTTTTTTGGGGGGCCTGACATGGATTCACATTTTCGACCGAACCGGCGAGCGGTTTTTGGTGGTGCGGCGCTGGCGGGAGCCGCCATGGCACTGGGCAGCGCGCGATCACTATTGGCGCAGAGCCCTGCCCCAGTCGGCGCGTCTCTGCGGCGCTTGAACTGGGCTGGCATCATGATCGAGCATGGCGATGCGGTAGTCTATATCGATGCGATCCGCCCGGGCGAGGGAGAAAGCGTTGATGCGAGTTCGGATCGGCGAGTAAAATATGCGCTTATCAGCCATGCGCATGGCGATCATTATGACCCCGCTTTCCTGCTCGAAACGATGGGCGACCGGGGGCGTCCTGTTTCATCATGAAGACAGTGTCGTCGACCAGCGGCCCTTGCGGTTGAACCCGGTGGCAATGTGGCAGCCCGCCTTCATGCCGCGTTCGGGCGCGGATATTGTTGCCTTCCCGGTGCCCGCTTCGGACGGGTATGGCGATAGCCAGGTGTCCTGGGTGATCCAATGCAATGGCAAGCGCATCATCCATTGCGGCGATACGCTCTGGCATGGCCGCTTCTGGGATATCGGCCAGGCCTATGGCCCGTTTGATTATGCATTCCTGCCGATCAACGGGGCCCAACAGGATCTCGGCCGGTTCGAGTTTGTCGGCGCACCCGGGGTGCTGACCCCCGAACTGGCCGTGTCTGCAGCCCAGGCATTGCGCGCTGAAACCGTTATTCCAATCCACTATGGCAACCCCACACCGCCGGTGTATCTGGAGGAAGCCGATCCAGAAGCGCGCCTTCGCAGCGCGGCTGAGGCGGCAGAGATCGCGATCCGGATCATGGCAGTTGGAGAGACGCTGAGCTGGTAGAGTCCCTGCCCAACTGCCGGTTGTACAACGGTTGGCGCTCGTGCATTGATTGATCTGCAAATGACAGATCGGATCTTTGACGAGATATGGGGGCATAGCCGGGGGCGGAAACCGCGCCCTGGCTTTGAATCGATTGCCCGCTGGATTCGCGAAACCCCGAAAAAAGAACTGCAACGGCGGCAGGACTCCGCCGAGGCCGCATTCCGGCAACTCGGCATCACCTTCAACGTATATGGCGACGAGGAAGAAGCCGAACGGATCATCCCATTCGACATCGTGCCGCGGGTATTTACCCGCCACTGAGTGGGAGACCCTGTCAGAAGGGCTATCCCAGCGGGTGACGGCGCTGAATATGTTCCTGGAGGATGTTTATGGCGATCGGAAGATCCTCGCCGATGGCATCGTTCCGTCCGATCTTGTCCTGGGCAATCCGGGTTTCACACCGGTCGTGAACGGTCACCGCCCGCCCCATGGCGTCTATGCGCATATTTGCGGGATCGATATGGTGCGCACCGGACCCGATGAATTTCTCGTGCTTGAGGATAATGCGCGCACCCCGTCGGGCGTTTCCTATATGCTCGAAAATCGCGAGGCGATGCTGCGGCTGTGCCCCGAATTGTTCGAGACGTTCGAAGTCGAACCGGTCGATCGCTATCCCGATGCACTGCGTGAAATGATGCAGTCGGTTGCACCCGAAGGCGCGTCGAGCGAGCCCTGTTGCGTGCTGCTGACACCCGGCCATTTCAACAGCGCCTTTTATGAACACAGCTTCCTTGCTGACAATGTCGGCATCGAATTGGTCGAGGCCGCCGATCTCGTGGTCGATGACGATATTGTCTGGATGCGGACGATCGAGGGGCGCAAGCGCGTCGATGTGATCTATCGCCGGATCG
>CBDBUZ010000009.1:0-79901 GCA_965212265.1 Parasphingopyxis sp. | reverse complement strand
GGCAACGCCGGCAATTGCCGCCGATTTGGGCCGTGATATCACCAATGATGAGCGAGATTTGCTGCAACGCAGCATGGAAAGCATCAAGCCTCGGGCCAAGTCTGTCGCCGATTTGGGCGCCAGCGCGACATTTTTATTTCGCACTCGCCCCCTAAATCTGGACGAGAAGGCTCAAATGCTGCTACAGGATGAAGCGCCGGCGTTGCTCGCCGACCTATTGCCACATCTAGAAGCGGTGGCAGAATGGTCGGAAGACAGGCTGGACACCGCCGTCAGGGACTTTGCCGACGCCCGCGAACTCAAGCTGGGCAAGGTTGCGCAACCCCTGCGCGCGGCGCTGACCGGAAGTGCGACATCGCCGGGAATTTTCGATGTGCTATTGCTCCTCGGTCGTGAGGAGTCATTGGCGCGGATCGCCGATCAGGCGGCATAGCAGGAGCGAATATATGGGTGACAACAGCGCTAAACTCTCGGTCAATGGTAATGAGCATGAATATGGCGTGGATTCGGGCACGGTTGGCCCGGACGTCGTCGATATTCGCAAACTCTATTCCGAGACGGGCCTGTTCACCTTCGATCCCGGCTTCAAATCGACGGCCAGTTGCGAATCCGGCCTGACCTATATCGATGGCGGAAAGGGTATCCTGCTCCATCGCGGCTATCCGATCGAGCAGCTCGCTGAACAATCCAGCTTCATGGAAGTGGCCTATCTGCTCCTGAATGGAGAGCTTCCCGGGCAGCAGGAATTTGTCGATTTCGAACGAACGATCACACTCCACACCATGGTGCATGATCAGCTGAAGACGCTCTATAATGGCTTCCGTCGTGATGCCCATCCGATGGCCATCATGTGTGGTGTGGTCGGTGCCCTTTCGGCATTTTATCACGATTCTACTGATATTTCGGATCCCGAGCAGCGCACCATCGCTTCGCACCGGATGATCGCAAAGATGCCGACCATCGCGGCCATGGCCTACAAATATGCGATCGGTCAGCCATTCCTCTATCCGGACAATGACCTGTCTTACACGGGCAACTTCCTGCGCATGACCTTTCGGCGTTCCGGCCGAGGAATATGAGGTCAATCCGATCATCGAAGATGCGATGGACAAGATTTTCATCCTGCATGCCGATCACGAACAGAATGCATCCACCTCGACTGTCCGACTTGGCCGGTTCCTCGGGTGCCAATCCGTTCGCTTGTATCGCTGCCGGCATCGCTTGCCTGTGGGGTCCGGCCCATGGCGGTGCGAATGAAGCGGCGCTCAACATGCTGCGCGAAATCGGAACGCCGGATCGTATTCCCGAATTTATCAAGCGCGCCAAGGACAAGGACGATCCGTTCCGCCTGATGGGCTTCGGTCACCGCGTCTACAAGAATTTCGATCCGCGCGCGAAGGTCATGAAGAAGACCGCGACCGAAGTGCTCGACGACGCTGGGCGTCAAGACGATCCGATCTTCGATGTGGCGCGCGAGCTGGAACAGATTGCCCTCGAAGACGAATATTTCATCGAGAAGAAGCTCTATCCGAATGTCGATTTCTATTCCGGTGTGATCCTCTCGGCGATTGGCTTCCCGACGACCATGTTCACGGTGCTGTTTGCCCTGGCCCGCACGGTTGGCTGGGTGTGCCCAGTGGAACGAGATGATTTCGGATCCTGCGCAGACCATTGGTCGTCCGCGCCAGCTCTATACGGGGCCGGAACCGCGCGATTATGTGCCGATTGGCAGCCGCTAAGGACTAAGCATCGACCGGCAGGGTCAGCACGAAACGTGCCCCCTGCCCCGGTGCGCTATCAACATCGATATCGCCACCCATCGCACGCGCCAGTCGCCGTGCGATGTACAGGCCAAGCCCAGTACCGGGCTCGCTGGCCGATAGCCGTTCGAACTTCTCAAAAATGCGCGGCTGGTCTTCGGCAGCAATACCGCGCCCCTGGTCCGCCACAACAACCGCTGCCAAGATCGCCTTCGCTCTCGCACCGGATCCAGACCTGACTGTCCTCTGGGGCAAAACGCACGGCATTGCCCACCAGATTTACGAGGATCTGCAGCACCCGCTTATAGTCTGCCCGTGCCGGCAGTGATTTCGTCATCGGCTGGCTGATCGATCCGGATTTTCTTCTCGCTGGCTCGCACCGAGAGCAGCCCTGCAGCATCGCGCGCGATATCCGCGAGATCGATATCTTGAACCTCTGGTGTGAAGTCGGGTCGCTCGACTGCCTGAAGATCGACCAGATCGTCGATCAGTCCGAGCAGGTGGCGACCAGCACGGGAAATATCCCCCGCATATTCTGCATAATCCCCGCGGATCGGTCCTTCGAGTTGTGCTTCGATACTGTGCGCGCTGGCCACGATCCGGTCCAAAGGCGCGCGAAGTGCTCGATCGATCTGACGACCGAACGCGTCCGGGAATCTCTGCGTCATTGGCCGACGGGCTGGACTGGCAACCGGTTCTGCAGCTTCGCGCCGTCGCGGTGCCGCGAAAGCCACCGAAAGCGGCCAGCACCGTCAATCAAGGGGACCGCAGTCAATTCCACCCGCTGCTCGCCATCCGGGCGAAGTATCGCTTCCTGTTTCTCGAACCTGACGATGTTCAGCCAGGGCGTTGAGGATCGGTAGCGCGCCTTCGGCGCCTTCTACAAAGCGGAACAGATCCCGTCAGCGGTTGTCCGATATAGGAATCAAGCGATCCGAGGGCGACCTCTGCATCCGGCGACAAAGCGGTGAGGCGCAACGCATGATCGGTCTCCCACAAGCCAATCCGCATCCGCCCGCAGGAAATCATGATCGCGCAAGCCGGCATTGTCCGCCATCTGGCGTAGATCGGGATCCCGCTCTACCCAGCCGCCAATGGCGAGATTTAACACCATCGCTATCGGGTTCGGCCTGGATATGTGCAGCTCCACATCCCGGTCACCCTTAGCGGCGATACCACGCTTCGCGAAACCGCCACGCCCAACCGTTCCGCAAGTTTTGCGAGTGCAGCAATCTGCGGGATAGCGAGATTTCCGCCAGGTACACCACCGGCGCCCTCAGGTGGAGATCTTCCAACAGGGGATCGGCCGCAACCAGGCAGCCCGCACTGTCGACTCGTGCCGACAGACAAGGGATCAGCGGCTGCCGAAGTCCGTCATGACGATCGGCCATCCCGATTGGCAGAGGACAGGCGCGCCAGGGCCGACGCGATAGGCTGGATCCAATCGCCAGGGGCGCATGGCATCTTCAACCCTGGTCGGTGTCCAGAATGCCTCATATGATTTCGATCCAGGTCGCGGCCCGATTGTCGGCGGTAGTTTTCGTCGTTGCGAAACAGCACGGCTAATCAACAGTAACAAGCTGCGATGCCGTGTCGCGATCGACCCCGATCAGACCGGAGGAAGCACCAAATGAGTTGCCGGTTTCGGGCAAGGATGACCATGTCCCATGCCGCTTCAAACTCGGATCTCGGCACGAACGGCCAGCATCGCAACATAGAGATACAGCCGGGCACTTTGCAGCAGCATCGATCAACCCATAGTGATGTGATCGACATATGCCGGAATCCTGGAACGCCAGTGGCTAGGGTTTCGGCCGCGACGGCAAGAGCTGAAGCTGTGCCATCATGTTCGGCGACCATTGCAGTCCGCGACCAGGTTGCAATCGCCGATCTCCAAATCGCGCGATGGTCCAGCTCCGAAAACCGCCGTCCATAATCATTGAATCGCCGCCGCAATTGTCCAAATCAGGCGCCGCGCGACCGGCTCAGCCAGGTCTGCCCGGCTCAAGCCGCGGATCATCAAAGCGATCATTGGACCGGCTTTCGGCAATCAGCAAGCTTCATGGCACTGGCCGATATCGCAGGATCGCGAATGGTCGGTCAGCTGTTCGATCAGGGAGTCCTCGGCATACACGGCCGAAACGTGGCGCAACTCGCCGAGATGATCGTATAGGCTCGGGCTCGATGCACCAGCAGCTTTGCAAGCTCAGTGTCTTCCGGCAGGTCAGCTGCCGCCAAGCGCCGGCCAGGCAATCGCAATGTGCGGTGCGCTCAAGCGATGCAGTAAACTCTTCAATGAGGGTCGCCAACTCGGATGTCGCTAACAGCATGCGCGCGCGCATTTCCTGTTCGATCTGTTCGACACGAGGCCCAGCAGCATGTGCCGAATGGCCAGACGTTCTACTTCGCTGAGCCGTATAATCTCCGGACGCATCAAGGCCGTGACGGACAAGGCATTGCCCGCAAATGACCTGTCCATAGGATGCGCGCGCAGCATCCGCGAGCAACGCAGCCGCGCGCTCGTCCGCAGTTTCCGGGGCAGAATTGGCCGGATCAGACATGCCAGGGACATAGCCGAAACGTCGTTAAGACCATGCTAATCCTGTTTTTTTGGATCAGTCGCGACTACGGGCGGCTTCTCGGATAATATTTTGTTGCAATATCAATGTGATATATGCGAATAGATCACTACTGCGATTGGCCAGTAAAACCAGACCCCTGCTGCGGCAAAGGGAATAATCAGCCAAATCGCCGCATTTCCGTCGGCGAGCCAGGGCAGTAAGCGGCTCTTCAAAATTGGGGAATTTTCGGATCTGAACACTAGCGCGACGCGACCAGAATGAGCAGCAAGATCGCCATCACTGCCATCACCGGAAAGGCAACCACTTCATTCGTAGCGGACCAGGCAAGGCCTACCCATGGCGAGCATGGCAGTGGCCTGGGCAAATCCACGTACTCGCTCGCAGCTCCCATCCGCCTTCATAGTCACGCAGCTGGGCGAGATCGATCCGGCCAGCAATGGCATCAGTCGGCCCGGCAAGAAGCAACAAGAATGAGCCCGGTCCAGAGCCACGCCATCCAGAATGCCGCCGCACCCTGCCAAAGTTAGGATGATCGCGAAAGCTTCGTAGCCAGATCGCATCCAACCTCCGCGATCGAGGAGCAATGGTGCAATCCGCACGGCAATCGGCCCATAGAGATACCGCTCCGGCCAGCTTTCAACCTGGACGCTGTTTCGCCGCAACATCGTATGGCCGGCATCACGGCTATCGTCCTTGCCCTTCGGCCAACAAGACGGCTTCACTTGCATCGACCACAACGCCAGCATCGCCATCGACCGGCAGGAAAGTCCGATCCCCCCTGGACAATCCTGCGCATCAGGGTCGATTGCAGATCCCATTCGCCGAGCATCTGTGCAGTCGCTGCCACGCTTTCTACAGCTTGTAAGAGCAAGTCCTGCCCATCGATGGTCCGCATCGACGCGCTCGAAATCAATATTCTCCGGCGTATCGGCAACAACCAAAATTGTCGGTGCGGTTCGGGCGGCCATGGCCTCGAAACAATCTGGCGCCGCTACGAAGACCGTCAGCCACCAGCAGGACCGCTTCTTCAGGATGGAAATGATCCGCTGCATCCACCGGGATCGCGCGCAAGCCGGACGGCTATGCCATCGCGCTTCAACCGATCAAGCGCTGCGCTCAGCTCCGCTGGCACCCGTTCGACGAGAACGACGGCGTGGCTCGCGCCAGCCTCGATTGCGCGGCGAACCTGATGCTCCAACAAGCTTCGACCGGCCATGGGCAGCATTGCCCGTAGCCCGGCAACGCCGTCCTCAGCATCCTGATAGGCCGCGATCAGCGCAGCGAAAGCCATGATGTCCGTCCCGCAACCATCTGATCACGGAGATAGGCTCACTCGGCCCCGCTTGGAAAGGCATCTGGACTGCGGTAAATCGGGGGATTTTTCGCCGGCGTGGCGACAGGCGATTGTCTACTCGGCTGTGCGCTCACCAAAATCGAAGCTGTTTGAAAAGCCGGCAAGCGCCTTATCAATGCGATGGAGCAGCATTTGATCAAATGGAGTGCCCTCAGCGGCCTGATTGGCGAGCACCATCAAATCGGTCACTCCAAAGCTCGCAGCAAGGCCTTTCAGGCGCCAGGCAGCCACCTGCCACTGTTGATCGTTCACAGCGTTGTGAAGCGCAGAAACCTGCCGTTGCGCGCTTTGAACAAATGCAGAACGAAGCTCCGAAATCAGCGTCGGATCGTCGCCGACAGCTGCAGCGAGCCGTTTTATCAAGGGCGCCAGGATCATAAGCCATAGTGTGGCAGTAACGCATCGCCGTTAACGCTCCGTTGCCAAACCGGGCTTCCGACAGGACCCAAAACATGGTAAATACGCTCAGCCGAGAGGGAAATACGATGGCCGAACCTGCAAATGACGTGACGGATCTCGATCGCAATGCTGAGGCGCTATCTGCGCATATCAGCACCGGCGGCGCGTAGCAGTGAATGGATCGATGACGAGGAATGGGACTTCGATCTCGCGGCAGCCATCGTTCGCAGAGCGCGCACCGGCGATCATCATTGCATCTACTGGCTATTGGTTGGACAGGATTTGTCGGCTGGGCAGCCTATTCAAGCATCAGCCGCGGAGACACCCAACTCTTACGCAGATCGCAAATTGGGTTGCGATCGCCAGTGTTCCCGCTCGCGCTGCTTGGTATCGCCTGGTTGGTAACGCAGCGGACGAGCCGGCGAGAAGCCATGCGTTTCGGACGCACATCTGAGGCCCTTCGCGCGGAAGCTCAGTCGTCTCGATAATGCAATGGCTGTCATTTCAGCCCAACTGGCTGAAGTGCGTGAAGGCGTATCGGGTGAAACCGACCGGCTGCTTGACGCTTGGCGATGATGCGGCGGGTCGGATGCGTGCCGTTAGCGATATGATTGGCGAAGCCAGCCAATCGATTGAGCAAAAATCCGGCGTCATGGAAAAAGCTACTAAATCGGCGCGTGAAGACGTCGAAATTCTGATGAGCGATTTGCCGCGCGCCGAGCAACAGGCTCGGGCCGTAAGCACTGGCCTGCGCGAAGCCGGGATCAACGCCCATGAGCAGGCAGCAGCGCTCGACACGCAAATGCTAACGCTCAAATCTCGCGGCGAGCAGGCCAACGAGGTGGCAAACAGCGCCGCCCAGTCTTTGGCTGCCAATCTTGCGCGTATCGAAGGTGTCGCCGAAGTTGCCGCAACCAAACTGACGAGCACGGGTGAACTGATCAACACCACCGTCGATGCTGCCCTCGATCGCTCGAGCGGCGCCGTCGAAGATACCCGTACAGTCGTCGACGAAATTGGCACAGCACTTACAGCAATGATCGAAAATGCGCGCACCAAGCTTCAGCAAGGAAGGCGAAGAGCCGCCGCTGCGCTGGACGCGCGTATTGCATCAACCGATGCAGCACTCGAAGCCTTTAGTAACCGTCTGGACGAACACCGTACGGCGGCAACCGCATCACTGGGGGATCTGGGAACCGGGCTTGGCGATATCGAAAGCCGTCTCTCCAGCCTTTCCGAAGATGGCGCTGCGCATACACGAACGCTCGGTGAGGAACTGGACAGCTTGGGGCGCGAAATGGCCACACTCGGCGAAAGCATCGGCGGCAATGATGAGGCCACAGAGCGCCTGATCGCGCGGGCGGCTGAAGTCAAAGCGGCACTGGATCTCAGTGCGTCTTCGCTAAACGATGCCCTTCCAGAGGCATTTGCAGCCACCGAAGAACGGGCAGTCCAGCTGAAAGAGGCCATTACCGATCTGGCACCAGAACTCGAAACGCTACAGAAACTGGCAGACGATACGAGCAGCTTCATCAGCGTGACCGGTGAAAGTTTGGAAGACCAGCGCAGCCAGGTTGGCGTCTTTGTCGAAAGGGTCGGCGATCGCATCAGTGCCATGCGGGCCGATATCGACGGCATCGAGGCCGCGCTCACTCATTCGTCAGAACAAGCCGAGAGCATCGCTGATGGCGCAGCTCCGCGCTTGATCGAAACACTCATGCAGGTCCGCGAAACGGCCGATCAGGCCGCCGAGAAAGCGCGCGCAGCATTTGGCGAGATCATTCCGCAAAGCGCCGCCGCACTGTCCGAGGCAACCCAGACAGCGATGACCGACGCGCTGGGCGAGAATGTCGAAGCACGGATCACCGAGCTAACGGCTGCCTCCGAGAAAGCTGCCGAAACGGCGGCCGCGGCAATTGCCAATCTCGACAGCCAAGATCGGCGAAATTGAAAGCCGGAGTTCCTCGCTTGAGCAGCAACTTAGAGGAAACGGAAGCCAGTGCTGAAGAAGCAACGCTGGACAGCTTTGCGCGTAGCGTGACACTGCTCATTGATTGAATCGCTGAATTCGACTGCAATCGATGTCAGCAAAATCCTCTCCAATGAGGTGACCGATACGGCTTGGGCGGCCTATCTGAAAGGGCGATCGGGGCATCTTCTCCCGACGTGCTGTACGATTGCTCGACACCGGCGAAGCGCGTGAAATCGTTGCAGAATATGAAAATAACAGCGATTTCCGGGAACAGGTCAATCGCTATGTCCACGATTTCGAAGCAATGCTCCGCCGTGTGCTGACGGCACGCGATGGATCACCGCTCGCGGTTACGCTTGTTATCCTCGGACAATGGCAAGCTCTATGTGGCGCTTGCCCAGGCAATCGAACGGCTCCGCTAGCCGCTAGTTGCGCATGGATTCCGGTTTCAGGAAATCCAGAAAGTCCGTGCACCGATCCAGCCATAGACATAGTTCGTGTAGAAGAGCGCGAAAGAAGATCGTCGCGACAATGGTGGTGCGGAGAACTACGCGGCCAGCCCGAAACCGATGCGGCGCACTTTCAGCATTTCCCTGTTCGGGCTCAACACCCATTTCGCGATCTGTCCTGACGCCAAAGGGGAGGACCAGGAACAGCGTTAGAGGAACCAGAAAAGAAAATAGATCGCCAGAGCAGAAATTGGCTCCATGGCTAAACCTCCATAAGGGACACATTGACGACCGGCTTCTTGCCGGTCCAGTGCGTGGCCATCCTCCGAACGGCCAATCGAATGGCTTCGCGCAGTTTTTCGGGATCGCTCGCGCCGGTGCGCGCGGCATTGGCAGCCGCTTCGATTGCATCATCGATAAAGGCTTCGCGGTCCTCTTCGACGGGGATCCCAGCCATGGAGAAAGACGGGCTGCCCCGCATCTTCCCATCAGCGAACCAAAAGCAACCGTCACTGCTATCAATCCGCGCTGGCCGATCCGGCGACGTTCATTCATTGCCTCGCCATCGGCCGCGACAATCGTATCGCCGTCGAGCACAAGCCGCCCGACCCGTTCGTGGCTCACAATGGTGGGACCGTCTGGTGCCAGACGCACCAGATCGCCATTCTGCTGCACAACCGTCTTGGGAATGCCGTGTGAAGCGCCAAATCGCGCTTGTTCGGCCATATGCCGCAGCTCACCATGAACCGGCACCAATATCTCCGGCCGGATCCATTCATACATTTTCGCTAACTCGGGCCGACCGGGATGGCCGGATACATGCACCATCAGCCTGACGATCAGTGATGATCGGTATCTGTTTTTCCGCGAGTGCATTCTGGATACGGCCAATGGCGAGCTCATTGCCCGGAATCTGTTTGGAGCTGAAGACGATCAAGATCTCCGCTGTCCAGCGTGAATCGGATGATTGTCTTCAGCGATGCGGCCAAGTGCTGCACGCGATTCCCCCTGCCCGCCTGTTGCGATGATCAGCAGCTCGCGTGCGGGAATGCGCATCGCTTCGTCGAAATCAATCGTTGGCGGAAAATCTTTCAGATAGCCGACCGCTTTGGCGGTATCGATAATCCGGTTGAGTGACCGCCCGGCCACGCAGACTTTACGTCCGGTTTCCATTCGCCAATCCGTCCCAATGTCTGCAAACGGGCTGCGTTCGATGCGAAGGTAGTAACCAGTACCCGGCCCGTCGCTTTAGCCGATCACTTCGCTAAGCCCGGCCTTTACATCGCCCTTCGCTGCCGGAATCCTTCTCGTTGAATACATTGGTTGAATCGCACACCAGCGCCAAGATTCCCGTATCGCCAATGGCCTTCATTTCTTCCGGACTGGTCGGCGTGCCGGTTTGCGGATCGGGATCCAATTTCCAGTCGCCGGTGTGAAACACGCGCCCATGCTCGGTTTCGATGACGAGCGCATTGCCCTCAAGAATGGAGTGGGCGAGCGGAATGTAGCGAAAGCCAAAGGGGCCAAGCGCGAAATCCGTTTCCGGCTCGATCACGTTCAACTCGACCTCTTCGGTGAGGCCAGCTTCTTCGAGTTTTCGATAGATCAGGCCAGCCGTGAATGCAGTCGCATAGAGCGGAACGCCTAAATCGGCAGCGAGATACGGAATCGCACCGATATGATCCTCATGGCCATGGGTCAGCACGATGCCGAGCAGATCATCTGCACGGTCTTCGATAAATTCGAGCTCAGGCAGGACGAGTTCGATACCGGGATAATAGGGATCGCCAAAGGTCATGCCGCAATCGACCATGACCCATTTGCCCTGTGTACCGTAGATATTGACGTTCATGCCAATCTCGCCCGACCCGCCGAGCGCGAGGAAAAGTAATTCGTTTTTGGGTGTCATGCTGGTCTATCTAGACCTTTGGTAGAGCATCGCCAGCCCCTGAATCGTAAGATCAGGCTCAATAACGTCGAATATGTCGGTATGCTCGTTGAAAAGGCTCGCTAACCCGCCAGTGGACACGACTTTCGCGGGCCTGCCGATTTCTGCACGAGTCCGTTCAACAAGACCCTCGATCATCGCGATGTAACCCCAATAGACACCGATATGCATCTGGTCCTCGGTATTGGTGCCAATCACCGAGTTATCGCGCGGTGCTTCGATCGCAATGCGGGGAAGCTTGGCTGCGGCTCCGACCAGGGCATCGAGTGACAAGTTGATACCAGGAGCAATCACACCGCCTTTGTACGCCCCCTTATAGTCGGCGACATCGAAGGTCGTTGCCGTTCCGAAGTCGATAATGATCAGGTCTTCCGGATGGCGCGCATGGGCAGCGATTACATTGATTGCTCGGTCCGCGCCCAGGCTTGAGGGCTCATCAATATCAAGCGCGATGCCCCACTCGACGGGCGCCTCTCCAGCAACCAAAGGCTCAACATCGAAATATTTGGATGCCAGCACCTGCAGGTTGTGGAGTGCGCGCGGCACCACGGTCGAGATGATCACGGCTTCTACGTCGCCGGGGTCAAATCCTTGCAACGCCATGAGATTATGGAGCCAGACGGCATATTCATCGCCTGTACGCCTTGGATCGGTCGCGATCCGCCAGCGTGCGACAATCTCACTCTCTTTGACGAGAGCGAAGACAACATTGGTATTTCCGGCATCGACGGCGAGCAGCATCGCATCAGTCCTCAAACAAGGAAAACATCACCCGCATGCATGACACGGACAGACCCATCCGCCAAGCGCAGGCATAGCGCACCATCGCGGGTGATATCGTCAAAACTCCCTTCGATGCGCTCGCCCGACGGGTCGTGCACACTCAATGCGGTGCCCTTTGCATGCGCACGCTTCAACCAGTTGGTGCGGATATGATCGAGCCCGTCTGCGCGCCAACTACCAACCCAGTCGGCAAAGCGCTCCGAAAGCTCGATCAAGAAAATATCCGGTGCCGGTGGCGGTCCATAGGATGAAAGGCTGATGGTCGTCCGATCCAGACTTTCCGGATGGCTGGCAAGATTGACACCAATGCCAATAACAACGGCATCATCCTTACGTTCCAACAGGATCCCGGAAAGTTTTGCCAATCGAAGGAGCAAGTCATTCGGCCATTTGAGGCTCAACTCATCATACGCATTCGCCGGAAGAAACGCCGATACAGCGTCGTAGAGCGCCAGTGATGCCACGAGAGCCAAGGTCGCTGGCGGTGGATCATCAGGCCGCAACCGCACCAATGTGCTCGCAGACAGATTGCCGCTTGGGGATTCCCATGCCCTGCCCTGGCGTCCACGCCCACTGGTCTGGCGTTCGGCGCGCAGCCAGCTGCCTTCCTCTGCACCGGACTGGGCAAGCGCCATCATGTCATCATTGGTGGAGCCGGTTTCGGCGACAGTCTGGATGCGAATAGCCAGGGGGTGCTCGGCCTAGAACAAGGCGGCCGCGGCATTACCTGCGGTAAGCGCCAGGAACGGCACCAGCAGATAGCCAAGCGGCGATACGGCAACGGCGGTTACCGCGATCAATCCATTTTCGACGACCGAATTCGCTGGCGCATATGCCGGTGCCGGATCGTCAAAATACATCGTCTTGATGATGCGCAGATAATAATAGGCACCGACCACCGACAGCGCGATGCCGATCACCGCCAGCGGGAACAATCCGGCAGCCACGGCTGCATCGAACACCAGGAACTTGCCCCAGAAACCGAGCAGCGGCGGGATGCCGGCCAGGCTGAACATGAAGATGGCAAAAGCCGCGGCGAGCGCAGGTTGCGATTTGGACAGGCCAGCCAAGCTGTCAATATCCTCAACCGCCCGGCCATCCGCATCGCGCATCTGCAAGATGCACAGGAAGCTACCCAGCGTCATCGCGACATAGATCGCCATATAGGACAAGGTGGCAGCAACGCCCGCTTGGGTGCCGGCGGCAACACCAATCAGCGCAAAGCCGATATTGTTGATCGAGCTGTAGGCCAGCAGGCGTTTGATATTGGACTGGCCAATCGCCGCGACGGCGCCAAGTGCGATGGACGCCAAGGCCACGAAGATCACGATCTGCTGCCAGGCATCGGTCGCCGGCGCGAGCGCTTCGAACATCACGCGCATCGACAAGGCGATCGCAGCAATTTTCGGTGCAGAGGCGAAGAATGCCGTCACCGGCGTCGGCGCGCCTTCATAGACATCCGGCGTCCACATATGGAACGGCACGGCGCTGATCTTGAAGGCCAGGCCAGCCAGCACGAACACCAGGCCGAACAGTTCGCCGGTCGACATGCCAGTGGCCATCGCAATCGCGATGCCGTCATAGGTCGTCGTGCCGGTAAATCCGTAGAGCAATGAGATGCCGTAGAGCAGAATGCCGCTCGCCAGAGCGCCCAACACATAATATTTGAGACCCGCTTCAGCCGAGCGCAGATCCTTGCGCATGAAGCTCGCCAAGACATAGGCCGCGAGGCTCTGCATCTCGAGGCCGATATACAGCATCATCAGGTCATTGGATGACACCATGAAGCCCATGCCGAGCACGGCAAACAGGATCAGCACGGGATATTCCGCCCGCATCTCGCCGGCTTCATCGAAGAAGCGCGGGGCCATGAGGATTGCGATTGCAGCGGCTGCGTAGATCAGCACCTTGGTAAAGGTTGAGAAGGCATCAGCCACATATAGTCCGCCAAAGACTGCGCCGCCGTCACCGGCAGGACCCAGTAATGCCAGTCCGCAGCCAATCAGCATCAGCACCGCATAGACGCTGACACGGCGCGCCTTATCCACTTTCTTGCTGAACGCGGCGACAAGCAACAGATCTGTCGCGCCGAGCGTCAAAATCAGCTCGGGCAATACGACGAGGAGGCTCTCAAGCGTAGTCATCAGTGCGCGCCCTCCACGTCATGGCCGCCGCCATGGCCACCGCCATGATCGGCACCTTCTGCCACGCCTGCGTCCATGATAAGCTGCGCATCGCCCGGCGGATCAGCGCGCTCGATCCGTTCGAGCAGCGTACCGACGTCGTCGCGGATCGGAGCGAGGAAGCTTTCGGGATAAACGCCCATCCACAGAACAACAGCAGCGATTGGGCCGAGTGTCGCAAATTCGCGGATCGACAGATCAGGCATCGCCTTCACATCTTCCTTTTCGAGCTCGCCGTAACAAATCCGCCAATAGAGATAGAGCATATAGGCCGCACCAAGGATGATGCCGGTGGTGCACACAAAGGCGACCCAGCTATTGGCCTCATAGGCCCCAACCAAAGCCAGGAACTCACCGACAAAGCCGCTCGTACCCGGCAGGCCAACCGACGCCATGGTGAACAGCATGAACAATATCGCATAGCGCGGCATGTTGGTGCTGAGCCCGCCATAACGGTCGATCTCGCGTGTATGGAGGCGATCATAGATCACGCCGACACACAGGAAGAGCGCGCCAGAGACCAAGCCATGCGAGAGCATGACGATCATCGCACCTTCGATACCCTGGCGGTTGAACGCGAAGAGCCCAATTGTAACAAAGGCCATATGCGCAACCGATGAATAAGCGATCAGCTTCTTCATATCCTGCTGCACCAGGGCAACGAGCGAGGTGTAAACGACCGCGACCATTGAGAGGCCGAAAACAATCCAAACCAGTTCCGCCGAGGCTTCCGGGAACATCGGAAGCGAGAAGCGGATGAAACCATAGCCACCCATCTTCAGCAGCACACCGGCCAGGATCACGGATCCCGCCGTGGGCGCCTGAACATGCGCATCAGGCAGCCAGGTGTGGACCGGCCACATCGGCATCTTCACGGCAAAGCTCGCAAAGAAAGCCAACCATAACCAGTTCTGGATATTGGCCGGGAAATCATAGGCCATCAGCGACGGGATGTCGGACGTGCCGGCTTCCTGCACCATCCACAGCATCGCGATCAGCATCAGCACCGATCCAAGCAATGTGTAGAGGAAGAATTTGTAGCTTGCGTAGATCCGGTCCTGACCACCCCAGATGCCGATGATCAGATACATCGGGATCAGGCCAGCCTCGAAGAAGATGTAGAACAAGAAGATATCCTGCGCCGTGAACACGCCGATCATCAGCGATTCCATCAGCAGGAATGCCGCCATATATTCGGGCACGCGCGTCTTGATCGATTGCCAGCTCGCAATGATGCAGATCGGCATCAGGAACACCGAAAGCATGATCAGCATCAGGGCGATGCCATCGATGCCAAGCGCCCAGGCAAAGCGCTCGCCAAAGATCGGATAACTTTCAACAAATTGCCACTGCGCACCGCCGATTTCAAAGGTCAGCCACAGCAGGACACCGAGCGCGAACGTAGCCAGGGTGGTCGCGAGTGCCAGCACCCGGGCCATCTGCGCCTTGTCGTCACCCTTGCCCGGCCAGACGAGGCACAGCAGTGCGCCGATTAGCGGCAAGGCTACCATCAGGGAGAGGATGGGGAAATCGAGCTGGTTCACCGCGTGATCGCCCAGGTTGTCGCCGCTGCGATGCCGATCAGCATCACCAGCGCATAGCTATAGAGATATCCGCTTTGGAACCGGCGCGCGAAACCGCTGCCAGTAGCAACGAGGCCCGACACACCATCCGGCCCGAACCGGTCGATAAAGCCCTTGTCGCCGCGCTTCCACAAGAAGCGGCCAATCGCAAAGGACGGGCGCACGAAGATGAGGTCGTACAGCTCATCGATATACCATTTATTGTAGAGGAACGCGTGCAGTACCCGGAACTGCTCAACAAAGCGGCGCGGCCAATCGGTGTAACGGATATAAGCGAGCCAGGCGATCGCCAGACCGGTGAGCATCACGGCGCCCGGTGCATATTTCACCCAGGTCGGCACTTCGTGGATGGCATGCAGCAGATGCGTATCGAGCGCGATACTGCCGGCCCAGAATATTTCGCCCTGCTCGGCATAACCGAAGGGATAGTAGAACAGATACCCGGCGAAAATCGCACCGATCGACAAGACCGCCAGCGGAATCAACATCGACCATGGGCTCTCATGCGGATGATAGCCGCCCGTACCTTCCGGCGCGTCGTCATGACCCTCGTCACCATGGTCATGGACCGCATGCTGAACATGCTCGGACGTGATCCAACGGGGCTTGCCGAAGAAGGTCAAGAAGATCAGGCGCCAGCTATAGAAGCTGGTTAGCAGCGCGGCGAACACCAGCGTGAAAAAGGCAACGCCGCCCAAGGAGGAATCCGACACAAAGGCCGCTTCGATGATCAGGTCCTTCGAATAGAAACCGGCAAATCCGAACACGCCGACAATGCCGACCCCGGTGATCGCCAGGGTGCCGATGACCATCGCCCAGAAGGTGAACGGGATCTCTTTTCTCAGCGCGCCATAATGCTGCATGTCCTGCTCATGATGCATGGCGTGAATGACCGAACCCGCGCCGAGGAAGAGCAGCGCCTTGAAGAAGGCGTGGGTGAAGAGGTGGAACATGGCAATGCCATAGGCACCCAGCCCTGCGGCCACGAACATATAGCCGAGCTGTGAACAGGTCGAATAGGCAATCACCCGCTTGATATCCATTTGAGCGGTACCGACCGTGGCTGCGAAGAAGGCGGTTAGCATCCCGAAGAATACGACAACCGTAAGCGCGACGTCGCTCGTCTCGAACATTGGCGAGAGGCGGCAGACCATGAATACACCGGCCGTTACCATCGTTGCCGCATGGATGAGTGCAGAAACCGGCGTCGGGCCTTCCATCGCGTCAGGAAGCCAGGTGTGGAGACCGAACTGGGCCGATTTACCCATCGCGCCGACAAAGAGCAGCAGGCAGAGCAAGGTCATCGTATCGACGCGATAGCCGAGGAAACCGATCGTCGATCCAGCCATCGCCGGCGCGGCTTCGAGGATTTCCGGAATAGACACGGTGCCGAACACGACAAAGGTTCCGAAAATACCGAGCGAGAAACCGAAATCGCCGACTCGGTTGACGACAAAGGCCTTGATCGCGGCCGCATTGGCGCTGGGCTTCTTGTACCAGAATCCGATCAGCAGATAGGAAGCGAGGCCCACCCCTTCCCAGCCAAAGAACATCTGCACCAGATTGTTCGACGTCACGAGCATCAGCATCGCGAAGGTGAAGAGTGAGAGATAAGCAAAGAAGCGCGGCTGGTCGGGGTCCTCAGCCATATAGCCCCAGCTATAAAGGTGCACGAGCGCGGAAACGGTGGTCACCACGACCAGCATGACCGCAGTCAGCGTATCGACACGCAGGCTCCAGGCGACATCCATATTGCCCGACCGGATCCAGTCGAACACCGGCACGACATAGGCTTCCTGCCCACCGACCAGGAAATCGAGGAAGATCGGCCAACTAAGCGCGCAGGCCAGAAACAACACGCCTGTGGTAAGGATCTTTGCGATGAAATTGCCAAGCGCGCGATTGCCCAAACCGGCAATGATCGCCGCAAGCAACGGCAGAAAGACGATGAGCTGGATCATGGTGTCAGCCCTTCATCCGGTTGGCGTCGTCCACGGCGATATTGCCGCGACCACGGAAGAAGATAACGAGAATGGCAAGGCCGATTGCGGCTTCACCGGCTGCGACGGTCAGCACGAACATCGCGAAGACCTGACCGACAACATCGCCGAGATAGGCGCTGAAGGCGACTAGGTTGATGTTCACTGCGAGCAGGATCAGCTCGATCGCCATCATGATGATGATGATATTGCGCCGATTGATGAAGATCCCCAGCACGCCGATCACAAACAGGATCGCGCTGACGACGAGATAATGCCCCAGGCCGATCATAGTTCGACCCCCTTGCCGATTTCAGGATTAGTGTTGCGCACAGCATCTTCCGGACGACGCTTGATCTGTTGCGACACATTTTGCGGTCGTGTCCCGCTGCGGTCACGATGGGTCAGCACGATCGCACCGACCATGGCGATCAGGAGCACGATGCCGGCACCTTCGAAGACCAGCAGGTAGCGATCATAGAGCGCGCGGCCGATGGCTTCGACATTGGGAACATCGGGATTGATCGTCGCCATGCGCGTATCCGGGCCAAGATCCGCAAAGGACCAGGCCCCGACCGCGAGGATCATCTCGGCCAGCAGGATCGCCGCGATCAGCAAGCCAAATGGCAGGTTGCGCGCGAGACCGGTGCGCAGGGATGCAAAATCTATATTCAGCATCATCACGACAAAAAGGAACAATACCGCGACCGCGCCAACATAGACGAGGATCAGCAGCATCGCGATAAATTCGGCACCGATAATGACCATCAGCCCGGCAGCGTTGAAGAATGCCAGGATCAGCCAGAGGACCGAATGAACCGGGTTGCGCGACAGGATCGTCAGCACGCCAGAAGCGATGACGACGGTTGCAAACATATAGAAGGCGAAGGCCTGAATCACGTTATCTTGGGACCCCTGTAGAAATCGGCTGCGGCTTAACGATAGGGCGCATCGGCGGCAAGGTTAGCGGCAATTGCCCGCTCCCATTTGTCGCCATTGGCCAGCAATTTATCCTTGTCGTAGAGAAGCTCCTCCCGCGTCTCTGTTGCATATTCGAAATTTGGACCTTCGACGACCGCATCAACCGGGCATGCTTCCTGGCACAGCCCGCAATAGATGCATTTCGTCATATCGATATCGTAGCGCGTCGTGCGGCGGCTGCCGTCTTCGCGCGGTTCGGCCTCGATCGTGATCGCCTGGGCCGGGCACACGGCTTCGCACAATTTACAGGCGATGCAGCGCTCTTCACCATTGGGATAGCGGCGCAGCGCATGCTCCCCGCGAAAGCGCGGCGAGATCGGGTTCTTCTCATAGGGATAGTTGATCGTCGCCTTGGGCTTGAAAAAATATTTGAGCGTCAGGACATGCGCCTTGACGATTTCCCAGAGCGTGAAGGATTTGATGTAATGGGCAATGCTGCTCATGACGGCATCCCTCCCTCGGCAGGCGAAGCTGCGATCGAATTGATGATGGTTGCGCGGATCACAGGCCATACCTCGTCAGCATGAGATAGCCCGAGATCAGCACGACCCAAATCAGCGAAAGCGGCAAGAAGACTTTCCAGCCCAGCCGCATCAACTGGTCATAGCGGTAGCGCGGAACAGTCGCCTTCACCCAGCTGAAGATGAAGAAGAAGATCAGTATCTTCATGGACAGCCAGACAATGCCGGGCACCGCATAGAGCGGCTCCCAATCCACCGGCGGGAGCCAGCCGCCCCAGAACAGGATGGCGTTCAAGGCGCACATCAGGATGACATTGGCATATTCGCCGAGCCAGTAGAGCGCGAAGCTCATCGACGAATATTCGGTCTGGTAGCCGGCAACGAGCTCGGATTCCGCTTCGGTAAGATCAAAGGGTGCGCGCGCCGTTTCGGCCAAGGCCGAAATCAGGAACACCACGGCCATCGGGAAGAGCAGCGGGTTGAAGGCAAAGCCGTTGATGAAACCCAGCACATGCGCTTGTTGCGCAAGGATAATATCTTGCAGGTTGAACGTGCCCGCCCACATCACAACGGCAAGCAGCACAAAGCCGATCGAGACCTCATAGCTCACCATCTGAGCCGCGGCGCGCATCGCCGAATAGAAGGGATATTTGGAGTTGGAGGCCCAGCCGGCAATCACGACACCGTAAACACCGAGCGAACTGATCGCGAGAATGTAGAGCAGGCCGACATTGATATTGGCGAGCACCATGTCCGGACCGAACGGGATGACCGCCCAGGAGATCAGCGCGACCGTGAAAGTGATGATCGGCGCAATCAGGAACAGGCCCCGGTTCGCCGATGTCGGAATGATCGTTTCCTTGAGGAAGACCTTTAATCCGTCAGCAAAGCTTTGCAGCAAACCCCATGGCCCGACCACATTGGGCCCACGACGCAGCGCAATTGCCGCCCAGATCTTGCGATCGGCATAGACGATCATCGCGACCACCAGCAGCAGCGGCAGCGCGATCAGCAGGATCAGGATCGTCGTCCCGACAAACCAGCCAAAGCCAAGGCCGAGTAGTTCCTGGAACCAAGCGGTCATTCGGCGGCCTCCGCGAATGTTTCGCCATGGATCAGTTCCGCCGAGCAGCGCTGCATCGTCTCGCTTGCGCGGCAGATGGCGTTGGTCAGGTAGAAATCCGAAATCGGCAGAGCGATGGCACCGCTTGGCGCATCTGCGGACAGTTTGGGCGGCGCCCATTCATAGTCCGCAAGGTCTTCGTCGGCGAGCGCCGGGAACTCGGCCGCAATCGCGTCGCGCAGCTCGTCCAGCGTATCGAATGGCAGCGCCTGGCCGAGCGCATCGGACAGCGCCCGGAAGATCGTCCAATCCTCGCGCGCATCGCCTGGCGGGAATACGGCGCGATTGCCGCGTTGCACGCGGCCTTCAAGATTGACCCAGGTGCCGCTCTTTTCAGCATAAGACGCACCCGGAAGGATGACATCGGCATGCGCGGCGCCTTGTTCGCCATGATGGCCGACATAGACGGTGAACGCGCTGTCGAACGCATCGAAATCAACGCCGTCCGCACCCAACAAGAACAATAATTCCGGCTTGGCCGCGGCAAGATCAGCGACACCGCCGGGTTGCGCCCAGCCAAGCATCAGCCCGCCCATCCGTGCGGCGGAGAAGTGCAGCACATTATAGCCATTCCAACCGTCGCGCACGAGATTGAGCGTATCGGCAAGTGCCAGCGATGCGGCATGGACGCCCCGCACCATCAGCGCGCCGCCACCCAGGATCATCGCGGGACGCTCGGCATTCTTCAGCGCATCAGCGGCTTCGCCTGGAAGATTCGACACAAGGGCCGCATCATCGCCAAGCCAGGTGACCGGATAGGTCAGATCGATTTCTGGTCCGATCGCAAAGACCTTCGCCCCGGCCTTGATGGCCTTGCGGATCCGCGTGTTGACCAGCGGCGCTTCCCAGCGCGGATTGGTGCCAACCAACAAGATAGCGTCAGCGGTTTCGATGCCAGCAATAGTCGTGTTGAAATTTACCGCAGCAAGATTGCTCGCGTCATAATCCATGCCGGTCTGGCGGCCCTCGATCAGCTTGGAGCCAAGCCCATCGAGCAGCTTTTGCGCTGCATAAAGCGCTTCGATTTCAACAAGATCGCCACCGATCGCGGCAATCTTGTTGCCCGCTTTCTTCGCCGCATCGGCGATAGCCACAAAGGCTTCGCTCCAGCTCGCTTTTTCAAGCGTGCCGTCCTTGCGAACCCAGGGCGTATCGAGGCGGTTCTTGTACAGACCGTCCACTGCGTGACGCGTCTTGTTACTCGCCCATTCCTCATTCACATCTTCATTGATGCGCGGGAGTGCGCGGAGCACTTCCCTGCCCCGGCTATCGAGCCGGATGTTGGTGCCCACGGCATCCATCACATCGATCGACGGTGTTTTCTGCAATTCCCAGGGCCGGGCTTCAAATGCATAGGGCCGTGCGGTCAGCGCACCGACCGGGCAAAGATCCACGACATTGCCAGAGAGTTCACTCTCGGCGGCATGTTCAAGATAGGTGGTGATCTCCATATTTTCGCCGCGGCCCACCGCGCCGATTTCTTCGACACCGGCGACTTCCTGGGCAAAGCGGACACAGCGCGTGCAATGGATGCAGCGCGTCATGATCGTCTTGACCACCGGCCCCATATATTTCTCGGTCACCGCGCGCTTGTTCATTTCATAGCGCGTATGGCCTTTGCCATAGGCCATGGCCTGGTCCTGCAAGTCGCATTCGCCACCCTGATCGCAAATCGGGCAATCGAGCGGATGGTTGATGAGGAGAAATTCCATCACCCCTTCGCGCGCCGTCTTGACCATTTCGCTCTGGGTCGAGATTTCCTGGCCTTCGGCTGCGGGCAGCGCGCAGCTGGCTTGCGGCTTGGGCGGTCCAGGCTTCACTTCAACCAGGCACATGCGGCAATTGCCAGCGATCGACAGCCGCTCATGATAGCAGAAACGCGGGATTTCCTTACCGGCTAGCTCGCACGCCTGAAGCACGGTCGCGCCCTCGGGAACCTCGATCTCGGTGCCGTCTACGGTGACCTTAGGCATCGCCGCTCCCCAGATGTTTCCACGCCGGTATCACAGCAATCAGATAGACCCCGAGCAACGCCAGATAGCCCCAGTCCATAGTGAAAGGGAGATCCAGAGTGCCTTGCATGAAGGGCGTCAGCACCAAGGCGAGACTGGCGAGCAAATAAAGAAGGACAGCCCATTTCTTGCGCAAATAGGTGAAGATCGCGCCGACCATCGCTCCCAAGCCACAGATAAAGGCATAGAAGGACGCGGTATCCTCCATCCAATCGCCCTTCTCGTTCATGGCGAGAAAGAAAGCGATCATCACCACAACCCATGCGAGCGCAATAATCCCAACTATCACTTTGAGGTTCCGGATCGGTGTTGGTGTCGCGCTCATTCTGCTGCCTCCATCATTTCGCCACCATCGCTGCGGCTCGCATATTCGCGGATGCGGCGTTCGAGTTCTGGGCGGAAGTGGCGGATCAGGCCCTGGATCGGCCAAGCTGCTGCGTCGCCCAGCGCGCAAATCGTATGGCCTTCAACCTGTTTCGTAACCTCTTGAAGCATGTCGATATCGGAGAAATCGGCTTTGCCTTCGCGCAGCCGCTCCATCATGCGCCACATCCAGCCGGTGCCTTCGCGGCACGGCGTGCACTGGCCGCAGCTTTCATGCTTGTAGAAATAGGAGATGCGGCTGATTGCGCGGACGATATCGGTCGACTTGTCCATGACGATGACCGCAGCCGTTCCGAGCCCCGATCCAAGATCCTTGAGCCCGTCGAAATCCATCGGCGCGTCCATAATTTCTTCGGCTGGCACCAGCGGTACGGACGAACCGCCAGGGATGACCGCGAGCAGATTGTCCCAGCCACCAGTAATGCCACCCGCATGCTTTTCGATCAGCTCGCGGAACGGAATGCTCATTGCCTCTTCGACAACGCACGGCTTTTCAACATGGCCGGAAATCTGGAACAGCTTCGTGCCCTGATTGCCTTCGCGGCCAATGCCGGCGAACCAGCCCGGCCCGCGGCGCAGGATCGTCGGCACCACGGCAATGCTCTCGACATTGTTGACCGTCGTCGGGCAGCCATACAGACCCGCACCGGCCGGGAATGGCGGCTTAAGGCGCGGCTGGCCCTTTTTGCCTTCGAGGCTTTCGAGCAGCGCGGTTTCCTCGCCGCAGATATATGCGCCCGCCCCGCGATGGACGAAGACGTCGAAATCATAGCCAGAGCCACAGGCATTCTTGCCGATAAAGCCTTTGTCATAAGCCTGCTTCACCGCTGCAAAGAGCGTTTCGGCTTCACGGATAAACTCACCGCGAATGTAGATATAGGCTGCCCGGGCGCGCATTGCGTATCCGGCGATCAGCGCACCTTCGATCAGCTTTTGCGGATCATGGCGCATGATCTCGCGATCCTTGCAGCTGCCGGGTTCAGATTCATCGGCATTGATGACGAGGAAGCTCGGACGACCGTCCTTGGATTCCTTCGGCATGAAGGACCATTTGAGGCCCGTTGGGAAGCCCGCACCGCCGCGACCGCGCAGGCCCGATGCCTTCACCTCTTCAATGATATCGTCCTGCGATTTTTCCAGCAGCGTCTTCGTGCCGTCCCAATCGCCGCGCTTGATCGCAGCTTCGATTTCCCATGGCTGGAAGCCATAGATATTGGTGAAGATGCGATCCTTGTCGTCAAGCATTGCGCGACCTCATCCAACGAATGAACAGATACCAGATCGGCGCCGCGATCATTGCTGCGACAACATGACGCACAATATTGCGGGTCGGCTCGAAACCGAAGGCAAAGACATCGATCAGAATGTTGATCGCCATGAAGGCAACCACAAAGGTGATTGTCGCCTGGACAAGCGTCATTGAAGAGAAGGGTCCGCGCGTCGCCATCACTCGGTCGCCCCGGCCATGTCTTTGAGAGTTGTCGGTCCGCCTTCTGGACAGCTGGTCTGGCGATCAATCTGCGGCCCCGCCGTCACCGCTTCGTCATTGCTGAGCTTGTCGAGGATATCGGTCATGCTGTCATAATCGAGATCTTCGAAATTATCGTCGTTGATCTGGACCATCGGCGCATTGGCACATGCGCCCAGACATTCGACTTCGGTCAGCGTAAACATGCCGTCCGGGGTCGTCTTGCCTTTCACCAGGCCCTTGTTCTTGCAAGCGGCCATGACATCGTCAGACCCGCGCAACAGGCATGGCGTGGTGCCGCATAGCTGCACATGGTGCCGACCGACGGGCACCAGATTATACATGGTGTAGAAGGTCGCGACTTCATAGGCGCGCATATAGGGCATGTCGCATTGCGCCGCGACAAACTCGATCACCGGTACCGGCAGCCAGCCTTGCGTATTGGTGTCTGCACCAACCTGGCGCTGAGCCAGATCAAGCAGCGGCATCACCGCCGAAGCCTGGCGTCCATCGGGATAGCGCGCAATGATTTCTTTCGCCTTCTCCGCATTTTCATCGGTCCAGCCAAAATCACCCCAGCGTTCGCGGATTTCGGCATTTTCAAGGGCCGTATCCGTCGAGGATTGGGAGAGTTTATCGTCGGGAAGGATCGTCATCAGATCGCCTCCAATGTTTCGCGGGTGCGTGCGGAAGGATTGATGCCCGTGTTGGGCTCCCCTTCGCGGTCCATGATCATCACATGCACTTCATTCTCGCAAAAGGGTCGATGCTCAACACCCTTGGGCACAACAATCATCTCGCCGCGCTCAAGGTGCTGGACGCCATCGCGAAACTCGATCCCGAGTGCACCTTCGATCACGAGGAACAGCTCATCGGTATCCGCATGGCTATGCCAATCGAAGTCACCCTTGAGCTTGGCAAGCCGCACTTCATTATCATTGTAGCTGGCCGCAATGCGCGGATTCCAATGGTCTGAAAACTGCGAGAGCTTGTTCGCAAGATTGATGGCTGCAGGTCTCGTCACCGGTCGCACTCCCCGAAAACGACGTCGATCGCGCCAAGGATTGCGGTGGAGTCGGCGAGCATATGGCCCTTGCACATGAAATCCATCGCCTGGAGATGACTGAACGCCGTCGGGCGGATCTTGCAGCGGTACGGCTTGTTGGTGCCATCGCTGACCAGATAGACGCCAAACTCACCCTTCGGGCTTTCGGTGGCGACATAGACTTCACCCGCCGGGACGTGGAAGCCTTCGGTGTAAAGTTTGAAGTGATGGATCAGCGCTTCCATCGACTGCTTCATTTCGCCGCGCTTCGGCGGGACAATCTTGCGATCGAGGCTGGCGATCGGTCCTTCCGGCATATCGTTGATGCACTGGCGCATGATGCGCGCGGACTGGCGGACTTCTTCGACCCGGACCATGAAGCGATCATAGCAATCGCCCTTGGTACCCACCGGCACGTCAAACTCCATCCGGTCATACACATCATAGGGTTGCGACTTGCGCAAATCCCAGGGAATGCCCGAGCCGCGGATCATCGGGCCGGAAAAGCCCCATTGCACTGCATCATCCTTGGAGACCACAGCAATATCGACGTTGCGCTGTTTGAAAATGCGATTGTCTACCACAAGGCTCATCGCGTCTTCGTAGAGCGTCGGAAAAGTATCGAGCCAGTCGGCCATATCGGCGATCAGCTTGGGAGGCAGGTCCTGGTGTACGCCACCGGGCCGGAAATAGGCCGCATGCATGCGCGCGCCGGATGCCCGCTCATAGAAAGCCATCGCCTGTTCGCGAATTTCGAAGAGCCAGATATTCGGCGTCATCGCACCGACATCCATCACATGTGCGCCCAGGTTCAGGCAGTGATTGAGGATGCGGGTAAGCTCTGCAAATAGCACGCGGATATATTGCGCGCGGAGCGGCACTTCGAGATCGAGCAGCTTCTCGATCGCCAGCACATAGCTATGCTCCATGCACATCGGCGAAACATAATCGAGCCGATCGAAATAGGGCAGCGCCTGCAAATAGGTTTTGTGCTCGATCAGCTTTTCTGTGCCGCGATGGAGCAGCCCGATATGCGGATCGACGCGTTCCACAATCTCGCCATCCAGCTCCATGACCATGCGCAACACGCCATGGGCCGCGGGATGCTGCGGGCCGAAGTTGATTGTATAGTTTGAAATTTCGACATCGCCGACGGTCGGATCAACCTCGTCCGTCTTGCCCTGAATCTCTTCGAGATAATTAGCCATTGGGAGCCTCCTCCCCATCCGCTTTCTCATCGCCTGGAAGGATATAGTCGGCCCCTTCCCATGGACTCATGAAATCGAATGTCCGGAAATCCTGGGCCAGCTCAACGGGCTCATAGATCACGCGCTTATGCTCTTCGGAATAGCGCATCTCGACATAGCCAGTGAGCGGAAAGTCTTTGCGGAACGGATGACCGCGGAACCCATAATCGGTGAGGATACGGCGAAGGTCAGGATTGCCGTCAAACAGCACGCCATACATGTCGAACACCTCGCGCTCGAGCCAACCAGCGACCGGCCAGATATCGGTGATTGTCGGAACCGGAGTTTCTTCATCGGTCGTCACGCGAATGCGGATGCGGTGATTGCGGGTCAGCGACAACAGGTGATAGCAGATATCGAACCGCTCGGGCCGCTCCGGATAGTCAACTCCGGCAATCTCCATCAGCTGCTGGTAGTGCAGGCCTTCAGTATCGCGCAGCGTAATCATGACGGCGTTAATCGCCTCACGCCGCACAGTCACCGAAATCTCGTCTACCGCCTCTTGGGCGTCTAGCAGATCATCGCCAAGCGCGGCACTGATCGCGTCAATCACGCCATCATTGGAGGCGATTACAGGAGCTGGAGATGCCACCGATCAACGCTCCACCGTACCAACGCGGCGAATTTTCCGCTGGAGCTGCATCACGCCGTACAGCAGAGCTTCTGCGGTCGGCGGGCAGCCCGGAACATAGATGTCGACGGGGACAATGCGATCGCATCCGCGCACGACGGAATAGCTGTAGTGATAATAGCCGCCGCCATTGGCGCAGCTGCCCATGGAAATCACATAACGCGGCTCGGCCATCTGATCGTAAACGCGGCGCAGGGCCGGTGCCATCTTGTTGCACAGCGTGCCGGCAACGATCATCACATCGGACTGGCGCGGGCTGGCACGCGGCGCGGCACCGAAGCGCTCCATGTCATAGCGCGGCATATTCACCTGGATCATCTCGACAGCACAGCATGCCAAGCCGAACGTCATCCACCAGAGCGAACCAGTCCGCGCCCATTGGAACAGTTCTTCGGTCGAGGTGACGAGGAAACCCTTGTCGGCAACCTCCGCGTTGATGTCCTTCAGAAAGTCCGGATCCGGAAGCGTGCCTGGCGGCGGCGGTGTCGTGTTGAGATCTACTCCCATTCGAGTGCCCCCACTTTCCAGGCATAGGCCAAGCCAATGCCGAGCTCGATCAGGAAGATCATCATTGCAATCCAGGCCACCCAGCCAAGGTCAAACACCGTCACAGCCCAGGGAAACAAGAATGCCGCTTCCAGGTCGAAAATGATGAACAGGATCGCGACCAGATAGAAGCGCACGTCGAACTGGCTGCGCGAATCTTCGAATGCGGGAAAGCCGCATTCATACTCGGTGAGCTTGTTCGGATAGGGGTTGGCAGCGCCGGTGAATTTTGCCGCGATCATCGGCAACACGACAAAGGCCAGCGACATCAGCAGTGCTATCCCGAGAAACAACAGGATCGGCAGATATTGGGTCAGATCGACGGCAATCGTCTCGGGCACAGGAAGGACTCGCAGTCTGCGTGGAATTTGGGGCGCTTTTAGGAGGATGCGCACCAAGGGGCAAGGCCGGAAGCCCGCCTATTTGCGGGTTATTCTATCCGCGCAGCGCGCCAGCCACGATCTTGTGCAGCTTGGAATGGACCGCATCATTGGCCGCAAGAAATTCGCTGCGCTCAATCGGCTGACTTCCACCGCGAAAATCAGTGACGAAACCCTTGGCTTCGCGGACGATCAAAATGCCCGCCGCGACGTCCCAAGGCTGAAGATCAGCTTCCCAAAAACCGTCATACCGCCCGGCTGCTAACCAAGCGAGATCGAGGGACGCCGAACCGTAACGCCGGATTCCTGCGACTTTCGGGGCAATTGCATTGAAGATCGCATTGAACTGATCGATATCCCCATGCCCTTTGAACGGAACACCGGTGGCAATCAGACACTCGCTCAAATCGCGACGCCCCGAAACCAGCAGGCGGCGATCATGCAGAAACGCGCCGCGATTTCTTTCGGCCCAAAACAGGTCATCGGTTATCGGCTGATACACCATCGCCGCACTGATCTCGCCCCAGCCTCCGTCGAGATTGGGTTCCTGAACTGCAATCGAGATTGCAAAATGCGGAATACCGTGCAGGAAATTTGTCGTGCCATCGAGCGGATCAACGACCCATCGTGGCATGCCTTCTTCGCCTTCAATCTCGCCTGCCTCTTCAAGCAGGAAACCCCAACCCGGCCGAACCGCAAGCAGTTCGTCATAAAGGATGCGCTCAGCCCGCATATCGGCCTTCGAGACGAAGTCGGCCGGGCCTTTTCGCGCGACCTGCAGATGCTCGACTTCGGAAAAATCACGAGCGAGACTGCGCCCCGCCTTGCGGGCGGCGCGATCCATTACGGTAATGATGGCGGAACGGGATGGCATGATGGTTTCCTGCGCCCTCTCGGAGCGCGCAAATCGAGGGGAGCCTAATCGGCCTTTTTCACATATTCCTGCGCATAGACGTCAACGATGATCCGGGTGCCGGCGCTGATATGCGGCGGCACCATGACGCGGACCCCATTATCGAGGATGGCCGGCTTGTAGGATGACGACGCCGTCTGACCTTTGACGACCGCGTCCGCTTCGACAATTTCGGCTTCGACATGATCAGGCAACTGAACCGAGATCGGTTTCTCTTCGTACAGTTCGAGCATCACATCCATGCCGTCCTGAAGGAAAGCAGCGGCATCGCCAAGCATGTCCTTGGACAGCGCAATCTGCTCGTAGTTTTCCTTGTCCATGAAAGTCAGCATTTCATCATCGGCGAAGAGGAATTGATAGTCTCGCGTATCGAGCCGGACCTTCTCCACGGTCTCAGCCGACCGGAAGCGGACGTTGTTCTTGCGCCCATCGACGAGGTTCTTGAGTTCCACCTGCATATAGGCCCCGCCCTTGCCCGGCTGGGTATGCTGGATCTTCACAGCCTTCCAAAGGCCGCCCTCATATTCGATGATATTGCCGGGACGAATCTCCACGCCGCTGATCTTCATGGGTATCTCACTTGTTTTGAAAGAGCCGGCGCGGCCTCTAACAGCCAAGCGCCCGGGCCACAAGCGGCGAAGCCCTGTCGCTTCCGTCCAATACAGCGAATCGCGGAACCGGTATTTCTCCCACCACCAGCGAGAGGCACAGAAAATGGTACCGAGCAAAGGACATTTCCCACGCGCCGCCGGTTTATTCGGCCGGATCGCGCGTATTCCAAACCGTAAGGGTAAAACAGCGCATCGCACGGCGGACGTTCCCAGCGCCGAAAGCTATCGCAAGATGCTGCTCAAAAACGCAGTGAGCCCCACCGTGGCTCGCGATACCCGACGCAACACCGAAGCTTAAGCCGCCAGGAGCTCAGCAAACGCCTTAACAGCGGCTACTTCGCCGTCCGGATGGTTCCAGACGGCACCGCTTACAGCAATGAAATCAGCGCCCGCTTCGATCAGCGGCTTGGCAGTGTCCAACGTGATCCCGCCAATCGCAACGCATGGCAGAACGAACATTGTCGACCACCAGGTGAGTATCTCAGGATCCGGTCGATGGGTCGTTTCCTTGGTATTGCTGCCGTAGAAAGCGCCAAAGGCGACATAGTCGGCGCCGGCCTCCCCTGCTTCCATCGCGAGATGGCGACTGTCATGGCAGGTCGCACCGATTTGGACGTCCCCACCTAATTGTGCGCGCGCATCGGCGATATCGCCATCTCCCTGCCCCAGATGCACGCCATCTGCGCCCAGTTGTGCGCAAAGGTCGGCGCTATCGTTCAGAATGAAGGCGCAGTCATTTTCCGCACAGATCGGCATCAATTGTTCAGCCATCGCGACGATTGCGGCATCCTCAGCATCCTTCATTCGGAGCTGGAAGGCAGCAACCGCACCGGCAGCCAAAGCACGAGACAGACGCGCTGGAAAATCATCACCCAGATCGGGCGGTGAGATCAGATAGAGCAGACAATCGGTTTCGGCCTCGGCCATTATGCGTGCAGATCAGACTTTGACAGTCGATGCCTGGTGGATCTTGTCGATTGCCGCTGAAAGCGTGCCGTCAAATGTGGCATCGTCCATGTCATGCCGCAGGTCCTGCAGCAGTGCGCGAGAGAAGCTGGCAATCATGCCGTGGTTCTTGGCGAGTTCGGTGCAGGCATCATCTTGCGAATAACCGCCCGAGAGCGCGACCACCCGGGCAACGCGCGGATGAGCAATGATCGAGTCATACAGGCCCGGCTGGACCGGGATCGACAATTTCAACATAACCTGACGATCATCGGGCAGTGCATCCAGCGCCTTGGTCAGTTCCTGCTGCAAGATTGCATCGGCTTCGGCGCGTTCCGGGCTCTTCAGCGAAACTTCCGGTTCGACAATCGGCATCAGGCCATGATCGATTATCTGATTGGCGACCTTGAACTGCTGTGTGACATTGGCCGCAATGCCTGTCGGCGAGGCCATGTTTATCACCGAGCGCATTTTCGTCCCGAAAACACCTTTGGCCACCGCGCGCTTACACAGAGCATCAAGCTCTGGCATTGGCTTCATCACCTGCACACCGTCGGCATCGTCTTCCAGACCTTTGTCGACTTTGAGGAACGGCACCACGCCGCGCTCCCACAGCAATGTTGGGACCGGTTTCCCGTCCGCATCACCATCCATCGTCATCTCGAACAGGATCGCACCAAGCACCTTGCCATTGCCAAATGATGGCGCGGTGATGATCCGCTGGCGCATTTGGTGAATCAGCGCGAACATCTCGTCCTCATTGGAATAGGCATCCTCTCCGATACCAAATCCTTTGAGCGCCTTTGGCGTCGAACCGCCGCTTTGGTCGAGCGCGGCAATGAAGCCCGCACCGGTTTTGATCTTCTGCATCATCTCGGGATTAGCCATCGCCTCTAGGTTCCTCTTGCTTCGCGCGAATCTCACGCGTCTGATAATCAAGGCCGTTGGTGTCGGCAACGGTCAGCCGCCGGGCGCCGTGCATAGTCGGGCGCGCAGTATTCACCTTCGAATTTTGCGAATGATCGCATTGAACCGGAGTGCCGGCTTGCCGTCAGCCGTGATCAATCCCTGGATAAAGATGGTCTTGCCGCCCGCGCGCACAACCTCACCGCGTGCTTCAAGGAACTGGCCCTCGCTTACCGGATCGAGAAAGTCTCCGGTGAGGCTGAGCGTCACGCCGTGACTATCCCCCATCGCCTCATGGGCTATCGTGAAGATCGCGCTGTCAGCAAAGGTCATCAGGCAACCGCCGTGCATGAAGCCGGCACCGTTCATGTGTCGGTCTTCGGCGCGGAACGCGGCTACTGGAAAGCCATCGTCACCAATGCGTTCGTAAAATGGTCCGCTCGATTGCTCAAAGGAATCGCCTGGCCATGTAGACCAGCCGGCCCATTCACCCTCGGTGATCGGAACTAGCCCACTATCGGACCCAACGCCGTCATTCTCGCTCATGTGCTAAGCGCCGCTACGCCTGGCAATTCCTTGCCTTCCATCCATTCCAGAAAGGCCCCACCTGCGGTGGATACAAAGGTGAAATCATCCGCCACACCCGCATGGTTGAGCGCGGCAACCGTATCACCACCCCCTGCAACAGAAGTCAGCGAACCTTCGCGGGTAAGCGCTGCGGCTGTCTGAGCCAGTGCCACGGTAGCAGAGTCAAACGGCGGCGTTTCAAACGCACCGAGCGGGCCATTCCATACGAGCGTCCGACACGTCTTCAGCGCATCGCCTAGCGCCTCAACAGCTGCCGGGCCGATATCCAGGATCATCTCGTCTTGTGCGACCTCGTGGACATTTACCGTGCGGGTCGGCGGGTTGGGTGAAAATTCCTTCGCCACCACCACGTCATAGGGCAAATGTACGGTGCAATCCGCGCGGTCAGCGGCATCAAGGATAGCGAGCGCGGTATCAGTCAGTTCATGTTCGCAGAGCGATTTGCCTACATCGACACCGCGTGCGGCGAGAAAGGTGTTCGCCATGCCGCCGCCAATGATCAGATGATCGACCTTGGTGACGAGATGCTCGAGCACGGCAAGTTTTGTCGAAACTTTCGCACCGCCGACAACCGCGGCGACAGGATGCTCGGGATTGCCCAATGCGGCTTCCAGAGCATCGAGTTCTTTCTGCATCGCACGGCCGGCATAGGCCGGGAGATGATGCGTAATTCCCTCGGTCGACATATGCGCGCGATGCGACACCGAAAAAGCATCGCTGACAAAGGCATTGCCGAACGATGCAATCGCCTTGGCCATGCCCGGGTCATTCGTTTCTTCTCCCCCGGCAAAGCGTGTATTTTCGATCACCACGATAGCCCCGTCAGGGAGAGCATCGATCGCATCATTGTCTGGCCGTTGCATGAAAATAACGTCTCGACCGAGCACATCTGCCAGCACCGGGACGACAGGTTCGAGCGAGAATTCTGGGCGATATTCTCCGTTGGGGCGCCCGAAATGCGCGAGCAGCAAAACCTTGGCTCCAGCGTCCGACAATTCGGTAATCGTCGGGACATGTGCACGCAGCCGGGTGTCGTCTGTCACCGCGCCATCCGCCATCGGTACATTCATATCGACACGAACCAATACGCGTTGCCCGCGAACCGCTTCGATATCGTCGAGCGTACGAAATGACGTCATGACGCCAACCCTTTCTTTTCCGCCAAATTGTGCGGGTTAGAGCAAGCCTGCCATAACCGTGGCCGTATCGATCATGCGGTTGGAAAAGCCCCATTCATTATCGTACCAACTGACCACCCGGGCGAGCTTGCCTTCGAGCACGGCGGTTTCGAGACTGTCGATCGTGGAGCTTGCCGGATAATGATTGAAGTCCGACGAAACCAGCGGCTGATCGGTATAGTAAAGCACACCGTTCATCGGGCCATCGGCGGCCGCCTTCAGCGCTGCATTCATTTCCTCAGCCGAGGTATCGCGTCCCGGCGTGAAGACGAGATCGATCAGCGAAACATTCGGCGTCGGAACGCGAACCGAGCTGCCGTCGAGCTTGCCATTCAGTTCCGGCAGTACGAGGCCGACGGCGCGCGCAGCGCCGGTCGTCGTCGGGATCATATTCTGTGCGCCGCCACGAGCCCGACGCATGTCTGAATGCATCTGATCGAGCATGCGCTGGTCATTGGTGTAGCTGTGGATCGTGGTCATGAAACCGCGCTCAATGCCCACCGTATCGTTCAGCACCTTGGCAACTGGCGCGAGACAGTTTGTCGTGCAGCTCGCATTTGACACGATGACATCTTCAGCAGTCAGGCTGTCATGATTGACGCCGTACACGACGGTCTTCGTCACATTCTTCGCCGGTGCGGAAATCAGCACCCTCTTGGCGCCCGCTTTGAGATGCGGCTCGGCGGCTTCGTGGGACTGGAAGAAGCCGGTGCACTCCAGCACCATATCTACGCCCATCTCACCATGGGGCAGATTGCCGGGATCGCGCTCGGACGTCGCAGCAATTGTCTTGCCGTTGACTGTTATGCTGTCATTGCCGGCCGACACCGTACCTGGAAAGCGGCCATGTGTTGAATCATACTGAAACAACAAGGCGTTAGCACTCGCATCGGCAAGATCATTGATTGCAACCAGTTCGAAATCATGATCATCGCGTTCGAGCATTGCCCGGGCAACCAGGCGCCCAATCCGTCCGAAACCATTAATCGCTACTTTGACAGCCATGGGGTGAGTCTCCTTAACTCTTGAGCGCTGACAGGATCTGCGGAGTGATTGCCGCCTCTGTCAGCCCGAAATATTCGAACAATTTATTCGCCGGCGCAGAACCGCCAAAGCGGTCGATACCGAAATTCAGTCCATCGGTGCCGGTATAGCGTTCCCAACCAAAAGTCGCGCCCGCTTCGACAGAAACGCGCAAAACATCGTCTCCGCCGAGAATATCGGCCCTATAGGCCGCCTCCTGGGCGTCAAACAGCTCCCAGCACGGGACGGAGACCAGATCGGCGCCAAATCCCTTTGCTTCGAGCTTCTCGGCGATTTCCGCTGCCAGATGCACTTCCGAACCGGTTGCCATGAGAACGACCTTGCGATCATTTTCGGCAGCTTTCAGGCGATACGCACCGTTGGCACATTGGTTTTCTGCGACATCGCTGCGCATTGGCGGAAGGCCCTGCCGGGTGAGAGCCAGCAATGACGGCCCATCCTTGCGCTTGAGCGATAAAGCCCAGCATTCTGCGGTTTCGATCGCATCGCATGGTCGATAAACAGCGAGATTGGGCATGGCCCGCAGGCTCGCCAGTTGTTCAATCGGCTGATGCGTCGGCCCATCTTCGCCAAGACCAATCGAGTCATGCGTCATCACGTAAACCGCTCGGACCTTCTGAAGTGCCGAGAGACGGATTGCTGGGCGACAATAGTCTGAAAAGATAAGGAATGTTCCGCCATAGGGTATAACGCCGCCATGCAGCGCCATACCGTTCATGGCAGCTGCCATGCCGAATTCACGGATCCCGTAATAAATGTATCGCCCGCCATAATTGTCTCTGGTCAGCGGATCGGTCGCTGGCGTCTTCGTATTGTTGGAACCCGTCAGGTCAGCCGAGCCGCCAATTGTTTCCGGAATAGCTTTGTTAATCGCAGTCAGCGCCATTTCCGATGACTTGCGCGTGGCGACCTTGGGTGGGTCGCTGGCCAGCGTTTCCAAATAGGACTGCATAGCGGTACCTTCAGGAAGATCGCCCGACATTCGTCGTTCAAACTCATCTTTCTCTGGATGGCTTGCAAACCGTTTTTGCCATTCCGCGTAAGGTTCTGCGCCACGCGCACCAGCCTCAGCCCAGACCTCACCGATCTCGGGTGGAATGACGAACGGTGCCGCGTCCCATCCCAGCTCTTCGCGAGTGGCCGCGATCTCTTCATCTCCAAGCGGGGCGCCATGGGTAGCGCTGGTGCCCTGCTTGTTCGGAGCACCAAAACCAATCACCGTCTTGCACGCAATCAGCGATGGCCGCGAATCGGCCAGGGCTTCCTCAATGGCAAAACGGATCGCATCGGGATCATGGCCGTCACAGCTGGTTACATGCCATCCCGAAGCTTCGTAACGCGCACGGATATCCTCACTCGATGACAGATCGGTGCCGCCATCAATTGTAATCGCGTTGTCATCCCAGAATGTTATCAACCGACCGAGCTTGAGATGGCCAGCCAGGCCAATCGCCTCGTGATTGATGCCTTCCATCAGGCAGCCATCGCCGGCAATTGCCCAGGTGCGGTGATCGACAAGGTCATCGCCGAAATGCGCGTTCAAATGGCGTTCGGCAATAGCCATACCAACCGCCATCGCAAGGCCCTGGCCCAGCGGGCCGGTTGTCGCTTCGACGCCCGGCAGGAGGAAGTTCTCGGGATGGCCCGCACAGGGGCTGCCAAGCTGACGGAAATGCTTGATTTCGTCCATGGTCGGCTGCGCATAGCCGGTAAGGTGAAGCAGCGAATACACCAACATCGAACCATGACCGGCCGAGAGAACAAAGCGATCTCTATCATACCAATCAGGGTCTTGCGGGTTATATTTGAGATATTTTGTGAAGAGAACCGTCGCGACGTCTGCCATACCCATCGGCATTCCTGGATGGCCCGAATTGGCCTCCTGCACCGCGTCCATCGAAAGGGCGCGGATGGCATTTGCAAGCTGAATATGGGTGACGGTCATACGGTTTCCCCTGTCCGGCTCGATATGCTCCAAACTGCCTGTGGGACAGCCCTACGAGTCGCGAGCGCGCGCGACCACTTGGAATGTCATGCGGTTATCGTCAACCGTAACGCCCACAGTCTTGCCGAGAAGCGCTTTCCTGCTATGCAAAGAGCATGGAAAATGACCGCCTGTCCCTCGTAATCGCACGGATCGATGCTGCGGCCGCGCGGATCGCAGAAGCACGACCAGCCGCCTCACCTGCGACAAACCAAGACTCGCAAGAAAAGCTGCAAGAAGAGATAATCGCTTTGAACACAGCGCACGCGGCCGCGATAGACGAGCGGGACCGCGCACTTGCCAAGCTGCGTGCCGATGCTGCAGATATCGATAAGCTAAAAGATCAGGAAATTGAGCGCCTTAGGGCAGAGCTGGAGTCAAAAAGCGCTGACACCGCAACCGCCACCACCTCGGCGCATGACGCCGAGCTACAGGCTTTGCAGCAGAAATATGACCGTCTGCATGCCATGGCATCAACGGTGCTGACTGACCTAGACACGATCATCGAACAAGCGGAGCGGGCGACCAATGGCTGAAGTAACGCTCACTATCGCCGGACATAGCTACACCGTCGCATGCCGCGATGGCGAGGAGGAGCGCCTTCAGAAGCTTGGCGCCATGGTCGATTCAAAAACCATTGACGCTCAGGCTGCGGTCGGCGGGAACCTCGGTGAAGCAAGGGTTTTGTTATTCGCAGCCCTTTTGCTGGCCGACGAAGCAGACGAACTCCGAACCACCGATGTTTCGGATCAGTCGTTGAGACATCTCGAAGAGCTCGCCGATCGCTTGTCCAACCTTGGTGATCAGCTTGCCAGTGGCGACCAGGCTTCCTAAGTCAGCCGTGGCGGGCGCTGCCCGGTACGCGCCTTTACGAATATCCCTGAGGCGATACAACATCCAAGGGAGCTGTCCCTGCCCGGATCTTGGTCCGACGCATATGGCGCCCACCTGACGTTATTGGCGTCAGAGGATTTTCGGGCAAACGGCCATGGCGGCCCCGCCACCCGAGCAGGCGAAATGATGACAAAATCAGAGTTTAGAGCAAGTTTTAGAAAGCTTCGCGAAGATTTTGTTATTAAACAGACTTCTTTGCAACTAGCATCCGCTAATTCTGCGCTTTCCGGCCATATTGAATCAGCCGGGTTATTGACTGGCATCATCGGCGGATATGCCGCCATGACGTCAGAAATTGACCCCCTGGAGACACAAAAATCCTACCTCGCAAAGGGCGGGCAAACCGCGCTGCCGTTTTTTGCAGATCGCCAGGCAGCGATGCAGTTTCGCGCTTGGAATGGCGAGCCGCTTGTCGCCGGTCCATTTGGCCTTCGCCAGCCGGCCGACAATGCACGCATTGTATCTCCCGACACGTTGCTCATCCCATTGCTAGTCGCCGACTTGGCCGGTAATCGCATCGGCCAGGGACAGGGCCATTATGACCGATATCTCGCAGAAAATAGGGCAAAACGGCATGTGTCGACCATTGGCCTTGCATGGGAGTGCCAGATAGCCGAGGAGATTCCGGCTGATCCTTGGGATGAGCCACTCGACTATATCGCCACGCCAAAGCGTTTGATTAAGGTGACGTCATGAATCCCAGTTGGCGCAAGCCCTTCGGAATATTCGTAATTATTGGAATTATCATCATCTGGGCGGTGATTGTCGCCAGCGCATCTGGCCCAATCGGAACGCTGCCTGCGCTTGTCCAGGCGCCAATCTATTTGGTCGCCGGGATCATCTGGATCCTGCCGCTAAAACCACTTTTGCAGTGGATGGAAACTGGAAAATGGCGCGAGTGACGGGACTTGAACCCGCGGCCTCCGGCGTGACAGGCCGGCGCTCTAACCAACTGAGCTACACCCGCTTAGGCGTTGGAGAGGCGCGAACTAGGGTAGGCGCATAGCGCTGTCAAGCGAAGTTACGCCCGCCCTGGGCGCGCCAGTTACCAGGTCGCGTAAATTAACCGTTCCGTTACCATGTAGCGTAGGTTTTCGTTAACTCCCTGCGCGCCTGAACGCACTTATCCCTAACAAAAATGCATTTCTAAACCAACCGAGCTGAAAAACCCCCGATTTTTACGGGTTATTAGCGTTAATGCCGCATGCACCCCCTTCGTAAGAGTTTTTTCAACTTGGGGGCCTGCGATATATGTCGCGCTGTCGAGACGCAAAAGTCAGTCTGATCGCCAAGAACGCCCTGCTATGCATGGGCGCGGCGACGCTTGTCTTTGCGACGCCTGCCCTGCATGCCGCCGGAACACCGGCGGGCACGCCAATCCAGAACACTGCTTCTGCAACCTATGATGATGGCGGTACAACGATAACCGTCGACTCAAACACCGTCACGCTGGTGGTCGACGAAATCCTCGATATTGTCGTTACGTCCGCAGATCCAGGCGACATTGCCGCAGCTCCCGGCGAATTGAATGCGGTACTGAGCTACACCGTCACCAATGGCGGCAACGGACCCGAACCGGTCCTGCTCACCGGCGATCCCAATATTGCTGGCGATGACTTTGATCCCGACGCGATCTCCATTTTCATCGATACCGATGGAAACGGCAATTATGACGCCGGCACGGATACTCTTTATGATCCCGGTAATCCGCCGGTTCTTGCCGCAGATGAAACGATTACCGTCTTCATTTTGGGCGATATTCCTGCCGCTGCTGCCGACACCGAGCGCAGCGAAGTCTCTCTTACGGCCACTGCTGCTACCGGCAGCGGAACGCCGGGAACCGTATTTGCGGGCCAAGGCGAAGGTGGCGCAAACGCTGTCGTCGGCTCCACGGGCGCGACGGACGTCGATAGCGGGTTTTACGTCATCGTCGACGCCAACCTCAATCTGACCAAAGCAGCCACAGTTGTCGATCAGTTCGGCGGTACGAGTCAGACCCCAGGCGCGACAATTACCTATCAGCTGACATCTGAGGCGACAGGCACGGGCTCGCTGACGAACGTTGTGATCACCGACGCGATTCCAACCGACACAACATATGTCACGAACAGCATCACACTCGATGGCGCGCCATTGACCGACATCGCGGATGCCGATGCCGGCGAATTTGATGGCAGCGGGATCACCGTAACGCTCGGCACCGTAGCTGCAGGAACCACCAATATCGTTGAATTTCAAGTCGTTATCGACTGACGGAGAATGATGATGAAATATCTTATTGCACTATTCGCATTGATTGCACCGGCTGGCCCGATCCTCGCCAATCAAGTGGCGTTGGAAAGCACCGTGTTCGTTGAACGCAGTGAGGAACAGGCTGACGGTAGCGTCACAGTGACGCTTGAAGAGCCGTCCCGTGTGGTTCCCGGCGATGCCTTGGTCTTCGTTCTTACGTACGAAAACACCGGCGCGGAGCCGGCTGAGAACTTCGTTGTCACCAATCCAATGCCTGAAGCGGTGGTCTTCATCGAAGCGATCGATTCCGGCGCTATCTATTCGGTCGACGGCGGCACCACATTTGGTGCGCTGACCGATTTACGCGTTGCTTCTGACGGCGGTGTCGAGCGCGACGCCCAGCCTGTCGATGTCACACATATTCGCTGGACACTCACCGAGCCGATTGCGGCCGGCGCGTCCGGACAACTCAGATTTCGCGGTGCTGTGAGATAGCCGCAAATTCAACCGCCAGCGGAGCCAGCGGACCGGGGGGTGAATGGCTCACAACTTGACGGAACTAGGACTAAGATGATGAATAACATGACAAAATATCTTGTCTCTGTCAGCGGCGTAGCGCTTCTCGCGTTGACTGCTGCACCGGCATATGCCGCCGGGACGGATGCAGGACTGACCATCAATAACAGCGTCACGGTGGAGTATCAGGTCTCTGGTACCGACCAGGACGATGTGATTGCATCGGACGCGTTCGTCGTTGACCGGGCGATCAATGTAATCGTTGCCGAAGTCGGCAATGTTACGACCACGGTGACGCCGGGTGAGCTAGACGCGGTAACGACCTTCGACGTTACGAACGAAACCAACGGCTTTATCGATATCGCGCTTGCGGTGTCGCAGATCGTCGGTGGTACCGCTTCGCATGGCGGAACCGATAGTTTCGACGTCAATAACGTCGAAATCTATGTCGATGAAGTCGCCGGCAATGGCATCTATGACGGCACGGAAACGCAGGTCACCTTTCTCGATGAGATGGGTAATGGCGAAACCCGCCGGATCTTTGTTGTTGCGGACGTCCCGACTGGACTTTCAACCAACGACGTTGCCGATGTTGAGCTGACGGGCACCGCTCGTGAAGGCAATAGCGGTACGACCGGTGGCGCTGTCGGCGGCGCGATTACGGCAACTACAGGCGGCGATACAGCCGGTGTAGATACCGTGTTTGCTGATGCAGACGGTGTATTCGACGGCATCGCTTCGGATGATGATGACTATACGGTCCTCGCCGCTGCGCTGAGCGCGCTTAAGGGCAGCACGGTAACAAGTGCCAACTATCCGATTACGGGTGCGACGGAATTCTACAATATTCCGGGTGCTACGGTTGAATATTGTATTGCCGTGACAAACGCTGCCGGTGGCGCAGATGCCACCAGCGTTACGATTACTGATGCGGTCCCAACGAATACGACGTTCGTCGCCGGGTCCATCGTGATTGGCGGAACGGCAGTGATCGACGACGGCGGCACACCAGGGGTTCCTGGTGATGATACGCTGACAAGCTGTGACAACAGCACGGGGACGCCAGGTGGCAGTTTCTCGGGCGGGAATGTCACGGCATCATTGGGAACGGTTACCGCTGGGACGACTGAAATCGTCACGTTCCGCGCGGTTATCGACTAGGTAGCTAGGCCGTGGCCGCAGATATCTCTCGGCGGCCAGGGTTTTGCGCGATGCGTCAACCGATCCTCTTGGCATGTGCAATGATTTTTGCACTGCTCGCTGCGCTATTGACGCCAGCGGGATCGATCGCGCACGCCCAAACGATTAGCAACATTGCCTATGTGGAATGGGATGAAAATGGCGGGAGGCGGCGCGAAGCCTCCAATCAACTCGATATCGATGTTGAACTCGTCAACGGGACACCCCCGGAAATTGGGCTTTTCCAATTCAGTCCCGGCGGCGGTGGCGGCACTCAAAATGTCGTTCTGAACGGAACGAGCTGTGTCGCCACGCCCCCATTCACCTCGCCGCCGCTTGGCGGGGTATATGGCAGCGTACCGGTGGATCCGGCCTCGGTCATCACCGCAACGGAAATCCGTCCAGGGGAGCCCCTGGTCTTTTCCGTTGTGCATGCGGCTTCAAACCAGAATCCGACAGTCGCGGAAACCTATGATATCACTATAGAAACTGACAATGGTGACCGCGAAAACCTGACCCTGACGGAAACAGACGTCGACAGCGGTGTGTTTGCTGGCTTTATCTTTACCGCTGCTGTTCCGCCTCAACCGGTCCCGGAAAACTGCATCTTGTCAGTTGTTCCGGGCTCCGCGCTTCAAATCTCGCCGACTGGGGAAAATGGCGCCCGTGATCTGGAAGATCTGAGCGTAGATGTGCTCGAAAGCTTCGGTTCGACGGTATTTGACAGCGCAACCGGCGCGCCGATCAACGGTGCGCAGGTCACTCTTGTTGATGCAGCGACCGGCCAACCGGCGGAGGTTTTCGGCAATGACGGTATCTCGACCTTCCCGGCGACCGTAACGACCGGCCAGACTGTCACCGATAGCCAAGGCTTCACATATACCACCGGGCCAGGCGATTTCTTCTTCCCGGTCGTGCCGCCCGGCGAGTATCGATTGGTGATCCAACCTCCTGATCCTTATACAGGAATTTCGCAATCGTCGCCCGCCGAACTGGCGGCTTTCGTCGATTCTAGGGGGGATCCCTACGATATTGTCGACGGCTCATTCGGTGAAGCCTTCACCCTTGGAGGCATCAACACGATCGAGATCGATATCCCGCTCGACCAGCCGACAGCCCCGCTAACGCTCGAGAAAGCGGCTTCGCGGCAAGTCGCCGTGCCAGGTGATCCGATCCTCTTCAATATCCGGGTCAGCAGCACGGATTCCACGCGGCCAACCCGACCATTGGTGATCACGGACAGCCTGCCGCCACAATTGCGGCTGCGACCGGATTCCTTCCGCTTGAACGGCGAAACTCTAGCGAGTGGCATCGCCATCACAGCGGACGGACGAGAATTTACCGTATCAATACAGGGCCTTACAGCGGGCGCGAGCTCTATCCTGTCGTACATCACAGAGGTGTTGCCACAGGCGCGCGCCGGCAATGCGACCAACAGCGCGCAGGCGCGAGACGATCGTGGCCAGGTCAGTAATGTCGCAGATGCCACCGTGCGCGTCTCGCGCGAGACGCTCGCGACACGCATGACGATTATCGGCCGCATCACCGATGGCGGTTGCGGCGTGGACCCGCGAACAGCACCAGGCGTGGCTGGCGTCCGCGTGATGCTGGAGGATGGCAGCTATGCCGTTACCGACGAAGATGGTCGCTACCATTTCGAGGCCGTCACGCCGGGTTTGCATGTCGTCCAGATGGATGAATCAACGCTACCGCTCGACCGCGCAGCGGTTGACTGCGCACGCAACACGCGTTCGGCCGGACGGGCCTTTTCACGCTTCGTAGAGGGCCAGGGCGGCGGTTTGTATCGTGCTGACTTCCGGGTCCGTGCCGTCACGCCTCGCGCGGCGCCTGAAGCAGCCACACCGGCTGTTGAGCGCCCGACACCGATCAGCGATGGTGAAGCGGCTGGCGCCGATCGCGACTGGCTAACTGGCCAAACACCTGGAATAGAATGGATTTTCCCTGCGGAAGATCACAACCCGCGGACCCGCGTCATGCGTGCCGCAATCAAACATTATCCCGACCAGACCGTGCGATTGACCATCAACGGCACTCCGGTCGCTCCTGTTGCCTTTGAAGGCTTGCGGACGAACGCGGCCAATACGATCGCAGTGAGCCAATGGCGCGGCATTGGAATTGAGGAGCGTGAGAACCGATTTGTCGCTCAAATCGTCGACGCCAGCGGTGCGGTTGTGGAAACCCTTTCGCGCACGGTCCATTTCGGTAACGCACCGATCCGGGCAGAGTTCTTGCCGGATCGATCACGGCTCATCGCCGATGGTGTTTCACGGCCGCTGATCGCCATTCGGCTAACGGACCGTGACGGACGTCCGGTCCATCATGGCCTGACCGGCGACTTCTCCGTCCCCTCCCCTTACGGCGCTGCCGTCGAGGCGGATGCACAACAGGCTCGCCAACTCACCGGTCTGGAACGTGCGGCCCCTGGATGGCGCGTGGAGGGCGATGAGGGCATTGCCTATATCGAACTTGAGCCAACAACGGTCAGCGGCACTCTAATCGTCACCCTGCCGTTCCGAGATGGCGAGGTTACCCGAGAGCAGACAATCGAGACCTGGCTTGAACCTGGTGACCGGCCCTGGACCGTTGTCGGCTTTGCGGCTGGCACGGTCGGCTTCAACCATCTTGACCGCAATCTGGAAGAGATCGGCGCTGACGAAGAAACCTGGTACACCGATGCCCGCGTCGCCCTGTACGCGCGCGGTCGGATCACTGGCCAGTGGCTGATGACAATGGCCTACGATAGCGATGCAGAGCGTGACGATACCCGCTTCCAGGGCGTCATTGATCCGAACCAATATTACACAATCTATGCGGATCGATCTGAACGGCGCTTTGATGCGGCCAGTGTTCGCCGCCTCTATCTGCGGCTTGAACGCCCGCAATTCTACGCGATGTTCGGCGACTATGAGACGAACTTCAATGAGACGCAGCTCACACAGTATAATCGTAGCTTTAATGGCGTCCGTGCCGAGTTCCGGAACAACCGCGTATCGGCCACCGCATTTGTCGCGGATACACCGCATCGGTTCCGCAGGGTCGAGATCCAGGGGAACGGCCTGACCGGTCCCTATGCCATCGGCAGCACGCAACTGCTGGCCAATAGCGAGCGCGTGACGATCGAAGTGCGCGATCGTTTGCGTTCGAACATCATCGTCTCGAGCACACAGCTCGTCCGCCACATCGATTACGACATCGACTATTTCAACGGGACGCTCCGTTTCCGCGAACCGATCCTTAGCCGGGATTCGTCGCTCAACCCGCAATTCATCATCGTCGAATATGAAGTCGACGGGGTGGCTGCGCGCCGCGTTAATGCCGGTGGCCGGTTTAGCTGGACAACTGCCGACCAGCGCTTGCGGATTGGTGTCACCGCCATTCGCGATGATGACAATCAGCGCGAGACCAATATGGGCGGTATCGACATTCGCTGGCGTCCGTCAGACGCGACCGAAGTTCGCGCCGAATTTGCCGCCAGCGATACCGATCCAGGTGCCAGTGCGGCACCGACGGAAGATAATCCGGGCACTGCAACAGCCTGGCTCGTCGAAGCGGAGCATCACAGCTCCGACTTCGATATCCTCGCCTATGCCCGCGAACAGCAGTCGGGCTTTGGTGTCGGCCAGCTCAGCGGTGCGGAGCGCGGCACGCGCAAGTTCGGCTTTGACGGGCGCGTCCGCTTTGACGAACAATTCTCGCTGGCAACGAGCGCCTGGCATGAAGATTTCCTCACGAGCGGCGCGCGGCGGATCGCCGGTCAGGCCATGGTCGAATATCATAGCGGCTCGACCGATGCGCGGCTGGGCATCATCTACAGCAATGACGAACTCAGCGACGGTTCAACACTGGAATCAACGCTGCTTCAGATCGGCGCAACGCAACGCCTGTTCGAAAACCGTCTGACGCTTGATGCGCAGACCGAATTCGCGCTCGATGATGCCGAAAGCGTCGACTTCCCTGCACGCCATCAATTTACCGCCCGCTTTGCGGCTACGGACTGGGTCACCTTGGTTGGCGGGTATGAAATTGCCGAAGGCGACAGCGTTGACGCGCGCACGGTTCGGGTGGGCTTCGATGTCCAACCCTGGTCGGGCGCCCGCATTTCGCTCGCCGGCAACCAACAGGACATTGCCGAGTTCGGCCCGCGCACCTTTGCCGCCTATGGCTTTGCCCAGTCGCTCGTGCTCGACGAAAACTGGTCGGTTGATTTCTCGCTCGACGGCAACAAGACGTTAGGCGGTGGCATCGATCCTGACACCGTCTTGAACCCGGCTCAGCCGGTCGCCAGCGGTGGTTTCCTCGGCAATGGTTCGAATCCGACCCTGACCGAGGACTTTACCGCTGTAACGGCCGGTGCAAGCTATCGCGGTGAGCGCTGGAGCTGGGCGGGCCGCGCCGAATATCGCGATGGTGAGCGCGAAGATCGCTACGGCGTCACGACTTCACTGCTCCGCCAGATCGGCGAAGGCAGCGCGGTTGGCGGCGCCTTCTCCTGGTTGCGCGCCGAACAGGATGGTGGCGCGACCAGCGAGATCACTTCGCTCGAAATCTCGGTCGCGCATCGTCCGTTGGCAAGCGACTGGTCCTTCCTCAACAAGCTTGAGCTGCGCAGCGACGAGATCACCAATGCTGTTGCCGGCCAGCCCGGCCCAATCGGCAGCGCCCCGTTGCTGGTCACCGGCGACCAGCGATCACGGCGGATCGTCAACAGCTTCTCGCTCAACTATTCGCCAACCAGCACTGGTCTCAGCATGTATGGCGGCCAAGATTTTCTGGACCGCAGCGAATTCAGCTTCTTTTGGGGCACGCGCTATGTCTCCGATCGTTTCGGCACGGCCGATGTCGAGGGCTGGAGCAACCTGTTTGGTGCCGATGCCCGCTTCGATCTGTCCGAAACATTTGATATCGGCGCTTCGGCCAGCGTGCGCGAAGGCAATGGCGGACGGGCATGGACCTGGTCTGTCGGCCCGAACATCGGCATCAGCCCGATTGAAAATACCTGGATCTCGGTCGGCTATAACATCACCGGGTTCGAGGATCGTGACTTCGAAGCCGCGCGCTATACGCGAGACGGGCCCTATGTGACCTTCCGCCTGCGCTTTGACCAGCAGACCTTCCGCGATTTGGGTTTTTAGAGCCGATAAGCGTGCGGCTTTAGTCAACGCGAGTTGGCACAGTGAGCCCCAGTCCGGCGCAGTAATCCTGGCTCTGGGTATTTTTCGTCAGAATTGTCCGTGATCGCTTTCCTGGGGCCGCGGCTCGTCGCATGCGCCCACCATGGAGAATACCATGGTGTCCAACGTGTAGGACAGGAGAAAGCGGGCCGGTGGTACCTCTGGCCGGAGTCGAACCGGCACTCCCGAAGGAACTCGATTTTGAGTCGAGCGCGTCTACCAATTCCGCCACAGAGGCCCGCAGGCAGGGGGAGCCGATTAGCGAAGCGTTGTGCACTCCGCAAGCGGCTCCCACCTAATTAGGCAAATGTATCTGCGGTACCGCGGCCTTTCGGGTCTTCGCCATAGCGATTGGGACCGGGTGTTCCGTCAAGAAAGTAGAAGACGATCAGCGTGATTGCGAAGCCGATCGCGATGAGCATTCCGATGAGCGAAATAGCGCCGGATTCCATGTTGGCGCCAAGAAATACGAGCACATATCCGCCCAATGGAGCCAAAAGCCACCATCCGGTCCGGTTCGTGTCATGCAGTCGCCGTACGGACACAGCGATGCTGGGTATGATGAAGGCAAGCGAGATAATGATTGCGAGGCCGAAAATGACCATGATTGCACCGCCAGCAGCCAGCGCCGCTGTCGGATCACCGCCCGTGGCCATCATGGCACCACCGCCGACGGCAAATATAAGTATCTGTATTACAATCGAAATCAGGAACTGGAAAACGGCCCACATCCAATATTCCATGCGCCGTGATCGACCACCAAACTCCGCATAACGCCGCAACGGCATCAACATCCAATCCATTTGGATCACCCCTTTTTCTGTGAAACGCCCCATCGGTCTTGTGCCGACTGCAGGTAAATTCGCGCAAAACCGGTGTCAGTGCAAGTTTGCCTTAGTTGCGCGGAGGCTGGCGCCGATAGCTGAGTGCTTCCGCAATATGCACGCGGCCGACAGTTTCTTCACCGGCAAGGTCTGCAATCGTGCGTGCTACCCTGAGCACTCGCGAATAGCCGCGCGCGGTGAGACGCATTGCCTCGGCTGCCTGCATCAACAGCTTGCGCCCGGCTTCGTTTGGCGTCGCAACACGATCCAGCAATTCGCCATCCGCTTCGCAATTGGTCCGAACCGGCTCAGCGGCGTAGCGCATTGACTGAAGCATTCGCGCGGCTGCGACCCGTTGCGCAATATCCACCGAGCTCTCGATTGGCGGCGGAAGGGTCAGGTCGGCAGCCGAAACCGCCTGCACATCGACATGCAGATCAATCCGGTCGAGCAATGGTCCGGAGATCTTTGCCTGATAATCGGCCGCGCATTTGGGCGCGCGAGAGCAGGCCAGTGCCGGATCACCGAGGTGACCGCAGCGACACGGATTCATCGCCGCGATCAGCTGAACCTGTGCCGGAAAACTGACATGCGCGTTAGCGCGTGCGATTGAGATCGTTCCGGTTTCCAGCGGCTGGCGCAGGGAATCGAGCACGGGTCGCTGGAACTCGGGCAACTCATCGAGGAACAGCACGCCCAGATGCGCCAGGCTGACCTCGCCCGGGCGCACCTTGAGCCCCCCGCCAACCAGCGCTGCCATGGACGCGCTGTGGTGCGGCGCGCGAAACGGACGATTTCGGGCAAGCCTGCCGCCATCCAACATGCCAGCGACACTCGCAACCATCGATACGTCCAGTGCCTCGGACGCGGTCAGCTCTGGCAAGATACCCGGCAGGCAGGCCGCCATCAGCGATTTTCCCGAACCCGGTGGGCCAGACATCAACAGGTTATGTCCGCCCGCCGCCGCGATCTCGAGCGCACGCTTCGCCGTCTCCTGCCCCTTTACCTGCCTTAAGTCCGGTCCGGCCACACGCTCTTCGACATCGCCAGGGACTGGCGGCGCAAGCTGGCTCGTGCCTTTGAAATGGTTGAGCAGTGACAGGAGATCAGGCGCAGCAAGCACTTCGACATCACCCGCCCAGGCCGCTTCAGGACCCTGCGATGCCGGGCAGATAAGGCCGAGTTCGCGTGACGATGCATTGAGCGCTGCCAGCAACACGCCCGGCGATGCGGCGACCCTGCCATCAAGCCCAAGCTCACCGACAACCACATATCCGGCCAGCGTTTCGGCATCGATGACACCCATTGCGCCGAGCAGTCCGAGCGCGATCGGTAGATCGTAATGCGATCCTTCTTTCGGGAGGTCGGCTGGCGAGAGATTGATCGTGATTCGTTTGGGCGGGAGAGCGAGGCCGATCGCAGCAATAGCGGCCCGGACTCGTTCGCGGCTTTCCGCAACCGCCTTATCCGGCAGTCCGACCAGGTTGAAGGCCGGCACACCTGGTGCGATCTGCACTTGTACCTCAACGGCCCGCGCCTCCAGCCCAAGATAGGCTGTCGTAGCAACATGAGCGACCATATGCGGCTCCTGCCTTTAACCCTCACCCCTATCCTGTGGCACGCAGCGATTCTGGTGTCGATATAAACTATTGATATTATGCATTAATATCTGCGCATCTTGTCGATGTAACAATTCATCCCCAGTTCGGGTGATGTGACGGAGACAAATTTCACCAATCCGCGGGACAAACGCGCTGGAATCCGCCTTGTGCTGACTGTGATTGGCGGAATCATGGTCGTCGCAGCACCGATTGTCGGATTGCTGCCTGGCCCAGGTGGGATTTTCGTGTTTGCGATCGGATTTGCGCTCATGCTGAAGAATTCAGCGCTGGTTCGGCGGCTCTATGCACGACTCAAGGCCAAGCATCCGCGAAAGGGCGAATGGGTCGATTGGGCAATGCGTCGAAAGAGCACTTTGCGGCGCATGCGCAGACGGCGCGAAGAGCAAGGCGCAGATTGACTTTGTATGGGGCTTCGACTAGCACGCCCATCAGATTTGAGGCCGCCCGCAAGGCGCGGCCCTTTTTGTTCCAGTTTTTGAGGAAATGAGCGATGAAGCGCACCTTTCAGCCGAGCAATCTCGTGCGCAAACGGCGGCACGGATTTCGGGCCCGCAAAGCAACCGTCGGTGGCCGCAACGTGCTCCGCGCACGCCGCGCAAAAGGCCGCAAGAAGCTGTCCGCCTGACCGCGGCGTCAGCGCCCGGCTTGACGACTCTTAGAAAACGCAAAGATTTTCTGGCTGCCAATCGCGGCAAACGGGCAGTCATGCCCGGCTTCATCCTGTTGGTGCATGATCGCAAAGATGGCGATGATGGCCTGCGCCTTGGCATTACAGTCACCAAGAAGGTCGGTGGTTCAGTGGTTCGCAACCGCATGAAACGCCGGTTTCGTGCGCTTGGTCGGGAAATCCTCCCCGACCGCGGAATCCATGGCGCCGATCACATTCTGATCGGGCGCAAGGCCGGTATTGAACGCGATTTCAGATCGCTTCGCGGTGATCTGGTTTCGGCGCTGGAGCGGGTACAGCCATGATCGCGAAGCTGTTCATCGGTCTCGCCCGACTGTGGCAGATTGGTCCATCGGCAATCCTGCCGCCGACTTGCCGGTTTCAGCCTTCATGTTCAGCCTATGCGATCAGTGCCTGGTCGCGCTATGGGGCATTTAAAGGCAGCTGGCTTGCGCTTCGGCGAATTCTGCGCTGTCATCCATGGGGAGGATCCGGTCATGATCCTGTTCCGTAACAAGAGATTGAAGAGAATGGGGAATTGCGGTGGATAGTTCGCGCAACATGATCCTGGCGATCGTGCTTTCGGCGCTGGTATTGATTGGTTGGAGTTTTGTCTCCGAGCAGGTCGCCCCAACGCCACCCGAACCCGCGCCGGAAACGGCCGCGGAAGCCGATGTCGTGCTCCCCGAGTCCGCAGCCGCACCGGCGGAAGAAACGGCTGTGACGCAGACAGTCGATGAAGCGCTTGGTACGACCGAAGCCGCACGCGTCGAAATTGAAACCCCGCGCCTTGAGGGCAGTATCAACCTACGTGGTGCGCGGATCGATGATCTGGTCCTGCTCGATCATTTCGAAACCAACGAACCCGATTCGGCTCCAATCCGGCTGCTCGCGCCCGAGGGCACCGAAGCATCCTATTTCGCGCATTTCGGTTGGGCCGGTGACGGCGTCGAGATGCCAGACGGCGATACTGTCTGGCAGGCCGATAGCGAGACGCTCTCGCCCGATAGTCCGGTCACGATGAGCTGGCGCAACGGCACGGGTCAGCTGTTCGAGATCGAATTGCAGGTCGACGAGGATTTCCTGTTCACGGTCGGCCAGCGCGTATCCAATACGAGCGATGCACCGATTAGCGCCCGCCCCTATGCGTTGCTGATGCATCGCGGCGAAATGCAAAGCGCCGGTGCGCCCGATCCTGACACCTGGCTTATCCACACGGGCCCCTATGGGTTCTGGGACGATGTTCTCCATCGCGATCTCGATTTTTCCGATCTTGATGAAGCCGGTTCCGCCGGAGAGCGATTCGCGCTGCAAAACGGATGGCTCGGGTTTAACGGCAAATATTGGCTCGGCGCGCTCGCACCTGCAGGAGACCGCCAAGTAGACGCTGCGTTCATGGCGCTTACCGACGGCCGCTATCAGGCTGTTTTCACTGGCCAACCAACAGTGATCGAAGCGGGTCGCGCGATGACCGCCGATACCCATTTCTTCGCCGGCGCCAAGGAAACACATCTCCTTGAACGCTATGAAGTCGAAGCGGGAATCAACCAGCTCGACCGGGCGATCGATTGGGGCTGGTTCTACTGGTTCGAGCTGCCGCTCTTCTATCTGCTGAGCTGGCTGTTCACGACGGTCGGTAATTTCGGCGTCGCGATCATTCTGATGACATTCATCGTGCGCGGGCTGATGTTCCCCATTGCCCAGAAGCAATTCTCGTCGATGGCCGGCATGCGCGCTGTTCAACCCAAGATGAAGGAGCTGCAGGAACGCTACAAGGACGACAAGCCGAAGATGCAGCAGGAAGTGCTGGCGCTCTATCAGCGTGAAAAGGTCAATCCATTGGCTGGCTGTCTACCGATCTTTCTGCAGATCCCGATCTTCTATGCGCTCTACAAGGTGCTGCTCGTATCGGTGGAAATGCGGCATGAGCCATTTGCGCTCTGGCTGCAGGATCTCTCGGCACCCGATCCGCTGACCCCAGTCAACCTGTTCGGGCTACTCGCCTTCGATCCACCGAGCTGGCTGGCCATCGGTATCCTGCCGATCCTGCTTGGCATCACCATGTATCTGCAGTTCAAGCTGAACCCGGCCCAGATGGACCCGACCCAACAGAAGATCTTCGAATTCATGCCCTGGATCTTCATGTTCATCATGGCGCCGTTCGCGGCTGGTCTGCAGCTCTATTGGGTAACGTCCAACCTGCTAACCATCGCGCAGCAGAAATGGCTCTACAGCCGCGATCCGCGGCTCAAGGAGCAGGCGAAGATGGTCAAGGAATGACCGATCAGGCTGCCTTGGAAGAGATGACCCGGAAGACATTTTCCGGGCCCATCGACTTTCTGAAATCGGCACCAACCCTCGAATTTCTGCCCGATGCCGATATTCCCGAAGTGGCCTTTGCGGGTCGCTCCAATGTCGGCAAGTCGACGCTGCTCAACGCACTGACCAACCGCAAAGGCCTGGCCCGTGCCTCCAATACGCCCGGGCGGACGCAGGAACTCAATTTCTTCGAAGTTGGTGATCCGCCACAGTTCCGGCTCGTCGACATGCCGGGCTATGGCTTTGCCAAGGCGCCGCCCCAGGTTGCCAAGCGCTGGCGGCACCTGATCAACGATTTCCTGCGCGGTCGCCCGACCTTGAAACGCACGCTCCTGCTGATTGATGCGCGGCGCGGGCTGAAGGACATCGATCGTGAGCTGATGGAGATGCTGGACGAAGCCGCCGTCAGCTATCGCATCGTTCTCACCAAGTCGGACAAGCTGAAGGACAAGGCGCTTGCAGCAACCACCGAAACGCTGACCGAGCAGGCTAAAAGCCATGCAGCAGCGCATCCGGAAATCCTCACAACATCGAGCGAAACCGGATTGGGTGTAGACGAATTGCGTAAAGCCGTTATCCAAGCGATCGGCTGACACGGAAAGGCATTTCATGAAACTGATCATCGGCAATAAGGCTTATTCGTCCTGGTCGATGCGCGGTTGGCTGGCGATGAAGCAATCGGGTCTGGCCTTCGAAGAAGTAACGGTGCCGCTGTTCGATGAAGAATGGGAACAGCGCCGCGAGGGCAACGAGTTTGCCGCATCTTCAGGCAAAGTCCCCGTGCTGTGGGACGGTGACAGCGTGGTCTGGGATAGCCTTGCTATCATTGACTGGCTCGCCGATCGCGTCGGCCGGGACCGGTTCTGGCCCAAGGATGACAGCGCCCGCGGCATGGCCCGGTCCATGGCTGCTGAAATGCATTCCAGTTTTCCCAATCTGCGCCGCGACCTGCCGATGAATGTCCGCAAGGTCTTCCCGCCCCAGCCGATCAGCGAAGAGGTCGCCTCGGAACTCGGTCGCATTCTCGAAACCTGGGCCCAGGCCCGGGCGCGCTATGGCGGGGAGAACCCGTTCCTGTTCGGCGAATTTTGCGCAGCCGACATCATGTATGCACCGGTCTGCACCCGGCTTGTTACCTATTCGGTCAAGCTGCCGCCTTTTGCGCAGGGCTATGTCCAGGCGGTGCTCGCCCATAGCTGGGTGCGCGAATGGGTCGAAGCGGCACAGGACGAACCCTGGGTCATCGAAAAATATGAAGTGGTGAACTGAGCGGCCAATGGCAGAGGCCATCGATCCGATCGCATTGCTTGAGCGGCTGATCGCCTGCGAGAGCGTTACGCCCGAAGAAGGTGGTGCACAGGCGCTGCTCGAAGAAACGCTCACCAGCCTTGGATTCGACGTTGAGCGGCTCGTATCGGGGGAAGAACCCCATGGCCCGGTTCCCAATCTGCTTGCGACACGCGGATCAGGTGGCCCGCATTTCGCCTTTGCCGGTCACACCGATGTTGTTCCACCCGGCAAGGGATGGACCAGCGATCCGTTCACTGCCGAGACCAAGGGAGACCTGCTCTACGGCCGTGGTGCAGTCGATATGAAGGGGTCTATCGCCGCCTTTGTCGCCGCCGTTTCGCAGCTGCCGGAGCTTCCCGGAACGCTGAGCTTTATCATCACCGGCGATGAAGAGGGCCCGGCTGTCCATGGTACCCGCGCGCTGATGACCCGGATGGCAGAACGTGACGTCAAGCCGAACATGATCCTCGTCGGCGAACCAACCTCGCAAGATCGGCTCGGCGATACGATCAAGATCGGCCGGCGCGGTTCGGTGAATATGTGGATCGATATTGTCGGCAAGCAAGCCCATGTCGCCTATCCGCATGAGGGCGATAATCCGATCACGCGATTGTTCCGGATCGGCACGCGATTGCACGAACTCGATCTCGACGATGGCGATGAATGGTTTCAGCCATCGAACCTTGAAGTCGTGACCGTCGATGTCGGCAATCCGGCGTCCAATGTCATTCCGGGCGAGGCGCATCTCCGGCTCAACATCCGTTTCAATGTCCACCACACCGGTCAGGAGCTGGTTGAGAAGGTGCAATCGATCATCGACGAAGAGGCACCGGGCGCTCGGTTCAAGGCGATGGTATCAGGTGAGGCTTTCCTCACCGAACCCGGCCCGCTCTCCGATCTGGTCAGTGAATCAATCGCCGAAGTGACGGGCGTAACGCCGACACTGTCGACCGGCGGAGGCACATCGGATGCGCGCTTCCTCCATACGCTCTGTCCGATTGTCGAGTTCGGTCTGCTCAATGCGACGATGCACAAGCTTGATGAAGCCGTTGCGATCGCCGACGTCCACAAACTGACAGAGATCTACGCAGGCATTCTGCGCCGCGCGCTCGGCTGAGGCGATCATTATGCGGATCGCATTTCTCGCCTGTGCCCTGACACTTCCGGACTCGCCAGAGCGGCGTCCTGATGCGTTCGAGCATGACCAGATGATGGAATGTCTGACACCGGCCTTGGCTGCCCACGGCGCGTCGATCGACGCCATCCGCTGGGATGCCGAGAATATCGACTGGCGCTCCTATGACGCGGTGCTCATCGGTTCGGCCTGGGATTATCAGGACAATCTTGCGGAATTTCTCACGCGGCTGGATGTGATCGAAAGCCAGACCATCTTGTTCAATTCGAGCCAGATCGTCCGATGGAACTGCCGCAAGACTTACCTGAAAGATCTGGCGGCCAAGGGCGTCGCCACAGTGCCCACGCTATGGCTCGACACACCGGATGCGGGCTCACTCACCGGCGCATTCGACGCGCTCGGATCGGATGACCTGGTCCTCAAGCGCCAGGTTGGCGCCAATGCGGAAGGCCAGTTCCGATTGCACAGGGGCGATCCCCTCCCCGCATTGTCTGACCCGATGATGGCCCAACCGTTTCTCCCCGCGATCCAGAGTGAGGGCGAACTCAGCCTGATCTTCATTGACGGTGAATTTTCGCATGGTTTGGTCAAGTCGGCGGCCGACGGTGAATATCGAATCCAGTCCTCCTATGGCGGTAGCGAGCGACGGCATAGCCCGTCCGCCAGCGATCTAACGGTCGCCCAGTCGGTCCTCGAAGCGTTGGATGACGCGCCACTCTATGCCCGTGTGGATATGGTTCGGGGTGACGATGGCGCGTTGATGCTGATGGAGTTGGAGCTGATCGAGCCATTTCTCTACCCGATGCAGGCCGATGATTTTGGGGAGCGTATCTACGAAGCGCTCGCCCGCCGCCTCAGCACGATATAGAGCGCGCCGCGTCCGCCATGGCGCGGGTGGGCACCGCGTACCGCAGCTATATGCGGTGCATGGCGCGATGCTGACAGCCAATCGCCCACCGCCGCACGAATCTTGCCGCGCGTGACAGGCCCCTCCCCCTTGGGGGCATGGCCGGTGATGAGAAGAATGATCCGTGCATGGGAGGCAATGGCCTGGGCAAGCGCATGATCCAGCCGGTCATAGGCAGAGTTCAGGCTGTGCCCGTGCAGATCGATAGTAAAATCCGGTTCCGCCTTGCCGCGTGCCAGTTTCCGATCCCAACTCGCATCGAGAGTTGTGCCGGGCCCGCGCACGGATTTGCGTTCGGGCAATTTGGGCACGGCGTAACGACTGAGATCGGACTGGCTTGATGCAGCGGGTGTGGAACTCGGTTTCACACCATCGGCCATCGGGCTGCGGTCAAGCGGCTCAACGCTCTCAATCACCTTGTTCCAAAGCGCCTGCTCATCTGCGCTGAGGCCCGGCTTCGCCATCTAATCGGCGCGCAGCCGCGCTGCCGAGCGCGCCGGTATCAGCACCAGCGCCTGGCCGCGGCTCGCCATCCCGCTGGCGATGGAATAGGCATCGTCGCCCGCGCCCCAAAATGTGTCGAACCGGTTTGCGCCGCGAATTGCGCTGCCAGTATCCTGCGCCACCCACAGGCCATCCGCGACGTCATGCTCCAAGTCGAGAAAAACCGGAGCGCCGAGCGGCACAAAGGCCGGGTCTGCAGCCACCGTTCCGCGCGGTGTGACCGGCCGGCCGAGTGAACCGAGCGGGCCCGGACCGGTCAATTCCCTGAAGAAGATATAGCGGCGGTTTTCCTGCATGATCTCGCGCCCCTCATCGGGGTTTTGCCGCAACCATTGCGCAATGCCTTCAGCCGTCGTTTGCCCGTCACCAAGCAATCCGCGTTCGCGCATCAAGCGACCAATGCTCGTATAGGGATAGCCATTATTGCCCGCATAGCCGATCCGCATGGTGCTGCCGTCCGGCAAACGTAGAATTCCGGAGCCCTGGACCTGCAGGAAATAGAGATCGACCGGATCACGCGCCCAGGCAATCGCCAGTCCTTCGCCTTCCAGTGCGCCGTCTTCGATCGCAGCCCGGGTGAGGACAGCGTCATCGTCGCAATCGCTTTCGCAAGGCGGTGGCACATCAGCCGGTAGTGCGTAGATCGGCGAGTCATACCCGCGCTCTGGTTCGCGTGTGGCCGAAATCTCAGGCTCATAATAGCCGGTGGCAAAGGCCGAACCGCCATCGATTTCAACTGCGCGGAAATATTCGCCGAAAAAATCCTCGGGGTCATCACGCCATTGGGCAGCCGCTGCACATGACTCGACCCAATCTTCAGAGCGGGTCAGCCCGCTCGGATCCTCTCGGGAGACAACAGATGGGCAGGATATCCGAAATGCGGAGAGCGCCCGCAGCGCCTGCTCCCGCGAAATATCAAGCGAGGCGACGCGCGGTCCAGCCTGCACGCCAGCGCTGGCGGCATTGTCAGCAGGAATCGCCGGTGGCGGCGGAGGTGTTGGCGCAGGACCGCCCGGCTGGCGTGGTGGCGGTTGTGACGTGCGATCGGGAACATCGGGAATGATCCCGGCACAGGCGGTCAGCGAACAGGCGGAGAGGAGCGCAATAGCACTCCGCATCCGGCTCACGCAGCCTCGTCGGTTTCGACCAATTTCCAGTTGGGATCGGCATCCTTCACATCGCGAGCGAAGGTCCAGATATCGTGCGTTTGGACCGCATCGGAGAGCGAACCGGCAATTACCGTGCCATCCTTGTCGCGAGTCACACCGGCAATATCGGCGTCGAAGCGGAGCGTTACCCGGGCACTGCCCGATACATATTCCGCTTTCTCGACCTGGGTGCGCTCGATCGCAATCAGCTTGTTCTCGAGCACATGGCCTTCCGCCTCGCGCGCGTCGATCGCAGCGTTGAAGGAATCGCGCACCTCATCGCTGACGAGGAAGGAAAGGTCGTCCTTGTCGCCCTTCCAAAAGGCCTCGAGGATCATGCGAATAGGCCGATTGCGCACCAATCAGGAACTCATTGATCTCAAAAGAAGAATCGGCAGATGAAATCTTGCGAATGCCCGCAGCCGCCTGGGGCGTCACAAGGCCATCGCTTTCCTGTTCGGCGGCCGGTGCGATATCCGGTACGCTCTGCGGAACGGGTGTCAGTTTCGGCGGCGCTTCCACGGGACGCGGCATGCGCGGTTCTTGTTCATGACCAGTGCGTTGTCCAAGCACGCTGAACAGGCGCAAGCCCACGAAAACTGCAACCATCGCCAGAAGGATAATCTCGACCACAAGGCCTCCACTCAACTAATCTGGCCCATACATAGGCGCGCGCGCGGTGCGATTCAAATAGGGAATCCGAACGCAGCGCGGTTTTTGCAGCCTTATTCGTCCAATTGAGCCAATATGTCCCGGCTGAACCGGGCAATATTGAACCGTGCACCATCGCCCACAGCATCAAATCCGCGCCGCACGATGACGATGTTGCGCGCCGGAACGATCATCACATATTGGCCACGATTGCCCATCGCCGCATAGCTGCCAGCGGGCAGGCCCTGCTCCGGACCGAATAGCCAGAATTGTGCGCCATAGCCAACGCCCCCGCGGCCCGGTAGGCTGATCAGGCGCTGGGGTCGCGACATAATCGTTCCAGTCCGCGGGTAGAATGCGTTCACCCTGCCACATGCCATCATTGAGGTAGAGTAGACCAAGCCGCCCCAGATCGCGGGCGGTAGTCCAGACCTGGCTCGACAGGATGTAATTGCCCTCCCAATCCGTCTCCGGGGTCGTCCGCGTCATGCCGATACGCCACAGCAAGTCCGTGAACGGAAAGGCCAGCGCCCGATCTCCGTCGCCCAGGGTCGAGCGCAGCGCCCGCATGGCCAGCAGCGTATCATTATTGGCATAGCGCCAACGTTCCCCCGGGACCGTCTCAAGCGGTAGGCCTGGAACCGATGCGGTGACCCGCTGTCCGCCGAAATATATGTCATCGGTGCGGTTCCCTGCAAAAGGGCTCCACAACCCGCTGCTCATATGCAGCAGGTTATGCCAGGTAATCGCCGCACGCGGATCGCCCGGCGTCTGCCAGGCAGGCACCGGAGCGGGTTGATCGAGATCGACAAGTCCTTGCTGGACGGCCGAACCGAGGATCGTCGCCGCAATGCTTTTCGCGACTGACCAGGTGCGTTGCGGGCGATGGATATTATAGCCTTCGCGATACTGTTCGCCGACAATATCGCCGTTCTGAACCACCAGGACAGCTGTCGTTTCGGTGCCATCACCATAGGTGCTGCGATCGAGCGCAGCTGCGAGCACACCATCGAGTTGTGCCTGCGTTGCGGGCTCGAGCGCGCGCACGGCATCGGCATCGCCCTGCGGCCAAGCCTGCGCGTCGATCCCGGAGAGATCGCGCAGCTGAATCTCAACCGCCAGTCGCGGAACCTGTATCTCACCGGCCGGATCCGCGCCGGTCGGCAATTGGGCACAGCCAAGATGGGGGCGCCACTGGGCCACGCGCGGTGGCATATCATCAGCAAATTGCACGGTTACGCGCATCTGCTCACGATCCACCTCGGCTGGTAAGTCCGCGATTACTGAGCGATAGGCCGAATAGATGCGGGTGAGATCGTCGGCCGCTACCTCGTCTACCGTCTGGCCCGCATTGAAAATGCCGCTGCACAGAAACGCTGCCTTATATCCTGCGGCAATCGCCAGATCATGCGGAGACACAGGCTCGGTCTGTGCGTGGACAGCCGAGCCCGTGGCGGCAAGTGCGAAAATTGTGAGGGCGGTGCGATAGATGCTCATGGCCCCAATGTGCCGCCAGTCCTTTCCCCTGACAAGCCATTGCTAGCCATTGCTCTGCACGCGCCCGGCTGCTAGCGGGCATCGCGAAAGCGCGCGATCAAGCGGCTTACGTACAAATCAATTTTTGAGGTTAGATACTATGGCAGACGAACAGGGTGCCACTCCCGATCAGGCAGCACCGGCAGCGGGCGGAGAAGGCCCCCGCGCGAATATCATCGCGCAATATGTAAAGGATCTGTCGTTCGAAAACCCAAACTCACCGGGCGTCTACCAGGCGAATGAAACGCCAAAAATCGATGTCCAGTTCAACATCGGCAGCGACAGCGCCGGTGAAGGCGTTTGGGAAGTATTGCTGAAAATGGAAGTCAGCGCTCAGCTTGAACAGGGCACCGCCTTTCATGTCGAGCTTTCCTATGCCGGCCTTTTCGCCCTTGCGAATGTCCCGGATGATCAGCGCGAACCGTTCCTGTTGGTTGAAGCTCCGCGGATGCTGTTCCCGTTTGCGCGCCGGATATTGGCCGACACTGTGCGCGACGGCAATTTCCCGCCGTTGATGCTTGAGCCGATCGATTTTGCCGCGCTCTACATGCAGCAAAAGGCGCAGCTTGCGCAGGGTGGCTCTGACAATGTCGATATCGATTCGCAGATCGGCCAGGCCTAACCTCAGCATGCCCGGGCCCGAGACAGGAACCGGCGGAACGCCATGAACCTGCTCCGGGCCACCGGAACCATTGGCGGTTTGACGATGGTCAGCCGCATCGCCGGATTTGTGCGCGACATGTTGCTGGCCCGTATCCTCGGGCCAGGCATGGCGGCCGACAGCTTCTTCGTCGCATTCCAACTGCCCAACATTTTCCGCAGGCTGTTCGCAGAGGGTGCCTTTGCCGCCGCCTTTGTTCCCCTGTTCAGTCGCAAACTCAGTAAAGATGGTGAGCTAGGCGCCGCTGAGAAATTCTCAAGCGAAGTCGTTTCGGTATTCGTGCCGACGTTGATATTGTTTGTCGCGTTATTCGAGATTGCGATGCCGGCGATCATCTGGTTGATGGCCAGCGGGTTTCAGGAAATCCCCGGCAAGTTCGAGTTGACGGTTGCGCTGGCGCGCATAACGTTTCCCTATCTCTTCCTAATCAGCATGGTCGCCCTGCTCGCGGCAATCCTCAATTCGATGTCGCGATTTGCGGCGGGCGCGAGCTTCCCGATCTTGCTCAATATCGTGCTGATTGCGGCGCTTTTGCTCGGCGACAATGCGTCGATCTTGATCGGCGATTTTGCGCGTGGGCCGGATGGAGACGATATTGTCGTCGCCTATTTCCTTGCCGGCGGCGTCGCGCTGGGCGGAGTGGTCCAGCTGCTATGGCTGTGGTTCTGGATGAAGCGCAGCGGCTTTCGGCTCAAGTTCCAACGCCCCCGCCTGACCAAGGATGTGAAAGAGCTCGGCGTCATCATCCTGCCAGCGGCTTTCGGCGCGGGCGTCTATCAGATCAGCCAACTCGTCCAGCTATTCTTTGCGACGCAACTTGCGAGCGGATCGGTCAGTCATCTCAACTTTGCAGACCGGCTCAACCAGCTGCCCCTCGGCGTGATTGGCATTGCGCTGGGCACGGCCATCCTCCCTGCCCTGTCGCGTCATATCGGATCGGGCGACAAGGCCGAGGCCGACAAGGTCCAGTCCAACGCAATCGAGCTTGCAATGCTGCTGACCTTTCCGGCGGCCGGCGCGCTGATGATTTGTGCACCAGCATTTGTGAATGCAATCTTCCTGGGCGGACAGTTTGATGCAGAAGACGCCCGTATCACCAGTAACGTGTTGGCCGCGCTCGTCGCCGGTCTACCCGCCTATGTCCTGATCAAGGTGCTGACGCCAGCCTTCTTCTCGCGCAAGGACACGCGCACGCCCGTATATGCAGCGGCGATTGTGCTGGGCTTCTTCATCACCTTCAACATCGTGATGATCGAACGTCTCGGGATTGTCGGCATTGCCTCAGCGACTGCAGTCGGCGCCTGGCTCAACGTCGTGATGCTTTACACGATCCTGCAACGCCGCGGTCATTACCGGCTCAATGCAGGCTTGGTGCGCAAGCTAATCGGGCAGCTGCTCGCCACGGCCGCAATGGTTGCCGCGCTCTATTTCGTCATTCCTCCACTCAGCGCCTGGTTTGGCGGCAGCATTATGGAGCGCATTCTTTCGATTGCAGCACTGGTCAGCACAGGCATGCTCGTCTATTTCGCCGTCGCAGCGCTAACCGGCGCTATCGACCGATCCAAGATCGCTCTACTCATCAAGCGAAAGGCAACTGACTGATGCGCGTCGTTTCCGGCATACAGCCCACCGGCAATCTCCATCTCGGCAATTATCTCGGCGCGATCGTCAACTGGGTTAAGATGCAGGAAGACGGCGATTGCTTTTTCTTCCTCGCAGATCTTCACGCCATCTCGCTACCGACCAACGCAGAAGAGCTAAGCGCCAGCACTCGCGAAATGGCGGCCGCGCTGATTGCGTCTGGCGTCGACCCGGACCGTTCGATCCTGTTCAATCAGGCACGTGTGCCGGCGCATGCCGAGCTACAATGGTTGTTAAGTGGAACGGCGCGGATGGGCTGGCTCAACCGGATGACGCAGTTCAAGGAAAAGTCCGGCAAGAACAAGGAAGGCTCTAGCATCGCGCTCTATGCCTATCCCGTGCTGCAGGCCGCCGATGTGCTGCTCTATCGCGCCACGCATGTTCCGGTCGGCGAAGACCAGAAACAGCATCTCGAACTGGCCCGCGATATTGCCGAGAAATTCAACACCGACACGAACACTGAAACCTTCGTCCTTCCCGAACCCTATATCGGCAAGACGGCTGCACGGATCATGTCGTTGCGCGATGGCTCGGCAAAGATGTCGAAATCCGATCCATCGGACATGAGCCGGATCAACCTGTCCGACGATAGCGACCTGATCGCGAAGAAGGTCCGCAAAGCCCGCACCGATCCCGAACCCTTGCCTGAGACGATGGATGGCCTTGCCGAGCGACCCGAGGCGCGCAATCTGGTGACCATTTATGCAGCGCTCGCGAACCTTTCCGCCGATGATGTACTGGGCGAGTTTGCTGGCAAGGGCTTTGGCGACTTCAAACCCGCCCTGGCTGACCTCACCGTCTCCGTCCTTGAGCCCGTGTCCGCGCGCTTCAATGAATTGAAAGATGATACGACGGCACTTGATTCGATTCTTGAGGCGGGAGGCGAGAAAGCGGCAGCCGCTGCAGCCCCTGCACTTTCCGACACATATCGCGCACTGGGATTGCTGAGCGGGCGCTGATTTCTGGCATTTGCGCGTTCAAATCGGGTTCAGGCGATTTGGTATAGAGGTCCGGAATACTATATATTGATAGGATAGTATTTCGGAGACCCGTCATGCCACGGACATTTCTTGCTTTTTTCGCACCACTCGCACTGCTCGCGGTTGCGGCCTGTACGACACCATTTCGGGCAGACGTTGCGCGCTTCCAGCAAATGCCCGCTCCGCAAGGGCAGACATTTTTCGTCCAGCCCTATGATTCCGAAAAGGCGGCGGGCCTCGAATTTTCGACTTACGCCAATCTCGTCGCCGCAGAGCTGAGCCAATATGGCTACACCGCTGCACGCTCTGCCCAGGATGCAACGCTTGTCGTGACGATGGATTATGGCGTCGATAATGGTCGCGAGCGCGTCGTCACTACGCCGGGTTATCGTCGCGGTTATTGGGGTTACAGCCCATTCTACAGTCGCCTCCGCTGGCGCTCGCCTTATTATTATGGCTGGCATGATCCGTTCTTCGATAGTGCGTTCGGCTATCCTGAGGTGCGCAGCTACACCTTGTACACCAGCGAGCTGAACATGCGGATAGACCAGACTGCTACGGGCGAACCCGTCTTCGAAGGTCGCGCCCGCGCGCGGTCTCGCTCGGACACATTGACCGAGCTGGTTCCCAACCTCATTGAAGCAATGTTCACCGGCTTCCCCGGCAATTCGGGCGAGGAAGTGCGCATCACGGTAATGCCGAGTGAAGAGGGTTAGGCCGACCGCGATATTCCAGACAAACGAAAGGCGTCGTCCCAATTAGGAGGCGACGCCTTTTTTTGTTTCTAGTTTTCGAGTTTTCTCAGCAGTGAGCGGACATCCGAATCGAGTTCACTGTCAGCTGCGCGCAATTCCTTGATACGCTTGATCGCATGGATCACAGTCGTGTGGTCACGACCACCGAACCGCCGACCGATTTCCGGAAGCGAGCGCGGTGTCAGACGCTTGGCGAGATACATGGCGACCTGGCGCGGGCGAGCAACTTCACGCGCACGACGCGCTGATGTCATCTCGGCATGACGGATACCATAATGCTCGCACACGCTACGCTGGATCTCATCGATCGTGATCCGGCGCTGCGAGTGACGCAACAGATCGGCGAGCGTTTCCTGCGCAAAGGCAAGATCGATCGGCCGCTTCGACAGAAGCGAATAGGCAACGACACGCGTGAGCGCGCCTTCCAGTTCACGAATGCTTGCTGAGAAACGCTGGGCAAGGAAGTCCGCAACATCACGCGGCATATCCGCCTGCGGCATTTGCCCAAGCTTGTGCGAAACGATGCGGCGACGATGGTCAAGATCGGGCTGGCGCAAGTCCGTTACGAGACCACCGGCCAGCCGCGAAGCAATCCGCTTGTCGACCGCGCCAAGTTCATGTGGTGGACGATCTGCACTGATTACAAGGCGATGGCCAGTTGCAATTATCTCATTGATAGTATGGAAGAATTCTTCTTGTGTCGCTTCCTTACCGGCAATGAATTGAACATCGTCAACGAGCAGCAGATCGGCCGAACGCAGCTTCTGCTTGAAACCGATTGTATCCTTTTCGCGCATCGCCGAAACGAACTCATACATGAACTTTTCAGCTGACATGTAGAGAACATTGGAGCGCGGTTTCTGCCGAAGAAACTCATGGCCGATCGCGTGGAGAAGATGCGTTTTACCAAGTCCGGTGCCGGCATGAATATAGAGCGAGCTGAACATCGGCACGCCGACATCCGCCATCATACGGGCTGCATTAAAGGCCACTTCATTGGCCGTGCCCGTCACAAAGTTTGAGAAAACGTAGCGATTTTCCAGCGGCGTTCCGATGCTGTCACCACTGGTTCCGGTCAGCTGCTCTGTTGGAGGCAAGACATCTTCTTCGCCGACAATGAACAGGGCCGGGCGCGATGCACCTTCGGCTGCGACGATATCGATCTCACGCACACTGGGAACCGTGGCGCGCCAAGCATAGCGCAGGCGATCAGAATAATGTTCGCGAACCCAGTCTGCCATGAAGTGCGAAGGCAATTCGAGTCGAACCTGGCCCGCTTCTTCCTCAAACCCGATCAGCTTCATCGGCTTGAGCCAATGATCAAATGTCCGCGCGCCCAGATCGCGGCGCAGACCATTTCGAATGGCCTGCCATGCTGCCTCAAAAGGCTGGTGGGAATCTACGCTGTCAGTGTTGGAATCGGAATCACTACCATCGAGTCCATTATCCTGCCGCACGCAACAAACCTCCCCTTACGACTTCTAACCCCATCCAATATGACCTGGCGTTGCTTACGACACCTAGGCCCCCCGTTGCGCCGGACAGAAGAAGGGTTCTGCGAAAATTGGGATTTTCACATTGCACTCGTGACTGGCGACTGTGTCGGTCGGGAAGAATCGCTACCGACCGAGAGAGTGTTTGATGAATTGTTAACGCGCTCAAAGCAAGGGGGCTGAGCGTCAAAAAAATTGAAATAAATGGGGTTGACACGCAGAGCTGCCAATCCTGCTGTGATCCGCAGTAAAGCGCTGTTTTTTAAGTAGTAATTGCCACTTCATAGGAAGCCTATTCGATTCGCAAAATGTGCGACTCGTTGAGATTCCAAGTGTAACGTTTCTGAAAAAAAATTTTTCGGCGACCGGCGTGGCTCACCGGTCGCATCACAATCCGATGACGGACCTATTTGAGAGCGGCAACCCGCTTCGAAAGACGCGACAGTTTCCGTGCCGCAGTGTTTTTGTGGAAGATTCCCTTGGCAACGCCGCGAGCCAGTTCCGGCTGCATTGCCTGCAATGCTTCGGTCGCTACCTTCTTGTCTCCAGCCTCAACAGCCGTCTCAACACTCTTGATGGACGTCCGAATCCGGCTCACCCGGTTGGTGTTCACAACAGCAGCCCGGTTGTTACGGCGAATGCGTTTCTTGGCCTGCAATGTATTGGCCATAATAAACCTCGATCATTTCAAAATAATAAGGTGCGGACGCGCCGCACCGAAAGCGGATGGCACCTAGCTATACACGCGCCTCAGGTCAAGTGGAGAGCGGTGTTTTCAGTGCTGGCATTGTGGGCAATAAAAAGTCGATCGCCCGCCATCGACACGCCGCCTGATCTGACCACCGCAGATGCATGGCTCCCCTTCCCGCCCATAGGCGCGCCAGCTTTTAAAGAAATAGCCGAGCTCGCCATCGGGTCGAGCATAGTCGCGCAGGCTGGATCCACCGGCTGCTATTGCTGACTGCAGGATTTCCCGGATCGCCGAAACCAGCCGTTCGAGCCGCGCGATCCGAATCCGTCCGCCAGCCGTTCCAGGTGCGATATGCGATTGGTGGAGCGCTTCACACACATAGATGTTGCCGAGACCAGCAACAATTCGCTGGGTCGAGCAGCAGCGCCTTGATGGTGCCCTTGCGACCGGTAAGCATGGCTTTGAGATAGGCTGCGGTGAAATCGCGACCCAGAGGCTCCGGTCCAAGCGCAACGAACGGTGCAAACTGATCGAGCTCGGCCGTCATCACCAGATCGAGCGATCCGAATCGACGCGGGTCGTTGAGCGCTACGCTTTTACCTTCGGAAGTTTCGATGACGAGATGATCATGTTTGCCGATGTCATCCGGATCGAGTCGCCAGCGTCCCGACATCCCCAGATGAAATATAAGTGTATCGCCGCGATCCGTATCGATCAGACCATATTTGGCACGTCGCCCAAGCCCCGTGACCGTTGCGCCGGTAAGGCGTTGACGCAAGTCAGCCGGTATCGGCCGCCTGAGATCAGGCCGACGCGGCTCGACGGAGACGAGGCGGACGTCCGGCCAATACAGGCTCGAGACCACGCACGGTCGTTTCAACTTCGGGAAGTTCCGGCATCAGAAACAGCTAAGTTGCGTTTGCGGGCACGGCAAGGCTTGGCTAGAGGATCAAGCCTTCCCATCTGGCGGATAGTGATGACCGACGAAACAGTCTCCTTTGGCTATGAAGACATAGCTCCCGACGAAAAGACACGGCGCGTAGGCGGTGTCTTTTCCAATGTAGCGTCCAGCTATGACCTGATGAACGATGCGATGTCTGGTGGCATGCACCGCTTATGGAAAGATCGCTTTGTACGGCGCTTGAAACCAAGGGCTGGCGAAGCCGTGCTCGACATGGCCGGCGGGACCGGAGACATCGCCTTTCGCATCGCGCGCCGCGGTGCATCGGTTACGGTTGCCGATATCAATCCAGAGATGCTCCAGGTGGGTATGGAACGCGCTGACAAGCGCAAGATCGAAGGATTGCTCTGGGCCGAAGAAAATGCGGAACAGTTGAGTTTCGCCGACAATAGCTTCGACGCCTATACGATCGCATTCGGGATCCGCAACGTAACCCATATCGACCAGGCGCTCGCAGAGGCAACATCGCGTGCTGAAACGCGGCGGTCGGTTTTTCTGTCTCGAATTTCAACCACCCTGTGGCCGGGTTTTGCCGAAGCCTATGATCTCTATTCGCACAAGATCGTTCCCAAGATTGGCCAAGCGCTCGCCAAGGATGAGGAAAGCTATCGCTATCTCATCGAATCGATCCGTCGCTTTCCCGACATGGAGAAATTCAAGGGCATGATTGCAGATGCCGGCTTCACCCAGTGCAGCGTCGAGCCGATGCTCGGCGGCCTCGTTGCCATTCATAGCGGCTATCGCATTTGACCCGCCCTAGAACTCATATCTGGCGGCTCCTCAAATGGGGTCGAACGCTGGCCCGGCATGGTGCGCTTAGCGGGATCGAACGCGACCCGCTCACCCCGCCTCCGGTAAAGCGGATGATCCGCATCGCCCGCTTCGGCGCGCGGGTGCCGAAACAACCCGCTTATGCCGATGCTTTCCAGGCGATCGGGCCGGCGGCCGATCAAGCTCGGCCAGACCCTGGCCACGCGACCTGATCTTGTCGGCGAAGAGGCAACCCATGATCTGATGCGGCTACAGGATCGGCTACCCCCTATCCCATTCGACCAGATCGAGCAGGCAATTGCCGGATCGTTCGACAAACCGATTGATACGCTGTTTTCGGAAATCGATCCTGAGCCGTTGGCGCCGCTTCGATCGCCCAGGTTCACAAGGCCGTGACCACAGACGGCCAAACAGTCGCGGTGAAGATATTGCGCCCGGGAATCGAAAAAGAGTTTGCGCGCGACATCGAGACTTATGAATGGGCTGCCACACAGGTCGAAGCCATGGGCGGCGAGCTGGCCCGACTTCGCCCGCGCCTAACCATCGAAACCTTCAAGCGCTGGACGGCCCGCGAACTTGATCTCCGCCGCGAAGCCGCTTCTGCGTCGGAACTGGCCGAGGGCATGCAAGCGGAGCCGGATTTTGTGGTTCCGGAGATTGATTGGCAGCGCACCGGTGGACGCGTGATGACGCTGCAATGGTTTGACGGGATCAAGATATCGGATCGTGCAGCACTCGATGCGGCGGGCCATGATCGCAAAGAGCTGGGCGGGTAAACTGGTCCGCGCCTTTCTGCGTCAGGCGATTTCAGAAGGCTTTTTCCATGCTGACATGCATCAGGGAAATCTTTTCGTCCTGCCGGACGGCAAGATTGCCGCGATCGATTTTGGAATTATGGGCCGCGTTGATCGGCGCGCGCGTCTCTGGTTGGCGGAAATTCTCTATGGCCTGATCACCGGCAACTATAAACGGGTTGCGGAAATCCATTTCGAAGCTGGCTATGTTCCAAGCTATCATAATGTCGCCGAGTTCGCGACGGCGCTTCGGGCTGTTGGCGAGCCAATTCGCGGACTGCCGGTGAAAGATATTTCGATTGGCCAGATGCTCGACGGACTGTTCGCCATCACCCGCGATTTCGACATGCAAACCCAGCCACACCTGTTGCTCCTGCAGAAAACCATGGTGATGGTAGAAGGCGTCGCAACGAGCCTCGATCCAGATGTTAACATGTGGGAGACGGCGAAGCCGTTCGTCGGTGAGTGGCTGCGCAGCGAATTGGGGCCGGAAGCCGCACTGGCAGACAGGCTGCGCGAAGATATCGGTACGCTGGCGCGGTTGCCGGAGCTGGTGCGGCGGCTTGAAGCGGAAATTCCCGAACGGGGCGCCGCTCCCCCTGCCCCACCGCTGCGCGACGTCGAAGTTGTAACCATTGGAAATGGCTGGAAATATTGGCTGGTTGCGGTAGTGAGCGCCGGGCTTGGCATTACAGGAACTTGGTATTGGCTATGATCACGAAACTTCGGAAGATCCTTCGGCCGCAGCCGAAACGACCCCGTCGGCCGGATGCAGATGGTGTAACCTATCGACCGTTGCGTTCACTGGATGAACGCGTTGAGGGATGGCGTGCGGTTATCGATGATGACCGCCAGCGCGCCATGTATGATCGCGTTGCGCAGGACATTGACCAGACGGCCTATGCCGCGCTCCAGGAAAAATATCGCGAAGAAGTCGAGACGAGCGACGAACTCGCGGTTACAAAATATCTCGATCTTGCGCCCTGGTTCATGATCCATTCGCGGATTGCCAGACTGCTCGATATCGATACACGGCCGAAATGCTCAATTCTCGATATTGGTGCTGGTGGCGGACAGTTTCTCGCCATTGCCAAAGCTTATGGCCATGACGTGCTGGCATTCGATCAGGCGCATCCGCCGGTCTATGGTGACTTGCTCAAACTCTACGATGTTCCAAGGGTTGAAGGCAGCGTCCGGCTCGGCGAACCTCTGCCAGAGTCAATCGGTCGCTTCGATCTGGTGATCATCAACGGGCAAGTTTTCGATGTCTGGCCGAAAGATCGCGCAAAACGGTGGGACATTCCCGAATGGGCTTCCTTCCTGGAATATCTGTGCGACACACATATGACCTATCCCGGAACGCTGTTCCTGGGCCTCAACAAGTCGGCCGGCCCAACGGGCACCGAGGATTTCCTCTGGCCCCTCGTTGATCTGGCTGAGAGCACGGGCGCGGTGGTTGAGCGCAAACGCGCAACCATGCTGTTCGATCTCGAAAATCCCTTTGCGATTTGACTCGGTAGCACACGAACCCTGGCTAACTCTGGGCAGCGAATGACTGGACAACCTCGCCGTCGACCCGCACATATTTGCCCATGAACGGCAAACGCATCCTGCTTGTCATTGGCGGCGGTATCGCAGCCTATAAATCGTGCGAGCTGATTCGCCTGATCCGCAAGGCGGGCGGCGAAGTTACCTGCGTGCTGACGGATGGGGGCGCTCAGTTTGTAACCCCGATGACATTGGCGGCCCTTTCCGAAGCACAGGTCTATACAAGTCTGTGGGATCTCAAGAACGAAACCGAGATGGGCCATATCCAGCTGTCCCGTGAAGCCGACCTTATCGTGGTTTGCCCGGCTACAGCGGACCTGATGGCGAAAATGGCCGCTGGCATCGCCGATGATCTTGCGACCACATTGCTGCTGGCCACCGACACGCAGGTGATGGCGGTTCCCGCGATGAATGTGCGGATGTGGGATCATGCAGCGACCCAGCGCAATGTCAGCCAGTTGCGCGATGATGGCGTACTCGTGCTCGATCCGGACGAAGGCCCGATGGCCTGCGGTGAATATGGCGAAGGCCGACTGCCCGAACCCGATGCCATCTTTGCCGAAATCGAGCATTGGCTGGCAAGCTCGACCAAGGATCGCGCGCATCCACTGGCCGGCAAGCATGCCGTGATCACAGCCGGTCCAACCCGCGAGCCGATTGATCCCGTTCGCTATATCGCCAATCGGTCATCCGGTCGGCAGGGATACGCCATTGCTGGCGCCCTCGCTCGGCTGGGTGCGAATGTCTCGCTGATTTCCGGACCGGTGGCGCTGGGAAACACCCCGCGGCGTCAATCGCATCGACGTCGAAACAGCGCTTGAGATGGAGGCAGCTGTCGATGCTGCGCTGCCGGCGGACGTGGCGATCTTGGTGGCCGCCGTTGCCGATTGGCGCGCTGAGGCGTCACCCCGCAAGATCAAGAAGGGCGAGACCGGCGGACCGCCGGACCTGAACCTGATCGAGAATCCGGATATTCTCGCCGGACTTAGCCGCAGCGACAAGCGACCCGGACTCCTGATCGGCTTTGCCGCTGAGACCGACAAGGTTGTTGGCCACGCCAAGGCCAAACTCGATCGCAAGGGCTGCGACTGGATCATCGCCAATGATGTATCCGGCGATGTGATGGGCGGCGCAGAAAATAGCGTCCACATCATCACCGAGGCAGGTGTTGAGAGTTGGGAACAGATGCCGAAAAGCGATGTCGCCCGGAAACTTGCGGAAAGAATAGCCGATGCCCTTGCCTGACATCAGCATCCAGCTGAAACGCCTGCCCCATGGTGATGGATTGCCGATGCCCGCCTATGAGAGCGCTGGCGCGGCCGGCATGGATATTGTCACGGCCGAAGATTTCTCGCTCGAACCGGGCGAACGCATGGCTGTTCCCAGCGGCTTCGCCATTGCGATTCCGGAAGGCTATGAAGTGCAGGTCCGTCCGCGCTCCGGCCTGGCGTTCAAAAATGGCATCACCTGCCTCAACGCACCCGGCACGATCGACAGCGATTATCGCGGCGAGGTGAAAGTCATCCTCGCCAATCTTGGTAGCGAAACCTTTTCCGCGCTGCGCGGTGAGCGAATTGCGCAGCTGGTTCCAGCGCCCGTCCAGCGCGCTGTGATGACCGAAGTAGACGAGCTCGACGATACGGAACGGGGATCTGGCGGTTTCGGCTCCACCGGCCGATGAACCTCAGCGACGACCAGCTGGACCGTTATGCGCGCCATATCGTCCTTAAAGAAATTGGCGGTGACGGGCAGAGGAAGTTGCTCGAAGCCACAATCGCCATTGTCGGCGCAGGTGGCATCGGATCGCCGCTAATCCAGTATCTGGCGGCTGCGGGTGTCGGAACGCTTCGCATAATAGACGATGATGCCGTCGCCCTCTCCAATCTCCAGCGCCAGACGCTCTTCAGCAGCGACGATATAGGCGCAGCAAAGGTCAGCCGCGCGAGCGCAGCAGTAGCCCGGCTCAATCCGGACGTTGCTGTCGAACCGATCCACGCCCGTCTTACCGAGGAACGGATCGAAGGATTCCTCAAGGGCGCTACACTCGTCATCGACGGATCCGACAATTTTGAAACGCGCCTGCTGGTCGCCGACGCGGCGCTCAAGGCGCGTGTCCCACTGGTTTCGGCGGCCATCGGGCAATTTGAAGGCCAGCTATCGGTGTTCCGCGGATGGGAGACGGACAACCCCTGTTATCGCTGTTTTGTCGGCAGCAATCCCGATCAGCCCGATGTGAGCTGCGCAGACCAGGGTGTGCTTGGGGCACTCGCCGGTATCATGGGTAGCATGGCGGCGATGGAAGCGATCCGACAGATTACCGGTTTCGGCGAGGACACAGCCGGAAAGCTGCTGCTGTTCGACGCGCTTAACCTGCGTGCCCGAACCCTGTCCCTTCCCAAAGATCCAGGATGCCCGACATGCGCGGCCTGACCATCATCCTCACGAGCAATGATCCGGAGCGCTTCTATTCCGCGCTGGCGATTGCAGCGGCGCAGGCGGCCACCGGCGGCGATGCGCGAATTTTCTGTGAAGGCCGGGCTGTTGCTCAGTTGGCAGACGCCTCCGGAGCGCCCGGCGATGCCGACCGCCATGCCGCTGGCCTCCCGACATTGGCGCAAATCCGGCTCGAATCTACCCACCTCGGCGTAAAGCTGATTGCTTGTCAGGGCGGAATGGCGCTGGCAGGACTGGAAATCGGCCAGCTGGGCCCGGGCGTTGAAGCCGGGGGACTGGTCGGCCTGATGACCGGCCTTGGAGATGATCGGCTCGTCACGCTTTAGGGGAGACCGCCATGACATTACCCGTAACTGCCGCTTTAACGGCCGCGCTCGCCGCACTTCTGCTGCTGCTTGCGATCGATACCGTCCGTTCGCGCTTCCGCACCCAGCAAGCCTTTGGCACTGGTGATGACGAGCGGCTCGTCAGCGCCAGCCGGGCGCACGGAAATCTCGCCGAGCATGCGCCGATCGTGATCATCATGGTTGCGCTGCTCGAAATGAGCCGCGCCAATCATATGGGCCTGATGATTATCGCCGGGACGTTCCTGTTCGCCCGGGTAATGCACGCCATGGGGCTTTATATGAAGCAGCGTGAAGGTGGCGGACCGCCGTTGCCGCGCGCAATCGGCGTGATCCTGACATGGCTTGTGATCGTCGCGCTTGGCGGCTGGACGGCCTTCATGCTGATGGGCAATCTCGGCAGCTAGGCTTCGTCCTTAGCCGCCGGTTTCTTTTTCGCCGCTGGCTTTTTCTTCGCTGCTGGCTTTTTCTTGGCCGGCGCTTTTTTGCGCTTACGCTTTTTCGCCGGGCCTTTTGCTGCGCGCTCATCGATCAGCTGCGCGGCTTCTTCCAGCGTCAGCTCGTCCTTGTCGACCGTTTTCGGGATCGTCGCATTGGTCGTGCCATCAGTGACATAGGGGCCGTAACGCCCGTCCATCAGTTTGATCTCTTCCTCGGTACGCGGATGCTTACCCAGAATTTTCAACGGCTCGCGTTGGCCACGCCCGCGGCCACCCTTGGTCTTGGCCTCGGCAATCTTCACGACCGCAGCGTTCATCCCGATGTCGAACACTTCTGCCGTGGTTTCGAGTTTTGCATATTTCCCGTCATGGCGAAGATAGGGACCGTAGCGGCCGATTGCCGCTTCGATATCTTTGCCCGTCTCGGGATGCTCGCCAACGATGCGCGGCAGCGATAATAGTTTGAGCGCCATTTCCAGATCGACATCGGCGCGTGCGACGTCCTTGGGAATGGAGGCGCGCTTGGCTTCCTTGGCTTCGCCACGCTGGACATAAGGTCCGAACCGCCCGGTCTTGAATTCGATATCCTGATCGGTTTCCGGATCCTTGCCGAGGATCTCGTCCGCGCCATGGTCCTGCTGGTCGCCACCACGCTGACCGAACTGGCGGGTAAATTTGCATTCCGGATAATTGGAACAGGCGATAAACGCGCCATAGCGGCCACCGCGAAGCGCCAATTTGCCTTCGTTACAGCGCGGACAAAGGCGCGGATCGGAACCGTCTTCTTTCTCCGGAAACAGCAATGGTTCGAGGAACTTATCAAGCTCAGCCGTGATATCTGACGGCTTCTGTTCCATCACCTCATCGGTCTTGGGTTTAAAGTCCTGCCAAAAGGCCTGAAGGATCTCTTTCCACTCAGCGCGGCCACCGGAAATATCATCGAGCTCTTCTTCGAGGCCAGCGGTGAAATCATAACTGACATAGCGTTCGAAAAAGCGCTGCAGGAAGGAGGTGACGAGCCGTCCGCTTTCTTCCGGGAAGAAGCGGTTCTTATCGACCCGAACATATTCGCGATCCTTGAGCGTTTTCAGGATCGAGGCATAGGTCGATGGCCGACCGATGCCGAGCTCTTCCATCTTCTTGACGAGGCTGGCTTCCGAGTAGCGCGGCGGCGGCTGGGTGAAATGTTGCTCGGCATCGACGCTCTTCTTGGCCGGCGCATCGCCTTCGCTCATCATCGGCAGGAGTTTGGAATCCTCGTCGCCATCATCGTCGCGGCCCTCGGTGTAGAGCGCCATGAAGCCCGGGAATTTTACAACCTGACCGGTAGCGCGCAGCGCTGTCTGGCCGGTGCCCTCTTCCATCTGCACCGTCGTCCGCTCCAGGCGGGCCGATGCCATCTGGCTGGCCAGTGCACGCTTGTAGATCAGTTCATAGAGCCGCGCATGATCTCCGCCGCCGACTTTGTCGCGGGAGAAATCGGTTGGCCGGATCGCTTCATGCGCTTCCTGTGCGTTCTTCGCCTTTGTCTTGTAGACGCGCGGACTGTCCGGAACATAGCTCGCGTCATAGCGATTGGCGATCGCACCGCGCGCCGCCGAAATGGCCGAGCCATCCATCTGAACGCCGTCCGTCCGCATATAGGTAATCGCGCCATCTTCGTAGAGCTGCTGGGCGATCCGCATCGTGTGGCTCGCGGCAAATCCCATCTTGCGCGCCGCTTCCTGTTGCATGGTCGAGGTCGTAAATGGCGGCGGTGGATTGCGGGTCAGCGGTTTTGTTTCCACCGAGACAATTTTGAACGCGCCAGCTTCGACATCGGCCTTGGCGGCCATTGCATCGCCTTCGCTGCCAACCGACAGACGATCGATCTTGTCGCCCTTCCAGCGGACGAGCCGTGCGGTGAATGCCGTCCCGTCCTGCTCCATCGCAACGGTAATCGACCAATATTCCTGCGGCGTGAACGCTTCGATTTCGCGCTCGCGTTCGACGACCAATTTGAGTGCAACCGATTGCACACGACCGGCAGAGCGAGCGCCGGGAAGCTTGCGCCAGAGCACCGGTGAGAGCGTGAAGCCGACGAGATAATCAAGCGCACGCCGCGCGCGATATGCATCGACCAGATCGTTATCCAGGCCCCGCGGATTGGCGATCGCATCGAGCACCGCTGCCTTGGTTATTGCATTAAAAGCAACGCGTTCGACCTTGCCAGGCAGTGCCTTGCGCTTCTGCAGGACCTCCTGGACATGCCAGCTGATTGCCTCCCCTTCGCGATCCGGATCAGTCGCGAGGATCAGTTCATCGGCATCCTTTGCCGCGTCGGTGATCGCCTTGAGCTGCTTGGTTTTATCGCCATAGGCTTGCCACTTCATGGCAAAGTCATTTTCGGGATCCACAGAGCCATCCTTGGGAGGCAAGTCCCGGACATGGCCATAGGATGCGAGTACGCGATAATCACCGCCAAGATATTTTTCGATGGTCTTCGCCTTGGCCGGCGATTCTACAACAACAAGTTTCATAGGTCGGACGTTTCTCTCAAATCTGGCCGGGCTCTCATACGCGCACGAGGATGGGATGCAAATCCAGTTCGTCAAGCGGGATCTGAAAAACTCACCTTCCCTCCTGCGTGCCTTTCCAGCCGTCTGGCCAGTTCGAGCTCAAGTAGCACTGTCTGAACGACATTGGGTGCGATACCGGATTGCCGGATGATTTCGTCCACTGTCACCGGAACCGGACCGAGCAGTTCCGTCACCGTGGAACGTTCGTACGGTTCGACATCGGCTGAGACTCTTTTGGGCCGGTACGGTAATTCCGGCTGCTCGGCGCTGGCCCTGCCAAACGGTTGCAATATCTCCAACACGTCATCGACGGTCTGGATCAGGGTCGCGCCATCGCGGATGAGCTGGTTGCATCCCTGGGCGCGCGGATCGAGTGGGGAGCCTGGCACAGCCATCACCTCGCGGCCGAATTCATTGGCCTGGCGCGCCGTGATCAGCGATCCGGATTTCGGAGCCGCTTCGATGACAATCGTTCCCATGCCAAGGCCTGCAATGATCCGGTTGCGGTAGGGAAAGTGCCGCGCCTTGGGTTCGCTGCCGGGCGGCTGCTCGGCGATCAGCACGCCGCGTTCAGCAATGTCGAGCTGGAGATCCTTATTCTCTGGCGGGTAGAATATGTCGATCCCGCCCGCGATCACCGCAATAGTGCCGGTGTCGATCGAACCGTGATGAACAGCTGTGTCGATACCCCGTGCCAGGCCCGATGCAGCGACATAGCCAGCATCACCCAAACCAAAGGCCAGCTCCCTCGCAAATCGCCGGGCAGCCGCGGACGCGTTGCGTGCGCCGACCATCCCGACAATCGGCTTTGCCAGCAATGAGAGATCTCCACGAACGATCAGCACGGGCGGGGCAGCGCCAATTTCGGCCAGAGGTGGCGGATAAGGCGGCACATGGAGGAACAGGTAGCTCGCACCGAGCCGCTCCACCTCTTCCGTTTCAGCCTCGATCAACCGCATGTCGGCAAGTTGCGGCGCGCGCCCCCCACCGCGTCGAGCGAGATCCGGAATCGCGTCTATCGCCTCCTGCGCAGAGGGAAAGCGGGCGAGCAGCTGGCGATAGGTAACCGGGCCGATATTGCGCGAGCGGGCCAGCCTGAGCTTGGCCAGCCGCTCCGCGTCACTCATTCTTGGATGCGCCGACCTTTGGTTCCTGACCCCGTATCAAGCGGCCGATATTGCTGCGATGCTTCCACAGCACCAACAGCGCCAGACCAGCGAACAGAAACATCTGTTGGCTGTTGTTCTGGAATATAGCCGTAACGGGCAGAGCCAAGGCGGCACTCATTCCCCCAAGCGAAGATATTCTGAAAATGGCAACAAAACCGAGCCAGACGGCGGCAAACACGGCCAGATAGATCCAGCCAAAGGCAAGCGCGATACCAAGCAAAGTTGCCACGCCCTTGCCGCCATTGAATTTGAGCCAGACCGGATAGCAATGGCCGACAAAGGCGCCGATCGCGGCGAGTGGCATGGCGTCGGCGGGACTGGCCCCCAACAAGGGCGCGAGCGTCACAGCGAGATACCCTTTGGCGACATCGAGCAACAGCGTGGCCGCGGCAAGGCCCTTATGGCCGGTCCGCAAAACATTGGTCGCGCCGATATTGCCAGACCCGATCGCGCGCAAATCCCCTGCCCCTGTCACTTTGGTCAGCACGAGGCCAAACGGGATCGAACCAAGCAGATAACCAAAAAGCAGGGCCGATGCGGGGGCAAGCCAGAGCGCGTTATCGAAAATGATTCTTTCTCCAATTGCCGTAAGTCATTGTCATAACATCTTGAGTCCATGGCGCAATCGCGACGCGATATTCGATGCGTTGCAGCACGGAGCGCTTCGCCATATGGCAAGGCGTGATGCAGCCAGACCAACCTATACTATTACTCGATACAGGAGTCGGAGGATTATCAATCCTTGAGCCGGTCCGCGCGCTATTGCCGCATGCGCCGATCGCCTATGCGCTGGACCAAGCCGGTTTTCCCTATGGCCAGAAACCGGAAGCTGAGCTCGCCGCGCGCGTTCCCGCCCTGCTTGGCCGTCTGGTCGAGCATGTCGATGCGCGGCTCGCCGTCATCGCTTGCAACACAGCATCGGTGATCGCGCTCGAACCCGTGCGCACGGCGCTCGCCATCCCAATCGTCGGGACCGTGCCGGCGATCAAGCCTGCGGCTGCTTTGTCCGAGACCCGCACCATTGGCGTGCTCGGAACAGAATCGACCGTTCGCCAACCCTATGTCGACAATTTATCGCGCGAATTTGCTGCCGACTGCACAGTAATCCGACATGGCAGCCATCGATTGGTTGCGCTCGCCGAGCAAAAACTGCGCGGTGAGACTGCGCCGGCCAGTGAGTATGCGGCGGTCCTCGACGGCCTGTTTGGCCAGCCGGGTGGTGAAAATATCGACACGATCGTTCTTGCCTGCACTCATTTTCCGCTGGTCGAAGAAGAACTTGCTGCCGCCGCACCCCGTCCCGTCCGTTTTGTCCATGGCGGCGACGGGATAGCCCGCCGCGTCGCGCACCTCGTGGAAGGCCAGCCCTGGCCCGCAGAACCGGGGCCAGGCACGGCAATATTCATCTCGGACGGGAGCGACATTGCGCCGCTGCGCGCCGGGCTTGCCGAATATGGACTGACCCGGCTCGAAACACTTTAGGCTTATTGCGAGTCGTTCGCGCTGGAAATGGCCGATTCCAGCCATTACATCACCCGAAACGTCAATCGCGGGGAATCGTTTTGGACTATCAGCGCGTATTTTCGAAGGCCATTGAGCGGCTCCACGAAGAAGGCCGTTACCGGGTTTTCATTGATATTCTGCGGAACAAGGGCGCATTTCCCAATGCCCGCTGCTTTGCCGGCCATAACGGTCCCAAGCCGATTACGGTCTGGTGCTCGAACGATTATCTGTCGATGGGCCAGCATCCTAAAGTGATCGAAGCCATGGAAGAAGCGCTGCATGACGTGGGCGCCGGATCCGGTGGCACGCGCAATATTGGCGGCAACACACATTATCATATCGAGCTGGAAGAAGAGCTGGCGGACCTGCATGGCAAGGAAACGGCCCTGCTGTTCACCTCTGGCTATATCTCGAACGAAGCGACACTCACGACGCTGGGCAAACTCCTGCCCGGCTGCGTCGTATTCTCCGATGAGCTCAACCATGCATCGATGATCGCGGGCATTCGCAATGCCGGGTGCGAAAAACATGTCTGGCGGCACAATGATCTTGAGCATCTCGAAGAGCTGCTGGCCGCCGAAGATCCGGAAACCCCCAAGCTGATCGCGTTTGAAAGCGTCTATTCAATGGACGGCGATGTCGCGCCGATCGCCGAGATTTGCGACCTGGCCGACAAATATAACGCCCTCACCTATTGCGACGAAGTCCATGCCGTCGGCATGTATGGCAAGCGCGGTGGCGGCATTACCGATCGTGACGGTGTTGCTGATCGCGTAACGATTATCGAAGGTACGCTTGCCAAGGCGGTTGGCGTGATGGGCGGCTATATTGCGGCCGACAAGATGATCGTCGATGTGATCCGCAGCTATGCGCCGGGTTTCATTTTCACGACGAGCCTGTCGCCGGTTCTTGTCGCCGGTGCTCTTGCCAGCGTCAAACATCTCAAAGCATCGAACGAAGAGCGTGAGGCGCAGCAGGCATCTGCCGCCATGCTCAAATCAATGTTCTCTGAGGCCGGTCTGCCGGTGATGGACACGACAACCCATATCGTTCCGCTGATGGTTGGCGATCCGATCAAGGCGAAGCGGATCAGCGACATCCTGCTCGCGGAATATGGCTGCTATGTTCAGCCGATCAACTATCCCACCGTACCGCGCGGTACGGAGCGTCTCCGCTTCACCCCGGGACCAACCCATGATGAAGAAATGATGCGCGATCTCACCAAGGCACTGGTCGAGATTTGGGATCGAATGGAGCTGCGCCTCGCCGCCTGAAAGGGTCACTGACGGACGCAGCCCAATCCATCCTTGCATTCTCCCCAAGAAACGACTTTTAGCATTTAAACCGGTTCAGCGAGAGGCGCATTTATGGAATATGATGAGGTAGTTAAGGGCCGTCGGAGCATCCGTGGCTTTAGCGACAAACCCGTTTCGCGCGAGACGCTTGAGGAGATTATCGAGCTCGCCTGCCGTGCGCCGTCCAGCTTCAACAATCAGTGCTGGAATTTCACCGTCGTGACGGGCGATCCCCTTGATGCGATCCGCAAAGGCAATACCGAGGGCATCCTCGCTGGCAAACCAGACACGCGCGAGTTTCGCACGTTCAACAAAGTCCCCGACGAACATCGCGGTCGCCAGATCGAGATCGCCAAACAGCTGTTCGGCGCGATGGGCATTGAACGCGAAGACAAGGAAGGCCGACAGGATTGGGTATTGCGCGGCTTTCGCCAGTTCGATGCGCCGGTCTCTGTCGTTGTCACATACGACAAAGTGATCCTGGGATCCGACATTGCGCCCTTCGATTGCGGTGCGGTCACCAATGCATTGGTGACGGCTGCCTGGTCGCGAGGCTTGGGCTGCGTGATCAACAGCCAGGGCATCATGCAATCGCCGGTGGTCCGCGAACATGCCGGCGTGCCCGACGATCAGGTCATCATGATCTGCGTCGCGATGGGCTATCCTGATCCGGACTTCCCGGCCAACACTGTCTATTCGCACCGCAAGCCGCTCGAAGAGACAGTGCGCTTCGTCGGGTTTGAGGATTAATTCCAGCCTGACACCGCGTTCATGTGGAAAAAACCACAATGGGTGGTGGCGTAGATCGTCCAGCACGACTAAATGGGCAGTCGCACCGCCGACGGAGGCCCCGTATGTCGCACAGCATTGTCATCGCATCGGATCACGCAGCCATTGAGCTGAAGGCAGCGCTTGTCGCCTGGCTTGAGGAACAGGGCCATGATGTGACGGATCTCGGTCCGCACAATCACCAGTCGGTCGACTATCCTGACTATGGCTATGCGCTGGCTGAAGCGATCGCCGCTGGCGATGAGCAATTCGGTGTCGCCTTGTGCGGGTCCGGCATTGGCATCTCCATGGCCGTCAATCGCAACCCGGCCTGTCGCTGCGCGCTCGTATCCGACAATCTCGCAGCCCGCCTGTCGCGCGAGCATAATGACGCCAATGTCATCGCGATGGGCGCTCGATTGATCGGGATCGAAACTGCGAAAGACTGCCTCGCCGCATTCCTGTCGACCGAATTTGGTGGGGATCGTCATCAGCGCCGCGTCGACAAGTTATCCAACCCAACCCCCTCGCCCCGCCGTTTCGAAGGAACCCGCATGAGCACCAACCCTGCCAATCTCAGTGATGTCCAGCCGGACGGGTTCTTCACCAATCGGGTGGAGGAAACCGATCCGGACGTCGCCAGCGCGCTGAAAGCCGAAACTGACCCGGCAGCAAAAACAGATCGAGTTGATCGCGTCAGAGAATATCGTCTCGATGGCTGTGCTCGAAGCGCAGGGCTCGGTGCTGACCAACAAATATGCCGAGGGCTATCCCGGGCGTCGCTATTATCAGGGCTGCGCGCCATCAGATTCCGTCGAGACACTGGCTATTGAACGCGCCAAGGAATTGTTCGGCTGCGGCTTTGCCAATGTCCAACCGCATTCAGGCGCCCAGGCCAATGGCGCGGTGATGCTCGCGCTGACAAAGCCCGGAGATACGATCCTCGGCATGTCGCTCGATGCAGGTGGCCATCTCACCCATGGCGCAAAGCCAGCCCAGTCAGGCAAATGGTTCAACGCC
>CBDBUZ010000008.1:0-125522 GCA_965212265.1 Parasphingopyxis sp. | reverse complement strand
CGATACAATCACAGCGGATCCCGACCAGGAGCGCGCGAGCCCCAGGATCCATGCAATGCCTGGCTTCACAGGTGCGCATCGAGATATGTAAGATTTTGCAAAATATGGGAAATGATCGTGGTGCGGGGCGGAGTTTTGCGCAAACCAGTCTCTGCGGTGTTTTCCCTGACACCTGTGAATTTACAGGGAAATCGCGGATTTTTCGTGACAAAGTGCGCAGATTCTACCTGTTGAACGCAGCTTTTCTGCAGCGTTCACGCGTGTTTCCCTGGATAAGATAACAGGGAATTATTGACGCCAATCAGGGAAGTCTCGGGATGGATCAGGGAGGCGAAACTGAGAAAAATAGAATGTCTGCTTTGCGCCCAAAGCGGACATCTACACGACGGTATCCATTGTCAATTTCGCGGCGGCCAAAACCCGCGGAAGTCCGGGCCTCACAGGCCTGGTCAAATACATTTAAGTTATTGATATAAAAGCGAAAAGAGTGTGGTGCAGGACGGAGTTTCGAGCGAATCGGTCTCATGAGGCATTTCCCTGTTGTGCGGCAATCTGCAGGGAAAAACCGCAGATTTCATCAATAATTGCGGATACGTGAGCACCTCGGCCAGCGTTCTCTGCAGTCTTCGACACATTTTTCCCTTGTCTAGAGAACAGGGAATTTGTCTTCACGTGCAGGGAAACCGGGAGTACCCAGATCACCGGGTACTTAGTCAAGAGGTCAATAGTCGTGGGTGTTGACGCTGATCGTCGCGCCACTGTTGTCGGTGATCGCCGTGATCGAGCCGCGTTTATCCGCGTGCAGGAAGCGGCGGGCGGACGCGCCCACGCTCGATCCTTCATACCAGACAATCGGATCATCAACGCCGAGGCCATGGACATAGCGGCGCAGGATCGAGCCGGTGGAGCTATACTCCATGATCAGCGCATCATCGTCATGCGGGAAGGTGGTGGTCGGCCCAATGCCATTGGTCCGTTGCAACCGGCCGAGCCCGTCATCAGAATTTAGGGATTTGGTAAACTGTCACCTTAATCGCCGGGCGCGTTCCGCTGCTTCGCCCAGCATGTCGCGATAGAGCGAATAGTCGCCATTCTCGAAAAAGGTCTGGGCGCGACGATTGCCCCGTTGGTTGATATGGTGTGGAACACCAGGCAGAACTATACGGGGCAGACGGGCCATAGCCCGAAATTGGCAGAATTTAGGGATTTAGTAAACTGTCACCGTAATTAAACGAGTCTTACCTTTCAATCTCAATGGCCCAAACATTTCTATCTGTGTAGTGATCCAAGATCATCATCGTGCCCAAATTTTCTGACACCACGACAAAACCATCATCTCCCATAATATGGGGAGCAACACTTATGATATTTGTCAATTCTGCCATAGATAGGTGAAACGAAGGATAAAATCCCATTTCGTGTGAGAACAAATATACAAAATCACCTAGAATATTTGTCATGCTAGAAATATATGAAAGCAGATCACCTATTTTGTCATATTCCAATTCTTCTCTGTAAGTAATTCTGCTACTTTTCTTCAAACTAGAGATTATTTCATCTTGCTTAGGATAGCTTGTGACGGCGGAAGCCATCGCCGGCATTTTTGCAAAAATATCAGCTTTCTTTCTATTTCTAGATGAAATTTTTTGCTTGTATTCTAAGGCCGTTTTTCTGAGCATTAACATAGCACTTTGCATTTGTCGTTCCGTAGTCTTGGTGCTCCGTATCGATTTTGACGAGGTCGACCTGTGACTGGATTAGTCCGAACTCTACCAGCTTCGAAATGCCGTTGCCCTTGATGGCTACGATCTCGGGTATTCTCTACTACCGCAGCTCGCTCAGTACCACCCCCCGCTCTGGGAACATCGTATTCTTGGGACCTTCCCGAAGCATTTCGACTTTGCCTGACGGGTTGCTGTGAAGTTGGAATATTGGCTCGCCGCATTGCTTCGCGTCGAGCTGCTCTGGGTGTTTCTACTGTTCTTCTTCCTGCAGCCACACCATCAGTAACGGCACTAGCTCCGGTTCTTGTTGCGGAGATTGCTGTACTGGCTCCGCCAGGTATCCCAGGTAATATTGTAGCTCCAACGTCAATAAGTATGCCTGCTGCATCGGCTACTGCTGCTCCGACATTTCCTTCGCTTACGTTATCTGCAAGATTGCCTATGCCGATCCCGATGTTTACCACATCCCAAACCGTTTCGACGATAGTCCCCGTCGGATCCGTCCCATTCATCGGATCATTGCCGACATAGGCATACATGTTCATGCCGTCATCATACCCAATCGGGTCGGTCTGCATGAAGCGGCCCAGGGTGGGGGAGTAGAAGCGGGCTTTGTAATAGTTGAGGCCGAGTTCATCGATCCAGAGCTGGCCGGTATAGCCGAAGCGGCCAATATTGCCGGGCGCCGGGATCCCCCAATCATCATAGCTGTTGATGTTGATCGTCGCGCCACTGTTGTCGGTGATCGCGGTGACGGAACCCCGCTCATCGGCATGGAGGAAGCGGCGCGCGGACGCGCCGACGCTCGATCCTTCATACCAGACGATCGGATCATCGACCCCCGGGCCATGGATATAGCGGCGCAGGATTGAGCCGGTGGAGCTATACTCCATGATCAGCGCATCATCGTCATGCAGGAACGTGGTGGTCGGCCCAATGCCATTGGTCCGCTGCAACCGGCCGAGCCCGTCATAGCGCAGATGGAAGGTCGCCGCGCCGCCCACCGTGCCGCTGGTGAGCCGGTTCATATTGTCATAGGCGAAGCTGTCTGTGCCCGATGCGGTGAGGTTACCGCTATTGTCATAGCTGAAATTGACCCCGCCGGCGCTCGTATATTGGTTGAGAGTATTGATGCTGTAGTTGCGGTTGAGATTGGCGTGATGATCCCAGACGAAATCATTGTTGGAGATCGTCCGCGTCAGGATCTGCGAAGCCGGGTTATAGGTGAAATCGGAATAGCTCTGGCCGACATGATTGAGGCGCGTGGGACGCGACAGCCAATCGCGGCTGACCACCGTATCCTCGCCATTGGCCCGATTGATAAACGTCAGCCAGCCTGCGCCGTTATAGAGATAATCCACCAACGCCCATGATCCGTTTTGCAGGATCGAAGTAACCTGGCCGGCCGGCGTATATTCATAGGTGACATAATAGCCATCCGGATAGGTGAGCCGCGTCCGGCGTCCGGCAATGTCATATTGATAGTTGAGCTGGCGACCATCCTGAGTTGTGCGACTCCGTCGACCCAGCTGGTCATATTGATAATCGATCGTCGAGATTCCAGCGCGTGCAATCTGCGCTTCACGGCCCAATCCGTCATAGGTATAGGAGGTCGTCGGGAAGCCGCTCGAAGTCGTGCTCGTCAGGCGCCCCGCATTGTCATAATTATTGTTGATGAGCTGCGCACGCCGATTGCGCATCTGGGTGACGAGGCTGCGCGAGTTATAGCTCAGCTCTTCATAGCTGCCGTCCGGGAATGTGGTGCGCAGCGGCCGATCATAAACGTCATAGGTATAGTTGGTCTGGTGCGTACTGCCGAGACCATCCCTGCGCCAGCGGACCTGTCCATTCGCATTCCACGCCATGCGGAACAGATCCTCCCCCGTCCCGCCGTTGAGGACGCGATAGCCAGCCCGAGTGAGGTAGCGCCGACCAAACCGGTCATACCAGTGCCGCTGGATTCGATCCGGGCCCATAGTCCCTTCGGTATCCAGGTTGCATGCCGAACTGGGCAGGGAATTGAACTGCGCCGGGTTCATGCGTTGCGCCTGGCAGTGTAGTTGATTGCGGGCGTTATAGGTGAACTGAGTGACGCCGACGGTCGTGTCGTTTGGCGAGTCAATCGTGTCGGCGCGAGTGACAAGGCGATCGTCATTATATGTGTTCAGTACTTCGCTGGTCGCCGTCATGACTTGATCAGTCGCACTGGTGTAATAGCCAGTCTGGCTGAGAATCGGCTGATCATCGGCATCCCGATAGGTCGTGTTCGTACCTGCCCGACGGTCGTCATTGCCGATTTCCGGTCCCACAACCTGAATGCGCCGCCCGGCCGTATCGTAGCGATAATAGCTGGCATCTTCGGTTCCAGCGAGTGGACCATTTTCTATGGTTACGCGCCCGGCACTGTCATAGGTATATGTGGTGGCCGCGTTTAGCGATCCGGCTCCATTGGTGCGCGTGATCGTCGCCGGGAGCATGGTGCCCACCCAATAGGAATAATTGGTCACCTGGGTTGCCGTAGTGTTGGGACAGGTGATCGAGGCGATTGCCGCGCTCGACGCCACGCCGCACACGCGCTCACTGGTCATCCGCGTGATCCCTCCGCTGGTTGAATAGAGGCGATGAGTTAAGCGGCGCAGATTGTTCGCGCCCGCCGGTTCCAGCGTCTTCACATTGCCGCCATGCGTCGCCCACAGATAGTCGGTCTGATTGCCTGCTTCATCGCGCGTCCAGTTTGGCCGGAAGCACATCACATCGGCGCACGCATTGGTGCCGGGACCTGGCGCCCCCGGGGTGGTGAAGTTAGCGGTTTGGGTTAGCGGCGTACCGCTGGTCGGAAGCACACTTCGCGAGGTGATGTTTCCGTGATCATCATAAACAACCGACACCCCATTGCCGAGCGGATAGGTGATCCCTGTGAGCCGCCGCTGCGTGTCATAGGCATAATTTGTTGTGTATGTCGTTGAGTTACTGATTCGATTGGCCACACTCGTTGTGACAGTGGCAAGAGTCGGGTTGGCGCTGACATCATTGGTTACGGTGCGCTCAAAGTTGAGCGGTCCTGTGATTACCATCTGGGTTAGATCGCAACCGTTGGGCGTGCATTTGCCGGTGCCCGTCGTTTCGGTCCCCTGATAGGTCCACACAACCCCGTCGCTTTCGATCTGAGCCACCCGGGGCGTCTGGGTGTGGTTTGTGGTCGGTGTCGCGTCAAAGCTGTCATTTGTCATGTCCGGCAGGCTCATCGTCACATCGGCAATCTGCAGTGGAATATCCATTCCATCGCCGCAGCAGCTCCATTCCCGCGTCGCCAAGTCGGTGATTGTGCCGCCAGTGCTGTATGTGTGTTGAGCTAGAGCCGTATTTGTGTCGGACGAGCTGTAGATCGTAGCCGTCGCAAGCGTGCTCCATTGCGACGTACCAACCGCGCCCGCCTGATAGGTGAATTGCATCTCATAGCCGAGATTGCTGACAATCTTGGTTGGCCGCGTATAGTTTGTGCCGCCTGAAACGCCCTGCTGATAGGTGAATGTCAAAGTTTCACCGTTCGGATAGGCAATCTGGGTTCCATAAAAGCTGTAGAACCGTCCCGCCGTTCCAAGGATATTATTACCGACCAGGCCAAAGGTGACGCGAACGCCGCTGCCGCCGAGCATGTAATTATAGCCCGCTGCATTGCCGGATAGAGTCGAGCCATTATGCGTGTTCGGCCAACATTGCTCATCAAGGCACTGAAATCCCTCCGATGTTCCGCCGCCATTATTCACTTGGGCATTACCGAGAGAGAATTCGTCGATTGGCACAAAGCGCGTCATCACTGGAATGGTCGATTGCAGCCGCTGGAGGCTGAGATTGGGTGCAGCGGGTATCGACAGCGTCGGAACAGGCCGGGATACCGTACCGCGGATCATGTCCACACCATTGGCATCCGGTTCGATGTTCAGCGGATTGATCAAGCCGTCGGGAGTCTGCCCCTGCACCGGCTGAGCACCCAAGACCAAGCAGGCAAGCAACATGAGCAATAGCGCAGTGCCGGTGGGGGACGAACGATGGGTGCTGGGGGTTACGGTCATCATCAAATTCCTGTTGAAAGCAATTTCAAGGGCACTCAGAAGCAGAAGCCTCCGGACACATTCACGCTGAGGAGACCAGTCGCGGTTGCGCCCCGCGAATCCTGGATCGTGTAGCTAATCGCATTACCGCCAGTTCCGGTACCGGACGTCACGCGGACAGACGTCGTGCCGATTATCGTGGGCGAGAGCGGGCCGGACACGGCTGTCACTGTCAGAGGCAGATCGCCGTCTGGATCCGTATCGTTGCCAGTCACGTTGAACGTCGCGAATGTGCAAATCGGCATCGTCCCATAGTCAGTATTCGCCACCGGAGGATTATTCGGCGGAGGTGGCGGAGGCGGAGGCGGAGGCGGAGGTGGTGGAGGTGGAGGCGGAGGCGGAGGCGGAGGCGGAGGTGGTGGAGGCGGAGGCGGAGGCGGAGGTGGTGGAGGTGGTGTGCCGGCTCCCGTGACCGTCTGATTGGTCCGGTTTCCAGCCTTGTCGTAGCTTGTAGCAACGGTCGCGCCGTCGGCCGGACCGCCCGAACGAACGCTCTGAATGAGCCGTCCTTGAGCGTCATATTGATAGGTAATTGTTTCAGCCGCGATCGCCGCAGAGGACAGTCCAATGCATGAAACGCTAGCAAGCCAAGGTACCATTTTCATACGCGACTCCTTTGATTTAGAATCAAAAATACGCATTTACTTTGTTTTGTAAATATAAAAAGTAACCTATTTGAGTGCTTTATTATCTCTATATTAAGGATCTTGTACCGATGCGCCCGCATAAGGATCATAATTACTTGTTCGATTGGGTATTTCCATCGGTTCTGGTGCGCTTATTTGTTGTGGGACGGGTCGCTCGAACGCTCCGCTCCCTGCCACACCGGTGGCCATGGACTGCAGCCCGGATACGATCGAAGCCGCCCCGAACAGAATGAAGCATCCGGCCAAAACGCGGATCCCGCCGCGTACCACTAGCCTCCCCTGGAGGAGCAGAAAGCCGATGCCCGCGACAGCTAGGATCGCAACAATGGTCGCCAGCGATCCAAGCAGGGTTCCCTCGATCCAGGACAGCGCACTCAGCAGAACAGAATTGTCTCGGCTCGCAAATAGCGATGCCGTGGCCGTCGTGCCGAGGGTAGCGGGTCCGATCATCGAGCCGCGGCCTGTACGGACCGTTCATTGCCACCTGCCAAGTCGGCAGAATGGGCGATATGCGTAATAGATCGACGCCCGCCCCGCCGCTCAATCTGGACAAAGATATCGACAGTCGAGCGCACATAGCGAACCACATCGTCCCATCCGAGGCGCGCACCCGATTGGAGAACCAGCAAGGCAAGTTGATCGATTGCATGGCGCGGGGAATCGGCATGGATCGTACTCATCGATCCGGGGTGGCCGGTATTGATGGCGCGCAAGAAAGTGAAGGCCTCCGGCCCGCGCACCTCGCCCAACAAAATGCGATCGGGCCGCATCCGCAATGACGCATTCAACAGATCTTCTGCATCGATCCGTGCTTCGCTCAGCGCGCTGCGAGCTGCCAACAGGCCGACCGCGTTGGGATGGACGATCTCAAGCTCGCTTGTATCCTCGATAAAGATCAATCGCTCATCGCGCGGGATTTCCAGCAGCAGGGCGTTCAACAAGGTTGTCTTGCCGGACGATGTTCCGCCGGAGATCAGGATATTGCGGCGATTGCGCACCGCATCGCGCAATATCTGCGTTGCGCCCACACCATTGTCCTCGCCCCGTTCCGGGATGCCAAAACCGCGATCGGCTTCACTGCCGGTCGCGACAGTGGTGAAGGCACCAGTCGCCACATAATCATCCAGCCCGATGCCGGACGACACCTGCTTGCGGATGGCAAAGGCCATGGGGCCGCGGGTGGCCGGTGGCGCGACTATCTGGATGCGTTCTCCACCCGGCAATGTCGCCGATAGCAGCGGATGTTCGCGGCTGATTCCCTGGCTCGCATAGGCAGCAACCTGCCGGGCCAGCCGCTCCAACATCGGTGCATCGAGCTCGGGTACTGCCTGAGAGCATATCTCGCCGCCGATAGTTTCGAGCCAAATTTCACCGGGCTTGTTGATGAAGATATCGGTGATGTCGGTGCGGGTCAGAAAGGGGGCCAGCGGAGCCAGGAAGCGCGATAGATAGGATCCCGCTGCCCCGCTCACTGGCCGCGCTCGACCGGCGTGAAATCTAGATCGCGGGCCACGAACACGGACACGGCGGTGCCTTGATCAACCGATAATGTCCGTTGAAATCTTTGCGGCGCTGTTCCCTCATTCCCGGCCTCTCTCAGATTTTGCGGGAAGACCACAAAGGCGCCATCGCCAATTTGCTGGGTAGCGAGCACGGTGCCCACATCCAGGGCCGTGCGAAATATGGCCGAGGCAAACCTCTCCCAGAAATGCGAATCCACATCGCCGCGAATACCGGCCCGGCCTAGGCGATCTGCCGAAGGGGAATCGAGCGCGATCGTCGCGCCATCCGGCCGAACCAGCCGGGTCCATTCAACCAGCACGCGATTTTGGCCGGCATTAAGCCCCGTTCCATATTCACCGATCAAGCGACTACCGCGCGGGATCAATATGCGCGTCCCATCAAACCCGAAAATGTCGCGCGAAACAATCGCCCGGGCGGGGCCGCTGCGATTGGTATCGATAGCCGTTTCAAGGACCGCCGGGATTACCGTTCCCTGGATAACCGTTGTCGAGGGATTCGACAGCCTGGCCGCCCGCACACGCTGTTCGCCGGCATCGGACTGCTGCCCAGCCGCCTGCGCTCCTTGCTGCGCAACGGTCGTACCGGTTGCCAATGCGCGGTTGCCACCGCGATCATAGACCAAAACCGAACCGATCGTCGCATTGCCCGGTGTGAGTTGCTGTGGCCCCTGCTCGGCAGAAGGAGGCGGTGGCAAGCTCGGCGGGGCATAGGGCACAAAATCCTCAAACAGCGGCGGTTCAGCAGGCTGGGACGCTGGCTCGTCTTCAATCTCGTTTGTAACAGGCTCGATTTCTTCAATCCGCTCGGGGGGAACGAACAGAGCCGGTACACGCGATTCAACCTCTGTAAGCGTAGCTGCCGGTGCCGTGGTAGTGGGTGCTGCGAGGCCGCGCCGATTGGCATCGAGCGCGCTGAAGAGAAAGACAGCCGCAATCACCAAACCGGCGATAAATATCGGAACAGCATAGCTTTTTCCGCCTTCTGCAACGACGGGACGAATGTCGAGCGCCTCCTTGGCCTGATCCGCCGGCGGTGTTTGGGGCGCGTCCTGGCTCATTGGTCAGCCTCTAGGCGTCTCGCTATGGCCCGACGGCGACCATGGCGGAAAATCAACTCGGCATAGACACGGTCAATGACCAACACGCCATCTCGGAATTGGCCATCGACCACGGCCTCTCGGCCCGATCCATCTTCGGCAAAAACGGCTGGCAGAGGTTGCGAGGCTGCCCAGCGGATCATCGTCCGCCGGCCATCATCGCTAATCTCTTCAGGCCGCAAATGGCGGCTGCCGCGCACGCGATATCGACGATGATCAAGCGGGGGCAGTTCTGCTTGTTCGCTGCCATTGCCTTGCTGATCGGTATAGACAAATCGCACCATCCAGGGCGCACCGCCAAAGCCGGTCGACAGGCCAAACACATAGGTACGGATATCGGTCACGACCGTCATATTCGTCGATGGTGCGGAAGGTGCCGCCCGAACAAACATCATGTCACCGCGGCCGCTCGGCGTCGCTTGCCAACTGCGATCATCGCCCAGCGCAATGCTCTGGATCATCTCCCCCGCCGCAAAGGCGACCGTAATGTGATGACCAGCCTCAACGTCCAGCCGGTAGATGGCATCGGGCAGATAGGTGAAGGTCTGATGGCGCCAATCCGCAGTGCCGGGTTCGGAATCGATCTGCGCGACAGCCGGACAGGCAGCGGTCGCAATCACGAAAGGGAGGATCCACGCCCTCATTGCGTATCCCCCTCCTCCGCATCGGCTCTTTCGCCGATCTGGCGGATTTCGCCCGATTGCGGATCTTCGCGCTCACCCTCTTCATCTCCGCGCGACGCCCCTGGCGCCTCCCCTTCGGGATCATCATCAACCGGAGGCATCCGTCGATATTCGGGCAGTGCCTCGACATCGCTCCGATAGCGCGTCACCTGAAAACCGAGCGGGTTCACCAGCCGGTCGGCAACTGTCATCGGCTCCCCCGAATAGGTCCAGCTGATCACCGATACGCGCCGGCCAAGCGGCCTGCGTCTCCCATTCTGGTCGCGGCGCTCCAGGGCAAAGCGTACCATCGCCGTTGTCTCGGACAGCATCGACACGCTGTTGATCTGCACCTCGACAACTGTGCTGCGCGGCAGGCTGGTGAGCGGGCTTTCCGGATTGGAGGCCTGCATGGAGGCAATATATTCGGACCGGGCGACGCCGTCGGACCAGAGCACCGTCTTGCGATAGGCGTCCTCAATCGTGTTGATGTCGAACGTCTCGCGCGCAATCACATATTGGACGAGGAATGACCGGGTCAGCGCTGTATCCGGCGTGATCGTCGCACCATCGAGCGGTGCCAGGGCTTCGACATAGCCCGTGTTGCGATCAACCAGCAGCGTATAGGGTTCTACCGTTTTGAGCGGGACAAGCATGATCAATGCGATCGCCTCGGCAACGGCGACAAAGATCGCGGCAACGGCGATGATCCAAGCGCGTTGGCGCGATCCGCGAAGCTGTTCCGCCTTGTCGGTCGCCCAGGTTTCCGCCGCCTTGTAATAGGCGTCCAGTTCAGCGCGGGTCTCTGCCTTCATGCTGACCGATCCCGTCTCGCCGAGGCGCGGGATACCCGCCGATAGTTGCGCCGGCTGTTATCGCTTCCTGATCGCGATCGCGATTGGTCATCAACCACTGCGCGGCTCGCCCGTGCATCAACCGACACAGTCGTTCGGCGGTTGAAGTCACCGTCTGTCGAGCCCGAGCCCGTCCGCGGTTGCCGTATCGCGACGGATTCAATGAGCTGTCGAGGCCGGGAGAGCGTAACGGTTTCGGACGGGATCGCCCTTGGGAGCGTCGATGCAGGAATGGCAGGCGGCGCGTTGATCGCGCTTTGCCCGCGCAATGTCTGCGAAAGGCCGGATCTTGCCCGGCTGAAAATGACCCGAGCCAGTATCGCGATCATCGCAAATTGGGCGATGGTGAAGGCGAGTGCGATAACCAGTAATTCCGACGGTGCGGCCGGGGTTGCCAATCCCGCAGCGCGAAAGTTGAGCGCACTCGTTAGCAGCGGCTCGAATATCGCGACCTCCACCGCGAGCAGTATCGAAATTGCCAGGGAGCCCAAGGCCATCAGGCCCAAGCCCTGCAGCCACCCCACAAACACCGCGCGCGTTGCACCGAACAGGAGAAGGCCTGCCATAATCGGTGCCAGGGCCAACAAGAGCCCGGCACCAATGCGGACAATTGCAAGCGAACCGATTGTGCCCGCGAGCCAGACTACACGTGCGGATCCGAAGGCGAGCCCGTCGCTGACGACATAGGGGCGGAATGCCTCAATGCGACTTTCCCCGGACACAGTGCCCTGGATCGGCTGGACGCGGCCGCTGCCCATAGCCGTGAGTTCAAGGATTGCCGTGTCGACCGTCTCCAACCGGCTCGGAAAATCAGCATTCGGCCCCGGAAGCCCAGATGCTGACCCAATTGCGTTCGCCACCTCGGCCGGACCATGGAAGACCGTATCGTAGACAACCGTCCGATAAGCCGGCCAGCTGGTGGCAAGAGCCAGTACAATGCCGATCTTCAGAAACGCCGTAACAATATCCCCGCCGCCGACCGGGTGGCCAAGCAACAAGCGCAAGCCAAAGATAGCGATAAACAGGACGAGCAATGCCGTGACGATCTGCGAGAGCGGCGAGTTCGGATCGCTTAGCGCGGCAAAGCCGAAACTCCCGATGGCCTGTGCCTGGCAATCGATATGCGCGAGCGTCGAGCTGAGGAACGCCTCCCCGGTGGTGATCTGGGTACAGGCCATCGCGATCAGGCCCGTTCCAGCAAGGGGCGCATCCAGTTTTTCGGATCGCCCCCCATTTGCGCCAATAGCTCATCAAAAATCCGGATCGTACGCTCGCGACCGGACAGCACGGTCAACAAGTCTTTCTCTCCCGACAGATCGAGCCGCACGACGACACTGTCATTGCCATGTCGGATCAAGAAACAATGGGCGTGATCGGGAAGCGTGCGAATGAGCTCATATTCATGGTCCGACAATCCGAAACCATCGACATAATCTTCCCGGCGCGCCCGCGGATTGGCCATGAATATCTGCGTTGCCGCCTGTTCGATAATCGCGCTCGAGATCTGGCTTTCAAGCGCGTCTTGCGCGCTCTGGGTCGCGAAGCCGACGATGCCGTTGCGCTTCCGGATGGTTTTCTCCCAATCCTTGACGCGGCGGACAAATATCTCGTCGTCGAGCGCTTTCCAGCCCTCATCGACCACAATAATCGCCGGCTCACCGGTCAACCGTTCCTCGACCCGATGGAAGAAATACATCAGCGCCGGCGTGCGCATCACCGGATCATCCAGGATCGCGGTCATATCGAAGCCGACGGCATCGGCGGTGAGGTCCGTCTCGTCCTCGGCATTATCGAATAGCCAGGCCCGCTCACCCTCGCCCCACCAGGATCGCAAGCGTGAATAAAGATCGCCTGCTGCTGGCCGCGCATAGCCCCGAAACAGTTCGACGAAATGGCGCAGCTGGCGACGTTCGGCCGGTTGTTCGAAATTGGTATCGACCGCGTCGCGGATATGATCCAGTTCTTCACTGGTCACATCACCGGCCAGCTGCGCGATCCAATCGATCAGAAACTGGCGATTGCCCTCGGCATTTTCGAGCAAGAGCGGATTGAGCTGGGAGGGGGCGCCGGGCTGGAGCCTGTCATAGCGACCGCCAATCGCGCGGATAAACAATTCTGCGCCGCGATCCTTGTCGAAGAAGATGATCCGCGGTGCGAACCGGCGGGCCTGGGCAAGCAGGAAGTTGAGCACCACCGTCTTGCCCGATCCGGACGGCCCAATCACCGTAAAGTTGCCGAGATCAGCCTGATGGAAATTGAAGAAATACGGCCCGGCTGCCGTCGTCTCAAACAGGGTGACAGCATCGCCCCAATGATTGCGATCACGCTGGCCAACCGGATAATTGTGAAGACTGGCAAGACCTGCGAAATTCTGGGTCGAGACCAGCGCTCGCCGCGTGATATATTTGAAATTGCCCGGGAACTGCGCCCAGAATGCAGGTTCCAGCGCAATATCTTCGCGCACGGCGACCATGCCCAGATCGGCCAGCAGCGCCGTCACTTCCGCAACCGCACTATCAACCGCTGCCATGCTCTGAGCACGGACAGCGATCGTCGTATGATGCTCGCCAAACGCAGCCCGACCAGCCGCCACATCATCCTTTGCATGGAGCAGCTCATCCCGCAGGCTGACGGCTTCATCCTCAGCCGAGCGCATGCGCCGTGCCGCCAGGTTCATCCGAGACAATGCTTCTCGCCGTTCGACAAAGCCAAAAGACTGGCTGACTGTCATTTCAAAAGGAAATCGATATAGCTCGTCGAACATGCCCGGCATTGTTTCCGTCGGGTAATCCTTGATCGATATCAGCCCGACAAAGGATCGTGGCAAACCGCTGCCAGCGGACAGCTCGGCCGTGTTCTGGCCAAAGCTAATCCGGCGATCGGCCAGATGGTGGCCGATATCCCCCAGCGGCAAGCCCATTGACCGCAGGTCGCCACTATAGAGCGATGCCAGAAACTCGATCGATTCGGATCTCAGGCCATACTCACTTTCATAGATGCTGAGTATGCGGGGCGCATAGTTTCCCAGCGCAGCAACCAGGGCCTCGCGCGCTGCATTGAGCTGACCCACCTCGCGGCCCAGCGCCGCGCGATCAGCCTTGCTCTGCGCCCGGAAACCGGCGCGCAATCGATCGAGAAAGCCCATCGCACCGGTTGGACGGCGCACCAAAGTCAGGAACAGATCGTTCACATAAAGCTGGCGCCGCGCCAGTCTTTCTCGCCAGCGATGATCGACCTCAGCGGAGAAATCGTCACCAAATTGCGCCGCCAGATCAATGTCGAGCCGCCGCCTTACTACATGATGATAAATCGCATAACGCGACGTGCCGATTGCGCGGAGCAGGGCATCGCGCATGGCTGCCCGATAGTTCAGTTCGTCGGAATCGACCGTCTCGAACAGCAATCCATCGAGCCGGATCGTCTGCATGAGCAGACCATTGCGGGTTTCAATTGTCTGATCGTCGACATGACGCGCATAGGGCAAATGCACGCCCGCGGGTTTCTCGCGGTCTATCGTTCTGCGATCTCGGGTTAGGGCCGGTATGAGTTGCATCGCCAAAGGGCATGGTTTCGAATGCGCGGGCAGCGGCTTACCCGGGTCAACCACAGATCAAAAATCCGCGGCTCGCGGACGCATAACAGCATGCCGATCAGGTGAATGATGACAGCAATGACCAGCGCCCAGATCGATTTGAATATCAGGAAGAATTCGGCCGCGACAATCGCGTTGAAGACGAAAAAACTATAGGTGACACCAGCAAACATTTGCGGACGCGTTAGGCCGACAAAAACGATTGTCCGGTGCAGGTCCTGACTCACCTCAGCCACCCATGCTGGCTGTCGATTGGATACCAGCAACGATGCTGGCCGCCCCGAACAGCACAAAGCAACCGAGGATGACAACCGCGCCGTGGCGCCAATTGACCCGGCCGGTCAGCATCATGAATCCGACAGCCGCCACAGCGATTACCGCCACCACTGTCGCAACGGTTCCAAGCAATGTGCCCTGAAGCCAATCAACCGCCGCGACTATGGCCCCGGACCCTTCGGGATCAATTGTTGATTGCGCATGCGCGGGAACACTCAAAAGAAGATAACCGAATACTGAAAGCGCAACGGCTAACCGAATGACTAGGTTCACTGGCGACCTCACAAATTTTTAGCGCCCAAGTCACAATTGACCAGGGCCATTGCTCAACGCCTAGTGAGTAATAATATTCATTGCAAATTCAAGTGGTTAACAAACTTTCTGGAAAGCTGATTAAGCAAGTATTGATTGCCCAAATCACGCCAATCGCGCGCACCGAACTAGCAAAACATTGCCGCTGCGATCGCAAATCGATCCATGACTCCACCCGGAGATTCGCCCGGTTTGCCGCCGGAAACGTCGCTGCGTGGTCGAGATAATTTTATGACATGCTGGCCATGGCTCTGCTCTGTCTGACTAGCACCACTTTGGCTGTTTTTGCCGTGGAAGCGGGGTTGCAAGCCGGTTAGCCAGCTAGCCGTAACGCCCTTTGGGGGTGGGGCAGGGTAGGGTTGGACGGCCAATATTCGCGAGCATCGGGGAATTGAGCTTAGAAACCATGTGACCGAGTAACTGATACTTGGTTCGAGCGAGGTCAAAGTGCCCGGGTGTTAGTTGTCACGATCGTTGTTTTTGACCGTCTCGACAAAAACGCGATCCAACCAATCCATGCGTGCTCTGGCAGAAGAAAGAAGTCCGTCGTGGATTAACCTGGCATCGTACGAGCACAAACCCTGGGCTGCTGCTTCAAGGTCAATTAGCTTATCGGATAAGTCTTGCTTCACTCTGCTAAGCCAGTCGAGCCGGTCCTGATACGGCATGAGGCCCAACGTCAGCACTTTGGGGTGTAGTGGATCGGCCAAAATCATGTCGTCGGGTTTGAAGTCCTGCGCCCATTCCCTGAGCTCATGTTCACCATGTTGGCTCAAAGTCCATTTGACAGTTTGTCTGCGATCTCTGTCAATACGCTCACCGGCAACGAGGCCTCGATCTGACATGCGATTGATGGCGGGATATACCTGCCCCATACTCTCGTTGAACCCGCTTACTGGATCCGCTTCAAACAGCCTCACGATCCTATAGGCTGTCACAGGTTCATGTCGGGAGATCATTACCAACAAAGAGCCTTCGTTATCGGTAAGTCTTCGAATACGACGCGTTTGAAGAGTAGAAGAGCAACCCTTAATCGGCATAGGCCAAGCTTTCGTTGCTCCTCGCGGAGTGCCAAATATCCGTTATTGCCGTTGCTTTATCTCTATCTGTTCTAAGACTCTGTGCGCCTATCTCATCGACTAGGTTTATCAGAGCCGTAGCTGCCTCAAGCCTCGCGACGGACAGCTTGATTGAATCTGTATCGCAAAGAATCGACAAGCCATGGTTGCGACCTGCGGCAGATATTTGTGCTTCTAACGCCGCATGGACACGGTCCCGAATTTTGCGCTGAAAATTCATCGCCAACCAAGGCTCGGAAGGACCGTCTCTTAGCTTGAGAAAAATCAAACGGCGATAATCAGTCGACAGAAAGAGAGTTTCGATCCAATCGACCAGATCGGCGATTGTGCCTCGGACGGTATCCGATGCACGGGGTGCCGCATCGAGTTGCGCTTCGATATTTGCAAACAGCCTGCCGACTACTGCTCGATAGACATCTTCCTGACCGTCAAATGAATAGTAGACCTGCCAGAATGACAAATCCGCACGGTCTGCTATCGCCTCAATGCTGACATTCACCCATGGCCGTTCGATATAAAGTTCCGTCACATTCTCTACGATGTGCTGCCGTCGGCTTTGCCAATCGACAATCGCACCGTCTGCACGGTCCGGCCTTTTCTGAGAATCAACGTCAAGCATATTACTCCTGACCAAAAAAGAGAGAGGCCGGAAAGTTGTTAAAATTGGCGGGGATGGGACTTCCAATACCATCCCCGCCAGGGGCTAGAACGTGACCAAACGTCCTAACGTTAGAACCGCAGCCGACCGGTTACTGCGTAGCGCCGGCCCAACGTGTCATATGTCGTGGGGTATGTGTTGCCCGAGTTGTATGAGCTACTACCGACGAACGAACTCAGTTGCGGCGGATCGCGATCGAGTAAGTTCTCAACCGACAAAACAACGTCGAAGTTTTCGCTGATGTTCGATCGGATCGCCAGATCGAAATAGGACGCGTTATCGATCGACTGGTACTCAGGAATTGCGGCGCCGGAGGCACCACCGATCGGTTCGAGATCGACACCAGAAATCCAACGCCACAACAACGAGATATCGACAAGATCGTCGATGCTTAATGTCGTACGGAGGTTGACCGTCCATTCCGGTGAGATCGGCTCACAGTTCTCGCTATAAAGGCCGACGCATTCACGGTTGATTGCCGTTGGTGTGGCCATGTTCAACAATTCGTCAGTCCAATTACCATTCAGGTCGAAATTCAACGACCCGAAATTTAGCGGAAAACGGTATGATGCTCGAAAATCGATACCACTCGTTTCAATCACACCTTGATTTGTTAATAGCTGGATCAAGCCTGGGGTATCGCCACCACCATTTAGGGTGCCATTCAGAGGGTTTCTTCCGACAAATGCGCAGGCGGTTGGATCGCTTCCGTTCCCATCATTGTTCGCGCCATAACAGGGCACGAGAATATCGCCCGGAGTCGGAATACCAATCGCATCGGAAATCTTGATGTTGTAGTAGTCGATCGAAATCGCCAAACCAGGAACCTGCGGCGGTGTTACAACCACCCCTAGTGTTATTGAATTCGCTGTTTCGACATCGAGATTGGGATTGCCACCGGTTGACTGATTGATCTGTCCTGCGGACGGCTCGGCGATAGTGCCGATCAACGCTGCCGGAGCTCCCTGAGCGATGCAGATCGCTGTCAGTGTAGCGTTGCCAACAGGATTTGTTCCGGCACATGGGTCAACCGCCAACGCTGTTAATCCAACGGTTGTTGGAATGAACAACTCTGAGATATTTGGGGAACGCACTGAGCGTTGGTAAATTCCTCGGAATCGAAAACCCTCTATTGGCTCCCAACTACCGCCGGCCTTCCATGTGACGCTCGTGCCCGTATTGGAATAGTCCGAGATACGGATGCCACCTTCGACCTGCAGGCTGTAAAACCCCGGGACATCTTCGACGAGCGGGACGATCAGTTCTGCAAAGCCTTCGATAACGTCATAACCGCCGGAGTAGGTTGGGGACGGCGCGCCAGTTCCCAGGACTTCATCTTGGGTGCCGGAGGAAATGTCAGAAACACGACTAGCGCCATTGTCGCGATATTCGACACCAACAGCAAAGCCAATCGGCGTCTGCGTGAACAGTCCTGTTTCACCAATATCGCCGGAGAGTGATGCATTGATTTGGGCCAGCGTCACCTGATCTGCGTAGGCAGCCGGCTGGTCAAAGAATGCAACGGACCGTGGGTCTATGTTGTTCCCTGTACCGCCACCAAACAGGTTGATTGGGAAACATCCATTCGATGCATCCTGACAGTTATTCGCGTCAGCCGCACGCAGAGCTTGCTGCACACGCGATTTGAGACCCCAACCCCTTCTTGAGAAAGTCAGGTCCGATTCACCATAAGTTGCAAAAACATCATAACTGATCGTGCTACTGAGGTCGCCACGAAAACCTGCCCAGACTTGGAACTGGTTCGTGGTAATATTGCTCGTACGCGGACCTTGTTCCACGAGCCGGCGATTGATCGTGACCGGCACTTCCAGATAGTTGGGATCCGCAGGACCGGTTGCAGCGCCCGCCGCGGTGCACGTTCCCGCGTCAAGCGCGATCGTGGGCGAAGCACAGATCTGCTGGCGGATCGCCTCATTGATAAACGGATTGTTGAGCGGAAGTTGCCAGGTATCCCCAAACAGTCCGGACGGCGCCAGGCGCAAATTGACTGTCGATTTGGTGAACATGGCACGCGTGTACACTTCGACGCCCGGCGTTACCTCATAAGAGGCAGCTCCAAAAATGTTGTATCGCTCTAATGGCGTTTGAAAGAAGTTAAAGGGCGCAAAGTTAAACGTATTGTAGGTGGGTACCAATGCCGTACCATCAGCATTGAGCTGATTTACGCCCCCGCCACCTGCTACTGTACTCGAAATCCTGGTTGGAACCGATGTGCCGGATCCCACCGCGCCGCCAGAATTGCCCCTGGCGACTTGCGAGTCCAGACGGTTTGCTTGCCGGACGTCATCGACTTCCTGATATCCAATGCTGAGCACAGCATTGCCACGACCATCGTCGAAGCTAGCACCCAGTGTAAGATCTCCGCGGATACGTTCACCGTCGCCACGTTCCGTAATACCGTATGTCGTTGCAAATTCGAGACCTTCGAAGTCCCGGCGAAGTACGAAGTTCGCAACTCCTGAGATTGCGTCGGCACCATATACCGACGACGCGCCCCCAGTGACCACCTCGACACGCTCGACCAGTGCTACTGGAATGATATTCAAATCAGTTTGACCCAAAAGAGTCGCCGGCACGAGTCGCGTCCCATCGAGCAGAACCAGGCTGCGAACCGAGCCAAGATTGCGAAGATTCAGTGTAGCGGTACCAGTGCTGCCATTATTGACCGAACTGTTGATTCCCGCAACGATTCCGGGAAGCTCTCCGATCAGCTCCTCAGCATTCGTGGCTTGACGATAATCGATTTCGTCAGTGCCCACGACCTGGATCGGACTCGATTGTTCGAGATTCGGATTCGTAATGCGTGAACCAGTCACGACAATCGCCGGCTGGTTAGTCGCAGCTCCAGCCAGCTGATCACCATCTTGCGCCTGTGCAGGCATCGCAACAAGTGCGGTCCCTGCCAGTAAACCCCCGACTACACGTTTGCGTGTCTTTTTCGAAACTTCCAAATCCCTGTGGGTCATCAAATTTTACCTTCCTCAAGTTCGATACGGACATTGGCGATCGATCTACGACCGCAGCATGGCCCGAGCCCCAATCTCTTCGCGGCCCTCCGCCACCCAACTCTCGGGCATCGCGGCCAGCCGGCTGTGTGATCACCTGCAGCTGAACGGTAAGCCGCACGTGATGCTCTTTATAGTACGGTACCGTACCGTACCTTCTGGAACCCTAAATGCAGATAATCGAGCAATGCTCAATCAATTTCCGACATCGATGTCCTGATTCACATCTGGAGTGGCAAAACTGCCACAGCTAAATTTCTCTGGAGAGTGAATGGCCTAAATATCGGCCACGGAGCCGACCACTGCCTCAGATCGGCACCACAGCTGACTAGCTGTCCGTCAGCCAATCCACAAACTGAGCGACGGTTCCGTCCAATTCTGAACTCATCTTGCGACGGCTTGGCAGGCTCGTATCTGCAAATAGAGCGCCATAAAGAAACGGGCCAAAAATCATGTTCATAAATCGATGCGCAGCTTTTTTCGCTGTAATGTCCTTGCGGCGACCGGGATGCCGAAGGATGGCATCTTTCGCATAGGATTCGGCAAAGCCTGGTCCGTTTTCCCAGTAGATTTTCATTATCTCAGGCAGCGTATTTTTTGCCCCGATTGCCACTTGAAGGACCGCCATCCCTCTGGGCTGAAGCACCCGGTATAGCGTCGCTTCGCCTGCCGCGCGCAGCGCATCTTCTAACGATGCATTCTCATCGGGAAGGTCGAGTGCCGGGGCTTCTATACCCCTGCAAGCAGCCAGCATCACCGATGAAAACAATTCTTCTTTTGACTCAAATCGTGCGTAAATCGTTCGCTTAGATGCACTTGCCAGGCGCGCAACGTCTTCCATGCTCGTTGCAGCATATCCATTGTCGATGAACAGCCGCTCCGCAGCATCAATGATCTTCTCTCGCTTAGGGTCGTCGGCGAGCATTTCTGTGACGGCATTCATTGCCAACTCCCGGTTGACAAAACGGTACTAGCTAGTACCGTTGGTTGATTCCTAATGGTTATAGCTGACCATTCGCAAACAATAAACTCGCTCACTCACTCCAGAGAAAGGCTGAGCATGTCCGCAATTTCGCCCCTTCGAATTCTATTACTTGTCCTAAGTGCAGTCGTATCGTTCCCCGCCGGAGCCAACGAAGAATTTTTTTGGCCCGAAGCGCACGAAACAGCGGTTGCCAGAAGTGCTGCGCCTGAAGTGATTTCGACAAATGCCTCGATCTGGGTGCTCTCGGTCAATGGTTATCGCCGTGTAAGTGAAGGCAGCAACGGCTTCAACTGCCTCGTTCTGCGACAGTGGAGTGCCGCTTTCGATACTCAGCGCGAACTGTTCGATTGGGACGGCCTCGTTGCTCCAATTTGCTACGATGCGATCACCAGCGAAAGCTCCATGCAGGAACAGTTCTTGCGGGCACGGCTCGGATTAATGGGTCGCGGCCATGACGAGATCAAAGCCGCTGTAATGTTGGCATATGGCGACGGAGAGATTCAGCCTCTCGAACGAGCAGGATTTTCTTACATGTACTCGGCCGCGCAACGTCTGACACCAAATGCTGGCCACTGGCATCCACACATCATGGTGCATGCGCCGTACCACACAAACGATATGCTTGGTGGCAACAGCTTCGATGGTGGAGACCCTGTCGTATTCGAGGCATCCGGGACTTACCGAGCAATCATCGCCATCCCAGTGAATGGCCGGGAAGGCCATATCGCGCCGCAGATCGAGCCATAACTGTCAAACGCCATTCTTGGCGGTTTCATTGAACACCAAATCGGAGAGTTACATGTCCGCTATTATCTTAGTCCGAGTGATTGGCGGCTGCCTTCTTCTGGCCCTGGCCGGGACATCGGGCACAGCTGTTGCTCTTCAGGAACCGCAACCGAGATATGCCACCGCCCTTCCTTCAACACTGGTACAAAATGTATTGCTTCAAATGCACCTGGACCCAAGCACGGATCGACAGGTGCTGGCGTCAAACCTAGAGGGTCGCAGTGAAACCGTCGGTTTGCCCCGCAGAGAGCAGTATTTCCTAGGTGAACTTCACTTCTTATTACTGCGTGGCGGGCCGGCGTTCGATGTCTTCTCGCAAGTCGTTGAGCAAGGCGACAGCGATTGGTATGGACGACGAGCACTCGAACGCATGATGATTATCTATGATCGCGCGCGAAACGACGAGGAAGGGCTTCGTCGAACAATTGCCAGATATGAACGCCTATCACCCGATATCACCGACCTGAGCGGCGGCTTCTGGGGATACTCTGGTCTCATACGCCGCTACTCCGAAGCAGAGGATCACGTGCAGGTGGTGCAGTTGGTTCGGAGTGTTGTGAGGCGCTTCCCGCCCGAGTATCCATTTCGCGTGCTTACCTTGCCGGTCACGACGTATCCGTCATTTGAAGCACTAGGTCTCGAAGCAGAGGCCATCGAGATGATCGAACAGATAACTGCCGCCCAATGGCGGACCTTGTCGGCAATGGGCGCGGTTGAAACCACCTCCGCAGATCAAGCGACCATCTTTGAGCACAATCCTCGATTCAACTGGATATTCTTCAGACCTGAGGACATCCCGGCCGATCCGGGCCAACATCCAAATCTTATGACGCGGTTATCTGCGAATATTAGCGCGAACGAAGCCTTCCTCCGATGTCAGAGTAGTGATCTCGCCGGAGCCTGTTGAGATCGTTGATGGATTTGGTCGGTGCCCGCGATACTGATTGCTGAGGGGCAAACTCGGCTTCGCTGCAATCTCGGAGTTCACATAATAGCTATTATCGGGATTTCGGACTGCATCCAACCTCCGCTTCTGGCCGTCAGTGAACTTTCGAAGCATTAGCGCAACGCTCCGAACAAGCATCCCGATACCATTTCATCGATCTATAATCTGGCCGCGCTGTTTGATTTTCAGTGTCGGACCGGGGACGCAGAACAATTCTATTGCGGTATGCTGCAAGTTCGTTCGGATAGACAACCAGAAAATACGGAAGCATCCTGGGCTCACCCTTTCTTCTGGGCGCCCGTCGTATTGATTGGATCAGGTGGATAGTCGCACCACAAACGTGCGCAATGAGCGCACAGCAGATATTTGACAATCGGTGCGGCTCGTAGGACGCTTGTTCTAGGCAGGATCAAAATAGATGACCATAGCTTTTCAACGCGAGAGAACCGATTTCCTCTTGATACCTTGCGCACGACTGTTCCAAATTTTGCTGGGCCTCGGGTTTGTAACTCCGATCTTTGCCTTTCCCGTTCAAGCCCAACAAATTTCAGCTACAATCGAGACGTCCGCTACCCTCGAAGATCAGGCCCAGGCTCTGTTTGTACTTGGTCTGGTTGATCAGGCCGAAGCACTTTATGTCCATATTCTAGAACAGCGCGAAAATACGCTTGGAAGTGAGGATGAGGCTACACTGATGGCCGTCCTGAACCTAGCCCGATTCTATCGTGAAGTTGACCGGCGAAACGAAGCGCTGCCACTGTTCCAACGGGCGGAACGCGGGCTGATAAGCATCTTGGGTACAGAACATGATACCAGCCGAAGCGTATCTTTTGAATTGGATCGGCTCACCGGCGAGCTTTGGGCAATTGAATCTAACAATGCTGTCGTCGTTGGCGCATCCGGTCCGACGGCTGCGCGATACCAGCCGGGAACGAGGCTCGAACGGAGCCACGTCTTCACACTTATTCGGGGGGATGTGGTCACGATTTGGACCAGTGGGGGCAACCGTCGATTTGCCGGACCCGGGCGCTTTCCATTAAGCGCAACGCAGAGGGTCGCATCTATAACGTCTGGCATCAACACGGGCTCTAGTGGCATTGCCCGGGTAGGTGTTGGTCGCGGTGCACCGTCAACGGCACATTCCGGGATCCCGGTCTATCCAGTCTGGCCACCGGAAACTCCAACATGGCAATTCAGCCTCGACACTATCATCGGATCGCGGACAGATATGTCGCTACGGGATGTCGGGACTCGATTGCAAAGGGCCTTCGGGCAGGCTGGTTATCTTGAGCATAGCTTTTATGCTGCGCCTGGCGGTTTTGCGGTTGTTACCCGAATCGAACAGATGGACGATAATGGCAATCGGCTGCGAGGCTCCGAACGCTTTGCGTTACCAGGAACTCGAACCCGGGATTCACTTTCCAGCTTGCTCTACAGTCTCTTTGTCAATGCTCCACCTGGATATTACCGGTATATCGTCATTGTGGTTTCCGCTCGCCCCTTCGCGACACGCAATCGACTCCTGGACGATGAGGAAGCTCTCAGGCGACTTAGATCGGGGGCCAACAGTCTGACTTCGGTTTACAGCAGAGTCCCCTTTTCGGACGAATATAGCGTCGACGCATTGATCTATGAATTCCGCTGGAACGGCGCAGATGGGGATGTACTTATGTTGGAACCTGGGCGTGTTTCGCCGCAAGACCATCTCACCCGCACCGGCCTCGCTCGTTCGGTACGAAGGAATTTCCCTTAGATGCGAGTGTTCGTCAGCTATCGGCGCGATGACAGCAAGCACAGTGCGGCACGGCTCGCTGCTTCGCTGAGCAATGATCCACAGATCAAATCCGTGTTCCTGGACATAGAAGATATCGCTGCGGGGGAATCCTTCCCCAATCGGCTTGAGACCGCGCTCAGCCAGTCAGATGTATGCCTCGTCCTCATCGGCCAAGACTGGGTAGGACGCTCGGAGCCTGGCGTTCAGGCCCGCATCAGCACTTCAGGTGACTACGTCCGAATGGAAGTCGCTCGCGCGCTGGCCGAAGGAAAGCGCGTTATCCCAGTGATCCTCGACAATGCAGCGATCCCATCCAGAACGGATCTTCCCGAGGATATTCAGCCGCTATTGGATCTGAACGCGTCGTTTCTGCGCCACCAGTCGTTCAATCAGGATATCGAAATTCTGATTGATGCCCTCCATGGACGAAAGGCCGGACCTAGAAAGCGTCGTAGACCCGTTATGCAAGCAATGGTCAAAACAGCAGGAGGCCTCGGACTCGGTATTTTCCTGTTTGTCCTTGCGGCAGCATTGAACCTAGCGATCAGTGGCCAAAATCTCGAAACCACGCTCGGCGGATTGCCGATGTTTTTCGTCGTCGGGCTGACTTGTTTGGCGATTGGACTGGCAGCGAGCTTTGGCGTGTTTCGCAATTTTCGCAGGAGCTAGGACAAACCGGATTTATGCAATGCCCGGGTGAAACATCGCTACCGCGATCGAGCATCGGCGAACGGAATTACGCCCATTTTGGTGCAATCTTTAAAATAGCAGTATCAGGGATTGGGATTGCCAGCAGTCATTGCTCCCAGCCGGAAATGGACACTAGTCGAAGTTTCTAGATCGTACCAAATTGCGCCAGTTGGCAGCCAATTACGGATGTCTATAGAACTCGACAAATGTAACGCTGAAAATTTGACCGAGTTTCTGTTCAGTTGTTCCAGCTTGGGCCAAAAAGCCGAACTTGTTGCAATCACACAATTATCTTCTACGCTTCTATAGTTACCGATTCGTTATCGGTAAATCTCAAGTCTGGGGGGACAATGAGAAGCACTATCGACGTCATCAGGGTTGGCTTGATTTACTCGTTTTTGGTAATCGGCCCCTTCGAGCCGCTAAAGGCACAAGACGTCGAGAGAGTCACTACAGGCTCAGCCGAAAATGGTCCGAACATTTCAGCTGAGATACTGAACGATCCGGAAGCCGCATTTCAGTTCGCAAGACGTGCAGTCGAGGCTGGCGATATTCGCGGTGCAATCACCGCGCTTGAGCGTGTCCTGCAGATGGATCCTGGGCTGGCGAACATCAAGTTGGAGCTTGGTCTGCTCTATCTCAGGGTTGGCCAATATGATCTTGCTCGTTCTTTGCTTGAATCAGCTATCGAAAGTCCGGACGCGCCGGAGGCCGCGCGCGAACGTGCACGCCAAGCCATTGGTGTCTCCGGAAGCAATCTCAGCCAAGTTGCTTTTAATGGGTCGATATTTCTAGGTGGCCAATATCAAACAAATCCGAATGGCTCGCCTGGCGCGGTGAGTGTGATTGGACCAGGCGGTGCACCGATAATTATCGACGGTAGCCAACTCTCGTCTCCACGTGGCGATGATGTTTCCTTCACCGTTGCCGGTAATTCGGAGCTGTCAATCGGACTGGGAGGACAGCGAGGCAATGCTATCGTGCTGTCAAACGCAATCGTCTACAACGAATATGACGAAACAGACGATCTTGATGCGCTTTACCTTGATGGAAAAATTGGTCCGCAGCTATTCCTAGGGTCCGCTCTCTCACCCACCGGATATGTTAGGCCTTATGTGCAGGCGACGCATTTGAACCTCGGCGGGAGCACATTCTACAACGCCTATGGCGGCGGCTTCGAACTCCTCCTTCAAGAGGCACTCACCTCTACCTACAGAATCGATCTTTCGTACAAGAGGCGCGACTATAGCAATTCAAACAATCGCCCGCGTGCCACAGATCAAACTGGTGATTATTGGGCTCTGCGTGGAACAGCGAGTTTCCAGCTTGCGCCGCGAACGAGAATAGAAGGCACGGGGTTCGCTGAACTTGTAAATGCCCGGCAAGACTATTGGAGCCGTTCCAGTTTTGGAATTGGATTTACGCTTTCGCAGGCCATTAGACCGTTTTTCGGGTCTTCAGTCTGGTTCGGTCGGCTTGGAGCGAGCTACCAACATAGCAATTATCAAGATCCAGATCCCTTTATCGATCCCAACCGGGAAAGGTCTGAGGATCGGTTTTCGATAGAGGGAGATCTCAGCATTCCCTTGGCATCATCAGTATCACTTGAATTGCGAGCGCAGCAGACTTGGAACGAGTCAAATATCGTCAACTATGAATTCAGCAACACGCTGTTTTCCATTGGTACAACCATACGCTTCTGAATCACGGAGACTGGGAAAAGCGGAGATCCGAAATGGCCATATTTACTAGCAGCAAGAGGGTCACGAGGCTGGCCCGCAGATCGGGTGTCGTGCTTCTGATGGCGGGTGTGTCTGCCGCTGCGCTGACCGACCCTGTCTTGGCCAATATCCCCGAAAATGGTGCCGTGGCTTCGCATCAATTTTCAAGCGTGCAATTCTCCGACGCCGGTCAGACAGTTTTCACAACCGGGCAAAATGAGACGCTGGAAGTCTTTTTTGCCGATGGTACGTCGATCGTTCTCGCCCCCAATTCGCGGATCCGAGTATTGGCATATAGTTTCGATCCGGCGACCGGGAATGGGGCGCTTGAATTCGCGCTGGATGCAGGTGCGGCACGGGTTAATGGCGGATTGCTTAATCAGCGTAACGCGATCTCGATACAAACCGCTTTCGCCAACCTGGCTTTGACCAACGGCGCTGCCTTTGTCAGCGTGCTTGCCGATCGCTTGCGTACCGCGCTGTTGATCGGCGGTGAGCTTGAAGTGACCAATGAACAGGGAAGCTCGACGCTGGTTCGGCCGGGTTTCGAAGTAACTGCAAGCAACGGCGAAGCTCCGTCCAATCCCTATCGCCAGGCTTCTGGCTCCGCCTTCGCCGATATGACAATCATTAACCCCGGCCTATCAAGCAACGGCCCGGCAGCTCTACGCGCCGGGAGCGACGGCGATCCCGATCAGTTGGCCGACACCAACGTCCGACAAAGTGGCAACGATGGGGGCACACCGCCAACGCCCCCACCTCCACCTCCACCTCCGCCGCCTCCGCCACCGTCAGCGCCGACACCACCGCCGACGCCGACACCGCCACCGGCGCCTACTCCCCCAGATGTATCGGGCATTTCAGACGTCTCCTTTGCATTGAATCTCCAGAGCGGAATGGAGCTCATGGTTGGCTTGCCCGCAGCCGGCTCTTCCGTGCAGAATGGATTTACCGTTTTGTCAGATGCAGCAGCCGATGTGCTCATTACTCAGTTTGGGAATACTGACCTGTCGAGAGTGAGAAATCCTGGTTTGACGACGAATCGGATAACAAACAACCTGTCTTTCGAGTTCGACCTTGAGAGCAATTCGGCCTTCCCAACGGTGCAAATCGCAGGTGATGCTTTTGGCCGGTCTGGATTGACCAATCGTTTATCCTACTTGGTAACTTCGACTTTTGCAGAAGAAGAGTTCAACGTCCAAGGGGGCTATCACCGGGTCGATGATCAGGATTTTAGCTTCGCAGGAACAGAGTTATTAAGTTCGAACTCGGTAACACTGTTCCCCGGCACGCCGAACGAGAAGATATTCGTATTTGCCGAAACACTCGCCGACTTGGGCATCGGAGGCACCGACATCCGAGTTTACGTTTCTGGTGATGATGAGATTTACGTAATCGCCCCCTTTGCTTCCCAGTTCGGTCCAGGAGTATTCGTACAGCAGCCTGATATCGGGCGCGATACAGCATTCCTACTTGTTCCAAGTTTTCTTCAGTTGGTTCCTACTCTTGGAACAGATCTTGATCTTCGCACCGAATATACTTTTGCTATCCCGCACTCGGCCGTGTTTTCGCGCGAGAATGCACTTATTAAGACGCCTTTTGAGCTCGGTAACTTGTCAATTGAGCCCATAGGATTCCCATCTTTTTCTGGAGAAGCTACCGTCGATCTCGACGGTACTGGTCAACTCGAGACAATAAAGTTTTATGAAGGTAGTGGTGGAAGTCCAGAGAGCTTTGAGGATTATGCTAATCTGGTCAGAGATGCGTTGAATGGCGATCCTTCTCAATTCGAACCAGTGACAATTTCCGGATACTCTTCGGGGTTTGCGGATTCCGACCTCTGGGATTTTGCTGTGAATGGAGTCCCACCCAGTTCACTTGGTGCAGTCACAGTTTGTGACTGCGACTCAAGCGTACCCGGCCAGATTGATCCTCGGGCTGACGACAATTTCCTGGCTGTCGCAATTGTGCGAGATGAAAGCTTCGGCAGTACGGTCGAATTTTTTGCCACAGGCGAACTTGGCGACCGTTTGCCGAATTCAGCGGCTACGATTGATCGTTTCGTCATTACCCGCGGCTTGAATCCCGATGATTTTGATCCGGGAGATGGCACTCCTGTTGGCAGTTCTCCGGCAAATTTGTTCCGCAATTTCCTCCCGAGCGAGACAATTCTAGCAGACGTTCAGACCAGTTTTTTCACTTCCGGCCTGTATGTGATCAATATGCCAACTGATGGTGCTGGTGATCTTAGCAGCCGGTTTTACCAAGCTGATCTCGGTCTGTCGGCAGACGGATTAACAAGTACGATCTCGGTCTCTTTCGGCTCAATTTCCTACGATAGTGATGGGTTCGGAAATCTTTTCGATGGGGCCAATTTTTCCCCAATTTCCGTTGCCACTGGCGATCCCGACACTCGCTCTCTCGTTATTGCGTCGGGCAACAGTATAGGTAGTTCGTATGCTCCGGACGCGGCTGGGACGACAGGCGGTACCGAACTTCTGGCACAAACCCTTTTTGCCAGCGCAATCGGGGGCGGGGGTGATTGGGGTGGTAGTGGTCGGAGGCAAGGATATGCCAGTAGTCTGATCTTTGAGAATATTGATGGTGGCTCCCAGCTTTTGACTGACCTAGATCCGGCCTTTGTTCAAGCCGGATTAGCAGTCATGCAAGGCCGTCTATTGAACATATTCGATCTAGATGCATCGACCCGTTCCGCATTGATTGCCGAGTTTCCGGTTCAATTTCAGGCCGAGGCCAACGCACTAACAAACGATCAGTTCATCGCGCTAACTTCGCCTCTCTACGCCAATCTTTCCTTTGACGAGATTCAAGGCCTCGCCGCAGGAGGTAGTTCCTCGCCACTTGTAGAGAATGCGGTGACCAGCGATTCGACCAACAGCTTTGGTTTACTCCGTATGGCGAGTGGTGTGGAGTCGACCGTGGTTTCTCAGACTCTTGACCGGGATGGAAGTAGCGCAGCGACCGGATCAGTCGATGGCTATGTGGCAGGTCTTCATCAGAGCAGCAAAGGTAATGTGGACGCTCTTTATTCGGGCGCGATCGCGCTTGCACTCGATGCCGAAAATAACACCGTTGGCGCGTCGATCACCTATGCGCGGCCCACGCTGACAGCTGTGGCATCGGGTACCGAACTCGGTCCATACGAAGTGGCAGGCACAATCCAGCTGGGCAGCAACGCCGGCGAGGATGGCGAGAGCGCCTATATCGACCCAGCGAGTTATGGCGCGCTCGCCACAACGACGTCAGGCGTGAACGCCGCGATCGTTGCAGGTGAAGGGATCAAGAATGGGCTTGGGGCGAACAATGCCGCCTCCATTCAGACCTATGAGCATGTCCAATGGGGCTTTTTCTTTGGCGACTTGCTTCTCCAAAACGGGGAGCGGACACACACACCGCTTTCAACCTGGGTCGCCGGGCGCCGGGTTGACCGTGGTGAGACGATTCAGGGTTCGGCCAGCTACGAAGGCCATGTGATCGGCACTGTGGTTCGCGATCAGACCGATATCTATACCGCTGTTGGTACCTTCCAGCAGAACTGGAATCTCGACGCCCGGACAGCGATGATGACCATGGCATTCGACGGCAATAGCTTTTCTGGCGGGCTGGTCGCCGACGCCTCGCAGGACTATCTCGCCTATACCGACGACGATGCATCACCAATCGCGTCCAGTTCAGCCAGTTACGGGGCCCTGAGGGCTTTCGTGAACGGCGAGCTGGTCAATGTGCAGTCCGCAGTTCCGCAAGGCACCATCGGCACGTTTCGAATTCGCAACGCTGGAGGCACGTACCAAGCGAACGGCACATTTGCTGGCGATGTTACAAGCCCGTAATGTATGTCGCTTAAGAGCATCATTGCTTCGTTTTTTATCGTAGTTTTTGCATTCCCGGCCCTTGCTCAAAACCCGAGCGAGAGCATCGGACAAATGCGCCAACTCTCGGCCGAGTGTCGCTACGATGAAGCGGCCCAGATAGGACAGGCGTTGCTCTCGCGTATAGACGCCGAGCAACGCGGTCATCACTCAATTCTGATTGTGCTCCATCAGGAGTTGGCAACTATCGCCAACCACAGAATCGAACATCAAACTGCGATGCACCATGCGCAGCGCGCTGAAACATATATCGATTCTACGGATCAGACCGGTGATTTTGTGCGCTCGCTAGTCCGTCAAAATCTGGCCGTCGCGCTCGCTGGACTTCGTCAGTATGACCAAGCAGAGTCGGAATTCACGCGCGTCGTTTCGACTCTTCAGGGCCTGGGAAGCTCCTTGGCATTAGCAAACGCCTTGCTGGCTCGCGGACAGTTCGCTTTGCGACGCGGCGACACCAGATCTGGATTGACAGACCTGCGTCAAGCTGTCGAAGTTATTGAGAGTGATGACCATGCGAGAGCCGATCCTTCGACCCGAGCGCCCTATTATATCGCGCTAGCAGACGCGCATCGACGCGTCTTGGCTCTTGAGGAGGCCGATCATTGGATTGCGCTAGCACGCGCATCCGATCCTGATTACAACACTGTGTTGCGGGCCCGGATATTGATTGTCGAAGCGAACATCGCTGTCGAACGGGGCAATTTCGAGGAAGCCCTTGGCTTGATTGAGCAAGCTGGAGAAATCGCACCGGTCGCTAATAATTGCGACAGAGCCTTGGGTGTAGATGTCGCGTCGCTAACCGGGTCAATAAGATTGCTTCGTCGGGAAGTCCCAGAAGCTCGGCAGGCCTTCAACCGGTCGCTTCAGCTTATCGAAGCACTCGGTTTCAGAAATGATCCTCGCAATCCAGAAACGGTCTATGGATTGGCAAATGTAAACGGGTTACTTGGAGATATTGAAACTTCGAATACGCTATTCGAAGCCTCCGCCGCTGGTTACCGAAGCATCTTTGGCGATCTGTCGGAAGCCGAAGCTCTCGTTCGGGTTGAACAGGCACTTGTGCTTTCATCGGCTAACAGACACGAGCGGGCGATTGAAAGCGCAAGTGAGGCGATGCGGCTTTTGGAACAGATCCCCACTGCTCGGCCATTGTCCAACGCTTATGCGCAGGCGGTTATTGGTCTAAGCTATTGGCGATCAGGACAATTCGACCTCGCTCAACCGCAACTTGAGAGGGCGCTTGCTGATTTTGAATCGCTGCGTGATGAGCAATCTTTTGATCTGGTTCCAGGATTGCAGGCCCTTGGAGAAATCGCGCTAGCGCAAGGCGACACGGCAGTTGCGGAATCACGCCTTCGACGAGCTTATGATATTTCGCGAACATGGGGAAACGAGACCGGGCTTCTCGTTGGTTCAATCTTGTCCACACTAGCGAGAGTATCCGCTGCAAATAACGATCGACAAAGCGCGCTTGCCTGGAGTGATCGGGCAGTTGGAGTCGTCGCCGGTCGCGCTTCATCATCACCGGCAATTTCCTGGCGCGATCGCGTGGCCGAACAACGCGAGTCACGGCAAATTGTTGAGACCGACATGGAAATGTTGCTCGCTGAACAAAATTCGAGTCTGGTAGAAACAGCGGATGAAGTGGTTGCGAGACTATCCCGCGACAGTCAGCTTGCCAACGCGACCGTAACAGGTGCTTCAGTTGCACAAATGGCTCAAAGGCTATCGCTAGGAGATAGCGAGATTGCTCTGCTGCTAAGGCAGCGCACAAATCTCACAAATCAGTTGATATCGGTCGAGACCGAAATAAACCGGCTGCTGACACCCAATTCAATCGCCGTAAACAACGATATGCGCGAACAGTTGTTCGAAGAGCAACGAAGTGCGACGGACGGTTTGCGCGCCATTGACGCAAGTATTTTGGCTATTGAGCCAAGATTTCGAATTCTGACCAATAATGAAACCGTCAACATTGACGCGATTGCTTCACGACTGGAAGACCGTGAAGCACTGCTTCAGATCACACCGACGACAAACGCAACGTTCGTAACAGTGGTCACACGGTCAAATTCATTTGTAGTTCGCAGTAACGTCAGTGAAGCCGAAGCTGAGATTATCGTAGAAACATTGCGCGCGAGCCTAGATCAACGTCAGTGGACAGATCAGCAATTGCAGTCGGGATTCGTGCCCGATTATGACAGCCAAGCAGCATTCGAATTGTTCGATCGCTTGCTCTCAACGGCATTGAGCCGACTTTCAGACATCGACTCCTTGATAATTGTCGCCGACGGTCCATTCGCAAGTCTGCCGCTTGGCATATTGCTGACCGAACAAATGGCGGCCGCCCCGAGAGTGATCGAAGATTACGCTTCAGCTCCCTGGCTGATCCATGACTTTGCATTCACCTATTTTCCTTCAGTTGGTTCGTTCGCATTTTTGCGTGACGTGAGGGAGATGCCACAGGGTCAAGCGATGCTGGGAATTGGGAATCCAAGCTTCGGTGCAGCTAACTCTGATAGAATTGAACCTGATGAAGCTTTGTCTATGTCGGCCAATAATCGGCTTGCTGATCCGACATTCTTGAATGCTTTGCACCCTCTTCCCGAAACCGAAAGCGAGCTGCGCCGCATTTCACAGTCTGTGGCGGCACCACGAACTCTGATACTTGTCGGGACGGATGCAACGGAAACAAATTTCAGAAATTTGGAGCTCGAAGATTTCGGAATGCTGGCCTTTGCAACGCATGCTTTTACAGCGGGCGATGTTAGCGGTTACGCCGAAGCAGGCATAGTTCTGACGCCTCCTGTTCGACCATCACGAGACGATGATGGGTTTCTAGCGGCGAGCGAAATTTCCAGTTTGTCTCTTGATGCCCAGTGGGTCATCCTATCGGCCTGTAACACCGCCGAAGGCGACGGCACGCCGAATGCACGGCCTCTTTCCGGTCTTGCCCGTGCCTTCTTCTATGCAGGTGCACGGTCATTGCTCGTCTCGCATTGGGCAGTGGAAACTCAATCCGCCTCCTTCCTAAGCGTTGAAACTGTAGGTCGATCCATGGGCCAGGTTCCGCCGGCACAAGCATTGCAAGAAGCGAAGCTCGAACTGATTTCAAATGGCCAGAATCTGGCGAGAACCCACCCCTATTTTTGGGGTGCTTTTGTACTGGTCGGAGATACCGGTTCGCCATCGTCTTGAAATAGAAGAACTTGATGCAACTCTCCTGGTGCAATCATTGTTGCTCGTGTCGCAGATTGCAAGAATGCGATAGCGATACCTCAAAGCGAATGTCCGCAATGGGCGCAAAGCGACCATTCACATAAGATGAATTATCGGGACTTGAGATCAACATACCGAACGTTCCACCGGCCGCCGGCATATCTCCGTGAGCGCCATGTTGTAGCCTACACTCAACAGTGCGATGATGAATTCTATGATCGACTTCGACGTCCGCTCAACCAAAACTGCGTTACGCCACGCGATGGAACGACGTCTTGTTGTTGATGGTGAAACGCTGTGCAGTTCAATGGCGTTTATTCCAACGCGCCCATTCGCCAAGGAATTACGTGAGCAGCTTACGACCTATTTTCGCAGTACGAAGCTAAATCCAAAGCGGCGCACTCAATCCGAATTGGCAAAGGGCAAGGAGCTTGCCGCAGAGGTGCAAGATCAACAGCACCTTATCGCAGACGACGAGCTTTATCGCTATGTTCTCAAGTTTCTGACAGCACAACCGTTGCAAGGTAAAGGCACGCCAACGCCTGCTATTGATAAACAGAATCGCGCTCGGCAAATCGACGATCTTGGCGGCTATTTCTATCGAACATTCAAAGGACAACTGAAGAACCGAGAGCCGGTACGACTGTCGCAATTGCCTGACTTGGAAATTCCCGACGAACTAGCCAACGGTTCAGTATCCGAGCGCAGTTGGCACATCACCCATGCCACACTCATCAAACTTGGCTGTGGACCCGTTCCGAGCGTGCGCACGCTTCAGAATCGACTCCGGCAAAAACCAGAAAAGAGCCCGCCCGACATTTCTTCGTGAAAACCTGAACGAAAAACACTGATAACTGATCTGCTTCCCAATCTGGAGGAGCAATCAATGTCAGATCTAACGAACCACCCTAAAATCGAGATGCGTCCGCCTGGCGCACTTAGCCCCGATCCCCGCAACCCGCGCAAACACAGCGACAAGCAGATTGCACTTATCCGTAGTTCGGTCGAACGTTTTGGTATCACTAACCCTATCCTGACCGACGAGAAAGGCGTGATCGTCGCAGGTGTCGGACGCTGGAAAGCATTTCTAGCCATGGGACTTGAATACGTTCCCACAATCCGCGTTAAATTCATGACTGAAACGGATCGACGGGCCTATATTCTTGCCGACAACCGCATCGCCGAATTATCCGGTTGGGACGAGGAACTTCTCGCCTCTGAGCTTGAGTTTCTGTTTGAGGCCGACTTCGATATTGAGCTGACCGGCTTCGACCTTAGCGCGCTCGATTTGTCGATCGAACATGCAAGGCAAGACGATGACGAGAAGGTCGAATTGCCGAATCCTGAGACGGACGCAATCTCTCGCCTTGGTGATCTATGGCATATTGGGCCGCTTCGGTTGTTGTGCGGCGATGCCAAACTTGCACTGAATTATGATCGATTATTGGGCGGCGAAACCGTCGCCATGGTGTTTGCTGATCCGCCTTTCAATGTACCAATTGACGGTCATGTATCCGGGTTGGGCAAGACGAAACATCGCGAGTTTGCGGAGGCTTCAGGTGAGATGTCACCGGCTGAGTTCACCCAGTTCTTGCGCACGGTGTTTCGGAACTGCGTAAGTTTTTCGCGTGACGGCTCGATCCACTTTCACTGCATGGATTGGCGTCACACCCGCGAAATCCTTGACGCGGCAGACGGCGTCTACACCGAGCACAAGCAGCTGGTCGTCTGGAATAAAACCAATGCCGGCATGGGCAGTTTCTACCGCTCGCAGCATGAGCTCATTTTTGTGTTCAAGTCCGGCCGCGCCCGCCACATCAATAATTTCGGGCTCGGGGAAAACGGGCGTTACCGCACCAATGTCTGGGATTATGCGGGCGCCAACACGTTTCGCAAAGGCCGGGAGGCCGACCTAGCCGCGCATTGTACAGTCAAATCCACGGCAATGGTGATGGATGCGATCCTCGACTGCTCGCACCGTGGCGACCTAATCCTCGATCCGTTCTGCGGTTCTGGCACCACGCTTATCGCGGCAGCCAAGACCAAGCGGCGCGGGGCAGCCATCGAGATTGATCCGCTGTACGTTGATACCGCTCTCAAACGATTGATGGCCGCCACTGGCCTCGAGGCAATGCTCGAGGACGGCCGCAATTTCTCCGAAGTCAGTGCCGCTCGGGCTCACACCGGGGAGGCTGACGATGACCAAGGATAATGGAAACGGTGGTGATTACGACGTCGGCTACGGCAAGCCGCCAAAAAAGCATCAATTCCGCGCGGGGCGCTCGGGTAACCCGAAGGGCCGCCCTAAGGGCGCGAAGGGTCTCAGAACGGATTTGCGGGAAGAGCTGTCACAGCGGGTGCCGGTGACCGAAAACGGCAAAACGCGGAAAGTCAGCAAGCAGCGGCTCATCCTCAAGTCGCTCGTCGCAAAGGCGGCCAAGGGCGATGTTCGCGCAGCCGAAAAGATCGTGTCGCTTCAGATCCAAATGTTCGGCTTCGAGGACGAGCGAACCACCAAGCAGCAGCTCTCTGACAATGACAGGGCCCTGCTCGAGGACCTGATCGGCGATCTCGAACAACAGCCGGACGATACTGAAGCCGAAGCCGCAGCTGGCGGCGCCGACGATGGCGATATTCCGATCGACACAGCTCTGACCCCAGATGACAAGGATGACTCCAATGACGATTAGTATCCACGAGATCGACGACCCTTGCGCGTTTATGGACGAGTTGATGCGCCGTTCCTTTCCAGCTTTCCTGAGAAAGGCGGCTCCATTGGTAATGGGCGGCTCGCCGCTTGACTGGAATTGGCATCTCGATGCCATTGCCTGTCGGTTGGAAAGGTTAGAGCAGGGCAAAGAGTTACGTCTTCTGGTCACATTGCCGCCACGCAACCTCAAGTCGATCACGATCTCGGTTGCCTGGGTCGCCTGGAGGCTTGGGAAAAATCCCGAACTGAACTTTTTGTGCGTCAGCTATTCAAATGAGCTTGGCGCCAAGCTCGCACGCCAATGCCTCGCACTCATGAGAAGCCAATGGTACCGCAAGCTATTTCCTGGCACCGTAATCGCTCATAATCGCACGGCGACACACGACTTCGACACGTCGCGCGGTGGCGGTCGGTTCACGACGTCGATCACGGGCACCATGACCGGACGCGGCGGCGATATCATTATAGTCGACGATCCAATCAAACCTGAAGATGCCGAAAGCGAAACGGTTCGCGAGAGTGTGAACCATTGGTATCGCTCGACACTGACTTCACGGCTCAACGACAAACGGACCGGTGCCATTATTGCGGTCATGCAGCGGCTCCATGCGTTCGACCTTGCAGGCCAAATGATCGAAGATGGCGGTTGGGATCATCTGTGCCTTGCAGCGATCGCCGAAGAGGATGAGACGATCCCGCTTACTCGCAGGCGAAGCTATCATCGCAAGGCTAGCGAGGCACTTCATACAGCACGAGAATCGGTCGAGACACTGGAGATTATCAAACGCGCTCAGGGCTCAAGGTTGTTCAATTCGCAATATCAGCAGAATCCTGTTCCGCCGGGCGGCAACATAATCAAAGCAAAATGGCTCCAAGAGTATGATCTTCGATCAATCGACGAGATGCACGGGCAGATCGTGATGTCATGCGATACGGCGATCAAAGACGGTAAGGACAACGACTATACGGCTATCATCACGGCGCTTGTTACAAGGAAATTGATCTACATAATCGATGTTTTTCGCGGTCGCGTTACTTTTCCGAAACTGAAGACAAAAGTGGCAGACCTTGTGCAGGCACATGGCGCAGATGTTCTCTTAGTCGAAGATGCAGCCTCTGGACCTGATCTGATCCACGAAATCTATGCCGCCGCTAACTGGCGTGGCCCAGTTCCGATCTCTCGGCGGCCAGCCGGAGACAAGCAAACACGGGTCCATGGTGTGAGCGCAATGATTGAAAGCGGCCGTCTTTTTCTGCCGAGCGATGCGCACTGGCTCGCAGATTACACAACAGAACTGCTGGGCTTTCCGAATGCGCGTTATGACGACCAGGTGGATGCAACCAGTCAGTTGCTCGAATGGGTGCGCGAACGCGATATGGAGCCACTATCTATCATTGCGGGTCCAATCGAAATGCCCTTGTATGGTGACGATAGTACTGACGATTCTGGCATATGGCCGGACGGAAAGGATCCATGGAGCGGTCTTTAGAGCCGGATATGGAAAGCTGGATAGATAGCCTTAGCCCGGCCCATGACCTCTGAGATCGACAATTCCTGCCAATCCTCTCGGACGGTATGAACGAAGACAAACCGATATTGGTCTTTGAGGGCCTGGGCGACGGTTAGCTCAGCCGATGTGATATTGAAGAAATAGCCGCCAAGATCGGGGCCAACATTCTCTCGGTTTGTGGATTTGATCTCGATGAGGGTGATCGTATCTTGATTGCTGGCGATTGCCTCAGCATCGTCCAGATCCACACTGCCCTGGAGGCGAACAGCATCAAATGCGTTACCTGGGAGAGCCTTTCCGCACATTGCAAACCCAATAAGCAGCGCCTTTCTTTGGGATGCTGTTGGAATGGCGCAGCGCGGGTCGCCGTCGCATAAGATCTGCTTGGCAGATCGCTCGGTAGCGTAAAGATCTCCAGTTCGACTGTTTGTCGATGCGCGTGATTTACCTTTATGGTCAGTAGGTTCGTCTGACTGCTCGGCCTTATACATATTATAGTAGATAAACTCTTATCGCTGTGATCGCCAATGGTTTCTTGCATGGATATGCGGAAACTTGTCGGCGACAATTGTGCGCGGATCCGCAAAGAACGCGGCTGGACACAAGAGACACTCGCTGAACGGTCAGGACTCACCCAACAATATATTAGCGATCTGGAGCGCGGGAAACGTAATCCCACCATTGTGACGATCTTCGAACTCGCTCAGGCGCTCAAGGTATCGCATCTGGATCTTGTCACACCATAGCTACCGATAGCCAGTACGGCCGGCGAACGGGTGGCCACTCTTTCAGACTTGACTTCCACCCGCCCGGCAAGCGTCAGTCATGCGTAGACGGTGGGGCCAACATTGATCCTGCCAGCACATCGATGTGGCGAGGGCGATGGACAAAGTGACAGCAACCAAAGCGCGCGAAGCCATTCTCATGACTATCGTCGTTGCTGTCGAAGAAACCCAGCCTATCGTCGTCCAATCCAATCGAAATTCTCCGGGCAATCTGTTGAACCAGATAACCGCCGCAAGAGACCTGAGTGGTGATATCACAGGGCTCCTTGGCGCCATCGATGCGATTGATCGATTGGAAAGCCGATTTGGTGAGGGTTAGGTGGCAAGAAAAGGCTCGACATTGTCGGCAAAGCGAGCAGTAGTGCCCTTGTGACTCGCGGCCATTAGTCGGCAGCGTGCCCCGGACCGGACGGTCTTAGGGGCCTTGGGTAGTGGGAGCAGCATGGTGTTGCCCCACTATGCAAGGAGCCACACATGAGCACGAAAACAGCACCCCGAACGAAATTGAAAAAGCAGCTCTTGGTTGATCTGCTCAAGCGCAAGACAGGCGCATCAATCAATGACATTGGTACTGCCCTAGGGTGGCAACCCCACACTATCCGCGCGGCCATCTCAGGGCTTCGCAAATCCGGCTTCTCGGTTGATCGTGAAACAACCGACAAGGGCAATCGCTATCGGGTAACGGCGGACCCGGCCCAGTGAATGCGGTTGTCGAGAAAAAGCTCGCGGCGCTCGAAGGAATGAAGAAAACCGAACTCCAGATCGAATGGCGCCGCTACTATAAGAGCGAACCACCGAAGATATCTCCCAGTCTCATGCGGATGGGCATCGCCTATCGTATCCAGGAAAAGGTTTTTGGAGGCCTCTCGCGAACGACACAAGCAAAGCTCCGCCGGATCGCCAACGGCGAAGCGCTTGGATCCAAACCGATCGGCAAACTCAAACCTGGCACTAGGCTTGTGCGAACCTGGAACGATCAGACCATCGTCGTCCTGGTGACCGAAACCGGCTTTGTATTCGAGGATGAAGAGTATCGATCCCTGAGCGAGATCGCGCGCAAGGTAACAGGCGCGCATTGGTCCGGTCCGCGCTTCTTCGGGCTGATCAAAGCCAAGGCGTCGGCCGATGCTGCATGACGATCAGAGAAAGCGGAAACTGCGCTGCGCAATCTATACGCGCAAGTCGACCGAGGAAGGGTTGGAGCAGGATTTCAATTCGCTGGATGCACAGCGCGAGGCTTGTCGTGCCTATGTACTGAGTCAGCAGCATGAAGGCTGGTTGCTCGACGATACTCCCTATGACGATGGACGCTATTCGGGTGGATCGATGGAGCGACCGGCCCTCCAACAGCTACTCGCCCAGGTCAAAGCCAAGAAGATCGATGTTATCGTTGTCTACAAAGTCGATCGGCTGACCCGCAGCCTCGCTGACTTTGCCAAGATCGTCGATGTCATGGATAACTCCGGCGCATCCTTTGTCAGCGTCACCCAGGCGTTCAACACCACGACCAGCATGGGGCGCCTGACGCTCAATGTCCTCCTCTCCTTCGCCCAGTTTGAGCGCGAGGTGACGAGTGAGCGTATTCGCGACAAGATCGCAGCATCCAAGAAGAAGGGCCTTTGGATGGGCGGTCCCGTACCGATTGGCTACCGGGTCCAGGATCGAAAGCTGCTTGTCGACAAAACTGAAGCCGAACAGGTTCGCACGCTGTTTCGCGAGTATCTCAAAGTTGGGTCTATGCGTCGCCTGACCCTCCGACTTGAAGAGCTCGGTATCCGAACGCGCGTTCGAACATACAAGGATGGGCGAACAGCCGGTGGCTGCACCTTTGGGGTTGGGATGCTCCAACGACTGCTCAAGAATCAGGTCTATCGCGGAATGATGGTACATAAGGGCAACGCTTGGTCTGGCGAGCATGAAGCCATCATCGACAAAGAGACTTGGGATGCGGTGCAGATCAAGATCGAAGCTAGCATCGCAGACAAACGAAACGGAGTTCGGGCAGAGGCGCCATCGCTCCTGACGGGATTGGTGTTCGATGAGCATGGACGGAGAATGACGCCCAGTCATGCGTGTCGGGGTCCGCGCCGCTATCGTTACTATGTCACTGGAACGGAGTTTCCGAAGGAAGCCGACAAACCCGAAATGCGAGTGCCTGCGCATGATCTAGAGCGAGCTGTCATTGATCGACTTTGTCAGATGCTGCGAAACAAATCGGAGTTGGCCGCATACTATCCGATCGAACAGATCGAGCGTGTCGCCGGGACGGCAGCGGCTATGGCTAAGGCGTTGGCGGATGGAACGTCGTCACAGATCAGGATGCTGCTTTTGGACATGATCGAGCGCGTCGCCGTTGAGAAGAAGCAAGTTCAGTTCGTGCTGCGAAACAACAGTGAGTTGGGGGAACTGGAGCGGCCGGCAGAAATCTCGATGCCTGCGGTCAAGGTTAAGGTGGGTCAGGAGACAAGACTAATCGTCGGACCCGATGCGGGCAATTTGATCGTCAACGATAAATTGGTTCGACTGATTGCTAAGGCCTTTGTTGTTCGGGAACGGCTAGTCGGTGGAGAGCCACTAGATGCGATCGCGACGTCACTCGGATGTACAAAGCAATGGGCCGGGCGGCTTGCACGAATTGGCTGGTTGGATCCGAGAATGGTTGACGAGATTCTAACTGGGACACAGCCGACAAGCCTCACTCGCAAATCGCTATGCCAACAGTCTTTGATTGGATTGAACTGGAATACGGCACGCGAGGCCAACTAACGAACCTCTAGATGCCTGGCGTATCTATCGGGCGCTGAACCTCACGGTGTAAACGAGATGCTCTATCAACTGAGCTAAGCGCACGTCCTTACGGAAAGCAGGCCTTTTTGACGTTTTTTCCGGGCGTCAATAGCTGTTTCGCGGAGCATAACGGACACAAATGGCCACTGACGGACATAGAAATCCCGGTCATATCCCGACCCGGCAGTTGTTCTGTCTCGGCGGCTGGATTGGATCCCGCCGCTGCTTTTGGGTTTGAAGTACATCCATTCTGGTACATTTCTTAGAATGATTTTCCCCAATTTGGCTGATTCACAGTATAGCACTCGCCTGCTATGATCGCGAAAAGGGAGCACAGACCATGGCACAGCAATCAACAATTGAATGGACCGACCTGACTTGGAATCCAGTCGTCGGTTGTTCGATCGAAAGCTCCGGCTGCAAGAACTGCTACGCCATGCGTATGGCAGCTCGCCTAGAGGCAATGGGGCACGAAAAATATCGAGGCCTAACGGAAAGATCTAAGAGAGGTGCAGTCTGGACGAACACAGTTCGTTGCCACGAGGAATCTGTCGATATCCCGCTATCATGGAAAAAGCCGCGACGAGTGTTTGTGAACTCCATGTCGGATCTATTCCATCCCGACGTACCGGCCGATTTTGTGAAACGCATCTGGGAGGTGATGGAAAGAACACCTCAGCATCATTATCAGATACTAACCAAGCGACCGGAACGAATGGCCAGCCTACTCACGCAGATCGCACCCAGACCGCTGCCAAATGCTTGGCTAGGAACGAGCGTCGAAGGTGCGAGCGTAGTTGGACGAATCGATCACTTGCGTAACGTGCCAGCTAGCGTCCGATTTATTTCGTTCGAACCGCTAATCGACGATGTGGGCCATGTGGATCTATCGGAAATCCACTGGGCCATCGTTGGCGGCGAAAGTGGACCACGCGCGCGGCCAATGGATAAGATGTGGGTTGAGCAAATTCTTGACCAATGCCTTGGTTCAGGGACAGCATTCTTCTTCAAACAATGGGGCGGCGTAAATAAGAAGAAGGCCGGTCGAATTCTTCATGGCCGTGAATGGAATGAATGGCCTGAGTACGCTCCTGCATGAAAATCGACCCAACGATCTATGATGGACGAGGGCCAGCGCTCGTTAAACACACTTTTATTCTGAAGTATCTTCCGACACTGATTGCAAAAATCGCGTCGACCTATGACGAATTCATATATGTCGATTTGTTCGCAGGGCCATGGAAAGAACGAACTGAAGATCTGTCTGACACGGCGTTTGCAATAGCAATTGAATCTATGCGCGACTTGCAGTCCGTCTGGAAAAGCCTCGGTCGATCAGTAAAAATGACAGCACACCTCGTCGACAGTAATTCCGAGGCGATAGCAAAGCAGCGAAGGCTAATTGACCGGTATCCGGAAATCGTCGTCCACCAGCATCATGACAAGGCCGAGGTTGCACTACCAGAAATCCTTCGACTAATTCCAGAAGCCGCATTTTGCTTTGCGTTTATCGATCCAAAAGGCGTTCCAGACATTCGTAAATTTCAGGCGCTGATTTCTCGTCAACATACTGAGGTCTTCCTCAACTTCATGTTTCAGTTCGCCAATCGCTTCGCTGCAACCGAGCAAATGCGGACACTCGAGTGGCTAACCGTAGAAGATGAACGAGACGCATTTCGCAAAAAGATCAGTAAGCTGTCGGGAAAAGAGCGCGAAGATGCGTTAACCGATAAAGCCCGTTCCGCATTGGCCAAGATGGGGGAGTATCGATTTGCGCCAGCAATTACCGTTGATGAAGAAGACGTTGATCGATGCTTGTACAAGCTCATATACCTGTCGCGTCATCCAAAGGGCATTCAGGTCTTTCGAGATGCCCAACGCGAAACTCTGAAAACACAGGCGAAAAATCGAACCGGCCGAAAATCGTATAGGCGGGCTGAGAAGACTGGGACCGCCGACCTATTCGAGGAAATCGAACCTGTGGATCAAGCTGAACGCAGCGCCACGGAAATCCGTGACGGTATTCGTGATGGAGACCGCTTTGCGAGAAGCCTCATTGAAGCGGCAGGGGAAAATGGTATTCATTGGCGCGAGCTGTGGCCGCGAGTACTCGAAGAAACCGTTACAACACACAAAGACCTTGGTGACGCTATCACCGAGATGCGTAACAACGGTGAAATTGTGGTCCCTGACTGGGGAGAGCGAGTTCGTAAGCCGCGCGACGAGTACAAGCTCTTTCTATCCGAACAGTAAAGCTGAGCGAATTCTGACTTGATAATAGAATAAGCAAGCCATCTCGTGTTTCACGAGATGCTCTAACAACTGAGCTAAGCGCCCTGCCTGATGTCCGTTTTGCGCCATCAGTTCGCTCGTCAACGCGGTAGGCGGTCACCCCGAAAGCTGACGTTCTCTGATGAGATTGGCCGATACAGCTCTACGGCCTAACCCCGGTCAATCGGCCAATACCGGCGAGGTTCTGAGAAACGCATTGGGAATTTGGAGCACGAAAGTCGCCATACACATATGTGTGACACTCAATAGTTTTTAGGCCACGATCTGCATTACGTTCGTCGCCATAGGTAGCTTTTCGATTATCATTTCAAGGGTTAGCCCCTCAGCATGAAGACGCTGATACGCTTCGTCCCTCCAGAGCAGGTCTCCTTCGCCAGGAAATGTGCCCTTCAATTCGCGAAGCACCGCAATCGCGTGGTTCGCCCAATTTGCATACTCATTCAGCGCCCAATACCGGACATCGTCTAACTGCGGATCGGCACCGCTCTTCGCCTGAGTGCACGGGGTAACGAGCACAGGATAGACTTCCATGATTTCTGTGCCCAAAACATTTTTCTTGATCCACTTGGGATGGCTGGATGCTTGCCGTGCTTTGTTGGCTCCAAAGACGGTCGTAGCGTTGGCGCCGGCATGGTCTTCAAAGACAATGCCGATCTGGTCGCCCAACCACCAAGGGTCTGGTGCGGCGTCGCTTTCGTCGTTTCCTGCTGTGAAGCCAAGCATTGCGCCAAGCTCAACTTGCGAGGTTTCGAAGGTCGCTGCCGAACTCATGCCATTCAGTATCTTCGCCGCTTTCTTCTCGAACTTGCTATTCGTTGCGGTGCCCATTTCTAGGAATTGTTGTTCAATCATTTCGACTTGCCTAAGCGTCTCTTGGCGTAAGTCAGCCTCCGCTGTTTCTGGTGCAACACCGACGGCCCTAACGAGTGTGTTGAGCCAAGAGATCGATGGGGCGGCGCTTTTTGCTCTTCCAAACTGCTCTTGAGCTGATTGGGCTTGGGCGTCACCTGCTGTGGTAGATAGCCTCGATGCGGCCGCACCTGCAAGATAGTGCCAAAGGGCTCTATATCCCCGTAGGCCTTCGTGATTGAGCCCACTAAGGATAGTGCGCGCAGACTTCAGCGCTGACGCATAGTCGTGATTCCAGAGGGCTTCCTGATACTCCACTTCGTCATTTACGACGGCGCCTAGTTCATCCATCGCTGGGAAAGGGGCTTGGTCATATTGTTCTACTGCATTGCGGATCATCTGGTCCGCACCAGCCCAAGCGGCATTATTCTCCATAAACATGTTGAAATTCTCGAGCATTGCGGAGGCCAAAACCTCCGTTGATTGGTCGACGCCGAATGCAAGTTCTGCCTGTAGTTCAGGGTGAAAGAAATTCCACTTTCTACTGTCGGCTAAGAAGTCGACGAGCTCGGTTCCAGTTATGAACACTGCGGACCGATCCTGCAGAGCACGCGTGCATCGGCCCGCTGCCTGCAAGACTCGTGTTTGAATGCGCTCATTGTATAGCGCGGCCGCACCCATTTTCGACATGATGAAGCGCTCTTGTGCATTCATTGCGCGTGGCAAGCCGTCCAAGCAGAGCAAACGGCACTCCTCACTGGGAAAGTCGATGCCATCGTAGCGATTGGCCAGAATAGCTACCGCCTTGTCGCTGTTCACGAAGGGAGCCTTATCCGCTTCAATGTCATCTTTGTTAAAAACAGTGAACCCATCGAGTTTCTCTGTAACCTGTTGGGCGTGCTCATTTGCCCCTGGGGTAGAAGGGGTCAAAATTACCGACCGTCCGGCCCGCTCTTGCATTGCCAAGCGAACCTCGTCCGTTTCTTCTCCTGTCAGTGACAGACTGGGAAATACGAAGAAGCGGCGTCCAACTCCTGAACTCTGAAAGCCTTCAGGCGCAGGTAGGCGATTGATACTCTTCCGCCCGGTCAAACGTTCGAGATCACCACCAGCCCCTAAGGTCGCCGACATGTAAATGCGTTGCTGCGCATTCGCAAAAGGGGAGTGCGAATAAGTTGGAGGAGTCAGCGGACGGATGAGGATTTCGCGAGAGCCGAGGTAGATATGACAAGCGTCAAGATGGTCGCGAATGAGAGACCAAGGGAAATGCAATTCTGGATTGCTGCGATCTGCGAAAGCATCGATGATCTCGACCAGCCCGTCCGCAAGCTCCGCAACTTGTGGGCTAGGGAGTTTTTCCACCCAGCTTGCATCTGCTGAACCTGCCCAATCGCCAGTCAGGCGCGAGTACTGCTGAGGATCAATATGTGATTGCAGGTTCTCCGCAATCGCCCGGTGCAACGGTGTGCCGGCCGGAATCTCCAATGACCACATTTTTGCAATGTAGTTCTCAGCTGCGTGAGCATCGTCGATAACTATCAAATCGGGGCTCTCAAAGAACGGGTGGGTGTTGAACAGCCCTGAATACGTGCTGATCGCGACCTGCGCGCCAGTCAAATACGCCGTGCGATCCGCCGGAGGAAAGCTACTCTTTCGCCCCGATAGGTCTACGACATCGATCCCATACTGATTCTTAGCTTGCAGCACCGTTTGTTTCACGAGTTGTTTGGTTGGGCATAGATATACTGCTCGGTTGCCATGCTTGATCCGTCGCCAATCGGCGATCAGCAATCCAACAAGAGTTTTTCCGCTACCAGTCGGCAACTGGAGAGCCACATCAACAGCCTTTTCATATCCAGCGGCGTATGCTTCCAGCATCTCCTTCTGGTGAGGCATTACATCCGGAAATTGCCGCTTGGTGAGCGTCTTGAAATGCGCGGCAGGGTTCGCGGAAGCAGTCTGTGCGAAGGTATTTGTCTTGAATGCCATGGCTCAGTAATCTGGGAAAAAGGCTCACTAATCAATCTGAATCTATTACCTCGAAGGGAAGAGGAGTCGCTAACGATAACCGCTTGCATGGACACAACGGCGCTAACTCTTGGACGTGACTGCTCCCCCCCCCACATTTCACCTCTAAAGCTGACAGTCCGCTCCCGGCCCAATAGCGGACCATCGCCATTTTCAATTTGAATACAGATTTCACCGAACAGAGACAGGGCCCCAAATTCGGCCAATAGAAATCGACAAAATCGTCTCTGGTATCCATTCTCAATTTCGCGGCCGCCGAAACCCGCGGAAGTCCGGGCCTCACAAGCTTGATCAACTACAATTAAGTTATTGATATAACAGAAGAAAGACGGTGGTGCCGCTTGCGTGACTCGAACACGCGACCTCCGCATTACGAATGCGATGCTCTACCAGCTGAGCTAAAGCGGCACGATCCCTTGGATGGGCGCTGGCCCTTACCAAGTGCGGATGCGCGAAACAAGCCGTAACATTCGCCTGATCCGCGGCTTTACTTGCAGATTAAGGTTTACGGTTCGTAAACCATCAGTGTGCATAAGGCTTCCATAAACCAATTCTGCGGGGGCAGGTACGTTATGGACAATCCTCAGCCTTTTGATTCCGAAGAGCCCGGCTTTTCCGAAGACGATGGCAATGCTGCGATCGAGGCACCGCCAGAAGTCGGTACCGATGAACGCCGCATGCATGTCCGCGCCTATAACCATTGGGCATCCCTGCTCAAAGACAAAGCTTATCCCTCGATCGAGGATCTCAATCCGGGTGCGATCGGCGATTTCGGCCCGAATAGCGTATTGCTGGATTTCACAGGCGGTGTGAATGATCCGATCATCACCTGGCTTGGCGGTGCTCTGCGCGCCGAATGCGATGTGGGTGATGATATCGAGAGCATTGCCGATGTCCCGCCCCGTTCGCTTCTCTCGCGCCTGACCGATCACTATATGCAGATTATTGCCAACCAGGCCCCGGTTGGATTTGAAGCCGAGTTTGAAAATCATCGCGACGTGAACATGATGTATCGCGGCATCCTGATGCCGTTCTCGTCAGACAATGACACGATCGATTTCATCTACGGCGTGATCAACTGGAAAGAAGTGGCCGATCAGCGCACCCAGGCTGAACTGGCAAACGCCGTTGACCAAGCCTTGCAGGACCAGCCCCAAGAAGTCGCCGATACCGGCCCGGTTTGGGCGGACGGCCCGAGCAGCAACTTTGATGCTGACAATCTGGGCGGGTTCACCGCCAGCGATGTCGCGTCAGACGATGCAATCGCCGCGATCGATGCCCAGGTTGAAGAACCCGAATCGCTGGTTGATTTTCTTGTAGCTGCTCGCGAATCCGCAGCCGAAGCCCGGACCGCCGACCAGCGCAGCCGCTCTGCTCTCTATGACGCACTCGGCCGCGCGCATGATTTCGCGATCGGCGCTGACGCTGAACCCGAAGCCTATGCCGAGATTCTGGACGATGCCGGCATCACGGCCCAGGAACGCGCGCCAATGACACCGATCGCGAAACTCGTCTTCGGTGTCGATTACGACAAGACCCGGCTGACCGAATTCTCCTGCGCCCTGTCTTATGCCAAGCGCGAACATATCGCCGCCGGTACATTCGCTGATTTCCTCAAGGGACATAAGGGCGGCCTGAAAGCCGTTGTCGCTGAAGAACGCGCCGCGCGTCGACCCGCCTCCAAGCCGGACAAGCTGGAAGACGCGCGCGAAACGCTGCGCAATGCACCGGTCCAGGCCTATGTCGAGCTGGATGATGATGGTGACAGCGACGCAGAATTTGCCCTGCTGATGGCCCGCCGCCTGCCCGATGGTCGCCTGGCGATCATTGGCACGGTTCCCGATGATGCGGCGCTGACTGCAAAGGCCATTCGCAAAACGGCCGGCTAATTTGCCGAGGCCGCACAATCGCAGCCAATTTCAATTGAAAACGGACCGCTACACAAGGCTTGAGTAGCGTCTTTTTGGGGCGCATATGCCGCCCATGAACAAGGTTCCGAACGACTCGCAACACGACGAGCAGACCGAGCCCTTTATTGCCGCCATTGCGGACGCACTTGTCCGTGGCGCGCTCCCGGGGGAAACCACCAATTTCAGCGCGGCCGAGGCCGATGAAGCCGCGCGCTTTGTCGCCAGCGCGGCAGCGAAGCGGATACCGGACACGCCAGAGGTCCGGCTGGAATCAATCACCGACGATACCGGCCGCCGCTTCATGCGGATGGCGATCATCAATGATGACATGCCGTTCATCGTGGATTCGATTACCGGCGCGGTCGGCGCCCATGGGCTGACCGTGTTGCGTTTGCTGCATCCGATTGTCGCTGTCTCGCGCAATGACCAGCACCAGATCGCCGGGATCGGATCTGACGGTAAGGACGCCCAGCGCGAATCAATTGTCTATCTGGAGATCGACCGCGCCGATGCGCGCACCCGGCTCGAACTGCTGGCTGATGTGCACCAGGTTCTCGTCGATGTTCGGGCGTCTGTTCGAGATTGGCCAGCGCTCCAGGAACGGATGCGCGCTGACGCAGACGGTGTCGATAATGAAGAAGGCAGGGCACTGCTTGGCTGGTTTGCCGATCATCATTTCACGCAAGTCGGCCATTATGTCGAAGATCGGCAGGGCGAGCGGGAAACCGGGCTCGGTATATTCGGTGCCGCGGGGCCATCCTGCTGGAACCAGCGGACGCGCGAAGCGGCATTTGGCTATTTCGAAAATGGCGGCACTGCGCCACTGATGTCCAAGGCAGATCGGATCGCAACCGTTCACCGGCGTGTCCCGCTCGATCTGGCAATTACGCCGATTTATGAAAATGGCGAACTCACCAAGCTTTCCATCCATGCAGGGTTATGGACGAGCGCGGCGCTCAACGAACCCGCGGACAAAGTTCCTGTGTTGCGTGAACGGCTCGCTGCTCTCGAAGCGGCATTGGGTTTCGATCCCCAGACCCATGCTGGAAAGGCGCTGGAACATGCGCTGTCCCGTCTCCCGCATGATATCTTGATCGCGTTTGACGAAGAGGCGCTGAAACAGGCGGCGCTCACCGCGATGTCATTGGCCGATCGGCCGCGACCAAAGCTCTTGCTCATACGCGGTCCGATGCAGCGCCATCTCTTCGCCTTTGTCTGGATGCCGCGCGACGAGATGTCGACGACCCGGCGCACCACGATCGGCGCTCGGTTGGAAGAGGCAACCGGTGCCATGATTTCCAGCTGGTCGATCGAGCTTGGCGATGGCGATCTCGCCTTCATCCAATATACGCTCGACATTGGTGAAGAACCGAAAGACCCGGACCCCGAAGCGCTGGACGCGGAAATCGAAGCGATGGTCCGCGGCTGGATCCCGGCGGTCGAGGCTGAACTGGGTGAACGCGTACCCTCCGCACGCGCGGCGCGGCTGACCCTGGCCTATGCCGGTGCCTTTCCAAATGGCTATCGCAGCAACTATGGGGCCGAAGAAGCTGCCAAGGATATCCTGCGCATTCGCGGGCTCACCGATCACCAACGCGGCGTCCGCCTCTATCGTCTCGAAGGCGATCAAGGGTCACAGCTCCGTTTGAAGCTCTATCGGCGTGGGGCTTCGGTCCCCCTGTCCGACACGGTCCCAGTGCTCGAAAATTTTGGCTTCCGCGTATTGGAGGAAATCCCGACGCCGCTTGAGAGTGGCCGGATTGGCTATATCCATGATTTCCTGCTCGAGATCGACGATGTTCCCGACCTCGATGAGCTGATCAGCCGGGCCGGTGTTAAGGAAGGCGCTCTATCTGCGGTGCTCGAAGGCCGAGCGGAAAATGACGAGTTTAACCAGCTTATCATTTCTGTTGGCCTCAACCCGCGCGATGTCACCCTGCTGCGGGCCTGGTTCCGCTATTTGCGCCAGACGGGACTCAGCTACGGCCTGACCACGGTGGTTGAAACCCTGCGCGACGAACCGGGGATTACACGCTCGATCGTTGAACTGTTCGATGTGCTTCATAATCCAGACTTTGACGGCGACCGCGAAGTCGAGGCCGCGGCGATCAATCGCCGTATAGATAGCGCGCTTACAAACGTAGCCGCGATTGATGACGATACGATCCTGCGGGCGATCCGCGCTGTTGTAACGGCCTGTCTCCGCACCAATGCGTTCGCACCGGCCGCGGCAGAAGCGCTTGCCTTCAAGCTCGACAGTGCAGGCATCCCGGGCCTGCCAGCGCCGATTCCCTGGCGCGAAATCTGGGTCTATAGCCCGCGCGTCGAGGGTATACATCTGCGCGGCGGTCCAATCGCCCGTGGTGGCCTGCGATGGTCTGACCGGCGCGATGATTTCCGGACCGAGATCCTGGGCCTGATGAAAGCTCAGCTGGTGAAGAATGCGGTGATCGTTCCAACCGGCGCAAAAGGCGGTTTCTTCCCAAAAGCGCTGCCCAATCCGGCCGAGGATCGCGACGCCTGGATCGCGGAAGGCACGGAAAGTTATCGGATCTTTATCCGCACGCTGTTGTCGGTAACGGATAATCTCGTCGAAAACGAAGTCGTCCATCCTGATCGGGTGGTGACGCGCGACGATGACGACCCCTATTTTGTTGTTGCAGCAGACAAAGGCACAGCCAGCTTCTCCGATGTTGCCAATGCCATCGCCCAGGACCGCAAATTCTGGCTCGGCGACGCCTTCGCGAGCGGCGGCGGCTATGGCTATGACCATAAGGCGATGGGGATCACGGCGAAGGGCGCCTGGATCTCGGTGCAACGCCACTTCCTGGAAATGGGTATCGACGTACAGACAGACCCGATCCGGGTTGGCGGGTGCGGCGATATGTCTGGCGATGTGTTCGGCAATGGCATGTTGCTTTCCAAGGCCATCAAGCTTGTGGCTGCATTTGATCACCGGCACATCTTCCTCGATCCGGACCCGGACCCGGCGACAAGCTGGGACGAACGCAAGCGGATGTTCGAACTGCCCCGCTCCAGCTGGGAAGATTATGACGAGAGCCTGATCTCCAAAGGCGGCGGCGTATTCTCACGAAGCCTGAAATCGATTTCGCTCACCCCGGAAATTCAGGAAATGCTGGGCGTAACCGAAGAGACGATGCGCCCGTCAGAATTGATCTCGGCGATCCTCAAGGCCGAGATCGACCTGATCTGGTTTGGCGGCATTGGAACGTACATCAAGGCATCGAACGAAGCGCATAGCGAAGTCGGCGACCCGGCGAATGACAAGCTGCGGGTCAATGGCCGCGATGTGCGGGCCAAGGCGGTTGGTGAGGGAGCCAATCTCGGACTGACCCAGGCCGGCCGTATCGAGTTCGCCAAACATGGTGGACGGATCAATACCGACTTCATCGACAACAGCGCCGGCGTCGATTGTTCGGATAATGAGGTGAATATCAAGATCCCATTGAACCGGGCGATGCTGGAAGGGCGGCTCGAGTTTGACGACCGCAATGCTTTACTCGTCGAGATGACCGACGAAGTTGGCGCGTTGGTGCTCGAAGATAATCGGCTGCAGAATCTCGCCCTGTCCCTGGCCGAGCATGAAGGGCCGGGTGCATTGCCGAGCCAGGTTCGCGTTATCGAAATCCTCGAAGCAAACGGCCAGATTGATCGCAGTGTCGAAGGCCTGGACAGCAATGAGGAACTGTTGCGCCGCGCGCAGGAAAACCGCGCGCTGACCCGGCCCGAACTTTCCGTTCTGCTCGCCCATGCCAAGCTGAACTTGCAAGCCGCAGTGGAAACGACCGATTTGCCCGATGATCCGCTGCTGAAGCCGGTTCTGCACGAAGCTTTCCCTGCACCAATGCAGGAACGATTTGCAGAATCCATTGATGAACATCGCCTGAAACGTGAAATCGTAGCAACAAAAATAGCCAATAAGGTTATTAACCGTATTGGGATAATTGCGCCATTTGAATTAGCCGAAGAAGAAGGTGTTGGTTTGGCGCAGGTTGCAAACGCCTATTATGCCGCCGATGCGTTGTTTGATCTGGAATCCCTGTGGACGGCAATCGAAACAGCGGACGTCAGTGAGTCCGATCGATTCCGGCTCTTCGCCAGCGCGCAGATGAATGTGCTGATCCACCTGTCAGACATATTGCGCAACAGCGACGCGACCACCATGCCCAGTGCGATTGCAGAGCTGCTCGCGCCCGGCATCAAGCGCCTTGACGAGTCTGCGCATGATCTTCTCAAGGAAGAAGCGCGCCATCAGGCTGCCGGTCTCCGCGATCATCTGGCCGACATATCCGTCGAGCCTGCGCTGCTCGAACGGATTGTGCGCCTCTTTGAACTGGACGGTGCGGTCGGCACCTCAACCCTTGCGGCCCGGCTCGAAGTGAGCGAGGTCGACGTCACCAAAGCCTATACGCGGCTCGGCGAAGCCTTGGGGCTTGATTGGGCGAAGGCGGCGGCTGTGCGTTTCGAGACCAGCGATCCTTGGGAACGCCTGCTTGCCGCTGGCTTGAGCCGAGACTTTGAGCAACTGCGGCTCGACTTTCTTGCCCGCAATCGGACCAGCGATCCTGTGGCGGATGTCGAGAGCTGGCTGGTCCGCCAGGAAGAACGTGTGCGACAATTCATTGAACTTACCGAACGCGCACGCCTCGCTCCGGCACCGAGTGCGGCAATGCTCGCGCAGATCGGCGGCCAAGCCCGGATCCTGCTTAACCGCGAAGTCTGATCGTCAGTCTGCTCTGGTCACCGCCTGCGCAAAGAGCCAGCTTCTGATGGCGCTGGCGAGGTTCGGCGGATCATCGACCGTTAGCCGGTCTGCATCAATTCGCGCGACAACTGCGCTGATAGGGAGCGATGCGTCGGCCGCCGCTTGCTCCAGAGCCGTCCAGAAGATCGGCTCAAGCGTAATCGAGGTCTGATGCCCGGCAATCGTGACGCTGCGCTTGATGGGCGGCTGAAAGATATCCACGCCCCTATATGACCACGCTCGGAACCGCGCCTAATACATGTGCTGGCCACCATTGATCGACATGGTCGATCCGGTGACAAAGCCGGCTTCTTCGGAACACAAAAACGCAACGCCGCGGGCGATCTCGCCGGCCTGACCCAGCCGGCCGACCGGGATCTTGGCAACGATCTTCTCAAGCACCGGTTCGGGCACAGCAGCCACCATATCGGTGTCGATATATCCCGGCGCCAATGCGTTGACCGTTACGCCCGCCTTGGCCCCTTCCTGTGCCAGCGCCTTGGTGAAGCCATGGATGCCGGATTTGGCCGCCGCATAATTGACCTGGCCATATTGGCCGCCCTGGCCATTGATCGATCCGATATTGACGATCCGGCCCCAGCCGCGTTCGCGCATTCCAGGAAAGCAGGCCTTCGCCATATTGAAACAGCCGCCCAGATTGACGCGCATCACTTCGTGCCAATCTTCGTAGCTCATCTTCGCAAGCGTTCCGTCTCGCGTGATGCCCGCATTGTTGACGACCACATCGACCGCGCCGACCTCAGCCGCCACCGCTGCGCAGCCTTCCTGGCACGCATCAAAATCTCCGACATCCCATTTCTGTGCGGCGATCCCGGTGCGCGACGTAAACTCGCGCGCTCGTTCGTCATTGCCGCCATAATTGGCGACTACCGTCATGCCCTGATCTTTCAAGGCCATGCTGATCGCTTCGCCGATCCCGCGTGTGCCGCCGGTAACTATTGCCACTCTCGCCATGCTCTGATCCTCTTGTCTCTGACCGCTCCGCTATCGGTGTAGGGTAGAGGCCAGCGCCCGTGCAAGCGCAATCCGGGCATCGCGGGATGAGATCGCCATCCCAATCCAAGGCACCATGTTAACCATGGCCTTCAGGAATCTCTTCACACTATCACGCTATCCAGCCGATATGGACGTGCGGTCTATTATCTCAGCATCTGAGGATGTTGGGCGGCACGGCTTGGCAGTAAGTTTGGGGGTTACGCAGGCTGATAGCGCCTACGAAACAGACTCTCAGATCGCTCTTTTGCGACGGGCAGTGGCTATGCTGCCCGCGATCATCATCGCACAACTCGTCACGCTGACGCTTATTCTCACCGCCACTTTCGGCCTTGGCGCCTACACTATTGGTCTTTCGGCAGCCGCCTGTATTGGCACCGCCGGCACGGCCAGCTTTGCCGTGCTGCTCTATTCGCGCACGAGCACGTTCAACAGATGCCCACCGCATCTCATGGTCAGGGCCAGTGTGCCGATCGCCGCTATGCTCGGCATTTGTTTCATCCTCGGCGGGTTTCAAATTGGCCTGTTGACGCATGCGACGATCGGAATCCTGTGCTTGGTTGCGCTCGGCATGGCCGGATTGCTGCTGCTGGTTGCGATCGCACCGATCCATGCCGCAGCATTTGCCTTTATCGCCACGGCGATTGTGACCGGCACCATCTTCTTGGGCGAGCTGACCATAGTGGTAATCGGGTCAGCGGGTTTCATCTGTTTCTGGCTGGCAGCAATGCGAACCGTACGGATTGACCAGAAACAGATCCGCGATCGGGCCCGCAATGACCGGCGCGCGCATCGCGCCAACCGGTTGCTCGAAGGATTTGAAGCCAATGGCGGAGGCTGGTTCTGGGAAACCGATCGCAGCGGCAAGATCATCCACCTGTCGCCAAAAATGATCGAAGCGCTAAGGCGATCGCCACCCGAAATAATCGGCCAACCCCTTACTTCGATCCTCCACTATGGCGGCGGCACGGAAGACGGAGAGCGGGCGCTCGGATTTCACCTTTCCACCCGCAGTGCGTTCAAAGACGTCGAAGTCCGCGCGGCGGTTGATGACGAAGAGCTGTGGTGGGCGATATCGGGCCGCCCCATCATCGATGAGATCGGCCAGTTTCGGGGCTATGCCGGTAGCGGAACGGATCTGACAGAGAAACGCCGGTCCCAAGCCGAAGTCAGCAGGCTGGCTCGCTATGACTCACTGACAGGACTGGCAAACCGCCAGGAAATGCAGCTTGCCCTTGAACGGTCGCTTGAGGACAAGAGCGGACGCCATGCGGAAGCGGCGCTCATGTTGTTGGATCTGGATCGCTTTAAATCGGTCAATGACACAATGGGCCACCCGGTTGGCGACGAGCTCCTAAAACAAGCCTCAAAACGCTTGTTCCGGGTCGTTGGCGATCACGGATTGGTCGGACGATTGGGCGGCGACGAATTTGAGGTCGTGCTCCCCGATCTTATCAAACCCGATAAGCTGACAGATCTCGCACGCCAGATCATCAGCGAGTTATCCCAGCCCTATATGATCAACGGCGTGTCGCTGACAATCGGCTGTTCAATCGGAATTGCGATTGCGCCTGCTAACGGCGACACGACGGACGAACTCGTTCGCAACGCGGATCTCGCGCTCTACGCTGCCAAGGCAGATGGGCGCGGTGTCCACCGTTTCTACCAGCAGGAAATGCATGCCGGTGCCAAGCAGCGCAAACGGCTGGAAGATGATCTGCGCGTTGCGCTGTCAAAGGACGAACTGTCGGTCGCCTATCAACCCCAGGTCAGCACCCAGACCGAGAAGATTGTCGGCTATGAAGCGCTGATCCGTTGGCATCACCCGACTCGGGGAGCGATCTCGCCAGAGGATTTCGTACCGGTTGCCGAAGATATTCGGCTGATTGAGCAGATTGGCGAGTGGGTCCTGCGGAAATCCTGCATGGATGCCGCGCAATGGCCCACGCCTGCGCGCGTGGCGGTCAATGTATCGCCAATCCAGTTCGCCAATCCGAAATTCCCCGAGATCGTGCTGAGCGCGTTGGCCAATGCCGATCTCGAACCCGACCGGCTGGAGCTTGAGCTAACAGAATCCGTTTTTCTCGACGAAGACAATGATACCGCGACCATGTTCAAGACGCTGAAACGGATCGGCGTCCGCTTGGCGCTGGATGATTTCGGCACGGGCTATTCCGCGCTCGGCTATCTGAAAACCGCGCCGTTCGACAAGATCAAGATCGATCAGTCCTTTATTCGTGGCGCTGCTGTGGTCGGCAACCGCAATGCGGCGATTATCAAGTCGATCGTCTCGCTCGCCGAAACGCTGGATATGGAAACGACCGCCGAAGGTGTGGAACTCAAGGACGAGATTGAGCTGGTACGGCAACTCGGTTGCTCGCACATCCAGGGCTATATCTATGGCAAACCGATGCCGCATGACGAGGTGATGGTCCAGCTTGCCAATGGCGCCGGTGTCGCCAAAGCCGTAGGCCATCAGGCCAGCCGCAGCCCGCGCAAACGCCTGCTCCGCTCGGTCTTGGTCGAAGTAGCTGGCCGGACGCGCAAGGGCCTAATTCGCAACATATCGGCTACCGGTGCCATGGTCGAAGGTCTTGGTGAGGTCGAAACAGGCACAGATGTGCTGATTGAAATCATTGAGGGCCAAATGTTTCAAAGCATGGTGCGCTGGTCAGACACCGAGCGTGTCGGAATCGAATTTGCGAAAAATTTTGACCTCGAGCGGCTCAACCACTCAGTCGTAAAACAGAAAAAGAAATTGCGCCGTGCGGCCTCTGGTTAACCGGCCCAGCCGGCAAGTTCTCGCCGGACAATGGTCTCAAGCATGGCCATGCCTTCATCGCTGGCGTTGAGACAGGGAATATAACCGAAATGAGTGCCGCCAGCCTGTTTGAATTGCTCCTGGCCTTCCATCGCCAGCTCCTCCAGCGTCTCCAGACAATCGACCGAGAAGCCCGGAGCAAATATCGCAATCTTGCGTATATCCTTGGCGGGCAGCGCTTCCAGCATGTCCACCGTAGAGGGTTCGAGCCATTTGGCCCGGCCAAAGCGGCTCTGGAACGAAACGAAGAGCGGGCGACCCAGCGCTTCGCCGACGAGGCGCGCTGTTTTCTGGCATTGGCAATGATAGGGATCGCCGAGCTCCAAAGTGCGCCGCGGCATGCCATGGAAGCTCGCCACAACAGCATCGGGTTCAAAATCGAGTCCCGCTATGCCCGTGCGCACCGATGCGGACAGCGCCTCGATATAGGCCGGGTCATCATGATAGGGCGGCATCACCCGGAGCGTCGGCTGCCAGCGCATATCTGCCAATTCTGATCCGGCTTCGTCGACCACAGTTGCCGTGGTCGCACCGCAATATTGCGGATAGAGCGGCGCCAACAGGATGCGCTCATAGCCCTGCTCTTTCATCTGTTCGAGGCGAAACCCGATACCGGGACGGCCATAGCGCATCGCATAGTCGACATGGACGGTATCGCCGAGTGCGGCCTGCAATGCGGCCACCTGCTGCTTGGTATGCACGGCCAGCGGCGATCCGTCCTCGGTCCAGACCTTGGCATAGGCGGCTGCAGATTTGCGTGGGCGGGTGGTGAGAACGATCCCGTGAAGGATGGGCTTCCATAGCAGATCCGGCAGCTCGACAACCCGCTTGTCGGATAGAAATTCAGCAAGATAGCGCCGCACGGCCTTGGCTGTCGGCGCATCCGGCGTACCGAGATTGACGAGCAACACGGCCACTTTTGGCGGAATGATATCCGGATGGAAATCGGGTTTTTCGGTCATGCAACTCCGCCTATCACAAACGGTATCGAGCGAAGGCGCTGGCCGGTCGCGGCGAAAATGGCGTTACCAATGGCTGGTGCGACCGGCGGTACGGCAATCTCACCAACCCCACCCGGCTCTTCCTCGCTCTCGATCAATTCAATCTCAATTTCGGGGGTGTCGGACAGCAAAGGCAAGGCGAGGTCCGGGAAGTTGGTGGCAGTCGGTTCGCCGGCATCATAGCCAAAGGGAAGCCCGAGCGCCTGGGACATACCGAAAATGACACCGCCTTCAATCTGCTGGCGAACGATCTCGGGATTGAGAACCCGCCCGCAATCCACTGCAACCGATACTTTCTCAAGCGCAGGACGCTGATCATCGGCAATTGCCAGGCGCACGACCATCGCGACATGACTGCCGAAACAGCTATGTGCTGCGATGCCCATACCGCCGCCCTGCTCGCCACCGTCCCAATTGCCGAGTGTCGCCGCTGTCGTCAGGCATCGCGCGAGACGCGGTGCCCCGCCCAGCATCGCGATCCGGAAGGAGAGCGGTTCAACACCGGCTTGAAGGGCCAGTTCATCGATAAATGTCTCGTTGAAAAAGCCGGTATAGCTATGCCCAACCGAGCGCCAGATACCGGTCTCGACGCCGATATCGACAGGCATTTGTTCGACGGCGAGATTGGGAATGAGATAGGCAGGACGCGCGCCTTCGACCGCGATCGGGCTGGCATCGTCGACATCGCCAAAAAAGATGCTCGGCATGATCCGCTTGAACATCTCATTATTGGTCGAGGGCACCGCGATCCGGCTGTGCCAGGCCGAAACGCGCCCGTCTGAAGCCAGTTTGCCGGTTAGTCGCGCACGAGCGGCCGGGCGATAATAGTCGCTGCGCATCTCTTCTTCGCGGGACCAGGTGAGCTGGACCGGGCGGTTCATCCGGCGCGCGATGATCGCAACCTGGATGGCCGCATCATTTTCAATCTTCCGGCCAAAGGACCCGCCCAGCAGCATCGGATAGATGGTCACCTGGCCCTCGCCATAACCGATGGCTTCTGCAACTGCGGCGCGCATCAGACCCGGCGCCTGGGTCGGTGCCCAGATTTCGATCTCATCGTCCTGCACCCGCGCCGTCGCGGTTAGCGGTTCGATCGCGGCATGAGGCGCAAGCCCGACAGAATAGGTCTCGCGGATCGCGCCCGATGTGCCAAAGGCGGCGGACAGATCCCCTTCACTTTCAAACCGATGCCCATCATCGCCATCGAGCGCCGCCTGCAGCGCATCATCGATGCTGTTATCGTCGACCGGAGCCTCATCGTCGCTATCCCATTGCGGGGCCAGCGCCTCAACGCCGCGATTGGCGGCCCACCAATTGGTTGCAACGCAAGCCGCAAAGCGCGGATTTTCGAAGATAGCGGACACACCGAACACATTATTGGCTGCGTCCCGGTTTACCGAGGCCAGCCGATGTCGGCGCGAAGGCGCCTGGCGGGCTGCGGCAAAGACCATATCGGGTAACCGGACATCACCAGCATAGCGGGCAGATCCGTCGACCTTGGACGGCAAATCGATACGCGGCACGGATTGGCCGCTAATCGACCCAGTGCCGGTATCGCGCAGCGTCAATGTGGATGGTGGAGAATAGCCAGCGGCCTCGGCGGCCAGTTCGCCAAATCGTAATCTACGTTCGCCCAGTGTCACAAAACCATCGGCCGTTTCGCAGGCCTCCCAATCGGCGTTCCAGCGCGCGGCGGCCGCCTTGCACAGCACAGCGCGCGCCGCGGCTCCCGCCTCGCGGAAGCGCTGCTCGAACCCGCGCACCGAGGTCGATCCGCCGGTAATCATCAAGGCGTTGCGGACTGCATATTCGCGGGTCGCCCATTGGCCGATCGAGCCGAGGAATGAGGGCAGCGCACCATCGGATTCCCCGGCAACGATAAAGTCATTGGCATAGAGCGGATTGATCGGTGCCGTCTCGACCCCGATCGTCCGCCAATCGGCACCCAGCTCGTCCGCAAGCGCCTGTGGCAACGCGGTCCAAACCCCCTGTCCCATCTCGGCCTGCGGCACGATGACGCTGACATTCCCGTCTTCGCCGATCTTGAGAAAGGCGTTGAAGACCGTCTCACCTTCACCGGCAATCAGATTGTGGACATAGGAGCGCGGCCAGGCGGCCCAGGCGACAGCCAGTCCAGCACCCACTCCACCCCCAATCAGGACGCGGCGGCGCGTAATTCCAAAGCGCGGACCATCTGCCATGAATGGCTCTGTAGAGACTGGGAAGCGATGAGGCCAGCCGCCCTTAGGAACAGGCTGAGCATGGCCTAGGCTTCGGGTTGTTCAACCCTGACCCAGGCGAGAAAGATCAGGCCGATCGCGAACAATATGGCGATCGATGCCATGCCGATCCGCTGGCTGTTAAAGGCGGTGGTGAAGATCTCTACCAGCAGCGGTCCAAGCCAGACGGTGACCGTACCGGCAATCGCATATAGCCCGAAAAACTCACCGGCCCGGCCCGGCGGTGCCAGCGCAACCAGCATGGTGCGGCTCGAAGAAATGCTGGCCGTGGCCGTCACCGCAAGCACCGCGGCGAGGCCGAGATAGACGAGATCGGAAAGATCCTGGAACACGAGGCCCTCCCAGACCTGGTAATTGTCGACAGTCCCGAAGAACAACGTCTCATTGGTGATCGAAAGCTGCAACGCCAGGACTGCAACCATGCCGAGTATCTCGATGATCAGCGCCAGCTTCACGCCGACCTTGTTATCGAGCCAACCACCGACCAGCCCGCCAAGAAACGCCCAGGCCGAGGCGAAAATCGCATAGCCCGTCATTTCCAGGAAACCCCATTCGAGGAACAGCGAAACATAGACTGCGCCCAGCGCAAGCAGCGCGGCCATCGCGTCCGCATAGAACATCCGCGCGAGCAGGAACTTCATCAGTTGCGCATATTGGGCGGCTTTGCGCACTGTGCGCACAACGCTTTTCGCCCCGTCAATCGCCGCCATGCTCCAGCTTGCGCCAGGCACACCGGGATCCCGCGCGCTCGTAAAGAAAGGGATGGCAAAGACCACGAGCCAGATCGCACAGAGCGGACCCGCGATCCGCATATGTTCGTAACGCGCGAGATCGAAGCCGAATTGCGGTTCTGCAAAGGGCCAGCCAATTGCCGCCGGCAGCGCAAACAGGCCGACCAGCGCCACAAACATCAAGGTCGCCGCAAGATTGCCAAGACCGAGGCCCAGACCGCTGATCATCGGCAACGCTTCGGGCCGCCCGGCCGCGGGCAACATCGAATTATGGGTGACTTCGGAATAGGTGTAGCAAACATAGGCGACGACCAGCACGACCATCACCACATTGGTCGGCAACCCTTCTTCGCCCGGAATCGCATACCAGAGCAGCCAGGACATGACCGCAATCGTGCCGAGCATGACAGCAAGGATCGGCTTTCGCCGCCCGCCCCGATCAAGCGCAGCCCCGAGAAAGGGAGCGGTCAGCGCAGCGATCAAGCCAGCCCATTTGGTCACCGAGGCAATCGCAGCCTGACCCCGCGCATTGGCGGTCTGCGTCGCGGTTTCCGGATCGAGCCCGTCCAGCTCGCCGCTTGCGAGGATGTCAGCCCCAACAATATCGCGCGCGAAATAGGGTGCGAAAATATAGATGACGATCAGGATATAGTATGGATTGCGGGCCCATTCGAAGATCGCCCAGGCAAAGCCCGTCTTGCCCAACGCGCCGCCTTCGCCATGATGGGGCGCAGGCGCAGCGGTCGCTGCGGGTTGGGCATCTGTTGCGATATCAGCGACCCTGAACCGGGTGCCTTTTTTTGTCGATCCGCATTGCGATCACATCATTTGCGGGGCGCCGAACACCCGCATGATCTCCGGTTCGAAGCTTTCGAGACTGTCGACATCGAAATCGGGATCAAAGGCCGGTGCATCCCATTCATCGACCAATTTGCAGGCCAATGGATACCAGCTTTCATCCTTGTGATCTTCGCGCATTGTCGTCGATTTGCCGAGATAGTTATAATAGTAAGCGCCTTGAAAATCCTGGTGATATTTGATCACATGATAGAGATCGTCATTCACATAGGGTTTGAGGATTTCGGCCGCGATCGCCCCGTGATTGGGCACCGACATGGTCTTGCCGATATCGTGGCAGAGCGCGGCGACGATTTCTTCATCGCTGGCTCCCGAGCGGCGCGCCAGGGTTGCCGTCATCAGCGAATGCTGGAGCTGATCGCAGCCAAAGCCGAGCGTCAGCGCACCGAGATCTTTAAGATGCTTGAGGATGCGCTTGGGCGCGTCCGTCTTGTAATGATCCTGATGCTCTTTCGCGATCACCGCCCAATGTTCGGGCTGGCCATCCTGCATGCGCGTGAAGGATTTGCCGGTGGTTTCTGCTTCTTGTGCCTGGGTCGCCATCTTACTCTCTCCTACGCCTTTGTGATTCTCGGCGCTTTCCGTTTCGGTCTGCCACCATTATGAGGGCAAAAACGCGAGGGGGAAAGCCTTGGACTTTCTGTTAACGACATTCGCCGCCGCCGTGCCGGCATCCGGCGACTTTCTGAGGTTCGATGATCTCGGTCTTTCGCCCATTGCTCTGGATCTCGGCTTCTTTCAGCTGCGTTGGTACAGCCTTGCCTATATTGCCGGTATCATTGTCGGTTGGTGGTATCTCCTCAAGCTGCTCGGCCAGCCCGGTGCCCCGATGGCCCGGCGCCACGCAGATGATCTGGTATTCTACGCAACGCTCGGCATTCTGATCGGCGGCCGCCTCGGCTATGTGATCTTCTATAAACCTCTAGAATATCTTGACAATCCCGGCGATATCATTCGCGTCTGGGATGGCGGAATGTCCTTCCATGGCGGGGTCATCGGTGTCAGCCTCGCAATCCTGTTCATGGCCTGGAAGAACAAGCTCAGCTGGCTGCGCATCCATGATTACGTCGCCTGCACGATCCCGTTCGGGATGTTTTTCGGACGCATGGCCAACTTTGTGAACGGTGAGCTTTGGGGCCGCGAAGCAACAGTTTCCTGGGCTATGCGGTTCACCGAAGTCCAGAATGGCGTGGCCCAACTCGGCCCACCCCGGCACCCAAGCCAGTTATATCAGGCAGGTCTGGAAGGCCTCGCCATCTTTGCGCTGCTCTGGTTCCTGTTCTGGAAAACCGATGCGCGGCGCTATCCGGGAATGTTGGTCGGTGCATTCTTGATGAGCCTTGGCGCGGCCCGCTTCATCGTTGAATTCTTCCGCCAGCCGGATGAGCATCTCGGATTGCTGAGCCTCGGATTGTCGATGGGCCAATGGCTGACCATCCCGATGTTGATTGTCGGCATCTGGCTCGTCTCAACAGCCAAGGGCCGCGCAAACAGCGTCAAACCCGTGCCGCCAACGGCGAATGCCGACTAAGGATGACCCGCTGAAAGACAGGCTGGCCGGGCTGATCGCCGCTGCCGGTCCGATCTCCGTTGCCCAGTTCATGGCAGAGGCGAACACGCATTACTACGCAACCCGCGATCCGCTGGGCGCCGCCGGTGATTTTGTTACCGCGCCGGAAATCAGCCAGATGTTCGGCGAGCTGACCGGCCTGTGGCTGGCAGACCTGTGGGATCGCGCCGGATCGCCCTCCAACGCCCAGTATGTCGAGCTTGGCCCGGGTCGCGGGACGCTGGCCGAAGACGCCTTGCGGGCGATGCGGGCGGCCCGGTTCGAACCACCTATCCATCTCGTTGAAACAAGCCCGGTCCTCCGCGAGAAACAGGCGACCCGGCTGCCAACCGCGCGTTGGCATGACGATATCGATACGCTCCCGGAAAGCGGCCCGCTATTGGTCGTTGCCAATGAGTTTTTCGACGCGCTCCCAATCCGCCAGATCATGCGGACCGAAGCGGGATGGCATGAAATCATGGTCGATAATCATGACGGCACATTCGTACCCGGTGCGTCCGGCCCTGCACTGGACAGCCTTGTGCCAGAGCCGCTGCGAGATGCACCGGCCGGCAGCGTGATTGAAACTTCGCCCGCCGTGGAAAGTGTGGCGCGGGCGCTCGCAACCCGCATTGCAGCCCAGGGCGGCGCCGCGCTGATCATCGATTATGGCTATGAAGGGCTCGCGACCGGCGACACGCTGCAAGCTGTTTCCAGCCATGACTTTGCAGATGTGTTTGCCGATCCCGGCGAGCGCGACCTGACGGCCCATGTCAATTTTTCGGTGCTGGAGAGCATCGGCAGAGCGGCCGGACTGGCCGTATTTGGCCCGGCAGATCAAGGTGGCTGGCTGGAATCCCTCGGTATCGGCGCGCGCACAGCGGCCCTCGCAAAAGCCGCGCCGCACCGCCAGGCGGAACTGGTTGCCGCCCGCGATCGGCTCACACGGCCAGATGAAATGGGTACACTTTTCAAAACATTAGCGTTAGTGAGCCCCGACTGGCCAGCACCGGCGGCTTTTTAGATCGCGCATTGCAACCAGCCAGAAGACCGCTAAACAGACCGGCCCGTTACGGGCAGGGGCAGGAGTTTCATGGGTCAGAAGATCGAGATTATCCGCGCAAATGCGCTGGACGGCATTGCCCATGGCTTTCTCGGCCGGACGGGCGGTGCATCGACCGGAATCTATGAAAGTCTGAATGTCGGCATTGGATCAGATGACATCAAATCGGACGTCGAAACCAATCGCCGCCGCGCCACCGAAGCAGTAGCACCGGATGCGACCCTTGTGACGGTCCACCAGGTCCATTCGCCCGATGTTGTGACCGTGACCCATGCTTTCCCCGATAGTGATCGCCCGGAGCTCGATGCGATGGTGACCGACAGACCCAATCTCGCTCTCGGCATCCTGACCGCGGATTGCGCACCGATTCTACTCGCTGACCGGGAAGCGGGCGTAATCGGCGCCGCGCATGCCGGCTGGAAAGGTGCGATGACGGGCGTCGCAAAATCGGTGGTTGAGGCGATGGAAGAGCTCGGCGCAAATCGCAGCCAGATCACCGCAGTGATCGGCCCTTGTATCGGCCGAGGTTCCTATGAGGTGGATGATGAGTTTCGCAAACGCTTCGAAGCCATCGAGCCTGAAAATGAGCAATATTTCCGCGATGGCGCGCCCGGCCATCATTATTTCGATCTTGAAGCCTATGTCGCTGCCTGGCTCGCCTTTTGCGGCATCCAGACCGTCGAGACGCTGGGCCTCGACACCTATACCGACGAAGAGCGCTTCTTCAGCTATCGCCGCGCCACCCATCGGGGCGAGCCCGATTATGGCCGCCAGTTATCGGTGATCGCCCTATAATCACCCGCACCTTCGCGCGAGCGATAAAGGGTGGTAGGCGATGGCGCACGGAGGGGTCGGATGACAGCCAAACAGATGGGATTTTTCGGCGGCCTCACCGTCTTTATCATCCTGCTTATCATGCCAGCGCCCGAAGGCATGCCGGTTGAAGCCTGGCGGGTGACCGCGCTGGTTGTCCTGATGGCGAGCTGGTGGATGACCGAGGCGCTGCCGCTGACGGCTACCGCACTGCTGCCGTTCGTGGCGCTGCCCTTCATGGGCGTGATGACCACCGGTGAGGTGGCGAGCGCCTATTATTCGCCGATCCTCTTCCTGATCCTGGGCGGCGCGTTTCTTGCGCTGGCGATCGAACGCACCGGCATGCATCGGCGATTGGCGCTCGCAATTATTGGCCGGGCCGGGAAAACCGCTTGGGGGCTGCTCTTTGCGTTCATGGCCGCCACCGCCATTCTCTCGATGATCGTCTCGAACACCTCAACCACGCTGATCATGGTGCCGATTGCGATAGCCGTGCTCGCTGCGGGCGGCGTCGCGGAAGGCGAGACCAAGGGCTTTGCCGGCGCGTTGCTGATGGGGATCGCCTTTTCCGCATCAATTGGTGGCCTTGGCACCCTGGTCGGATCACCGACCAACGCAATCGCCGCCGGGCTGATGAACCGGACGATCGGCACCGAGATCGATTTCCTCACCTGGGCAATGTTTGGCCTGCCGATCGTTGCCATCGGCATTCCGCTCTGCCTCTTCATCCTGGTTCGCATCCAGCGCGTGACGCGGACCGCCTTCGACACAGCGGCAGCGCAAGCCGCCATCGGCGATCCCGGCGCCTGGTCGACAGCCGAGCGGCGCCTGCTGCCTGTCATCATGCTGGTGGTCGGCGGTTGGGTCGCGCTGCCCTTTATCAAGACCTATCTGCCGGAGGGATCGATCCATGATGGTACGGTCGCGATCCTCGGCGGGCTGCTTTTGTTCGTTCTGCCCGATGGCGAAGGGCGGCCGATGCTCAACTGGCCTGAAGCCAATCGCGCGCCCTGGGACGTGATCATGCTGTTTGCCGGCGGGTTGGCTCTGGCCTCCGGCATCATCGCATCCGGGCTAGGCGCCTGGCTCGGCGAAGCACTCGAGCCGCTCCAGGCCGTCGACCTCATCATCATCGCGCTTGCGGTGACCGCGCTTGTCGTTCTGATCACCGAATTTGCATCCAATGTCGCCACAGCCAGCGGCGTGATCCCGGTCGTCGCAGCATTAATTGTCGCGACCGGTGCGGATCCGATGCTGCTCGCCATGCCCGCTGCAATGGCCGCAAGCTGGGGCTTTATGCTGCCCTCGGGCACCGGTCCCAATGCAATCGCCTGGGCATCTAATCACATTGCGCTGCCAAGGATGTTGAAATCCGGATTTCTGCTCGATATTTGCGGGATACCGATGATTGTCCTGGTGACCTGGGGCGTCGCAGCGCTGGCCGGTTAGTCCGCCGCGTTTCAAATCGGGCGAATGATGGAGATGCGCGCCTGCGGAGGTTAGGCGCCCTGGCCGGAAACGCCTCTATTGAGCTCCTGCCTTCCTAGGAGCGCAAAACGGAAGGCCTGTCCGCTATGACTGACGGAACCGAAGACAAATCTGCGCTCGACGGCACCACGCCGCGCCGCAAACCGAAACCCGAAATTGAAAAGATCGGCAATCGCAAGCTGAAGCCTGCAACCTTGATGATGGGCCATGGCTTTGACCCGGCCCTGTCCGAAGGTTCGCTCAAGCCGCCGATCTTCCTCACCTCGACCTTTGCATTCGAAAACGCGGCCGCTGGCAAACGCCATTTCGAAGGGATTACCGGCAAACGCCCAGGCGGCGCCGAGGGGCTCGTCTATTCGCGCTTTAACGGACCGAACCAGGAAATCTGCGAAGACCGGCTCTCGGTTTGGGAAGAAGCGGAAGAAGCGCTCGTCTTTTCAAGCGGCATGTCCGCGATCGCGACGGTCCTGCTCACCAATGTCCATCAGGGCGATGTCGTGGTCCATTCCGGCCCGCTTTATGCGGCCACCGAAACGCTGATCAATCGCGTGCTCGGCCGCTTCGGCGTAACCTTTATCGATTTCCCCGCCGGCGCAGACCGGGCGGAGGTCGACGCGATCCTCGAAAAGGCAAAGGGCATGGCCACCGGATCCGGCAAGGTCGCGATGGTCTATCTGGAAAGCCCGGCCAACCCGACCAATGCACTGGTCGATATCGAGATGGTGAAGGAAGCGCGTGATGCGGCCTTTGGTGAAGACGGGCCGCCGATCGCCATGGATAACACGTTTCTGGGCCCGCTCTGGCAGCAGCCGCTCAAACATGGGGCGGACATCACCATTTACAGCCTGACCAAATATGTCGGCGGGCATAGCGATCTGGTCGCCGGCGGCGTGATGGGTTCCAAGGCGCATCTCGATCCGATCCGCGCGATGCGCAACACGATTGGCACGATCACCGATCCGAACACCGCCTGGATGCTGCTCCGCAGCTTGGAGACGGTGGAGCTTAGAATGACACGCGCCGGGGAAAATGCGGAGAAGGTCTGCAGCTTCCTGCGTGATCATCCCAAGGTCGACGGCCTGGGCTATCTCGGCTTCCTCGAAGAGGGATCAAGCCAGCGCGATATCTATGATCGCCATTGCACGGGCGCGGGTTCGACATTCTCGCTGTTCGTCAAAGGCGGCGAAGAGGAAAGCTTCCGCTTCCTCGACGCGCTGAAGATCGCCAAGCTCGCGGTGAGCCTTGGCGGCACCGAAACGCTGGCCAGTCACCCGGCGGCGATGACGCATCTCTCGGTGCCCGATGAGCGCCGCGCCGCACTCGGTATCACCGACAATCTGGTGCGCATCTCCATCGGTGTCGAAGATGCCGACGATCTGATCGCCGACTTCACCCAGGCACTGGCCGAGGTTTAGAAGCCTTCTAGTTCTCTGAGGCATTTCGGATATCCGCTCGCCCATAAGGCGGCGAGCGGATATCTTTCATGAAATCGGCAATTAACTTGAAATAGCCACGGGTGAAGTGCGTGTATCGCCGCGATCCATCCAGTTGCTGTTCAAATTCTACCATTCCGTGATCGGTATTCGGGAAGAGTGCTGTTGTTATCGGGAATGCCTCTGATTGCAGGGTTGCGAGCCGCTGTTGCGTAACAAGGCCCGGCGCCGCCGTGTCATTGGCGGCGATCACCCATAGTTGGGGCACAGAAATCGTCCTCAGGACAGCCATGGGATCGTGCCGCCACAATACTCCGGAATCCTCGAAATCGCCGGCGGTTCCGGCCCGCAAATCGGCCTCGCTGGCGCGCAGGACTTCCCCTGTAAACTCGCCTTCAATCGCCTGAAACCATGTGAGGCTCCCGAACCGAGCTTTGACATCGGAAACAGCTTCGAACCCGCTGGTGAAATGGCTTCCGACAATTTCGCCGGTGGCATCTGTTACCTCGCGCGCTTGGGCGAGAACATCTACACCGTATCCCGCACGGCGCAGCTCATCGTAAACCTGCTCGGCATCTTCTTCGAGCGGTGACAGGACAAGCCCGAAACCGATCACGAGAAATTCTGCGTTCGCCGCATTTGCCGCCAACGGCGCGACCCAGCCTCCTTGGCTGCCCCCGAACAAACCGAAGCGACCATATCTTCCCGCGGCGATCCGTCGTGCCTCCCGTGATGCCGCTATCGCATCGGCTGCAAGCCATTGGAAATTTTGTGTATAGTCCCCATTTGACCGCCCGGTTCCCCGCTTGTCGTACACGAACACCGATATCCCCTGGGCCGCCAGTAGGTGTGGATAGGGCGAGTAGCCGATAGTCGGGGTGCTTTCCGAACCATGCACAAATACGACCAAGGGTCGATCGCCGACATTTCCGCCCATCGGTTCGATCAATCGTCCAGCAAGCTCAAGCGCGTCGCTTCGGAACACAGTGTCGGTTTCTTCGGTCTGCACGGCCGAAAAGTGGCTGCCCTCCCTGGCCAGAAGCCGACCGTCGACACAACGAATTGCCGCCGCTGTATCGTTCAAGCTACCCCGGCGACCATCGACGAAAATGAAGCGAGAAACCACTTCGCCTAGGTCATTCTCGCGATGATAGAGAACTATCGTCTCGCCCCCGTTCCGATAGATTCCGGGATCGCAAGCCATGGCCATTTGCGGCCGATGCGCACAGGCCAACAGCAGCAGGAATAGCGGGATGGCCAATCCGAATTTCCGGAAGGTCAAAATCTGGTCGGTCATGCTCAAGCTCTTTTCTATTCGTCGCACGCTAGGCTGCGTCGGTATCTGTGATTCCGCGCTCGTTCAGCGGCGTTCGCGCAAGGCTTTTCTCGGCCCGTTCAATCGCGTCCATGAGATCGATGCCGAGTTCGTCGTTGAGTGTTTGCATCGCCTGGGCAATTCCCCGCCCAGTACGCTCGACGATCAATGCATCCTCTCGACCCGCAGCTGTGAGTCGGCAGAGTTTACGCCGATCATCATCGGGATCGGCCACGACCTCGATGAGGCCGAGCGTTTCCAGCGGACCAATGCGAGAGGCCACAAGCTGATGCGACTGGCCATCGCGCCGCGCCATGTCGGCGATGCTGGCGTCACCAAGTTTCAGCAGGAAAAGCATGACCGAAGCGGATCGTGGCGGTGTCTTTGCTCCGGCTTCGGAAAAAATCGTCCGGGTCTGCTGGCCGATCAGCGTATCGAGCCGATTAGCCAGATGGCCAAGAAAAGCAGGTCGGATATCCGACAAATGTGAAAAAGCAGTGTCTTGTTTGGCCATGGTTCTACTCGGTTCATATATACAATAATTTGTACAATTATTTGTATATATGAACCGAGTCAAGCATCCCTTCTCCCGGGCCTACCCCCAGGCGAAGATTCGCCAGCCACGTTTTTCGGCGATCTTGCGGAGTTTGCTGGTTGGGTTGGTGGGGAGCGCTTCGTCGGACCAGTCGAACACCGGGAGGTCGGTTGGGCTGTCCGAATAGAAGCGGACTTCGATATCGTCCTTGGCCAGGCCCTGAGCTTCGGCCCAGGCCTGAACGCGGCGGAGCTTGGCTTCGCCATAGCAATTCTCGCCATCGATCTTGGCGAGGATATTGCCATCCTCGTCGCGCTCGATCTCGGTGCCGATCACATCGTCAAAGCCCAGACGCCGCGCAAGCGGACCGACATAGAAGGCATAGGATGCGGTCGCGAGGGCCAACCGGTAGCCAGCGGCTTTCTCGCGAGCGATCCGGTCCAGCGCTTGGGGATGGAGATTGTTCGCCAGCGTCGCATCGGCGAAGCTTTCGGCAATCGCCGCCATTTTCTCCCCATCGACCGGCGATCCGAGCAGCATATCCTGCATCCGCTCTTTCAGCCCGCCACGGTCCAGCGCGCGAACCAGATACAGGCCGAACAAAATGCCGAAGCCCGGCAGAAATATCAGCCGCCAGCGATCATGGCGCCAGGCAGCATGGAGCAGAAACGGCAGAAAAGTCGGCCGTTTCGTGATCGTCTTGTCGAGATCATAGAGAGCAATTTTCGTCATCGCCCTGCTTCATAGCATGAAGGAGCCGCTTGCCGAGCCGGGATTTTCACCGCACAAGGCAAGGCGATGACTGCAGAAGCGAATTTTGCCGAAATCGAGGAGGATGGCGAGCGGATTATTCGCTTTTCCGGCCGCCTGACCATTGCCCGGCTTGGCCCGGTGCCAGCCGAGCTGGATGCGCTTGAACTGGCGCCCAGCCGGATCGATATCTCAAATGTCGAACGCGTCGATACGGTCGGCGCCTGGATCGTTCACAAATTGTCGCGCGATCATGGCGCGGAGATTGTGGGCGCGAGCGATCACGCCGCGCGCCTGCTGCGCCAGGTCACAATCGCCGACGATCCAGCAAAATCCTATGATGAAGATGAAGGCCGACTGCATCGCATTGTCGCCCGCATCGGAGCGTCCACATTGGAAGCGTTAAGCGGCCTTAAGGGGCTGCTCGCCTTTTTCGGTAGCCTGGTCATCGCAACCTGGGCGGTGATCCGCAGACCAGGGCAGATGCGGTACAATGCGGTTGTCCAACGCTTTGAAACGGTCGGCGTTTCCGCGCTCGGTATTGTCGGGCTGATGAGTTTCCTGATCGGCATTGTAATCGCCCAGCAGGGCGCAGTGCAGCTGCGCCAATTCGGCGCCGAAGTCTTCACCATCAACCTGGTTGGCCGGATCACGACCCGTGAACTTGGTGTTTTGATGACGGCAATCATGGTCGCGGGCCGATCGGGCAGTGCCTTTGCCGCCCAGATTGGCTCGATGAAGCTTGCCGAAGAAGTCGATGCGATGCGCACCATCGGTGTGCCGCCGATGCAGGCCCTTGTCCTGCCGCGGGTGTTGGCAACCACGCTGCTGATGCCGCTGCTCGGCTTTTATTCGACATTCCTGATGATCGTCGGCGGTGGTTTGCTGTGCTGGATCGGCCTGGGGATACCACCGGAAACCTTCATCATCCGGCTCCGCGAAGTCGTACCAATGACGGATTTATGGGTCGGCCTGATCAAGGCGCCAGTATTTGGCATGATCATCGGCCTTGCTGGCTGTTATCAAGGCATGCAGGTCCACGGCGATAACGAAGAAGTCGGCAATCGCACAACGACGGCGGTCGTCCAGGCGATCTTCCTGGTGATCGTGCTCGACGCGTTTTTCGCGGTTTTCTTCTCATCGATCGGTTGGGGCTAGTCCAGGATGAGCGAAGAACCGATCATCTCCATCCGCGATCTGCGCAACAGTTTTGGCGACAATGTCGTCCATGAGAATCTCGACCTTGATGTCCGGAAAGGCGAGATATTGGGTGTTGTCGGCGGATCGGGTACTGGCAAATCGGTATTATTGCGGTCGATCATCGGTCTCCAGGAGCCGGACGCTGGCGAGATCAGCATTTTTGGCGAGCGCATCGATTGCGCGACGGCGGAAGAAAATCTCGATTTGCGGCGGCGCTGGGGCGTTCTCTTCCAGAATGGCGCGCTGTTTTCGACGCTGACCGTCGCCGAGAATGTCCAGGTGCCGCTGCGCGAATTTTACAAATATCTCGATGAAGATCTGCTTTGCGAGATTGCGACATTTAAGATCGTGATGAGCGGCTTAAAGGCTGAGGATGCGCCCAAATATCCGTCGGAACTGTCCGGTGGCATGCGCAAACGAGCCGCGCTTGCGCGCTCATTGGCGCTCGATCCGCTGCTGCTGTTTCTGGATGAGCCGACGGCGGGGCTGGACCCGATCGGCGCAGCCGCTTTCGACAATCTGATCCTCGAGCTCAAAGAAGCGCTGGGCCTCACAATCTTTCTGATTACGCATGATCTGGATACACTGCATACGATCTGTGATCGGGTTGCGGTACTGGCGGATAAGCGGGTGATCGCCTGCGCACCGATTGAAGAATTGCTTGCTCTCGATCACCCTTGGATACAGGAATATTTCAACGGGCCGCGCGGACGCGCCGCAATAGCGGGAACGGGCTAAGGCCGGGAGGGAATAATGGAAAATCGATCGAACCAGATATTGGTAGGCAGCGTGGTGCTGGGCCTGATCGCATTGCTCGTCTTTTTCACCGTCTGGCTGACCCGGATCGGCGATGGCAGCGACAATAGTTATGACATCTATTTCGCCCAATCGGTCGATGGCCTCGCTCGCGGTTCGGGAGTCACCTATGCCGGCGTCCCGGTTGGCCAGATCAATGAGATCTCGCTGGTACCCGACAATCCCGAATTCGTCCGTGTGCGTATCAGCATTGATGACAATGTGCCGGTGCTCGAGGGGACCACAGCAACAATTGCCGGCATCGGCTTTACAGGCGTTTCGCAGATTTCGCTCGATGGCGGTGTCCAGGGCGGGGAACCGATAGATGACGAAGGCCCCGAAGGCGTTCCCGTCATCCCGACCCGGCCTGGCGCTTTTGGTGAACTGCTCAACAGTGCACCGCGCCTGCTCGAGAGACTGACGACCCTGACCGAGCGGCTAACCGAGCTGCTGGGAGACCGGAACCAGAATTCGATCGCCGCGATCCTCGCAAACACCGAACGGCTGACCAATGAACTGTCAGCCCAGGGACCCCGAGATCACCCAAACCCTTACCGAAACCCGGGTCGCGATCCGCCAGGTGGGTATTGCGGTTGAGGAGATTGGCCAGCTCGCCAATACGACAGACAATCTGCTCGGATCGGAAGGCCAGGGCCTGATGCGTGACCTGCGCTCGGCCGTCGCCTCGGCGGAATCGAGCATGGAAGCGCTCGACCGGACGATCACCGCCGCCGAGCCGGGCCTCAACGCCTTTTCCGAACAGACGGTGCCCGAGATTGGGCAGTTGGTTCGCGATCTTGGAGAAATGTCTGAATCGCTAACTGCCGTGTCGCAACGTATCAACCGCGAAGGCGCGGGATCGCTGGTAGGCACCGCCCGCCTGCCCGATTATGAGCCGCAATAGGAGCCGATGATGAAACGCTTATTCCCATTGGTTGCACTGGCCTTGCTGGCCGGCTGTGTCAGTTTCGGCTCGGCGCCACCGCCCTTCCTGATGGCACTCAACGCCGATGAGCAGATCGCGGGCGGTTCCGATCGCTCCGCTGCGATGGGCCAGGCGATCACCATTCGCCGCCCGGAAGTGCCGCAAAAGCTGATCACCAACCGGCTGCCCGTCCAAACCGGCGACACAACCATCGCCTATCTCACCGACGCGCTGTGGGTCGACACACCCAATGAACTGCTCCGTGCGCTGTTCGGCGAAGTGGTTGCCGCGCGAACCGGTCGGATCGTCCTTGATCCGGCGACCTATTCGGCCGATCCCGGCACCGTCATCAACGGCCAGCTCCACGAATTCGGTCTGGATGCGCGGAGCAACGAAACCGTGATCGTCTATGACGCTACGATCAGCGATGAGAATGGTGTACGCACCCGCCGTTTCGAGCAACGCGAACGTGTTTTCTCGCAGGATGCGCAAAGCGTCGCCCAAGCCTTGAACCGCGCGGCCAATCGCATGGCTGTTGAATTTTCGGACTGGATTACCGGCTAGGCTACCAAGGCCTGCCCTTCAGATCGATTGTCCCGGACTGTGGCGCGGTGTTGGCCCCGTCCCGGAGCATGACGCTGCTGTCTTCGAAAGCGACCTGATTACCATGCTGCTCGACCATCACCGTTCCATCGAACACCCGCCAGCCGCGTTTTTCGTAGAATGGCCGATTATGCGCTTCGACAAAGATCAGGCTGAATTGCGGCGCGATCGTCTCGGCAATAGCCAGATTGGTATCGTCGAGCACGGCGGTGGAATAGCCATGCTTCTCATGCTCTGGATGGGTTTTGACACCGCCTATCCCGGCCACGAGGCACTCTGATCCGTTCACATCGATCTCGCGCTGGTGAATGCCGGCAACCGAAACCAATGCGTCACCCAGATAGCCCAATACCCAGATATGCGCATGCGACCCAGACCACATCATGCCACTGGTCATGCGCGGCCATTTCTGGAGTGTAGACGATCTTGGCCAGCGCCTCGACCTCCGGCCAGGCGGTCTCGGCGTCTCGCCGTTCGATGCGCAGCGCCTCAGCCAAGGCTTTTCGAGGCTTGTTCGAGCACGTCTTTGGAGAGATTTGGCGCAGCAAGAATCCGCTCAAGCTCGGCCCGCATCATCGCGCCGCGCTCCTCATCGAAGCGCCGCCATTTGCCGAGCGGTGGCAACATGCGGGCGGCGGTCTGCGGGTTGATCGCGTCGGCCTTGAGGATGTGATCGGCGAGCAGACGATATCCGCGACCCGAAGCCGTATGGAAGGCGCGTTGATTGCCGCCAAAGGCCCCGATCAGCGAACGGAAGCGGTTGGGATTCTCGATGCTGAAATCGGGATGGCCGCACAGCGCCTCAACCGCATCAACCGTGTCATCGCGCGTCGACATCGCCTGCACCATGAACCATTTGTCGAGCACCAATGCGTCGTCCTTGTAGCGCGCGTAGAAATCCTCCAACGCGGCGATCCGCTCGGGCCATTCGCCCCCCGCAAGGACACCTAACGCGGCCTGGCGATCGGTCATATTGTCAGCGCCATCAAACTGTCGGAAGGCGATCTGCGCGGCATCGTCGGCGCCGCTCGCCGCAATATAGCTCAATGATACAGCCCGCAGCCGGCGCAAGCCCTTGGCGGTCGGATTATAGGCAAAGCTGTTGCCGCTCGCTCCGGCATAGGCCGCACGCCATTCGGCATCGAGCGCTTCGCCCAGATCGCTGCGCAGCGCATCGCGGGCACCGTGAATGGCTTCGGGATCGACGATCAGCATCTGATCCCCGACAAAGCTCTCACTCGGCAATTGAACAGCTTCAGCCACAAAGGCCTTGTCGAGATCGTCATTGGCGAGCGTCTTGCGTACCGCCTCGATCACGGGTGCATGATCACTCCTGCCTCCCGACACCGCGTCGGTGATCGTGTTCACCATCAGCTGCTGCATGGCTTCGTAACGGGCGAAGGGATCGTCATCATGGGCGGAGAGAAAGGCGAGCGTCGCGGCCTCGCTTTCGCGGTCGATCGAAACCGGCGCTGTGAAACCTCGGTTGAGCGACAGGATAGGCGGTTCGGCGAGATCCGCGAAACGGAATTCCTGTTCATTTTCGGTCAGCATGATCAGCTGCTCATCGACGATGGGATCGCCGCTGGTCTCACCCAGCAAAGCTGTTTTGAGCGGTATCGCCATGGGCTGTTTGTCAGGCTGGCCCGGCGTTGCGGGCACGGTCTGCGACAGCGTCAATGTGGCGGCCTGCTCTTCGGCATTATATTCGAAGCGCGCGGTGACCTTGGGGGTACCGGCCTGGCTGTACCAGCGGCGGAACTGTTTAAGATCGGTACCGCTGGCGTCTTCCATGGCGGTCGCAAAATCCTCGCAGGTCGCGGCCTCGCCATCATGGCGCTCGAAATAGAGATCGGAACCCTTGCGGAAATCCTCCGCGCCAAGGATCGCCCGCATCATCCGGATCAATTCTGCGCCCTTGTTATAGACAGTGGCGGTATAGAAATTCGAAATCTCGATATAGCTTTCCGGGCGTACCGGATGGGCGAGTGGCCCGGCATCTTCGGGAAATTGTGCTGCACGCAACACCCGGACATCGCCGATCCGGGCAACCGCTTCCGACCCTTGGTCCGCCGAGAATTGCTGGTCGCGAAACACGGTGAAGCCTTCTTTGAGGGAAAGCTGGAACCAATCCCGGCAGGTCACCCGATTGCCCGACCAATTGTGGAAATATTCATGCGCGACAACACCCGCAATCGCATCGAAATCACCATCGGTTGCGGTGTCCGCATCGGCCAGAATATAGCGCGAATTGAAGATGTTGAGTGACTTATTCTCCATCGCGCCAAAGTTGAAATCAGAGACCGCGACTATGTTGAACTGGTCAAGATCATATTCGCGGCCATAGACGCGCTCATCCCAGGCCATCGATTCCTTGAGCGCATCCATCGCGTGATCGGTCTTGGGGATATCCTCTTCGCGAACCCAGATCGCCAGCGAAACCGCCTTGCCCGAACAGGTGGTAAAGCTATCGCGATTGGCGGCAAGGTCGCCAGCAACGAGGGCAAACAGATAGCAGGGCTTGGGCCAGGGATCCTGCCACAGCGCCCAATGCCGACCCGCCTCGTCATCGCCGCTCTCGATACAATCGCCATTGGATAGCAGCACCGGGAAGCGATCCTTGTCGGCCTCCATGCGCACCGAATAGCGGCTCAGCACATCGGGCCGGTCGGGGAAGAAGGTGATCCGACGAAACCCTTCCGCCTCGCATTGGGTGCACAGGATGCCACCCGATGCGTACAGCCCCATCAGCTGGCTATTCTTGTCTGGCGCGATTTCGACCACCGTCTCGACAACCGCTGCATCATCAGCCAGCGCTATGCTGAGTTCGGCATCGTCGAGGGTCCAATCGCCTTCGGACAGCTGATGGTCGTTAACATGCACTTCGAGCAGCTTGAGCCCCTCACCATCGAGGCGCAGCGGTTCATCATGCGCACCATTGCGCTCGACCGTCAGTCGGGTGCGCACGATCGTGCACGCGGGATCGAGCTGGAAATCGAGCGCGATCTCCGGAATGAGCCAGGCCGGCGCGCGATAGTCGGCGCGTAAAGTGGCGGGTGGCGTTGCGGCAGCTATTTGCATATCGGACATGATTGCCGTCTAATCCCGTCTGTCCGGCGGCACAATCGCTTCGGGCGAAGAATGAGAGGGATCGCAAACATGGTGAGATATTTGGCATTTGCCCTGGCGGCGGTGGCGCTCGTTTTTCCCGCAACGCTTTGGGCCGCTACAGGCTTCGATCCGGTTGCCGCAACCAATGCCTATGTCGAGACATTGTCCGGAGAGGCCCGCGAAAGGTCCGACAATTATTTCGAAGGCGGCTACTGGCTGCTCTTATGGGGCGCAATCGTAGGAGTTTTTGCCGAATGGGTGGTGTTACGCACGCGCCTATCGGCAAAATTCCGCGACTGGGCCGAGCGCATCACCAAACGCCGCTGGCTGAGCCCCGCGCTCTACGCCATTCCCTATGTCATCGTCTCGACACTGATCGTCCTGCCCTGGACGATCTACACCGGCTTTTTTCGCGAGCGCCATTATGAGCTGATGAATCTCGGCTTTGGCGACTGGCTGACCGAACAGGCGATCGGGCTCGGCATCGGCGTGGTCGGCATGGCCCTGTTCCTGATGGCGCTCTTCGCGGTGATCCGTCGCTCGCCCAAACGCTGGTGGATCTGGGGCTCCGGAGTCGTCACCGGCTTCATCATCATCGGCATTGCCATCGCGCCGGTGTTCATCAATCCGCTGTTCAACGATTATACACCGATGGAAGACGGGCCGCTGCGTGATCGGATCCTCGCCATGGCAGAAGAGCATGATGTGCCGGCGGACAATGTCTATGTCTTTGACCAGTCGCGCCAGCATGACCGGATATCGGCCAATGTGTCGGGCCTGTTCGGCACGATGCGGATTTCGCTCAATGACAATCTCCTGGAGCGCAGCTCGCCCGAGGAAGTCGAAGCGGTAATGGGGCATGAGCTTGGCCATTATGTGCTCAATCATGTGTTGCTACTCGTCGTGGTCCTGTCCCTGATTTTCGGACTGGGGCTGTTCATCACCGCCAAGCTCGCACCGCGCATCTTGGCACGACATGGCGAGAAATGGGGCGTGCGCGATGTCAGCGATCCCGCCGCATTCCCACTCTTCATTGCTATACTGACGGTCTATTTCCTGATCATGACGCCAGCGCAAAACACGCTGATCCGAACCGTCGAAAGCCAGGCGGACGCCTTTGGCCTTGATGCAGCCCAGCAACCCGATGGCTTCGCCTCGATCGCGATGAAACTGTCGCAATATCGCAAGATCGAACCCGGGGCGCTTGAGGAATTCCTGTTCTTCGACCATCCCTCGGGCCGCACCCGGGTGCGCATGTCGATGGATTGGAAGGCGGAGAATGTGGAAGATCCCGAATTGATCGTTCCGGCCGCCCAAGGTGAAGCAGACAGCTAGGCCATGCCGCATATCCTGATCTTTGGGCTCGGCTATACGGCCGGGCGACTGGCCGATCGGCTGCGCGCTGACGGCTGGTCGGTTACCGCAACGCGGCGCACGGCCGACGCGAACAGCATAGCCTTTTCCGATAGTGAGGCCGTGGAGAGTGCCATTGCATCGGCCAGCCATATCCTCTCCTCGGTGCCGCCAGCTGACGGATCCGACCCAGTGCTCGACACCTATGGAGATGCCCTGAAGAGCGCACCGGTCCAATGGTTCGGCTATCTCTCCTCGACCGGCGTCTATGGCGATACGGGCGGCGCATGGGTCGATGAGAGCGCACCGATTGGCAGCGGACGGCGCAAGGCGCGAACAGAGGCGGACCTGGCGTGGCAGGCGCTGCGTGACGATGTGCGCGTGTTCCGGCTCCCCGGTATCTATGGCCCCGGTCGTTCGGTTCTTGATCGTATCGGCTCAGGCAAGGCGCGACGGATCGACTTGCCCGATCAGATATTCAGCCGCGTCCATGTCGACGATATCGTTCAGGGGGTGATCTGCAGCTTTGACGGGCCCGCAGGCGTCTATAATCTGTCCGACGACCAGCCGGCACCGCATAATGATGTCGTCGCTTATGGCTGTGCGCTGCTCGAACTGGAACCGCCACCGCTTCAGACGATGGATGAGGCAGGGCTGAGTGAGATGGCGCGCGGCTTCTATTCCGAAAATCGCCGGGTTGCCAACGGCAAGGCCAAGCGGCTGCTGAGCTGGGCGCCGGCCTATCCCGACTATCGCACAGGCCTGCGCACGATCGTGACAGATTAAGCGGGAATGCGCGGCCGTTTGGGCTGACGCGCCCGCATCGCATATAGCAATCCGGCAATCGCCAGCGCCGCGCCGCCAATTGCCAGCGGTGACCAGGCATAGCCTTCCAGCAGCGTCGAAAACACCATTGCAACAATCGGCACCAAAACGCCGGTATAGGCCGCCTGGGCCGCGCCGATCTCCCGGATCAGGCCGAAATAGATGGGGAAGGTGACCGCCGATCCGATGACTCCCAGATAGAGGATCCCGGCAAAATATCCGGTGCGCATCTCAACCACCGGTGCACCGACCGTGGCAAGACCGAACAGCGCATTGAGCAATGCGCCCCAGAGCATTGCCCAGGCGATCAGGGTGAGGATCGGATGGGCCTGTGCGCCCTTGCTCGCTTGCAGGATATTGGCGGTCGATGCGCACATGATGGCGACCAGGGTGAGCCCGATGCCGATAAACACCGCATCACCGCCAACCGGTGCCAGCCGATATTCCTGCACGAACAACAGGGAGATACCACCAATCGCAATCGCTGAGCCAATCACGAAGCCGGTGGTGATGCGCTGGCCAAGGAACATCCGTCCCATCACCGCATTGGGCACCATCAGCAGCGCAAACATCACTGCGACAAGGCCTGACGTGATGTAGAGTTCCGCCCCATAGACAAAGTTGAAATTGAGCGCGAACTGGCTGAGTCCCAGCACAACCGCCCAGAATTGGCCGCGACGTTCGAGCATTAACGGCTGCCGGCGCAGCGCAATGACGATGAAAGTGGCGATGCTCGCGGCAAGAAAGCGGTAGCTGACCGACCAGACCGGCGGGACAGCAATCAGCTGGTCCTTGATGACGATCCAGGTCGAGCCCCAGATTAACGAGATCAGCAGGAAGGAGAACAGGATGCGCGGCGTCCACAGGCTGGCCTCGGCCTGCGCCGCTTCGGCCTGGTTCATAGCGCCGCTATGGCATCGGCCAGCGGGCGAATATCCTCGGCACTTTGGTCCCAGCTGGTCACGAAGCGCGCTTCGCCAATGCCCCAATCATAAAAATCAAAGCCCGCAGCACGCAGCGATGCCGCTTCGTCAGCGCTGAGCGTGATAAAGACCTCATTGGCCTCTGCCGGATAGACCAGCCGGTCAGGCGCGGCATCGGCGATCAGCTTGGCGCCCGCATTGGCGGCGCGTGCATTGGCGAGCCAGAGATCGTCTCTCAGCATCGCCAACAACTGGGCCGCCAGATAGCGCCCCTTGGACAGGAGATGCCCGCCGCGCTTGCGTCGATAGCGGATTTCCGCCGCTTTCTCGCGCGCATCGCCGAACAGGATCATGGCTTCGGCCGACATGCCGCCATTTTTTACACAGCCAAAGCTCAGCATATCGACGCCAACCCGCCAGCTGATATCGGCGGGCGCGCAATCAAGATGCGCGACAGCATTGGCAAAGCGCGCGCCATCCATATGCAGGCTCCAGCCCTTGGTGCGGCAAATGTCCGCAAGCGCGCGGACCTCGTCCGGCTGGTACACCATGCCATATTCGCTGGCCTGGGTGATGGAGAGCGCGCCGATCTGCATCTGGTGCACATCATCGCGGATGGCGGAGGCAAGCCGCTCGATTTCCGTGGGCGCCAGCTTGGCCCCCTCGCCATCTCCGAGCAGCAGCTTTGCGCCATGGGAATAAAATTCCGGCGCACCGCATTCGTCATTCTGGATATGGGCTTCGCGATGGCAAATGATTGAGCCATGCGGCGGGCAGAGCGCGGCGAGCGCCAGTGCATTGGCCGCCGTGCCCGTCGACACCCAGAGCGCGGTGACATCGGTTTCAAACAGCTCCGAAAACGCCGCATCGAGCCGCTGGCTCAACGCATCATCGTCATAGGCCGTATCGACGCTGTTCGCATCGGCCAGCGCATCGAGCACCGGTTGGCTGACGGCCGCCGCATTGTCAGAGAAGAAACGCATGCACGGCGTGTGGATCGCCGCTTCTGGATCGTCAAGCGGTGAGCGGAAAAGACCGGCGGAATGCCATACTCCCCTTCCCTTGTTGGGGGAGGGCGAATGATGGCTGGGGAATCAACTATAGACGCGGAAACGTCATTGCGTGCGCAGCAAAGCAATCCAGAGCAGATAGACACGGCGCATGCGGCTCTGGATTGCCACGTCGCCTAACGGCTCCTCGCAATGACGAGACAAAAGGGCGAGCGGCCCGACCTCCACCCCGCTTATCCTGAGCTTGGCGAAGGATTGTTCTTGTTTTGGCGGCTGAAAAAAGGGCAGCCCTTCGACAAGCTCAGGGCCAACGGTGGAAGACTGGGCTCCCACCCTTGCGCAACGGGCACCGTCATCTACGACAGGCAGCGGGGGACGATGAGCGGGGCTATTGCGGTGAACCTAATCCTGTCGATTGCCATCGGGGTCACGCTGGCCACGTCTGCGCTGATCCTGATCCGTTACTCAAACCTCAAACTGACCGGCGGCGATCCGCTGCCGCTCGTCACCTTCATGGCGATCCTGTTTACCTCCGGCCTTGATGTCGGGCTGATCATGTTCCCCCTCACCGAATTCCCCATTTACGAGAGCGAGCCGGCCTATGGCTTCACCAATGCGCTCGCGATCGAGTTTGGTTTTTGGGGGTTTCTGGTCTGGGCCTTCTATTTCCTCACGACTTTCTATTTCTGCGTCGTCGAGCCGAAACTGCAGCTGTTCGAGATTGGCTGGATCAAGCTTGCGAACAACGCCGTGATCATCGCCACCTGCGCCTTTACCGGTTTTTTGTTCCTGACCTATCTGCCGACCTATGTGGAAGGTATCTCCGATAGTCTTCGCTACGGTCTGGTCGCGCTGGTCGTGCTCCTGGCGGTCCTGTCGAGCACCGATATCCGCTATATCAAATGGCTGAGCCTTGGCTCCTGCGCGCTGTTTTTCGGGCTTATGCTGCTGCTATGGGCGGCCAGCGGCGCCGGTTTCACCGGCCTGGCCGAGAGCGCGTCGCACATTGGCGGCTATTTCCTCACTATCCATCGCTTCGCCACGCCGATCACCGATCATCATGCCTTTTACCTGTTCTGGTGGTTCGCCTGGAGCATCATGATCGGGCAATTTGTCGCGCGCTTTGTCGGCGGTATCACGACGTGGCAGCTGCTATTGGCGCTCCTCGTCATACCCTCCATCCCGATCGCTATCTGGTTTGCGATCCTCTTCCATATTCACACCAGCGGCATGGCGCTCTCCGGAGCCTTGCAGATGGCCATGGTCGTGGTCGGCGTGATCTTCGTCGTCAATTCACTCGACTCGCTGACGCGGCTCTATTCGGAGAATCTCGGCCTCACCGTCACGCGTTTTGGGACATCGGTTTATACACTCGCACATTGGGCGCTGCTCTACGGCCTGATCCTGCTCTACCAGTTCACACCACTGAAGATCGAGTGGATCGGCCTGGTCGTAATCGGCATCTACGCCGCGATCTACGCGCTGACCTTCACGCGACGCGCACAGTTGCAGCAACCGACGTAGCGGCGCTTCAATACTGCGATCATTAGGGCAGGATGGACTGTCCGCTTTGCGCCCAAAGCGGACGTTTCCGACTGGATGAGCACCTGAAAGACAGGAGACGCGCTCTCGTGCGTCTCCTTTGCCAGATTGCGGATCCGCTGACCTAGACGCTAGGTTCAGGTCTTGGCGCACGTCGCGTTGCCATAACGACCAATGTGACCGCACCAGCTTGTGCAAGATAATAGGCGGTTGCCAAGGTCCCGAAGCCCAGCACAAACGGGGCCGCGATAAATGCCACCGCTGCTGACATGTCCAATATCAGATGAAGATTGAACGGGATTATCTTCACAATGCCATAAGCATAATCTGTGAGCAGGCTATAGATGATAAGGCCCGCGCCGCCAGCAACAGAAAGCCATAAGGCTATTGCGGAATCGGTGCCGAGACCAAGAAGGAATGGAAAGACGATCAGGCCGCCTGCGGCAAGATAGTCGAGAACACCATGGTATTTTGCACTGAGGAATTGGAATGGCATGTCAAATCTCCTAGATAAATCGATACCGATCTGTATCGTTACGATCATCTGGTAGGCTGCATTGGCCGCGACGTCAATATAAAAGTACTGATCTGTACATATAGATTCAAATAGATCGCATAGATAGGCGTATAACGCTGATTGTAAGGTATATTGATTTTTCGCGTCAGGAGATTAGATAGGGACAGATTCGTACCTATGGGGATACAAATGAAGCGCGCAGAAAAACGCAACCATCTGATTAATGTTGCAGCGCAGCTGTTCCGGAGACGTGGTTACAATGGTGTCGGTGTGGACACTATTATTGAGCAATCGAACATATCAAAAACGACGCTATATCGGCATTTCCCCTCCAAGGATGATCTGATTGTCGCGGTTCTTCGACAAGAAGACGAAGCATTTCGCGATGCCATGTCATCGTTTGTCGAGGCCAGTACGAAGGACCCGATCGAACGCATTTTTGCTACGTTCGATTTTCTCGGCAAATGGCTACAGGAGACCCAGTTTTTTGGGTGCCCGTTTATCGGTGCTGCTAGCGAATTTTCTGATTCACAAACTCTAATATTCCGCGAAGCGCAGATGCATAAGAAATTGGTGTCCGCCTATTTCGAGCAGTTAGCTTACGCAGCTGGCGTGGCAGATGCCAAAAACCTGGCTTATGCGATCAACCTTCTCCACGAAGGAGCAATTGCTGTGGCGCAAATCTCGAGCAACAAAGAGGCGATTTCTCACGCGAAGTCGGCTGCAAGAACCATAGTGGAAGCAAGCCTATGAGTATGAGGGGGTCGATAGCGCTACAAATCTGATCGCTTTGTTTGGCTTGAAGACAGCGTCTGACATCGATCGTGAGCCGATGGTCAACTTTGCGCCCATTGCGACCGTCGGCGATGACCAGAGCATTGTCGGTTTTGCCTCCATTGCGGCGGGCATCCGGGATTTGAGACTTGGCCACCGTCCGGTCATGTGATTGGTCCCGGATCGCAACCTGAGTCCCATACTTTCCAGGTTACTGCTATGCTTACCCTCTTTCTCTGAGGAGAAGCCAAATGACTGGTTCCCCGTCCAAACGGTTTTTATCCTGGCTCATTGTGGGGGCACTCTGGGCCTCAGGCGCTCCTGCAGAACCTGGAACCGGCGAACCGAACGGTGATGGATGTACTCTGGCGATCATCAATGTCGCCGTCATCCCCATGGATGCAGAGCGGATCGTGGAAGCGCAGACCATCAGAATCGCCGGAAGCCAGATTGCATCAATCTCGCCATCCATCGACCCCGGAGAGAGCTGCGAGCAAACAATCGACGGTCAAAGTCTCTATGCTCTTCCAGGACTGAACGACATGCATGTTCATGTCGAAACAGCGGCTTTTGCACAAAGCCTCGGATTTCCCGAACAATCGATCACCTATGAAGACGTGTTGTTCCCTTATCTTGTGCATGGCGTGACCGGGATCCGCATCATGACGGGCGCTGACGACATTCTTGCATTTCGCAATTCCGATCATGGAATAACGCCCGCAATTCTTATTGGCACACCGATGTTGTCCGGCGCACCGCCGGTGATTCCGGAACCCATCACGCATGTTTTGGAAACCCCGATGGCAGCAGTAGAAGCGGTCAACACCTATGCCGATGCCGGCTACGACTTCATCAAAATCCGCAGGAACTTGCCTCCTGAAATTCTAAGCGCCGTGATCACCGCGGCAGGTGAGCGTAATCTTGATGTCGACGGTCATTTGCCCCGCACTTCCGATCCGCTGTTGGCGGGTCAGAACGGGATTGCCCATATCGACGAACTGTCCCTGTATGTTCAGAGGGAGGATATAGATCCCGAAGATATTGCTGACAGGCTGATTGCCTGCGGCTGTTATGTAACAACCACTCTGACGGTTGAGCAGAGTGCAGCGGCGCAATTGCGAGATTATGATAGCTTTGCCGCACGACCGGAAATACGCTTCGTCCATCCAATGCTGCGGCAGGCCTGGTGGGTGCGCGAGCGCAACCCCTATCTGGCCGAAGGGGCCGACCCCGCATTTTTTGACCGGTTAATGCAAACCGATTTGCAACTTGTCCGAGTATTGAACCGGCGTGGGATCCCATTAATGGCCGGCACCGATGCGCTCATCCCGATGATCGTTCCTGGAGCAAGCCTCCATGATGAGCTGGCATTGCTCGAACAGGCGGGCCTTTCACCGTTTGAGGTGCTCAGCACGGCCACACGCACGCCTGCCCAGATATTCCCAGCCTTTGGCAATATGGGGACACTCGAAGCCGGCAAAACAGCGAGTCTGATACTTACAACGGCGAATCCGTTACAGGACATCAGCATTCTAAGGCGACCATATGCAGTCATCGTCGAAGGCGTTCTCTTCACACGCACCGAACTCGATGAACGGATGGAGGGCATCGCATCGAGCTACGAAGCCCGATGACATACGACCGTACACAGAAGTTGCCAGCGATAATCGCGATTTCGCCTTTCACCTAATCTCCGAATTTGTAATTGGTTCATTTCAATCCGATGTGGTTGATTCTTGCTAGATGAACGACCCTGAGCTCGCCTTCGCTCACGAGCAGGTCGTCAAGCCACTGCGCACCAATGTCCGCTTTGCGCCCATAACGGACAGTGGCGATGCTTATTGAAAGGGTATCAGACGCCGTTGATCCTCATCCCACAAAGCGAGGCGCAGTGTTCCGATAGTCTGTAGCGCGGTGAGCCGGTTTACTGTTCTCAAGTGCGGATAGGCCCGCAGCACTTCGGGAAGCCGATAAAAGGGAATCCGGCTAGCGAGATGGTGGACGTGGTGAACGCCGATATTGGCTGTGAACCAACGCAGCACCGGCGGGAGATCGAGATGAGAGCTTCCGCGAAATGCAGCATCGTGGAAAGACCATTCGGCGTCCTGGTGCCAGTGAGTGGCTTCGAACTGATGTTGGACATAGAATAACCAGACACCCATCGAGGCGGCGAATAACACCACGGGCAGGACGACCAAAGCAACAGTGCCGATGCCGAACTGGAAGGCGAGCGCCGTCAACAGCAAGGCAAGCACGGCGTTGGTCGCGATCGCACTGGCCCAATATACCCACCCGGCCTTCATCAACCCGATCGGGAGCCGGTGACGCAGCAGGAACAGATAGGCAGGGCCGAGCCCGAACAGAATGAGCGGGTGTCGGTATATCCGGTAGAGAATTTGTTTGAAGCGCGACCGCGATTGGAACTCCCGAACAGTCAATGTGTCGACGTCACCGAGCCCACGCCTATCAAGATTGCCGGTGCCCGCATGGTGCACCGCATGAGACCGCCTCCAGCAATCATAGGGAGTGAGCGTCAGCACACCAAGCGCCCTGCCAAGCCAGTCGTTGCCGGACCTGCCAGGCAAGAACGCCCCATGGCCGCAATCATGCTGGATCAGAAACACTCTGAGCAGAAAAAGGCCTGCCGGGATAGTGAGTAGAAGCGCGAAATGATAGCCAGCCGCCACTGCGGCCAACAATATCCAGCTCAGCACCACGAACGACACCAGCGTAATCGCGAGTTCGAATCCACTTCGCCATGGCTGCGGGTCATTGAACGCTTTGAGTGCCTGAACCAGCTGTCGCGGATCGATCGGCGCGCTTCCGGAGTTCGCAGCTCCACCGGCGGATTCATCCGCTTGGATGTTGCCAAGCGGCACAGACGCCACCTCGTTACCGCCATTAGGGTTCAGCATTTCTTGGTCCCCGGGAGATTCGCCTGGAAAGAGAAAGAAGAGTTCGTCAATGCAAGTGTTCCGTCAGATCATCGCCGCGCGGTACGCTCTACAGGGGCACCAATCAAGTCAGCCAGCGCGAAACTGACCACTACCATCAGGGCTGACCCCGCTGTCCACTTTCCAGCCAAGGCGGACAGGTCGGATGTCGCCTTCTTGCTGGCACCGGGCTTCAACACAGTGGATTTGCCGTGGGATTGATCGAAATGTCAGCTGTCTTCACTGATTCTCCCCTCCTGTGCCCATCCCAAACAGATCTCGCACGTGCATTTCCCCCTCGCACGCTCTAACCCACCACCAGTGCGAGATCGCAGGGGAAAGCAGGGATGCGGGCGGATAACGGATATGGGCAATATGCCGGCGATCTCTATGGCGAGCTGCTGCTTGGCGAGGATCGCGACGACGATCCGAAATCCGGGTTCCGGCCGGCTGCCCTGTTTCCGGGGCTTGCGATTTGCGGCATTGCGAGCATCGCTGCGGCGTGGCTCAGCGATAATTATGGGATGCCGATCATCCTTATGGGGTTATTGATCGGACTGGCGCTCAATTTTGCCGCTGCCGATCCGCGCACCCATCCCGGCCTTGATTTCGCCTCGCGCACCTTCCTGCGGATCGGCATTGTCGTCCTCGGCATGCAGGTGACCTTTGCGCAGATTGGCGCGCTCGGACCGACGCCATTTATCGCTTTGCTGATTGTCATGGCGCTTGCTGTGGGTTGCGGGTTAGCCGTTGCGCGGATCGCAAAGCAGGGTTTTGCTGCAGGCCTGCTTGCGGGCGGAGCGACGGCGATTTGCGGCGCATCGGCTGCCCTCGCACTCTATAGCGTGATCGGGAAAGACCGGTTGAGCCAGGCGCAATTCACGCTGACTTTGGTTGGTATCGCCTTTGCCAGCGCGCTGGCGATGTCCTTCTATCCGATTATCGCGGAGCAGATCGGCCTCGACGACCGCCAGGCCGGTTTCTTGATCGGTGCATCGATCCATGACGTCGCACAGGCGATTGGCGGGGGCTATGTATATTCAGATACGGCGGGCAGCTACGCCACCATCGTCAAATTGACGCGGGTTGCTCTGCTCGCACCCTTCGTGGCGCTGGTTTCGATCATTCTCGCGCAGGGCGGCACGGAGACGAAGCAACTGCCGATCTGGCGCAAGCTTGCGCTGCCGTGGTTTATCGCCGCTTTCCTTGTGGTCGTTGTCATCAATTCACTGGTCGCCGTCCCGCAAGATGTCACCAGCGCAAGCCTGATCGCCTCAAAGGCGTTCCTGCTGCTCGCCGTGACCGCAACGGCAATGCGATCGCGGTTGGATTTGCTAATGCAGATGGGCTGGCGCGCACTGATGCCGGTGCTCGGCGCAACGCTCGCATCGTTCGGCGCGGCGCTGATATTTGCAAAAATTCTGCTGTGAAGACGATTGCACTCTCGACCGCACCCTTGCCAAGAGCGGGTTTTTTGTTGCGGCTACCGACTGGATACGCCGCGGAGTGGGACTGAGATCATCCCCTTTGACACAGGCACAGGATGAACGATGCGCTCCCCGATGCCCGCATTCCGCCCATTGCGCCGGAAACGGTGATGGCGGGAATCCTATTCCGTTTGCGAGCCTGGCGTAGTTGTGCAGTCATTGACCGTGCGGTACCTTCCGATCTTCAGCCGCCAGAGCTGTCGAGGAGGATCGGATGACATATGTACCGGCTAACCGGGCAATCTATGATGCAGACAGCCATATCATGGAACTACCGAACTTCCTGAAAGCCTATGCCGATCCCGATTTGAAAGATGAAATCCCCGAAGTCAGCTACAGCGCGTCACTCGTCACCGATGAAGAGGTCGCGATCATTGTCGAACAGGGCGGCAAACATAGCGACGATCATGTGCAATCGATGCTCGCGCTTGGTGATGATCTGATCAAAACTTCCAAAGAGATACAGGCACTCGGTGCTTTCAACGCATCAGACAGATCAAAAGCCGTTGATCTTCTGGGTTTTCGCAAGCAGCTGGTTTTTGCGACCCATAGCGTGGCTCTGCCGTTCCATCCCAGTTCTAAAACAGAGGCCAGATTGCGCTATGGCGCGACCCGCGCCCACAATCGGCACATGCAGGATTTTTGCAGTGACGATGACCGGTTCCTGGGAGTTGCTGTTGTCCCGCTGGATGTGCCGGAGATGGCGATTGCGGAACTCGATTTTGTCATCGAAGCGGGTCTCGATGCCGTTTGGGTGCCGCACCGTGCACCGATTGGGTTTTCGTGCGGCCATGTCGATCTGGAGCCGTTCTGGGCCAAGCTCGCCGAAGCCGGTATTCCCTTTGTCTTGCATGTCGGCGGCTCGCCTCTTCAGGCATTGAAATCCTGGAGCGTGAATGGCCGGGCAGCGGTGAAAGACTGGATGGGCGGCGGTGAGAATGTACGCACCAAAGATGCGTTGGTGATGCACCAGCCCATTGAAACATTCGTCAGCATGATGGTCGCCGAGGGATTGTTCGAACGCCATCCCAACCTGCGCGGGGCCGCCGTAGAGCTGGGTGCGGGCTGGGTGCCGGAGATGCTGCGCCGTTTGGATGATATTACACGGATCTATAGCCGCGCCGATGAAAGCGTACGCTTTGACCGGACGCCGTCTGAGCAAATTTCAGCGCAGATGGCCTTTACGCCGTTCCCGCACGAAGACGTCGCCAGCATTATCGCACAATCCAATCCGGATCTTTACATGTTCAGCAGCGATTACCCGCATGTGGAAGGCGGCCGCGATCCACTGGGCAAGTTTGACGGGCATCTGGCCGAAGCCGATGAGGCCATAAAAGAGGCGTTCTTTACCGAGAATTTTTTGCGCATCTGGCCCGAAGCCCGGGCGGCATTAGGCGCATTTCAATTCATCTCAATCCAACGCACCTATCCCCGGATCGATGCCTGGGACGCAACCATCGTTTGATGGAGAATTACTCCGCTTCGATAACCGCCGCTCGCTGGCCTTCTTCGACAACATCGCCCTCGGACACGCCAAGCTCGGTCACGGTCCCCGAAGCGGGAGCGGTATAGGGTACTTCCATTTTCATGACTTCCAGAATGAAGAGCTCCTGGCCTTCGGACACTTGGTCGCCGACTTTGACGAGCGTCTTCCAAACACTGCCACTCGTTTCGAGTTCAATACCATGTGATGCCATGACCAGTCCTATCGGCTCCTTAGGGGCTATACGGAATTGCGCTGGTGCCGAGTAGATCCGGCAGCAGCGGTTGCACGCGATCTATCCACCGGCACAGCATGGGCCGGGTTTCACGCGGATCGATGAGTTCATGGACCGAAAGCGCTTCGCCGCGCGGGAATGGCGATTGGCGCGCGGCCAGCATGTCTTCAAGTTCCTTGCGTTTGGCATCGGGATCTTCGGCTGCGGCAATCTCGCGATGAAAGGCAACCGGCAACACCGCCCTCGACCGGGAGCGGCCCACTTTCTGCCGATGGCCAGGCCAGGACATAGGATTCAGGCCCGTAATGGGCAGCCTGCGCGACCCCAAAGCTTCTTCGAACCATGACCGAAGCCCATGGAACCGTGGTCATCGCGGCTGTCAAAACTGTCCGCGCGCCGGCCCGGATCGTTGCTTCTTTCTCGGCCTTCGAACCGATCATGAATCCGGGCTCATCCACAAATGCGACGATGGGCAAGGAAAATGTTTCGCACAATTTGATGAACCGTTCGGCCTTTCTTGCGCCATCAGCGGTCATCGACCCGGCCAGATGGCGTCCATCATTGGCCCAGATCCCAACCGGCTGTCCGTTCAGCCGCGCCAATCCTGTAATCTGGCCCCGACCATAGCCCGGTCCCATTTCAAAAAAGCTCTCCCGGTCAAGCACCAGGGAGAGAAGCTTCCGCATATCAAAAGCGCGTCGGCGTTCGCGCGGTACGATATGAAGGAGATCCTCCTCCATCCGATCGACTGGATCGTCATTGGGCTTAACGGGTGCCAGGTCCCAGACATTGTTGGGCATATAGGACAGGAAATCCCGAATTTGCGAAAGAGCGGCCCGCTCATCCTCGGCGCCATTGTCGACCGTTCCATTGCGCGTATGGACTTGTGCGCCGCCAAGCTCGTCCTTGGTAAGCTTCTCCCCCATTGCGCGTTCTACGACAGCCGGTCCGGCAACCAATATCTGTGCCGTCGATTTCGACATGACCGAAAAATGGGACGACACCAGTCTTGCGGCCGGCAATCCAGCCACCGCGCCAAGGCCGGCAGAGGCAACGGGAATGGTGGCAAGGGTTTCGGCCACGGATTTGAAGCGCGACGGCGCAAACACGGGGCCCGGTACGCTAGGCCCGCCCGATCCGCCGACACTTCCGCCAGCGCCTTCATGCAAGCGGACGAGGGGCACTTTGCTCTGGAGCGCGAGATCTTCGGTATAAACCGACTTGCGCAATCCGGCCTGGGATGGCGACCCACCCTTGATCGTAAAATCCTCGCCGCCGACGAGCACGCGTCGCCCGTCGATCTTGGCAAAGCCAAGGACAAAATTGGCCGGCGTGAAGTCTAGGAGTTCTCCATTTGACCCATATTCAGCGCCGCCAGCCATCTTGCCAATTTCATCGAAACTATCGGGGTCAATCAGCGCGTCGATACGCTCTCTGATCGTCAGACGCCCCTTTTCATGCTGGCGCGCAACCGTTTCTTCGCCGCCTTGCTCGAGCGCCGCAGCGCGACGCTGCTTGATTTCATCAACTTCGGATTGCCAGCTCATGGCCAAGTTTTGCGGAGGATTGCTTGGAAAGTCAAAGCGATCTCGGACCAGCGGAGTTCAGCAGTCCTGCGCAACAGGGCCGGACCGCCATCTATAGCCAGCCGGGCATGGATATCTTGCGGCTTGGCCTTGCCGATATGATCGCTGGGACCGTGCAAAATTTGCTCGGCCATTTCTCGTTGGGGAGCAGAGGTAAATCTCACGATCGATGGAAAAATGGTGCTGCTAGAGAGAATTGAACTCTCGACCTCACCCTTACCAAGGGTGCGCTCTACCACTGAGCTACAGCAGCGTGCCATTTGCCGGAATGCGGGCGAGCCTATGCCGGTAGAACGGGCTCAATGTCAAGCAAAAGGCTTGGCTTTTCGCGCGCGCTTGGGCAGCGTGGAGCGTATGGCAGACAAGGATGAACGGGCAAAAAGGCTGGCCGAAGAGCTGCGCAGGAACCTGCGCCGTCGCAAGGGCCAGGCGCGCGAAATGGAACAGCCCGAAAAACCCAAGAAAGACTGAGCCTTAGGCGATAATCAGCGCGAACAGGATCGCGAGCAGCAACAGCTTTGACAGGATCAGCGCGGGCCAGATCAGCAAGCGGTTGAGCTCCCAGCGCGTCATCAGTCGAGTGGCGCGCACACCTCGCCGAGCCAGGCGGCGGTGGCATCGTCGAGATGCGGCCCGATCTTGGCAATCACATCGGCATGATATCCATCCACCCAATCGCGTTCGGCAGGGCTCAGAAGGTTGGTATCGATTAGCTTATGGTCGATCGGCGCGAAGGTCAGCGTTTCAAAGCCGAGCATGGTCGCTTCGCCGCCGTCTATTTCGCGCTCCTCAACAGCCACGAGATTTTCGATCCGGATGCCATATTCGCCGGCTTTATAGTATCCGGGCTCGTTCGAGAGGATCATTCCGGCATGCAGTGGCTCGTCCCAGCCGCTGCCCGGATAATTGGCCGCGCTGATCCGTTGCGGGCCTTCATGCACGCCAAGGAAGCTGCCGACGCCATGGCCGGTGCCGTGCATATAATCGAGGCCCGCCTGCCACAGATGCATGCGCGCAAAGCTGTCGAGCTGGCTGCCCCGGGTCGCGAGCGGGAAGAGCGCGGTGGCAAGCGCGATATGGCCCTTCAGGACCCGGGTGAAGCGATCGCGCATCTCGTCGGTCGGCGTGCCGATAATCACGGTGCGGGTGACGTCGGTGGTGCCATCGGGATATTGGCCACCGGAATCGACGAGATAGATCTGGTCCATCTCCAGCGGCAAGCTCGATTCCTCGGTCACCCGGTAATGCGGGAGCGCGGCATGCGGGCCCGTCCCTGAAATCGCATCGAAGGAGAGATCGCGGAGCAGTGGATTCTCCTCGCGAAACTCCTGCAAGCGCTTGGCCGCGGACATCTCGGTAATGCCACCCTTGGGCGCCTCGAGCGACAGCCAGTGGAGGAAGCGGACCAGTGCCGCGCCATCGCGCTCATGGGAATCGCGGGAGCCCTGCAGCTCGACTTCATTCTTGATCGCCTTGGGCAGAACGGCCGGCTCGGTCTCAGCCATGATCGTCGCGCCGCCATCGTCGAGCGCCTGGAAGATTGCAGACACCGCGCGTTCGGGATCGGCGATCACCTTCTTGCCCTTGAACGCGGCCAGCGACCCTTTGAAGGCGCTACGATCATGGACGCGTACCCCGTTGCCGAGATGGCGGAGCACATCCTCGCTCATCTTGTCGGGTTCGACATAAAGATCCGCCGTCGCATCCTTGTGCACAACGGCATAAGCGAGCGCGACCGGCGTGTGATCGACATCCGCACCGCGCACATTCAGCGTCCATGCAATCGAATCGAGCGCCGCCAACACCGCCGCATCAACCCCCTTCTCGGCCATGGAATCCGCCATTTCCTGGCGTTTTTCCGCCGAGGACTGCCCGGCATAGCTATCTTCATGGACGATCAGCTTGGCTTCGGACGGCAAGGGCTTGTCCGGCCATACCGCATCGATCGGATTGGTATCGACCGCGACCAGCTCTGCGCCTTTTTCGGCGAGCGCCTTTTCCGCAGACTTCACCCATTGGCGGGTGTGGAGCCAGGGATCATAGCCGATCCGCGCGCCATTATCGGCATGGTCAGCGAGCCATTCGGCAATGCTCGTACCCGGCACGCCCACATAGTCCCAATGATCGCCATCCACCTGTTCGCGCACCTGGATCGTGTAGCGGCCATCGGTGAAGATCGCCGCCTCTTCCGGCATGACCACTGCCGAACCCGCAGACCCCTGGAACCCAGTGAGCCAGGCGAGACGCTGCGCATAAGCGCCAACATATTCGCTCATATGCTCATCGGTGAGCGGCACGACAAAGCCGGACAGTTTGCGACTGGCTAGCTCTTCGCGCAGGGCCTTGAGACGGTCTTCATAGCTGGACATGGCATTTGGCCTTTTTGATCGTTACTAGCTGCCTACATAGTCACCTGCGCCCCCGCGCGCTAGCGCCCGAAAGGTCATCCGCTCATGTCATCCCGTTCCCTGATTGCTGCCGTCAGCCTGCTCGCCTTTACAACGCCCGCCTTTGCCCAAGAAGAAAGTTCGTCCGTGCCAGAAACCGCCGCCACCACCCTGCCCGAACCGCCGGTTGCCGAACGCCGCCCGCACAGCTTCACGATGCACGGCATCACGGTCGAAGATCCCTATCATTGGTTGAAAGACCAGAGCTATCCGGAAATCGATGACGAAGATGTCCTTGAATATGTGCGCGCAGAAAACACCTATTTTGAAGCGGTTATGGCGCCCCATGAGGCGCTCATCGAGACGCTGTACAATGAGATGCGCGGCCGTTTGCCGGAAAATGATTCCAGTGTGCCGATCCGCGATGGCGCGTTCGAATATTGGTATGCCTATAATGAAGGCCAGGAATATCGCCTCTGGTATCGCCGGCCGGTTGCCGGCGGTGCGGATGAGTTGCTGCTCGACGAAAATGCGCTGGCCGAAGGGCATGAGCAGTTCAGCCTGGGCACGGTTGCGATCAGCCCCGATGCCCGCTTGCTCGCTTACTCCACCGATACCGATGGCGCGGAACGCTATACGCTGAGGATTCGCGATCTGAGCACTGGCGAAGATTTGCCGGACGCCGTTCCCGGCATTCTCGGCCGGGCCATCTGGTCCGCCGATTCATCGGCGCTCGTTTATACGCCGGTCGATGAGAATTGGCGCAGCAAGGTTGCAATGCTGCATCGCCTCGGCAGCGAAACGGCCGCAGATATCGAGCTGTATCGCGAAGCCGAAGAAGGCATGGAGATCGGGATCGACCAGACCCAGTCCCGCCGTTTCCTGACGATCAGCGCCGGCGATAATGTGACCAATGAAGTCCGCCTTGTGCCGCTTGCCGATCTGGCGGCAGAACCCGTTCTCATCTCTCCGCGCGTCACGGACCGCCAATATGGCGTCGAGGAACGCGACGGTACGCTCTATATTCTCACCAATCAGGATCATGTGAATTTCAGCGTCATGACCGCCCCGCTGGGCGATCCCGGCAATTGGGGTACGGCAATCGCCGGGTCCGATGAGTTCTATATTACCGGCCTCACCACCTTTGCCGATTTCTTTGTCATCGAAGGCCGCGATCGCGGGCTCGATCAGGTACAGATCTGGAATTACAGCTTTGCGCCGCCAACTGCCGTTGAATTCCCCGAAGCCAGCTATGATGCGGGATTGGGGCCGGTTGCCGAGTTCGATACGACCACGATCCGGATCGACTATGAATCGATGATCACACCCGATACCGATTTTGGCTATGACGTTACAAGCGGCGAGCTCACCACGCTCAAGGTCCAGCAGGTCCCATCCGGCTATGATGCCAGCCAGTATCGGACCGAACGGCTCGAGATCGAAGCGCGTGACGGGGTGATGGTTCCTGTTAGCCTTGTCTATCATGGCGATACCGAGATTGGCCCGGACACGCCGGTGCATCTCTATGCCTATGGCGCCTATGGCTATGCCGTGCCGCCGGTCTTCTCGACCCGGCAATTGAGCCTCACCAATCGGGGCTTTATCTTCGCCATCGCCCATGTGCGGGGCGGCGATGATCTGGGCTATCAATGGTATCTCGACGGCAAGCTTGATCGCCGCACCAATACGTTCAACGATTTTGTCGATGTCGCGCGCGGCCTGATCGATCGTGGCTATACCAGCGCCGGGCGGATTGCCGCCTCGGGCGGTTCTGCAGGCGGCGAGCTGATGGGTGTTGTCCTCAACACCGATCCGGACGTCTGGGGCGCGGTGGTGGCCGAGGTGCCGTTTGTCGATGTCCTGAACACGATGCTCGATACGTCATTGCCGCTGACTCCGGGCGAATGGCCCGAATGGGGCAATCCGATTACATCAGCTGATGATTTCCGCCTGATCCAGAGTTACTCCCCCTATGACAATGTGAGTGCGCAGGATTATCCGCCGATCATGGTCACCGCCGGGCTCAACGATCCGCGGGTCACCTATTGGGAGCCGGCAAAATGGACAGCCCGGCTGCGCCATCTGCGCACCGACGATAATCTCACCGTGCTGCGCACCAATATGGGTGCCGGCCATCAGGGCCAGTCCGGCCGCTTCCAGTCGCTACGCGATGAAGCCGAAGCACAGGCCTTCATGCTGACCCAGCTGGGCGTGGAAGAATAGATCCGTTGGGGCTGAGCCTCCTGCCACCACCCCGTTTGGGCTGAGCCTGTCGAAGCCTTGCACTTCTCTTCGCGGCGGCGGAGTAAGGAAGAACGACCCTTCGACAAGCTCAGGGTAAGCGGGGTTGGATCAATCGGAGACCATCATGCCATTCTCCCACACCGTAACGGCTCGGGCCGAGCATATCGACGAGCTGGGCCATGTGAATAATGCGGTCTGGGTCCAATGGATCCAGGAGCTGGCGGTCGCGCATTGGAATGCGGTCGCCGATCCCGTTCATATCGACACCTATATCTGGGTCGTGATCCGGCATGAGATCGATTATCTGCGCCCGGCGCTGGAAGGCGATGTGGTGACGGGGACGACCTGGATCGAGGAAGGACCCAAGGGCGCGCGCTTCAACCGCTATATGGAATTTACCGGTGCCGACGGGAAGCCGCGGATCCGCGCCAAGACGACATGGGCGATGATCGATCGAGAAACCGGCCGGCCAAAGCGCGTGACAGACGAGATCGCCGCGCCATTTCTTGACGGCAATTCTAGTGCCTGAAGCGGAAGCTGTATTGGGCTGGCCCGGCCTGCTGGGTCGCCACACCATTGCGCTGGGAACCGCGATACTGGTCCCGGCCACTGGCTGAAACGACCGACACGACACCCCCGTTGCGACCGACAACCCCGGCATGCAGCGCCGCCCGGCAGATTGCCGATCGCTCACTATACACATCGGTGCCGAAGACCTGGCCACCGCTGACGCCCGTGCGGGTGCAGCGGCATGTCACGCCCCCAGGCGATGCCCGCAGGGAGAGACCATTGCCCGCACAATTACGAACCTCTCCACCCAGCTCTGGCGGCAGTGGGGGATAGGGCGAATTGGGCGGAACATAGCCAGTATCGCCGCCATTGCCGCGAAAATCGATTGTCCGCGCCGAACGGCCATAGTCACGCGAGCGGACCCCGTTGCTGCGGGACCCTTCGTAGGAGGACCGGCCACCCCGGAGCGTGAACGACACGAAGCCGCCGCGATCGCCGATCACGCCGGCATGTAGCGCGGCCCGGCAGATTCGCGATTCCTGCGCATAGCCATAGCTGCCCCAGACACGGCCATTTCGCGTTGATCGGGAATCACAAAAGCAAGACCGCTGGCCACCACCGCGATAGCGAGTGGCATCGGACGGGCAGTCACGCCTATCTCCGTAATCGGGATCTCCATAGTCCGGTTGGCCGCCAAAATTACCGCGCGCAAATCGAAAACTGGACGAAGCGCGACCTGCGCCGCGAGACCGGACGCCATTGCGCCGGGATCCCTGAAAGCTGGGGCGTGCACCGAGAAAAATGATCCGCACATTGCCGCCGCGTTCACTGATCCGACCATCATGAACCGCCGCGCGGCAGATCCGGCTATTCTCCGAATAGACACTTGTCCCCCAGACCGATCCATCGTCTGACCTGCCCGCGGTGCAGTGGCAGGTCACGGCTCCATTACGCCCGCGATAGCGAACCGCGTTGGATGGACAGTCATTCACCCGCTGGAACATGGCGTCCCCGGGAGTCGGGATTGAGAGAGGCACGAACGCAAACAGCGCGAGTATAAGGAAAATGGCTATTCGCGGCATGTACGGTCTCTCCTCAGACGGATCGGTAGCTATTAGTCAAACGCAAAACTGCCGACCCAGCTGCCATAGTCATCCGATGCCACGCCGCGGCCATAGTTGCCGTCATAGGAGCTCTGGCCGGGCAGCGGCCGAACGACGACGATTCCACCATCCCATCCAATGACACCGGCATGCACCGCGGCGCGGCATATGTTGGAATCATCGGTATAGACCATCGTGCCCCAGACATCGCCGGGCCCCGTGGCGGCAGCAGAACAATAGCAACGAAGGGACGCTGAGGTGCCGCGCAGGCCGGTCGCGTCCGGCGGACAATCGGCTGCTCCACTGGCAAAGACAAAGCTCCCCGCCCAGGCGCCCCAGCTGCTGCTTTGGACACCGTTGCGATTACTTGGTGCATAACCATCGGCGCCTTGTGTGATCTGGAACGTAACGCTCCCTCCACTCTCTCCGATAAATCCGTAGTGCACAGCTGCGCGGCATATGTTGGAATCGTCCGAATAGACATCGGTTCCCCAGACCGATCCCGATCTCGCCGCCGATGCGGAACAGGTACAGGTGTAAATTTCGCCAGTGCCCCGCAATGCCGTGGCGTTACCTGGGCAATCGCCAATGCCGATCTGCATGGCCGGAGCCGGACTGTCGACGGGTACCAGCATCATGCCGACAACCACTACGAGACCCATCGCGAACATTCGAAACATCTGGTTACCCCCCTGTCGAGCCGATCGCCGCATCCTATCGGAGATATCGCGGCGCTCTCTGCCTGTTATGTCGCGCATTCGCGATGCGTTGGCAAATGCTGACACGTCGGGCAATTCAACCTATGCGATTGGGCATGGCACATAAAAGGGCACTCATCATCGGCGCGGGCCATAACGGCCTGGTCTGCGCCTGGTATCTGGCACGTGGCGGGTACCAGGTGGAGATGCTGGAGGCGCGCGGGATCGTTGGCGGTGCTGCGGTCACCGAGGAATTTCATCCCGGTTTCCGCAATTCGACGGCGAGCTACACGGTCGGCCTGCTCGATCCTGAGATCGTGACCGAAATGCGCCTTGCCGAGCATGGTTTGCGGATCGTGCATCGCCCGGTTGCCAATTTCCTGCCGCTGGATGACGAGAATTACCTGATCATGGGTGGCGGACGGAGCGCGGAACAAGTCGGTAAATTCTCGCGCGCCGATGCGGCGATGCTGCCTGAATATGAGCGGCGCCTTGATGCAGCAGCCAGCCTGTTGCGCTATCTCACAAAGACGGTGCCGCCCAATGCCGGGGGCGGGCTCGACGATCTGTTCCGGGCTATCGGCCAGGCGCGCACGGCGCTGAAGCTGCCGGTGGAAGCGCAGCGGGATGCGGTGGATCTCTTCACGCGGTCGGCGCGCGAATTTCTCGATGGGTTTTTCGAAAGCGATCCGGTGAAAGCCGCCTTTGGCTTCGACAGTGTCGTCGGCGCCTATCACAGTCCGGATACGCCGGGTTCGGCCTATGTCCTGCTCCACCATGTGTTCAACGAGGTGGACGGCAAGACTGCGCAATGGGGCCATGCGATCGGCGGGATGGGGGCGATCACCCAGGCGATGGCGCGCGCATGCGAAGCGGAAGGCGTGACGATCCGGACGGAGGCGCCGGTCGCGCGGGTGCTGCGCTCGGGCGACCGGGTGGATGGCGTGGAAACGGCGGATGGCGAGCGGGTCTTGGCGGATGTCGTGATTGGCAATGTCCATCCCAAGCGGCTCTTGCTGGAGATGCTCGAACCCGACGCCCTCGAACCGAGCCTGCGCGCCCGGATGGAGCAGCATGTGTCGGGATCAGGTACCTTCCGGATGAATGTGGCGCTGTCCGAGCTGCCGCGCTTCACCTGCCTGCCCGAGCCCGGTCCGCACCTTTCAAGCGGCATCATCATGGCGCCGAGCCTCGACTATATGGACCGCGCCTATCAGGACGCCCGCGCTGATGGCTGGTCAAAAAATCCGATCGTCGAAATGCTGATCCCGTCGACCCTCGATGACAGTCTTGCGCCTAAAGGTGCGCATGTCGCCAGCCTGTTCTGCCAGCAATTCGATCCAACACTGGATTGGGACCAACACCGCGATTCCGCGGTCGAAACCATTATCGATACGATCGAACGCCACGCCCCCGGTTTCCGCGCCAGCATCGTTGGCCAACTCGCCCTCTCACCGATCGATCTCGAACGGCGCTTCGGCTTGATCGGCGGCGATATATTCCACGGCCGGATGTCGCTCGACCAGCTCTGGGCGATGCGTCCGATGCTCGGCCTTGCCAGCCATCGCATGCCGGTGTCCGGTCTCTATCTCTGTGGTTCCGGTGCCCATCCGGGAGGTGGTGTAACCGGTCGACCAGGGCGCAATGCGGCGACCGTCATCCTGCGCGACCGGCGGCGCTTTCGCTAGACGCAGACGCAGCTATTTGTCGCCATCGGCGTCCTCAGCTGTGTCATCCGCATCGGCGTTGTCTTCCAGTTCGATAAACTCAAAGCTGCCCTCCCAAGCACCAAAATCTCGAGTCTCGACACCATTGGCTTCCGATCCAGCATAGGTTTCCTGGCCGTCAATAGGGACGAAACGAACGTCGCCGCCTGCCTCTGTGATCACACCGGCATGGACCGCGGCCTTACAGATTGCGCTATCGTCCGAATAAATGTTTGTACCCCAAACGGTTCCGTCGGTCAGCGCATCGGCGGTGCAGCGGCAGGTGACGGCTTCGTCCGTTCCTCGCAGCGCTTGGGCATTATCGGGGCAGGCATCGGCATAGCTATCCTCTTCCGGTTCGCCGAGCGCAGCACCCTCAAAGGCAAAGCTGCCGCCCCACGACCCCCAGGCGCCGGTTTCAACGCCATTGGCGATCGATTGCGAATAGGCCTCCCGGCCCGGCAGGAAGTTGACCGTTACATTGGCTGGTTCATCGCCCACCAGGCCCGCATGCATCGCGGCCCGGCACACTGCGGAATCATCCGAATAAGGGCCCGCGCCCCAGACCGTTCCAGCCTCGGCCGTGTCTGTCGAGCAAGAACATGTGAAAGATGAGGCGGACCCGCGCATGTCTTGAACCCGATCCGGACACGGATCGGCCAGCGGCTCAATCACCTCAATCGGGGCTGCGTCCTCCGGCGACGAACTCGTGAAACTGTCGCATGCAGCCAGTGTCGGCAGCCCAATCACAACAGCAGTCCAGCCCAATATACGAAGCGATGTCATCCGTTCTCTCCCCACAAGATTGCCTTCACAATGCGAGTCTCTGGAGCCGCTGGCAAGTCACGCAATCGACCGGCAGCCCCGGGCGCGCGATTATCACCAGTGCAATTATGCGCGCGGTCTGGCGTTCGCTGTCATAGCGGCTATTAGGAGCGGAATAGCGACTGGAGCCAGCGGAGCCCGATACAATGATCGAAGTTGAATGGTGGGAATTCGATGACCGTGAGACGCTCGCCAATGAAGTGGCGGGCGATATCGGATTCATCATCGAAAAGGCGATCGAAACCAATGGCAAGGCGGAACTCGCTCTGCCGGGTGGACGCACACCCGTGCCGATCCTTGAAACCCTGGCAAAACGCGATTTCGACTGGTCGAAGGTCCGGGTTTTCCCGACCAATGAACGGATCGTTCCCGCCGGGAGCGAACACAGCAATTACGAGATGCTACAACGGATCCTGGGGTCCGTCGGCGCCACTGTGGAACCGCTAATCGATCATTCGCAGAACTGGAGCACCAAAGAAGCCGGCCAAAGTGCAGATGCGCGACTGGCAGGCCTGAGCTGGCCTGTCGACCTTGTATGGCTCGGCATGGGCGAAGATGGATCGACCGCATCAATCTTCCCCGGCCAGATGGACGATGCGATCAACGCACCCAAGAGCCGCCGCGCCGTGGGTGTAGCACCAGACCCAGCACCACCCAGTGCACCCTATGATCGGGTGACGCTCACACGCGCTGCATTGCTGAGCACGCATACGATGATCGTCACTCTTGCCGGACAGCCCAAACGCGACGTGCTGGAAAAAGCGATCAAGGATGGGCCGCTCTCCAGCGTGCCGATTGGACGCGTCCTGGCTGAGGTCGATCTACCGCTTGATGTCTATTGGAGCGCCACCTAGCGCTGCTGCGTTCGCGACCGCCGGCGAAATGTACGGACTGGCGTAGATTCTCCACAGCCCCTAAACTGGTCGTTTTTCAGTGTTTTACAGCGCCATAAATCCGTAAATATTACTAATCGGATTATGCCGGAAACTTGTGCCGCATTCCGCGATATGACAATGCGCCTTCTCAGGGGCAACGCCGACTCGGCGAAGGAATGAATACATCTCGCGATGAGTGCACAAGACACGCCGCAGACTTTGACCGATCACGAAGGCTCGTTGCTTTCGCTCGTCCATCGGCTCCAGCCCATCACAGCCTATAAAGTCGCCAAATTCTATCAGGACTCTCCTGTGGCTTCGGTCAACAAGAGCATGGGCCAAGTTTACCCTATGATCAGCCGCTTTTCAAAAGAAGGACTGATCGAAGGACGCCAGATCGAAGACGATGCGCGCGGCACCGAAGTGTGGCGGACGACCGAAAAGGGCGAGACGGCTCTCAAGGCATGGCTAATCGAATTCAAGCCTGCCCAGCTTATTCCGCACGACACACTCGGCACCAAGGTCCTGTCGTTTGACCTGATGACTCATCAGGAGCGGATCGACTGGGTATTGGCTGCAAAAAATGAGCTTGAGAAAAAACAGGCCGAGCTCGACACCTATAATGAGAAGTCCGATGGGCCCTTCCAGGAATATGCCCATGACAATGCAGCAAGCATCTTGCGCGCACGGATGGACTGGCTCGATCGGATCCTGTTCGATCTCGTTAAAAGTTCAGCCAGCGACTCCTGATCACCGCCACCTGTCTGACAGACAAAAAAATGGCGGGGGTAGGACTTCCAAAACCACCCCCGCCATCACACTAGAACGTGACCAAACGTTCTAACTAGAACCGGAGACGCCCGGTAACTGAGTAACGACGACCCAGCGTGTCGTACGTCGTCGGATAGGTGTTACCCGAGTTGAACGAGCTGGAACCGATGAACGAGCTGACATTCGGCGGATCGCGATCGAGCAGATTCTGTACGCTGACCGTTACGTCGAAATTCTCGCTGACGTTCGAACGAACAGTCAGATCGAAGTAAGATGCATCGTCGACCGACGCATATTCAGGCAGCGTGTTGCCGAACGATCCATCCAGCGGCTCAAGCGTCATGCCATCAATCCAGCGCCACAGCAGCGAAACGTCCACAAGGTCGTCGATGCTCACGGTGGTCCGCAGGTTGAACGCCCATTCCGGCGTCAGCGGCTCACAGTTTTGACCGTAGAAGCTGACACAATCGCGATTGATCGAAGACGGGCTGGCCTGGAACAGAAGTTCATCCGTCCAGGTACCGTTGAGGTCCCAGTTGATCGAACCGAAGCTCATCGGCAGGCGATAGGCTACGCGGAAATCAATACCCGATGTCTCCAGCGTACCCTGGTTGGTAAGCTGCAGGATCAGACCCGGCGTTTCACCACCACCGTTCAACGAACCATTGATCGGGTTACGCTGAATGTTGGCGCAGGCGACCGGATCGCTTCCGGCACCATCATTGTTCGCACCGAAGCACGGAACAAGAATATCGCCAGGTACTGGCTGGGTGATGGCGTCGGTGATTTCGATATTGAAGTAATCGACCGAAACAACCAGCCCCGGTACCTGTGGCGGTGTTGCCACGATACCAAGCGTGATCGAGTCCGATTTCTCAACGTCCAGATTGACGTTGCCGCCAGAGGTTTGGTTGATCTGTGCAGCGGACGGGACAGGGATCAGACCGATCGTAGCAGCCGGCGCACCCTGTGCGACACAGATGGCCGTCAGAGTTGCGTTACCAACTGGGCCGGCACCTGCACATGGATCAAGCGCCAGCGGCGTAAGACCCGTTGTGACCGGAGCAAACAGCTCACCAATGTTCGGCGAACGGGTTGCACGCTGGTAGATACCGCGGAAACGGAAACCTTCGAACGGCTCCCAGCTACCGCCAGCCTTCCAGGTGACGCTCGTGCCGGTATTGGAATAATCCGATACGCGGATACCGCCTTCAACCGTGAGGTTATAGAAGCCCGGAACATCTTCGAGGATCGGGATGATCAGCTCGGCAAACCCTTCGATGACATCATATTGACCATTGAAGGATGGCGCCGGAGCACCCGTACCCAGAACTTCGTCCTGCGTACCAGCAGACACGTCGGCGACGCGGCCGGCCGTGTAATCACGATATTCGACACCGACGGCAAAGCCGATTGGCGTCTGCGTGAAGAGGCCGGTTTCACCGAACGTACCGTTCAGCGAAGCGTTGACCTGCAACAGCGATGTCGTGTCGGTAAAGCCTGACGGCTGGTTGAAGAAGGCAACCGAACGCGGATCGATGTTCGTGCCAGCTGGTCCGCCACCCTGAAGGTTCAGCGGGAAACAGCCGTTCGATGCATCGAAACAGGTTGTTGCGCTCGTCGCGACGAGCGCCTGCTCGATCCGCGATTTCAGGCCCCAACCCGTGCGGGTCGTGGTGCGTTGGGATTCGCCATATGTTGCATAGACATCATAGCCAAGCGTCGGACTGAGATCGCCACGCACACCGCCCCATACCTGGAACTGGTTGGTGACAATATCGGTGGCGCGTGGCCCCTGCTCAACCAGACGACGGTTGATGATGACATCAGGCGCCAGATAATTGGGATCGTTCGGATCAACAGCCGTGCGCGCTGCCGTACAGGCAACCGGATCGATCGGAATAGCGAAGCTCGCGCAAATCTGATCAACTTGCGTATCCGTCAGGAACGGGTTGTTCAGCGGAACGGCGAACGGATCACCGAACAGGCCCGAAGGTGCAAGCTGTAGGCTGACCGTCGAGTTGGTGAACATGCCCCGCGTGTAGACTTCGATACCCTCGGTTACTTCATAACGGGCCGTGCCGAAGATATTCCAGCGCTCAAGCGGCGTTTGGAAATAGTTGAAGGGCGCATAGTTGAACGTGTTATACTGTGGAACCAGCGTTTGGCCGGCCGGATCAATTTGAAGACCATTGAAACGCGTTGGGACAGTTGTGCCCGAACCAACCGGTTGGCCACCAAGGAACAAGGCGTTCTGCGAGATGGTGCGATTGGACTGCAGGATGTCATCGACTTCCTGATAGCCAATCGAGAGAACGGCGTTACCGCGGCCATCGTCGAAGTTCGCACCAATGGTAAGGTCAGTACGGATGCGCTCGCCATCACCGCGTTCGGTGATGCCATATGTCATCGCGGCTTCCATGCCTTCGAAATCGCGGCGCAACACAAAGTTCGCCACACCCGAGATGGCATCAGCACCGTACACCGAAGAAGCACCACCAGTGATGACTTCGACGCGTTCGACCAGAGCGACCGGAATGATGTTAAGATCGGTCTCGGAGAAGATCGTCGAAGGAACAAGGCGCGTCCCGTCGAGCAAGACCAGGCTTCGCGTTGCACCGCCAACATTGGCAAGGTTACGCAGGTTAAGTGTCGAGGTACCGTTCGAACCGTTGTTGACCGAGTTGTTGGTACCCGGTGCGATACCCGGCAGATCACCGATCAATTCTTCGGCGTTTGTTGCCTGACGATAATCGATTTCGTCGGCACCCACGACCTGGATCGGGCTCGATTGTTCAAGGTTCGGGTTTGTAATGCGCGTACCCGTAACAATGATTGCCGGTTGATTATTCGACGCTGCGGCCAGCTCCTCGCTGTCCTGCGCTAAAGCAGGAGAACTGGCGAAGACTGTTGCCGCACTGCCAAGCAGCATTGCGCGCAGGCCCTGCTGCCGTGCCGATAATCCTGTGAATTTCTGTCCTGTATTCATCGAGTTTAAACCCCTTCAAAAACTTTGCGGCCTCAATTCGGCGAGCCGGACCCGGTCCGTCCCTGTGCCGGTGAAGCGACGCCGCGCTTCGAGTGTGTGGCAGACGAAACCCGTAGATTCGCCGTTGACCATGGATCGCGCTTATGACGCCCGCCTTGGCCGCGCTCAATGCTTTTTTGCCTCGATTCGTAGTTGTTTGATATATGTGGCAATCCAACAACAGTGCTGTATGTCCCCTTTTATAGGCTTTTCGTCGAATTTGCCGTGCGATTCCGGGGATCTCCCATATTCCGATACATATTATATATTACGTTTCGATATAATATCGAGACTGGCTGTACCGAGAGGAAATGACCATGGCGTGCCGCGAGAAACCTACCGCTGGATCGACCGTGGATTGGCGTACGCGCCGGGCAGAGATCGCCGAAGCCGCACTGCCGATCTTCCTCGAGCGCCATTGGACCGCCCTGAGCGTCGAAGAATTCGCCGAAGAAATCGGCTTCACCTATTGGCAGGTCTATTATTCATTCGATGGTCTTGAGGATATATATCGGGCCAGCGTCGCATTGCTCGCCGGAACGGTGGCGGACGCGGTCGCCTTACCGCCGCCGCCATCAGCCTCGGTCAGCCGGACGATTCAGAATTATGTGCGCTTTGCTGCCGATATCGTTCGGAGTGAAGCCTATGGGCAATTGCTTTTCCTGCGGCTGCGCGATGCATATCCCGAACCCTGGGTCCGTCACGTCTATGACACACGGATCGCAGCCCCGCTGCGGCGCGGGCTGGAAAAGGCGATTGCCGAGGCTGGTGCGCTTAATGACCTCAAGATCGTCTTGCTCCACGGCGCGCGTGGTCGCTGTCTCATGAGCCTTGAGGCGGCGCTCGCATTACCGCGACTCCTCAGCCAGGAGGATTTCGTCGAAAAGGGCTTCGAAAAGACGGTCGCCAGCGTTGCCAAAGACATGTTTGCCGCGACCTGCACGTTTGACGGCTTTGAACACACCGATGTTCAGGCCGCCTGACCCGACCGACTGGCCCCGCTCACGTCCAGGTTGATCGGCAGGGAATCTTGCTGCGGTCACAGCGATCCGCATATTTGGTCGCGATCTCCGTAATCTCGTCCAACAACCCATCCTCAAGCCTGATCGGCTCCAGGCCCAGGCCCAGAAAACGGTCATTGGTTACGTGGAGATCATTCTCATCGGCTTCGTTGCGCGGGTTTTCTATGAGCTCATAGGTCCCGCCGGATTTTTCGGCGATCATCTTGGCGAGATCGCGCACCCGATGGGTTTCTGTCATCTGGTTGAGGATATTCACCCGTTCCCCAGCCTGTGGCGGGTTTGAGATCGCCAACTCGATACAGCGACAGGTGTCCTGGATATGGATAAAGGCGCGCGTCTGTCCACCGGTGCCATGGACCGTCATCGGATAATCGAGCGCGGCCTGCATGACGAACCGGTTCAGCACGGTGCCATAGTCACCATCATAGTCGAATCGGTTGATCAGTCGCTCGTCCATCTTGGTTTCTTCGGTTTGCGTACCCCAGACGATCCCCTGGTGCAGATCGGTAACGCGCACCCCGTCATTCTTGTTGTAGTAGGCGAAGAAGAGCTGATCTTGCGTCTTGGTCAGGTGATAGATTGAGCCCGGATTTACGGGATAGAGAATTTCCTGCTCGATCGGCTGGTCTTCGGTGGGAATCTGGACCGTGAGATAGCCTTCAGGGATCTTCATCCCGGCCGTGCCATAGCCATAAACGCCCATCGTGCCGAGATGGACGATATGCGCATTGCTTTTCGCTTCGACGACGGCAGCGAGCAAATTGTTCGTCGCATTGAGGTTATTATCAACCGTGTAGCGCTTATGAGCGCTCGACTTCATCGAATAGGGCGCAGCGCGCTGCTCGGCGAAGTGAATGATAACGTCGGGGTCTTCCGCTTCGATCAGGCTCAGCAAACGGTGATAATTCTCTGAGATATCGAAGTCGTAAAAGGCAATATCTTTTCCGCCGACTTCCTTCCAGGCTGCCAATCGCTGTTCAATTGACGCAATCGGCGTAAGCGATTCCACGCCAAGCTCGACATCAATTTTTCGCCGGGAGAGATTGTCGATGATGGTGACATCATGGCCCCGGTTTGAAAGGTACAGGCTCGTGGGCCACCCACAAAACCCATCACCACCCAATACAAATACTTTCATGCGAATCTACCTAGTTTTCGGCTCCATATGGGGTGCCGACTTTTCACGAAGACGCATTATCCATCCGCAGCGACAAAGCAACCAGAGGTGCGCCCGTTCGTCCTGTTAGTCTGCCGAAATCTCGGGATCGAAGCTGATAGTGTTGCGCACCTCGATCGTGTCCGGGCCAATCGACATTGGGCAGCGGACATTCGGCATGGCGGCAACGTCAAACAATTCGGTAATATGCCCTTCGAGCCGGACCCATTCGACAATATCGCCGGTGTCGAGCTTTATCACCAAGACACCGCACCACGGATCGCTGTCCCGCTCCTTCAATTCGTCATCAAGAGCCAAGCCCGAAAAACTACCCTCGCGCGGCTTGGAAATGGTGACCAGTGCATGGCCATTATGGATCGACATGCCGCGCAAAAAGCCCGGACAAAAGGCGATATCAGTGCGTTCGCCGCTTTCCGGATCCACCCGCACCAACTGGCCTCGGCCGGAATCCAGCACGTAAACCTTATCGCCATGAACGCGCGGGCTATGAGGCATGGATAGCGCATCCGTGACGATGCTGTCATTCTCAATATCAATGAGTACGCCGCCCTCGTCGCGCCGCTCGCGCCAGCCATTGACGGTATCCGACCGGCTGACCGCGGTCATATATTTCGGCTTGCCGTCGGCCATCGCGAGGCCGTTCAAATGGCACCGATCCTCCGCGACGAGCTTGGAGATAAAGGGCGGTTTCCAGATCGGCTTGAAGCTGTGCGTCAGATCAAGTTTCGCCAGGCAGCTATATTTGGTGTTCACGAACATCACATGGCCATCATTCTCGACCCCGATTTCATGCACATCGACATCGCCGACGGTCTGCGCATTGCGCGGTACCAGGACCATATCGAAATTTTCATTGCCGAGCTGGCCGGGGCGCAGCATGTTTTCGAGCCGCCAGATCTGGAACAGGCTGCCAAGATAGAGCCGCCCGGCGCGGTAACAGACGCCCATCGCCCGCAGGAAATTCTGCTGATTGAAGGAAACCGAGCCATTCGGCATGAGGCCCACGAGGAAGAGTTGGCCGGTTTGGTAGGATGTAAAGGCAAAGCTTGTCCGGTTGGACTGCAGCCATCCCGCCATCCCGCGAGAGACGGAGATCTTGCTGCTCCCTTTGGCGGGCGGCGCAGCAGCGGAATCCTCCGCTTTGCTCGCGTCTAAATCCTGCTCAGCCTGCCCCCCCTCAGACCGACCATCTTTGCTTGGTTGGTCTTCGTTCATCGCCGATTCCTGCCGCGCAACCACCGGTTCGTCAAGACACCCGATTAAGCACAAGCGGCGCAACATTTCGGTACTGCAGGTGTCGATAATCGCGATACCACGCGCGCCATCATGCGGCGCGTACCGCGCACGCTCGACAAAGCTTTGAAATTGCGTGAGTTCAGCTGGCGGACACGGAGGGATTCGAACCCTCGATACGGATAATCTCCGTATGCCGGTTTAGCAAACCGGTGGTTTCAGCCACTCACCCACGTGTCCTGACCGAGCCGAAAGGCGCGTATAGCGACGCAGGCCTGCCCGATCAACAACAAGTCGCACCCCCTGCAATTCCGCTCCAAATAGCGGAAAATCCACAGGATCGACTCGCTTCAGCGTAAAACCGACTCAACTCGTCCCGCGCTCGATTGCGCGGGAGTCCCTGCAAGCCGTAATTCTGGGGCGCCGAATTCTGTCGGGGGAGTTAGTATGTTGAAGAAGAAGTTTTTTTCCATTGCGGTTGCCTTAGGGGCGTTCGGGATGGCCATCGCCCCGGCATCAGCGCAGATCGACACGGTCGACCCAGACGCCGCACTTGCAAGTTCGGGTTATAGCGAAAGCGACTATCAGAGCGGCGGAACGACGACCGATCAAGGAGCGCCAGCCATCGCCTATGGCGACGAATTCGACTTTGATCCGGATGCAGCAGCCGAGGCCGATACGACGGTCTATTCCGATCCCAACTATATTCCAGACACGCCTGGTTACGAAAACGAGGCAATGACAAGCGATAGCGATGTCGCGGCCAATCAAACCACACCAGCAGAAGATGGCAGCACCACGTATCAGCAGGACGATCTGATTGCGGCCGCCGGCGGCGTGTTCGGCGATGGCGCTGAGGGTCTTGCGCGCATCATCCAGGATATCCTGTCCGAACAAGGTGAACCCAATGGTTATATTGTCGGGCGCGAAGCGGGCGGCGCCTTCATATTCGGACTGCGCTATGGCTCCGGCACATTATTCCATGCGGTTGAAGGCCAACAGCCTGTTTATTGGACCGGGCCATCCGTGGGCTTTGATGCTGGTGCGAACGGCGCATCGACCTTTGTTCTCGTCTATAATCTCTTCGACACGGACGAGCTATTCCGTCGCTTCCCGGCTGGCGAAGGCAATGCCTATCTCGTCGGCGGCCTGACCGCGAGCTATCTGCGTTCCGGAGACAAGGTCTTGATCCCGATCCGGATGGGTGCAGGACTGCGGCTTGGCGCGAATATCGGCTATATGAATTTCAGCCGCAATCGCCGCTGGCTGCCTTTCTAGGCGCTCTCGGGGCTCCAATCGCAGCTTTCTCTTTGCCAACAATTTTCGAGTAGCCTCGGTGCGCGAACCGTCCTAGGCGGCGGACATGAGCGAACCGCGCAACACACCAGCAGGCTATGCCTTTGGCATTGGCGTGTACCTGCTTTGGGGGTTGGTTCCGCTCTATTTCAAACTGCTCGACCATGTCGGTGCGTTCGAGACAGTCGCCCACCGGATCGTCTGGTCGGTCGGCTTCTTGCTGATCCTGCTGCTTGCTGTCGGCAAGCTGGGCAGCCTGCGCGCCACCTATCGCAATCCGCGTACATTGGCCGCACTGGCCCTCTCAGCAACGCTGATTGGCGTGAACTGGCTGGTCTATATCTGGGCCGTCATCAATGAACATATATTGGCGGCCAGCCTCGGCTATTTCCTCAATCCCCTGCTCAATGTCGTGCTCGGTACGCTGTTTCTCAAAGAAAAGTTGCGACCGGCCACAATGATTGCAATCGGGCTGGCCGCCATCGGGGTGGCAATCCTTGCCTGGAGCGCGCGCGAAACATTGTGGGTCAGCGCCACATTGGCGGTTTCCTTCGCGCTTTATGGCTATGTCCGCAAAGTCACGGATGCCGGAGCGATTGAGGGACTGGCGATAGAGACCGCTCTGCTAACGCCGCTGTGCATCGGTTATATGATTTGGCTTGGCGCCGCCGGAGGGCTGATGTTCGGCACGGATACCAATACCGATATCCTGTTGATCCTGGCCGCCGTCGTCACGTCGATCCCGCTGATGCTATTCGCGGCGGCCGCGAAACGGCTGACGCTGACAACGCTCGGCTTCATTCAGTATATTGCGCCTTCAATGGTTTTTCTGATCGGCGCATTCATCTTCAAAGAGCCGCTCAATAGCGGACAGATTGCGTGCTTCCTCTTCATCTGGGCCGGGCTCGCGCTGTTCACGATCGATAATGTGCGGATGGCGCGGACCAATCGTCGTGCGGCGCGGGCGGCAGCCTGACCGCTTAATCGAGCGTCCAGCCCAGCGTTTCGCCGGCCTGGAAAGGCACGAGCTCCGTCCCCTCGATCGGCATGATGTCCGGAATTTCCAGTGCCGCGCGGCGCAATGTTATGCTGCCCTCATTGAGCGGCAGGCCATAGAAGCGCGGGCCATTTTCCGAGGCAAAGCCTTCGAAATTATCGAGCGCACCTTCGGCATCGAATATCGCCGCATAGCTTTCCAGCGCATAGGGCGCGTTAAAAATTCCCGCACAGCCACAAGATGATTCCTTGTCACCGCGCGCATGGGGCGCGGTATCGGTACCGAGGAAAAATTTCGGTGATCCGGATACCGCCGCCGCGCGCACAGCCAGTCGATGCTGCTCACGCTTGGCAACCGGCAGGCAATAGGCATGCGGGCGAACACCACCCTCGAAAATGGCATTGCGGTTGATCACGCAATGATGCGGTGTGATGGTGGCGGCGACATTAGGGCCGGCACCTTTCACAAACTCCACCGCATCAGCTGTCGTAATATGTTCAAAGACGATCTTCAGAGCCGGGAAATCGCGGGTGAGCGGTTCAAGAATCTGCTCGATGAAGACCGCTTCGCGATCGAAGATATCGACATCTTTGTCTGTCACCTCACCATGGATGAGGAGGGGCATGCCGATCGCCTCCATCCGTTCGAGCACCCTATGGATATTCGCGACATCGGTGACGCCGCTCTCCGAGTTGGTCGTCGCACCCGCCGGATAGAGCTTGGCGGCAGTAAAAATACCCGCCGCATGGCCTGACGCGAGATCATCTGCATCAATCGTATCGGTGAGATAGGCGGTCATCAGCGGGGTAAAATCGCTGTCCTCGGGCAGCGCAGCCATGATCCGGTTCCGATAGGCACTCGCTGCCGCACTGGTTGTCACCGGCGGGATGAGATTGGGCATGACGATCGCGCGCGCAAATTCGCGAGCCGTATAGACCGCCACCGCGTCGAGCATCGGCCCGTCGCGCAGATGGACGTGCCAATCATCGGGCCGCCGGATCGTCAGAATATCGCTCATGCGCCTTCCCTTTGCACGGTCGGCCACCTAATTGAAGCCTATGGCCAACACCATGCTAGCCGACCGCACCCTGATCCGCCTCTCAGGCGATGATGTCCGCGATTTCCTGCAAGGGATCGTAACGCAGAATGTCGATCAGGTGGAAGATGATCACCCGCAATGGTCGGCACTGCTCACCGCCCAAGGGAAGCTGCTGTTTGACTTTATCCTTTGGGCCGATGGCGCTGATATTTTGGTCGATTGCGAAACAGCGTCCGCGGACGATCTGATCAAGCGGCTTTCTTTGTACCGATTACGCCGGGCGATCGTGATTGAGCGGGATCCGGCATTGGCCGCCCATTGGTCGCTCGACACGTCCGAACATCCGCTGGATCCGCGGCTCGACGCGCTTGGCCATCGCTGGACTGGGCCCGTGGACGAAGCCGCAACCGGCTGGCACGCGCATCGCCTGTCCCATGGCGTGACTGAGGGTGTCGCCGAACTCGGCAGCGACAAGACGCTCTGGCTTGAATGCAATGCCGAGGAGCTGAACGGCGTTGATTTCGAGAAGGGCTGTTATGTCGGGCAGGAAAATACCGCCCGCATGCATTATCGAAACAAGGTCAATCGGCGGATAGTCGTGGTGCCGCTTGATCAGGCCGACGAAAAACGCCAGCGCTGCGCTTACCCCGATCTTGGCCTGAGCGTTGAACATCGCCGGCTCGAGGATCTGAATGGCATCGCTCTACCCGAGTGGCTTGCCGCTGCTATCGCCTCAACGCCAGCCTAAGCTCCCGCCTATTCCGTATCGCCGCCATCGGGCGCAAGCCAACTGAGCGTTACCACGCCTGCTTCGGTTCCCGACACGCGGCGGGCATCAATTCCGGCTGCAGCCAATCGTTCGATCACCGCTCCGGCTTCTCCATCAACACCCGTTACACCGACCGGAACAGCCAATCGCTCTCCGGCCCAGATGGCCAGCGCAAGTGCGGTTTCACCGGCACTGTCGATTTCGCCATCCGTCAGGCTTATCGCCGGCAGATCCTTGGCCGGCGGGATCACCTGCACATCCCATTCCTCGGCCCGTTCATTGGCGCGGCGTTCGAGCGCGAAATAGGTTTCAAGCTCCGCGCCAGGCAGCGCGCGAACCCGGACGACCGCGCGCCGGGCGGTGCGATCGACGGTTACTTCATCCGCAGTTGTCCCAGCTATCAGGGCAAGCCGGTCGCTAAGATCGGCGATTTCCTCTTGCGTCGCGCTCTCCTGCGCCTGCATCCGTGCAAGAGCGAGCTCGGCACTGTCAGTCGTATCCTCGGTATCGACTTGGAACTGGCGCAGATCGACCGATACGGGCCGCCCAAGTTGGCGTTCCAAGGTGCGCTGGGCGCGTTCCTCGGCACCGCCGACAATCTCCGGTGTGAGCACTGAAGCAGTGATACGGATCGGCTCTGCATCGAAATCGAAATCGAGCTGGGAGATTCGGGCTTCCTGGCCAAACTCATCGCTCACCAAGGCCTGGGCCTGGCGCGTGGCATTGGCTTCCCAGGAGATCTGGCGCAGTGAAAAGCCGAGCGGGATCGCCAGCGCGATGAAGACGATGACGATTACCACCGACTGCGCCGCCGTTTGCTTGGTCGTCAGATAGCTGCTGAAGCCATAGATGCGCGCCATGATCGCAGCGGTCAGCGCAATGGTTGTGAGGTTGGTGAAGAAGAGGAACAGCGCACCGCCGAACACCGCCCAGTTGAATGTCGCAAGGCCGAAACCAATGGCTGCGAGGGGCGGCATCAAGGCGGTCGCGATCGCCACACCGACAATTGTACCGTCGCGCCCGCGGATCATCGCATAGGCACCGGCCAGGGCAGAGAATAAGGCCACGCCAAGATCGAACAGGTTCGGCCGCGTTCGCGCTGCAATTTCCGACGTGATCGTCTGTAAGGGCGACATTGCAACGATCAGCGCACAGAACAGAACCGCGACCAATGTACCCAGCGCCAAGGCGCGGCCGGCATCTCTCAGCCAGCGATAATCGCCCACTGCCAGGGCAAAACCGATGCCGAGGATCGGGCCCATTAGTGGCGACAAGAGCATGGCGCCGATCACCACCGCCGGTGAGGAAAGCAGCATGCCGAGAATGGCGATGCCGGCCGACATGCAGGTCATGAAGACATAGCGCGGGGTCCAGCCGGATTCGCCGCGCACCTTCTCGATTACGGCAACCTGGTCAATTTCTCGGCAGACCATGCGCCACCAGCGCCTGAGCAAAGCCAGTGATCCGGTGATCGGATTGCTAAACCCGGTATCGCTATCCTGTTCGCTTGCCATGCCGCCTCCCTAAGCTGTTGTATGCATAGGCGCACCGCGCAGTTGCGACAATTCCATCTTGTATGGGTTGATAATTGATACTATATATTCTTTATCATAAAACTGTCATGTATGACTGATACAGTTGCGCCAAGGAGAATATCATGGCCCGCCCGCATACCGATCATCAAGCCGCGACCGAACAGCTTCTCGATGCCGCCGAACAATTGATCCGCGAGCGCGGCCCGGTGGCGCCGACAATCACCGAAATCGCCAATGCCTGCGACATGTCCCAATCCAATGTCTATCGCTTCTTCCCGAATAAGGAAGCCCTGTTCGAAGCCTCGATCGAGCGCTGGTTTCAGCCGCTCAACGATATGATGGAAGAGGTGGTGGAGAGCGATCTTCCGCCCCGGGAAAAGCTATACCAGTTCTTTGCGCGACGCTTTGCCGAGAAGCGCCGGCGTTATGATGAGGACCGGGAGTATTTCCAGGCCTGCATGGCGCTTGGCGAAGAGCATAAGGATGTAGTGATGAGCTATATCGATCTCGCCGATCATTATATGGCGACGATCCTGGCTGAAGCGATCTCCGATGGTGAATTTCCCGGGATGACGATCGACGGGCTGATGTCCCCGGTAAACATGATGCTCGCGCCCTATTGCGATCCAAGCCTGATCCCGCGCTATGACAGCGCGAACATGGAAAATCTCCGGATCGCCATCAACACGCTGTTCAATGGGCTCAACGCCAAATGTGCTGAAGCGCCCACGAGTAGCGGTACGCCGCTCAAGCTGGCGTCCTAGGGTTTATTCCGCTGCTTCAGCCTTTGCCGGCCAGTTCTTCATCGAGCCGGGCGGCGGGCTGGCGTTCATCTTGCTCTCGTCGAGTGCGGCCAGCGCCCGCTCGCGATCGGCCTCGGTGAAGCTGCCGGTAGTCAGGCAGAATTCGACCATGTTGCCATTGGGGTCGCGCGTATAGACCGAGCGGCACCAATTATGGTCAATCTCGAGCACGTCGAGACCGGCATCGTTCCAACGCCCGCGCCAGTCATCCAGCTGTTCGCGCGTATCGACCGAAAAGCTGTAATGATTGGTGCCCTGCGGCATCTTCGCCGCCGCATTCAGGTCGTGCACCTGCGCTTCCTGGCCCGGCACGTCATACAATTCCCAAAAGGCGATGAAGCGACTGTCATCGCCATCCATCCGATAGAAGAAATGCTTACCCCAGCCGCCACCCATGACGGGTGCAATCTCAACCTTCACCAGTTCAAATTCCATAACGCCTTCATAAAATTCATGAATCGCCTTCATGTCTTTCGCGGCAAGGGCAAGATGGTGATAGGCCATAGGGCTAATCCTTCTTCCGGTTATCGACCATACCCATAACATCCGCCGTCGCACCTTCGGGCGCGGGCACTTCGGTGATCGGATCGTCGACATCATCATATTCAAGCCGCAACGCGCGGCTCATTACGGCATGCATCATATAGGTGGCGGTAATATAGGTGAGCTCGAGAATTTCGACTTCAGATAGGTGTTTTTTCAGCGTCTCGAAGACCCCATCGGGCACCCGGCCCTTTTCGAGCACAAGGCAATCGGTATAAGCGAGCACAGCGCGCTGCACCTCGTCAAAACAATCGGCGACCTGCCAATGGGCAATCGCATCGGCCTGTTCATCGGTCAGGCCGGCAAAGCGCGCCGCCTTCATATGCTGGGAGTAAACGAACCGCGATCCGACCGCATAGCCGGCACGCGTCTGGCCAAGTTCGCGCAAGACTGGATCAAGCTTGCGATTGTCCGAGCGATAAAAGCCAAAGCCTTCGGTCGTATGTTTGAAGGCGTCGGGGACCAGCGCGAAAACTGTCCACCAATTGCCGGGCGTTCCAGTGGCGGTGCCGGGCTCTGCGACCGGATCGCGATCGCCGAACAGGGCCGTGTACAGGGCGCGTACATAATCGTCCGCATCGTCTCGGGGCACTTGGGATAAACGTGGCATGCGTTCAGCCTAGCGCAACACATTATGCGCCACCACCCCAATGGGTTGCATGATCTTCGATGCGATTGACCTTTGCTTCGGTGAGGCGTCATAATCGCATCCAGGGGGAATTTTCATGACGACCACAGGCGCTGTACGCAATCCGATCACCATCAGCAGGCTGCCTGTCGCGCTCCTGCTCCTCCTGTTGCTCACCCTTGCATTGCCGGGACCCGCCCATGGTTTCCAGGGATCGACGCTCGAAGCCTTTGACAGCGAAGCCGATCTTGCTCGCTATCTCGCGGAAATCCGCGAAGCGCGCGAAGAACGAATGCGGCGACAACGCGAGGAAATGGAGCGACGCCAGGCCGCTGGATATCCTCCACCTCCGGCACCGCCGCCTCCACCTCCGCCCGCGCCAGCGATGGCTGATAGTGTTGCCGAAGAGAGCATTACCAACAATCAGACAGCCGGCGTCGATGAAGGTGGGATCGTCAAGATTCGGGGCGATATCCTTGTCATCCTGCGCCGCGGACGGCTGTTCACCGTTTCCATTGCCGATGGTGATATGCGGCCGATCGACATGATCGACGCCTTCCCGCCCGACACCGATGGCAGCGCATCCTGGTATGATGAAATGCTGATCGCCGGGAATCGGGTAATCGTGATCGGCTATAGCTATGGTCGCGGCGGAACCGAGGTGAACCGCTTCCTATTGTCCGAAGACGGCCAGCTGACTTTCGAAGATGCCCATCATCTGCGCTCCAACGATTATTACTCAGCCGACAATTATGCCTCACGCCTGATCGGCAACCAGCTGATCTTCTACTCGCCGCTCAACCTGTTTCGCGGCGAAGACCCGATGGACGCGCTACCGGCCGTAAAACGCTGGGACGGCAATCCGGAAAACCGCGTGTTTCAGCGCGTCGCATCGCCGCGCCAAATCTATGTGACACGCGACATTCGCCGCAATGCAAGCGAGGCGATGTCGACGCTCCACAGCGTTACGACCTGCGATGTCAGCTCGCCCGATTTCAACTGTTCCGCAACGGGGGTGATCGCTGGCCGCTCGCGTGAATTCTATGTCTCGGGTGATGCGGTCTATCTGTGGGTCAGCAATGGCGACTTTACTCGGCCATCGGACAATCCGCGCTATTCGACCGTGTATCGGATGCCATTATCGGGCGGTGCGCCTTCGGCCATCGGCGCGCGTGGTGAGCCGATCAACCAATTCTCCTTCCGCGAAGATCCAAATGAAGCCATGCTCAACATCCTCGTGCGTGCCGGTTATGGCGATAATGCGATGTGGGAACCGGAAGCGCCGCAAGGCACGATCAGCCTGATCCGCGTACCACTTTCCGAATTTGGTGATGGTACAAGCGAGGTGCGCCAACGCTATTACCGGCACCTGGAACGCAATGAGGCCATGCCGCAGCTCGAGAATCGCTTTGTCGGCAATCACCTGATTTACGGCCATGGCCGCAGCTACACCTGGCGGAATCCGCCCAGCTATAGCAGCGAACCGACTGCATTTGCCGTGCCGCTCAATGGCGGAGCAATCGCGCAGCTGCGCATGGGCCATAGCATCGAACGGATCGAGGTAATGGGCGCAGATGCCGTGATTGTCGGCAGCGACCTTGAGAACCGGCTAGGATTCAGTGCAATCGAATTAGGCGGCGGATTGCCAGCGCTTGGCGATGCCTATTTCATGCCGGCAACGGGCCAGGGTGAATCGCGCAGCCATGCCTATTTTTACCGGCCCGACCCGGGCTCGGCAGGCGGCGCTTCAGGCACGCTCGGATTGCCTGTCGCACGCCAGGTGGAGCCGGAATATCGGCGGCTGTTCGGTAGCGCCGTCTCCATGCTGTTCCTGCGCCGGGACGATGGCCAATTCTCGCAAGCCGGAGAGCTCCGCGCCAAGGTTACCGGCGCCGTCGATGATGGCTGCCGCGCCTCCTGCGTCGATTGGTATGGCAATGCCCGCCCGATCTTCCTTCGCACCCGCACCTTCGCCCTGCTCGGATATGAGCTGGTCGAAGGCCGGATGGAGAATGGACGGATCAGCGAGATCGGTCGGACGAACTACGCGCCGACCAACCCTATCGATTAGGCCCCGCCGATTAAGCTAGGCGGATTAGGGCTGGCCCGGAAAGGGCCAGCGCTTAGCTAGCCGGCTCGGCTGCGCTGCGGCACCAGTCGACCATATTTCGAATATCATCGCCGCCTGATGGTACGACCAGCGGTTCTGTATCACCAATAACCACGGCCCAAGCGCCCGCGCTGTCAGCAATTTGATCTGCCGCAGGATCGTCGAGATCCATCCGTATTTCGACGGCCGATGGCACGCCGACCATCGGCACATTCTGTACCGCCGGTCCACCGCTATACTCATGCTCGCTATCTGCTGTGAGAATCTGGACCGTGACACCCTCTGCCGGTGGCTCCGCCATATCGCGCAGCAATACCAGCTGATACGGATCCCGGCCGCAACCAAAGCGCAGCTCAGTGGTCTGATAATCTTCGCCGAAATAGGTGCTCGTGCCGAAATAATCCCAGGACCCGGTATGATGGCCCCATTCGCCAGCGGCCGGTTCGCCCGCCAGGATGTCGACTTCAGGCTCCGTGCTGGCTTCGGCGTCGCTCGCCGCCTCTTCGCCGCCACCTGTGCCACAGCCACACAAAGCGACAACGGCCCCCATGGCAATCGATGACCTGAGCATGTGCATATATCCCCCCTGTAAACAGACCCGTGATGTCGGAACCTGCTCCGCCAAGGGCGTTTGATCAAGTCTTGCTGCCAAATGCGCCTATGCTGCGAGATTCCGGAGCACATATTGGAGGATGCCACCGTGGCGGAAATACTCCATCTCGTTAGCGGTATCGATGCGGCACAGCGTTTCGAACGTCTCGGTCGAACCGTCTGCACGGGTCATGGTGACCTCGACAGTCTGGCGCGGATCGAGATCGGCGACACCGGTGATGGTGAAGCTTTCCGTTCCGTCCATGCCGAGCGAGTCCCGGTCGACACCATCGGCAAATTGCAGTGGCAGCACGCCCATGCCAACGAGGTTCGAGCGGTGGATGCGCTCGAAGCTTTCGACGATCACAGCTTTGACGCCGAGCAGGTTGGTGCCCTTGGCAGCCCAGTCCCGCGATGAACCGGTGCCGTAAAGCTCGCCGCCGATCACAACCAACGGCGTGCCTTCGGCCTGGTGGCGCATGGCAGCATCATAGATCGGCATCACCTCGCCATCATATTTGGTGTAACCGCCCTCTTTGCCATCGGCCATCTGGTTCTTGATGCGGATATTGGCGAACGTACCGCGCATCATCACCTCGTGATTGCCGCGCCGGCTGCCATAGCTATTGAAATCCCGGCGATTGACCTGGTGGCTCGTCAGATATTCGCCCGCAGGACTGTCTTCCTTGATCGCACCGGCCGGGGAAATATGGTCGGTGGTGATGCTATCGCCCAGCAGCGCGAGCACCTTCGCATCGACAATATCGTTGATCGGCGCCGGGGTCATTTCCATGCCGTCAAAATAGGGCGGGTTGGCAACATAGGTCGATCCGGCGCGCCACTGATAGGTGTCTCCGCCGGTAACATCGATCGCCCGCCACTCATCATCGCCATTATAGACATTGGCATAGCGGGTTTCGAACATTTCCCGGCTGACAAAGCTGTTCACCATCTCGGTGATCTCGTCATTGGTCGGCCAGATATCCTTCAGATACACGTCCTGACCATCGCTACCCTGCCCGATCGGCGTTTCATACATATCCTCGCGCACCGTGCCTTTGAGCGCATAGGCAACCACCAGCGGCGGTGAGGCGAGATAGTTGGCGCGCACATCCTGGCTCACCCGGCCTTCAAAGTTCCGGTTGCCCGACAATACCGAGGCGGCGACCATGTCATTCTCATTGATCGCTTTCGAGATCGGCGCAGGCAGTGGCCCGGAATTGCCGATACAGGTGGTGCAGCCATAGCCGACCAGGTTGAAGCCCAGCGCGTCGAGATCATCGCTCAGCCCCGCCTTGTCGAGATAGTCGGTGACCACCTGCGATCCTGGTGCGAGCGAGCTTTTCACCCAAGGCTTGCGCTGAAGCCCTAATTCGCGTGCCTTTTTCGCGACCAGCCCGGCGGCGATCAGCACATTCGGGTTGGACGTATTGGTGCAGCTGGTAATTGCCGCAATCGTCACATCGCCATGAGCGAGTTCATAGTCTTCGCCATCGACCGGTACTTCCTTGTCGGTGTCGGCGATGCCGAACACTTCGGAGAGGTCTGTGTTGAAGCCTTCATCAAGATCGGCCATCGACACGCGCTGCTGCGGCAATTTCGGTCCGGAGAGCGACGGCATCACCGTGCTCATGTCGAGCTCCAGCGTGTTGGAATAGATCGCATCCGGGCCATCATCCAGCCGCCAGAATCCCTGCTCCTTGGCATAGGCTTCGGTCAGCGCGACATCTTGCTCCGACCGGCCGGTGAGCCGCAGATAGTCCATCGTCTTTTCGTCAATCGGGAAATAGCCACAGGTCGCGCCATATTCGGGCGCCATATTGGCGATCGTTGCGCGATCGGCGAGGCTCAGCGCGGCTACACCCGGTCCGTAAAACTCAACAAAGCGCCCGACCACGCCCACTTCGCGCAGCATCTGCACGCAGGTCAAAACCAGATCCGTCGCGGTAATGCCTTCAGGCAGCGCGCCGGTCAGCTTGAAGCCGACCACTTCGGGGATCAGCATCGATACCGGCTGGCCGAGCATCGCAGCTTCCGCCTCGATCCCGCCCACGCCCCAGCCAAGCACGCCGAGACCATTGATCATCGTCGTGTGGCTATCGGTTCCCACACAGGTATCGGGATAGGCCACTTCTTGGCCATTTTGGTCCTTCGAAGACCAGACTGCGCGGGCGATATGTTCAAGATTCACCTGGTGGCAAATGCCGGTTCCCGGCGGCACCACGGAGAAATTGTCAAACGCCCGCGAACCCCATTTGAGGAACTCATAGCGTTCCATATTGCGCTGATATTCGAGCGCGACATTCTCTTCAAATGCGGTCGGCGTGCCGAACTCATCGACCATCACCGAGTGATCGATCACGAGATGCACGGGAACCTGCGGATTGATCTTCTGGGCATCGCCGCCCAGCGACTTGATCCCATCGCGCATCGCGGCAAGATCGACGACCGCCGGAACGCCGGTGAAATCCTGCATCAGCACGCGGGCCGGGCGATACTGGATTTCCGCGCTGGACTTGGCTTCCTTCTGCCAATCGACCACCGCCTGCGCGTCGCCAGTTGCAACCGTATGGCCGCCATCCTCAAACCGCAGCATATTCTCCAAAAGCACCTTCAGCGTGAATGGCAGGCGCGAAATATCGCCAAGCTGTTCTGCCGCCTTGGCGAGCGAATAATAGGCATAGGAAGTCCCGTTCACATCGAGCGTGGAGCGGGTGGAAAGCGTGTCGTGGCCGGTGCTGGTCAAAGGGATGGTCCTTCTGATCTGTGCCCGACGCCGGAAGGGGGACTGCGCCAACGCGCAGCGACCAGCGGCCAAGCGGTAAATGAGTCGGGAGGGGTTTAGCGGGAAGGCGCAGCGAGTGAAAGACGCAACCCCGCAATTATGCTTGCGCCTTGGCTAACCGTCCTAGCGCCCGTCCACCGCACTCAGATCGCGACATCGAAGAGCGAGCGCAACAGCCAGCCCGCGCCATAGGCAAAGAAAGCCGCCATGCCGCCGATAAACAGCGTCTCCAGCCCCGATCGCCACCAGCTCGTGACCGCCCAGCGGCTCTTGATCGCGCCGATCCCGAAAAACACGATACCCGTCATGCCGATCGACACGGCGAGCGGCGCCTGCCCCGCCAACAAGTTCGGCGCCACATACGGCGCGAGAAAGGGCAGCAGCGGCACCGCGCCGCAAATTGCAAAGGCCACAAAGGTCGCCAGCCCCGCGCGCATCGGCGACGGATTGACCGCCGCCAGCCCATATTCCTGGGTCACCATGAACTCGATCCAGCGGCGCTCATCCGCGGTGATCGACTCCACCGCCGCATCGAGAGTTGGAGGGGTCAGCCCCATGCCGGCAAGGATCTGACGCACTTCCTCGCGCTCGCCATCGGGATCGGTAGCGATATGCCGCGCCTCGATCTCCCGGATCCGCTCGACATTGTCGATATCGGCCTTGGTGCCGCTATAGTTGCTCGCCGCCATCGAAAAGCCATCGGCGAGCAGGTTGGCGATGCCGAGAATGACGATGATGCCGGATGACAATGACGCGCCGACCACACCGGCGACAATCGCAAATGTCGTGATCGCCCCGTCAATCCCGCCATAGACAAAGTCGCGCACATAAGAGGGCCGCGACCCCGCCGCGAGCCGCTCCACAATCGCATCGGGATGATGGCTATGTTCCGCTGTCATACACACGCTCCCCTGGGGAGGGAGGCGTATCAGATGGGCGAGGCGGTGTCAGGCGGGTGGGAGGGATTGATGGGCGCCACCGTGCGCGAGAATGTCCGCTTTGCGCCCAAAGCGGACATTGGCCACCATTGGCGCAAAGGCAAACGCCTTCATCTCCTGATTTTGCCCAGCACTTTCGGATCGACGCTGGCTGCGCTGAGAAGGCCGCCCATCAACGCTCCGGGAATACCCGGGCTCACCACGTCCTGTCCCGCAAGATATAGGCCCTGGATCGGCGTCTTGGCGCTTAGCGCATCACTCAAGACCCGCTCCGGCGTTACGTCGAGGCCATAGAATGCGCCCTTGCGATGCTTGGTGAACGTGACGGTCGATAGCGGTGTGGCCAGTTCGCGATACACTACAAGTTTGGCAAGATCGGGAAAATAGCGCTCGAACTGCGCCATCAGCGTCTTTTCGACCCGCTGCTTGAAGTCCGCATAATCGTCACCCCGTGCGCCGGCGGGTTGGTCTGCCCATTTTGCAACGGCGGCCCAGTCAGCCCAGACTAGGAACTGACCCATATGTTTCTGGTGCGGACCGGGATCATGTTTCGGGTCCTTTAGCGAGCCAAATGAAGCCGTCATGTGCGGCGGCACGCCGTCGGGTGCGGTCGTCCAGACGACATCGACCTCGCCGGTAGGGTAGATCCAGTGGTTCGCCTTTGTCGCGCCAGCCGCTTTGATATCGCCCTCAAACCCCAGGAACAGCGTATAGTTCGCGATACTGGAAGGCAGCGCTCGAATTTCGGAGACCCAGTCTTCGTGGCCGCGCTGTTCTGGCAACAGCGTATCGATGGTTTCCCGCACGCCGATATCGGAGATTACGGTCGGCGCCCGGATGGCCGTGCCATCGTCGATCTGCACGCCGGTTACCGCACCATTCTCGAATAGCAATTTTTCCACGCGGACCCCAGCGCGAGCTTCGCCCCCGTTTTTGGTAATCGTTGGAATGATGTGATCCGCAAAGGCTACGCTGCCTCCTACCGGATACCAGGACCCGCTACACAGATAGGATGCCGAAATCAGGGCATGCATCCCAAAGCTTGCCATGCTCGGCCGTCCCCCATGATCGCCCCATTGCGCGGCCATAGCGGCACCAAGCTCGGAATCGTCGGTGATATCGTCGATGACCTCTTGCGTCGTCCGGGCGCACCATTTCTCTATGGCATTCCGGTTCCACCAGTTGAGCATGTCGCCCGCGATTTTCGGCATTGCGCGGGTCGGGAACGTCTTCATCACCGCCTCACGACCGTCGCGCAGCGCATGGGTCCATGCTTCGATCGCCTCTGCCTGATCCGGGAAGCGGTCTTTAAGGTCCCTTTCCTGGGCTTCGTATGGCCGCGAGAGCGACAGCGGCTTTGCCGATCCAATGTGCAGCGTGTCATAGACCGATCCCAACGACACGAAATCGATTGGTGTATCAGCCAACCAATCGATCATCGCGCGGGCGTGATCTCCGGGCGCCACGCCACTCAGATAATGAATGCCGACATCCCAGGAAAAGCCGTTGCGGGAGAAACTATGGGTCAAACCGCCAAGCGTTCGATGCTGCTCGAGCAGAAGCACCTTGTGCCCGACCTTGGATAGAGCAGCACCGGCGGCCATGCCGCCCATGCCCGATCCAATGACGATGGCGTCCCAATCGTGTCCCGCATCAGTCATTGTGCTTTCCTCCTAGGTTTCCGATGAATTGTGCGTGGCCTGCGATACTGCCCCTTCCGCAGCGAAATCGTGCGCAGCCACAATCGCTAGGCCCGGCAGACGCTGCTGCAGTTGGCGAACCTTGG
>CBDBUZ010000007.1:0-98115 GCA_965212265.1 Parasphingopyxis sp. | reverse complement strand
GGCGGTGCGCGCCGCTGTTTCGTCGGGATCGGTGATCAGGCTTAGGCAGGCTTCTGCCAGCGCTGCTGGGTTATCGGGCTCGACCAATAGGCCCATTTCTCCGTCGCGCAGCGCTTCGACATTGCCACCCGATTTCGCCGCCGCGATCGGTGTGCCAACGAGCATTGCTTCGACCAGCGTTCTCCCGAACGGCTCCTGTACTGCGGGAACCATCAGCGCGTCGCACGCTGCGATCCAATCCGATCCGGGCGAACGGAAGCCCATCTGCAACACAGTGTCGGCGAGCTCGAACTTGTCGATCCACTCGGCGATATCACGGTCCATCGCCTCGTCATTTGCTTTTCCGAACATGAGGCCGCGCACCGGCCTTTCACCGGCACGTGCAGCGAGGTCAGCCATCGCTTCGAGAAACACTAATGGTCGCTTGCGATCAACGAACAGCCCGAAATAGCCAACGAGCTGGGTTTCGGGTGGGACGGCCAGTTCGTCGATCAAGGCGCTGCCGCATCACCGTCCGGTCGACGTCGATCTCCGTGTCGAATGGGCTGTGGACGACCTGCGTCTTGCCGCGCGGCAGAGTAAATACCCGGCTCGCGGCTTGGAGAAACTGGACACCGAAAGCACCTTGTTCGCAAGCAAAGGGGCAGCGAGACGCAGCCCCTTGGCCTCCGGATCTCCGCGATGATGCCATAGTAGTTTGCAGCCAGCCAACCGCGCTGCCAGACCCCAAGTAGCGTGCGTGCGGCCGTCATTGCTGTGGACGATATCGACCTGTTTGTCGGCGTAGAGTATCGGACTTTCGGTCCCAGGTCGCGAGCCGTGCCGGCGAGTTGGCTGAAGCCGATACGCGAATCGAATTCGAGGCCCTTCCAGGCAAAGGGGCTTTCGACTGACAGGCCATTTTCTTCAAACAGACGGGCGATTGCTCCACCCGGTTTTTGAACCGTGATCAGCGGACGATATTGTTCGCGATCCATCGCCTTGATCAGCCCAAGCACGGAAATGTGACTACCGCCGATGGTATCGCCGGTGAAGGGAAAACAGATGGTGATCGGATCATGTCTAGCCATGGCCGGGCTATGCTTGTTCCGACACCGGGGACTTGGCTGGCAGGCGATCGGCTTTTTCCAGCGCGACACGCTTGCCGATATCGTAATCTGACTGGCCGGATGACCAGGGTCGAGGATGATAACGCTCGCCCGAACATGTAGCTCACCCATTCGAGTCGCCATGAAAGTCCAGCGTCTATAGGTCCTCCCAGCGGGTCGACCCACGACCATCCGCGCCTTGGTGAAGAAAAAATCTTTGGTGAAATGATAGGAGGTTGCCATTCCTGCCTTGCTGGCGAGGCGGGCGATTTCGGAAAAGCTGCGATAACAAGTCCAGCGTTCGATGAAGTTCGCGGTTTCCTTGCAGCGTGCTCGCGAACCGAACTGTGGCCGAGAACCCGGCGATCATAGCGATATCGGCCGATACCAAGTCGGCTCATCAGCGCGATCCAGCTTTTCCGGCTTTCATAGTTGGGAATCCAATGGGACAGCGGCACATGGCAATGCGCTTCCTGCATACAATGGCTGAGTGGAAACAGGTGTACAGACACGTTCCGTCCGGCACCAGCACACGGTTTAGGTTGGCGAGGAAAGCTATCCATGTCTTCGACATGTTCGAGCACTTGATTAGATACGGCAGTGTCGAAACTGTCAGCCTCGTAAGCCCAGTCCTCACTGTCCGAGAATATTTTGACTCGTCTCGACCAGTCGACATCAGCAGCCTGGCCTTCGAGAAAGCCGATCGCTTCGTTGTGCTGGCCGCCATCGGCAAAGCCATGTTCGCCAATATCGAAGCCGTGTATCTCGATGCGTCTGCCGGGTAACTCCTGCTGAGCCAGGCGATGAAGTGACAATATCATCCGCCCGTCGCCGCAGCCGATATCGAGAATTTTGAGCGGTCGGTCGGAGGGCAGGTCGTTTTCCGCAATCAGTGTTTTCACCACGTTGAAGACATGGCGATGGGTAACCGGAACGGCTGGTGTGGGCTCCATCGGCATGGCCGTCACTGCCCCATGACCTGCCGATGCATAGCATCAAGAAACGCATCCATGTTGGACACGCCGTCCGCGTCTGCGTCATCCCAGGGTTCGAACGCCTCTGGCTCGCCGCCCATCGCGCGCTCCCACTCATCGTCCATCCCGTCACCATCCTCGTCGACATAAGGCTGGCCGGCGACTGTGGCGGGAATCTCGCCGGGATACCGGACGATCCGGCCGGTTCGATCTCTCGCTTCGGTGACAATCCTTTGATCAAAAGCATCGCGCGGAAAGGCTCCAGATCGAGTCAGCACGGCTGCTGCGGTTTCGCTGGCGGGCAGCGGGCGCATCGTGAGCGGGCAGGGCGGTGCCTGTGCCGCAACGTCTTCAAGGAGCGGTGAACGATGCCGGAATCGCCCTTCGAACAGATTGTCCCAATGGAAAATCCGTGCCTGGCCGGTGGAGCCAATGCGCTCGAGATCGATGCCGACGGCTTGCCGACCGGTATTCCGCCCGGCGCGCATCACATTGCCGACAATCGAAACTGGAGACCCGCCATAACTTTCCCAGACTTCGGTAAATTGCGATTGGGCGTTGTAGAGCAGATTGTTGAGCACTTCGACGCATGAGCCGGGCTCGAAATTCACATCGGGATTGCGGTCGCCATTATGGGCACAGAGATTGCCGATGAAGCTCACCCGTTGCGGTCCATTCGGATCGCCGCCGAGTAATGCACATTTGTCGTGGCGCGGAATGCCCTCGGCGAAGATCGACCAGCTAATTGTGATCCTGTCATTTTCGCCATGACCGTTGACGATCTCGTCTCGCGCCCAGGAACCGCTGACATGGTCGAGGATCACATTGTCGCTATTCTCAATGGTGAAGGCGTCCTCCGCCTCGCGAAACGCGCCGGTTCGATCGAGCCGTACGCGGATATGCCGAACCACGACGTCGTGCGTATTTTTGATGAGCAAAGGCGTCACACCGTCTACGCCCCCTGAATGGGCAAGCGTGATGCCGCCGCCCGGTGCGGTCTGACCAGCAATCGTGATATGAGGGTTGCGGATAATTGGCGGTCGCCCGGAAAAACGGATGGTGCCGCTGACCCGGAAAACGCAGACGCGCGGTTCGCTGGCTTCCATGCAAGACCGGAGGCTTCCGTCCCCGGCATCGGCAAGTGTATCCACTATGAAAATACGTCCGCCACGGCCGCCGACGCTGCCAGCGCCATGTCCGACGGCGCCCGGAAAAGCGAGCGGCCCTTCAACAGGGACGGGCTCAATTGTTGGCGCGACAGTGCCTTCCGCCGAGCAGGACGATGCCCCGAAGCTTATCGCAAGGCCCGATAATCCGGCGAGTAACCAGTTCTTTGCTTGTGGACCGGTGCGGTCGCGCACCTTGCGATGCGTTCCGATCCGGATTTGATCCTGTCCTGATGGGTTGAGCATGGTCCGCGAATATCCTGCTAAGGCACCGGCTATGCGGCTCGATAGGGGGAAAACGCATATCCTTACCGCGTGCCAATTGTCGCCCATTTCCGGGATCGTCGCGGAATAACCCGATCATGACAACATATCTTTGGTATACCCTCCCGCCCTTCGTAGGAAGGACTGGTCTAGCCACTATGCGTCTGCCGCTCGACCGATATGCCATTGTTTGACAATCGGATTCACGGCAGACTGCGTAGCGCTGCAAGAGACGGTTTTCAGCGCTTTCAGGATGATCGCATGGCATCACATGCCGGAAATTTGACGAAAAATCCGACAGATAGCGCGGTCGAAGCCGATTTGCGGCCGGATGTCCGCTATGTCAGGACTGATGACAATATTTGGCTCCGTCTGGCGCGCTATTCCCTTTATATTGCTATATTTTTCAGTTGTTGGACGCTGCTGCGGCCTGGTTCCGCGAATTTCACCCTGTCGGACTTTGCCGTCGGTGTCGCTGTTCTGATTTTCTTCGCACGAGGCCAGCTGCGGGCTTTGCCGTTCGGATGGATGACGCCATTTTGGCTGATCGGGCTAATCCTCATGCTGGGTGGCTTGCTTTTCAGCACGTTGATCAACGGTGATGTCACGCGCTGGCTTATTGTGGCCGGCCAGTATCTCTTCGCTTTCCTGCTGATACCGATGGTGCTGATGGGTCAGGACGTCCGGTTCACGAGGCGGCTTCCGCTAATCTATATCGCAGGAACAGTGGTGTCGCAGGTGATCGGTATCGCGTCGTCCTTTATCTGGACTTATGCCGAAACCGCAGCGGTTTTCGGCGATGGTTTCATCACCGGCAACGGCCGGATCGGTGCGATGACAGGCGAACCCAATCCCAACGCCGCCGTCATTGCCATTTCCCTGGCGATGCTGATCTATTGTATCCGGACCCGGCGGATCCCGATATTCCTGGCGATAATCTGCGCTGTTCCATTGGTTTGGGGCCTGCTGGCCAGTGGATCGTTCACTGGCTTCGGCGCGGCCATCGTCGCTGTGTCCATCATGATGGCGATTTCCGGAATTCGCGTGTTTTTGAAAGTGGGATTGGTCGCGGCGGTTGCCAGTTCGATCTTCTTTGCAAGCGGTGCGCCACTGCCTGCCGTTTTCGAAGATCGCGTCGCCAGCGCGCTTTCTAGCGGAGATATCAACCAAGCAGGGTCCTACACCGGTCGAGCTGCGCTGGTCCGCGATGCCTGGGAGAATGCCGACGATACTATCCTCGTTGGCGTTGGCGTAGATCGCTTTCGCGAGGTCAGCCAATTTGGCGCGCCGGTTCACGAACTCCATTTGCTGATCTGGAACGAGGGCGGGATGATGGCCTTTCTGGGGCTTCTCATGCTGATTGCAGCGTTGATCGTCTTTGCGCTGAGGGCCGTGTCGCGCAATCGCGAGGAAGGCGGCATGATCCTTGCCGTCGTCGCCGTGTTCATGATCTATACGTTCTCGATTCCGCATATGTATTCGCGGCAGTGGGTTATGCCTGTCATGCTGGCCCTGAGCACATTTTACGCAATGCGGCCCAGACCGCCAGTCGTATCGGTACACCGGCATCAGCAGAGATGAGCGGCATCGCGATAGATATCGGCAACGGAAGATGGAGATCGTTGTGCTGACCGCCCTTCGCCGATTGCGAACCGGCTGGACCCAGAACCATTTTCTCCGGTCTCGCCTCGCCGGCATCGGCCATTTGCTGTCGGGCAATGTACTGAATGCGGCTATAATGCTTGTCGGGATCTCGATCGCAGCGCGAGCCCTGGGAGCAACCGAATATGGCGTGATGGTTCTGATTCTCACCTTTGGCCGGGTTTTTGAACGCTTGGTCCGGTTCGAAAGTTGGCAGCCATTGATCCGTTTTGCCGCGCAAGAGGAGCTGGAATCCGATCCGCCGCGGCTGGCGCAGCTCTATCTTTACGGGTTGTTGCTCGATATCGGCGCGGCTCTCCTTGCTGCATTGCTCGCCGTCTGTTTTGGCTATTTTCTTGCCTCTTTCGTCGGTCTTGATCAGGAGCATTTCCCTCTGATCGCGATATATGCGGTTGCGATAGCGTTGAATATCCGGGGAATGCCGACCGCGGCCCTGCGCATGAGCGGTGCGTTCCGGACGATCGCTTATTGCCAGTTGATCACCAGTGTCGTGCGGGTCGGGTTGGCATTTGTCTGCCTGTTTCAGGGCGGTGGTTTGTTGAGCTTCATCCTGGTCTGGACGGGTTCCCAGATCCTTGGAGCCGCGATATTTCTATGGCTTGGTTTCCGTGCGCTCAAGAAAGCCGGTACGCCCAGTCCATTGACTGCAAACCCCCGATCGGTTCGCCGCAACTTTCCAGGCTTTCTCGGCTTTGCCTGGTCGACAAACCTGTCCAGCACGCTGCGCATGCTGACCCAAGAAGCGGATACACTGCTTGTCGGCGCCCTCGGTGGTGCATCGTCGGTGGGCGTGTATCATATCGCGAAACGGTGCGCGAAAGTGGCCCTGCAGGTCGGTGCTCAAGTTCAGACGGTCATCTATCCCGACATGGCGCGCTTGTGGGCGAAAGACAGGATCGCCGAATTTCGCGCAGTTACCTTGAAGGTCCAAGCGGCGCTGGGGGCTACTGCCCTTTTCCTGCTCGCCGGGGCCTGGCTGCTCGGCGATATTGTGATCCGGACCGCACTCGGCAGCGATTTCGATGAAACCTATCCGCTGCTACTGGCTCAGCTTGTCGCGGTTGGCCTCATAATGCATGCCGCGCCGTCGCGTTCGGCGCTTCTTGCGATGAACCGTCCTCGCTTCGTGCTGGTGGTTGCTTTGATCGCGACCATTGTGTTTTTCGCCATCGCCGTGACTCTGATACCAACCCTTGGTCCTATGGGTGCCAGCATTGCCCATATCGCATTTTCAGGACTGACCGCGATTGCGCTGGACTATGCCTGGCTGACACAGAGCCGCAGATCCCTTGCGGCGCAGGGAGAATGAACCGGTGACGATGGTGATCAATATCGATCTCGGATTCATGATAGCGATATGACGGCCACCAGTTTTTCCGGAAAACATGTGGCGATCGTGACGTCCGGTCTCGGTGCCGGCGGTGCGGAGCGGGTGATCGCGCAGCTTGCGGCTCATTGGGTAGCAAGCGGGGCGCGGGTCTCGATCCTTACATTTGACCGCCCGAGTGATCCGATTTTCCATCCGTTGGACCCGGCCGTCGAAGTTCACCGATTGGCATTGCATGCCGATCGTTCATCCGGCGTTTTTCAGCGCTTGCGGTTGCAGCTGCGTCGGGTTGCTGCTGTTCGGCGGTTCTGCCGGACCGAGAAACCCGATGCGGTTTTCGCCTTTCTGACGAAGGTCAGTCTTCTCACACTGGCGGCAAAGTTGGGCACGGGCGTTCCGGTTGTCGCCTGTGAACGCAACAATCCCGAACGCCAGGCAACCCATCCGCTCTGGAATGCCATCCTGCGCAGGCTTTATGGCCGGGCCGCGTTGATCGTCTGCCAAACGCGCGGCAGTATGCGCTGCATACCTTCCCGCCTGCATGATAGGGTTGTCGTCATACCCAATCCGATCATGCCGTACGGCGTCGGCGGCCGGCTGTCCGGCAATACGCTTGTCGCGGTCGGGCGATTGACGCACCAGAAAGGCTTCGATCTGCTGATCGCTGCTTTCGCCGCCGTTGCGGGCCGACACTCCGACTGGGGGGTCGAGATTTGGGGGGAGGGGCCGGAACGTGACGCGCTTGAGAGGCAGATAGGTCAGTTGAAGCTCGACGATCGAATTCGGCTGCGCGGACAATCCGAGAAACCTGGATCATGGTTGGAAACGGCATCGGCATTCATATTGCCGTCGCGGTACGAAGGATTCCCCAACGTATTGGGCGAAGCGATGGCTGCCGGACTGCCGGCTATCGCCGCACGGTGTGATTTCGGGCCCGAGGAGATCATCGAGCACGGGCAAACGGGATTGTTGGCAGAATCCGAAAATGTGGACGCCCTGTCAGCAGCGATCGATCAACTGCTGTCCGACGCTGACTTGCGCGCTACCCTGGGGACGCAAGGGGAACTGGCGATCCGCCGTTTCGCACCCGGGACAGTGGCGATGCAATGGGATGAAGCGTTGAGCAGGGCCGTGCGCCAGCCCTAGGCTTTTTCGGCGCTTACGGTCGATCCGATGCTTCGATCGAGCTGATCCAACGCGCGATGGCTTGTGCAGCGACTTCGTTTCCCTCTGCATTGAAATGGGCATCGGGTGCGTAGAACGCGGTTGGATCTTCCAGTCCGGAAAATTCCTCGGCCAGGTCGATCACATCTATATCGTTGGCCGCCGCGGCTTCGAGAACCTGGTTTCGCAGGCGGTCATAGACGAAAGATTTGTCGAGCAGACCGCGATATCGGGCATCCACGGGTATGTAGAGCAGAACGAATTGCCCGCCCCAGCTTTCCGTGAGCTCGCGGGCCCGAGCCAGTACATCTTCATAGACCGGCTGCTCTGGTGCGACGCGGGGATAGTCGAGCCCAAGCAGGCCCCATACTTCATTCAGCGCGATCACGTTGCGCAAGACTGATGATTTGAGAAAAATATCACCTTGAGAGACTTGTGTTTCCCACCATCCTTCGATGACGCCGCTTGTCGCTTCAACCTGCTGTTCGGACAGCTCCATGGGGCCAAAATTAGCGTTGGGGTCTAATGCTTCTCGCAGCCAGGGCGTTGCCGCTTCTCGGCGCAGATTGTTCCAGTCATTGCCTTCGAAAAAGGCCATGATGACATAGTCTGGCTCGAGTCTCGCTGCATAGCGCCCGACGAATGCCAGCTCCAGCAGTGGGCCGCCGGCTCGCATGCCAAAGCCCGCGCTATTGGGATGTATCGCCCTGAGCCGACCGACCATTGAATCCTGCGAGGGTTGGCAATGCCCCTCCACGAAGGAATCTCCGACTACGACAATATCGAGCGGTGTATCGTAAATACTGTCATCATTGTTAAAACCGAAGCGGTCGGCTGTGTAGAATAATGGTTCGCCATTATGGGCACACAGCAAGACTTCGGAAGCTGGTACCCCGCCCAGAACGGCCTCATCCAGTTGTTGGACACTTAACTGTGCCGACACCTGCTTGCTCGTGTACATTGGCGGAAGTCCGCCATGCCCACGCGTGATTTCGCCGTTAGCGGTATCATTCGTTCCGAGTAGCGACAGCAGGCCGGCCATCGCGAAAAGCAACCGCGCGCTCAATACCAACTCTACGAGAAACAGCGCGGCAAGTGTGGCCGATGCTGTCAGGCCGAGATACGCGCCGCGCTTGGCCGACAGTCGATACGCAGCACCGATTAACAGTATAGCGACGAGCGCCGGGCCGGCCACGTATCGCAGGAAACGCGGAAGATCAGCTGCATAGGCCGGGTAATTCCAGACAGCATAGCCGGCTACGACTAGGAAGTAACAAGCTGGAAGTGCGCATAGAAATACCGCCAAGCGCCGACTGGGAGGAGCGGCATCCGAAGTCGCACTTGCTCCCATCAATCCAGCTCAAACTCATTCTTATAGTCGAGCGCCAGCTTTGGATCCTGCTGGTCTTTTGACAAGATGCAGTTTCCAACAGCCAATTCGTCGATTTCTGTTCCCATGAAGCAGCGGAATGCATCCTCGGGAGTGCATACGATCGGCTCGCCGCGTACATTGAAACTCGTATTCACTAGCACTGGGCAGTCGGTGCGCTCTTCAAACGCTGTGAGCAGATCCCAATAACGCGGATTGGTTTCGCGGTGCACGGTCTGGATCCGTGCCGAGTAATCGACATGGGTCACAGCGGGGATTTCGGATCTGGCGACGTTCAGCTTCTCGATGCCGAACAGCATCTCCTCTTCATTGCTCATCTGCCGCCGACGGTTTTCCGTAACGTCGCCGACCATCAGCATGTAAGGGCTATCGGTGTCGTGATCGAACCACTCCGAAACGCGCTCTCGCTTCACCGAAGGCGCGAATGGACGGAAGCTTTCGCGATATTTGACCTTGAGGTTTAGTGTTTTTTGCATCGAAGGTGAGCGCGGGTCGCCAAGTATCGAACGGCCGCCAAGCGCGCGCGGACCAAATTCCATCCGTCCCTGCATCCACCCAATAGCCTTGCCGTCAGCCAGCGCATCCGCTGTCCTCGCGATAACGCCATCATCTGTGGCGACATCGAATTTCGCTCCGATCGCGCTCAATCGAGATTCAATTTCAGACTGCTCGAATGTCGGCCCCAGATAGGACCCTTCCATCTTATCGAGTCCGTCCGCCCATGGTTCGCGCGGTTGATCGAGATATTGGTGCCATACGGCAAGCGCCGCACCCAGCGCTCCGCCGGCATCACCGGCTGCCGGTTGAATCCAGATTTGATCAAATATGTTTTCACGCAGAAGCTTGCCGTTGGCGACACAGTTCAGCGCAACCCCGCCAGCGAGGCACAAATTGCGTTCGCCCGTATCCGCCCGGATCGAACGCGCCAGGCGCAGTACGATCATTTCCGTGACCTGCTGTACGGAGGCGGCCAGATCCATTTCTCGTTGGGTCAATTGGTCTTCGGGCTGGCGCGGTGGCCCGCCGAACAATTTGTCAAACGCCGGAGACGTCATCGTCAGGCCGGAGATGTAATTGAAATATTCGAGATTCATGTGAAAGGTGCCATCGTCTTTCACGTCAATCAGATTGTCGAGGATAGTCTGCGTATATCGGGGCGTGCCATAGGGCGCGAGACCCATAATCTTATACTCGCCGGAATTCACTCGAAAGCCCGTATAATAGGTGAAAGCCGAATAGAGCAGTCCGAGCGAATGCGGGAAGTGAAGCTCTTTGAGTATCTCCAGACGGTTACCGGACCCATGGCCAAGCGAGGACGTGCACCATTCGCCCACCCCATCCATGGTCAATACAGCCGCGCTGTCGAAGGGCGAGGGAAAATAGGCGCTCGCCGCGTGCGACTGGTGATGCTCCGTGAAGAGCAACGAGCCGTCCCAATTCTTCCCGCCCGATAGCTTCTGAAGCTCTTCGCGCAGCATCCTTTTCTGAAAGAGCTTGTCCTTGATCCATAGCGGAATGGCCATCTTGAACGACCGAAAACCGCGTGGAACGGTAGCGAAATAGGATTCGAGCAGTCGTTCGAATTTCAGGAATGGCTTTTCGTAAAAGACGACATGATCCACATCGGCCAGCGTGCAGCCGGCTTCAGACAGACAATATTCCGCAGCAGCCGCAGGAAAACGAGGATCGTGCTTGCGCCTGCTGAACCTCTCCTCCTGCGCTGCAGCTTTGATTATCCCATCTTCGACAAGCGCAGCTGCACTGTCGTGATAGAATGCGGATAAGCCGAGTATTCGCATACGAATTCGATCCTAGAAGAATGTGTAGATGAAAGGCGCGACAGCGGTGCCCTGGGTGAGCACGATGACAAGCCCGAAAAGCAGCATCACAAACAGGATTGGGGCGAGCCAGAGCTTCTTTCGTGCCCGCAAAAAGGTCCAGAGTTCTCGAACAAGTTCCATAGCGGCGTCCTTAAAATTGGTTTTTCATTGTTTCGGGTTCGGGCCCCGGAGGATCGCGCACAACCCAATAGGATTGCGCGTCGCTCTGGGGTTTGATGTGCAATGCGTCCCTCCCGAAAAGGCGCATGACGAGGCCGGTCGGGACGAAAATTGTCGCGTACATGAGGAACAGTACGATCGGGTTGATGATCCGGGCGAGCAGCAAGCCGAGCGCCATCCAAGCGCGATTGAGCGGACGGAGCGGTTTCGGGTACACCGCACCGAACAGGAACAGCAGAAGCCCTGGGCCACCAATCACCCATGTACTGGTCGTGCCAGCATCGAAAAAAGCATATCGCACCGCAGCGATCGCGAGCAGGATGCCGCCGACCGTCAGTCCGAAGCTGCGGTTCGATGGCCCCTCTATGACGCCGTGATCTTCAAAACTCTCATGACCTCTGCCAGCCATCATTGATCCCCTAGTTGATCGTTCCAAGGACGTCGGCCCAGGAGCGTTTTTCGCGCGCCTCAGCACCCGTTTCGCGATTGTCTTGCCGTCGGTCTCGTTGCGGTTTCACTGCGCGGATCGCTCGATACCCGGTCGAGATTGCGATCTCGCTGATCGGGAAAATCCGATGTGCGCCCGCCGAAACTGCGGCCTCTGCTCGAAAATCTTCGGTTTTCCAGAAAACCACCGGTGCCTCGCGACACGCGCCTGCGATGGCGCGACGGTCGGCCCGCTCGAGATAGCGAACGCCGGGGATATCGCGCGGCATATGGGCGACAATATCGTCGAGCGCTTCGTCCACCGCTTCGTAACCGATTTTCGTCAAAACTAAGAACACTACCCCCGTCACACTGACCCGATACAAGCGTTCCAGCATTGCCGCCGGAAGCTCTCCACGCACATCCCTTGCAATTTCGACTACGGCCAGAGGGCGCACAGCCAACTCCTTGATAAAAAGCGGCGGAATAGGCTGATTTCAGCCGCATTCCGTCTCGAATTCCGCAATCAAAGACTAGGGTAGTGCGAGCTGCCTAGGCCAGTGGAATCAAGGGGGAGGGTTGGCGCAGGGGAACTAGCGCTTTGGTATTATTGTTGAATGGCAATTGAGGGCGGTGCCGGTACCCGGTCAGTCGTTGCTGGCGATAAATTGTTCCACAATCGGCAGATACTGCGCTGTGGGTACCCAAATTTGGCCGTCGGCTAGCTCTTAAACCCGCTAGTTGCTCCCTTGATTGCGATGGTACGTGCTTTTATTCAAAGGTGAATTCTGCTCCTATTCTCTTCACCCGGAACTATGCGATTGCGTCCGAGTAGAGAGGAAGCACTGAAACCATCTTCAACCGGGGGCGCGGCTAGCCAATGCAGCTCAAAGACATCGATTTCATCATTATTGGGGCCGCGAAGTCGGCGACGACTTGGCTCCAGACACAGCTGCAGTCGGATCCGGCAGTTTATATGCCGGACCCGGAGCTTCACTATTTCTCCCGAGAATATGATCGCGGCCAGGACTGGTATCTGTCGCACTTCACCGAGGAGCCGCTCGGCAGGACCGTTGGCGAAAAATCCAATTCTTACCTGTATGTGCCCGAAGCAGCAGACCGCCTCCATCGCGACCTTCCACAGGTAAAATTGATTGCCCAACTGCGAAACCCCGTTGAGCGGGCCTATTCCAGCTACTGCATGCTGTTCAGGCGTGGCGAAGTCGGGGCGGATATAGAGTCCCACCTCGATCCCTCGGTAAGCGAAAATATGCAGATCCTGGGTTCCGGAAATTTCGCGTCGCACCTCGAGCCTTTTATCGAGCTCTACGGGCGCGGAAGGCTTCTTATCCTGTTTTTTGAAGGGGTTATGGACGATCCGCAGACGCAGATGTCACGGGTCCGTACGCATTTGGGCTTGCCACCGCACCCGCTCGCACCAGAAGGGCGCGAGAAGGTCAAGGACAAGTCGGCCAGCCTTGTTCCCACCCAAATGCGCAAACGTCTTGCGTGGATGAAACCGATTGTGCGCCCTCTCCGAGGTACCGCCCCGTTCGAGGCAGCTCGGGGCTTGATTGCGCGCAAGACCGAGTACCCGCAATTCACCGGCGAGCTGCGAAAGCGCCTCAACGAATATTACGGCCCGTCCATCGAGACCCTTGAGCAGATCAGCGGTCAGTCGCTCAGCCACTGGTACGCGGCAGCGGATACAACCGACTGAGGATCTCCAATCGGACCCATCAGGCGTCTGGAACGTCGATAATGTGTTAATCCGCTTTTGGGAGCTGCGCCCCGGTGCAACGGCTGGTAAATCGGTCAGCGTAGACGCCGTTGCGACTGATGGCAGCTGCTATGTCTACCTGGATCCCAGCGGCTTCGCCGCGCCAACTTTCGACTGATATTGAGGCCCATCTTGCATTTTCCCCAACGGAGCGAACAGGACTCTGCTTCCTTCAGAAAAGGGTGCTCGCAGGCGGGATGCAGTAATCACCAAGGAAGCGATTAGTCAGCATGAAAAAGTTTGTGATAACCGGCATTCAGATGAGAAACAAAGGCTCTCAAGCGATGTTTCTATCTTTATACCATGGCTTGAAGTCCATTTATGAGGATTGCGAGGTAATTGGCTTTTCCAATAAGTATGACTCACCTGAACAGTATAATTTCAAACTATTGCCCTATGATGACTATACTCGCGTCGTATTCAAATATCGGTTGAACGCCATACCTCTATTGGTGCCGCTGCTGACGTTTCTTTTCAGTCTGTGGAGGAAAACCGATAAGTGGAACGGTAAGGTCGCAGAGATGGATAAGGCGCTGCGAGAAGCGGACGCTATTCTCGATGCGAGCGGCTACACTCTCGGTTCCGGCTGGTCGAAACAGGGCGGCGGAATGCTACTCCAAACGATAAAACTCGCGAGGCGGTACAACAAAAAGATAATATTGATGCCACAGAGTTTTGGTCCATTTGACTGGGACGACGGCGAGGACAATGCGATCTTCCTTAAACAGGTCAAAGAAGAATTGACCTATTGTTCAAAAATTTATGCGCGTGAGACAGAAGGATATGAGTGCCTGATATCCCTGGGTCTGGAGAATGTAGAATTATCGACAGACATGGTGATCAGGGAGAAATTGTTTCCGGCCGCCAGCGACATCCTTACTTCTAACGACCCCGCCGAGATACACTATCCATCTCAAGATTCTGTTGGGTTCATCATAAACGAAAACGTGTTCAGGATCGGTGATCCAGATGCAGTCCTTAACCTCTATGCAAATATGTTGGACAAATTGATCGACGATGGCGAGAAAGTTTATATTCTGAATACATCTACTGCTGACTATCAACTCGTTGAAAATGTTCTCAGCAAGACGAATAATAGGGACAAGGTGGGTGTAATATCTGGGGAATATTCTAGCCCAGAGTTGATAGATATCATCGGGAAATTTAAATATGTCGTCGCCTCACGCTACCACTCGGTGGTGTTTGCATATAGGAGCGGCGTCCCTGCGATCATACTTGGTTGGGCCAGCAAATATGTCGACCTGGCGGCACATTTCCAACAGCAAGATTACGTGTTTGACATCCGGGAGCCTGGTGTTGATCAAATCATCGAACAAATCGACAAGATGGGCGCGAACCACAAGGCGGAATCGCAGGCGATAAGAGACTCATTGGAGAATATTCAAACCACCTCTGTGGTGCAGCACGCTGTGAATGCGCTGCAAGAATAAGCTTCCTAAAACAATGTGGCTTGGCCGCGCAAATTGCCGCTCTGAAACTCGGTAACTCAGTCGAGCCGATCAGGCAGGCTCGGTGGTCGCTGAATGCTCGCGAAGGTCTGCCGCAATCATCGCGGCAAGAGTCTCTTCCGCCCGAACTCGGTCGGTAGAATTTTCCGAATGCAGATCACGTCGCACCCATTCTGGGGAATGCTCCAGAACGGTCCTCACGCGAGACTCGAGAGTGTCGTTGAACATTTTCTAACCATGGTCTGGAGTCATCGGACAGGCAAGCCCTGCTTGGACATACGGGCCTCATGCACTTGTCCCGGCAACCGCTCCGCCTGTCGAAGTGCCCTTGTCACTGCGGCGGATGAAATGCACAGACTTTGCGATGGTCGTAAGTGAAGCTGGCTGGCATTGTGTTGGCCAGCTTCATTTCTGGAAGTTGGGGCGACGGGATTAACCGCCGCCCCCAGACCCGGCAAGGTCGTAATTCGCCGGGCCCGAATAAAAAATGTTCCGTTGGCTCGTTTAGACATCACTAATCTAGAATGGCTAACATAATCCTAAGTTATCGATAGAAGTCATCAAATCTAGTGATTTTGTATCCGCTTAGCTGGATATTCACCGAATGCGCCTTCGCGCGTTCCGGCTTCCGGGCGGAAGCCTGTTCATGTCAGGATTAGGCAAGCATTGCTGGTGCCACCAGATGGTCCGAAACGGTTCGATTTCTCCGAAAAGATGCGGGCTGCCTTACATCAAGACCTGATTTTGCAGCCGGTTCGAGCATTCCCGTTAGCGCAGTGTTTTGAAGCGGTTTTCCGGTGAGACCTCGATTTCATTTCATCATCTGGAGAATTGCCCAGGATAATCCAGTGCCAATAAGGAACAGCGGCCATGACCAAAATATCTGGATGTCAGCGAACTGAAAAAGATAAACAGAGAGAAAGCCTCCGTCACTTTCAAAATAGTCGAGAACATATGAAACAATTATCGAAATTGTCGCTCCAAATACACTCGCTATGAGCACGTTTTTCATGCTTCTGCTCCACCAACGGTTCTCTCGTTCAAACCTATCGAGCCGCCAGCAATGGTGGCTATGGCCTGTTGGGCCTGAATCCAACATTAATTGTTTGATGGTGTCAAAACAATCTGCCTGGCAGGCAATTGCGACCTGTCCCGCGACAGGACATTTGGCAAAGGTCGGCGCTGATCATTAGGTGCAGTGGCCTCGCTCTGCCGGAGGCGCCTGGGCAGCACGGTTTCGACACAGCATGAATCTCTGGCAAGTTTTCTGCCAATGCCACGACCGAGAGATTGATCATGCCGAGAAAGATACTCCGTCCCATTTTCTTCGCCGCTGGTTTGATGATGCCAGCATCCGCGGCCGCATCGTGAGAAGCTCTGTCCGCTCTGGGTCGAAAGCGGTCAGCCGCATCAGCGCAGTGTTTGCATGCCCTGGCTGGAAAGCGATTCTGTCAACGGCATGAGATGGTTGCCTTGCCGAATGCCTGCCAGCAGGGTTTCCACGGACCGGTACTGAGACAAGGTTTCCAGAGATCGCAGGGTTGGATCAATCAGTTGCCAATGGCCCGAATTCTTGTTTGCAAGGGCAATATCTGGCTGGACCCACTCATCATCTGCTGTCTCAAGAGTGTGCGCATGCGTCGATTGGTCGCTTGGCATCGCCGCAACAAAAAAGCGCGTATCAAACCGGCGAGGGACGACTGCAGGCGTGATCCAGTGACTGAAATAGCCGAGGCGCTTGCAGTCCACCTGAAGACCTTCCACTCGACAAATGTCGCTGAAGGTGACTTCATTCGCCAATAATCGTTCCCTGTGATCGTGAAATCGCATGACAGCCCGGTCGTCAAAGGCGATTGGAGCGCCTTCCTTGCGCACGAGCAATACACCGCACTCCTCAAAGCACTCCCGCGCTACGGCAGTCCAATAGCGAAGACCCCCAGCAGCAATTCCCAGTTGTTTGCTTGCATCTGGATCCTGGAGGCCGAAGCAAGACTCAGGGGCAAAATCATCCGCGTCCACTTTGCCTCCGGGAAAAGCGTGTACATCCGGAAAATCGCCACGCCCTGGCCGCTGCACCATGTACACTTCAAGACTCGCTGCACCATTGCGAATGAGCATGACGGTTGCGGCCAGCCGGATGTTGCCGGTAACAAGCGATTGCATTTTCGGGGAAGTATCAGTCAACGAATGTCCCTGTCCGTTCTCAGGGCAGCCGCCCTTAAGACGCAGATTGCTGCATATAGTTTATGTCCGCAATGCGCCGAAGCGGACATTGCGACTGGACTAGTAGCGCATACTGACAATTGTAGTGTGACACATGGTCGCCGCCTGAACCGGAGGGTTCAGCGGCTCGGTTCAGTGCAAGGCCGGATACACTGATCTGCACCGAAGGCCGACGATGGCATCATCCACCAAACCCGCCCTGACTTGAGGCCCAGCTGGTCCAAAAGTGCAGCCATGTCAGATTCTGGGAACTGGGTGGTGCGGGATGCAGTCTCGAGCGAACCAGTCTCTGATCACATTTCCCTGTTATCCGTGAAAATGCAGGGAAATCATGAGATCTCATGCCGAAACTGCACATCTCATGGCCAAAATGTAGCGCTATTCTGCACGTTAGAGGGAAAATTCCCTGAATCAGATAACAGGGAAAAATTGGCGAGGATCAGGGAATAATCTGAGCAGGGCAGGGAACGTCTGCTTTGCGCCCAAAGCGGACATTCGGCAAGATTCTTAAGTTCAGTCCTTGGATCAGCTATTCGGCAGCGATCATCTCGGTACCCTCGCCTGCAACACGTCCACCCATGCTGTTCTGCTCCGCGAGGTGTTTGGCCAGGCGCTTGCCCATGCCCAATATCGAGAGCGATGGCGGGAGGCCTAGTGGTTCGGGGAAAACCGAGGCATCGCAGACATAGAGATTATCGAAATTGTGCGTCTTTAGATTTTCATCGAGATGCTGGCCAAGTTTGATGCCAGCGCCCGGATGCGCGGCCAGAACGCGGGTGGCATAGGTTTTCTTCGCGCCCGCTTTTTTCAGGATTTCTTCGGCAATCGCCTTGCCCTTATTGAGCTTCGCCTGATCAGCTTCGGAAGTGGGTTTGTCGACCAGCCCGTTGTTTATGATTTTGCCGGATAGGTCATCCCTGATTTTCACCATGATTGGCAGAATATCCTCATATTCCCCCATCTTGGTGAAGTTGAAAGCATGCGCATCGAACAGCTTTTTCATGATCTTGGGCATGGCCAGATCGGAGAACATGATGCCATCCTCTTTCAGATGGAAACCGGTCATCATTGGCACGGCTTTGCCTGTGCCTTTCAACCCTTCGATCTTGCCAATCACAACCATCAGCGGGTCTCCGCAAACATCTTCACCGACGTTTTCAAAACCGCTTTTGCGGAGAACCAAAGGCGAGCCAATACCACCCGCGCTCAGAACAATTCGGTCGGCGTAGACTTTGGTCGTTTTCCGGCCGGTCTTGTATTCCACACCAATCGCAATATCGCCTTCGGAGATGATTTTCTCGACCATCGCGCCGTTGATAATCTCGGCACCATTTTCAATCGCCTCATCCACCAGATAGCGCGAATTCCATTTCGCATCATTCGGGCAGCCCATGATGCAGCTATCGCAATTTTGTAGGCAGCGATCCTGATAGATGTATTTGTCGAACTTCTGGCAATCATAGCCCAGCTCACGAGAGGTTTTCATGAACAGCTCGGCAGCCGGGCTCATTAGCTCATCTTTGATCGGCGCAATCGGCAGTTCGCTGCGAACATCCTCGATTTCCTGCCGGATGTTCACGCCATAACGTTCCAGCAGTTCGTAATTGGGCGGATAAGCTGTTGCGGTATAGAAGTTTGATGTCCCACCCGTTGTAATCCCGCGCAATATTGGTTTGCCGCTTTTGGTCAGCGGCAGCTGCGTCCCCGGGATGTATCCTCGCGATAAAGTCTGGCCCAACTTGCCCGTGGTGGGTTTGTAGTCACCACGTTCAAGGATCAGCACCTTCTTACCGTATTTGGTCAGATCACGTGCAACCATTCCTCCTCCCGGTCCGGTGCCGATGACAATTGCGTCGAACTTATTCTGTTCAGCAGTCACGGATGTTCTCCCCTTCAATACCTAATTGTCATTTCAGCCGCGCTTCGGAAAATTCGGCCGCTTCATGCAGCGATCAACCCACGCTTTCGCATTCGGAAATTTGGTGAAATCGAAACCAAGCAGCGCGAGCCATGAAACGATCGACACCGCGTTCAGATCGCCAATCGTGAAGCGCCCGCCGGTAATGTAATCCCGACCTTCAAGCGCCCTTTCGAGCGAAGCGAGAGGGCGCTGCAGCTTCTCAACACCTTCGGCGAAACGCGCCGGATCGGCCTCGTCTTCAGGGAGCATTCCGGTGGCGTGGATCATGTCGATTATCGTCGCCTCTACATCGCATGCCGCCCAGAAGCTCCAGCGCAAGATGTCAGCTTCTTCCTGATTAGTTCGGCTGGCAAGAGCGCCGCCATATTGGCGCGCCAGATAGAGTGTTATCGCCCAGGATTGGGTCGCGATAAAACCGTCATCATCGATTGTCGGGATCGCGCCATCGGGGTTGATCGCGAGCAGCGCCTCTCCTTTCTCTCCATTCACGGGTACCGGGATATGGTCGTAGGAAACGCCGCATTCATCGGCAGCCCATAGGACGCGCTCAGTGCGGCTCAGACGCTCGCCAAATATCTTCAACATGTTCATTTTATTGCCAATGCCGGATGGTTGGATTCAAGGCGTGCATTGCCTACGCCCATGAAGCTCTCGCGAATGGTGTTACCTTCATATTCCGTCCGGAAACGTCCGCGCCGCTGCAATTCAGGGATGAGAAGATCAACCAGTTCAAGCGCACTGGCCGGTTGCGCAACAGGGATAACGTTGAACCCGTCAACTCCGCCGACGTCGACAAGCTCTTCCAATTGATCCGCGACTTGCTTGGGATCACCAACAATGACGTCGGCAAGACTGCCAATCGACATATGTTTCATGACATCGCCAAGTGTCGCCTGCCTGTCAGGATCATCGCTGTTGAACCATTGGGCGAGAAACTGCATCCCGTCGCTCTCCATATTGCCGAGCACAGCATCGGGTTCGATGCCCGCCAGATCAATGCCCGTCCAGCCACCGAACAGCGCCAATGCGCCTTCGGGTGACGCATAAGACAGATATTCCTCATATTTCGCTTTTGCTTCGGCTTCGGTCTCGCCAACGATCAGGCAAATACCCATCAGCAGCTTAACGCTATCTCTGGCTCGGCCAGCAGCTTCCGCCAGATCGCGAATTTCTTTTGTCTTGGTCTTGGCTTCTTCCAGACTGCGGAATGCTACAAACAAAGCTTCGGCATGTTTGGTGCCGAATGTCATGCCACGGCCACTTTGTCCCGCTTGAACCAGTAGAGGTGTCCGCTGCGGTGATGGCTCGCACATATGCGGGCCGCGAACCGAATAGTGCGTGCCCTCATGATTGATCAAATGCACTTTTGACGGATCGGTATGCACATCGTCTGTGACATTCCGAACGACCGCACCTTCGTCCCAACTATGCTCCCACAGCTTGTACACCACATCCATATATTCATCGGCCTGGTCATAGCGCGCATCATGCTCCAGCGGCGTTCCGCCCAAGCCATTCTTGTAAGCACTCTCCAGATAGGATGTGACGATATTCCAGCCGACCCGACCATCGGTGAAATGATCCAGCGATGAGAATAGTTTCGCGGCGTGGAACGGCGGATAATAGGTCGTCGACAGCGTGAAGATCAATCCAATACTCTCTGTCTCCCGCGCCAAAACGGTTGCCAGTGTTGTCGGATCATTGCCGGGGAACTGAACGGCGTGCTGAACGCCAGCATTGATGTTGCCGCCATAGACATCATAAACGCCGTGAATATCAGCAAAGAACAGAGCATCGACGCAACCGCGTTCCAGCGTCTTCACCAGATCAACCCAATAGTCGACGTCCTTGTAGCCAGCCGAGGATTTGTCCGCCGGGTTTTTCCATTGCCCCTTTGATTGTGGACTAATCGAACATTGCGAAAAAGCGTTGATGTGAATTTGCTTTGGCATATTTTAGCCTTTCCTATGGGCTTGGATCATAGTGCCAGAATGGCACCGATCCCCATTGCGAACAGCATGAAAGAGCCCAGCGCAAAGAGCGAAAAGCGCACCATCAATTTATTGCTAATCGATTGGACGAGGCTGTGTATTACGCGGCTGACCACGTAGCCCCAGGCGAGATACAGCATCCAGTCCGGTGTTACCTGAACCAGAAACAGGTAGAACATCAGCGCATAAAACAGCACAGGCTGTTCGTGCAGATGATTATAATTGTCCCCAGACCATTTTGCCCGGTCCGGCATCCTGTCCATGAGACTAGGGTCTTCGACAAAATCCTGTGTGTTGCTGGAAATGGCGTTCATGGCGGGAACGCGGAGCGCCAGAAACCAGATCCACATGACGAACGTCCAAAGAATAAGCGCCAGAACCGGCGTCAAAAAATGTTCCATATTGCCCTTCCCGATTTTTCGCGCCATCTCGAAAAGAACGAGCGCACGACGCTTAATATCGCGACGCTATATGGATTATGACGGGGCGATAGAATGTTGCTATCGGCCATAAACTTGTGATTTCTGGCCATGCAGCGTAAACCGCTAACGTCAGGATACTTTATGCAAGGTGGCGCTGTTGCAGGCCGAAATTCTCTCACCAAACAAAACCAAGACTATCGAAGTCGCGCTGGCCTGCCTTGAAAGGCTCGGCCATAATCGCACGACCTGCTTGCAATCGACCGGGATAACGGAACGTTCGCTAACCGACCCTGAGCGTAGAATACCACTGTCGCAGGAACTGGCTTTTTACCGCAATGTGGCAAACCTGGATTGCGATACGCCGATCGGACTCGAAATTGGCTCGGAATACCGGATCGAAAATTACGGCATTTGGGGGCTTGCCATTATGAGCGCACAGACGCTGCGCGAGTCCATCCGATTGGCACTGCAATTTCAGTCATTGACCTACGCCTTTTTTCATTATGCATTTGTCGAGACCAGCAATGCTGCGGTTATTGAGTTAAACCCGGTGGCTGATTTCGGCGCCTGTCGGGAAATTCTTGTCGACCGAGACATGATGGCGGCTGTGCTTATCTTGAATCAGGTAGTCGGGGGAAAGATAGCTCTGGATCAGGTAAGCCTGATGCACGGACCATCGGATAACGCCTTGGACTACTCCAACCATTATAACTGCGAAATCATTTATCATGCGGACAGATATGCAATAGCGATCCAGCCGCACCAGATGGATGTTCAGCCACCGCAACATAATCCCGTCACGACAGAGTTTTGTGCCCGCGAGTGCGAGCGACAGGTTGCCGAAGTCGACGACAGCGCGACGCAGGCGGACCGGGTGCGGTATCGGCTGGCCCTGTATCAGGGCGATTTCCCCGGAGCTCAAACACTCGCGAGTGAATTGGGCATGTCATACCGCACGATGAGGCGGCGTTTGAACGATGAGGGAACCACCTATCGGGCCATCCTTGATGAAGCCCGCTTCGAGCTAGCCAAGCATTATCTGAAGGAAACGCAGCTGCCCCTTTCCGAAATCGCATCCCGCTTGAATTTCAGCGAACCCGGTAACTTCTCCCATGCTTTCAAGCGCTGGAGCGATTTCACACCGCGTGACTATCGAAGAGAATTTTCATAGACGGGGTAAAGCGACGAAAATTGCCTGAAGTTTGGAATGACCCAAAGGATGACGTCTTGAGTGTTCTTGTCGAAACGGAGACATCCCAAGGTATCGTGACTATCACGCTGGATAGTCCCGAAAACTACAACGCGTTGTCTAAAGAGATGATCGGCCAGTTGCAGGGCGCGTTTGCCGGTGTCGCCAAAGACGAAGAATGTCGCGTCGTCATATTGCGAGCTTGCGGCAATGCCTATTGCGCCGGTCATGATCTGAAAGAAATGTCGGATGCGTCGAAACAAGCCGACGGCGGGCAGAAATTCTATCAAGAACTTTTCGCCGATTGTTCGTCGATGATGCAGACCATCGTGAAACTGCCGAAACCTGTGATAGCCGAAGTCCAGGGTGTGGCGACTGCAGCGGGATGCCAGCTGGTTGCCAGTTGTGATCTGGCCATCGCAGCGGATAATGTGAAATTTGGTGTAAATGGAGTGAACATCGGGTTGTTCTGCTCAACACCGATGGTTGCTCTATCCCGCAATATCGCCCGCAAACGTGCGTTCGAGATGCTCGCAACCGGCGACTTCCTTGATGCGGCACAAGCGGCTGAATTGGGATTGATCAATCGCGCTGTTTCTCCCGATACGCTTCACTCAGAAACATTGGCTCTCGCCTCGATAATTGCCGACAAGCTGCCCGTCGCATTGAAAATCGGGAAAGAGGCCTTCTACCGCCAACTGGAAATGCCGTTGGAGCAAGCATACGAATATACCGCGCAGGTTATGACGCAAAATATGTTGGAGGAAGATACCGCCGAAGGCGTGATGGCCTTTTTGGAGAAGCGGAAGCCAGCTTGGCACTAAGTCCAAGATCAGACCGAATGACTGCTACCTTGTAGTTCGGCAAAAAGATGAAAATTCGTAATGTCCGCTTTCGGCCAAAAGCGGACGTTAGATCAACCCAGCCGACACTCGCCCGTCTCAACTACGGCGATGGTCTGCTATTGGCCGATAGCGGACCTTCTGTTTTTTGGCACTGATTCCGCTAGGAACCCTGATACAGTCTTGGGCCAGCAACAAGAAAAATCACAATCGCGAACAAGCCATATCCAAACAGGATTTTCAGGAGCCTGGGCCTGTCCATCGGAATGGGGTCATCAGATTTCCGCGCCAACCACCAGGGCACATAGAAAACACTGGCGTATGTCCAGCCCGCCAGCGCGATAACCCAAATTATTCCGAACCAAGAATCCATGATTTTCCCAGTATGGGAGGGTTGGTCTGGTTCATCCTGATCCTCAGCAATCGCCCGATGGAGAGCGCTCTAAATGAACGCCGCCAAGATCAAACTCGGGAATGAACAAGGCAATTCCCTCTCCCGATTTTCTGATTGGAGCATATAGGTGATCCTCATCGTGCGATACTATCTCCATCTGGCCGGAAGATTGACGGATTCGCAAAGACGGTGAAAATCGAACGACGGAACCAACCTCGTTATCCCGTGCACCATATTCGGCGATAGTTTCTCCTGTCCGAATATCGACTGCATGTGCGCCTGTTAGATGCAGGGCTGGCTCACCGCTCGGAAACAAATAGCATCCAGCAATCTCGTCATGTGGAACACGCATGGCCGTATCACACCCATGCAGCAGAGCGGCAGCCAGTGTGGCTCTGACAATGATCGTGAGAGGCCGCGTGATTTCCATATGTGTCAGCTAATGTCTCACGATGGTTGCTGATCCGCAATGGGTGGAAAGCGGACGTTCCGCTTCTGGCCGAAAGCGGACCCTTCCCGTTCGAGATTGCACATTGCCTAGCAACTCGCCAAAATCGCTCACATGCCGGTTATGAGATTAAGTTTGATACATAGGATGTATTTCACGGTTGCGCTGCTGTTCGGCCTCGCGCTGAGCAGCCACGCCGCCAGCTCAAAACAGCCGATAATCGACGTGCATCGTCACGCGCCATTGGCCAATTCGGATCAACCAGACGCTGGACCTGAGGAGATGCTACGGGAGCTTGACGAACATAATATTGTCTTGGCTGTCGTCTCGCTAACATCACCAGAGCAAGCAATACGCTGGAGTGACAATGGCTCCAGTCGTTTACTGTTAGGCGCAATGTTGCCTTGTCCTATCAATCGAACTCGAACTGAATTTCATTGCTTTCCAGAAACTGCCGGGGTTCCCGATCTAGACTGGTTGCGAGAAAATATTGGAAACAATGTCATTGGCGCATTGCATGAGGTGATGTTCAATTATGATGGCACTCGACCAGATGACCTCAGAATGGCGCCGTATTGGGCTCTGGCTCACGAGTTGAGGGTTCCTGTGGGTGTCCATTCATGGAGCGGCCCCCCGCCTGGGGCGTCAATTCGAGAAGATCCGAATTGCTGTCCGAATTATGATGGCGAGATGGGAAGCCCAATTCTTCTGCGACCCGTGCTCGATCGCCATCCGGGTTTAAGAATTTGGCTTCAACATGTCGGTTCTGATGGCGATGCCGGTGAAGAGCTTTGGCAACAAACATTAGATCTGCTGCGGGACTATCCGAATGTATATGTCGATCTTTCAATAACGAACAGCGTGCTTCCATTGGAGCAATATGAAAGCGCTCTACTCAGATTGATCAACGCAGGTTTTGGCAATCGGATCATGCTTGGGACTGACAATTTTCCCGTAGCGCTCGTTCTCCAGCGATTAGAAAGCCTCGAAAGTATCAGTGATGAGCAGCGAACTGCCATTCTATACCAGAATGCTGCAGATTTTTTCGAGTTGCGGCCGGATGCCATGGATTAGTATTCCTTTGACGACTTGCTGTAGCCGACAATTGATCAAAGGTAGAGATTTCCGCTATTGGCCGAAAGCGGACAGTGTTGTTGGTCTCCTAGAAACGTGACGAGACATTTCTAATCGGGATGAGTATTCTCCAGGTCGTCTGCTCGCTTCGCGATTTCCTCCAATTGTACGATGCGGGATTCAAGTTTGGCGACACGAACTGTTTGGTCCTGAAGGGGATCTATACCGTCGAGCGCTGCTTCGAACTCGATCATCCATCGTGTCCATTTTTGCCAACGAGTGGGTTCAGGATCCTGAGTGATTTTTGAAATGTCGTTCACGATATTCTCCATGCAATGGTGTTTTGAAATGGCGGTAATGTTTGTGAGGCGGCTTCTCTGCTGATCCGCACTAGGCAATTGCTCGGCTAACTCTCACCACGGGGAAATCGATCTCCGTCTCTGCCACGTGATTTGTGTAGTTCGTGAAGATATTGACGACGACATGACCAATCGTTTCGATGATCTCACCGTCTGTCAGGCCAGCGTCCTTTGCTTCTTCGATCTGAGCAGAAGTAACGAAACCGCGCTCGCTGATGACCGCACGGGCAAAGCGCAGGATTGCGTTGATTTTGGGATCGCTAGCCTGGCCACGCAGCCGAAGGTCTATTTCGTGATCTTCTACGTTTAAGGACTTCGAAATCATGCTGTGCGCGGAGGCGCAATAATCACATGAATTTTCACCAGCCGCAGCCAATGCGATTGCTTCGCGAGTTTCCGCACCAAAGGATCCACGGTCGAGCGCAGCATTCATCGCAAGAATTGCTGAGAGCACGGCAGGTTCATTGGCGAGGACACGGTACAAGTTTGGCACCATACCAAGTTTGTTGCGGATACCGTCAATTAGCGGTTTTGCGGTTTCAGAAATCTCGTCATCGGTTAGTTGGGCTAGTCTGGACATCTTCGTTTCCTTTCAGGTTTGGGGGAGGAATTGGCGAGCAAGAGTGATTCAGTTAGCTCGCCGGTTGGTGGTCCGTGCCGTCGATCGTCAGCTCTCGAACTAAGGGCGCTTGTTGGCGCACCAGACGCGTGACAATCATTGCATGGGTGACCAGAAGAAGCGGGACGATGAAAGTTGGGATGTACCAGCTCGCCTGAAAGTGCATGACCGCTTCCGCTTGGCGCAGGGCGTTAACGAGATCGACAATACCGACAACGCTGAAGACCCAGATCAGCGGCACGGCAATGGCGCTGCGCCGCCGCAAGGCCAGCAATGCGCCCATCGCAAGAAGGGCAGACATTAGGTCCCCATATCCAGCGGTTACGGCGAAAAACGCAGGAATGTCGTCAGTAACCAAACCCGGCACGAGAAAGCTCAATCCGATATGACGAAAGGCGTGGGGCAGTAATAAAATCATCATCACCGTTCGCACGTCGAGCGTATCGAGCCAGGGACGCGCCATTGGACGCGCGATAAGACCGAATACAGCCACACTGAGAATAAACTGGGTGAGAAAAACCAACGGTTTTTCCGGTTGGGCTAAAACAATCCCAAACAGCTCAAACTGATCCATAATCTTTCTCCTTTGATCATCAGCGCAGCAACCTGGCTGACCGCTGAGATTGATATTCTACCGGGAGTGCGCAGTACTTCTGCCCGGGCGGCTTGGGCGTAGGGAGTTAGGCCAGAGCGATGTCTGTGACCGCGCACTCCACGTTTCAGACAATGGTGCGGAGGCGCTTCAATCCAAGTTTGTTGCGGTTACTAACGCCAGGAAAACAGGCATTCTCGAGCAATATGGACCAATCTTCCCGCTTCGCTTACTGTGTGGGACGGATTCTCGGGGGACATGTGATTGACATCCGCGATGAGGATGGGCGTGACGCTGTAAGATTACAGCTGAACCGGATTATCTCCGGCAGCGTATTCGCTCACGCCGAACGCTTGTGCCGGTTTCTTTCCTACATCGTCGAAGCGACTCTCGACCCATCGCGAGACGCTGTTTCGCAATTCGATATCGCATTGGATGTTTTTGATCGCGATGAGAGTTTTGATCCCACCGTCGACGCTATTGTCAGGGTGGAAGCCGGCAGATTGAGGGCGAAGCTGGCGGAATATTATATCGACGAGGGCGTCGCAGACCCCATTCTGATCGAACTCCCGAAAGGTGCCTATGAGGCGAATTTTCGGGAAAAGGCCTCAGCAGACCAAACCATAGGTGCAACACAATACGCGCCTGCAGGTTCATGGGTTGCCGCCTCAGCACTAGGCCTATTGCTGCTTGGATTAGCTTATTTCTTCACTGCGGAGCGAAGCCCTTCTGAGCTCGCCGGCACATCGCAAAACACAAGTACAATCGCCGTATTGCCGTTTGTAAACCTAAGTGATGATCCCGGTCAGGAGTATTTTAGCGACGGCATCACGGAAGACATCATCACTGATCTGTCCATACTTTCAGGCCTGAACGTAATCGCTCGAACGTCAAGCTTCGTGTACAAGGACAGTCCGAGCGGCATTCGAGAAATTGGCGAAGAACTGGGTGCCACTCATATATTGGAAGGCAGTGTCCAAAGATCAGGCGGCCGCGTCAGAATCACCGCACAGCTGATAGATGCCAGGAGCGAATCCCATCTATGGGCCGAGCGGTATAACCGTGAAATCGATGATATTTTTGAAATTCAAGACGAAGTATCGAGCCGTATCGTAAGCGCCTTGCAGGTCGCCCTGGTCGGCACCGAACAATCGCGATTGGGCTTGCGTACGACTGACAGCATCGAAGCCTATGACACATTCTTACGAGCAAAAGAGCAATTTTATCAATTTGATGAGAGCAGCATTGCCGCTTCAATTGAGCTTTTTTCGACAGCGATCGAGCGCGACCCGGATTTCGCTGAAGCACATGCCTGGAAGGCGCGAGCGCTAACCTATGCATATCTGACGGGATTTATTCCATCTGTCGAACTGTCCCTCGACCCAGCGCTGCACCATGCGCAAACTGCGGTCGAGATCGAACCAAATTTGCCATCTGGACATGCGATTCTCGCTTGGGTCCACAGATGGCAATCAAATTTTGATGAGGCACTAATATCAATTGATGTGGCAATCGATCTGGATCCGAATTTCTCCGAGGCGCTGCTTTGGCGATCGCTTATTCTCTCTGAAGCCGGCCGAGGAAGGGATGCGTTGGTCGCCATCGAAAGAAGCAACCGCTTGAATCCAAATTATGGGGTGACTTCGATATTTGCTCTCGGCCGGGCACATTTTGAAATGGGCGACTTCGATTCTGCGCTGGCGTTCCTGGACCGAGGAATAGAGAGAAATCCCTCATTCCTGCCTACGCATGTCTATCGGTTGGCGGTACTCGAACAAACCCAAGATGACGAAGCCGCAATGCTTGAGCGAGAGGTCTTAGAAAACCTCAATCCTGACTATCAGGAAAGCGCTGTATATAAATTCTATCGGGACCATGTCAGTGATCGCGTTGGATCCTTGGCGGCGACTAGATCGCCTTGATCGATTAACGGTAGAACTCGACAAAAAAAGTGACCGAGTCGACTGGATTGACCTGATGGGGGGCAGCCGGGGCAATCACCTTGCGCTCTCCAGCTTCGAGAATTTGCGTTTTGCAACTCTTCTCATCACGGAATTCCAACGTTCCTGATATGATATGGATGACCCCCCAAACACCGGGCTTGGTGCTGTGCTCATTGCGTAACCCGACGGGTATTGTGTCGTGCGTGAATTCTGGCGTTCGCTTATACGCGCGCACCGAGGCAGGAAGGCCGGTCACGCCGCTCTTGCTTCGCGTCTCAATCCCTCTTCGGCAGCCGGAAACACTCCGTTTTGGAGGCTGCCGGCGATCAGCTCGGCCTTATGGATGATCTCACTCGCAAAATTCGTTGGACAGATCGACTTCGCACTGTCCCGGAACAGTTCCAGCCACAATGGAAAATGCTCGGGCCGGAGGTCATCCAGACCGCGGTGCACGATCATTGGCCGCCCCTTAAATGCACCCGTCTTGAACATAACAGACATCCAGAAATCGACCATCTTGTCGAGATGTGGTTCCCAGTCGTCATCGATCACCCGATCAAAAACCGGTCCGAGCTTATCGTCCCTGCGAATCGCATCGTAGAAATGGTCGACTAATCGTCTGATCATTTGGCGGCTGGTGGAATAAAATTTCGGCAGATCAGTCATATACCGCGCCCTGGTCCGCTACGGAGTTTGCCCTTGGCTGCGGTGCCAAAGAATCGGCAAACGCATGATTACGATCGCGATGGCCAGCTTCGTCTTCGCGGACGGCCACAACCACGTCCCTTAGTTTCGCCCTGCCAGAAAGGCCCCAATAATCAATTGCAATCTGCGGCGCAGGAATGTTGTCATGCTTTCCAGCGTCGATAGCGGCCAGATATTGTGTGTAGCTCTCAACAGCCTCTTCTTCGAAATAGCCGACTACGCGGTGAGCGGTTTTTGGCGCGAGAAGATAGAGCAGGAAATAGAAATTGTAGAAAACTGCCTGAGTAGCCATAATCACAATGCGTTCGAACCAGTTCGGACTAGCGATATGGACGAACGTCATCAGATGCATGCGTTCGTTTTCCGCCTCGTCGAGCAGTTCGCGGATCCAGCCCTCATCATCTTTGATCCGCCGAAGCGCTTTAAGATGCTGGAGCAATCCTCCCACCATTCCCGGCACCGCGGCCACTGTCTCAAGCACTACTGCTCTATGACCATAGCGTCCCGCAAAGAAACGATCCGCAATGAAGCGCAAGACCTTTACAAAGGCTAGGGCAACTCGATCGCTAGGTCCTTCGGGTAAGCGATGGCGAGGTGTTTCCGATTGTGTTGAATGATTGTTCATCATGCTCTCCATTCCTAATTGGGACGCTATTGCGCCGGTGGGTTTTCAGGATTGTCACCGAGACCAGATATCCAAGCAGCCAAAGTCCGTCCGATGACGTGCGGATGGTCTTCTTGCACGAAATGGGTCGCTCGACCGAGTGCAACAACTTGGATGTTGAGTGCATTTTCAGCGATGTAACTTGCTACCTGCGGTGGAATCAGAGCACCGGGATCTGCGAAGAATAAGAGTTTTGGGAGTTCGGTTTGGTAGAACCACTCACCGTTGGCACCAATCTCAGCGACCACATCGCCAGGCTCTCCACCGATCGGAATTTCGCGCGGCCATTGCAGAGTTGGGCGCCTGCTTTCGCGGGTCGAGAATGGCGCGCGATAGGCGTTAAGTTCCTGGCGCGACAGCTGTCGTACGACGCCGGCCTGACCGAGTATGCCTTCGACAAAGAAATTATTGTCGAGCACCATCTCCTCGCCGATTTCCGGAGTTCGCAGGTTTCGAAACATGCTGCTTGCTGGTTCGCTTATCGCTTCATAGCCTGCAGCAGGTAAAGCGGGCGGCAGGATCGCCTCCATCAAGGCGATTCCGCGAACATTGTCCTGATTGAGGCGCGCGTAACGCATGCCGAGGCCAGAACCCCAATCGTGAACAACGAGGATGATGTCTTGTAACTCTAGCGCGGCGATAAAGGCGTCGAGATAGGACGCATGGGTCGCGAAACGATAATCGATATCGGGTTGATCGCTATCGCCCATGCCGATCAGATCGACCGCAATTACGCGGTGGTCGGTGCTCACATGCGGAATGATGTTCCGCCACAGGTAGGATGAGGTGGGATTGCCGTGAATGAAGAGGATGACGGGTCCTTCGCCCTCGTCAACATAGGCCATTTGCGATCCCAGTATGTCGACATAGTGTTTGTCGAACGGGAAGGCCGCTGAAATGACCGTTTCGGATTCCGGCGTGATGTTAGTAGCTTCAGTTTGCGCATTTGATGCGCTTGTCAGCATCAGGGCAAGGCCGGCCGCTAAAACAGTTTGTTTGATCGCCAGTTTACGTTGAGTCATGTTTTGTCTCCTGTTCCTGTGCCTCGTCGCCTCCGGTGATTGTCGGACAGTTCCTGCGTTCGCGGCATCAACCGCTTGGTGTTGATGATGGGAATATTTTATGCACTATCGTTTGATAATATTGTTATTTGGGATCACACTACCAACTGTGAGTAGTTAATATGGATCGCCTGACAGGCTTGACTACAATTCCACATGCCGTGGATCTCGGCAGTTTTGCTGCTGTTGCCAGTCACCTTGGCCTGTCACCGGCCGCTATCAGCATCAGGGTAAGACTGACCGCCGATACAGAACTTATTATCGCCAATTTATGTCGAGCCATATTTGTCTCCTGTTCCTGTGCCCGTTGGGCTGGAATGCGAAGACCTGACAGTCTGTTACGGTTACTTACGCTCGTTTGACGTCGATTTTCCTTCTAACTTTGCAAATTCATCCGCAAGGAAATCCAAGAAAACTCTCACTTTGGAAACAAGATATTGGCGGGATGGATAGATGGCATAGAGCGTCGTCTCATCAGGCGCCCAGTCATCAAGCACAGTCTGAAGGCTGCCTCGATCAAGATCCTCTTCGACATATATTCTGGGAACCAAGCTTACTCCAAAGCCTTCACGCAGGGCATCGATAACGGCCAGGCTGGACGAAACCTTATAGCGAGCACTCACTGGTACTTGAGCTTCGCGCGCGCCATTATCGAATGTCCATCTTTGCGCATGTCCGGACAGCGAAAACTGGATGAGTTCGTGATCCGTAAGATCTTCAGGTAAACTTGGCACTCCGTTCGCATCGAAATAGGAGGGAGCACCACAGAGCACATGCCGCATCGTCAAGAGCTTGCGGGCGATCAGGCTAGAATCCTCAAGGGTATCGACACCGCGAATGGCTATGTCGAACCCGTCTTCCACGATGTTCACCCGCCGATCATCCAAATGCAAATCAATGGAGACATCAGGATAGCATTCCAGAAACCGGGGAATTGCTGACGAGAAACACGTCAATGCGACAGTCATCGGCGCAGCGATCCGCAATGTACCTGAAGGTGCTCGACGCATGCTTCCAAGAACGTCATCGGCATCATCAAGATCATCCAGTATCGCAACTACTCGCTCAAAGTAGGTGGTACCCGCTTCTGTCAAACTCATTTTCCGTGTTGTGCGATTTAGAAGTCTTGTGCCCAGATGCTGTTCCAATTCTCCAATATTCTTGCTGACAGCCGCTGGCGATAGGCCAAGGTGACGCGCAGCAGCAGCAAAACTGCCAAGATCCACGGCATGTCGAAATGTGGTCAAGGCTGTCAGACGATCCATATTAACCACTCACAGTTGGTAGTGTGATCTTGAATAACGGTATTATCAAATATTGGTGTATAAAATATCCCCATCGCTAACACCAGGCGGCTGATGCCGCGAACTCGGAAACAGTCCGAGAACAACTGGAGGCAGCGAGACACATGACAGCACAAACATCGCGAATTTCCGACCTGGTGCTCGCCGCATCGGCACCCGCCATTTGGGGCAGCACATACATTGTTACAACCGAGATGCTCCCGGCTGGGTACCCGCTAACTGATGCAGTGCTGCGCGCACTACCTGCCGGACTGTTGTTGTTGGCAGTGACACGCAGTTTTCCGGATCGCAGTTGGTACCTGCGATTGATGGTTCTTGGAGCGCTGAACTTTGCGATTTTCTGGTCGGCGCTGTTTATCGCTGCCTATCGGCTGCCAGGTGGCGCTGCGGCCACCCTCGGCGCGATCCAACCGCTGTTCGTTCTTCTGTTGGCATCGGTAGCCCTTAAAACTCCGCTGACTGCCCGAAGTTTGACCGCTGCATGTGCCGGGATAGCCGGCGTTGCGCTGCTGTTGATAGGCCCCGAAACGCGACTCGATCTCATTGGAACAGTAGCCGCTATTGGTGGGGCTCTTTCTATGGCGCTCGGCGTGGTTTTGACCCGAAAGTGGAAACCTCCCGTCTCGGCCCTAACGTTTACGGCGTGGCAGCTGACCGCGGGGGGGATTGTTCTCTTGCCAATAGCGGCAATGATTGAGCCACCGCTGCCTAACCTCAGTTTGACGAACGTTGCCGGTTTTCTCTGGCTCGGTCTGGCCGGCGCAGCGCTTAGCTATTTTCTGTGGTTCCGGGGCATTGATCGGCTCGGGCCTGAGGTAGTGACCACGTTTGGTTTTCTCAGCCCCCTTACCGCTGTTTGCTTGGGGTGGCTGATTCTAGGGGAAATCCTGACGCCGATCCAGATCATGGGTGCGGCGATAGTATTGGGCAGCATCACGCTCGGCGGAGCGCGCTCCAAATCCATTGCAACCAACCACGACAAAATCGGAGAAATGGCATGAATATTCTCATTCTTGGCGCTACTGGCGTTGTCGGAAGGGCAGTCACCCAAGAGGCAACCGAGCGCGGCCATCAAGTGACAGCCTGCGCAAGAAATACAAGTCGCCTAGAGGGCAATAGCCCCAATATTCGCTGTGAGACATTGGATGTTTTCAATGACCGTGAGAAGCTGGGGCGCCTGGTGCAGGCGAATGCGGCTATCGTGTCGGCCCTGCGCCCGCCCGAAGGCCAGGAGGACAAGCTCGTGAGTATGACGCGGGCTGTCTTGATGGCTTCGAGAGCTGAGAACAAGCCGGTTTATGTCACGGGTGGGGCGGCGCCGCTGAAGATCGGCGATGGCACCAATCACACTGTTCTGACAGCTCCAGGGTTCTTGCCAGGCTCCGTCCGGCCGATCGCGGAAGCTTGTGCGGCGCAGGACACTCTGCTGAACGCCTTTCCAGATGCAGATTGGATATGTCTGCGGCCTTCGGCAATGTTGCTCAATTCTGATAGAACGGGCCGCTATGCACTGGGACGCAACACGCTTGTCAAGCAAAGCAATGGACAATCGCAAATTTCCTACGCAGATTTCGCTGTTGCAATGCTTGACCTAATCGAATTGCAACCAGCTCCAAGGCAGCGCCTGACGGTCGGATGGTGAAACCCCTTAAGACTGCAATTGGCCGAAAGCGGACGCTTGATCTGCCGGTCTATTTGTCCTGGTTACCGTTGATCCCTCGCTTCGATTTCCTGTGAGGCCTCGCCCCCCAATACCTTCTTGGGTCTTCGCGCCAGAAACAATTTTGGCCCCTTTCTCCGCTGTTTTGCGCCTTCTTTGGTGAGTGACCATTTTTCCCGGCACTCATTTTGGAGAGGAAAACGATGGCATACCGGCGGAAATTCGAGACCAGAGCAGGATTGCAGCATGGGGTAGCGCTGGCGGCGATGGGCGCGACCTTGGCCTTGGTGCCGAGTCCGGCAGAAGCCAGCTGCGTAACGGGCGGCGTAAACGATAGCGTGCTGACTTGCGATGGGGATGTTTCCGGCGGGGGAGCCGTGATCTCCAATACCGTCAGCACCGTCATTTTCGAGAATCTGACGACTGATATCGGCAGCCGCGGATTCTTCCTCCGCCAGGATGCAGGTTTAGATGTCACTGTCGATGCCGATTTGGGCAATTTCCGCATGGCATTGATGCCGCCGAACGAACGCGACGACAGAAGAATAGCCGGTTTCCACATCATTACCGATGGCGGAGTCAGCGGCCAGCTGGTCGGCGATATCTTCGGGCAAACGCAAGCGAATTACACAGAAACAAACGGCAGTCGACAGTTTGATAATTTTGGTGCCCTCGGGCTTAACGTTGGCGGGGAGATCAATTTCACGCATATCGGCGATATCGACGTGTCCAGGCCAGTGTTCAGCGCCGAAAATACGTTTCGAGCGGATATCACATTAGGTCGGTTTGGTGCGATCCGGGCTGAGAATCTGGCAGGCGATATCGCGCTGACCAACACCGGTTTGCTTGCCGTGGACGGCGGGACGCGCAACATTACGACGATCAATACCAATGGCGGATCGGCGGGCGCGAGAACCATCCGTTTCCGCAATGCCGTTACCGAAAACCATGGGATCTTTGCAGAGGGTTTTGATGACCTCGCAATCTCGCAGACCGGCGACATCAGGATCACAGGCGGCGCAGCTAATGTCTTTGCTTCGAGCGTAGACAACACCGCGGATGCCCAAGTCACTTTCGCTCGTCTTACCGGTATCTACGCGCCGTCTTTTTTCTCGTTCGACCCCGATGCGGAGGATCTGCCCGGATTTCAGAATGTCGACCTCACGATGATAGGCGATGTCAGCATAATCGGCGCCGATGTCACAATTCATGCAGTATCAACGAGCACGGGCGCGGATTTGCGACAGGGCATGGCGATCGCTGACGGCGGGACCGCGTTCAACCCGACAGCATATGGTATCTTGACTGACACGGATAATGACGACCAGGACGGACTGACACGGCTCGACTATACTGGCGATATCGTGGTGGTAGGCGGCAGCAGCAGCGCCGAGGCGACCGCCTCGCTGGGTGGTGTTGACGAGACGGCCGGTCTGATCTTTGCGCGAAGCCGAGGGCAGACTGCCAGCGCGATCACCATGTTCTCGACGGAATATGCCGAGTTTTCCTTTGACGGTTCTATCGACGTCACCGGCGGCAATGCACGCGCGGTCGGTACCGGCACTGGTGTGGCAACGACGGGCACGCTCTATTCGGATGTTAACGAAGGAACGCCGCGTTATGCCGTCGAAGCAGAGGGCGGCGCGGCGCGCGCGGGAGAAGCTGGCGGCTCCTTCTCGCTCGACCTTACATTTAGCGGACCGATCACGGCGCGTGGTGGCAATAGCCTCGCGATCGCCAATGGCCGCGACTATGAGACGCGCAGTGTCGGGGGCGGTGCATCGGGCTTCAGTTTCGACTTCGGCTTTCCTCAGGCGGCCGCGACTACGGTTACCGAATTTTCCTTCGAAGACCTGATCACCACATTTGGCGGCGACGCTAGGCTGGAGATCACTGGCGAGAATATATCTGGCCTGCTGACTGGTGGTAGTGCTTCCGGCGGTGGAGTCACCGCGACCGACGACACAGTCTATCGGCAAGTCGGCAATATCGTTGCGACGGCCGGCAATGCCGAACTGATCAACAATCCCGACAACGATGCGGAGGTAATTGTCAGGGGCGGCGCTGCGTTCGGTATCTTCTTCAACCCGCGGTCGAGCGAAGGCTCCACGATTGCCCCGCGCTTTGTCGTTGAAGGACTGGTGCAGGCGTTTGGCGGAGAAGCCAGCGTAACCGGACCCAGCACAACCGCATTCGGCGGCGCCGCGCTTGGCATCCAGTTTCCGTTCGGTTTCGGCGCTGCTCTGCCCGGGATAGACATTCAGGGCAGGGTGGAAGCGATCGGCGGAAGCGGTCCGGACGGTCGCGGCTCTGCGCGTGGCATCGATATGTCAGCATCGGCAGCGGTCACGATATCGGGCAGTCTTATAGCGAACGGTGGCGAAGAATCTGCCGGAATCTTTATCGAAGATCCATTCGGGTTCAACAGAGACAAAATTCTGGAACTACGGCTGATCGTCGACGGCGGCGAGATAATGGTCGACGGGCGGTCCGGTTTCGGCGTTAATTCGGCGGTGCAGATTCTGGCTATCGACGTAATCAATAGCGGGTCCATCATGGTTGCCGGTGCCGACACAACCGGCGTGTTTGTGCGCGCATATTTTGACCCGTTCACGGGCATAAACGAGCCATCGGACAACAGGATTATCGTCGACGAAACCAGCGTCATTGCGGCGGGCGATATTGCAATTCGCGATCAAGACACGGCAACCAACATCCAGTTTATCGATGGTGAGCGCGTCGATACCGTGGTCCCGACGCTCAATACCACCAGCGTTGATCTGGCCGGAACGATCACAGGGGGGGGCGGCACCGCGATCGACCTGTCCAATGGCGACGACATATTTCTGCTGCGCGCGACCGGCGTCTCCAATGGCGATGTGCTGCTCGGCGATGATACCGATCGTGCCGAAACCGAAACGGGCGGCATGATCAACGGCACGCTCGATCTCGGCGACGGAGACGATAGCGCCACGATTGCGTCCGGGACGGTTATCACCGCCGATTTCCTCGGCGGAGCGGGCAACGACACTGTCTCTATCGCCAATGGCCATGCGATTGCCGGCATGATCTCATTGGGCGAAGGCGAGGATGTGTTTCTGCTCGATATGCTGAGCAGCACAGTCGCTGCGGATGGTGGCGCGAACAATGATACCGCGCTGTTCACAACGGCCGATGTTGACAATCTGACGGTCGATCTCAACGATTTCGACTTCACCTCGATCGAGACATTCGCGCAAGAGGGACCAGGCACGCTGACGGCCAATGCTGATGGCGGTATATTCTCTCGATATGAGGTGCGCAGCGGAACATTCGTCGCCAATGGTGATCTGTCGATGCTGGACGTTTTTGTCAGCGAAGGTGCCGTTTTCATGGGTTCGGGCACAATCGGCGCGCTGACCTTGGCAGGCGGCACCCTCGCGCCCGGCAATAGCATCGGGTCCTTGACAACCGGCGATCTGACGCTTGATGCGAACAGTGTTTTCGAGGTCGAGGTTGACGAGATGGGCGGCAATGATGTCGTGATCGTCAACGGCACGGTGACTTTGGGCGATGCGACACTTCGCATTCTCGATATGGCCGGCGGCGGCTTTGCTGGCGCTAACCCGTTCAATTTCCTCATCATCGACAATGATGCGATGGACGCAGTGATGGGCGAGTTCGGAACGATCACCAACGAGCTCGCTTTCCTGACACCGTCGGTCGACTATACGGCAGGAGACGGTAATGATGTGGGGCTCGCGTTGACGCCCAACAACGTTGCCCCTTCGATGCCACCTCTTCCGTCACCTCCACCGCTTCCCGCACCGCTATTTCCGACAGCCGCGGTTACCTATAATGAGCTAGGAGCGGCAAATGGCCTTGACGATTTCGATCAGACGGCGGGCAGCGATGCAGCGAGCGTCTATAGGCAGATCCTGTTTATGACCGCGCCGCAGGCACGGGCCGCCTTTAGCGCGTCATCGGGTGAGATATACGCTTCTCTGCTGGCCAATGGTCTGGATGATGCGATGGTTCGCACTGATCGGCTTGTTGCGCGCGCCCACGAGGCAAGCGGAGAAGGCTGGGGTGCCTGGGGCGGAGTCACCGGCCGGGACGGCTCAATTGATAGCGACGGTAACGCGGCGGTTGCTGACAGCAATAGCTACGGCTTCGATTTCGGTATCGACTATCGCGGACCGAGTAACAGTTGGGCGATCGGCGCTACTGTCGGTCATGTCGATGGCGAGCTGGATGTCGATGCCCGCCGTTCGACTGCCGATTTCGACGGCTGGCATCTCGGCGGCTTTGGTCGATATGGAACAGGCAATCGCGGGATCACTGCGACCGGGGCGTTCAGCTATAGCAATCTCGACAACACTGTTCGGCGCGGGGTCGCCTTTGGCACAGTATTGCGTTTGACACAGGCCAGCGTCGATATGGAAACCCTCTCGCTGGAAGCCGAACTTCGCTACGGACTGCCTCTGGGTAGCGGCGGCTGGGCAGCAGGCCCGGTTGCTTCATTTTTCTTTGCCGATGGCGATATCGGGAGTTTCGGCGAAACCGGAGCAAACAGCCTCAACCTCGCGAGCAGAGGAGCTTCCGATGAAGCCACTCGGATTGGCGGCGGTATTTTCGCCAACTGGCACGGCGCCAATGGCAGTCTCGATCTGAGCGCCCAATATATCGATGGGCATAGCAGTGTGTCCCAGGTTGAAATGAGAATCGCCGGAGCACCCGCCAGCGCTTTCTCCGTTCGTTCACCCCGCACTGATGGCTCCGCTGGACTGTTCAGTATCGCCGGACGGTATCAACTGGGCGGCGGCTGGTCGATCGGTGGCGATGTTCGCGGGCTTGTGGGTTCGGACGCGCAGGGCATTGCCGGGTCAGCCACGATTGGATGGCGGTTTTGATGATCCATATCATTTTTGCAACTGACGAATCTTGAGCGACGCCAAGGATTAGATAATGGACGATGCACGGCCCGATCCGCCCGATCTAGCTGATGTCAATATGGACATGGAACGAGAGGTTTTGGCCTTGCTCGAAGAGGCACTGAACGAACCTGCCGAGAGCCGGCGCGCCTGGCTCGAACGCAGGCTGCGCCAGAACCTTGAGATTGGAAGCCGAGTAGAAGACCTGCTTGCAGTGGCGGATCGCTATGGTTTCTGACGTGCGTGACTATGCCTCCCCGTCTGAAACATCTTGGATTTGCAACAGAATTGTGGCTATTCTTGGAATCTGTCCGAAACTGGGGGCCGGACTATGAATCACAGCGAACTGATGGCCAAGTGGCAGGTTGGGGATGTAACCGCCGGTGACTCACTGGTGCGCGAGATTCATAATGAGCTCAGGGATATTGCTGCCGCGAAACTCTCGCAAGAATTGCACTCGTCATTGTCGACTGGAGACCTGATCAACGAGGCAATCATCCGTTTGTCCCGCATGACCGAGATGGAATTCAGCGACCGTGCGCATATTCTCGCCATTTCGACGACGCTGATGCGCCAGATACTTGTCGATCAGGCTCGTCGTCGCAATGCTGAAAAGCGCTATCACACTAAAGTCACACTCGTGACGGACATTGCAGAATGGCAGGCACCCATAGAACTGCTAGCGTTGGATTTACACCTTTTCGAGTTGCGAGAAATTGATCCGGAGCGCGCCGATATTGTGGAGATGCGCTTTTTTGGCGGTATGTCACTTAGCGATATCGCAACTGTCCTTGATGTCTCAGTGCGGACTGTCAAACGGCGCTGGCAAGCCTCGCGCATCTGGTTACACGATCGATTGAGCCAAGATCAATGAGCCGAACCGACGCGGCGAACGAACGGATGGTGTTAGAGGCTCTAGAGCGCGCACTGGATCAACCACCTGCTGATCGTGAAGCATCAGTCTTGGTCCGCGATGATTTGGACGAGGCAACAAAGGGCCGTGTGTTAAAGCTACTGCAGGGAGGCGATGAACCTCGCAAGTCATTGCAAACCGGGGGAGCTCCCTTCCTTAGTGATATCGAAGATGATGTCCCCGACGAACTCGGAGCGTACCGAATATTACGTCTTATTGGACGCGGTGGTATGGGCAATGTCTATCTTGCCGAACGAGCCGCCAAAGACTTCGATCACATTGTTGCGATCAAGGTAGTCAAACAACAGTTGATCAATCCTGAAATCGTCGAGCGATTTCGTCGTGAGCGGCAGACACTCGCCGACCTCAATCATCCCAATATTGCGCGATTGTTCGATGGCGGAGAGACGGACCAAGGATCGCCTTATCTCGTAATGGAATATGTCAGCGGCCTATCGCTCGACAAATGGCTGAACGCTGCAGAGCGTGACCTTGAAACCAGGATTTGGGTCTTCCGCCAGATCTGCCGTGCCGTAGAAGCGGCTCATCAACACTTGGTCGTGCACCGCGACCTAACCCCGCCTAACATTCTTGTAACTGACGAGAATCAAGTCAAACTCATTGATTTCGGTATCGCAAAGCCGGAAGAGTCTGACAATCTAGCGCAGCCCAGCCAAGCCGACCACACACCGGGGTTTGCGGCCCCGGAACAGCGATCCGGTGGACCCGCCAATACTCTGACCGACACCTATTCACTTGGTATGCTGCTCAAAATACTGATCGGCGAAAAAAGCGATACCGAGTTGATCGCGATTGCCAACAAAGCGGCCTCAATCGAACCGGATGATCGTTATCCGTCGGTTTCAGCATTGATCGAGGATATCGACAATCACCGTGATCATCGCCCGGTCTCTGCGATCCACGGCAGGCCGTCCTATTTCTTCTGGAAGCTCGTCCGCCGTCAGCGTCTATTAGCCGGAGCCGTGGCGGCGGTTTTCGTTGCGGTTTTTGCGGCGCTAGTATTGGTGTCCGCCGCATATAGAGAAACCGATATCGCGCGCGCCGAGGCAGAACAGCGGCTCTCTGAAACGCGCGACCTCGCCAACATTATGATGTTCGATGTTTTTGATCGCGTGAGCGAAGTTCCAGGTGCCACCAAGGCGCGCCTGACCGTTGCGCAGACAGCACAACGATATCTGGAATCGCTGGCCAACAATCCGGATGCCTCGCTTGAGACGCGCTTGGCCGCGGGGCGTGGTTATTATCGACTTGCGACGGTGACGGGTTCACTGGCGAGCGGCAATATTGGCCAGCTTGCAGAGGGTCTGGCGCTGTTTGAGCGAGCCGCCGAAATACTGGAACCTCTCTATAATGAAGCACCCGGCGACGAGATTCGATTGCCATTGGCGAATGTCCATATAAGCTTAGCGCGCGATAAACTGCTCACTTATGTCGATACGCATGGGGCGCTTGGTCACGCTGAACGAGCTCGCAATCTTCTGGACGAGGTGCAGACACCAACGATTGAAAGTGTTGCGATGCAGGTCCGAGCATTACGCTATCTTGGCGATGCGCGGGGGTGTTGCAATGATGATATCGAGGGGACCCGCCGTGCTTTTGAACGAGCGGTGGAAATTGTGAATGCAGCACCAGAAGAAATGCAGCGATCTGCTGATATCCGGCATGCCTATATCGATCTGCGACACCTGCTTGCCGGACTGCGTATTGTCGATGGCGATATCGAAGGGGCGATTGCCGGCTTTGAACGGGTATTGCAGTCACAACGAGATTTCATAACAAGTAACGGCTCCTCGCCTGCAGCGCAGAGGCAGTTAGCGACCATCTCCATAAATCTAGCAAAGACCTATCTGATGCTCGAGCAACCCGCCTTGGCGGATCGCGTGTTGCGCTCGGTCTTCGCCTCGACAGCAGCGGCGAGAGACGCCGATCCGAATGATCATGACCTTCAAAGGACGTTGGGAATATTAGTGCTGACCCGAGCGGACACGGCAGCTTCACTTGGCCGCAATCAAGAAGCCCGGCAGATGCTGGAAATCGGCCTCGACCATGCCAACAGGAGTGAGTGGCCTGGCCGCAATGGATTGGCGACGCCTATGCGTTATGCGCACCGACTGCAGGAAGCCTCTAACGTGTTTTGGCAGATCGGTGACCGCGAGGAAGCGTGTAAGCTGATGCGGTTTTCGCTCCAGGTCATGCGCGACTTCGAAGATCGCGATGAGTTGCCCATGACAAGCGCCCGCTATCGAATGGTGCCGATGCTTGAACGGATCGGAGATTGCCCATCACTGGAAGATTGAGAAGGCGAATGCCCGCTACGCGCGCAAAGCGGACTTTCAAACCAGACGCCAAACGGTGTTGATGATGCTGTGCAACAGAATCGCGGCCAAAAGGTTTCCTGTATTGAGGCGTAACCACATGAGTAGTATTCCAAATATTCCAGCAAAGAGCAGTGCATCGGCGGACAAGACTAATCCGTCCATACTCCAGAAAACACCATGGATGATCGTGAATACCACCGTTGATACCAGAGCGGCGTAACCAAAATTCGCATTGAGAAACGGCGAGCCGTCACCGAATGCCCGGACGAGGCAGTAGAGCAGGATACCGCGATAGAAGAGCTCTTCCTCGAGGCTTGGCATAGTCATTTGATAGGCAATGGTTTCCATGGTTTGTGGTTCGTCGGGAACAAGCCAACCAACGACAATCGATAGCGCAAACATAAAAACTACCAATCCCCAACCCCACCGCGCATGCTGCGATTGTTCGAAGGTGAAGCCTATGGGCTTCGCCGGAACAAAACCGGCAATGACAATTCCGAGTGACGCCGCGAGAGCGAGCGCTTTACCCACCCAGTTATATGCCAGACCGTCGAGCCCGAGCATGTTGGATACAAGTGCGCCAATACCAAACATATCGAGCACAAGTGCGACGTTGAAATTGAACAGGAGCAGCGATGCGGCAAACCATCTTATGCTGACGGAGTGTCGCCAAAGGACCGCTCCGATAACGCCTAAGGCAAGGAATACACCATTCCAGATCAGCAGACTTCCCAGTACATGCACCGCGCTCCCCCACCAATTCACCTACTCAGCCAACTTCATTCTTGATCCATTCATGCGATCAGAATATGATCAGATCAACAATAAATTATCGTATAATGATAATAAAACAACAATAAGGCGGTGACATGTTCGACTCCAAACCCCTGGTCAAACTCGCGTGCAGAGGTTTTCTGATCGCAATCCCTGTGATTGCCATTGTGATTGTGAGCGCGGTGATTACCTTTTGGGGGTTCGGCATTAATCGCCTGGGCGGAAACTTCATCGTCCTGCACGAGCTCGCTCCGGTACCTGAACGACGATTGGCCGGGTTCGCAGCAGTTTGTGTTCCGGTGCTCTTTTCGCTCGGTGCGCTCTGGCATCTGTTTTGGATGTTTCGCCAATATAGTCGGACACAGATGGTAGCGATCCAGACGATCCGCCACCTACGAGCATTTTGTACCTATTCCGTGCTCACGGCAGTTACGGCATTTTTGTTAAGCGGGGTATTGAGATGGGCAATGGGTGTGTTTGACGACGCGCCTTTGTGGACGCATCTCGGATTGTCAGTGAGCCATATGATCGTGCTGTTTGCCGCCGCGATAATCTATCTGGCTACGTATCTGATCGAAGAAGGGTATCGCCATGGCGAAGAAATCCGAGAGTATGTCTGATCATGGCGATAGTGATAACACTTGATGTCATGCTGGCCCGTCGGAAAATGCGCTCGAAACAACTCGCGCAGTTGATAGGGATGACCGAGGCCAATCTCTCAAAGCTAAAATCTGGAAATGTGAAGGGCGTCAAACTCGAGACTCTCAACAAAATCTGCAAGGTGCTTGATTGTGCGCCGGGTGATCTGATCGACTATGTCCCCGATTGATGTTTTTCAGGTGCTCGCACCTATCTCAAGATTGTCGGCAGTTGGCGAGGCTGGGTATTTTGGCGGCATGGGATGTCATAGTCTTGGTAACCACATGCCCATGGTTGCAGCGCCGATGCCGAACATCATGACCAACGTGGAGACGCCGATCATCCCGGTTGCCGAATATTTGAGTGTGGCGCTGCGAGAATTCCGGGCGCGGATATAGAGTTCCATTATCGCCAGCGGGACCAGCATCTGGCCAAAAAACCAGAAGGTGAGAAACGGTCCGGTGAAGGTTTCGAAGTCGATTCCCAGGCCGCCTGTTAGAACAATCCAGGCCATCATGCCAATCCGGAAGAACCAAACGGCACTGACCACGACAAAGAGGCGCAATGCCCAATCGCGATGCTTGTCGATCCGACGCGCAAGGGCATGGCGCACAGCAATCGTGCCGAAGAGAATGATCAGGATGCCATCGAGGCTGATCGCGAGATGCCCCGGCACGCCGCCCAGCACGCCTCGGGTCCACACAAGGAACAGCCCCGCCAGACTGGTTATGAGCGCGGTCGCCATATAGATGCGCCCGACCCATCGGTGAAATCGCGGATAGCGGTTGCGTATCGGCGCCATCAGTTGCAGCGGGCCCAGGCCGATGATGATGATCGCGATTACAAGATGTGCACCAATCGCCAGGTTTCCGGCAATATCACCGGGGACATAGCCATCGGGAAGATGGGTTTCATCGAGCCCGGGTAGGCCGAGGCGTGCAATTATCGGAAGGTAGAAACCCGCGACATAGACAACGAAGATCCACTGGCCAATCGCCGTGACCACAAGCCAGGCAGACGCCGCCCAGGAGAGCATTTTTTTTGCAGTTGGGAGAGAGGCGGATTGTGCGCTGGTCGCCACAATACTGGTCATCGCTATTCCTTCACGGATCGTTATTACTGTGTTACCTACATAAATCACTCGAAATGGAAGCCCATGACCCCAGCCATCAAATCCATGATCGAAACTGACATGTGCAAGTGCTGTTTGGGTGGCCGATGATATGAACGGACCATCGGTATCTGCCGGTTATGCAAAGGCCCTGTTCGATCTGGCAGTCGAGAAGGGGGCCGATCCGGACGCGCTACTTCGGTCAGTAAAGCTTGGCGCAGACGCATTTGAAGATGCGCATGCTCGGATTGCCTTTTCAAAATTCAAGCAGCTGATGCGGTCGGCGAAATCGCTTTCGGGCGAACCGGCTCTGGCGCTCTATTTTGGAGCACAGATTTCCTTCGACCAGCTATCCCTGGTCGGGCTGATCTCCCGCGCAGCACCGACCATGGAAGACGCTTTTGCGCAGCTTAATCGCTATGGCCGGCTGATCATTGAGGTGGAGAGTGTCGGCGCCAATGGCCGCTTTCACGTAGTCCGCCGCGATAAGAAGTTATGGCTCGATGATAGTCGGATGAACCCGGGCAGCTTCCCCGAGCTGACCGAATCGACACTTGGACGCTTTATCTGCGGGGTGAACCGTTTCTTCCCCGATCGCGGATATTATCGATCGGCCCAGGTGACCCATGCAAAACCGGACTATGCCGATTTGTACGAGGAGTTGCTCGGCGTCCCGGTCGAATTTGATTGCGCACATAATGCGATGGAAATTGATCCGTCTTTGTTGGAGCTCAAGCTCAATCCCAAACGCAACTATGTCTTCGGCATGCTGCGGCGCCAGGCAGATGACCTGCTTGCCGAGCTCCAAGCTATGCAGACCGTTCGTGCGGAGGTCGAAGCGAAGCTGATACCGAGTTTGCACACCGGAAATGTGTCGCTGGCCAATGTCGCTGCTGATCTGGGTATGAACGAGCAAGCCCTCTATCGCGCCTTGCGTGCCGAGGGCGTGGGGTTCCGGGAGGTGCTGGATAATCTGCGCCAGCGTCTCGCTATGGATTATCTACGTGGCGGCAAGGTGACGATCAACGAGGCTGCCTATCTCGTTGGGTTTTCAGACCCAAGCGCATTCTCACGCGCCTTCAAGCGATGGTCGGAGGAGAGCCCGAGCGGTTTCGTCGAGCGGAATGGATGATCCGCATCTTCATGGAATGCTCATTTCAACCGGAAAGCCGATACCTAGTAGGAAGCCGATATTCACATAAAGCACATTATCGGGATACTCGAGCCAGCCGCCTATCGACAGTATCGAGCTTGGTCGGCCTCAGCCATCAAGCGTCGCTTTCCGATGTCAGTCGCGGCTAGAAACTGCACAACACTATCAATTTGATCGTCGTGCTTTCCGTGCGGAAATTCTGATAACTCTTCCCCGAAATCGCCCAAGTCGTGCAGACCGATTAATTATGGCGCTCGTGAATGTCATAGCCTGTATCCCAGGATTGGACGATCAACTCGATCGACTGTCGCGGGGGAGGCGTGTCGCATAGCCGCTTGCGGACTGAGAGCATGGAACTGGGTGGTGCCGGATGTCCGACTCGAACGGACGACCTACCGCTTACAAGGCGGTTGCTCTACCAGCTGAGCTAATCCGGCACAGGCTCTGCGGAGCCCCCATGCGTCATCGCACGCCGAAGGTCCAGCCCTCTTGTTGCGCTATTTGTTCGGTCAGTCTGGCTGGCTGCCACAACGCTGCGTCGCCCGCCGCCATGCGGAGCCAGGCAGTCGTCAGGAGCGCGTCGGTGCGGTGATCGTCATAGGCGGGAAGGGGCGTGTGCGGTTGGGTTCCCAGAGCATCCAGTGCGCGGTCCAGTGAGGCGGCGTCCCGAACTTTGGTGGGCCCGGCAAGCCCGGCTGCCCGGGCTGCCAAGCCAGTGTAGATTTCCACCAGCATCGGGCCGGTCTTGGGGATCGGATCAAATGGCCAGACCGGGATCTTCCCGCCTAGCCGATGCAAAACCCGCATTCCGGTGAGGCTCGATTTGCCGACCTGTGCCGCGCCAACAAGATTGAAACAGGACACCGCATTGCCTTGCTTCTGAGCGCGGCAGCGCTGTTCAGTCAGGCGCAGGCGACCGAGCCCTGCTTCGAACTGATCGCCGGTTATCGTTTCGCGGCCTTTTTGGTAGCGGAAATAGGGGGCCAGTGCTGGGTGATCACAGGCACCCGTGGCGGACAGGTGCGGGTCATCCGCGCAGATAGTATCAATCGCCTCCCAAAGAGACTTGGCACTGCCTGGAGTGTTCGCCCAGCTCGGAAAATATCCGCCGCGATCGGCAAAGGGCAGGGCGGCGGAAAAATCGAAGCCGATCACCATATCGGTCTGCGCGTCTGCCTGGTCTTCAAGCCATGTCAGCGCGGTCTGGCGCGACCAATAGGTGTCGGATGCAACAAGGGCGGGCGCTTGCGCACCCGCCCTTGCTATTGCCAAAGCGATGCCCTTGGGCTTCTCCACCGCCTGTCCCGACCAGTCGAAACAGGCAAAGTGGCGAAAGCGGCGCACCTCTTCTCGGGCCTAGATGCCCGGAGGCGTCTTGTCCCCCGGATTGCTCCGGTTGGCTTTGCCTTCCGTCCAGCGCTCGAGAAGTTTATGCGCCGTTGGCCGACCGCCAAGCCCGAAGGCGATGGCCGCGGCCACTGCCGCAGAACCGAGGATCGCCGCAAATGCGATGATCACGATTTCGTCGGCAATCTGCATGAACTTCAGGCCCATCGCAGCGAACAGCGCGATGATCAGCCATTTGAGGAGGGTCGGAAGCAGTCCCGCTGTTTCGCCGGTCGAACTCGCCATCAGGCCAGACAGCAACCGCGCCAGCAAGACGCCAACTCCAATGATGACCAGGCCGAAAATCACCCGGCTGCCCAAGGCAACAACTTCCGTTACCATGGCCTGGACCGAGCTGATTTCCAGCACCTCGATTGCAGCGACCGTCGAGACCAGCATGATCGCCGTTAAGGTGATCGTGCCCAGAACGCGGCTCACCTTGACGCTCGACGGCACCAGGCCTGAACCCGATGCGGCATTGTCGACGCCGAGCGCTTCCATGAGTTGCTGCAACCAACCTTTGACCCAGCGACCAATGAAATAGGCCGTGCCAAGGATGAGCGCTGCAGCGATTGCCCGCGGCAAGAAGTGCGCTACGTCATTGAGTATCTGGATAAGCGGCGCGGATATTGAATCGAGATTCAACACATCAAGCGCAGCAGTTGCCACTGGGATAATGATCAGCACGAATGCGACGATACCTAGCGCGGAGCTCAGCGTCGTATGGTCATCGTCTTTCGCCGGGGCATCATCAGCACCGGTGATTTCCGTAACACCAGCTCTCGCAAACCAGCCATCGGCGTTGACTGCCATGAGCCCGGTTTCGACAATGCGCCGGACTATCGTAGCAAAGATGAAGCCGAAGAACATTATCAGTCCGGCACCAAGCAGATTGTCCAGATAGCTGAAGATTTCGAGCGTCAGCTCCCGCACCGGATCGAGTACGCCGGATAGCTCCAGCGGCTGGAGTGCGACCACGAGGCCAACCAACCAAACGATCCAATAGGCGAGGGTGCCTATTTGGCTGCCAACCGTTTCACTCGGCTGCGCGTCGCTGTGTTTTTGGAGTGCCGGGATCTTGTCGACCATCCGGGCGATGCCCCATTTTACGGCCTTGGCGATGAAATGTGTAATCAGCAGGATCAGCAAGGCCGCGCCGATCTTGAATGCCCATTCCCAGACCATGGGCCAGTCTATGTCGCGATTGAGATCGAACTCCATGAAAATTCCCCTATTGCGCAAGATTGATTTGTGCCGAAAGCAGAATAGTCCGACTTTCCCGCAATGCCTAACACTTTACCGACTTTCCATCCGTAACTTCTCCCAAAACGCCAGTCGTTCTGCGACTTTTGCCTCGAATCCTCTTGGGGATGGTTTGTAGAAATCCTGCCGGTTCATCTCCTCCGGCCAGTAATTATCGCCTGAAAACGCATCTTCGCGTTCATGGTCATAGGCATAGCCCTTGCCATAGCCGACCTCTTTCATGAGCTTTGTGGGGGCGTTGAGGATGTTTTTCGGTGGCATCAGGGAGCCGGTTTCCTTGGCGGATTTCCAGGCGGCTTTCTGTGCAGCATATGTCGCATTCGATTTGGGTGCGGTCGCGCAATAGAGGCAAGCCTGGACGATCGCGAGTTCCCCTTCCGGGCTGCCGAGAAACTCGTAGCAATCTTTGGCGGCGATGCATTGCACCAGAGCCTGCGGATCGGCGAGGCCGATATCCTCGCTGGCAAAGCGGGTAATGCGTCGGAGGACATAGAGTGGCTCCTCTCCGGCGACGAGCATGCGCGCGAGATAGTAGAGTGAGGCTTGCGGGTCGGATCCGCGCATCGCCTTGTGGAGGGCCGAGATCAGATTGTAATGGCCCTCACGATCCTTGTCATAGACCGGCATGCGACGATGGAGGAGATCAACCAGCCCGGCTGGTTCGAGCGCCTCTTTCAGATCCATTGAGAACAGCGTTTCGGCCTGGTTGAGGAGAAATCGTCCGTCGCCATCGGCCGATGCGATCAGCGCGTCGCGGGCATCCTGGGTGACCGGTAATGAACGGTCCAGATGCGCTTCGGCACGTGAGAGCAGTGTGTCCAGTGCATCTGCGTCAAGGCGGTTGAGGATCAGTACCTGGGCGCGGCTGAGCAGGGCCGAATTCAATTCGAAGGACGGATTCTCGGTCGTCGCGCCGACGAGGATCACAGTCCCGTCTTCGACATAGGGCAGGAACCCGTCCTGCTGCGCGCGATTGAAACGGTGAATCTCATCCACGAACAACAGGGTGCGCTTGTCTGCGCCGGCCATCTGTCGCGCTTCGGCAAACACTTTCTTGAGATCAGCGACACCGGAGAAGACTGCGGAGATGGCGACGAAGCGGAGACCCACCGCACCGGCAAGTAACCGGGCAATCGTTGTCTTTCCCGTGCCAGGCGGACCCCAGAAGATGATCGAGGCGAGCTTGCCGGCCGCGACCATTCGTCCAATGGCGCCGTCCGGTCCGGTCAGGTGATCCTGGCCAACAACCTCGTCCAGTGCTTGCGGTCGCAACAAGTCCGCGAGCGGCGCATTTGCTGAGATTTCACCGCTCTCATCAGAACCATCAGAAAAGAGATCAGCCATGCCGATACCCTAACGCGGGCAATAGAGAATGCTATAATCTTTGGCGGCCACCTCTTGACAAATATATCTGAGATATATCTTAGATAGATCACCACTAAGGTTTAGGAGACCAAAATGACACATCGAAATAGAGGCGGCTTCGGCGGAAGATGGCCGAGAAGCTGGCCTGAAGCACTGCTTGCCATGCAATTTGGTAATTTCGCGAGCGATTCCGGCGATTTTGGCGGGCGCAACCGCAAACGCCGCAAAAAGCGGATGTTTGACAGCGGTGAGCTACGGCTCGTTTTGCTCAAGCTGATCGCTGATGAACCGCGCCACGGATATGATTTGATCCGTGCGATCGAAGAGATGACGGCGGGTGAATATGCGCCAAGCCCTGGCATCATCTATCCGACGCTGAATTTTCTTGAAGATGGTGCGCTGATCAAGCCGGTAGAGAGCGATGACAGCCGCAAAACCTTCAAGATTTCAAAGCGCGGCAAGACTGAACTCAAGGAAAAGGCCGAAGAAGTAGACGCGCTGATGGCCCGTCTCGAAGGCCTTGGCCAACGTGAAACGAAAGGCGATAGCGCAGCGATTAAGCGGGCGATGGGTAATCTGTTTGCCGTGCTCGGCCATCGCTTGTCGGCCAAAGGTATCGATGAAGATCTGGTTCGCGAAGTGACCGATATTCTCGATGAAGCTGCACAGCGGATCGAACGCATCTAATCGGCAGTTAGTTCGGGCGCCCGCACAGCCTGTGCCTGTCTATGGCAAGGGCGTGCGCGGTGGCCCGGATACACCTTCTGAATGCTGGCGAACCACACGCAGATAGCCATCGACCAAAGCCTGGTTGACCTGGTCCCATCCGTAACGCTCGCTGGCAGTGCAACCGGCATTGCCTGCGGAATGGCGCTTATCTGCATCCTCGCAATAGAGCTGCAACGCATCGGCAAAGGCCTCGATGGCACCTGGGCGGACCAGGCGGCCCGTGACGCCATCATCAACAAGGCTCTGGCTGCCTGTTGCGCGCGCGGCGACGACGGGTAGGCCAGCAGCCATTGCTTCGAGCGTCACATTCCCAAATGTCTCGGTAATGCTTGGATTGAACAGCATGTCGAGCGAGGCGACCGCGCGGCCCAGATCGGGGCCTTTCTGGAAGCCGACAAATACGCCGTCCGGCAACCGGCGTTCAAACCAGTCGCGGGCCGGGCCTTCGCCAATAACCAATACGCGGTGGCGGACACCACGTTTTTCAAGCTGGTCGATCGCGTCCGAAAAGACATCAAGGCCTTTTTCCATCACCAGCCGACCGACAAAGCCGACTACGACATCATCGTCGGCAATGCCGTTATCCCGTCGCCAGTCCATGTCACGATGCTTCGGATCGAACGTTTCGCGATCGATCCCGCGAGACCAGATGCCGACATCGTAGCTCATGCGTTGTTCGCGCAAGATCTGAGCCATTGATTCCGACGGCGCGAAAATCGCATCGCAGCGGCGGTAGAAGCGTCGCAATATCGCAAGGACGAGGGGCTCGAGAAAGGTGAGGCCGTAGTAGCGCGGATAAGTTTCGAACCGCGTATGAACCGAGGCAACTGCCGGAATGTCCCAGCGTCGCGCCAGGCTCAGTGCCCGGTGACCAAGGATTTCGGGACTCGCAATGTGAAACAGATTGGGGCTGAATTCGGCAATGTCGCGCCGCACATTGCCCGGCAGGCGGAACGGTGCACGATATTCTGCGCGTCCCGGTAGGGCGAGGGCAGGGACATGGACGAGATCGCCCGTCGCTTCGAAATCTGGTTCTTCGACAGTCGGTGAATAGACCCGGACCGCGGCGCCCTGGCGCAACAAATAGCCGACCAGGCGGTTTAACGCCTGGTTCGCTCCATCACGGACATAATTATAATTGCCGCTGAACAGGGCGATACGAAGATCGGAAACTTCCATCGGTACGGGATAATCGCTTGCGCTCGAAACGCCAATGGTGGGTGCATCGGGCCGATCCGGCGTGAAAAAGCCCCGCCGGCTAATGCCAGCGGGGCTGTTTTCGGTAGCGGATCGCGGCAAGACCTAGCTTTCGCTGGTTTCTGCGGCCGCTTCTTCCTCTGCCGGTTCAGCAGCGGCTTCCTGTGCGGCCAGCATCGCTTCTTCCATCTTCTTCTGCTGGGCACGAAGCGCAGCATCGCGAGAAGAGGCTGTCACCCGGACGCGGTTCATGCCCGCACCCGTACCAGCCGGGATAAGCCGGCCAACGATGACATTCTCTTTCAGGCCTTGCAGCGTATCGATCTTGCCCTGAACCGCGGCCTCGGTGAGAACACGGGTGGTTTCCTGGAACGACGCGGCCGAGATGAAGCTGCGGGTCTGCAGCGACGCCTTGGTAATGCCGAGCAATACCGGCTTACCCTGGGCCTTCTTCTTGCTCTTGGTAAGCTTGGCATTGATCTCGTTCATTTCCGCTTCGTCGAGCTGTTCGCCGACGAGCAGAGTCGTATCGCCACCATCGATGATTTCCACCTTCTGCAGCATCTGGCGAACGATCGTCTCGATATGCTTATCGTTGATCTTCACGCCCTGCAGTCGATAGACTTCCTGGATCTCGGACACGAGATATTCGGCCAGTGCTTCGATGCCGAGAACTTCGAGAATATCGTGCGGATCGGGCGAACCGGCGACAAGATCGTCGCCCTTCTTAACAAAGTCGCCTTCTTGCACATCAATAATCTTCGTCTTCGGAATCAGATATTCAACCGGATCACCTTCCTCGGGAACGATCGCAATTTTGCGTTTCGCCTTATAGTCCCGAACGAACTCGATACGGCCGTCAATCTTCGCGATGACCGCATTGTCCTTCGGCACACGGGCTTCGAACAATTCGGCAACCCGTGGCAGACCACCGGTAATATCACGCGTCTTGGCAGCTTCACGCGGCAGTCGGGCAACGATGTCACCTTCATGCAGCTCCTGGCCGTCTTCAACCGAGATAACCGCGCCGGGGATCAATCGGTAGACACCGGCTTCGCCGCTATCACCGTCAAGCAGCGTGATACGCGGCTTGAGATCGTCCTTCTTGGTTTTCGCCTGGTCTTCGGTAACGACGCGCTGGGTGATACCCGTTGCTTCGTCAGTTTCTTCCTTGACCGTGCGGGAATCGACAATGTCCTGGAACTTAGCGGTACCGCCTTTTTCGGTGATAACCGGTGCGTAGCTCGGATCCCATTCTGCGATCCGCTCACCCTGTTCGACAGTATCGCCATCCTTGTGGAGCAAGCGCGCGCCATAAGGAACGCGGAACACGCCGACCTCGCGGCCTTCTGCGTCGATAATGGCGAGCTCACCCGAACGGGACAGTGCCAGCGTCCGCTTCTTGCTGTCGATGATGGCATTGAGCTCGCGATATTCGAGCTTGCCGTCGGCAGGAGATTCAAGATTGGACTGTTCGTTGAGCTGAGCGGCACCGCCGATATGGAAGGTCCGCATCGTCAGCTGCGTGCCCGGCTCACCGATCGACTGGGCAGCGATAACGCCAACCGCTTCACCGATATTCACCGGCGTACCGCGAGCAAGATCGCGACCGTAGCATTTGCCACAGACACCAACCTTGGATTCACAGGTAAGCGGCGAACGGATCTGCACCGACTGGACACCGGATTCTTCGACAGCGAGCGCCATCGGTTCGTCCATCATCACGCCGGCTTTGACGATCACATCGCCATCCTTGCCGCCGATAATGTCTTCGGCTGCGGTACGACCCAGGATACGCTCAGACAGAGTTGCAATCGTCGAACCGCCCTGGATGATGGCTTTCATTTCCAGTGAGTTCTTCGTCTTGCAGTCTTCCTCAACGATCGTGCAATCCTGCGACACATCGACCAGGCGACGGGTCAGATAACCCGAGTTTGCGGTCTTCAGTGCTGTATCGGCAAGGCCTTTACGCGCACCATGGGTTGAGTTGAAATATTCGAGAACGGTCAGGCCTTCCTTAAAGTTGGAAAGGATTGGCGTTTCGATGATTTCACCCGACGGTTTGGCCATCAGGCCGCGCATACCCGCCAGCTGCTTCATCTGGGCGGGGCTGCCACGGGCACCGGAATGCGACATCATGTAGATCGAGTTGATCTGTGCTTCGCGTCCGTCGTCGTCCTTCGGCGTTGCCTTGATTTCCTCCATCATGGCGTTTGCCACCTGGTCCGAGCAACGGCTCCAGGCATCAATCACCTTGTTGTACTTTTCCTGCTGCGTGATCAGGCCGTCCTGATACTGCTGCTCATAATCGGCAACCAGGGCCCGGGTTTCTTCAACCAGCGGATCCTTGGCGTCCGGAATGATCATGTCATCCTTGCCGAAGGAGATGCCGGCCTTGAACGCGTGGCGGAAGCCAAGCGCCATGATGCCATCGGCAAACAGGACCGTGTCCTTCTGGCCGGTGTGGCGATAGACCGTATCGATAACGTCACCGATTTCCTTCTTCGTCAGAAGGCGGTTGATCGTTTCATAAGGCACCTTGTGGGACTGGGGCAGCGTCTCACCGATCAGCATGCGACCCGGCGTCGTTTCCACGCGCATCATGTAGCTCTTGCCGTCTTCATCCGTCTGCGGAACCCGGCTCGTAATCTTCGAGTGGAGCGTAACGGCCCCGACTTCGAGCGCCTGATGCACTTCGGTGATGTCAGCCAGGATCGATCCTTCACCCGGTTCGCCTTCGCGATCCATCGAAAGATAATAGATGCCGAGCACCATATCCTGTGACGGCACGATGATCGGCTTACCATTGGCTGGCGAGAGGATGTTGTTGGTCGACATCATCAGCACACGGGCTTCCAGCTGGGCCTCAAGGCTCAGCGGAACGTGTACGGCCATTTGGTCACCGTCAAAGTCAGCGTTAAAGGCGGCGCAGACCAGCGGGTGCAGCTGGATAGCCTTACCTTCGATCAGAACCGGCTCAAATGCCTGGATACCGAGCCGGTGAAGCGTCGGTGCACGGTTCAGCATGACCGGATGTTCGCGGATAACCTCATCAAGGATATCCCAAACTTCCTTCCGTTCTTTTTCGACCCATTTCTTCGCCTGTTTGAGCGTCATCGAGAGGCCCTTGGCGTCGAGACGCGCGTAGATGAACGGCTTGAACAGTTCGAGCGCCATCTTCTTCGGCAGGCCGCACTGATGCAGCTTGAGTTCCGGTCCGGTCACGATGACCGAACGACCCGAATAGTCGACGCGCTTACCAAGCAGGTTCTGGCGGAAGCGGCCCTGTTTGCCCTTGAGCATGTCGGACAGCGATTTCAGCGGGCGCTTGTTGGCACCCGTGATCGTGCGCCCGCGACGACCATTGTCGAACAGCGCATCAACCGATTCCTGAAGCATGCGCTTCTCGTTCCGGACGATGATGTCCGGTGCGCGCAGTTCCATGAGGCGTTTGAGACGATTGTTCCGGTTGATCACCCGGCGATACAGATCGTTGAGATCCGACGTTGCGAAGCGACCGCCATCCAGCGGCACCAGCGGACGCAGTTCCGGCGGAATGACCGGAACGATGTCGAGGATCATCCATTCGGGGCGGTTGCCCGATTCAATGAAGCTCTCAACCACCTTGAGGCGCTTGATGATTTTCTTCGGCTTCAGCGTCGATTTGGTGGTCGCCAGATCTTCAAGCAGGTCTTCCTTTTCCTGCTCAAGATCGAGATCCATCAGCATATGCTTCACGGCCTCTGCACCGATACCGGCGGAGAAGGCGTCTTCGCCATATTCGTCCTGGGCTTCGAGCAGCTCGTCTTCGGTCAGCAGCTGGAACTTCTCCAGCGCCGTCAGACCCGGCTCGATGACCACATATTGTTCGAAATAGAGGATCCGCTCGAGCTGCTTGAGCTGCATGTCGAGCAACAGTCCGATGCGCGAGGGCAGGGACTTGAGGAACCAGATATGGGCAACCGGAGCGGCGAGATCGATATGGCCCATCCGCTCACGGCGAACTTTCGATACGGTGACTTCAACACCGCATTTCTCACAGACAATGCCCTTATATTTCATGCGCTTATATTTACCGCACAGGCACTCATAATCCTTGATCGGGCCAAAGATGCGCGCGCAGAACAGGCCGTCACGTTCCGGCTTGAACGTGCGATAGTTGATCGTTTCCGGCTTCTTGATTTCGCCGAAAGACCAGCTGCGGATCTTTTCGGGGCTCGCAAGACCGATCTGGATCTGGTCGAATGTCTCCGGCTTGGCCACCGGGTTCTGGAAATTGGTCAGTTCGTTCATGTCTGATCCTTATCTGTCCCCGCCCATATCCGGGCGGGGGACTGAATAGTCTTGATTACTCGGCGGCTTCGGAGAGGTCGTCCTCATCACCCTCTTCGGAGAGCGATTTGAGGTCGACACTGAGACCCAGCGAACGCATTTCCTTGACGAGAACGTTGAAGCTCTCGGGAATGCCGGCTTCGAAGGTATCGTCGCCTTTGACGATTGCTTCGTAGACCTTGGTCCGGCCGACAACATCGTCCGACTTGACCGTGAGCATTTCCTGCAAGGTATATGCGGCGCCATAGGCCTGGAGTGCCCAGACCTCCATCTCACCAAAGCGCTGGCCACCGAACTGTGCCTTACCGCCCAGCGGCTGCTGGGTAACGAGGCTGTACGGCCCGATCGAGCGCGCGTGGATCTTGTCGTCCACGAGATGGTGCAGCTTGAGCATGTAGATATAGCCCACCGTGACCTTACGATCGAACTGGTCGCCGGTCCGGCCGTCATACAGGACAACCTGGCCGCTTTGATCCAGCCCGGCGAGGTCGAGCATGTCAGAGACATCGCCTTCCCGTGCGCCGTCAAACACTGGCGTACCCATCGGCACACCATTGGTAAGGCGGCCTGCCATTTCGATGACCTTGTCATCATCGAGTGACTTGATCGCACCGTGATACGGCTCGCCATAGGCGGTCTGCATTGCATCGCGAACGGCTGCGGGGGCCTTGCCGGCCTTGGCATCCGGATTGGCATGGCGCCAATCTTCGAGAGCACCCTTGATCTGACGGCCAAGGCCGCGTGCGGCCATGCCCAGATGGGTTTCGAAAATCTGCCCGACATTCATGCGCGACGGCACACCAAGCGGGTTCAGAACGATATCGACAGGCGTACCATCTTCAAGGAACGGCATGTCTTCCTGCGGCAGGATGCGAGAGATCACACCCTTGTTGCCGTGACGGCCAGCCATCTTGTCACCCGGCTGCAGCTTGCGCTTCACCGCGACAAAGACTTTGACCATCTTGAGAACACCAGGCGGCAGCTCATCGCCGCGTTCCAGCTTCTCACGTCGATCTTCGAACTTGGCTTCGATCTTCTCGGCTGCTTCGTCATATTGCTGCTTGACGACTTCAAGCTCGCCCTGACGCTTGTCGGTCTTGACCGCAAACTGCCACCAATCGTGCTTCTCTACGCTTTCGAGAACGGCCGCCGTGATCTTCGTGCCCTTGGTCACGCCCTTCGGCGCGGCAGTGGCCGTTTGACCGGTCAGCATGTCCTTGAGGCGGCCATAGGTGGCGCGGTTCAAAATGGCGCGTTCATCGTCGGCATCCTTGCGGAGGCGTTCGATTTCTTCGCGTTCAATCGCCAGCGCACGTTCGTCCTTGTCGATGCCGTGGCGGTTGAACACCCGGACTTCGACGACCGTACCTGCCACACCCGGTGGCAAGCGCAGCGACGTATCGCGCACATCCGAAGCCTTCTCACCGAAGATCGCGCGGAGGAGCTTTTCTTCCGGCGTCATCGGGGATTCGCCCTTCGGCGTGATCTTGCCGGCCAGGATATCGCCCGGATGCACTTCAGCGCCGATATAGACGATGCCTGCTTCATCGAGGTTGCGCAGGGCTTCCTCGCCGACATTCGGAATGTCGCGGGTAATGTCTTCCGGACCAAGCTTGGTGTCACGCGCCATGACTTCGAATTCCTCGATATGGATCGAGGTGAATTCGTCGTCTTTCACGATGCGTTCGGAGATGAGGATCGAATCCTCATAATTATATCCGTTCCAAGGCATGAACGCGACGAGCGTGTTCTTGCCGAGCGCAAGCTCGCCATATTCCGTCGACGGACCGTCAGCCAGAACGTCACCAGCTTCGACCGTTTCACCAACCTTCACCAGCGGGCGCTGGTTGATGCAGGTGTTCTGGTTCGAGCGCTGGAACTTCATCAGCGTGTAGATGTCGACGCCGCTTTCGTTCGCATCGACCGCGCCCGAAGCACGGATCACGATACGAGTTGCGTCCACCTGGTCGACGATGCCGGCGCGCTTGGCGACAACAGCGGCCCCGGAATCCCGGGCCACAGTTGCTTCCATGCCGGTACCCACCAGCGGTGCTTCGGCTTTCACCAAAGGCACGGCCTGGCGTTGCATGTTCGATCCCATGAGTGCGCGGTTGGCGTCATCATTTTCCAGGAACGGGATCAGTGATGCAGCAACCGAAACCAGCTGCTTTGGCGAAACGTCCATCAGCGTGATGATTTCGCGCGGTGCCATCAGGAACTCACCGGCCTGGCGCGAGGATACGATTTCCTCGACGAAACCGCCCTTGGCATCGAGATCAGCATTGGCCTGGGCGACCGTGTGCTTCTGCTCTTCCATTGCAGAGAGATAGACCACCTCGTCGGTGACCTTGCCGTTCTCAACCTTACGATACGGGGTTTCGATAAAGCCGTATTTGTTGACGCGGCTGAACGACGCGAGCGAGTTGATCAGGCCGATATTCGGGCCTTCGGGCGTTTCAATCGGGCAGATCCGGCCATAATGGGTCGGGTGAACGTCGCGGACTTCAAAGCCGGCGCGCTCACGTGTGAGGCCACCCGGCCCAAGCGCCGACACACGGCGCTTATGCGTAACTTCGGAGAGCGGGTTCGTCTGATCCATGAACTGGGACAGCTGCGACGAACCAAAAAATTCGCGAACCGCAGCCACAGCCGGCTTCGCATTGATCAGGTCGTTCGGCATAACCGTCGACACATCGACCGAGCTCATCCGTTCCTTGACCGCGCGTTCCATCCGCAAAAGGCCAACGCGATACTGGTTTTCGAGCAGCTCACCGACAGAGCGGACGCGGCGATTGGCGAGGTTGTCGACATCATCGACTTCACCCTTGCCGTCCTTGAGGTCGACCAGTTCCTTGACCACGGCCAGGATGTCATCCTTGCGCAGGGTCGTCAGGTCTTCAGCGGCATCGAGATCGAGGCGCATGTTGAGCTTCCAGCGACCAACGCCGGACAGGTCATAGCGTTCGCCGTCGAAGAACAGGCCTTCGAACAATGCGTCAGCCGTTTCGCGCGTCGGCGGTTCGCCGGGGCGCATGACGCGATAGATATCGGCCAGTGCCTGGTCGGTATCTTCGGCCTTGTCGGCTTTCAGCGTGTTGCGGATCCACGGGCCTGTCGTGACATGATCGATGTCGAGCAGGACGAGCTCATTGACCTTCGCGTGATCGAGCTTTTCGAGATTCTCTTCTGAAACCTCGTCGCCGGCTTCAATGTAGATCTCGCCGGTTTTCTCGTTGATCAGGTCGAACGCGCTGTAACGGCCGAAAATCTCTTCGGTCGGGATGAGCAGGTTTTTCAGGCCATCCTTCTCCGCCTTGTTGGCGGCGCGCGGCGTAACCTTCTGGCCAGCCGGGAAGACAACTTCACCGGATTTCGCATCAACAATGTCGAATGCCGGCTTCTGTCCGCGCCACGTATCGGCGATGAACGGGATTTCCCAGCCATCCTTGGCCCGTTTGTACGAAACGGTCTCATAGAAATGCTGGAGGATCTCTTCGCTGGTCAGGCCCAGCGCGTGGAGCAATGCGGTAACCGGCAGTTTGCGCTTCCGGTCGATCCGAACATTGACGATATCCTTCGCGTCGAACTCAAAGTCGAGCCAGGAACCACGATACGGAATCACGCGCGCGGCGAAGAGGAACTTGCCGGATGCGTGCGTCTTGCCGCGGTCATGGTCGAACAGCACACCAGGCGAACGGTGCATCTGCGAAACGATAACACGCTCGGTACCATTGATCAGGAAGGTGCCGTTCTCGGTCATGAGCGGCATATCGCCCATGTATACATCCTGCTCCTTGATATCGAGGACGGAGCGGGTTTCCGTGTCGGGATCGACTTCGAAAACGATCAGGCGCAGCGTGACGCGCATCGGCGCGGCATAGGTGATGCCCCGCTGGCGGCACTCTTCGGTGTCATATTTTGGCGGTTCCAGTTCGTAATGAACGAAATCCAGTTCGGCCGTGCCGGCGAAATCGCGGATCGGGAAAACCGACCGGAGCGTCTTTTCCAGGCCCGAAACATAGTCGATATCCGGATTCGACCGGAGAAACTGTTCGTAGCTGTCGCGCTGAACCTCGATAAGGTTCGGCATCTGGATGACTTCGTGAATATCCCCGAAAATTTTGCGGATACGCTTGGTGCGGGTCTGATCTGCCGCTTTCGCCTTGGTCGCCATGTAAAATATGCCTCGGTTTCTGCTCAATTTTGCAGCGCTTAGACGACAAAAAGCCGCAAGACTCCCAATCCTCGAAATCGGGGAGTCTGCAGCTTTTAGCGTCTATGAAGCCGAAGCCGATCCATTCTTGTGACGCGGTGCGCAAATTCGCATCATTGCTCGAAAGGCAGCGGTGATGGAGGCGATATAGGAAGGCGGTGTTGGAGTGTCAATTGGCGGACAGTCTCCGTAGCGACCAAGCACGAATGCGGGCGCGGTCAACACGGCCTTAACAATTGCGGGCTATTGCGATGGCAGCGATTTGATCGATCCGATGGAATCGCGGCTGACTACATCCTGTGGGGGGGAGATTCTCGTAATCGTCTCTAACCACTAGGAATAATCCAATGTCTAAATCACGTAACTACCTGAAATCATTGTCAGTGTTGGCAATGATGGTCGCAATGACAGGCGCCGCCAATGCGCAGAGCTGGCAGGGGCCATATGGCGGTGTCCATGTCGGAGTCGGGCACAGCGATAATGTTCTCATTGATGTGGATGGCTTCATCGGCCCAGGACCCGGATTTGTGGATCCAGGATCGGTCATTCAGCCGGGCCCGGGCGCACGCTTTCCCCATGACGATAGTGCGGTCGCCTATGGCGCGCATCTTGGTTACGATTGGCAGCTCGGATCAATCGTGGTGGGGCTCGAGACCGATTTCACGTTCGTCGACAGCGCGTCTGCACGGCCAGTCGACCTTGTAGAAGGTGATGAAACGGCGCTCAGCGATACCGACTATGTTGCCACATTGCGCGGCAGGGCGGGTTGGACGAACGGCAATATATTGGTGTTCGCAACAGCCGGCCTCGCGCTTGGTCGTCTCGAGGACCAGCTCTTCGATCTCGATCTCGACGCGAGCGGCCAATATACGATCTATGATACCGATGATTCCTTCATAGATCGGCGCACGGAATTAGGCTGGGTTGCTGGCGGCGGTGTTGAGCTGCGGGTTGCGGAGAATTGGCGGTTGCGCGCCGAGGCGCAATATGTCGACTTCGGTTCAAGCACATCCATCACAAATCTCGCCGATGATGCGATCGCGGCCACTGGACCGCAACGTTTCGACGTCGAGAACGAAATGCTGATCGGGCGGCTGGGTGTATCCTACAGCTTCTGACGATCGGGTCTTGCTGATTTTCATACCGGCAGTCGCGTATCCGAATAGCGGCTGCCGGCGCCCGTTATGCCCTGTCCATGAAACACAGAAGGGTATTACGATGTTTCGCTGCCCGTTTTGCGGAGAAAAGCCGGTTTAGACGATCTTTTGGGCTGGGGCTCGCAAGTCGTGATTTGCCTTTACAGGCAGGCCGGTACTAGGCTCGGCCTGTCGCGAGCTGGGGGGATTACCGAATTGACGAATTGGTTGCGTAAAGGGCTGCTCTCCGTGAGCGCCCTGTTGGTCGCGTTCAGTGTGGCTCCGCTGACGGCTGAACCGGTCGCGCCAGCCTGGATGGAGGAGCCCGAACCGGCGGTAGGTGAGCGGCGCATCGTGGCGATTGGCGATTTGCACGGTGATCATGCCGCATTTCGGGCGATTGTCGAGGCCGCAGGGCTTGTCGATGGCAATGGCGCCTGGATCGGCGGTTACTCGATACTGGTGCAAACCGGCGACGTGCCCGATCGCGGCCCGGATACTTTACTGATCTTGCGCGATCTGATGCGTTTGCAGGGCGAAGCGGCGTTGGCCGGCGGCGCTGTTATTCCGCTGATCGGCAATCATGAAGCGATGAATGTCGTTGGCGATCTGCGCTACGTCCATGAGGGCGAATATGCGGCCTTCCGCACAGACGGGTCGGAGCGCGCGCGGCGGCAATTCTATCGCGACAATCAGGATTTGATCGAGCGCGCCTATCGGCGGATGCAGGCTGACCTTTCCGAAGATCAAATCCGCCGCCTTTGGCTGCGCAATACGCCGCTTGGCGGTGCAGAGCTGATGCATGCCTTTGGCCCGAACGGCGAGATTGGCCAGTGGCTCGCGCGCAATCGCGCGGTCGCGCTGGTCGACGGCACGCTGTTTGCGCATGGCGGGGTGAGCGAACTCTATGCGCGTTTGCCGATTGCCGAGATTAACTCCCGTGTAGCAACGGCGATTGTCCGCCGCGATAATGGCCTGGAATCGATCCTGTTCGATCCTATGGGACCGCTCTGGTATCGCGGCTATTTCTTGCGGGGTTCGGACGATGACCTGTCCCTGCTGCCGCCCGAGGAGGCGCAACCTGAGGTCGATATCGTACTCGCGGCCTATGGCGCAGATCGCATGGTTGTTGGACATACGCCGTCGCTCGGGGGCATCAGAATTTTACTGGATGGCCGATTGATCGGCATCGATACCGGGATTTCTGCCCATTATGGCGGGGTGAGGTCCTATCTGGAAATTCGCGGTGACACTGTCGTCGCGCACGTTGTTGGGGAGGGGAGCCCGTGATGCATTTCAAACTGATCCTGTCTGTGGTGGCTGTTTTGCTCGGGGTCGCAATCGCGACGCCCGCGCAAGCACAATCGACCGAGCCGACAACGCTATTCGCGTCGGACGAACCGATCCGTCTATCGATCCGGGGCGATCTGTCTCGCTTGGCCCGGTCGAGCGGTGCATCGCCTGGAACGCTGACCGTGATGGGTGATGCGCCCGAAACGCACTCCATCCAACTATCTCCGCGCGGCGTATCGCGTCGGCGACGGGAGATCTGCACCTTCCCACCGCTCCGCGTCGAATTGCCATCGCGACCAGAATCCGGATTGTTCGAGGGACAACGCCGGTTGAAGCTTGTCACCCATTGCCGCCGCCAATCATCGCACCAGCAATATGTGCTGCTCGAATATACGGCCTATCGCCTGTTCAACACGATGACCTCGCGCGGTTTCCGGGTCCGGCTCGCCGAGATCGACTATTATCGCAGCGACGATGACGAACCATCCTACACCCGGGTTGGCTTCTTCATTGAAGATGTCGACGATGCCGCCGAGCGTAATGGCATGGTCGAAGTTGAGCGGGGCGATTTCCCGACCAACTGGCTGAACCAGGAAGACACCGCGCGTGTGGCGTTGTTCCAATATATGGTCGGCAATCTAGATTGGGCGGTGCAGGCCGGGCCTCCGGGAGAGGATTGCTGCCACAACACCCGCCCGATCGGCGCGACCGAAAACGCGACCAGCAATTTGACGCCGATGCCCTATGATTTCGATCAGACAGGTCTGGTATCTGCACCCTATTCGGCACCGCCGGCCCAGATCCGGGTGTCGAGCGTGCGGACACGCGTATATCGCGGCTTCTGTTCGCATAATGCACAGACTCGCGCGATTGCCGCCGAGGTGTTGGCGGCTCGATCGCAATATGAGGCGGTGATTGCGTCAATCCCGAATTTATCAGAGCGGAGGCGGTCCCGCGCGCAATCCTATCTGGCCGATTTCTTCGACGACATCGCGACACCCGAGGATGTCGAAGACAATCTTATTGATGAATGCTCATGACAGCGGCCAGGGGTAGATAGCGAGCTGCCCCGGCCCGCCTTGCTGGCCTTCATCTGCGATAACCAGCCGGTTGGATCCTACGACCGTAACGCCTTCGGCTTGCGGATGGCTCATCACATTCAGGCGATGGCGTGCGAGAATCTGGCCGGTCTCATCCAGTACGAGCATTGATCGACCGCGCGCGGAGAGGACAAGGATTTGCCCATAATCCGGCAGCCATTCGATAGCCGACGGCGCAAAGTCCGATCGTTCTTCGCGCAGCGCCATTCCCAGGCCGATCTGCCGCCATGGCTCATCGACGGCTTCCTGCGTCTCCGTGTTCCATTGATAGATGAACAGAGTCCCACGCCGATCGCCTTCGTACATATTCTTGCAGGCGATGAGCAGGTGATCGGTTTGGGGCGCAAGCGATAATCCTTCGACCTCGCAATATTCACCGACCCCGGTGTCATATTGGCGGTGCAGCACCCGCGTGCGGTGGCGTCCGGCGGTAAAGGCGCGGATCACGCCCTCGCTATTGATGACCCAGAGCTGATCACCGCGCGCGGCGATGCCTTCGATATCGTCTTCTACAACCGGATTGCCGATCACGAATGTACGCAGGATACGGCCATCATCAATCGAGATTTCATGGATCGCGCCGACTTCATCGTCATGCGCAAACACGCTGTTGGCGGAGGCCATGGCGAGGCCGGATATTTCTTCCAGCGCTTCGGGCATATCGAGATAGCGCGCGCTATCGTTGACGTCCGATCCCGTGCAGCCCACGAGCAGCAACATTGCAAGCACGGCTCGGATCATGGTTGGGGAGTCTCCGGCTGCGCAGGGGAAGGGGGATCTTCAGCTGTAATCCCATCATCGCTTTCCTTGCCGGCGGCAATTCGTCTCGCGCGCTTCTTTTCTTTCTTCTTGCGGATCTTCTCGGCTTTCACCTTTCTCGGGTCGACACCGCGGCGGCGGAAATAGCGCTGGCTGCCATCGCGACCGCCATAATCATACATCCACAGAACGAGGAAGCCGTAGTTGAACGCAATGGTCACGACAAAGGCGAGCTCGACAGCGCCAATCCCGGCAGACAGCCCGGTCCCGATCGACAGGAGGATGAACAGCGCATCGCCGGGACTCTTTAACGCATTGCGGAACTGCACACCCGCCGCGATCCCCGCCAGCGAAAAGGCGAGTGCCAGCGAATTGTGAACGACGATTACGATACCCGTCACGATCATCGGCAAGAGGATGATCGTCTGGACCAGCGACTGGTTATATTCGTCGCGGGTGCGCACCGCGACATAGGTCCAGCTGACGGGGAGGGCGGCGAGCAATGCCCCGCCAACCGCAATTATCAGCCACACGAAACTACCCAGCGCCCCGGCATTTGTGGCACCAATCTCGACACTATCGAATGGACCTTCAATGGTCTGGGAGATCAGCTCCTCAACTCCGCCGATCGGCAGATAGTTGCGAACCTCCGGATTGACGGCGAAGGCGATCAGTAGAACCAGCGCGACGCCGATATAATATTTGGTCAGCGCGTAGAAGAGCCTCGGAAACCGAATGCGCATGCTATCCCCAATCCTTGCCGCCCTGTTTCTGGAATGATGCATATTCGCTCAATCGCGCGACGAAAAGGGCGCAATTCTTGGTATCACGGGATAACGATTTGCACATGGCGCTCGAACCGCACCCAATCGGGACGCAAAAAAAGGGCGGCGCATCGCTGCGCCGCCCTTATTGCGTTCGAATAAATCGGGAAAGATTTACTTGAGTTCGACGGTACCGCCGGCCTCTTCGATCTTGCCTTTGATTTCTTCGGCTTCCGCCTTGTTGACGCCTTCCTTGACGGCTTTCGGTGCACCTTCGACGAGCGCTTTTGCTTCGCCGAGGCCGAGGCCGGTGATGGCGCGAACTTCTTTGATCACCTGGATCTTCTTGCCACCGTCGCCGGTGAGAACGACGTCAAATTCGTCTTTCTCTTCAACCGGAGCAGCGCCGGCGTCGCCGCCAGCTGGGCCAGCAACTGCAACTGCTGCAGCGGCCGAAACGCCCCATTTGTCTTCAAGCATGGTCGCCAGTTCAGCGGCTTCCATTACGGTCAGCTCAGAAAGGCTGTCCACGAGTTTATTAAGATCTGCCATTTTAGTCTCCAATTGGGGCGATCAGCCCCCTTCATTTCAGTATTGAGCTATTCGAAAATCAGGCAGCGTCCGACGCACCATAGGCGCCGAAAACGCGAGCCAGCTTGGATGCCGGTGCATTGGCGAGCTGGGCGACCTTGGTTGCAGGTGCATTAAGCAGACCCACAATCTTGCCACGCAGTTCGTCAAGCGAAGGCAACGCAGCCAGAGCTTTCACGCCGTCGAGATCGAGGACGGTTTCGCCCATCGCCCCGCCAACGATTTCGAGCCGGTCATTCTCTTTCGAGAATTCGGCAACCACTTTCGTGGCTGCTACCGGATCGTCCGACCAGGCCATCGCAGTCGGCCCGGCGAACAAATCGCTGATCGGGTCATACTGGGTGTCCTTGATCGCAAGCTTGGCAAGCCTGTTCTTCGATACTTTGAAGCTGGCGCCGGCTTCACGCATCTTCGCCCGCAACGCGCTGGATTCAGCAACGGTGAGGCCGAGGTTGCGGGTCACAACGACCACGCCCGCCTCGGTGAAGGTGCGGTTCATTTCAGCAACCGCTTCGGTCTTTTGAGCTCGATCCATATATCGCACTCCTTCTTCGGCCTGCGGATCATCCGCCGACCATAATGAACCACAGGACCAAGGCCCTGATGGTTCGTTCGAAATGTCCGAGGGGTCGGTTGCCCAAAGCGGCTGGAGCCGCAGCAGACCGGGGTTCCCATCAGATGGAAACGCCCGTCAAAAACTTTCCCCGTCTTGGCTGGAAATTAAGAGGGCCCAATTGCCCTCACCAACTGTCTCGGACGGTGTGACCGAAGGTGAATATCACTTTCGGCCGAATCCCGGCTCCGAAGAGCCGGGAAGCCCTTTACGCTCCAGCTTCCGCCGGATCAACCTTCACGCCGGGGCCCATGGTAGAGCTGACAGCGATCTTCTTGATATATTTGCCTTTGGCACCGGAAGGCCGAGCCTTCACAATAGCGCCGACAAATGCGTCGTAATTCTTTTTCAGGTCATCTTCAGTGAAGCTGGCCTTGCCGATCGTCGAATGCACGATGCCGGCTTTTTCTGCGCGAAACTCGACCTGGCCGCCCTTGGCGTCCTGAACCGCTTTCGCAACATCCGGGGTTACCGTGCCGAGTTTCGGGTTCGGCATCAGGCCCTTGGGACCCAGAACCTTACCGAGACGGCCGACAACGCCCATCATGTCGGGTGTTGCAATCACGCGATCATAGTTGAGATCGCCGCCCTGCATCGCTTCCATCAGATCTTCGGCACCAACCGTGTCAGCGCCAGCTTCCTTGGCTTCGTCAGCCTTCGCATCCTTGGCGAACACGGCGACGCGAACGTCCTTGCCGGTTCCCGAGGGAAGCGAAACGACGCCGCGGACCATCTGGTCTGCGTGCCGCGGATCGACATCCAGGTTCAGGGCAATCTCGATCGTTTCATCGAACTTCGAGGTCGCATTGCCTTTGACGATCTTCAGCGCTTCGTCAGATGCATACAGCTTGTCCCGATCAACGGTATCAACCTGTGCTTTTTGCTTTTTCGTGAGCTTTGTCATGATTAGCCCTCCACCACTTCGAGGCCCATCGACATGGCAGAGCCTTCGATGATGCGGGTTGCGGCTTCGATATCATTCGCGTTCAGATCGACCATTTTCGCTTCGGCGATTTCGGCGACTTTCGAACGCTTGATCTGGCCAACGATTTCCGAGCCGACTTCGCTCGCGCCCTTTTTCAGCTTTGCAGCCTTTTTGAGCATGTAGCTGGCGGGCGGGGTCTTCGTGACGAAGGTAAAGCTGCGATCCGCATAGACCGTGATCTTGGTCGGGATCGGCGCGCCTTTTTCCATTTCCTGCGTGGCGGCGTTGAACGCTTTGCAGAAATCCATGATGTTCACACCGCGCTGGCCCAATGCGGGCCCAAGGGGCGGTGAAGGGTTGGCCGTACCTGCAGGAACCTGCAGGCTGATATAGCCGTCAATTTTCTTTGCCATTGTTTCAGTCTCACCTTTTCTCTTGGCTTAGCGGTTCAAATGACAGTGGCACTGCCTCCCGCAATTTTCCGGACCATCCGGAAACTCGTAAATTCCTATTTGACCAATTCGACCTGCTCGAATTCCAGTTCGACCGGCGTGGCGCGGCCAAAGATCGATACCGATACCTTGACGCGGGCACGATCGAAATCGAGCTCTTCGACGACACCGTTGAAGCTTGCAAACGGGCCATCCAGAACCTTGATCTGGTCGCCGATTTCGTAATCGACATTGATTTTCTGTTTCGGCGCGGCAGCCGCTTCCTCTTTCGTATTGAGGATGCGCGCGGCTTCGGCTTCGCTGATCGGTTGCGGCTTGCCGCTCGATCCAAGGAAGCCGGTTACCTTCGGCGTATTCTTGACGAGGTGATAGACATCGTCGGTCATGCTCAGCTTCGCGAGCACATAGCCCGGGAAGAACTTCCGCTCGGTCTGGACCTTCTTGCCGCGCTTGACCTCGGTGACTTCCTCAGTCGGCACTTCGACTTCTTCGACCAGCTGTTCAAGACCCATACGCGTGGCTTCCGCCATGATGGCGTCCCGAACCTTGTTCTCGAAGCCCGAATAGGCGTGAATGATGTACCAGCGCGACATGGAATACCCTTAGCTGAAGTCTTTTAGCTGACGAGGCCGATGAGGAAGGTGACGATCATATTGAAGAATGAATCGACACCCAGGAAAAACAGGGCGAGAATAGCCGTCATGATCATGACCATGATGCCGGTCTGTATAGTTTCCTGACGCGTCGGCCATACGACCTTCGACGTCTCGGCACGGACCTGCCGAACAAACTCGCCTGGGCTAGTTTTTGCCACCGTTTTCAAACCTCGTTCAAACCAAAAACGCACACACGCCGCCATCGGCCCCTACGGCCGACATCGGCGTGAGTGTTAAACTCTATCTCGGACCCGCAAGCTGCCGTTTCAAGGCATACCCGCCGGACCAATCGAAGACCGGATGGCAGGAGCGGAGGGGCTCGAACCCACGACCCTCGGTTTTGGAGACCGATGCTCTACCAGCTGAGCTACACTCCTCCGAGTCCAAGAGACGCGCGTTTAACGGGGCTAGCCGGGGGATGCAAGGATATTGTCGTTCAGAATTGTTTCGCGTGAAAGCGATCAAGCTACCGCTTCGTCCGGTGTCAAAGGGAAACGGGATTGGACTTCCTGTCCAACCATCGGGCGATCGAGATAATAGCCCTGGACCTGCGCAACACCGAGCTTCTCGGCGATCACATATTGGCGATCATTCTCAATTCCTTCGGCGATCGTTGCAATGCCCAGGCTATCGGCCATCGCGATCACCGCGCGAATGATGGCGATACTCGATTGCGAGCCGTCTTCCGCATCACTGATGAACCGTTTGTCGATCTTGATCGAGTTGAAGCTAGTGCGGCCAATAAAGCCCAGCGTTGAATAGCCGCTGCCAAAATCATCCAGCGCCATTGTAACGCCCAGTCCGCGCAGCTGTTCAAAGGTCTTGATTGCCTGATCACTGTCACTGGTCAAAATGGCTTCGGTGGTCTCAAGTTCCAACCGCGTTGGTGCGAGTCCGGAGCTGGCCAATGCCTGAATAACCAGCTCGCCAAGCCGCGGGTTACGCAGCTGGCCTGCCGACAGGTTGATCGAGAGCCGATATTGTTCGGGCCAGTTCATGGCCTCCATGCACGCATTGCGGAACACCCATTCCCCGATTGAATCGATCAGCCGGGTCTCCTCGGCAATCGGGATGAACTTCTCCGGTGGCACCAAACCCAGCTCAGGATGAGTCCACCGCAACAATGCTTCAAATCCCGCTACCTCTTTCGAAGCCAGCGTCACTACAGGCTGATAGACGAGATGCAGTTCATCCTTCTCCAGCGCGTCGCGCAAGGCCGTTTCAATCGCGCGCCGTTCTTCGGCTTTCTGCAGAAGGGACGGCTCGTATGGCGAATGGGTTCCGCGTCCGCTTGCCTTGGCTCGATAGAGCGCCAGATCGGCCTTGCGTAGCAATGCAGAGGCTGATCCACCGTCTTTGGGGTAAATGGCGGATCCGACACTGGCGCCGATATGAAGGTCGTGACCATCGACGCGATACGGTTTGGATAGCTGGATAATGATATCGCGAGCGCGCTTGTCCAATTCGTCGGACGAGCGGAAATTGCCGATGATTACAGCAAACTCATCGCCGCCCAGCCGGCCGCTGGCATCGGCGCCTTGCAGCATCCCGTTGAGGCGTGTGGCAACCTGTTCGAGCAGTTTGTCGCCTACCGGATGGCCCGATGTGTCGTTAATCGCCTTGAACCGATCAAGGTCAATCATGAGAAAAGCACAGTAGCGATGTTCGTCCGCTGCCGCCGCGATGCGGTCCCGCAAGAGCTCGTTGGTGTGCGCACGGTTGGCCAGGCCGGTCAGCGCATCAAAATGGGCCATGTGATATATGCGACGCTCCATCGCTTCGCGATCCGTCACATCGGAAATCACGCCGCGATAACCGATTACGTGCCGATTAGTGCTGAGACGCGGGGTGCCGGAGATTTTCCACCAGCGTTCTTCACCGTCGAGCATGACCGGCATTAGCAAGTCACTGAATGTCTTGCCCGCTTGCATCTTGGTAAGAAGCTCACGTGTTTCGTCGCTTAACACCTCTTCGCGCCATTGATTCCCGGCAAGCAGGTCAAGCAACGGCATTCCCTCTAGTTTGCGAGGCGTCAGACCAGCGGCAGCAGCAAATCGTTGTGATGGATCGACGACGCACTTGCGCGCATCGACTTGCCATAGCCAGTCACTCTCAGCGGCATTTTCCTGACGCAGCATCAGCTTGACCACATCGTTTTGTGCGGCGAGCGCGATATCGTTGCGCAGACGGGCGACAGCAGCCCGCCCGTTCACAAGCAATGTGAAGGTCAGGCATAGTCCGTAAGAAAAGGTCAGCCCGGCCAGCAGCGTGAGATCGAGGCGGAACAACATGACGCTGACGCTGACGGCCACCAGTCCGTTGAGCATGAGACCGCCGAGCGGCACTGAATTGAGCATGAGGGCGGTCGCGCCCATAATAGCAAGGCTGAGCGCTGCGATTGTGACGATCTGCTCGAGATTGCCATATTCCGCAAAGAACAGCGACGGGATCGACCAGAACAGACCGAGGATCGTGCAGTTGGCTACAGAGCGCATCACATCGGAACGGGTGGCGCCGCCTGTACGCGCGAGATTCGCCCGACGCGCCGACGCGATCGAAATCATGCCAATGACGAGCATGCCGAGCCAGACGGCCATCATTTCGTTGGGAACCTGGCCCCAGAACAGGATGCCGGCAGACAGCGTCGCGAGCAGTACGGCGACTACCGGTAAAAGCGAGTTCTTGCTGAGTTCACGCAGCTGAGCCGCGCGCACGAGCTTCCACTCGCCGTCTCGCGGCTCTCTCAGGCCCAATATGTCCATCCAGCCGAGCTGGTTGGTATCAAGTGCTGCCATTGCTGTCCCTCTAATCAAGGGATAGCCGAAAAAGCCTTTCTGAATGCCGGACTAGCAAGGTAAATTATGCATTTACCTTAGCCCTTTTTGTCCATTTATCAGGCAGCAATGGCGTAGGGCTGGATTTCACCGGAAAGGTAGAGATTGCGCGCCTTAGCCCGGCTTAGCTTGCCTGAGCTGGTGCGCGGCAATGTGCGCGGGGGCACCAGTTCAATCACGCAATTCATCCCGGTAATCGCGCGAACCTTATCGCGGATCATGCCGTGAAGTCTTGTCCGTTCGTTAATATCGGACGTGCGGCACTGCACAAGAACAGCGGGTGTTTCCTCGCCGCCAGCAGCCGTTATCGAGAAAGCGGCAATGTCGCCGGATTTGAAACCGGGCAGCTGTTCAACGGCCCATTCAATGTCCTGTGGCCAGTGATTCTTGCCGTTGATGATGATCATGTCCTTGGCGCGGCCGACGACATAGAGATAGCCATCCGAGAGATAGCCCATATCGCCGGTGTCGAGCCATCCATCGACCAGACAGGCGTCGGTGGCCTCCTGGTCGCGAAAATAGCCGTCCATTACTGCCGGACCCTGCACCCAGACCTGGCCGATCGCCTTGTCGGCCATCAGGCTGCCATCGTCTTCGCGAATCTCGATCACAGTGTCGCGCACCGCCTTGCCGCAATTGACGATCGCCCGATAGCGGTTGGGCTCGTCATTATCGGCCTTGGGTACGCCGGAAAGTTCGCTCTCTTCGACGAGGTCCACGACGATCCCTTCACCGGCTGGCATCAGCGTAACTGCGAGAGTTGCTTCTGCCAGTCCATAACTCGGCACAAAGCATTTGGGGTCGAAGCCTGCATCGGCGAATGCGTCAGTGAAATGCTGCATCACATCGGGCCGGATCATGTCAGCGCCATTGCCCGCGAGCCGCCAGCGCGACAAATCGAAGCGTTCCTTCACATTTGACTGGCTGCCAATCCGGCGCGCGCAAATGTCATAGCCAAAGGTCGGCGAATAGCTGCACGAGGTTCCCGGGTTGCGGCTGATCAGGTCCAGCCAGGCGAGGGGGCGTCGCGCAAAATCCGCGGTCTTCAGATAATCGGTCGAAACCTGGTTCGCGACCATCGAGAGCATGCAGCCCACCAGGCCCATATCGTGATAAAAAGGAAGCCAGGAAATGCAGCGATCATTTTGGCCGATCAACATGCCATTGGCGTGCGATCCGAGATTGTGGAGCAGCGCCTTGTGGCTGATGATCACACCATGCGGGAAACGGGTCGAGCCGCTGGAATATTGAAGATAGGCAACATCGTCCGGGCCGGCCTTCGGGAATTCGACATCGGGGGCGTCGCGCAGGGCAAAGCTCTCCCAATCTTCGCCTGGTACCGAGCACGCATCAGCGGCCGCCTTTGAAATTTCGCCAATCTCGGCCGGATAGAGCAGTAACTGCGGTTCCGAACTGCGCAGCTGCACGGCCAGCTGGTCGATATAACCCTCCTTGCCGCCAAAGGATGTCGGCAAGGGCAATGGAACGGGCAGCGCGCCAGCATAAACAGCACCGAAAAACAGTGCACAGAAATCGGGTTCAGTATCTGCAATCAATGCGACCCTGTCACCAGGGCTGATGCCGAAAGCAATCAGTCGCTTCGCTGCGGAAATCGCGTCGGTGCGCAACTCAGAATAGGGATAGGGACGGACCAGATTGCCGCGCGCATCGTGAAAGTTGAAACCACGCTTGCCTTGGGCTGCATAATCCAGAGCGTCGCCAACGGTGTCAAAATCGGCAAAACGCCGTGGCAACTCGTCAGCGATTGGTGTCGGTTCAAGAGAATCCGTCATGATATCCTTCAACTGATGCCGATCATGGTCAGGTCCGACCTCGGCATGCCATTTGCGTTGTTTCGATCCTTCGAATTAACCGATCAGGGGCGTTCAAAATCCGGCTCGACTATGGCACAAACATGGCGCATGACCGGCCGAACGCGCAAAAAACCCCGTCCACCGCTGGATGACGAGAGATTGGAGCAACTCGCTCTCTTCTATGTGGGCCGCTATGCGACAACCCGTGCAAAGCTAAGATCTTATCTTTCCAGGAAAATTCGCGAGCGCGGCTGGGAAGGGGCCAGAGAGGCGGACCTTGAGGGGCTGGCTGAGAAATTCTCCGAGCTTGGCTATATTGATGATGCCGCATTTGCCGAGGCGCGTGCCCGGTCGCTGGCCCGCCGTGGCTATGGGGCAAGGCGCGTCGATCAAGCTCTTTTCGCGGCTGGAATCGCGGATGTGGACGGTACCGATGCCCGCCAGATTGCTGCCGATAACAGCTGGGATGCGGCGCTGGCTTTTGCCCGCAAGAGGCGGTTCGGGCCGTTCTCTGCCGAAATTGCCGACCCAGACCGCAAACAAAAGTCCATCGCGGCTATGATGCGTGCCGGGCACTCCTTTGAGATCGCACGAAAATTTGTTGATGCGGAACCTGGAGCCATCCCGGAACGCGAGGATTAGTAGGCTTTCCTTAGGGCTATTTCACGCGGATGAGATTCTGTGTTAGATATTTGCGCTAACAGGGGACGATGCATGACATCCGAACGCACCGCAGTGGCTTATGATGCTGCGTCGGACGACGTGGCGCACAGCGAAACCGTGGCAGCGCCGGTCGCGGACGCGCATCTGCGTGTAACCGGAACCGTGAAATGGTTTGACGGGACACGCGGATATGGTTTCCTCGTTCCCGACGAAGAAGATGGCGACATCCTCATCCACTTTTCCGTATTGCGAGCTCATGGACGGCGAACGCTGCCGGAAGGTGCGCGGATCGAGTGCGTCTTTGCAGAGCGCGATCGCGGTCGGCAGGCCACCGAAATTCTCTCCATCGATGTCGAGGGTTGCGATAATTACGCGCGGTCCCGACCGGATCACGGTTTCGACGACGACGCGTCCCTGCAAGAAGCGGCAGGTGATTTTGAACCGGTAACAGTGAAATGGTTCAATCGTCTCAAAGGCTATGGTTTTCTGGTCCGCGATGACGAAGACCGCGATGTCTTTATCCATATGGAGATTATCCGGCGGTCCGGGTTGGGAGAGATAGATGCCGGCGATCGCCTCAAGGCGCGTATTGCCGATGGCGGTAAGGGGCCCCTTGCGGTTGCGCTCGCGCACTGCGAATAGCAGGCAATGATCCGATCAATTTCTACCGTGCTGATCGCCAGCACCCTCGCGCTTGTAGGGTGCCGCGCCGACTCGCAACTGCCCGCCAATCCGCCGGTCTCTCAGGATAGCGAGGAAACGGTTGCCGAGGCGGCAGTCGAAACGATTGCCGTGACGATCCAGATGACGGGCGGCGAAAGCCATATGTTCGAAGTTGAAACAGCGATCACGTCGGAAGAACAGCGTCGGGGCTTGATGTTCCGCGATTCCCTGCCGCAGGACGGCGGGATGATCTTTCCGTTCGAATTTCCGCGCATTGCCAGTTTCTGGATGCGCAATACGATGATTCCGCTCGATATGATCTTCATCCGAGCAGACGGTGTCATTGCAAATATTGCCCGCGAGACCGAACCTTACACGCTGGATTCCTATGTTTCGATTGAGCCCGTCATAGCCGTCCTGGAGATTGACGGCGGCCGTGCGGCGGAACTCGGCATTGATGCTGGAGACCGTGTCAGCTGGCCCGGCGGACCTGGCGCTGCCGAATAGGCGCAGGCAGTTAGGCGCAGATGAATCGCAACAACGGTTGGCGCGCCCGACAAGAGGCGCTAAACGCCGATCCGTTATGCGATTTTTGAAAATGATCTTCACCTGGTGGGAAGGGGCCACAATCGGCACCGCCCTCTATTCCGCCCGCAAGGGCCGCCATGTCGCCACTGACGATAGCGGCAACCGCTACTATGAGAGCAAGAAGGGGCCGCGGCGTCGCTGGGTGATCTATACCGGCGGCAATGACGCCAGCAATGTTCCGGCCGAATGGCACGGATGGCTGCACCAGACGGTCGAAGATGTGCCGGATCAAAGCTTGCCACCGGCGCGCGAATGGGAAGCCCCATATACCAAGAACCTGACCGGCACCGAAGACGCCTATCGACCCGCTGGCGATCTTGAAAAAGGTCGCAATCGTGCGGGTGCCAGCGGCGACTATGAGGCCTGGAGCCCAAGTTGAGCACCTTGCGCAACCATCTGTTTGAGGCGCTGGTGGGCCTGGTCGTCATCATCGCGGCAATCTGGCTCGTGTTCACCTTTATCGGCAGGACGGCGAGCGGAGCGGGCAGTAATGCAATTGAGGTCACCGCCTATTTCCCGAATGTGAGCGGAATATCTGTGGGCACGGATGTGCGCGTGGCCGGATTGTCGGTTGGCGAAGTAACCGCGATTACGCTCAATCCAGAGGATTATCAGGCGGAAGTCCGCATGGCGATCGATCCGGATACCAATCTTCCCAACGACAGCAGCGCGGCGATTACCAGCGAAGGTTTGTTGGGGGGTAGCTTCATTTCGATGTTGCCAGGCGGATCAGACGAACCCTTGCAGGCAGACGATGTCATTCTCGACACCCAGGGTGCGATCGACATGACCGGCTTGATCGGCTCGATGATCAATGATTCCGGCGGCAGTGATGGGGGCATGGATGACACCATGTCAGACACGTTCGGCGATACGATGAGTGACGAGTTTGTCACTGACCCCGCCGATGCTGAAGATTCAATCCCATGATCCGGGTCGCAGCAATTGCCGCCTTTGGCGCGCTGGCTGCCTGCGGTTCGGCTGAAGAGGTACCGGACGAAGCCTCCGCCCAGTGAACTGACGCTCGATCAAAACCGCAGCGGCGCTGATGACGACACGCTGGATGTCGATGATATCGAAGTGATTGGTGATCTCCCGGTTAACCTGGCCGGCGTGACACCCATGGAAGAGCGCGTCGCGGTGCTCGGCCTGCTCAACAAGCGTAATGGTCTGTCGCGCGAAATCCGCTTGCAGCCGGGCGAATCAACACGGGTGGGCGATGTCCTGATCCGCTTGCGCGCATGCGAAGTAACCGCACCTTGGGAGCCGCAACAGCTCACTGGTGCCTTTGTGCAGCTATTTGTTCGGGATCGCGACGCAAATGGCAGCGAAGATAGCTGGAACCGGGTTTTCTCCGGCTGGCTTTATAAAGAGCGCCCGGCACTCAATGTGGTTGAACACCGCCTTTATGATGTCTGGCCCAAGGCTTGCGAAATGACATATCCGGATAGCGCGCCGTCTTCCCCAGTATCGTCTCCGCCTTCCAGTGCAGACAGGTCACCGCCGGTTGCAGAGACTGTTCCCGATGGCCCCAGCGGCGACAGCGCAGCGTCCAGCAACGACGCATAGTCTTCTTTGCTGATTTCGATCGCGCCCAATGAGGCAAGGTGGTCGGTCATGAATTGGCAATCGAGCAAATCGAATTCACCGGCTCTCATCCGCGCGACAAGATGCGCGAGCGCCACTTTTGACGCGTCCGACATCCGGCTGAACATGCTCTCGCCAAAAAAGGCGCGGCCCAGCCTAACGCCATAGAGACCGCCGACCAGTTCGCCGTCCTTCCAACATTCGATCGAATGCGCATGGCCACGCTCGTGCAGCTCTCCATAGGCCTTCTGGATCGCCGGATTGATCCACGTATCGGGCCGGTCAGGTCGAGACTCCGCACATGCCGAAACAACCGCGTCAAACGCCTTGTCCAGTGTCACGCGATAGCGATCGGAGCGTATGGTCTTGGCGAGCGATCTCGATAAACGGAACCCATCCAGTGGCAGGATAGCGCGCTTCTTGGGATCGACCCAGAACACATCGGAGGCGTCCCGGCTATCGGCCATCGGAAACACGCCAATCGCATAGGCGCGCAGCAACATGGTCGGATCAAGCAAGTCCACGGGCGCAATGATAGCTTTTCCGCGTCAAGCCGTCATCGTCTATTGTGTGACGCGTGTTAGAGTTTTGAGATTTTCCGCTCCACGCCGCGCCACAATTTGGCGAATGCCTTGCCGGCGGGAGAATGGGGCGCAAAAGCTCCAACGGGTTTTCTATGGCTCGCCATTTGCTCGATCGCGCTGGCATAGGGAATGACCGGCCAACGTTTTTCCCGTTCCAGCGCCGCCTTGTGAAGGTTGCGACGTCGATCAACCATCGTGAAGACGGGCAGGATGGCAGTGCGGCCTTTGTGATTGCGCTGTATGTGATCGACAACCGTCTCAAACGCGCGTTCAGAAAGCGGGGATGGAATCACGGGCACAAGCACCAGGTCTGCAGCGCGCAATATCTGGTCACTGGTCTCGGTGAGCCCGGGCGGACAATCGAGAATGACGCGATCATAATCACGCGCGACGCTATCGATGATCTTGCGGAGGCGTTTCTTCTTTCCGAATGAGAAGAACATCCGGTCAAGTTCGCGCAAAGAGGAATCGGCGGCGAGAAGGTCGAGCCGCTCGACATTGGTTTTGCGGATCAGTTTTCCTGGTTTGACCTCCTGATCATACACGCCTTCCGCCCGGCGTTTCGGCTTCTTGCCCGTCTGGACGAGGAAGGTCGCCGCAGCCTGTTGATCAAGGTCCCACAACAAGGTTCGCCGCGATGAAAGCGTGGCTGCGCTCCACGCAAGGTTCACCGCCAAAGTCGTCTTTCCGACGCCGCCTTTCATGCTGTAGATCGCAATTGTGGTCATCGGGATTATCTAGCGATCAATCATCGTTCAGCCAAATGGCTGTCGATCTCCCGATCCCATTTTGGGACGCTTCACCCTTGGCTTATTCGGCCGGTTCAGCCTCGGTGACCGGGGTAGAGCGTTGCCAGCCAGGCCGCGACATCGGCGGCGCTGCGGTCGGGGGCTTCTTCCATCGGAATATGGCCGATATCCGGATAGGCGATCAGCGCGCTGTCCGGGATATGTTCGTCAAACCATTGGCCTGCTTCGAGCGGCACAAGCGTGTCTTCTGCACCCCACAACAACAGGGTAGGGGTCGGTATGCTGGCCATGGTTTCTGCGCTTGCCACGCTGCGCTCAGCGCGATTGCGGGCCCGGGTCGCGGCCCGATTGCCCGGATAGCGAAGAAGGTCATGATAGCGATCAACCATCACATCATCGATCATGTCCTGATTGCTGACGCTCTGGCGCAGAGAGCGCTCGACCATCGAACGGGGCGTGATCTTTTGCATGAGGGATGAGATCACCGGCATGGACGCAATCCGGAAACCGATCGGAATCTTGCGGGGCTGTGCGTCTGGAGCGCCTGAGGCACTGACCAGCAAGAGCCCGTCAAGCCGGTCGCCATGGGCCAATGCATAGTTCCAGGATACCCAGCCGCCCATTGAACTCCCGCCGATGACAAAGCGATCAAGTTCAAGCGCTTCGGCCACTCCCTGTGCCGTCTCGACAAAGACTTCGGTATCGTAGTTACCATCCGGCGTAGGCCCGGTCAGGCCATGGCCCGGCTGGTCATAGGTGATGACGCGATAGTCGCCGGAAAGCTGCTCGACCCAGGGTTCCCAGGTTTGCAAGCGATGCGCTTGATCCGTGAAGCAGCATGATGACCGGTGCATCGCGCGGCCCATGATCGCGGACATGGACGGTCAGGCCCGTATCGAGCTCGATAAATTGTGACGCTGTCATTGGCGTAGATTGCGCGCAGCTCGTCGGGATCGCGATCGGGCGTCCAGAACCAGGCGATCGCGCCAGCAATGACAATCAGCAGGGTCAGCGCAGTCCATTTGAGAAACTTCTTCATTGGCGCGCTCCCAGAGTGTCAGGCGTTAGATGATTTCCTTGACGAGATCCTGCGGTCGGCAGAGGCGGACGCCGTTTTTCGTTTCGACGATCGGCCGATTGATGAGAATCGGATTCTTGATCATCGCATCGAGAATCTGATCATCGCTTATGTCCGGGTCGTTCAGCCCGAGCTCCTTGGCAAGCGGCTCCTTGGAGCGCAGCCCTTCACGGGCCGTAATGCCGGCTTTCTTGTACAGCTCTTTCAGCTTTGCCTTGGTTGGCGTGTCGTTGAGATACTCGATCACTCGCACGGCAATAGCTGGCGCTTTTTCTAGTATTTCCAGCGTCTTGCGAGATGTGCCGCACCGCGGATTATGGTAGATAATGGCCTGCATCGAACGATTTACTCCTGTACCTTCGATAAGTCTTCCAGAACCGCCATCGCCTCGTCACGTCGTGCCCAAGGCACAAAGACATGATCGTGATGATAAGCCGCCACTATATTGGCACTGATCCCGGCTTCGGCAAGAACCCCGGAGATTTTTGCCGTTAGCCCGACTGCGCTCAACGCGCTGTTAGCGCCAATCGTGATTTTTGCCCAGCCCCCTTCATGATCGAGGCCGATCCCCTCCATGATTGATGCCAGCGCAATCACGCTGGCGCCTTCGGCTTCGGCAAAGGTTGCAACCGGCACCAATCCTTGCGGCCAGCCTGTGCCCATCGCGATTGTCGCAAAGCCATGCTCCTCTTCAGCGAGCATGGGCTTCAGATCGCGCACCAGCGCATCAAGATCGGTTTCGCCGGGCATTAGCTAGCCTGATCGGCGCTGTTATTCCGTTCGAGCCATTCCTCGAGCCATTTGATGGTGTAGTTCCCGTCGAGAAAATCAGGATCATCGAGCAATGCCTGGTGCAGCGGGAGAGTCGTATCGACACCCTCGATCACCATCTCCTCAAGCGCGCGGCGCAGCCGCATGATGCATTTGTTGCGGCTTGATCCATAAACGATCAGCTTGGCGATCATGGAATCATAATAAGGCGGGATCGAATAGCCGGTATACAGGCCGCTATCGACCCGAACATGCATGCCGCCAGCGGCGTGATAGTTGATCACCTTGCCGGGCGAAGGGGCAAAGGTTTTCGCGTTTTCTGCGTTGATCCGGCATTCGATCGCATGGCCGGTAAACGTCACCTCGTCCTGTGTGACAGAGAGCGGCTCACCGGCAGCGACCAAAATCTGCTCGCGCACGAGATCCAGGCCAGTGATCATCTCGGTAACCGGGATGTTCGACCTGCAGCCGCGTGTTCATTTCGATGAAATAGAAGCCGCCATTCTCGTATAGAAATTCGATTGTTCCCGCGCCGCGATAGCCCATATCGGCCATTGCCTTGGCGCAGATATCGCCCATACGCTCCCGCTCTTCGGCGGTAATTGTAGGCCCTGGCGCTTCTTCCAGCACTTTCTGATGGCGGCGCTGGAGCGAACAATCGCGTTCGCCCAGATGGACGGCATTGCCTTTGCCATCTCCAAATATCTGAAACTCGATATGGCGTGGATTACCGAGGAATTTCTCAAGATAGACCGTATCGTCGCCAAAGGCCGATTTCGCTTCCGACCCGGCTTGTTTCATCAAGGTTTCAAGCTGGCTCGCTTCGGGAACCACTTTCATGCCGCGACCGCCACCGCCGGATGCAGCCTTCACGATCAGCGGGATAACCGATTTCGGCCCCGATCTTTTTGGCTTCACTATATTCGCGTACCGCGCCGTCGGAACCAGGGAACCAGCGGCAGGCCAAGCTTGCCGGCCGTTTTCTTGGCTTCGACCTTGTCGCCCATGATGCGGATATGTTCGGGCTTCGGACCGATCCAGATAATGTCATGGTCCTCGACCAATTTTCGCGAATTTCTCATTCTCGGAGAGAAAGCCATAGCCGGGATGGATTGCATCCGCCTGGCTGATTTCTGCAGCCGAAATGATGTTCGGAATGCTCAGATAGCTGTCGGTCGCCGAGGGCGGTCCGATACACACTGCCTCATCGGCAAGCTTTACATGCTTCGCTTCGCTATCCGCGGTCGAATGCACCGCCACCGTCTTGATGCCCATTTCATGGCAGGCGCGATGGATGCGCAGCGCGATTTCGCCGCGGTTGGCAATCAGGACTTTCTCGATCACGATCGCCGCCTATTCGATCGTTACGAGCGGCTGGTTGAACTCAACCGGTTCAGCATTCTCGACCAGAAGCGCCGTTACCTTGCCAGATTTATCGGCGGTGATCGGGTTCATGACCTTCATCGCCTCGATAATCAGCAGCGTATCGCCTTGGGATACCGAATCGCCAACAGAGACAAATTGGTCGGCGCCCGGTTCGGGTGCCAAATATACGGTCCCAACCATCGGAGAGTGACTGCGCCCACGAGATTTTCCGCTGCTGCAGCCGGTGCGGCAGCCGCAGGGGCGGGAGCTGGTGGGCGGCCGGAGCAGGCGCTACCGGAGCGGCGACAGGCGCGGGTGCGGCAACCGCAACCGCACTGCCAGCGCGCGATACACGGATGCTGCGACTTCCGTCTTCCACTTCGATTTCGGTGAGATTGGCTTCGTCCAACAGCTCTGCCAGCTGGCGCACGAGATCGGCGTCGACATTCATGGTGCCTTTGTCGGCACCCTTAGAGGTCGTCATAGCAAACCCTTTATCCCTGTTGCCGGCACGAAACCGGACTGCAAGAGGCGGCTTTTACTCAAAGCTGCATGGCCGCGTCCAGCGCCAGCAGATAGGAAAATGCCCCAAATCCCGAAATAGTGCCTTTCGCGGCCTCGCCAACATAGCTTTTGTGTCGAAATTTCTTCCCGTGCATGTGGGTTGGAAAGATGGACTTCGATCACCGGCACCGCAGACCGCTTTTATCGCATCGTGCAAGCGCAACTGATGTATGGGTGAAACCGGCTGCATTCAGGAGGATAAGCCTTGGCATTGTCGCCTTGCGCCTTCGTGAATCCAGTCGATCAAATGTCCCTCATGATTGGATTGCCGCACCTCGACATCAACGCCCAGTTCCTGCGCACGATCTTCGAGTTTGCCGGCAATATCGTCGAGCGTATCCGAGCCATAAATTTCGGGCTCACGCAGCCCGAGCAGGTTCAAATTGGGCCCGTTCAGAACAAAGATGACGGGTTTATCGCTCATTGGCCTAGCCTTTTGGTTGCGGCGATGCGGGGCGGACACCTATATGCGGCTCGGATCGTAACGCAAAGGCAGGATGCAGCAATGACAAGTGACGGCACGATATCGATACAGGTGAATGGTGAGCATCGCCGTATCCATCCGGGTCTGTCACTGGCCGAATTCGCGAGCGAAGCACTGGGCCTGGATCCAGCGAAGATCGCCGTTGAACGCAATCTCGAAGTGGTGCCGCGCTCGACGCTGGGCGATGTCCTGGTTGAAGATGGGGATACATTGGAGATCGTCCATTTCGTTGGGGGTGGTGACCATCAGGATGACGACAGCTGGACAGTTGCCGGTCAAACCTTCACCTCCCGGCTTATTGTCGGCACCGGCAAATATAAGGATTTTGAAGAGAATGCGGCCGCGCTTGAAGCCTCGGGCGCTCAGATCATCACCGTGGCCGTGCGCCGGGTGAATGTTTCGGATCCCAAGGCGCCAATGTTGACCGATTTCATCGATCCCAAACGCTTTACCTATCTGCCCAACACAGCCGGCTGCTTTACCGCGGACGAGGCGATCCGGACGCTCAGGCTTGCGCGCGAAGCGGGTGGCTGGGATCTCGTGAAGCTCGAAGTTCTGGGAGAGGCGAAGACGCTCTATCCCGATATGCGCGAGACACTGACCGCCACTGCGACGCTCGCCAAGGAGGGCTTCAAACCCATGGTCTATTGCGTCGACGATCCGATCGCCGCGAAACAGCTGGAAGAGGCGGGAGCCGTGGCGGTGATGCCGCTGGGCGCACCGATTGGCTCAGGCCTTGGCATTCAGAAACCGCGTGACCATCCGGTTGATCGTCGAGGGCGCTTCGGTGCCGGTACTGGTGGATGCTGGGGTTGGTACGGCGTCCGATGCGGCCGTCGCCATGGAGCTCGGTTGTGACGGCGTGCTGATGAACACCGCGATCGCCGAAGCCAAAGAACCGGTGCGCATGGCCCGGGCAATGAAGCTGGCGGTTGAGGCGGGGCGCGAGGCCTATCGCAGCGGCCGGATGGCGACCCGGAAATATGCCGATCCCTCTAGCCCGTTGGCGGGGTTGATCTAAACCCATTGGCCGTTCGTCGAAAACGAACCGTAGGTTGCTTTACTCAGCGCCGATTTCGCGGTGTACGACACTCGTCGGAGATACCTGGTTTCTACTGCCCCTGTAGTTAAACCGGGTCGCATTGGGCCATCATTCGCTTGATCGGTGATGGCCCTTTCGATTCAGGGCGCTTGTCGCGGCGCGCACCTTCGCAACAGATGTTCCCGCAGCCAGCTGATCCTCGACATCGATCTTCAGATGGAGCAGGCGCACACCGGTTTCTGCCTTGGCGCGATCGAGGGCTCCGGCGAAATCTGCGGTCTTCTCAACTGTTTCTGACCAGCAGCCATAGGCTTTTGCCAGCGCAGCGAAATCGGGATTGCTCAGTGCCGTGCCCGATAGCCGTTCGGGATAGTTGCGCTCCTGATGCATGCGGATCGTGCCATAGCTGCCATTGTCGATCACCATTACCAGCATGTTGCAGCCATGCTGGACGGCGGTTGCCAGTTCCTGTCCATTCATCAGGAAGTCGCCATCGCCCGCCACGGCAATCACCTGGCGATCCGGATTGCGCAGCGACGCTGCGACGGCAGCGGGGACGCCATAACCCATAGCGCCCGCTGTCGGGGCAAGCTGACTTACCGGGCCCGCGTAACGCCAGAAGCGATGCCACCAGCCTGAAAAATTCCCAGCGCCGTTGCAGATGATGCTGTCAGCGGGGAGCGTGTCGCGTGCCGTGCCCACGCATTGCGCAAGATCGAGCGCGAGATCGTCATTGGGGGTGGACGCTGTTCCAGGGCTTCCCACTCGGCATGCGCCTCCGTGCCGCAATCGAAATCGATAATGTCATGTTCCCACAGCGAGGCTTCCTCGGAGAACTCCCTCATATCCGCGCAGATCGCGAGATCCGTGCGATACACGCTGCCGAGTTCCTCGGGGGTCGGGATGGACCTGGATCACGGTTTGATCCGGATGATCGGGCGTGATCAGCGTATAGCCATCGGTTGTCGCTTCGCCGAGCCGCGCGCCGACTACGAGCAACAGGTCGGCAGCCCTGATCCGCTCGAGGAGCTTCGGATTGGGCCCATAACCAAGATTGCCGGCCCAAACCGGGCTCTCATTCGGAATCGCGTCCTGGCGACGGAAACCACAGGCCACCGGAAAACACCGATATCTTCGGCGAAGCTCTGGAAATAATGCGACGCGCCCGCGCACCAGTCTGCGCCGCCAACAATGGGCCACTGGCGATACGGCGTCCTTGAGAAGTTCCATCATCACCCGCCATCGCTTCGGGATCCGGATGCTGGGCAGGACGGATCACCTTGGGGCGGTCAGGCGCTGTTACAGTGTCCGCGCAGCATGTCTTCGGGCAGCGCGAGCACTGACCGGCCCGGGCCGACCGTTCATCGGCGACCGAGTAAGGCCCGCGCAATATATTCGGGGATCCGCTCCGCCTGGTCGATCTTCGCCCGCCCATTTGCACATCGGGCCGAACATTGCGGGAAAGTCGATCTCCTGAAACGCTTCGCGATCCATGTCGCCGCGCCCGACATCGCCAATGAAATAGATCATCGGAACCGAATCCTGCATCGCGACATGGACCGCCGATAGAGCCGTTAGTCGCGCCCGGACCGCGCGTGACGAAAGCGATGCCGGGATGGCCGGTCATCGCACCATCTGCGGCGGCCATGAAGGATACACCGCCTTCCTGACGGCACACGACGAGATCAATCGCGTCTGTATCATGCAGGGCATCGAGGACAGCGAGATAGCTTTCTCCGGGAACGCAGAATATCCGGTCGCAGCCTTGCTCAACGAGATTGTCGACGAGAATCTGGCCACCAGTGCGTAGGGTCGGTGCGTCGCTCATGCCTGGTGCACCGCTTTGGTGACCATATAGGCTTCTAACCCTTCCGGCCCGTCCTCACTGCCGAAGCCCGATTCCTTCACCCCGCCAAAGGGTGCGTCGACCGCGCTGATGCCAACCGTGTTGATGCCGACCATGCCGCTTTCGATCGCGTCGCCCAGCAGCATCGCCTGACGGCCATTTTCGGTGAACGCGAACGCAGCAAGGCCATAGGGGAGGCGGTTGGCCTGTTCGATCGCTTCATCGAGCGTTGCAAAGGGTCGCATCATCGCGACCGGGCCAAAGGGCTCATTCGCCATGATCTGTGCATCGAGCGGGACGTCAGCGATCACGGTCGGACGGAAGAAAAACCCGCTTTCGCCAAGAACATCGCCACCCGTCGTGATCCGCGCGCCCTTGTCCGCGGCATCGGCGATCAACGCACCAACGGCTTCCGGACGGCGTTCATTGGCTAGCGGCCCCATCTCGGTTGCATCTTCGAGCCCATTGCCGACAGTCAGCTGTTCGGTGCGCTTGGTGAACTCGTCGACAAACCGGTCATAGATGCCGTTCTGCACGTAGAAACGCGTCGGGCTGACACAGACCTGGCCGGCGTTACGGAATTTCTGCGGGACGATGATGTCGAGCGTGCGATCGAGATCGCAATCGTCAAAGACCAGCACGGGCGCATGGCCTCCCAACTCCATCGTCGTGCGTTTCACGCCATCCGCGGCAAGCTTCATCAGATGCTTGCCGACGGGCACTGAACCGGTGAAGCTGATCTTGCGGATGATCGGCGAGGCGATGAGATGCGTGCTGATCTGGTCGGGCACACCAAACACCATCTGTGCGACATGGCCGGGTACGCCTGCATCCAATACGCAGCGCATGAGCGCCTTGCAGCACGCCGGCGTCTCTTCGGGAGGCTTGCAGATGATTGAGCAGCCCGCCGCCAGAGCCGGCGCGAGCTTACGTGCCATCAGGAAGAGCGGGAAGTTCCAAGGGCTAAATGCCGCGACCGGGCCCACCGGCTGCTTGATGACGATCGAGCGCTGCCCGGTCGGACGAACCAGCACCCGGCCTTGAGCGCGTTTCGCTTCTTCAGCAAAATAATCGAACAGGCCCGCCGCGCCGAGAACTTCTCCGGCTGCTTCCTTGACCGGCTTGCCCTGTTCCAGGGTGAGCAGCGGTGCGATATCGTTCACCCGCTCCCGCAACAGATCGGCAACCTTGCGCAGAACAGCGCCGCGCTCATTGACATCCTTTGCCTTCCACTCGCGAAAGCCGAGTTCGGCCGCAGCCAGCGCGCGATCAAGATCGTCGGCATTGGCTAGCGGTAAACAGGCCAGCGTCTCGCCGGTTGCCGGATTGATAACGTCCTGGGTCTGCCGGTCCCCGGCCTCAACCCATTCGCCATCGACGTGAAAACTCAAATCTTGCGGATATTCGGTGGTCATTTTCTTCGATCCCGGGAGGTTTTTCTATGTGTATTGCTACTAAGTCACTTGACCCGTGCGAGCAACGATAGTTGGCTCTTCCGGAACGACGGCGAGAAAAAACTATCGGCCGCACGAAACGGAGGATGATCATGGAATTGGTAACGGACGGACTGCGCTTTCCTGAAGGCCCGGTGGCGATGGACGATGGCAGCATCATCCTGGTGGAGATCGCGGAAGGCCGTATCACGCGCGTGCTTCCTGATGGCACCAAGGAAACGGTAGCCGAACCGGGTGGCGGGCCGAACGGCGCTGCGATTGGCCCGGATGGCAAACTCTATGTCTGCAACAATGGCGGCTTCGAATATCTTGAGAGTGACGGCATGCTGGCACCGCACGGGATTGCCAGCGACTATTCTGGCGGTCGAATTGAACGCATTGACCTGGCCACAGGCGCGATCGAGACATTGTACAAGTCGGGCGATTTCGACTGCGTATTGCGTGGTCCGAATGACATCGTCTTCGACGCGCATGGCGGCTTCTGGTTCACCGATCATGGCAAGGTAGACTATGCCAAACGCTGCCATGACATTGTTGGCATCTTCTATGCCAAGGCCGATGGCAGTCATCTGGAAGAGGTGATCTTCCCGTCCAACAATCCCAACGGTATCGGCCTCTCACCGGACGGCAAGACACTCTATGCGGCTGAGACCTACACGTGCCGGCTGATGAAGTTCAACATCACTGAACCCGGCAAGGTGGCCGACGATGCCGGGCCCGGCGGTCCGGGCATCCCGGTCTATCGCCCGGCTGGTTATAAATTCTTCGATAGCCTCGCCGTGGATGGCGATGGCAATGTTTGTGTCGCTACGATCGGAGAATGCGGGATTTCGGTCGTCTCCCCGGATGGGTCGTTGGTCGAATTCGTCGCGACCGATGATATCTTTACGACTAATGTCTGTTTTGGCGGGCCGGACATGAGAACGGCTTGGCTGACGCTCTCGGGGACGGGCAGATTGGTCAAGATGGAATGGCCGCGTCCGGGCCTGAGACTGGAACATAACGCCTGATTTCAGGCCACTCAGTCTTGGAGAAAATGATGAAATTACAGGGGGTAACGAGCGGGTTCTTACTCGCAATCGGTGCTGCGGCATTGCCAGCACAAGCCCATGACATGGCGGCCTTCGATGCAGCGGCGGCGCAAGCCGTGCTCAATGGATGCGTTGTCCATGCCGAGGCCAATGGCCAGAGCCAGGGGATCGTGGTTGTTGATGCGGGCGGCCATATCATGGCGGCGCTGCGCATGGATGGAAATGGGCCTGGCACAATCGCCTTTGCCGAGGAGAAAGCCTACGCGGCCGCCACCTGGGGTTTCCCGACATCCGGCATGGAGCAGGGCGCTCAAAACACGCCTGGATTTGCCGACGCACCTGGCGTTGTCACCGTCGGCGGCGGAGTTCCCATTTATGACGCATCCGGCCAGCATCGGCTTGGCGCGATCGGCGTGTCGGGTGAACCACCCGAAGACGATATCGCTTGTGCCGAGGCAGGGATCGCCGCAGCCGGCTTCCTGCCGAGCCGCGTCAGGCAGTAGCGAGCTGGCTTTTCATCACGGCAAACCGTCGCATCCGGGAAGCTATTGTTTGACCGGTGCGATTCATCGCCTCTAAGGACCACGCAGAAATTTTCGGCGAGGATGGCGATGAACAAGACGACGGTGATCTGGGATTTCGGTGGCGTGATTACCTCCTCGCCCTTCGATGCGTTTAATCGCATGGAAGAAGAGCGCGGCATGCCGATCAACAGCGTGCGCAAGATCAACGCGGCCGACCCGGACAGCAATGCCTGGGCGAAGTTCGAGCGATCAGAGATTAATGCGGCTAAATTCGACACGCTATTTGCCGAAGAAGCGCGGGCTGTCGGTGTCGAGCTGCGCGGAAGCGATGTGCTTGCCTGCCTGTCTGGAGATATCCGACCACGCATGGTCGAGGCGTTGGACATTTTGAAATCAAAAGGCTTTGCCCTTGGCTGCATCACCAACAATGTACCGGCCGGCAAAGGCGCTGGCATGGCGGGTAGCGAGAGAAAAGCGGCAGCGATCGCCGAGATCATGGCGCGGTTCGATCATGTGATCGAAAGTTCCAAAGTCGGCGTGCGCAAGCCCGATCCGCGCATCTACCAGATGATGTGCGAGGCGCTGGAAGTCGAAGCTTCGGCCTGCGTCTATCTCGATGATCTGGGCATCAACTGTAAGCCCGCTGCCGGATTGGGCATGGCCGCGATCAAAGTAGTCGGGGAAGATCATGCGCTCGCTGATCTCGGCGCAGTCCTCGAATTTGAAGACGGCTGGGTGTGATTTCCCTCCGGTCATTTGCTGGGCTTCTGCTCACGATTGCCGTTCTGATGGGCGGACCGGCCCAGGCGGAAAAATGGGCGGCTGCTGATCGTCGGCGGTAGCCTGGCGCTCGAAAATGAAGCCGTTTACCGGGCGTTGATCGATAATCGCCCTGAGGACAGTCCTGGCATCGCGATTATTGCAGCGGCCGGGATCGACGGTTCGGCACGCGCGACGACATTTGCCGGCCATCTCATGCATCACGGCGTCGATCCGGAAGTCATCACTATTGTCGCTATTGCTACAGTCGATGATCCCGATACGCCGGACGTCGACGAAAGCGATTGGGTCGCCAACGCCGCCAATCCCGAAGAGATCGCCAAGATCGAAAATGCGGGAGCGATTTGGATCACTGGCGGGGACCAGGTTCGATTGAACCGCGCGTTGGTGCGTCCTGGCGGTATCGATAGTCCGATGCTCGCGGCGATCCGCACGCGCCTCGCTGCCGGGGCCATTGTCGGCGGCACCAGTGCGGGAGCGGCGGCCATGAGCAGCCCGATGATAGCGCGCGGTGGGCCGTTCGAAGCATTATTTGGCCCGGTCGGTGACACGCCGGGTGATGAAACGGCTCAGCCGGAACCTCTGGTCTTGATGCAGGGCCTGCGTTTCTTTGCGCCGTTCACGATCGACCAGCATTTCATGGAGCGGGCGCGTTTGGGTCGGTTGGCCCGTGCAACCGTGCAGCAGCCCGGGCCAGCACGCCTCGGCCTTGGTATCGACGAGGATACAGCATTGCTGGTCAATCTCTTTGAGCGCCGGGGAACGGTAATCGGTCGCGGTGCGGTGACGGTTCTCGATGCGCGCGACGCCGCGGTCAGTACCGACGCAATCACCGGCATCCGCCTGTCGCGCTTGCATGATGGTGATCGAATTGGACTCAATAGTTTCGAGGTCGATCCTTCGGAGACACGCTTGTCGGTTAGTGATCGCGATCGCATCTTTGGCGGGCTCTGGCCGACGCTTGAGCCGCTGCAGTTCCTCGAAAGCGAGGCGATCAGCTTCCACACATCGGAAATGCGCCGTGGCGCCACCATCCGCGTCTCCGCCCGCCTGTCCTACGCCAAGCGGACCGCCACATTCACGCTGAGCGGTGACCGTGAAACCCGCTATTGGCCGCCGCGATAGCGGACTATGGCTGGAACGGCACACTCACCGGCGTGCGCCTGTCGCTGACGACTGAAACCTCCGAATAGGCGCCCGGCGCCCTAGTGCGTCATGAACACCGGTACTGGCGATTCCTGGATGAAGTGGCGTGAAACCCCGCCGAACAGTGTTTCGCGCAGCCGGCTATGGCTGAACGCACCCATCACCATATAGTCGGCGCTGCGTTCCAGCAGCAGGTCGTGCATCTCATCAGCGACCTTGTCCTGCCGATCACGACGGATCAGTTCGGTCTTGATGCCATGGCGTGACAGATAGGCGCAGGCCTTGGCGGCCGGGAAATCCTTTGGATCTTCGCCGATGGTGACTACCTCGACCGAATTGGCGACCTGCAGGAGCGGAATCGCAGCGCGCATCGCATTGGCCGCCGGGGCCGAACCATTCCAGGCGACGACAGCCTTGCCAGCGCAGTTAAATGCCTTGCTGGACTGGGGCACCGCCAGGATCGGGCACTCGGCTTCCATGACGAAATAGGTCACGCTCGACGCGAGATCGGCATCGCTGTTGCCCGATGGTTCACTCAGTACCGCCACATCGGCAACCCGCGACTGGGCGACCAGCACGTCATCGGGCGCGCCATCGACCGAGAGAAAGTCCCAGGCCACGTCTTCATTCTCCATTTCCGCCTTGAGCATGGTCTGTTTGCGGGTCGCTTCTTCGAGCGCCGCTTCACGCTGTTCGGCCACGAAATAGGATCCGCCAAAGGGATCGAGCGCAACTTAGTCGCTGACCGCAATGCCATGCAGGAAGCTGATATGGCCATTGGTGGCGCGCCCAAGATCAAGTGCGGCTTGCAGGCGAGATTCAAGGCCTTCTTCGTTGTTTACGGGGAGCAGGATGGATCGCATGATCAGTCTCCTTGGCTAGATGAGCATTTCCCCATCATAGTAGGATAATATTGCAAATCGAGTTTGATCGAGGTCAAAGCCTATCGACCGAAAACTGCGGCGATTGCGGCTTTTGCGTGCATGATCGCGGATAGGGCAATTGACCCGACTCCGTGGCCTTGCCTAATGGCCAGTGACAAGAAACGCCCGCCGGAGCGCATTATGCAAAAGATTTATCCCGACGCCGCCGCTGCGCTGGATGGCCTGCTATTTGATGGCATGCACATCTGCGCTGGAGGATTTGGCCTCTGTGGCATCCCGGAACGCCTGATCGACGCGATCCGCGATGCCGGAACCAAAGACCTGACAATTGCCTCAAACAATGCCGGGATCGACGGGGAGGGGCTCGGCAAGTTGCTGCGCACCCGCCAGGTCAAGAAGATGATCTCCTCCTATGTCGGGGAGAATAAGGAATTCGAGCGCCAGTTTCTCGCCAAGGAGCTGGAAGTGGAATTCTGCCCTCAAGGGACGCTCGCCGAGCGCTGCCGGGCGGGCGGTGCAGGCATTCCGGGTTTCTATACGAAAACCGGAGTCGGCACGGTTGTTGCCGAGGGCAAGGACGTGAAACAGTTTGCCAATCATGATGGCGTTATGGAGGATTATATCCTTGAGCGCGGTATCTTTGCAGATCTGTGCATCATCAAGGGCTGGAAGGCCGATACGAGCGGCAATCTGGTGTTCCGCAAGACGGCGCGGAACTTTAACCAGCCGATGGCAACCGCGGGTAAGATCTGCGTCGCCGAGGTCGAGGAAATCGTCGAAGTCGGCGCGCTCGATCCGGACTGCATCCATCTGCCGGGCATCTACGTCAAACGCCTGATCGATGGATCGCCTTATGACAAGCAAATCGAGTTCGAGACGACCCGCGAACGGGAGACGGCCTGATGAGCGATGCACCAAAAGGCTGGGACCGCAACCAGATGGCCGCACGGGCGGCGCAGGAGCTTGAGGATGGCTATTATGTCAATCTCGGCATCGGCATCCCGACACTGGTCGCCAACCATATTCCAGACGGCGTGGAGGTCACGCTACAATCCGAAAATGGTATGTTGGGAATTGGCCCCTTTCCCTATCCGGACGAGATCGACCCGGATCTGATCAATGCGGGCAAGCAGACCATCAGCGCGCTTCCTTCGTCGAGCTATTTCGGTTCGTCGGACAGTTTCGCGATGATCCGCGGCGGGCATATCGACCTCACGGTGCTGGGCGCGATGGAAGTTGCCGAGAATGGCGATATCGCGAACTGGATGATCCCGGGCAAGATGATCAAAGGCATGGGCGGAGCGATGGATCTCGTCGCCGGTGTTAAGAAGATCATCGTCGTGATGGATCACAATTCCAAGGCCGGGGATCCGAAGTTTATCCCCGAATGCACCTTGCCGCTGACCGGTACAAATGTCGTCGACATGATCATCACCAATCTTGGCGTTTTCCACCGCCCTGATCATGACGGTCCGTTCGAACTGATCGAGCTGGCACCGGGTGTGACGCTTGAGGAAGTCGGCGAAAAGACGACGGCCCATTATATCGAGCGCGCACAATAAGTTGAACAAATAGGCTTTTCGGGGTTCCGTTTCGCGCGGGCGTCCTATATTGCACTGCAGCATTAAAGGCCCGTCGGGTCTGCAATCTTCATTTTCACTACCGCGATAGCTGCGGAGCGTTTTTACGCCCTGCGGCTCTTTCGCATTGCCCGAAAGCAAATCTGCATGCCCATGCACCGTAATTTCAAGCGCGACTGGTTGTCCCAGCCGCGAACCGAGTTCCTTGCTGGTCTCGTCGTCGCGCTCGCGCTCATTCCCGAGGCGATCGGCTTTGCGATCATTGCGGGCGTCGATCCGCGCGTCGGGCTCTATGGCGAGTTTCTCGATCGCGGTGATTACGGCAATGCTGGGTGGTCGACCCGGAATGATCTCGGCGGCGACGGCAGCGGTGGCGGTGCTCGTCATCCCGTTGGTGCGCGATCATGGCGTCGAGTATCTGTTCGCGGCAACGATTCTGATGGGTGTTTTCCAGGGGTTGGCCGGCCTGTTTCGGCTGGATCTCTTGATGCGTTTCGTTGCGCGATCGGTGATCACCGGTTTCGTCAACGCGCTCGCAATCCTCATCTTCATGGCACAGATACCGCAGCTGATCGGCGATAATTTTACGATCGAAACCTATGCGATGGTCGGGGCCGGGCTCGCGATCATCTATCTGCTACCGATGCTCACCAAAGCGATTCCATCGCCGCTCGTCGCGATCGTATTGCTGGCGCTGGTCAGTGTTTTTGGCGGGCTGAACGTCTCGACAGTTGGCGATATGGGGACGCTGCCGGATAGCCTGCCGATGTTCCACCTCCCGATGGTGCCGCTGACGCTGGAAACGCTCCAGATCATCGCGCCCTATGCAGCGGGCATGGCAGCCGTTGGCCTGCTCGAATCGCTGCTGACCGCTTCGATCGTGGACGACATGACCGAAACCCGCAGCGACAAGCGGCAGGAATGTTTCGGGCAGGGCGCGGCGAATTTCTTCACGGGCTTCTTTGGCGGCATGGGCGGCTGCGCAATGATCGGGCAATCGGTGATCAACATCAAATCGGGCGGCCGTCGACGGCTCTCGACGATGCTCGCAGGCGTCATGTTGCTGGTGCTGATCGTCGTGCTCGGGCCATGGGTTGCGCAGATTCCGATGCCGGCGCTCGTTGCGGTCATGATCTTCGTGTCGATCAGTACATTCCCGTTGGAAGTCCTTCCTTGAAATTCGTCATCACCCGAAAGTGTCTACGGCGGTGATGCTCGCCACGGTCGTCACCGTGGTCTGGACTCATGATCTGGCGCAGGGCGTGCTGGTCGGTGTGCTCTTGAGCGGGATCTTCTTTGCCGGGATGGTCCGCAATCTCGTGACAATTACGACCAGTGTGGAGGGAAAGACGCGGCACTATGTCATCATCGGCCAGATATTCTTCGCTTCGATCGATCGCGTCACCGAAGCGATGGAATATAGCGAGACGGACATCACGGATGTCGATATCGATCTGACGGACGCACATTTCTGGGACATTTCCGCGACCGGGGTGCTCGACAAGGTAGTCGGGCGGTTGCAGGGCGAAGGCAAGACAGTCCGGGTGATCGGGTTGAACAAAGCGAGCGCGACTTTGATCGAGAAATTCAGCGATACCGAGAAACCCTTTCAGAGCCTTGGCGTTGTCGGCCATTGATCCTGTGTGCAGGAGCGGCGACAAGGTGCACGAATCAGAACATCAAAAGAAACTCAGGAAATATCAATGATCAAACTCCATCATCTCCGTTTTTCCCGCTCGACGCGGATCATCTGGCTGCTCGAGGAGCTCGGGCTGCAATATGAGATGGAGGAGCATCACCGGCATCCGGAAACCAATCGCTCGCAGGAGGATCTCTTCGCGATCCATCCGCTTGGAAAGGCGCCCACGGTCGAGATTGACGGCCATGTCATGGTCGAGTCCGGGGCGATCATCGAATATATTATCGAGACGCGCGGCGAGGGGCAGTTGGCTCCGTCATCAAATGCGGATCGCGCGCCTTATCTTGAATGGCTGCAATTTGCTGAAGGCACGCTCGCGATGCCGATCCTGCTGACATTGTCTTGGGCCGCGCTTTGGCGGTCTTGGCGATGTTCTGGGTGGATTTGTCGGCGGTGAAGTCACCAAATTGCTCGACTATATCGACGGCCATCTGGAAGGTCGCGAATTCCTGTTGGGCGACACATTTACCGGCGCCGATATCAATCTCGAGTATTTGCTCGAGCTGTCCAATCTTGTCAGCCTGCTGGATGAACGTCCCAATGCCAAAGCCTATCTTGGCCGGCTGATGAACCGTCCAGCGTACAAGAAGGCGATCGAGATCGGTGGTCCGCTGGTTGATCTGCCTGGCTAGCTGAGCGTGCGCCTAGCGGCTGCGTCCGCGGGCGGTCACTGGCCATATATCGACGAGCGTATCATCCTCGACGATGTGATAGGCATCATGCAGATTCACGGTCGGATCGCAGTGCGGGACTTGTACTGAGACGCAAGCCCCATGCTCAAATTCATGGTCCGCATTGACTAATGCGCATGTTCATCGCCCATGAAGATGTATTTCGTTTCTTCAGGCGCGCCGTCCACCACCATCGGCGTGCCTCCGTCAGTCGACAAGGCTTTGAACCCGCATCGACTGTCGCCATGCCCGGCGTGTTACAGCTGACAATCCGCGTATCGACGAGCAATGCAGTCTCGAAATTCTCCGCTTCGGCGAAGAGTTCGCACTCTCCATATTCATTGTCCATGAAGACATAAGATCCGACCTGGAGCTCGTTGAATAAGCCAAGCTCCGCATCAATCTCATGGGTGCCTGTCCCACCGCCGCTGATGATTTCCGGCGACATTCCGGCATCCGACAAAAGCGTGACTATTCCGCGCAGATAGTCCGTGCGCTCGATGATCGCGGTGCGCCGTTCTCATAGGATTTGATGTGTTGGTGGAGCCCACAATAGAATTGCAGGCCGCGAAACCGCAGCGAAGCATGGCCGGAGATCTCTTCAGCCAGCGCCAAGGCGGCTTCGGGCGAGGCAACGCCTGTCCGGTGAATGCCGGGATCGACATCGATGAGCACATGCAACGGATCATCCTCGTCAAACACGGCTGCCAGTTTCCGGACATTGTCAGGGTGATCGACCACCAGCATTAGTTCCGATGTTTCCGATGCGAGCTTAACCAGCCGGGTGATGGCTGCGTCTGAGACGATCGGCGAGGTAATAAGGATGCTGGGAATGGGGCCGGCTGACACGAGCGCTTCTGCTTCACCCAGCTTCGCGCAACACACGCCCTTGGCACCGGCGGCCACCTGCAGGCTCGCAATCTCAAAACTCTTATGCGTCTTTGCATGGGGACGCAGGCCAATTGCCTTGCCGGCCGCAAATGCCGCCATCCGATCAATATTTCGGCCTAGGGCTTTGCGATCTATCACCAATGCGGGCGTGTTTAGCGATCGGCGACCGCCTTGCTGGCCCAGAAAACGCTCATTTTCAGAAGTGGCAGTCATGACGATCTGTCCCCCAGCTGGAATAGATCGGCCAAGGCCGGGTTGGCGAATTTGCCATGCGGGTCGGCAGCAAGACAGGCGCTGCGAAACGCATCGGCATTCGGGTACAGGCGCTGCCATCATCAAAGGCTAGGGTGTGGCGCTTGGCCCAATGGGGCCGTCCGCCATGATCGCGAAAGATTGCCTCGGCTTCGGCGAAGATATCGCGCCAGGCCATCTTGGCATATTGATGCATGGAGATCGAAGCGCAGGGGCCGGCGTTGAAGGGGCTCATCCAGATATCATCGCCAGCGACCAGGCGATATTCAAAGGGGAAGCTGACCGGCAATTTCTCCCGGCGGATCCAGTTGATCACTTCGCGCAGCGCGGCAAAGCCGTTTGCGCGTGGTAGTTGATGCTCCATCTCTTCAAACGCGTATTCCGGTCCGACGGGAAAATTGCATAGGCCGGGCCACGGCGCTCGCTGGATTTCATCTGCTTCATGATTTGGCGCTGCAAGGATGCCGTGAGCTTTGGCACCCGCGTGACCGTCTTGCAGTAAAGCGCGAAGGCCTTTTCATCCATGTCGGTCGTTTTGGCAGGGGGCGGGCATTCGTCGCACGGATGGAGCGTTTTCAGAATTGCCGTATCCGCATAGGGAAACGCCCAGAATTCAACGTGGCGGTATGTGCCTGCAAGCTCGTCCCAGCGTTCCTCGAGCGCATCCATCTGGATCGCCTCGAGATGTTCTTCCAGATGATAGGCCGGGAGAATGTCGATCTTGATCGCAAGGGCGATGCCCAACAGTCCAAGCGATAGGCGCTGGGCCTGAAACAGTGTTTCATTCTCGCTGGGACTACATTCCACCACTGAACCATCGGCCAGCATGAGACGAAACCCGCTCGCAATTGTCGCGAGACTTCCCAGATCTGCACCGGTTCCATGGGTTCCAGTCGATATCGCGCCCGCCAGGGATTGTGGATTTACGTCCCCCTGGTTCGGCAGTGAATAACCGCGGTCCCATAGCCATTGGGTGAGTTTGGCGAGGCTCCACCCAGCGGGAGCCCATGCCGTTTTACCATCTTCGACGATCGCCGGTTCGCCTTCGAGCTCATCCAGCCGAAGGAGCAGACCATCTGTCTCGCATAGCGGCATGAAGCTATGGCCGGCACCGGTGACCCGAACCTTGTCATGGTCGGTGACAAGCTGCGCCAGCTCTGGTTCGGACTGCGGCGAGGCAATCTGCGACGGTTGGGCCTGAACGCTCCCGGACCAGTTTTCCCAGTTATGTGCTGCCATTCGGATACCTCTCCAAGAGGGGATACCCAGTGGCGGTCGGAGCGACAAGCGCTACGAAATAATGGTCGCCAGAACAGATTTGCGACCGCCTAAAAGCTCACAAAGGCCCCGATCATGAATTGTTCGGGATCATAGGCGCCGCTCGCTTCGCGATGGCGATACTCGGCCCGCACGCCAACATCTGATCCGACCATGTAGCGGGCGCCGATGCCATAGATGATCCCGTCCATGGAATCGTCGCGTTCAAACTGCGCGCCGGTTGCGACATCGGTTACCGTTATGTCGACCTGCTCGCCGCCATAACCGGCAATACCATAAGCAGCGAAGCCGGGCAGGGGCGCGACGCCAAGCCGCGCCGTGGCGCTCCAGTTGAAACGCGCTTGGGCGGTGACTTCGCGATCGACTGTACCATCGCGGACGAGAGCGGTCGTCTCGCCAGTTGAATCGCCGATACCGGCTTCGACGGCCATATAGCCGAGCGGAAAGGCGGCAGCTCGACGCCGACATAGGCGCCATAATCCACGCCATTGCTTTCATCGCTGGTGACGATGGTCCCATCCTCGCCGAATCGGCTGGCGCTGCGTTCGCCGGTGCC
>CBDBUZ010000006.1:0-8139 GCA_965212265.1 Parasphingopyxis sp. | reverse complement strand
GGCACCGGCAAGGAATTGCTCGCGCGCGGCTTGCATGACGAAAGCCCGCGTGCCGAGAGGCCATTTGTTGCGATCAATTGCGCCGCGATCCCGGAAAATCTCCTGGAAGCCGAACTGTTTGGCTACGAAAAAGGTGCGTTTACCGGTGCGGTAAAAACAACCGAAGGCAAGATCGAACTGGCCGAAGGAGGAACGCTATTTCTCGATGAAGTCGGCGACATTCCGCTACCGCTGCAGGTTAAACTGCTGCGCTTCCTGCAGGAACGCGTAGTCGAACGGATTGGCGGGCGGGCTGCAATCCCGGTTGATGTGCGGATCGTTTGTGCAACGCATCAAGATCTCGACGCGATGATCGCGGCGAAAGAGTTTCGCGATGATCTTTACTATCGGCTTGCAGAAATCATTGTCACCATTCCGGCTCTGTCGGAACGGCCCGGAGATGCAACGCTGCTCGCGCGGCATTTCTTGCGCAAATATGCCGGAGAGATGAACTCATCGGTGAAGGGCTTCGCACCCGAAGCGCTCGCCGCGATTGAAGCATGGGGGATGGCCCGGCAATGTTCGCGAGTTGGAAAACCGTGTGAAGCGCGCCGCGATCATGGCTGACGGCAAGCTGGTCGGGACGCTCGACCTTGATTTCGAAGACACTGAAGACGAAGCGCATCTCAACCTCAAGGCCGCGCGCGAAACGGCCGATCGCAAGGCGATCCGGCTGGCCTTGTCGCGCGCTGACAATAATATCTCGCAGGCGGCGAAACTGCTCGGTATCTCGCGCCCGACGCTCTACGACCTGCTTAAGCAATATGATCTGAGCCCATGAGCCGGCGGCGCCGCAAACACAGGTCGCGCCGGGCCTTGCCGCCGTTGGCATTGGGCCCGGTCCTGATGGTCGGTGGCGGCGCACTGCTATTCATCCTGATTGTTATCACCGTGATGGGGCGCGGAAGCGATCCGTCCGACGCTTTTGCGCGCGCTGAAGCTTATGAAGCGACCGGCGAGATGCGCTCGGCGCGGGTCGAGGCCATGAATGCCGTCGATCACGCACCGACCAATGAGGCGGCATGGCGGCTGCTGGCGCGCACAGAAATCGCCCTTCGGGAAGGTGCCGCTGCGCTCGGCACGCTCGATCGTGCTGCTTCTGCCGGGGTCGCGGAAGACCGTATCCGCCATTTGAGGGCTGAGGCGTTACTGATCAGCGGCGATGGTGATGCGGCGCTTGCTGAAAGCGAAGCCGGCCCGGTTGCTGAAGAGTTTATTGCAGATGTGCAGCGGGTGCGCGGCCGTGCGTTCCAGGCCGAAGGCCAAATAGCGGACGCGGCCCAGGCCTTTACTCTGGCGATCGAAAATGATCCCGAAAGCGCCGATCTATGGCTTGATGTTGCGCGTTTCCGGATGATGACGGGCGAACAGGCTGGGGCAATTGATGCCGTGGATCAGGCATTGTCGATCGACGCAACCGATATCGATGCGCTTATCCTGAAGGGCCGCATGGTTCGCGATCAATATGGATTGGTCGCCAGCCTCGCCTGGTTCGATCGCGCGCTGGCCGTGGATCCTGATCACATCGATGCGCATCTCGAACGGGCGGCAACGCTCGGAGATGTCGGCCGGATGACCGAGATGGTGGACGCGACCCGCCGCGTTTTGGAGCTTGAGCCTGGCCATCCTCGGGCGCTGTATTTCCAGGCCGTGCTGGCAGTACGCGCGCGCAATTTTCCGCTCGCACGCCGCTTGCTCGCGCTGACCGATGGCAGGTTGGACGGCTGGCCCGCCATGATGTTGCTTGAAGCAGCGATCGACTATCAATCGCAAAATTATGAAGCCGCAATTCGCCGGCTCGAGGGTCTGTTGGACCGGCAACCCGCCAATATCGGTGCTATTCGCCTGCTGGGCGCGACGCAATTTCGAGCGGGCAACGCCCGTGAGACAATCCGGGTGCTCGAATCGCTTGCCGACCGGTCGGACGCGGATACCTATGTGCTCACCCTCATTGGTCGTGCATGGGAACGGCAGGGCGATCTCGAACGGGCTGCTCCCTATCTTGCGCGGGCAGCGGCGCCGGCCCGTGAAGGGCTTGTCCCGCTTGGTGAACCGCCCGCAGATGCTGCTGCTTTGGCGTTGATCGAGCGCGAAGCATTCCAGACCGGAGAAGCCGGCGCTGAAGTTGCGCTGATTCGTGCCTATCTCGCGCTTGGCCGCATCGACGATGCCGTGTCGCGCGCCGCAGCGTTGAGTGCCAACAATCCGGGCGCTCCGGACGCGCATCTCATCTATGGCGACGCGCTGGGCGCAGCCGGACGCTATCAGGATGCGGCGGGCGCCTATGCCAATGCGTCTAATATCCGCTTTTCCGAACGGGCTGCGCTCGGGCTCTATGAGTCTCTCCAGCGTGCAGGCATGCCCGAACAGGCGCTGCAGACATTGGCGCTCTATCGCGAACAGAATCCCCGCAACGTTTCGACCGCGATGATTTCCGCACGGCTCAACTTGCGCGCTGGTCGCTGGCCGCAAGCTGCTGCGATTCTCGAACAATTGCGCCGGCGGCTTGGGGATCGGGATGCGTCACTTCTCGCGAACCTGGCCTGGGCACGCTACGAAATGGGCGATACGGAGCGGTCGCTGGCACTGGCCCGCCGCGCCTATCGCCTGCTGCCGACCAATGCGTCGACGAGTGAGATTTACGGATGGATCGCTGCCGATAGCGGGGTTGATCGCGAGCTCGGCATTGAGCTGCTCGAAAAAGCGCAAAGCCTGGCGCCCGACAACGCCCAGATTGCCGATCGATTGGCGACCTTGCGCGCGGGCTAGCACACAGCCTCTGGCATCGTTCGCCATTTAGCGGCTAAGGGTCAGGCGATGACCGACGACGCCCTTTCCCGGATCGCGGATGCGCTGGACCGGATCGCACCGCCGCCAGGTGCGCCTGCCGATCCGCTCATACATCCCGCCTATGTCTGGCGTGGTGAGCGGCTCCATGCAGCCCAGCATTTTGAGCCGTTGCCACTCGCCCTTCTCACCGGGATCGATGCTCAGAAAGAGGCGGTCCTCGAAAATAGCCGGCGTTTGGCGCGCGGCGCGGCGGCCCATGATATCCTGCTCTGGGGATCGCGTGGTTCGGGCAAGTCGATGCTCGCCAAGAGCGCGATTGCGGCGCTACAGGCCGAGGGCGAAACGCTTGCGTTGGTGGAAGTCGCGCCGGATCACCTTGAAAGCCTGGCGGATCTTTTCGCGCTGCTCGCACCGGTCGAGCGCGCGTTCATTCTCTTTATCGACGATATCGGATTTGATGGCGATGCGGGGGCGGCGCGGGCCTTGCGCTCGCTGCTCGAAGGCGGCGCGGAAGCGCGGCCGTCCAATATGCGGCTTTATGTCACCTCCAATCGGCGGCATATCGTCGCGCGCTCCATGGCCGAACAGGATGATCCGGTGAACCCGCGCGATGCGCGCGACGACAGCCTGGCGCTCGCCGATCGTTTTGGACTGAGCCTTGGTTTTCATGCGGCAAACCAGGGGGATTATCTCGCCATGGTCCGCGCCTATGCCGCGCATTTCGATCTGAATTTCGACGAAACGGATGCCATTGGCTGGGCGACCCGGCGTGGCGGGCGATCGGGCCGGGTGGCCTGGCAATATATTGTGGAGTTGGCCGGGCGGGATGGACGATCCCTTGCCGAGCCGGCTTCGGACTGACGTTCAAGGAGACTAAGATGACCGATTTTCCCCTGCCCCATGCCTCGCATGACCTGACCGGCGAAGTCGCGCTGGTTACCGGCGCGACATCCGGCCTTGGCTGGCGCTTTGCGCGGGTGCTTGCGAGCGTTGGTGCCAAGGTTGCGATTGCCGGGCGCCGGGAAGAACGGCTCGAAGAACTGGCCAAGATGATTGAGGCGGATGGCGGCAAAGCTCTGCCGATCGTTGCCGATATGACGGACAATGAGAGCGTATTGGCGATGATGGAGCAGGCGGAAACCGCGCTCGGCACCGTCACCATCCTCGTCAACAATGCTGGCATTCCCGATGCGCAATATGCGATGAAGATGGAGCTCGATCATATCGATCGCGTGTTCGACACGAATTTGCGTGGGCCGTTTGTGCTGAGCTGTGAATTTGCGCGCCGGGTAAAAGGCGCTCGGAAACCGGGGCGGATCGTCAATATCGCGAGTGTCGCGGCCTATAGTTATTCGCCCGGCTCTGCCGCCGCGCTCTATTCGATCACAAAGGCCGGCATGGTCCGTATGACTGAAGCCCTGGCCGTCGAATGGTCGCCGTTCAATATCAACGTCAACGGCATTGCGCCGGGCCTTGTGCGCTCTGAAATGTCGGACGGGATGCAGGAACGAATGGGCGATCTCACCAAATATTTCCCGCGCAAGAAGATCATAGAAACCGAGCAGCTGGACAGCACGTTGCTCTATCTGTGCGCCCCGGCATCGGATTGTGTTACCGGCACGGTGATCAAGCTCGATGACGGACAGGGATCGCGATAATCGGAAAGGAAGACGGATGAGCACAGTAAACGGCACTGCCGACCCAAAATTTGCCGCCTTGCACGAGGAATTTGAACGTAATTTTGCCGAGCGCGGTGAGGTTGGCGCGTCTGTCTGCCTCAGCGTCGATGGCGAGACATTGGTTGATCTGTGGGGCGGTATCGCTGACCCGGAAACCGGCGAGGCATGGGAAGAAAATACGACCTCGATCGTTTTTTCCTGCACCAAGGCGGCGGTGGCGCTGTGCGCGCATATCCTGATCGATCGTGGCGAATTGGAGCTGCATCGACCGGTTGCCGATTATTGGCCCGGCTTTGCGCAAAAGGGCAAGGAAGCCACCACCGTCCAGATGATGCTCAACCATCAAAGCGCGGTTCCGGCCTTGCGCGAGCCGGTAAAACCCGGCGGGTTCCTCGATTGGGATTATATGATCGAGCGGATGGAGCAGGAGGAAGCCTGGTTCGAACCGGGCGTGACCGCTGGCTATCATATGATCAATTTCGGCTGGACGGTGGGCGAGCTTGTCCATCGCGTCTCGGGCAAGAAGCTTGGCCAGTTCTTCCGCGACGAAGTGGCCGATCCGCTTGGCGCCGATTTCTGGATCGGCATCCCGGAGGATTTCGATCACCCGATAGCGCCGATCCAGCTCTACCAGCCAACCGGTGCGGAAACGCCGATCCCGTTCACCATCAATCTGATGACCCAGCCGGATTCGCTCCAGTCTCTGAGTTTTCTCAACACCGGTGGCTGGGGGCCCAATGATGCCGATGGCCATCGCGCGGAAATTGGCGGGGGTGGAGGTATCTCCAACGCCCGCGGGCAAGTCGCCATGTATACGCCGCTCGCCAATGGCGGCTCGCATAATGGCGTGACTTTGGTGGGAGCAGACCGGCTCGCTGCGATGGAGCGCTGCTCGGTGGCCACCGGTGTCGATGCAACCTTGCTCAGCCGCACCCGCTTTGCCTCGGGCTTTATGAAATCGATGGACAATCGCGCCTATCCGGGCGGTGATCAGACCAGCGCGATCATCGGAGAGCGGGCATTCGGCCATGTCGGTGCGGGCGGATCGATCGGCTTTGCCGATCCCGAATGCAATCTCGCTTTCAGCTATACGATGAACCAGATGGGGCTTGGCATCATGCTCAACGAGCGCTGCCAGAGCCTGATCGATCGGGCCTATGAGATATTGGGTTATCGTTCCAATGCGTCGGGCGCCTGGGTGCGCTGACTGCCAACAGAAAGAGACATGCGATGAAACTCTATTATTCCCCCGGGGCCTGCAGCCTGGCCGCCCATATCGCGCTCGCCGAAAGCGGCGCGGCCTATGAGACCGTGAAGGTCGATATTCGCAAGAAGCTGCTTCCGGATGGCAGCGATTTTCGCGCTGTGACGCCCAAAGCCTATGTGCCTGTTCTGGCGACCGACGATGTTGGCGTGATCACCGAAGCACCCGCTGTGCTCTCCTATCTCGCCGACAATTTCGATGTCGGCCCCGATGCCGGAGCGGATAAATATGCGATGATCGGCTGGCTCGGCTTTGTCGGTACGGAAATCCACAAGCAGTTCGTCCCGCTCTTCTGGAATGGTAGTGACGAAGCCAAAGAGGCGGCGCGCGAAAAACTGGGCCAGCGTTTCGCGCTGACGGTTGAGCTGATGGATGGCGCAGACTGGCTGGTCGGCGGCAAGCCAAGCGTCGCTGACAATTATCTCTTCACGGTGCTGCGCTGGGCTGAGGGCCTGAAAATCCCGCTGCCCGCCGAACTCGAAGCCTATCAAGCGCGCAACTTGGAGCGCGCAAGCGTGCAAACGGCGCTGGCCGATGAGGGGCTCGCCTAGCGCGATCCATCACCCGCGATCGAGGATAATCGTCCAGCGGTAAATATCGGGTGAGGCACTGTCGGCTTCGGCGATCGCGGTAGGCGCCAACGCACCCAGATCGCGGAACAGGCCGTCTTCGGCATTGAGTTCGGCCTCGTCTGAAAAATACATCTGGGTGGTCAGCTCGCGGGCTTCATCCGCGATCCGGCCATGGATGTGCGGGGTCCGATGGCCAATCGGCGAGTCATAGCCGCCGGGCTTCACAGTTGTGATGCGCCATGCCCCGTCGGCGCCTGTGCGCAGGTCAGCATAGCTTTGGAAATTCGGGTCGAGCGGCGCGGTGCTGATATCGCCGGGATGATGATAGCGGCCGGCCGCATTGGCCTGCCACAAGCGCAGGCGCGCTCCTTCAATCGGATTGCCCAACCGATCGAGCACCCGGCCATGGACTTGGATCACCTGGCCGGCTGCGCGTTCGCTTCGATCGCCGAATTGCGTGAGGTCAGCATCGCTATCGGTTGGAATTTCGACCGGAAAGAAAGGCCCTTCCGGCCCGCCTGCCGTGGCTGTCCGCATGTCCTGCGCCATGCCGCGACTGCAGCTCGCCAATGTGGCGACCGATCCCAGTGCGGCCCCGGTAAAAATCCGGCGCGAAATGAGCGTGTGACGATCAGCCATGGCATATCTCCCAGAGGCCACAGTCTACAGCAATCCAGGAGCGAAACAATGAAGCCGTCCGCGCGACTTTATCCCGCGTCCAGCTTTTCCGCCATTTCCGCGACTTCGAGCCAGCGTTCTTCATGCGCGGCGCGGGTGGTGCGCGCCTTCTCGATCTGCTCGGTAAGCGCATGAAAACGTTCGGCGTCGCGCTGGTAGAGATCGGCGTCAGCGAGCTCGGCTTCGGCCTTGGCTATGGCTGCATCGATCGAGTCAATCTCTCCGGGTAACCGGTCGAGATCGCGCTGGTCTTTATAGCTGAGTTTTTTCTGCGGGGAGGGCGATGATTGCGGACGGGCCGGCTTGGCCTTGGCTTTTGGCTTGGTGCTTTGGGTGCGCGGCGTGCGTTTCTGTTCCCAATCCTCATAGCCACCAGCGACGATATCGACCGTGCCCGATCCATCAAGGCCAAGCGTGATCGTGACGGTGCGATCGAGAAAGTCGCGATCATGGCTGACGATCAGGACAGTGCCCTCATAATCGGCGATCACTTCCTGCAACAGGTCGAGCGTTTCCATGTCGAGATCGTTGGTCGGTTCGTCGAGCACGAGCAGGTTGGAGGTCTTGGCAAATTCGCGCGCCAGCAACAGGCGCGATCGTTCGCCGCCCGAAAAGGTGCCGATCCGCGCGTCGGTGAGTTTGGGGTCGAACAGGAAGTCCTTCAAATAGGCTTCGATCCGCTTGGGCGTGCCGTTCACATCGATCCAGTCGCTCCCTTCGCTCAGCACATCGCGGACGCGTTTTTCCGGCTCCAGCAGCGCGCGATGCTGGTCGATGATCACCGCCTCCAGGGTCTTGGCGCGTTTGATCCGGCCACTATCGGGCTCGATCTCCCCGGTCAGCAGTTTGAGCAGGGTTGTCTTGCCGGCACCATTTGCACCGACAATGCCGATCCGGTCGCCGCGTTGAATCTTGAGCGTGAAATCATCGATGATCGTGCGTTGATCTTTGCCCTCGCCATAGCTTTTCGACACGCGCCGTGCATCGATCACGCTTTTGGTCTTCACCTCGTCGCTCTCGACATTGAGCTTCGCAACGCCGGTCGGCCCGAGCATCTTTTCGCGTTGGGCGCGCAGTTCATAGAGCTTGGTCAGTCGGCCCTGGTTGCGTTTGCGCC
>CBDBUZ010000005.1:62500-464283 GCA_965212265.1 Parasphingopyxis sp. | reverse complement strand
CAACAGCACGAACATGAAGGTCAGGAAACCGAGATTGCGACCGGTTTCGGCAAGTGCCGCTAACGGTGCTGCTGGTCCTGCGCCGGCCGCGACGGCTGCCCAGCCAGCGGTCAGAACAAAGGCCACGCCCAAAAGGCCAGCCGATGTGCGCCAATCGTGGCGTGCAAATTGCCAGATAGCGAGCAGCCCAAACAGGACGGCCGCAATGCCATGGCTCCATATGCCGATTTGCGCGATCATCTAGCGCGCGCCTTCCGGCCAGATCACCACGCGCACAGTCTGAAGCAGGATCAGGAGATCAAGAAACGGCGTGTAGTTTTTTGCATAGTAGAGATCATATTCAAGCTTGTGGCGGGCATCCTCAAGGCTCGCGCCATAGGGATAGTTGACCTGCGCCCAGCCGGTAATCCCGGGCTTCACCATATGCCGCTCGGCATAGAAGGGCATCTTGGTCGCCAGATCGTCGACGAACTGCTTGCGTTCCGGTCGCGGTCCGACAAAGCTCATCTGCCCCCTCAAAACGGTCCAGGCCTGGGGCAGCTCATCGATGCGCAGCTTACGGATCAGCTTGCCGACCCGGGTCACGCGCGGATCATTTTCCTGCGCCCAGACAGCCTGGCCATCTTTTTCGGCATCATTGCGCATTGAACGCAGTTTGATGAGCTCAAACTCCTGGCCATATTGGCCAACCCGCTTTTGCCGGAAAAAGGCTGGGCCTTTGCTTTCGAGCTTGATCGCAATGGCCATCAGCAAAATGATCGGCGCTGTCAGGACAAGCAACGCCAGGCTCGCGGCAATATCGAACAGGCGTTTGAGCGCGCTCGAGATCCGCCGACCGCTCGAAAAGCCATCGGAGAAGATCAGCCAGCTGGGATTGACGCTGTCGAGATCAACGCGCCCCGTTTCGCGTTCAAGAAAGCTCGACAGATCGTTGACGTGCACGCCGGTGGTCTTGATCCGCAAGAGATCGTCGAGCGGCAACGCATTGCGTCGCTCCTCAAGCGCGAGGACCACTTCGCTCGCATTGAGCAGCACGACATGATCAGCAAGATTGTAGATCGCATCGCGATTGATCGCTTCGGGGATTTCCTGGCGGCCATCATTCATCGCGATATAGCCAACAACGACGAAACCCGAACCCGGATCCTTGGCGAGATCCTTGATCCGTTGGGCGCGGCTCCCGGCACCCAAAACGACCAGCCGGCGTTTGAATGCTGCGCCGCCAAGCGTCTTGCCGAGCAAAATCCGCATCCCGAACAGAAAGACCGTTGAAATGATCATCGAGTAAAAGAGATTCGATCGCCACAGCGAGAGTTCGGGCACCAGGAAGAAGATGGCGGAGAGCGCAATGATGCCGAGCGAGATGGCGACGAGCAAACGCGCGAGGGCGAAGCGCAATGAGTTTAAGGCCTCGATGCCATAGGCACCCACCGCGATCATCGCGATCTCGAGCGCGCCAGCAAATGCGAGCAGCTCTGGAATACGGGTGGTGATCGGCTCCGGAACGGCGCCGATCTGGCTCAGTCGATAGACCCAGCCAATCTCGGCCGCGATGAGCAGCAGGACAAAATCCATAATGCCCAAAAGCAGCACCGCATTGGGCACATAATGTTTAAACAGCCTGATCACGCCCGAAAACGCCCGTTATTGTTCCATGTAAGGATTGTCTTAGCCGCAAATCGTAAAGAAATCCGACACAATTGACCGTGTCGAAAAATCTTACGATTCAGCGGCCGCCGGAGCTAATTGGCTTAGTTTTTCGCTCTATTTTCAGAGAGTTGTCTTGAGCCGATGCAGGGTTAGTGGCGGCTGCTCTTTAAAACCCGGGCCGGATGCATGCCATCAACATAGCCCATAAAGGGCGGATGGATCGAATAACCGACCAATTCGCGAGCCCGCTCGGGCAGTTTGGCCGCCTGTTCCGGCGTCATGGTCATCGCCATATTTTCGAGCTGCCGCGCCCAGCCCGGGCAATATTGCGGTGTCACGATAAGCCGCGGGGTATCGGATCGATTGGCCCCACCGCGATGCCAGAGCGTTCCCTTGGTCACCATCAGAGATCCAGACGGCATGACCGCCTTGATCGCATCGGCGCGGGGAGCGGGATCGTCATCAACCGAACGGATATCGGTGTTCGCGAAATCCGCGGCGCTGTTCGCGCCTTCGATACTGTTCTCGGGCCATAAATGGCTACCGGGCAAAAGCTCGGTAGCGCCATTGTCCTCCGTCATCGGATCAATCGCCCAGAAGGTGCTGACGCCGAATGGGTCGCGCGGGCGCGGCACACGCAGATGATTATCGTCATAATGCCAGGGCTGGACCGTCTCGCCAGGCTGGAGATTGATGGCGAGGCAGGCAGAGAGGAGGCAGCTCTCACCCAGATCGGCTTCAGCAAAGGCGAGCGCCAAGGGATGCGTTACAAGATCGGCAAAGACCGGCGACTTGGCGAGCATCGCATAGACGCGATTGGATTTGAGACCCTCGAAATCATTGCGGCCCGTGACATCTGCCTCAAGATGCGGTTGGAGCGCAGCACGGACGCGATCAACCATGTCGGGATCAAGCACGCGCTCAAAGATCACATAACCGTCGCGATCGAAATCAGCGCGTATGTCGGAAAAGCTGCGACCGCCGAGCCAGCGATCGAGATCGGGCCGGTCCCTCAATTGCGCCGCGCTCGCCATGTCAGGCAGCGACCGGCTCGTCGGGGCGCATGGCCTTGCGGAGCATCGCCGGATAACCGCGGGTCGTCGCCTCAAAGCCATCATAATAGCCGCGGTCTCGCAGCATCCGATGAAGCTTGGGAAGATTATAGGGCGGCACCGCCGGGAAGTGATGATGCTCGCAATGAAAGTTCACATAGTTGGGCGCGAGGAACAGCCGCTCGATCGGGTTGGCGATAGTCGAATGGGTGTTCTCGCGCGGATCGGGGCTGAGGCGGTTGGAGGCAACGCCATGTTCTCCAACATTGCGGATCCGCGTGATCGCCGGATAGAGGAACAGCTCGGCCACCCACCACATCGCATAGGCCCAAGGCGCGCCCACCGCGAACAGCATGCCGAACAGACCGAGATGAAAGGTGAGCCAGGGCAGATGCTTGGGCAGGCGGAAATTCTTGATCTTGTTCCAGGTGTCACGGATGCCTGTCTGCCCAGTGAGATCGCGGATCATCTTGCGACGAAAACTCGATTTGGTGACCGGATATTTACGGACCAGCCCGATATCGGGATCCTTCTCGCTACCCGCATATTGGTGATGCTTCAGATGATAGGAGCGATAGCCATAATGCGAGACGTTGAGCGCCGCATTGGTGAACCAGTGTCCGATAATCTCATTCGCCCGCCGGCTGGAGAAAAAGGCATGGTGCGCACAATCATGGCCGATCACGACAAGCCCCAACAGCCGCCCGGCAATCAGCACGGTGCCGAGGATAATCGTCAGCGGGTTCGGCCAGAGGATCGCCATCGCAAAGGCCCCGGCGAGCATCGCATAGGTGCCGATCAGGATCGCGCTGGCTTTCAGGTCGGATGGCTTGAGCAATGCGCGCAGCTCATCCTTGCTGACCGCGTCGGAAAGGCTGACCATATTGGGCATAACCGACTCCCTTTACGTTTACGTAAGGTCGCTTATAGCTCAAAAATGGCCTAGCCGCAAAAAGCGCAGTTATGAGCGAGGCTGAATGACCGAAGCGACGATCACACCCGTCATCCTGACAGGCGGCAGCGGGACGCGGCTGTGGCCGGTATCGCGCGGCGCGCGCCCCAAGCAATTCCTCCCGTTGCTCGGCAAGACGACGATGCTCGAAGACACGCTGGCCCGGGCGACCGGCGATGCGTTTGCCCCACCCTTGCTCGTCGGTGGCGCAGCGCAGGAAGATATTCTCCAGCTACTCGCCGGAAGCGACGCGGCGATCATTCTTGAGCCGGAAGGCCGCAATACCGCACCGGCGATTGCGCTGGCTGCGCTCGTGCTGGACCCCGATACGCCGATGCTGGTCATGCCGAGCGATCATGCGATTGCCGACCCGGATGCCTTTCGCGACGCGGTTGTCAAAGCCACCGCACTGGCCATGCAAGGCTGGCTGGTCACCTTCGGGATCACGCCGGACGGGCCGGAAACCGGCTATGGCTATATCGAACAGGGCGAGGCGCTGGATGGCGGCGGGTATCGCGCCGCGCGCTTTATCGAAAAGCCGGATCGCGCCACCGCCGAGCAGCTGCTTGAGGCGGGCGGCCATCATTGGAATGGCGGGATCTTCCTGTTCACCGCCGGTGCCTATCTGGATGCGCTGGAGCGCCACGCACCCGATATCCTTGCCGGTGCCCGCGCCGCCTATGATGCCGGCCATCGCGATGGCACGGTCCATCGGCCCGATGCGGCCGCCTTTGCGCGGATCCCGGCCATCTCGGTTGACTATGCGGTGATGGAGAAGGCCGAACAGGTTGCCGTCGTGCCCGTTTCCATGGGCTGGTCCGATGTTGGAAGCTGGGACGCGCTGCACGCGATCTCCGCACAAGATGCGGACGGCAATGCGCTGGACGGCGATGTGCTGGCCATCGACACGCGCAACAGCCTGGTCCGCTCGACCGGACCGACCGTGACGACGATCGGCGTCGAGGACTTGATCGTCGTCGCCACGGAAGACGCGATACTGGTGATGCCGCGCGGCGATAGTCAACGGGTCAAGGAAGCCGTCGAAGCACTCAAGGCAAAAACCGACGGCAAGTCACGCCTCTAATCCCCGGCAAAGGCGAACGGTGTCAGCGCGCGTTCGCGTTCATTGATCAACAAGGCCCGGCCCGTCGGCGGTGCACTGCGTTGCGGGCAATCCGCACGGGTACAAGCCCGGCAGCCCAGGCCAATCGGCGTCGCCCGCGCGTCCAGAGCGATCCCGCGCGCATCGGCGATCTGCGTTGCATGCTCGGCGGCCACGCCCAGCCCGACCGCGAATTCAGCCCGCACCCCGCTGGGTGCGCTCGCCACCGGATGCACGGTGCGTGAAATGGTCAGCCAGCGGCTGTCATCCTCGAGCTCCACCAGCTGCCGGGAATATTCACCGGGCCGATCAAAGGCGCGATGGATATGCCAGAGCGGGCAAAAGGCGGAAGCCTCGACCAAAGGCGATCCGCTGGCTCCGGCATAGCGTTTGGATACCACGCCCGAACGATCGATCCGCAGCATGAAGAAAGGCAAGCCGCGTTCGCCGACCCGCTGCAAAGTCGTCAGGCGATGCGCGACCTGTTCGAACCCTGCCCCAAAACGCCGCTGCAACAGTTCGAAATCATAGCCACTCGATTCGCACGCCCGCAGGAAGCGGCGATAGGGCATCATCAGCGCGGCCGCGAAATAGCCGGCAAGGTGGCGATGATAGAAACGCTCCTGGACCGGCTCGGGGAATTCCGCACCGGCAACCAGCGCCTCTATCTCCGCCTTGGCTTCGATCTGGGCGAGCTGGAATCCGGCCTGAAACGTCCGCGAGGCCTGATCGAGCATTTCGGACAGCTGCAATTGCCGCGCATGAAGATCGAGCCGCCGCAATCGATCCGGCATCACATCAGCGGGCAGTATCCGAATGGTGAGCTGGTGCTTGGATCGCAGCCGTTCGGCAATCGCGCCATAAAGATCACCGGCACCCAATCGCAGTTCATCGGCCAATGCCTCGGCCTGACCATCAAGATCGGCATAGTGATTTTTCCAGCGTTCGATTTCGCGCCGGACCGGGATCACGGGATCGCCCGCTTCGGGTCGGCCGACGCCGCCGCCTTGCGTCATGCGATCAAAGGCACGGGCGAAAGCTTCGACACCGCCAGGCGATGCCGCGAGCCATTCCTGGAGCTCGCTCCGATCGATATCGAGATCGGCAAACAGTGGATCGACCAAACGGCGGCGCAATCCCGCCTCGCCGCCACCCGGCTCATCGTCCGACAGGCTGCGCGGATCGAAATCGAACCGATCTGCCAGCCGCAGCAACAGCGTTGCCGATAAGGGCCGCTGGTTGCGCTCGATCAGGTTGAGATAGCTCGGGCTGATATCCAGCATATCGGCCATCGCCGCCTGGGTCAGGCTCGCCTGTCTGCGGATCCGCTTGATCCGGTGTCCGGCAAAGAGTTTCGCATCAGCCATGACTCTCATCACCACCGAGAGAGGCGTTTGTCAATATCTTTACAACATGACAGCTTATCCCTGCCTGAATCGCACCATCACACCCAATTATGTCGCATTGCAGCATAGGCGCAGACCCGCGAATCGGCTACTGAAACCACCGAAGCGCGGCAATGAGCCGTTCCTCCCCGTTTCAAAATATATGTAAAGGATTAACTACAATGGCGACGTTTGAAGAGCTTATTCCCGCTGCACCGGGCCGTTTCGACGGAATCACCCGCCCCTATGACACCGACAAGGTTGAGGCGCTGCGCGGATCGGTAGCCATTGATTATACGCTGGCCACCAAGGGCGCGAACAAGCTGTGGGAACTGCTCCACAACGAAGATTATATCAACGCGCTGGGTGCGCTGTCGGGCAACCAGGCGATGCAGATGGTGCGCGCCGGGCTCCAGGCCATCTATCTGTCCGGCTGGCAGGTTGCTGCAGACAATAACACGGCCGGCGCCATGTATCCCGATCAGTCGCTCTACCCGGCCAATGCCGGTCCCGAGCTTGCGCGCAAGATCAACAATACGCTGCAGCGTGCCGACCAGATCGAGCATAGCGAAGGCGGAGCCGAGCGCGATTGGTTCGCACCGATCGTTGCCGATGCCGAAGCCGGTTTTGGCGGACCGCTCAACTGTTTTGAGATCATGAAGGCCTATGTCGCTGCTGGCGCCGCTGGCGTTCACTATGAAGATCAGCTGGCGTCCGAAAAGAAGTGCGGTCATCTTGGCGGCAAGGTTCTGATCCCGACCCAGGCCCATATCCGCAACCTCGACGCCGCACGATTGGCAGCTGACGTCTGCGGTGTGCCGATGGTGATCTGTGCCCGCACCGATGCAGAGAGCGCCAAGCTCATGACGTCTGACATTGACGAGCGCGATCATGAATTCATGACCGGTGAGCGGACAGCCGAAGGTTTCTTCCGCCTGAAAGACGGCACCGGCGTTGATCACTGCATCAAGCGCGGCCTCGCCTTTGCCGAGCATGCCGATCTCTTGTGGTGGGAAACCTCCAAGCCGAACCTTGATGATGCGCGGCGCTTTGCCGAAGCGATCAAGAAGGAATATCCGAACAAGATGCTGGCCTATAACTGTTCGCCAAGCTTCAACTGGGAAGCCAATCTCGACAAGGACACCATCGCCAAGTTCCAGCGCGAAATCGGTGCCATGGGATATAAGTTCCAGTTCGTTACGCTGGCCGGTTTCCACCAGCTCAACTACGGCATGTTCGAGCTCGCGCGCGGCTACAAGGATCGTGGCATGGCTGCCTATTCCGAGCTGCAACAGGCTGAATTTGATGCCGAAGAGAATGGCTACACCGCAACGCGCCATCAGCGCGAAGTCGGCACCGGCTATTTCGATCTCGTCTCGAACGCCATCACCGGCGGCCAGAGCTCGACCACCGCACTCGCGGAATCGACCGAAGCCGACCAGTTTGTCGAGGCAGCCGAATAAGGATTTAAGAGCTTACTGGTGGGGGCGGGTGCCCCCATCCTTTTTATTGCATACACCCCCGGGAGAGGGTGCCTGCCCAGATTACAGAGCTTTTCCTGGGGAGGAGAAGAGACGCCCGTCCGGAGAAATCCTGGCGGGCGTTTTCGTGTTCGCGCCGTGAATATGGCTCCAATCTGGGCCAGTATCCGCATGCCATTTCCAATTGCCCCTCTATGCTGCGGCCATTGAGTGCAGGTTTGGGAGGCCATGATGTCCGTATCAATCATCGTTGCAGCGATGCTGTTGCACCCGGGTGGATTGGCCGCAGATGGATGTCATAATGACCGGCGCAATGGCGGACGGCATTGCCACCGTGCAGGCCGAAGTTCCAGTCAAACCCGCCGCTCCCGCAATGGCGCCTATGTAAACTGCACGGCAGCTCGCAATGCCGGGGCCGCGCCGGTTCGACGCGGAGACCCTGGCTATGGGCCGCATCTGGACCGGGACAATGACGGTATTGGCTGCGAGTGACTGCGGTCAGATCGAAACTGACAAAAACTACCTAACCAAAATCCCGCGCTAGCTCAGCGCGCATTTCATCGCCGATAATCGCGGCATGGCCATAGGCGGCATGATCGATCTGGAAGAGGATCTGGTTCGCTGTGTCGCGGAACTTCGCTTTCTGATCCGCCGTGAAGGCAAAGTGGAGAAACAGCACGGACGAGGCCTTGCCGCTGTCATTTTCGCGATCGACATCCTGTTCGGGCGTCGCGCCGATCTTTTCGCCATCGATGACGATATGGATATGGTCGATTACCCCGCCCAGCTGGTTGAGCAGTGCATCGCGGCGATCCGGGTCCTCAATCTCGAACATCAGCGTGCAGGTCAGCTCATCGCCATTGGGGATCATCGGATTATAGGCGGCGAGTTCGTCGACCAGCTGTTCCTCCCCGCCTTTTTCGATGCGCAGCATTTCCTGTACCTGGAGCCACATCGTGTCCCAGCTTTCGAAATACACCGTTACATGCGGCCCGACGGAAAGGCGCCGAAACCGTTTACGCAGCAGGTTCTCCTCGCGCTTTTCGGCGCGGATCTTTTCAAAATCTTCCAGGCCAAGAATATCCTCGGCGGTTATTTCCCGGGCATCGCGCGGCATCATTGGCTCCTAATATCCATAGGCCTTGGCCAGTATCTCGATCGGGTGACCGATCCGTTCGGGCGCGGCATCGCCATCCGCCATTTCCATGACCTCGCGCAGATGCGGACCGGCAAGCGGGCATTCGCTGACGATATAGTCGGGATCTGCCTTTTTCAGATTGCGCACCGTGGGCCGGGCGAGCTTGACGGCGGTATCGTAATTTTCGGCCATAATGCCCCATTTGCCGCCATGACCCGAGCAGCGCTCGACAATCGTCGGCGTCGTGCCGGGAATCAGCTTGAGCATCTCCATCGCCTTGGCACCCATATTCTGCGCCCGGCTATGGCAGGAAAAATGAATGCCGACCTTGCTGTCCATTTCCGGCAGCTCAACAAGGCCTTTGTCCTTGGACAGCTCGACAACATATTGCGCCAGGTCCCGCGTATGTTCGGCAAGTTTCTGGACGATCGGATTGTCGGGCAGGATCAGCGGCCATTCGAATTTGAGCATCAGCGCGCAGGACGGGGTGAGCGCGACGATATCATAACCGCGATCGATCAACGGTTCGAAATGCGCGGCGACGGCTTCGGCGCTCTTGGCCACGCCGTCCAGATCGCCATTTTCGAGGAGCGGCATACCGCAGCATAACGGATGCTCGATCCGGCACTGGACGCCGTTATGGGCGAGCACATCGAGCGCCGCCTTGCCCGGCGTTGCATCGTTGAAATTGCCATAACAGGTCGCATAGATCGCGGCCTTGCGGCCGAAGCTCGGTGCATCGACATTGACGGCCGGCATCGCGCTGGCCGGTGTCTTGGTGAGCTGCTTGGACTCATAGCGCGGCAGGTGCGCGCGCTTGTCGATGCCCAGCGTCTTTTCCATTGCACCGCGGGTCATGCCGTTCGATTCCTTGGTCGCCCAATTGGCGAGGCCGGAGACTTTGGTCGCTAGCTTGCCGTTGCGATCCGTCTTGGCGAGCTGCTTGTCGGTGAAACTGGTCTCGCCCTTCTTATGCTCAATCGCGCGGGCGCGGAGCATCAGGTGTGGGAAATCGAGATCGAATTCATGCGGCGGGACATAGGGGCACTTCACCATGAAGCACATGTCACACAGGGTGCAGGCATCGACGACCGGCTTGAAATCGGCACTGTCGAGGCTCTCGACATCCTCATTCTCGCTATCGTCGATCAGGTCGAAAAGCTGCGGGAAGCTGTCGCACAGATTGAAACAGCGACGACAGCCATGGCAAATGTCAAAGACGCGGCGCAGCTCGGCATCAAGCAGCTCCTCGTCGTAAAACGCATCATCCTGCCAGGCGATCGGATGGCGCGTCGGCGCTCCCAGGCTGCCTTCCTGCATAGCTTTGCTCCCCTTTTGGCGGGCCCGCTAGCTGGGCCGCGATGAAAAAGGGGGACAGGCTCGCACCCATCCCCGCCTTTTCAATTCAACACCGCAAGCGACTTACGCGTCGGCTTTCAGCGTATCGAGCGTGCGCTGGAACTTGCCGGCATGGCTCTTTTCCGCCTTGGCCAGGGTTTCGAACCAGTCGGCGATTTCGTCGAACCCTTCTTCGCGTGCTGTCTTCACCATGCCCGGATACATATCCGTATATTCATGGGTTTCGCCAGCGATGGCGGCAGCGAGATTTTGCTCGGTCGAACCGATCGGCTCACCGGTGGCCGGATCGCCCGTTTCTTCGAGAAATTCGAGATGGCCGTGCGCATGGCCGGTTTCGCCTTCCGCGGTTGAGCGGAATACGGCGGCAACATCGTTATGGCCTTCAATATCGGCCTTTTGCGCGAAATAGAGATAGCGGCGATTGGCCTGGCTTTCACCGGCAAATGCGGCCTTGAGATTGTCTTCGGTCTGGCTGCCCTTGAGATCCATGATAATTCCCCTGAGTGAACGAGTGTTAGGGCCCGGCGATGCTCCGGACTTGATTCGGATATAGGTGATCGAACGAGTCGATTGAAACGCAAATAGCTGATCGGCTTGAGCGAGGAAACCGATTAATCGCTTGTTATTTATTGATAATGTTTCTCAATAACGGAGCGCGCGTTCCTTGCCGCTTCAGTCCGCACTTGCCTCGGGTGCGAGAATATCGAGCGAGGCCATCACCAAGGCTTCGGTTGCAGTGCTGATCACCGCTTCGGCATCCGGCGCCCAAAGGGCGCTGTGCAGCGACGGCAGGTCAATCTCACCGCGCAGTGCTGCTTCCCAGCGATCGATCGGAACACCGCCTACCCAGAACAACACGCTCTGGATATTCTCCCGATCGGCCCGGTAAAAGCGGCTGAAATCTTCGCCGCCCATCACCGGCTCACCTTCGAGCACGCGATCTTCGCCGAACCGACCGCGCCACAGCGCCATCAGCTCTCCCGACAGTTCCAGCGTATTATAAACCGCCGGCGTATATTCGTTGCGGCGCGTGACTTCGGGCAGCAATTCTTCGGGCAGCCCGGCGACCATGCCTTCGGCCCGCGAAATCCGCTCGATCCCCGAGAGCAATTGTTCGCGCACTTCATCGGTATAGCTGCGCACCGTGAGGAGTAGGTTCGCCTCGTCCGAAATGATATTATGTTTGGACCCCGCCCGGAAGCTGCCGACCGTCACCACAGCGGGCTGTTGCGGATCAACTTCGCGGCTCACCAGCGTCTGCAATGCACCGACAATCCTTGAGCCGAGCACGATCGGATCACGGGTCGTATGCGGATAGGCCCCATGGCCGCCAACGCCGCGCACATGGATATCGACGCTATCGACATTGGCCATGGCAAAGCCAGGCACGACACCGATCGTGCCAGCCGGAGCCGAGGCAGAATCATGAAAGGTCAGCGCATAATCAGGTCGTGGGAAGCGTTCATACAGGCCATCTTCGAGCATCATGCGCGCGCCTGCACCGCGTTCTTCAGCGGGCTGGAGTATGGCCACCAGCGTGCCCGACCAATCACTACGCCGCGCGACCAGCTGGCGCACGGCGCCAACCCAGGCGGTCATATGCGTATCATGGCCACAGGCGTGCATCACATGGGATTCAATGCCTTCATCGGTGGTCGCGACCACCGTGCTCGCGAATTCAAGCCCCGTCTGCTCTTCGACCGGCAAGCCATCCATATCCGCGCGCAGCAACAGGACCGGGCCGGGTCCATTTTCCATCACCGCAACCACACCATGACCGCCCACACCGGTGGTGACATCAAAGCCAAGTTCTTCGGCGATCGCCGCAAGATGGGCGGCGGTATCATCTTCCTGGAAGGAGAGCTCCGGATTGGCATGGAGATGGCGATAGAGCTCCATCAGCTCGGGCATGTCTGCCGCAACGGCATCGCTCAACTCATCGGCATAGGCTGGCGAGGCGAAAAGCAGGGGAAGGGCATAGAGCAAGCGGCGCATCGTAATCTCCATCAATAGTCACATTCAGGATTTGGCTTTGTTCGACAGAGTCCAACGGTTGAGGTCAAGTGCTGGCACAATCGAAAACAATGAGTGGCTCACCCCTCTGGCACAAGCTCAATAACATCGACGAGTGATTCAAAGCGCGGATAAGGCAGCACAATCCGCCAACGCGCATCGCCGATCCGTTCGAGCGTACCCGCCATGTCGCGGCTCGCATCGCGGCCATAGACATGGCCACGGCTTTCATCGCCCAGAACAAGCACGCCAAGAAAGATCATCCGCAAGCGATTTTCCGGATAGAAGGTGCCCAGCGGCCGCTGCGACCCGGTCAGCTTGGTGAACCGCAATGTATCGCCCTGATCTTCGATCTGGCAGCGAAACCAGGGATAGGCGACATAGGACAATGGCACGCTGCCCTGCGATCCGAGTTTGATGAAGCGGCAGCGATAATAACCAGCCGGCGGCCGCGGATCGGCCAGACCACCATCGGGCTGGAGCAGGACGCCTGCAGCAGTCACTTCATTCGCATGCCCGCTGGCCGCTGCATCGGCAACGCCCTCCCGAAACGCCCGCCGCCAGGTCGATATCCGGCTGCGATCATCCAAAGTCGCGATTGACCGCCAGAAGGTCGGCAAATCCTGATTGGGATCGGCGCCGGCCTCGGTGCCGGTCACGCCGGTCGTATAGGCGCAGGACGTCAGCAGAAAAGCCGCTGTTATCGCGGTGAATATTGCATGTCCTCGCCCCGTCATGCATTCCTGCCTAACCGATCTCCAACGCCTCGCAAAGCCGATTGCGAAAAGAATAGGGAACCAGGCCGGATGCAGCCAGCTATGATTGCCATATTTGCGGGAGCATTGGCGATGAGTACGCCAGATACCGCACCGATCGCTAGGGCTGATCCCGGTACGCTGGAGACCAGGCAGATCGAAATCATCGAAGAATTGGTGCGCGATTCGGAAGCACTTGCTGCACTGGATAACGCTCTCCCGGCCGAGATCACAACGGCAGCAGAAAATCTCCTTGAGACCACAAACCGTGCAATCATTTGGAACAGCTCTTTCGGCGAGCCCTTGCCCGCCAGATCCTTACTTGCTTTACGCGGCACTGCTCTATGGAATCTTGACCGGATCGATGAAGCCGATTTGGCATTCGAACAAGCTGGGCCCGAACTCGCACGCGCGTTCGACTATCTGGTGTTCCGGCATGATCTTGCATGGCGGCAGCGTGATTGGCCGAAAGTTCTGGAAATATTGGAAGCCGATGCAACCATTCCAGACACAGCAAACGCGATCGCCCAGACATATGACGATTTCTCATGGCAAGTCTTGCGCGGAAATCTAGGATTCGGGGATGCAAATGGCCGAGTGGCCGAACTGCTGATCCTCGTCGACTGGCATGCGGAACTTCCGCCGGGTGAACGGGATTGGATCTATCTTTTCGCAATGCTTAGTCGCCATGAAAATGGTGATCAGGGTGGGGCTCGAGAGGCCCTGTCGATGATGCGAAACCCAACCTACATTGTCGACATACTGCTCGATCCTGATCTCGCCGACTATCACTCGCAGGTGGAAGCCGAACATGGGGCCGACTTGGGTCTCGCTGCCGCAAATATTCGATCGGAGCTTGCCACGCTTTGGCCAGAACAGCATGACAATGCGTCATACCTCCTAAACTATCTGATAAGCCTGCGAAGCTTGGGCGAGTGGCAAGAAATTTCTGACATTTTCAGCCCAATCGCCGAAGAGCTGGACGCGGCAATTACTGACGGCCAGTCCGATCATTATCTGATGAACGGCGACGGATTCTTCGTCGTGAATTATCTGGCGGACGCTGAAATGCGATTAGATCGCCAAGATATGGCCATCGCTCGGATGGACTCGCTCCTGCGGCTCGATCTACAACTGCACCCGAATCTCATCAATCAAGCAATAAATCGGTTGGAATTGCTGCTGCAACGCGGTGATTATCAAGCTGTGCTAGATACGGCCTCTGAGCTCGATCAGGTAAGTAGCAGCATTGTCGCGCCATATGGACTTATGCTCGTTCGATCAGCCGCCGCCTGCGCCGCGCACCTCGCTGACGATAGCGAAGAATCGGCAACGTGGCTCGATCGTTTGTTGGCAATGGACTCGCCCATGCCGATTGCTGTTCTCGAGACATATTTATGTCTTGGTGACATGGCAGCAGCCGAAGCGCACATTATCGAAACAGCGAGCTCGATGCGCTATTATTTCCACAGGCGCTCACTTTGGGAGCCACGCGGTGACTATGACCGACTTATCAAGCGGCGAGCCGATGCGCTTTTGAACCGTCAGGAAGTCAGAAGGGCGCTGGACGAGGCAGGTGGCCTAAAAGTGTTCGCCCTGGCCCATCTCTCGGCCTAGAAGAAACACACCATCATTGCGCCGTCCAGCCGCCATCCATGGATAGGTTTGCGCCGGTGATCTGGGCGGCTTCGTCGCGGCAGAGGTAGAGCGCGAAGCTCGCAATTTCTTCGGGCATGACGAATTTCTTGGTTGGCAGGGCGGCAAGCAGCACATCGTTGATCACTTCGTCCCGGGTCATGCCGCGGGCGGCCATTGTGTCGGGAATCTGCTTTTCGACGAGCGGTGTCCAAACATAGCCGGGGCTGATGCAATTGACGGTAACGCCATCCTGGGCTGCTTCCAGCGCGACCGTTTTGGCGATCCCGCCCAGTCCGAATTTCGATGCATTATAGGCCGATTTGAACGGGCTCGCGACCATCGAATGGGCGGACGCGGTATAGATGATGCGGCCCCAGCCCTTCTCCTTCATGCCGCCGACAACCAGCCGGGTCAGGTGCCAGGCCGATGAAAGATTGATGGCGATCAGCTGGTCCCATTTCTCGACCGGGAACTCCTCGATCGGCGCGACATGCTGAACCCCGGCATTGGCAATCGCGATGTCCGGCGTGCCGAGTTCCTCGGCGCAACGGGCCACCATCGCCTCAATCGCAGAGGGGTCCGTCATATCGGCGTCGGAATAAACGGCCTTGGCTCCGGAAGCCGTTTCAAGCGCGACGCGCTCCGCCTCGATCTCATCGGCATCGCCAAAGCCGTTCATCATCACATTGGCACCTTCGGCGGCCAGCGCCTTGGCATAAGCGAGGCCGATCCCCGAAGTGGATCCGGTCACGATGGCGGTTTTGCCTGTCAGGAACATCGACGAATCTCCATGCTGTAATCGCGTTTTCAAGACAGCTTGTTGAGGCGCAGCCACCCGGTTGCAACCGAAAAAGGCAAATCTCGCGCATCGCAATTCGGCGGCCGTCGATTGAGCGCGATTGCAACCGGCACGCGGCTCGCGCATTATCCCGTCAACCTTGGGAGGGAATCACAATGCGTCTCGACGATCTGGATCCGAGCCGGAACACCCGCGATCATGGCCGTGGCGGTGGTCGATCGGGCCGTGGCATGGGCGGTGGCGGTCTTGGCGGGCTGCTCGGCTTGTTGCCGATGCTGCTGGGACGGCGGATGGGGCTTGGCACGCTGATCATAATCGCGATCATCGGCTATTTCCTCTTCTCGGGCGGCGGGCTGCAACTCGGCGAAGTAGCGCCGGGCCCGGCGACCGAACAGAGCGCGGGAGCGCAACAGGCCTGCGATACCGAAGCGGAGCTTTTTGCCTGCCGCGTCCTCACCTCGACCGAACAGACATGGACCGGCCTGTTCCGGCAAAACGGATCGCAATATGCCCCGCCCACGCTCCATTTCTATCAAGCCGGAACGCGCTCAGGCTGCGGCGCTGCCCAGGCATCAATGGGGCCGTTCTACTGCCCGGCAGATCAGGGCATCTATCTCGACACCAGCTTTTTCCAGCAGATGGAAAGCGATATGGGCGCGGGCGGCGATTTCGCCCAGGCCTATGTGATTGCCCATGAAGTTGGCCATCATATCCAATATATCACCGGACGAGCCCGCGAAGTGCGCTCGCAGCAACAGCGGGTGAGCTCGGAAGAGGGCAATGCCTTGCAGGTGCGCATGGAGCTCGAGGCGGATTGCTATGCTGGCGTCTGGGCCGCGCGCAATCGCAACCGGATGGAACCGGGCGATATGGAAGAAGGCATGCGCGCCGCCAATGCGATTGGCGACGACACGCTACAGCGGCAGGCCCAGGGCTATACGGTGCCCGAAAGCTTTACCCATGGCACATCGGAACAGCGCATGCGCTGGCTGCGCCGCGGGCTGGAAACGGGCGATCCAAGCGCCTGCGATACCTTCTCGGCGAACCGGCTTTAGCAGGGTTTGCCTTCTCCCTTGATGGGAGAAGGAGTTAAACCTTCACCAGCATCTTGCCGGTGTTGCCGCCGGTAAACAGGCCGATAAAGGCATCGACCTGGTTCTCAATGCCGTCATGCACGGTTTCCTGGGATTCCAGTTTTCCGTCCGCGACCATCGCGCCCATATCCTGATAGAATTCAGCGGCCCGAGCCATGAACTGGGTGACGATGAAGCCCTTCATCATGATGCCCTTGCCAATGAGGTTCATGATGTAGCGAAACTCCATCGGATCGGTGCTGTTATAGCCGGAAATCATGCCGCATTCGGCAAAGCGCGCACCGGGATTGGCAACCGCAAAGGCGCAATCGAGATGCTCGCCGCCGACATTGTCAAAATAGACATCAAGGCCGTTCGGCATCGCGTCCATCATCTTGTGCAAGAGATCGCCTTCGGACTTGTAATCGATGCAGTCATCGGCGCCGAGTGACTTCACCCATTCGCATTTGTCTGCACCGCCGGCCGAACCAATCGCTTTCATGCCCTTGGCTTTGGCAATCTGGATCACCGTCGATCCGACAGCGCCCGCCGCGCCAGACACGAATACGGTGTCGCCTTCCTTGGCCTGGCCGATTTCGAGCAAGCCGAAATAGGCAGTCATGCCCGGCATGCCGAGATAGCCGAGAAAGGACTGCGCCGGGACGCCAAGATCGGGCAGCTTCTGCGCGGTCGAGGCATCGATAACCGCTTCGTCGCGCCAGCCAGCCCCATGGTTCACCATGTCGCCCACGGCAAAACCATCGGCCTGGCTCTCAACCACCTCACCGATCGCGCCGCCTTCGAGCGGGGCATCGATCTGGAATGGCGGGACATAGCTTTTCACATCGCGCATCCGTCCCCGCATATAGGGGTCGACCGTCAGCCAGCTATTCTTCACCCGGATCATTCCATCGCCCATCGCGCCCGGATCAAATTCCTTGAGCTCAAAATTTTCTGGGGCAGGCATTGCTTCGGGACGGGATTTAAGGTGCCAGGCGCGGGCCATGTGAGTCTCCTAAAGTGCGAATCAGGTTTTGGAATGCAACTGGGCTAGCACGAAAGAATTCGGCTTGTCAGAAATAACCGGGCCAGAAATAACGGGGCCAGAAATAACGGGGATAGAATTTCTTGGGCGGCGGCCCGCACTCTCTCGCCTAGTCGTCCGCTTCGCCCGATCCCGGTGCGAGTAGGTCGAGCACGGCGACAATCATCGCTTCGGTGCCAAGGCGCACGGACGGCTCCGGTTCGACGCGGAAGAAGGGGCTATGGTGAGACGGGATCGGCGGGCCGCCGGCCGCAGCTGCGTCGAATGCCGATTGCGGGGTGCCGCCGACGCTGAAATAGGCGCCGCGGACACCGGTATCGGGCTGGACGAAATAGGCGAAATCTTCTGCGCCCATGCCGGTCTGCTCCATCGGATCAAGCACCACTCCATCGCCAAAATTCCCCGTGAAGACACCGCGCAACCGGTTCGACAATTCGACATCATTGATGGTCGGCGGTGTTGATTCTGTCGACACTTCAACCTCGGGCAACAGATCGTCGGGCAGATTGTTCATACGCCCCACATTCTCGGCAATCCGCGCAATGCCTTCGAGCAATGTCTCGCGTACCGATTGTTCGTTCGAACGAACCGTAAGCTGCATGGTCGCGCGATCGGGAATGATATTATGCTTGATGCCACCCTGGAACGCGCCAACCGTGACGACAGCTGGATCGAGCGGCGATACGGTGCGGCTGACAAGGGTTTGCAGGCTCGTGATGATCTGCGCGCCCATCACGATCGGATCGATGCCCATATGTGGATAGGCGCCATGCGCGCCAACCCCATGGACGGTGATGTCGACACTGTCAGATGAGGAGGCAACGAGACCCGGCTGCATCGCAATCGTTCCGGTGGGGAGCGCGGAGGTCACATGAAAGGCGAGTGCATATTCGGGCCTGGGGAAGCGTTCGTAGAGCCCGTCTTCCATCATTGCCCGGGCGCCGCCAATCCGTTCTTCGGCCGGTTGCGCAATGAACATGATGGTGCCGTTCCAGCTGTCACGTAGCCGGGCGAGCTGCCGGGCTGCGCCGATCAATGCGGTGATATGCACGTCATGGCCGCAGGCATGCATGACGGGCGCTTCCACACCATCAATGCCCACCTGGCGGGCAGTCGACGCATAATCGAGTCCGCTGTCTTCGGCGACGGGCAGGCCATCCATGTCCGCACGCACCAATACGGTCGGCCCCTCGCCATTGCGCATGATCCCGACAACGCCGGTCCCGCCAACGCCTTCGGTTACCTCGGCTCCGGTTTCGCGCAGCTGGGCGGCGATGATGCCAGCCGTGCGCGTTTCCATATAGCTGAGCTCGGGATTGCGGTGAAAATCGAGGAATAGCTCTTCGAGAAAGGCGCTGTAATCGGCCTCTACCTCAGCGGCGATGTCGGTCTGGGCCGTGGCAGGCGTGGCGGCGAAGGCAAAGGTCGCGGCGAGCGCCAGTATCGAAGTGCGCATTTGGTATCCCCTGAGAATCGTTGATCGACCCATCGATAGGCCGAGCTGCGCACGGGATCAAATTGGCGTTGAGAACCGTCCGGGGGGCGTTAGCTAGCGCGCTTCGTCGGCCACTGTCTCACCGACGGATTCGATATCCTGGCCGATGCCTTCGATCGTATTGCATGCCGAAGTGGCAGCGACGAGCGCGATGGCCGCAGCGATTATCGCGACTATTTTCATGGTGATACTCCAAAAAGGCACGGCCACGCCCCGCGCGCAGCCAGACTCAAAGCGCGTGACAACCGAAAATGTTCCAATCATTGCAAATTGAGAAAAGTGACAGCTTGCCCATAGCCCATGGGTCGCATAGCGTTGCGGCATCAAAAGGGGGCATTATGAAAATCATCGGGCTGGCCAGCATGGCCGCAGCATTGGTCTTGGCATCGGGCGCGGAGGCGCAAACTTCCAGCTTTGGTGATTGGGTCGCTGAACATTCAGGCGATGTGTCGATCGCGGGAACCGAAAACCAGGATGGCTCATCATTTGGTGTCATCTGCGATGATGCCCAATGCCTGATGTTTATCGACTTGGCCGGGCCAGACTGCACGGCCGGAGACGAGGCCGATATGCTGCTCAACGCCCAGGCCGGCGTTTTTGGCGCGTCCTTCACCTGCAACGATACGAAAGACGCGCTGATCTGGACGACCCGCTATGACGGGCCGTTGACCGACATTTTTACGCAAAGCGGGACGGTAAGCGTTGCCAACGGCCTGACCGATGGCAGCTTCTACATCGTCGAATTTTCCCTGTCCGGCGCCCAGCAAGCGGTGAACCACATCGCCCAATGACCGGACGCTGATGGCATGATGGCGATCCACCAACCTTGCCCTCACTCCGGAATCAGCGCATCTTTCGGGAAAAATCGAGAGAGGATTCCCGACGCCATGGCCGATATTGATTCTGCAATTGAAACTGCACCCAGCACAGATGCGCTACCCTTTACGCTGCGCCCGCTGACACCGACGATCGGTGCCGAGCTGCTCGATATCGATCTGGGCGCGCCCGATATTGGCGATGCGATTCCAGCAATCCGCCAGGCCTTGCTCGATCATCGCGTTATCTTTTTCCGCGACCAGCATATCACCCAGGAACAGCATCTGACCTTTGCCCGGATGTTCGGCGAACTCGAAATCCATCCGGCGACGCCCAAGGATCAGGAGAACCCGGAAATCCTGCGCATCGCGCACGGCCCGAAATCCAAGGGCCAGGAGAATAATTGGCATAGCGACGTCACATGGCGCGAAGAACCCTCGCTCGGTTCGATTCTCCGTGCGATCGAAGTGCCCGAAGTCGGCGGCGATACGCTCTTCTCCGACATGCATGCCGCATTCATGGGGCTATCCGACAAGATGCGCGAATTCGTGGTCGGGCTGACCGCCGTGCATGATATTGCCCGCGTCTTCGCGCGCCGGCTCGGCAAGGCGCCTGAAGAATTGCACGACAAATATCCGCCGGTTGAGCATCCGGTAATCCGGACCCATCCGGAAACCGGCGAGCCAGGTATCTACGTCAATAACGGCTTTACGAGCCATATTAAGGGGCTCTCTTCCGAAGAGAGCAGCGATCTGCTCCGCCATCTCTATGCGCAAGCCGCAAATCCGGAGTATCAATGCCGCTTCAAATGGGAGGCCGGATCGATCGCTTTTTGGGACAATCGCGCCTGCCAGCATAATGCGGTGTCCGACTATTTCCCGCAGGTGCGCATCATGGAGCGCGCAACGATCAAGGGCGATCGCCCCTATTATCGTCCCGAAGCCGAGTAGCGCGCAACGATAATCGGCCGCATCCGGAGCGGGTCTTCAAAAATTGCCCTTAACGTGAACGTAAGGGTCGGTTACACATTGTCTCAATTCCAGAGATAGTATGGACCGAAGGAAATCGCCCGATGCTCGAGCTTAATCACGAACAATATAGCCGCGTGGACTGGACCGGGCCGCGCAATACGCCGGTCTATGATGTCGGCGAGATCGTCAATCTGTCGGATATCGATCTGTTCCGCAAAGGCCAGCCGATCGACGGCTATGCCGAGCTGCTGGAAAAGGCGCCGATCTATTGGCAGGACGAGCCGATGGAGAAGGAACCCGGCTATTGGACATTCAGCCGCTATGCAGATGTGAAAACCATCTCCAAGAAGCCGGAGCTATTCTCCAGCCAGAAGGGCGGGGTGAACATCTCCTATGGCGATCCGGACAATATGCATCCGCTGCTATCGCCGGCTGCGCTCGACAATATGATCGCGCTTGACGGGGAATCGCATCTTGAGCTGCGCCGCCAGCACATGCCTTTCTTCACGCCCGGCTATATCGCCAAGCTGAAGGAAAAGGTGGATGTCAAAGTCGGCGAATTGCTCGACGATCTCGCTGACAAGGCGCCGCATTGCAATCTCGTCGATGAATTTGCCGCGCAGCTGCCGCTCTTCACGCTCGCTGAACTGCTGGGCGTCGACCAGGCGGATCGTCCGCGGCTTGTGCAGTGGATGACCGACCTTGAGATGGCGCCCTATTTTGGCGCGATCCGCGAAGGCCTGTTGCAGCCGACCCCGGAAATGATCGGTGTCTATAATGGCTGGGAAGACCGGGTCCGCGAATTTTTCGATTATGGCATGCATGAAATCCGCAAGCGCCAGGAAGAACCGCGCGAAGATCTGATGAGCGCGATCGCCAATGCCGTGGTCGATGGGGACCAGATGCCCGAAATGTATCTTTACGGTGCCTGGGAACTGATCTTCATTGCCGGCAATGACACGACCCGCAACTCGATTTCCGGGATGATGAAACTGCTCACCGAGAACCCGGACCAGAAAGCCAAATTGGTCGAGGATCTGGATCGCCTGCCCAATGCCATCCAGGAAGCCGTGCGCCTTGTGAGCCCTGTGATCCATATGAAGCGCACCGTGACTGAAGATACCGAAGTCGGCGGCCAGGCCCTCGCTGCCGGTGAAAAGGTTGTCATGTGGTATGGCGCGGCGAACCGCGACCCGGCCATGTTCGAAAACCCGCATGCATTCGATATCGAGCGCGCCAATGCAGCGAAGAATCTCGCCTTTGGCTTTGGCAAACATGTGTGCCTTGGCCGCCAGATTGCGCTGATGCAGATTGAAGCCGCCTATCGCCAATTGCTGGTTCGTTTCCCGGACATGCATATGGATGGCGAGATGGTCTGCGCGCCGAATAATTTCGTCCACGCCATCACCGAACTGCCGGTGAGCTTCAAAGCGTAAGGCTCGGGCCGTTTCCCTTGCCTTTCGGCAGGAATCCGCCCAAACAGCCGCCCGATATGAGCGCTACCGTTACTCCGATCCGCGGCGATGCTTCGCCGCCCTCGCTCGATCCGATGATCGCGCTTGTCGCGTCCGATCTCGACCGGGTGAATCACGTCATTCTGGATCGCATGCGGTCCGAAGTACCGCTGATCCCGGAGCTGGCCGGGCATCTGATTGCGGGCGGCGGAAAACGCATGCGGCCGATGCTGACCTTGGCCTGCGCAAAGCTGCTCGATTATCCGGGCGATCGCCATCACAAGCTCGCCGCCTGTGTCGAGTTCATTCATACCGCAACGCTGCTGCATGACGATGTCGTCGACGTGTCCGACCAGCGGCGTGGCAAGAAGACCGCCAATGTGATCTGGGGCAATCCCGCCAGCGTATTGGTCGGTGATTTCCTGTTCTCGCGCTCCTTCGAACTGATGGTCGAGGATGGCAGCCTCAAGGTGCTCAAGATCCTGTCCAATGCATCGGCCGTGATTGCCGAGGGCGAGGTCAACCAGCTCACCGCCCAACGGCGGATCGATACGGGCGAAGATCGCTATCTCGATATCATCGGAGCGAAGACCGCCGCGTTGTTTGCAGCGGCCTGCCGGATCGCAGCGGTAGTCGCCGAACGTGATGAGGAGGTCGAACAGGCGCTTGACGCTTATGGCCGCAATCTTGGTATCGCGTTCCAGCTGGTCGACGATGCGATTGATTATGTTTCGGACGAAGAAACCATGGGCAAGGATGTTGGTGACGATTTCCGTGACGGCAAAGTCACGCTGCCTGTGATCCTCGCCTATGCGCGGGGCTCAGACGAAGACAAACAATTCTGGCGCGATGCCATTGAAGGCCGCCGGGTCAGTGATGACGATCTCGCTCATGCCAAGGACCTGTTGATCCACCACAATACGATCGCCGATACGATGGCGCGCGCGCGCCATTACGGCCAACGCGCGATCGATGCGCTGGGGCCATTTGCCCAGAGCCAGGCCAAGACGGCGCTTACCGAAGCTGTCGAATTTGCCGTAGCGCGGGCCTATTAGCGAACCCGCCGGGGCTAAAACGCTTCCCCGTCACCGCGAAACTTATTGCCCGTATAGAAGCAGCTATGCGTGTAGCGCAGGCCGGCGGTCACCGGTTTCACACCGTGGAGATATTTTGCGCTGGACGGGAAATAGGTCAGCATGCCGGCCTTTATCGCAGGCTGATAGAACAGGTTCGGGAAATGGATCTGCCCGCCTTCGAAATCCTCATTCAGATAGATGATCGAAGCAAAGGCGCGCCACGGAAACTGATTGGGGCGGCCGTCCGGCTCCTCGCAATCGGCATGCGGTGCTTGCTGGTCTCCAGGCCGCCAACGGACAAGCTGAAGGGTATCTGCATAGACGGTATCGGTGATTCCATAGTCCGCCTTGATCGTCGCGATTGCGCGATTGCGAATAGCAGCCATCAAAGTGCGAACATTGTCCGGCATTGCCGGGGGATCAATCTTGCGGCCATGCCATACATCATTGGGTGGAAGGCTGTTGTCCCAGGCGGCGTGTGGAGATCGAACATAGTCCAGCAGTTCCTGCCGCTCGCCAACGGATACAAAATCCTCTTTGACGCCGATGGTTTTACCGGCCAGTGCCCGCGCGCTCAGCATATCGATGCCTCCCTGTCGCGCGATCTAAACAGATGTTTCACTGCGCAGGCAAGCGGGAAACCCCTGCGCGCAACTTGTTGCGTAAAGGATACAATTGCTGCGCGCAGTGTTGCGCCTGTGCAGCAATGGCCTTCGCAAATCTTGCCGATCGCGCTACACACCCCGCTCTTATGAACTGCGTGAGTCGCCTCTAACCGTGCCCAAATGGCAACCAAGATCGCCCTTGATGGCCCTAGCACGCCCTTGCGCGCGGAGATTCGCGCCACCCTTGCGCTCGCCCTACCGTTAATACTCGGGAACTTCGCGCAGAACGCGATTAACACAACCGACGTTATCATGCTCGGCCGCTATGATGTCGATGCGCTCGCCGCGTCGGCGCTGGGCGTTAATCTATACTTCGCCCTTGCCATGTTCGCTGTCGGCATTGTCATGGCGGCCTCTCCGCTGATTGCAGCGGCGCGTGGCAAGCGGGTCCATCCGGTGCGAGATTCCCGGCGGACCGTGCGCCAGGCGATTTGGCTGGCGGTGATGGTCTGTATCCCGATCTGGGCCGTCATCTGGAACACCGAAGCCGTGATGCTATTGTTGGGCCAGGATCCGGCAATCTCCGCCCAGGCCGCCATCTATAACCGGATTGTGATGTGGGGCATCCTGCCCTTCCTGATCTTCGTTGTGCTGCGGCTTTACGTATCCGCGCTCGAACGACCGATCTGGGGCGTGATCGTTACGATTATTGGCGTCGGCTTCAACATCATTGCCGATTGGTTGTTGATCTTCGGACCCGGCCCGTTCCCCGAGCTCGGGCTGGAGGGCGCGGCGGTCGCGAGCCTGATGTCGAACACGGTGCTGATGCTCGGCATGATTTTTGTGACAACCGGGCTGAAGCCCTTCCGCCGCTATCGGTTGCTCGCCAATTTCTGGCGCAGCGACTGGCCGCGCCTGTGGCACATTACCAAGCTTGGCGTTCCGATCGCGATCATGCTGACGCTCGAAGTGACAATCTTCAGCGCGGCGATCTTCCTGATGGGATTGATCGATCGCGAGTCCGTCGCGGCCCATGCAATCGCGCTGCAGATTGCCGCGGTCGCCTTCATGATCCCACTCGGCCTGTCCCAAGCCGCGACAGTGCGGGTTGGTTATTATTATGGCCGCGAAGATCGCGAAGGCATCCGCCTTGCTGGCCTCGTTGCGTATGGCCTTGGCGTGGGTGCGGCCTTCCTCCTGGCGTTGATCATGATCGTTATTCCCGGGCCACTCGTCGGATTGTTCATGGAAGAGGGCGTCGGACCGGGCAGCCGGGTGTTCGATCTCGCCGTGAGCTTCCTGTTCATCGCCGCGATGTTCCAGCTTGCTGACGGGATCCAGGCGGTGGGTGCCGGCGTGCTGCGTGGATTGCAGGATACACGCTGGCCGATGCTTTATGCCGGCTTTGGCTATTGGGTGGTCGGCATTGGCGTTGCAGTCGGCCTTGGCTTCTATGCAGGCTATGACGGCATCGGCATCTGGATCGGACTGGCTGCGGGCCTCGGTGTTGCCGCGATACTGCTAACGGCCCGCTGGATGCGGCGGGATCGACTGGGATTGGCCGATTATGCGCCAGGTCCAGGAACCGACGACTGACATGAAAAAGGCTGCCAGGCGCAGTGCCTGGCAGCCCTAAACATGGTCAGCGGCCGGAGTGCCGGCCGGAGAACTCAGGCGGGGTGTTAGCCCCGCATCCTCCGAAACGACTGAACCGACCTCTTTACTGAACCATGAGACATCGGATCACCTCCTTTCGCATTGTTGAACTCATATGCAGGTGTGAATCATTGCGACTCGTGGATCAACCCTTGTTTTTCATTTTTATTTGAGCGATCTTCTTTTGCTCGCCGCAAGGATCCCACCTGCGGCTTTTTTATTGCCCGGCGCGGCAATCCTCAAAAACGCGGGTCATCTCGGGCCAGTTCGGCACCGCGACCAGGGATTGTCCGCTCACCGTAATCGCGATCCGGCCGCGGCTAAACGCGATCATGTCGAGATAATCATCGGTCGCACCGGTAACCGCGACAATATAGGGCTGCGCGCCCGAACCGTTGCGGGCCGCATAGCTGCGCTCGCCATGGGTCGCTTGAAACGCCATGGTACCCGAGCCGCCGGTCATCGCGCCGGCGAGCGAGAAGAAGATCCGCCGATCGGCCATATTGCAGCGGACCAGGAAAACCGCATCGCTATCGGGTGCGCCATAAAGCGCGAGCGATCCACGATCATCTTCACGATAGACCCAGGTTCCCGGTGCCAGCGGTACATCGCGCCAATCGACATCGCTCTCAGCCCGGGCGTCCGCCTGTGCCGGCGCAGGTGTTGGCGCGGCCGAACAGGCGCCGAGCGCGATCAGCGTTGCGACGGCAGCCGTCATGCCATTGAATCCGAAGCGGCTCATTCTGCCGCGGTTTCTTCGGTCACGGTCTCGGTTGATACGGCCGCCTCCAGATCGGCAATTTCATCCGATGCATCGCGCCGGTCACAGGCGCTGACAACACTGGTCAGCACATCATCGGCCGGAAAGGCCACCCGCTGATCACCGCCCAGCCGGATCGAATAGGGGCCGTTGCCACCAATCAGTCGCCCGATAAAGGGATCTGCGGCGGGAATGGAGATATAGGCCGCCGGTACATCGCCCACGGCTTCGGACGCCGTAAAGGTCGAGCCGCCTTCAGGGGTATTGATGTACACCGTGCCCGATCCGCCCTGGGGCGGCATGCCGATCAGGCGGATGTCGATGCCGCCACCCAGTTCGCAGGCGATGGTGATGGTCGGGTTTTCACCCTCTTCGCCAAATTGCGCGACACGCTCATCATCAATGGTCGCAACACTCCAGCTGCCCGGTGTAAGATCACCCGATCCGCTGGTATCGATCTGACCTGGAGAGGTGCCGGAGAGCACTTCCTCTTCTTCGCTACCGGCCCGGGCTTCAGCAGCGAGCCGCGCATATTCCGCCTGGGCCGCTTGCGCTGCGGCGCGCGCTTCTTCGGGCGTTTCGGTGCGTGCACAGGCGCTCAAGGCCAGGGCAGGCAGGACAATATAAAGGATCGGTCGCACGGGATTCTCCCAAGGAATAGGTTTCTCTATCAATGGGGAGGAAATCGCCCGATATCAAGCGATCCCGACGCCTATCCCGGGCGACCGCCATGCGCAGTCCAGTTGGCCATAAATTCGCGCCGCGTTTTCGGACCATAGGTGGCAAAGCTCGGATTGGCCTCGGCCCGATATTCCGCGCGCCGTTCGGGCAGCGCCTGATGGGTCACAATTTCAGCCGGATCGATGCCATAGACCGATGCGCCATTGAGGCCGAAAATCCTGCGTTTCGCTTCAGGCGTCAGCGCCGGATAGCCGAAGCGCTCCTGATATTCCTCACTGATCTCGAACGCCCGGAAGGCCTGGATCTGATCCTGCGGGCTGCCATACCAGATCGAGTCCGTTCCCCAGACGATCCGTTCCTCGCCAAAGGTCTGGAGCAGCTTGCCCATCACATGGGCCGCCTCGTCCGGCCGGCCCATGAAATAGCGCCAGAGCGATCCCATTTCAGCATAAAGATTGCCCTCATTCGGTCGCAGTCCCGCATCGCGATGCGCTTTCACGAGCCGGTCTACCCCGCCGCCATTGGCGTCATATTCCGCCTCGGTCACGCCGGGTTGGAAGCCTGAATGATAGACGAGGAAAGTGATGTCCGGATTGTCGACCGCCGCATTCCCCATATCGCGCGGACTGGAATAGAGCGGATCAAGACCAAAAAGCGTCACGCCCTTATGGACCGCGATTACCGTCTTCCCGAGCCGCCGCGCATTATCGAACACCCGGTCCGCAAAATCGCTTTCGTCGAGGAAAAAGCCAGCCGCATCGGGGCCCCATTGCGGATACATTTTCCACGCATCGACGCCATGCACCTCGGCCTTTTCGTCCATCGCTTCAAGCTCGCCCGGATCATTGGGCAGCACCCCGCCATGGATCAGGCAGCGCGCGCCTTCCCCGCCAATCTGTTCGATGATCCCGCGCGCTTCGGCGGCATAGCTGATTGGTGTAGGATTGCTCTCGGCCGTTCCCCAGAGCGCCGAGACGACCGCGACATCCGTGTCGCTATCGAGATAGACTTCGCGCGCCAATGTCTGGGCGGAGTAGCAATCATAGCTGCCGTCCGAACATTGCGTGGACTGGCCGAACGCACGGGAGAGAGCGGCTTCCCAGATCTCGCCATCCCGCCCGGTGGCCCATGCGGCGGAGGGATCAACGCAATGGGTTTGCACATCGAGAATGAATTCATCGCCGCCGACTGCGGCATCGGCCGCCGCATATTCGAACCCGGCTTCCTCGGAAATATTGTACGCACCGCCCGAGTTCGGATTGGCGCGGTTGCACGCTGCAAGCGTCGTCGCGGCGCCCATCGAAGACACCAGGAACGCCCGGCGCCCCATGCCGAGCTTCTTGGCATGGTCGGTCGCCGCCTCATGGGCGAGCCGGTTGGCATAATGCTGGTTGACGGTGGGTGGGCGCGGAAAAAATTCGCCATTCGACGTTCCGTCAAACTTGATCGGCAGGCGTTTGCCCTCAGGATCGAGATCTGGTGAACGGGCCATGCGCGACTCTCCTGTGCAGGTTACAGGGAAGACTGTAGCGCGCAGGGGCGTGATCCCGAAATGACATGGATCAAATTACGGATCTGAGGGGCGGTCAGGCGGCGCGCCTCCATCACCCCGCGTCGTGGAAGATGATGCCCAAGGTCCAGCGATTTCCGCTGCGGATCCGGCTGACGCCGTGGCGCATCTGGACGCGGCGATATCCGCGTTTGGAGGGAGCCGGACGTTCGCGGGTCGCGAACACCACGCCATCGCCCTGGGCGAGCCGCACGACTTCGGGGCGGGACTGCATCCGCGGGCGCTGCTCGGACAGGACGAACTCGCCGCCGGTGAAATCCTTTTCGGGCTCGGACAGCAGGATGGCGAGCTGCAGCGGGAAGACGCAGTCGCCATAAATATCCTGGTGCAGCGCGTTCCAATCGCCTTCACCATAGCGCAGGATCAGCGGCGTCGCCTTGGTCTGGCCTGCAGCATGGCACTGGTCGAGATAGCATTGATGATCATCGGGGAAAGACGCATCGCCGCCCAGTTGCGCCGCCCAGCGATTGGCGATTGTCGCGAGCTCTGGATAGAGCGATGTGCGCAGCCGGGCGACCGGATCGGGCAGCGGATAATCAAAATAGCGATAGGTGCCGCTGCCATAGCCCTTATGTTCCATCACAGTCTCGCTGCGGAACCGCTCGGGGCTCTCCCAACAGGCAATGATATCGCGACATTGGGCGGCGCTCAGCAGACCGGGCAGCCGCGCGGCACCGTAATGTTCGAGATCGGAAAAGTCGTGCGTATCGAATGACATGCCATGGCTGTAGCAGCTTGGCGGCGCGCGCGCCTCCCGAAAAATGCTGCCAAATCCGCGTGGCGCTCTCGCGACGCCCCTAGCGCATTTTCCGCTGCGTCTTGCCGTAACGCATCTTGCGGGTGCCCGGTCGGCCTTCGGTGGCGCGGCCCTTGGGCTGGGCGACCTGCTCGTCCGCTGGCAGCCCCAGTTCTTCGGCTTCGAGCCGGCGGATCTCGTCGCGCAACCGTCCGGCTTCCTCAAATTCGAGATCGGCCGCCGCAGCGCGCATCCGTTTTTCGAGATCCTCGATATAGGCGCGCAGATTATGGCCGACGAGATTGTTGACCTCTTCATCGCCGGTATCGACCGTCACCTGATCCTTGCTCGCGGCATGGGCGACGATATCGGCAATGTCGCGCTTGATCGTTGTCGGCGTGATGCCGTGAAGCGCGTTATATTCCTTCTGCTTTTCGCGGCGGCGATCAGTTTCGGCAATCGCCCGCTCCATCGATCCGGTCATCCGGTCGCCATAGAGGATGACGCGGCCTTCGACATTGCGCGCGGCCCGGCCAATCGTCTGCACCAATGAGGTTTCGGAGCGCAGAAAGCCTTCCTTGTCGGCATCAAGGATGCAGACCAATCCGCATTCGGGAATGTCCAGGCCTTCGCGCAGCAGGTTGATTCCAACCAGCACGTCATAGACGCCCAGCCGCAGATCGCGGATCAGCTCGATCCGTTCGAGCGTTTCGACATCGCTATGCATATAGCGTACCCGAAGCCCGGCCTCATGCATGAATTCGGTCAGGTCTTCGGCCATCCGCTTGGTGAGCGTGGTCACCAGTGTGCGATAGCCCTTTTTCGCCGTTTCCCGGCATTCATTGATGCAATCATCGACCTGTTCTTCGACCGGGCGGATGAACACTGGCGGATCGATTAGGCCCGTCGGCCGGATCACCTGTTCGGCAAAGACGCCGCCCGTCTGTTCCATTTCCCACGGGCCGGGCGTTGCACTGACCGAAACCGTCTGCGGCCGCATCGCATCCCATTCGTTGAAGCGCAGCGGGCGGTTGTCGATACAGCTGGGCAGCCGGAAACCAAATTCGGCCAGCGTCAGTTTACGGCGATGATCGCCGCGCGCCATGGCGCCGACCTGCGGGATCGTCTGATGGCTTTCATCGACGAAAAGCAGCGCGTTATCAGGCAGATATTCGAACAATGTCGGCGGCGGTTCGCCGGGCAAACGACCAGTCAGGAAGCGCGAATAATTCTCAATGCCCGCGCAGCTGCCAGTCGCCGCGATCATTTCCAGATCGAAATTGGTGCGCTGTTCCAGCCGCTGTGCTTCGAGCAACATGCCCGCATGCTGCAACTCTTTCAGCCGCACCTCGAGCTCGCGCCGGATCGCGCCCATCGCCTGCTTCATGGTCGGGCCCGGCGTTACATAGTGCGAATTGGCGAACACCCGCACGCGATCGAGTTTCGTGCCCTTCTTGCCGGTCAGCGGATCGAATTCGGCGATCTCCTCAATCTCGTCACCAAACATGCTGATCCGCCAGGCCATATCTTCATAATGACTGGGGAAGACTTCGAGATTGTCACCACGCACGCGAAAATTGCCACGCGCAAAGGCCGCGTCATTGCGTTTATATTGGAGTGAGACGAGTTTGCGGATGATATCGCGCTGATCGACAACCTGGCCTTTTTTGAGATCGAAGGTCATCGCCGCATAGGTTTCAACAGAGCCGATACCATAGAGGCAGGACACCGAGGCAACGATCAACACATCATCGCGTTCGAGCAGCGATCGCGTGGCCGAATGGCGCATCCGGTCGATCGCTTCATTTACCGAGCTTTCCTTCTCGATATAGGTGTCGGACCGCGGCACATAGGCTTCGGGCTGGTAATAGTCATAATAGCTGACGAAATATTCGACCGCATTGTTCGGAAAAAATTGCTTGAACTCGCCATAGAGCTGGGCGGCGAGGATCTTGTTGGGTGCGAGCACCAGGCCCGGGCGCTGCAGCGCTTCGATCACCTTGGCCATGGTGAAGGTCTTGCCCGACCCGGTTACGCCGAGCAGCACCTGATCCTTTTCGCCAGCCGCCGCGGTTTCAACGAGCTCGGCGATCGCGGTTGGCTGATCGCCGGACGGTTCATATTCGGAAACCAGTTCAAACGGCTTTCCGCCTTCGGCCTTGTCCGGCCGATCGGGGCGATGCGGGACAAAACCCCCATCGGTTTCGGGCTCTTCAAGGCCGGTGCGGATTGCAATTGCCATGGAGGAGGATATGGCGGTCCGCCCGGCGTTTCGCAACGGTGCGAGCCGCCGACCTGACACGCTGCTGACAGGCCATGCTCATGTAGCGCAATTCGCCATGATGATGGCCACAAATTGCGCCCATGGTGCCCACTCTTCTTTTACTGGCGTGGTATCGATCAAACGCACCTGCGATTTCAGTGGCTAAACATGCTTGCGTCTTTGGGCGCGCTCGGCCAGTGTTCGCCATAGAGGGTCCGCTCTTTTTTTATTCTCAAACCCTAGGGGGTAATTTCGCATGAAGAAGTTTTTGATCGCGGCAGCGCCGCTCGCGCTGTTGGGCGCATGTTCGGGCGGGGCCAGCGATGGACTGCAGGCCGGCGAATGGACGATGACCACGCAGATGACGGAAATCGACGTTCCTGGCATGCCGGAAGAAATGGTCGAACAGATGCGCGCGCAGATGGACGAGCAGGCCGACACCAGCACGCGCTGCATTTCTGAGGAAGAGGCCGCCAATCCAGGCGCCAACCTGTTCGCGCCGGAAGATGCGAGCGAAGATTGCGAATTCACCAACTCGACGGTTGAAGGTGGAGTGATCGACGTATCGGGCAGCTGCCAGGCACCCAATGGCCAGGGCAGCGCAACGATGGCAATTGCCGGCACCTATACGCCGACCACGATGGCCGCCGACCTTTCGGTGAACGTCGAAGGCGGTCCGATGGCGATGAGCATGTCGGGCACGATGACCGCAGAACGCACAGGCGAGTGCACGGTCGAAGCAGAAGGCTAGACGCGACGCCGAACTATGGTTGAAACGCCGCCATGCCCAGCTGGACATGGCGGCGTTTTCCATTTGGAGGACCCGAGACGGGATTGATGCCGCGTCGCACCCCGCCTACACCGAAGATAACAGCGAAATTCTTGGGAGGATGAATATGAAGAAGACGGCTTTTACGACCATGATCGCAATGACGGCACCACTCGCATTGGCTGTCGCCTGCTCGTCCAATGGCGCCGATACGGACGGAGATGGCGAAATTAGCGGCGAAGAAGCCGCCGCCGAAATGGAAGGTGCGGCTGCGAACATTACGCCAGGCCAGTGGGAAGCCACCGTGCAACTGACCGAATTCGACATGCCGGATATGCCCGAAGAAATGCGGGGCATGATGCAAGAACAGATGGGCCAGGCCCGCACCAGCACCTCCTGCATTACGCCCGAAGAGGCTGCAGCGCCGGAAGCCAATATGTTCGGCGAGGATGATGATTGCACCTATAGTGAGTTCGATATGTCCGGCGGTACGATCCTGATTGCTGGCTCATGCCAGTCCGAAGGCATGCCGGGCGCCATGACGATGCGGATGGAAGGCAGCTACACGCCGACCACCTATGACATGACGATGAACATGAACATGCAAACCGGCCCAATGGGACCGATGACAATGGCCGGCCAGGTTACCGGTCGTTTTCTGGGCCCTGACTGCGCGGGTGATGCCGACGGATAATCCATTCCATTGATACTGCTGCGCGCCGTCGATAGGATAGCGCGCAGCATTGCAATACGCGCGATGACTGGGGGATAGGATGGCGCAGGAAATTGACGCAGCGGAGGGCGGCCGCCGACCAGTTGCCTTTATCAGCCATCATAGCTCGCAGGAAAAAACTGCGCGCCACCTGAAAGATGTGCTCGAACGCAACGGTGTCAGCGGCTGGATGGCGCCCGATGATATCGATCCCGGAGTCGCGTTCGACCAGGCAATTATCGAGCAAGTCGAGCGTTCCGATCTGATCGTCCTCCTTTTCTGTGCCAAATCTGATCAGTCCCGCCATGTGAAGCGCGAGCTGATGATGGCGGAGAATAACAAGAAGCTCATCTATCCGGTGCGGCTCGAAGATATCGATGCCAAGGGCCTCGCCTATTGGCTCAACGATTATCAATGGATCGACTGGATCGATCGCCGCGACGCGACGATCCAGCGGATGATCGAAACGATCAAACGCCAGGTTGGACCAGGCGATCCGCCTGAGACCGAAGAGACGGCAACGCCATCCGCGCCCGAGACCGCAGCTGTCGAAGCCACTCCGGAAGCCACCGCTGAACCTGCAGATGGCGCGGCATCAACGGCGCCAATGGGCCTGATGAGCGGCGGCGCGGGCGATGGTGGAGATGGCCCGAGAAAGCTGCTTGGCATTCCGCTTGCGGGCAAGGGATGGTATGCGATCGGAGGTATTGCGGTGCTTGGCGCGGCGCTTCTTGGACTGCTCATCAACAGCTTGGGCGGGGAATCCGAATTCAAGGTCCAGCCCGGTCAGTGGGAAACCACCTATGAGGTCGATCGCGTTCTTGAGCGGGTCAATGTACCCCAGGACGAGGCCGATCAGTTCATCGCCGGTTTTGAGAGCGAATCCACATCCCATTGCATCACCGAGGCGGAAGCGCGCTCGCCGGGCAATGACTTTTTCGATCCGGATCGCACCAATAATTGCGTTATGAGCAATCTCTCGATGGATGACGGCAATTTCCGGGTTCAACTGGAATGCCGGCCGCCCGAACTCGATGGCGTCAACCTCACTGTGTGGATGCGCGGCGAATATGACGAGGATGCGATTGTCGCCGAGGCGGAATACGCCTTTGTGTCCCAGGCCGGCGAAGAGTTTCGCTTTGTCGCCAACCAGACGGGCCGCTATTTGGGGCCATGCGAGTAAAGTCGCCAACGAGCCAATAGCGATTAACGGCCTTTAGCGGGCGGCACATTACCTCGGAGATAGTTGACCCGGATATCGCGCACGGCGCATCCTCCACTCGAATTCCCGAATCCTCTTGGAAAGGCTCAGCATATGATTGGCTATACAACCGTGGGTACGAATGATCTTGAGGCATCGCGCAGCTTTTATGATGCGCTGCTCGAAACCATTGGCGCAAAGCGGCTCATGCAGCTCGATGAGGGGTTTACCGGCTATGGCAAGGAAATGGGCGATCCGATGCTGTGCGTGACGCCGCCGTTTAATGGCGAGCCGGCCTCTGTCGGCAATGGCATGATGGTCGCGTTCGAAGCGGAAAGCCGGGACGAGGTGGATGCGCTCCATGCCAAGGCGCTCGAACTGGGTGCTCCCGATGAAGGTGCTCCGGGACTCCGGGAACCCGAAGCAATGGGGTTCTATGCCGCCTATTTCCGCGATCCTGACGGCAACAAGCTGTGCGCGTTCAAGGTCGGCTAACGCGCCTTAGAGCAGGGCCCGGATGGCCGGATCCTGCGCGCATTCCTCGACCCGCGCCTCGTCGATCTCGCTGACTGCGCGAATCGGCGGGACTTCGAAGCGCTGGCCGTGGCGCACTGCGCGAAAGAAGCCATCGTTTATGCCGGCACATTGTTGCAGCATGTGGAGCATGCGCGCCGGGGTCCACATCGCCTCCCATGACAGGCGGAAAGTACCCCAATGCATGGCGATCGAGAAAGGACGACCGAGCCGGTTCCAGACCTGGATCGCATGCATCGGGCCGATATGGTTGCCGCTCCAATCTTGACCCGGCTGGAAGCGGAATGCGCCGATCGGGATAAAGGCAAGGCGGACCGGCCCATGGGCCGCCGCCTCTTCGGGCCAACGCATATCGCCCGGGCCCGTATCGCCGCCAAAGAAGATGTTGCCGCTCGGCGTGGTGATCACAAAGCTCGACCAGAGCGCGCGGTTGCGATCGCGAAACCAACGCGAGCCCCAATGATGGTTGCGTGTGACGATCACTGACACTTCCGGTGAGATCTCGACTTCGCCACCCCAATCGCGTGCTTCGGCTTCGGCTCCCGCCCGGGCGATCACCGCATCATTGCCGAGGCTGGTGACAATCAACGGGCGGTCGCGCTCCCATAGCTGCTCCAACGTAGCGAGATCGAGATGGTCATAATGGTTATGGCTGATGACGATCGCATCGATCGGCGGCAGATCAGCCATCCGGACCCCCGGCGCGGCGACGCGGCGTGGGCCCACGCCCTGAAAGGGTGAGGCATAGTCCGACCAGATCGGATCGGTCAGGATATTCACGCCCTGGGTCTGGATCAGCATCGTCGCATGGCCGACCCAGGTCGTGACCATCCGGTCTCCCAACACGCGTTCGTCCGGCACGATCGGGTTGACCGGCACATGATCGGGCCAGTCGGGACGATCGTCGCCGGTCAGGAAGCGCACGAAGAAACTGCCACGGCGCGGATTGCCGACCCGGGTCGGATCGCCAACCCATTGCCCCTGATCCTCATCCGGATTGACGAAGCGCTCGCCATCAAAGTGATCGGATACCGGACCATCATAATAGATGCGGTCGAGAAAGGGCGGCAGCGCAACCGGCAGCAGCACCAGTGCGACCAACGCGAAGTATAGCCCCGCCCCCAACCAACGCAAAACAGTTCTGATCATGATATCCGCGTAACGCTTGATCTTGGCCGGGCCAAGGTGAACTATCGGGCAATGACTGACTTTGATCGAAATGCGGAGAAATGGAGCGCGCAGCTTCTGGCCTTGCGCGCGCAGCTGAGCGGTGAGGATGAAGGCGCGGCGGAATGGCGCAAACCGGTTGAGCTCGATCAGCAAAGCGTCGGCCGACTTTCGCGCATGGACGCGATGCAGCAACAGGCGATGGCCGATGCCGAAGCCCGGCGGCGTCAGTCTGACATTGCCCGGATCGATGCCGCGCTCAAACGGATCGAAGAGGGCGAATTTGGCTGGTGCCTGACCTGCGGCGAAGAGATTGCGGAGCCGCGGCTCGATATCGATCCGATGGCCACCCAATGCATTTCCTGCGCATCCTGACGCACGGGCAAACAAGCATCTCGACTCGCTTGTCGGCCTGTCCCATGATGCAAGAAAAGGCGATCAAAGGAGCGGATGAATGAGCGATAGCCGGATCGATGTGGCAATTGTCGGGGCCGGGTTTTCAGGCCTTTATATGCTGCACAAGCTGCGCAAGCTGGGCCTCAAGGCGACGATCTTCGAAGCCGGCGATGGCGTAGGCGGCACCTGGTATTGGAACCGTTATCCGGGCGCGCGCTGCGATATTGAGAGCATGGAATATAGCTATAGCTGGTCGGAAGAATTGGAGCAGGATTGGGATTGGTCCGAACGCTATTCGCCCCAGCCCGAAATTCTCGACTATGCCAATCATGTCGCCGACCGGTTCGAACTGCGCGACGATATCCGTTTCTCCACCCGCGTGACCGCTGCCCATTTCGACGAGGAGACCAATCTCTGGCAGGTTACCATCGATAGCGGCGAGACGATCCAGGCCCGGCATGTCGTGATGGCCACCGGTTGCCTCTCCTCCCCGAACAAGCCGGAATTTGAGGGCGAAGCGGACTTTGAAGGCGAAACCTATCTGACCGGGCTTTGGCCCCATGAAGGCGTCGATTTTACTGGCAAACGGGTTGGCGTGATCGGCACGGGTTCGAGCGCGATCCAGTCCATCCCGATCATCGCGCGCGAAGCCGATGCGGTGACCGTCTTCCAGCGGACGCCGAATTACGCAGTCCCCGCCCATAACCATCCGCTCGATCCCGACTATGCGGAAAAGATCAAAGCAGAATATCGGGCGATCCGCGAAGAGGCGCGCGGCCAGGCGGCAGGCTTTGTCGGATCCTCGACCGAGCATGATGATCTTGCCATCGAGCTTCCCAAGGAAGAGGTCCGCACTGAACTGGAGAAGCGCTGGGCGCGCGGTGGGCTGACCTTCATGGCAAGCTATCCCGATATGGGGATCAGCCTGAAGACCAATGACATCGCGGCCGAATTTGTCCGCGACAAGATCCGCGAGCGGGTTGAGGATCCGGACACCGCCGAGCTGCTCTGCCCACGCGATTATCCTGTCGGGGCCAAACGGATGTGCGTCGACATCGATTATTATGAGACTTTCAACAAGGATCATGTCTCGCTGGTCGATATCAACGCGACGCCGATCGAACGGATCACCGCCAAGGGCGTGCAGACCAGCGATCAGGAATATGAATTCGATGCGATTGTCTTTGCCACCGGCTTTGATGCGATGACCGGGACGCTCGCCAAAATCGATATTCGCGGTCGGGGCGGTGCGAAGCTGAGCGCGAAATGGGCGGACGGCCCGCTCACCTATCTTGGGCTTATGAGCACCGATTATCCCAACCTGTTCCTGGTGACCGGGCCGCAGAGCCCGTCGGTTATCTCCAACATGATGGTGTCGATCGAACAGCATGTTGACTGGATTGCCGATTGCATTGGCGCGGTTGGCGATGGTGTGATCGAACCGATCCAACAGGCCGAAACGGAATGGGTCGAGCACACCAATATGATCGCCAGCATGACCGTCTATCCCTATGCGAAAAGCTGGTATCTGGGCGACAATATCCCCGGCAAACCGCGCATCTTCATGGCCTATCTCGGCGGTGTTCCGGAATATCGGAAGATCTGCGATGCGGTGGTCGAACAGGGCTATGCGGGCTTTGCGCTCAATGGCGTGCCATCCAATGCCAAGGTCGATCCGATGGAGTTCATGGAGGTCGATGAGCGGCTGCTACCGCTGATCGCCGAACGCGAAGCGGCTTAGTCTAAATCGGCAAAGCAAATTTGAGATCGTCATGCTGAACTTGTTTCAGCATCCACCCATCAGTTTGCACCGACTGTGCCTGTGGCGCGGTGGACCCTGAAACAAGTTCAGGGTGACGGTGAAGATTGTTCTAACTGGCCCGTCAATCCCGGTTCATGCGGCTGAGCATCATATACGCGCCGATATTCAGCGCGGTGTAGGCGCCGTAGAAGAAGAGGATCATCGATTGGCCCGCCCGGGCAAACCAGAGCGCGCCGACCAGGATGACAAACTCCACCGCATAGCTACCCCAGCCGCCCCCGAAGCGGCGCAGCGTCTGCGCGATTTCAGCGAACACAGGACCGCGCCCCTCCATCACGCTGCGATGGAAGAAGAAGTTGGCGATGCCCATAGCGAAGACGGCCCAGATCATCATGCGAGCATAGAGCAAAGCCGGGCCATGGGACAGGCATGTCCCGTCACAGGATTTGGGTTTGAGCCTATTCGGGACGTCGTTCGTCGAGAAGGATGCGCAATTTGGTGAGCGTCGGCAGGATCGCCTTCAACTCTTTCTTTGTCATCTGCGTCATCAGTTCCCCATAGAGCGGACCGAGCGCATCAACCCCGCCTTGGCGCGCCGCCCGGCCGGCCTTGGTAATCGCGACGCGGCGAATCCGGCGGTCTTCAGGATCATGTTTGAGTTCCACCAATCCCTTATCTTCAAGCTTGCGCACCGTGGAGGACATGGTCGGCTGGCGCACCTGGAAGGAGTTGGCGAGTTCGCCAATCGTCCGCTCGGCATCCATCCGCAGCAGATGATTGAGCACGCCATATTGGGCGCGCGTCATCCCATCGGGGAGAACACTTTCAAACAGTGTGCCGGATAGCTGCGCAATGATGCCGATCTCGGTCATGACAAGGCTGGCAAGCGGATCGCCTTCAATGCCCGGCCCTTTGGGTGTCTTGCGTTTCGCCATCAAGCGTCGACAATCCGACTGGTCAGCGGCCAGCGCGGCGATGGCGGTATGGCGGGCGCAACACCGATGCGGAAGAACCCCTGGATGCGGGATGGTGCTTCGATACCCAGATGATCATGGATACGGGCATATTGCTCGGCCATTTCGGGAAACTCCTGCAACACCTGGCTCAGCGGCTGCATCGCCAGCCCAGCGCGTGTAGCAGCGAGCTGAACGCGAAGCCAAGCCGCGCCGGTCGTCAGCTGGGTGGTACGACTGTTATCGGGCGTTGTCAGCCAAACCATCGAGGGGCTCGCATCAATCAGCGCGGTGTACATACTGATACCTTCGGAAAAGGCATAGCTATCGGGATCGGAGAGCTTCTCCCGCGTGATCATGCCCAGATTGCTGGCTGCTTCCATCATCGGGCCATCCAAGATGATCCCATCGGGATTGGCGGTCGCTTCGGCGGCGCCGATGCGCATGACATCGATGCTCTCCTGCAAGGTGCGCGGGGTTTGATACTCGATCATCCAGGCATCCATCGCGATTTCCTTGAGCGCATCGACCGCGCCAGGCTCATTGGCCCAGCCCATCGCCACGCCTTCGGGCAGCACATCCCGCATCAGGCTGAACGCGCGATCCTCGACCGGGCTTGGATCATAATGCTCCCGGTTGGTGCGTCGCTCGAGAACCAACTCAAAGAGCGGATCCTTGGCAATGCCGGGCTCGGCAACCAGCCGGACATCGGCGATCGGGCGCTCATCAAGAACCGGCTGCGGTTCGCCTTCGGGAAAGGGTGTGATCTCCGCCCGATATCCTTTCTCAGCGGCAGCCATGCGGAGCTGTTCAAGAAACGCACCAAAACCGATGACGATCTGGCGACAGGGCGGATCGGTTTCGGGGAGCATGCGAGAGAGGTCTGCGGTGATCCGCATCGCATCATCACCGATCAGCTCGATCATCCAGGGCTGTTTGTTATGCGGGTTGGGGGCAAGGATCGCATAGGCCAGGATATCGAGCCGCGTATCGCCAAAGCCTTCAGCCGCCGCATTCCATGGCTCAATCGCTTCGGCCATGCTGGGCGAGAAGATATCATAGGCGAACAGACCACCGCCGATAATGACAGCACTGGCAGCGCCGGTAACAAGGACTTGGCGACGGGACGGCATAGCGAATCTCCAATTAAATATATGGCTATAAGATAGTTATCTATATATTATGTCAAGCCTGCCTCGCCTTGATGTCTGCGGCTTTGGTTGCGAGAACAGTTGAAGGCCTGACTGTCTAAGGGCCTCGGGGGGGGCACACAGATGTGCAATCATTATCGCAATCAGCCAGACGCGATCGCGCAGATCGAAAGCTGGAAAGAATATGTCAGCCATTTCGATGAAGTGCCGGATGAAGATGTCTGGCCGCGCCGCAAGGGCATTGTCGGGCGCGTCGAAGAGGGCGAGAAAAAGCTGGTCGCCTTGCAATGGGGCGTGCCGCTGAAAATGAAAGGCAAGCGACCCGGCACGACGGTGACCAAGCGAATCACCAATGTGCGCAATCTGAAAAGTCCCTTCTGGCGATCAATGCTGACCAATGCGGAAAATCGCTGCGTCGTTCCCTTCACCCAATTTGCCGAACCCAAGCCTAATGCCGGTCGCGAGGAGGTCTGGTTTTCGGTCAGCGATGAGCCGGTCTCGGCCTTTGCCGGAATCTGGCGCGAGACTGATGAGGGGCAGGCCTTTGCGTTTCTGACCTGCGAGCCCAATCCACTGGTCAAACCGATTCACCCCAAGGCGATGCCGGTAATCTTGTTGCCGGAAGATCATGATCGATGGTTGTCGGGAGAATCGGCCGAGGCATTCCAGGAACCGTTTCCATCGCAGCTGATGCAGATCGTCGACTGATCCGTTCAAGTAATTTCTGGCCTTCGCGAGACGGGCCATTAAAATTTTTATGTTCTTGACCTGTTCTCTTGCAATCTCGCAAGGCCAGTTCGGTCCATGCGTCGCGGCCTGTTCGCACTGTTACGCCAGCGACGAAGCGAATCGTACATACGACGAATTGAGTCACGCTTTTGGTCTGACCCCCCTTGTGCGTGAGTCGTGGTTAATACACTATGTATAGTGGGTCGGCCGGGGGGCCACGCTACAACTAGTGTTTCAATCGCCACTGGCGACACTGGAATCTGCGCCTCTCTGACCGCGCCCATGTGGATATCGGGGACAAGATCAAATCAGTTCCCGCAACGCTGCAAAAGGGGTGTAGGAACGAAATTTCCGACTCGAACGAAGTAGGAACATTCCTATATAGGAATGGTGTAAAAAGGGGTATTAGGCAGATGGATCTGGCGAATAACGGCGAAGTCACCGTGGAAGATGTGATGGATGCGATGGACGCACCGAAGACAGATGAGAAAGCGGAGGAGGAATTGACGAGCAAGTCGATCCGCCCGCAGATGCATCCGATCGAGCAAGATGATTCGCGTGACGCCCTGTTGACCGAGTTCGGCAAGGAAACGCTGAAAGATCGCTACCTGCTTCCCGATGAAAGCTATCAGGACCTGTTTGCGCGCGTCGCGTCGGCCTATGCCGATGATGCCGAACATGCGCAGCGGCTCTATGACTATATCTCCCGCCTCTGGTTCATGCCGGCAACGCCCGTCCTCTCCAATGGCGGCACTGGCCGTGGCCTGCCGATCAGCTGCTATCTCAATTCCGTGTCGGACAGCCTGGAAGGCATTGTCGGCACCTGGAACGAGAATGTCTGGCTCGCCTCTCGCGGCGGCGGCATCGGCACCTATTGGGGCAGCGTGCGCGGCATCGGCGAACCGGTCGGCCTGAATGGCAAGACCAGCGGTATCATCCCCTTCGTCCGCGTGATGGATTCGCTGACGCTCGCAATCTCGCAAGGTTCGCTGCGTCGCGGATCGGCCGCCTGCTATCTCGATATCTCGCATCCCGAGATCGAAGAGTTCCTCGAAATCCGCAAGCCCTCGCGGCGATTTCAACCGCAAGGCGCTGAACCTGCACCACGGCGTGCTGATCACCGATGAGTTCATGGAAGCGGTGCGCGATGGCGCCGAATTTGAAGCTCAAATCGCCCGAAGACCGGCGAGTGTCCGCGCGACCGTTGATGCGCGCGCGCTGTTCCAGAAGCTGGTCGAGACCCGTCTGGCGACCGGCGAGCCGTACATCGTGTTCAACCGACACGGTGAACCGGATGATGCCCAAGCACCATCGCGATCTGGGCTGAAGGTGTCGACCTCGAACCTGTGTTCGGAAATCACCCTGCCGACCGGCGTTGACCATAATGGGCAAGGATCGCACCGCGGTCTGCTGCCTCTCATCGCTCAACCTCGAAACCTGGGACGAGTGGAAGTGAGGATAAGCGAGTTCATCGAGGATGTGATGCGTTTCCTCGACAATGTGCTGCAGGACTATATCGACCGCGCACCCGATGAGCATGGCGCGCGCCAAATATTCGGCCGAGCGCGAACGCTCGGTCGGCCTTGGCGTGATGGGCTTCCACAGCTTCCTCCAGGCGAAGCGGATTGGGCTTTGAAAGCGCGATGGCGAAGGTCTGGAACCTGCAAGATGTTCAAACATATCCAGGCCAAGGCATCCGAAGCTTCGATGATGCTGGCGCAGTCGAGCGCGGCCCTTGCCCCGATGCCGCGGACCATGGGCGTGATGGAGCGTTTCAGCTGCAAGATGGCGATCGCGCCGACCGCGTCGATCAGCATCATTTGCGGCGGCACCAGCGCTTGCATCGAACCGATCCCGGCGAACATCTATACCCACAAGACGCTGTCCGGGTCAGCTTCGTCGGTCAAGAACGCCGTATCTGGAGAAGATCCTGATCGCGAAGTCGAAGAATTCGAAGGACAGCGCCAATGTCTGGAACTCGATCCTCGAGCATGGCGGCAGCGGTCCAGCATCTCGACTTCCTGAGCGCCGGAAGAGAAGGACAGCGTTCAAGACGAGCGTTCGAGATCGACCAGCGCTGGCTGCTCGAACTGGCGGGTGATCGCGACGCCCTATATCGACCAGGCGCAGAGCGCTGAACCTGTTCATCCCGGCCGATGTGGAAAAGTGGGACCTGCTGATGCTCCACTTCCGCGCCTGGGAGCTGGGCATCAAGTCGCTCTATTACCTCCGCTCGAAGTCGGTGCAGCGCGCCGGCTTTCGCTGGGAGCGGCGGCGTCGAGGCGGACAACACGATCGAGCGCGCCCAAGTTCGAGATTCGCGACCGCAGAAACGACCGATTATGACGAATGCCTGGCATGTCAGTGAGGTGATGCGCCTAACGGGAAGGTCGAGCCATGACCTCGCATTCCGCCAACCCTCCCTCTCCCACAAGGGGAGAGGGGTTAGAAGCTCACTCGGCCTCTTCGAACTGGTCGACGGCGTTCTGGCCGGTGGCTCGACAGGCGGACGGTGTCGCCCTCGACCTCGGCGAATCAGGCCGAGCGGCAGGTAATGGTGCTTGGCGCCCTGCCCGTCCTCGGTCTGCGGGGTCGTTCTTGGCTCAGCTTGATGCGGTCGCCATCGACATGATCGACCGTGCCGACATGGACGCCGTCCGCGCCGACGACTTCGGCATGTTCCTTGATCTGAGCTGACATCGACCATCTTACGTCTCCTGTGTTGGGTTCGGGTTCGGAACGCGCAACGCTGGAAATGGTCGCATGACGGGGGCGGCGATCATGTACGGCGTTGCCGCCCTGTTAACCGGGATCGGCGCAACGCTGTTGCTGCAACTCCGCACCCCCCGTGTCGGAGCAGGGCCGTTACGCCCGGCTGATCGCGGGCACCATGTTCGCCATGGGCGGAATCATTCTCGCCGGTTTCGCCACCGCTCTGCGCTCCTGGGCGAGCAGCGGCTGAACCGGCCTTCACCTATCACCTCATTTGATTTGTATCCGGAGTAACCCAAAGATGTCCTCTCCTCCAAGCCTCGTAAGACGTATAAGCCGTTCGAATATCCCTGGGCCTATGATTTCTGGAAACGCCAGCAGCAGATTCACTGGATGCCGGAAGAAGTGCCGCTGGGCGAGGATTGCCGGGACTGGGCGCAGAAGCTCACCGATCATGAGCGCGCGCTCCTCACCCAGATCTTCCGCTTCTTCACCCAGGCCGATGTCGAGGTGCAGGATTGCTATCACGACAAATATGGCCGCGTGTTCAAGCCGACCGAAGTCAAGATGATGCTGACCGCCTTCTCCAATATGGAGACGGTTCATATTGCCGCTTACTCGCACCTGCTCGACACGATCGGCATGCCGGAAAGCGAATATTCGATGTTCCTCGAATATGAGGAGATGAAGGGGCCAAGCATGACTATCTGAACGAATTTGGCGTCGATACCGATGAGGATATCGCCAAGACGCTCGCCATGTTCGGCGGCTTTACCGAAGGGCTGCAGCTGTTCGCCTCCTTCGCGATGCTGATGAACTTCCCGCGCTTCAACAAGATGAAGGGCATGGGGCAGATCGTGTCCTGGTCGGTCCGCGATGAAAGCCTGCACTGCGAAGGCATCATCAAGATGTTCCACGCCTTTTGCGAAGAACGCGGCTGCCTCACCAAGGCCGTGAAGGAAGATATTATCGATTGCTGCCAGAAAACGGTGCGGCTCGAAGATGCCTTTATCGACCTGGCTTTCTCCGAAGGCCCGGTCCCCGGCATGACGGCGAAGAGATCAAGCGCTATATCCGCTACATCGCCGATTGGCGCCTCGGCCAGCTCGGCCTCCCCGCCGTCTACATGATCGACGACCACCCGCTGCCATGGCTCGCGCCACTCTTGAACGGCGTCGAACACGCCAACTTCTTCGAAACCCGCGCCACGGAATATTCCAAAGGCGCCACCAAGGGCGACTGGAACCATGTCTGGGATAGCTTTGACGAACGCAAAAAGGGCAAAGCCAATGACGACGAAGGCGAAGACGGAGGGCGAAGATATGTCTTTCGGCGAGAAGCCTGGCGTATGCGGCGGCGAGTAGACTTGACTGGAACGAAAAGAGAACATAAGAGATAAACGTCTTCAATTCCAGGGAGGTATGCCGTGCACTCGATCGAATTCTGCGCAGGAGCCGGTGGACAGGCACTCGGTTTAGAACAAGCCGGTTTTCGACATGAAGCACTGGTTGAAATTGAACCGGATTTTGCAAAGACGCTGACGCTCAACCGTCCGAACTGGAACGTCCATGTCGCCGACATGAATCATTTCGACGGGCGGCCGTTCAAAGGTACTGATCTCTTAGCCGGAGGGCTACCTTGCCCGCCGTTTTCAATAGCAGGTAAGCAGCTGGGCGCCCGCGATGAACGAAATCTGTTCCCAGCGGCAATCCGATTGATCGACGAAGTAAGGCCGAAGGCCATAATGATTGAAAATGTGCGTGGATTTCTATCTGCTGTGTTCGAAGATTATCGTATTGAGTTAAAAGACCAGTTGAAAAAGCTTGGCTATGAAGCAGATTGGCGGTTGTTGAATGCTTCTGATTTCGGGGTCCCGCAGCTTCGCCCTAGAGTTGTTATCGTTGCAATTCGCAGAGATCTCTCGGACGTTTTCGATTGGCCAACGCCAAATCCGCACAATCCCCAAACGGTCGGTAAAACACTTTTGGACTTAATGTCAGAAAATGGATGGGTTGGAGCAGTTAAATGGGCCGAAAGAGCAAATGAAATCGCCCCAACAATTGTTGGCGGTTCGAAAAAGCATGGAGGCCCCGATCTAGGGCCCTCTAGAGCCAAAAAGGCGTGGGCTGGATTGGGAGTCGAAGGGAAAAGCCTTGCTAATCAAGCTCCAGATCCGAATTTCGTTGGAATCCCTAGGCTAACGATCCGGATGGTTGCTCGATTGCAAGGATTCCCGGACTCTTGGCAGTTCTATGGCAAGAAGACAGCGTCTTACAGACAAGTTGGCAACGCATTCCCTCCGCCCGTTGCCAAAGCGGTCGCCCAAAACATAAAGGTCGCACTCTCCGTAAATCGCATATTCGCAACCCGGGCAGCATAATTCTTAGTCGATAAGACCTTTCGCTCTCAGCATATCTCGTTGTTGGCTTGATTGGCAGTCCGCTGCGATAATTTCGTCGGGCTCGACGCGCGGTAAACTGAGTTGTTGAATGGTTTCGCGATCATAGAATCCTGATAGCACGGCTATCCCTTCTTTTCTAAGGATGTCCCTGACGCCTCCGTTCTCTCTTAGGCGTTTCATGTAGTCTTTCTGGTCGAACAAGAGCGCCTGGACGACTGATCTATGAATCACTTTGTTCAAGTTCTCCCTTAGAAACATCGCCAGTCGCTTGTTCCCGCCATAAACGGTTCGCAGCTCACGAAAACGGTCCATGCTGATATCCAACCACCTGCTCCGGGGGTATGGCTGCGATTCCAAAATCCAAAGTATATGTCTAAATCCTTCGGCGGAAACGCTCCGTTTTGCATCACGGTTCTTACCCGCTGTCAGATAGTCATCTTTTGCGAATATTACGCCAAACCAGCAAAGATTTTCTTCTTCATCCGACGCAATCAAAAGGCACGGTTCTTCAGCTCGGTATGTTTCAGGCGGAATAGTCCAAGTGTTTCGAACGGTGTTCTTCACATCAACGTCTAGCCCGTCGATTATCAAATCGCGAAGCCCCTTCGGGACATCCATAAGATCGCGCAACACATGCTCGACTTTCAATCCTATGAAGGTCTTTTCGACATTGTCTAAATGTTCAAAGCGAGTCCGACCTGTTGTCACTGGGTCGATGATTTGATCAATCACTTCGCGTATCATCAACGGAAAAACCTCATGAACTTCTTCGGAGCCACCCATTTTCTCAACAACCACATCTGCAATTGCCTGCAGTCTGAGAAAATCGGGATGTCCCGGCTTCACCGTCGATCGAATGTTTCGCATCATGACTTCCTAGGTCTGTTCAGGTGCAGTGACAATTTCTACGCGGCCCAAGTCAACGGCAGATAGGGTCGATCTGGTACAAATTTGTCATCACCCCCCCCATTCCCTTCCCCCCGTCACCGTCCTATCCTCACCGCCATGTTTGGCCGGAAAAAACCCAAACCCAAGACCTGGAACGGTGTCTCGATTACGCCCGGTGCGATGGTGGAGCTGGCGAAGGAGCCGGGGCCCAATCGGCGGGCGGTGGGGCTGACGCTGCATGACAATGGCAATCTCGTCATCGATTGCTGCGATGGCGGGCCGCTGGTTGAGGGGATGATGGGCGATACGGATTATGAGCGGTTTTGCACGGTGGAGGCCGAAGACGTCCCCCGCCTCGCCGCCGCCCTGCTCCACGCCCAGTTCGACGGTGACCAGCAAGGCCGTCGACAGCTTCAAGGCCTTTTGCGACGCCTATGGCATCAACGCGCGCATCACGAGTTTTTGAGAGTTCCGTTGGCCCTGAGCCTGTCGAAGGGCTGCCCTTCTCCCCCGGCGGTAGACAAGAACAACCCTTCGACAGGTTCAGGGTCAGCGGGTGGTGTTTGGGCCGCGCCGCCCTAAACCCGCAAACCGCGCGCCACGCCGTTCCACGAAATCCATCGCCTCCGCGTCCGATAATTTCAGCGCGCGGCGGGCGTGGGTGAAGGCGCGGTTGGGGTGGTTTTGGAGGAGCAGGGCTTTCACCTCGCGTTCGGCATATTGTTCGGCCGTGTAAACAGGCTTCGCTCAGCCGCGCATTTCCCGATGGTGCATCGCGCCGCCATTCGGGCGCGATCTCGCCATCGGTTTCGGTTGGTTCCGGTGCCGGTTCGGGCATGGGTTCGGAGAGGACCGCGACACGCTCTTCCGCCGTCTGGTCCCGGCACGGCAACGAGCGGCACGGGATCGGGCGCGCGCTGCTTTGATGGCGAAACCGTCTTCGCCGCCGCCGGTAACGCTGGTCTCCCTGGGGGCCGCTGGCCATATTCGCGCTTCCCGAATTCCCCTGGGCGGCGCGATCAGGTCACCCCGGCCGCTGCGATGGCCGAGATAGAGAAACAGCCCGACAAAGCCGCCGACAAGAGCGAGCAGAGCGAGGGCAGAAATGACCATCATGTCCATGCCAGATCGCCCTAGCATCGCCCGGTCAAAATCCGGTTAAATGGCCGGGCGGCCTGTCAGCACCAGGGGCGCCGGCCATTGCCATAGGGCCGCGCCAGGCCTTCGCGGGATCAGGATCGGGCCGACCGGATTGCCATCGACCATAGACCCGGCGGAGGAGGCGGCCATAGCGGTCCTGGTCCCGGCCATCGCGCTCGAGCGTCACGACGCCGCTGTTGAGCAGGCCATGGAGCCGGCGCTTGGGCGGCCTGGCCGAGCCGTTCTTCCTCAGCGCAGCGGGACGGGGAGAGTTCGGGCGTATCGATGCCCAGCAACCGGATCTTCTCGCCGCGCATCCAGATCGTGTCGCCATCGACGACGCAATTGATCCGTCGCCCGGTGCCGCAGATCGAAAAGGATATCGGTTCGGCGGCGCTATCGGCGCTGGACGCCGGAGTCAGGAAGGATTGGGGCGCCGTGTCAGTGCCGCCATCGACCCATGCGCCAAGCCCAAAAAAGACAAGGAGGAATGTTGCAGCAAATGCAGACAGGACCAGACCGCCAAACAGCCATGGCTTGCCAAGGCGCCGCATACGCGCGCGGGCCAATCATGTTCTGAATAGCCACCGCGCGCGGCTCGGCCTGCGCGGCCGTAAATCCGGCTTTCCTGATGCGCGCCGTGCCAGCTCCTGCGCGGGCCGCGCGTTTTCTTGTGTCGCAATCGTACCAGCTTCCCCACAAGCGGCCTCCAATAGCTGCCCCGGCTATGTCGCAGATTGGTGCAAATATCGAGTTAAGCTATCCACCGGGAATCCCATCCGATCCGGATGCAGTTCGCGCTGCGTCGCCACACCATCCGCGATATCCTGCTGTCCCGCCCGAGGCAGAGGAGTGCCATGGCGTATCGCAGACGCAATGCCAGCGACCGGTGGCACTGGTGCCGCAACTGCCCGCAATGTCCGGATCGCAATTATAGCAGTCGGCCGACCAAGCCGGCGACCGGTCAGCTCTGCAAGATATGCCGGACCCGGCACCGGGTTGGGCGATTGCCGGTAACGGCGCGCTTGACCGGCTTTGCGCTAGATCAAGGTCGATGGCGCGGGCACCGCTTAGCATGGCTCTCAAAAGACAGATTTAGCAGGAGCCATGCACCGATGACCGATACCGCCAATGCCGCCTCCACCACCGCTTCTCAGACCCGGCTCGAAACCCAGTTGGCCGAGTTGGAAGCGCGTTTTTCGCATCTCGAACGCGATCTGGATGAGCCGCTCAATGCGGATTCCTCAGAGCAAGCGATCGAGATGGAGGATGATCAATCGCTCGAGGCGCAGGCCCTTCTGGTGACGCGGGATGATCGCCTCGGTAAAGCGCGCGCTCGCCCGGATCGAGGATGGCGAATATGGCGTGTGCGTACGCTGCGGCGGGGATATCAATCCCAAGCGGCTCGATGCCCGGCCCGAAAGCGGCGCTGTGCATCCATTGCGCCTCGAAAGAGGGCTAGCCAGCCCGAACGTTAGCCACCGAGCGCGCTTGTATAGGTCGCCATGTCGAAATAATCGCGCCAGGTTGCGATCTTGCCGTCTTCCATTTCGAAGACACCGCAACAGGGAAGATCAATCTCGATATCGCCCACTTTGGTGCGGTCCAGCCGCTCGGCGATCACGGTGTCACCCTCACCGATAATGGTCAGGACATCCCAATCGGTTTGCGTCCAGTTGCCGATAAACCCGGCAATGAATTGTTTAAGCGCGGCATGGCCGCTCACCGGGCCGACAGGCATATTGTGATAGGTACCCGTCTCGGTGAAATAGCCGGTCAACTCTTCGGCATCGAGGCGAGACCAGGCGGCGATGAAGTCTGTGATGATGCAACATTATCAGCCATGATAATCTCTCCAGTGGCAGCGTGGCGCGGGGGGATATTGCGCAGACCCAGTCTATACTGCTATCGGCGCCGTGCATAACCAAGACCAGAGTGTTTTATGAAAGAGATTGTAATCCGCTGATGGACGGCCCGGGGCTTGTACCCGGTGACCCGTCGGTTCGCAGCACCCCGCCAGGCGCGATTGCGCGCGGCGGCGCTTTGCTGCGCCTGTCCACCTCAGCAAGGCGCCATAGATTCGGCGCCGGGGTCACAATTTCCAATGAATATTTCAAAGCATGAGCAGCGCACGCTGCACGTTCTCGCCCAAGGCGGGCATATCCGGCACGACCATGAAAGCCGGGAAGACGGCCAACGCGGACGGATCATCAAGGTCACCTGCTTCACACGCGAAGGCTATGTGCTTTCCGATTGCACCATGGCGGTGTTCAAGAAGCTGAAGAAGCGGCGGCTGGTGATCAGCCGTGGCGGCAGCCCCTATCGCATCACGCAAATGGGGCTGAAGGCCGTGCGTCCGCAGCTGGATAACCGTTAGCCGGAGGTGAGATGTCGGACTGCACATCCGGTATCGATCGATCCGCAATTGGCGGCCACAGAGTGGCACGGACCGAAAAGCCGTGGCACACTGGGCCGTGTTGGCGCATTACGGGCTGGCATAGACTGTGGAGGAGAGTGGGTATGCGATTGCGCAACTGGATGGCAGCTCTGCTAGTCTGGGGCATCGTTGGAGCTCCTGTTGCGGCCCAGGCTCCGGCAACACCGCCTGAACCCGCACCGCAAGCGGTGGAGCAGCTTCGCCATGTCATTGGCCTCTGGGATGTTGAGACGGACTTTATCGGCGCAGATGGCGCGGTTACGCAGAGCTTTGTCGGCCAGTATCGCTTTGGCTGGGTTGTAAATGATCGCGTGGTCAGCGGTATGAGTACCATCCCGTCGCTCAACCAGGCCCGCTGGCATCCTTTTCTTCGTCCGGCCCGCCCAGAGCGAAATTGAGATGAGCTCGGTCGGTCCCGATGGGCATTTGTGGCGGATGATCGGTCCGGATGCGAGCGAGACGCGCACCACGCCGAATACGCCCATGGCAGATGGTACGACCATCATGTTGCGCTTCACGCGCTATGCCGTGGAGCAGAACCGGTTCCAGTCGCGCATGGAGGTATCGACCGATGGCGGCGAAACCTGGCGTGTCGGCAATGAGCAACGTTTCGTGCGCGCCGCGCAAAAACTAGTCAAATGATCGCAAGCAGAGAACTGATCATCTGGGATTGTGACGGGTTTGTGGGCGTTGTCTGAGGTTCATGAAACCGCCCCGGATCTTTTGCGTTGAAGCTGATATACTCCGCAACAATCCGCTTGAAAGGAAGAGCATATGCGTATCCCGATCCTTGCGATAACCGCCACCGTAATGGTTGGCACAACCGCCGGTGCAATGGCGGGCCCACCGTCGCACGCGCCAGCCTGGGGCCATCGTGCACAAGAGGCGCAGATTCAGCAGATCCACCACCGCCGCGGCCATCACCGGGGCTATCAAGGCCGGGTGTGGCGCGATGATGATGGCCGCTATCGCTGTCGCCGTGATGACGGCACGGTCGGCTTGCTGATCGGCGGTGTTGCCGGTGCACTGGTCGGGCGCGAAATAGACGGTGGTCGCGATCGCACAGTGGGCACGATTGTCGGTGGTGCGGCTGGCGCCCTGATCGGCCGGGAGATTGATCGCAGCGATTCCCGTTGCGAATAATGTTCAGCCTGTAACCGGCCCAGCCTTTTCCTGCCGCCCAACTCTCCTAGACTGGGTGGCGGAGAAGAATGTGGACGCACCGCCAACACAATATCGGGTAATTGAACGCGGGCGAAAGCTGATCGTGCTGGAGACGCTGACCAATCTGCCGCCGAAGCAAGCGTGCGATATGCAACCTGGTAAGCAAGGATCTTCGTCCGCTCTTCCGGTGATGGAGGCGCTGGCGCCCGCTCACTCCGATCGACCGCGGTTGCAAGACGAAGGCAAGACACCGGCGGACGCCTTTGAAGAGCTTTTTCGAGGGTCGATTTAAGAGCAAGGGCGAGGGGCCGACAGCCGGATCGATTGGTATCGGTGCCGTTATATTTGGCATCGCTGTCGGCATTATTATCGGCGGCTTCACCGGCTTCCTGTTCACCGCTGCGATAATCATTATCGCCGGCAATGTTGCATTCCGCCGTGCAAAGAAGCGCGGCTAGGCGACTGGAATCAACACTTCATTGCGGCGCATCGGTCCAGGAATGAAGGGTGAGTTGTAAAAGGCATATTCGGCGTCGCCGGCCGGTTCGAGGCTGTTCGCGGCCATCCATTCGCGCAAGCTCGCTTCATTCTCGGCCAACATTTCATCATCTGCACTGCCGGAAAAGCGAATTGCCGCCACCTTGCGCGCTGCCTGTTCGGCGAGCGTCATGCCAGGGGCGGGCTCAGGCAGATCCGATTTGTGCAATTTGGCGGGCATCACGAAACGCGTCCGCCAGCCACCATCGGCTTCGGTGCGATCACTAATGACAGGAGACGTCATTGCGATCTTCTTGCCCGGGCGAGATCGCGCAAAAATATAATCCGCAAGCACGCGAAAGCCATTGCCCAAGGCGGTTTCGCGCTGACCCTGTTGGATGGTCTCGGCCATCATCATCGCCGGATAGGCGCGCAGTGCGAACTTCCCCTCCTCTACCAGGAGATCATAATCCGGCTTCTCGCTATTACGCTCATTGAGATAATAGGCGGCGGCGGCAACCGCGGCCGTGCCCGCCGCAGCGGCGGCAATCCATCGTGCTTTTCCCATAGCGCCGCTTTTGACGGTTTTCAGTGGCGCGCGCAAGCGGTGGGAAGCAGCTCAATAGGCGTTCGCATAATTTGAATTGCCGGTGAAACCGACCTGACTAACACCCGCGCGATTGATCTCCGCAAGGATTTCATCGACGCGCCCATAAGGTGCCTCGGCATGGGCAGCAATTTCGAGACGGGGATGGGCGGGATCAACCACCATCGTGTCCAATCGATCCCGAAGCGCACTCGCTGGGAGCATTTGACCGTCCCATGACAGCGACCCGGTGGGACTGATCCCCAGACTATGGGTAGGCGGTGGCGTGCCATCCTCGAAACCATCGATCGGCAAATTCAGCGGAACTTTGTGGGTCAGTGCAGGCAATGCGATGAGAAACATGACGAGGAGCACCAGCATGACATCGATGAGCGGCGTCGTATTCATCTCGCGCATCGGCTCTGTATCCGGTGGAGCAACATATCTTGGCATGGCCTTCTCCCTCGTTTGTGTAATCCTTCTCTCGATCTATGTGATAGTATACCATATCTATTGAGATATGGACAGGCCGCCAAACCAGGCTGCTTTGGTCTTGACGCCAAACCTGTCTCGGGCAACGTTCGGTCTATGACAGATGAAAGCTATATCGATCCCAGCCGCACCAACTTCGAGGCCTTCAAGGCGCTCGATCGCGATCAGCCGGTAGCCATGCTCAATCTTGTGCGCTTCCGTGAACGCGCGACCTATCCAGACGATCATGAGCAAGCCGGAAAAGGCCTGACGGGCGCGGATGCCTATGCACTCTACGGACAGGATAGCGGACCGGTTTTCGAGCGGGTCGGGGGAACGGTGATCTGGTCGGGCGAGCCGCAATCAATCTTGATCGGCCCTGAGGACGAACACTGGGACACGGCGTTTGTCGCGCTCTACCCGACGGCTGGCGCATTTCTCGAGATGGTGACGGATCCGGTATATCAGCAGGCCGTGAAGCACCGCCAGGCGGCAGTCGAAACGTCGCGGCTCATTCGGCACAAACCGCGGGATGCCGGCAAAGGCTTTGGCTAGGGGTTAGATAATTCCACCGCCGAGCAACAGGCGCAGGCCGCCCACAATCGCCACGACAATGCAGAGATTCCGGCCAAGATTGCTGTCCGACAACATGCCGACAACAAGGCCGATAAAGGCTACCGGCAGCATCAGCCAATTCACCCATCCCAGCAATGGGATCAGACCGACCAGGGCCATAACGGCCGCAACGAGCCCGATAAGAAGCGAAACAATGTTGAGCATCCTGGCATTCCCTGTCGCTGGTAAAAATCTACTGTATTAACAATATAGGTCACGCCGGTTTGCGCTTCAAGGTGATTATGCGATAACCGGCCAGTCAGTTGGGGAGGCGAATATGGATGTAAAAGCGACAATTCTGGGAATTTCACTGGTTTCACTCGCAGCATGCGGCGGATCGGAGGAAACGGTTTATACCGGACCGGATGGCGAAGAAGTTACCGTCGAGCGCGGTGGGGACGGGACCACCACCTATCGCAGCGAAGAGGGAGAAACGACCATTACGACCGGCTCACTCGACACAACTGCCGTTGGTGGGGTGCCACCCTATCCCGGCGCTACATCGCGTGAAGGATTGAACCTCAATACCACGGCCCGCGATGGCGGATCGGGGCAGATTTCAAGCTTCCAGACAAATGACAGTCCGGGCGACGTCATCGGTTTTTATCGCAATGCTCTTGAAGGATCGGGCTATTCCATCGCAGCGACCATGGATATGGGCCAAAGCCAGATGCTGGTTGCCGAGCGCGATGACGGCAATGGCGGTGTACAGATTACCGCGACTGTTATTGAAGGGCGCGGCACCAATGTAACCGTGATTGCCGGGGTCGAAGGCTAGGGCCTATCCCACAGCGCCCGGAAAAGATGGTGAATCTGCGGTAAATTTTTCGCGATTCACCATGTTCGTGCACGCTTTGGTAAGGTTTGGCCGCGAAAATCCGGCGTTTCCGAACAGGAGCTGAGTATCATGGCGGCTAAGCAATTCTCGATGACGGCAGGGGCCATCGCCCTGGCCTTCAGCTTGGCCGCATGTGGCACAGGCGGCACCGATACAGAGGCAATGGATGAGGCGCTGCTTGGGGAAGCCGATAATAGCGACCCCGCGCTCACCGTTGCGCTGGAAGATCAAATCATGGTCGACCAGGATTTGAACAACCAGTCCAACCAGAATGCAGCGCTGCCCGGCAATGTGGTGAGCAGCGCGCCTATACCGGATACTCTCGATACCATGCAGGATGCCCAGGACGCGATCAGCGGCGGGCGCCTCTTGACTGCACCCGCACCTATCGCGGTCCAGGATGGTAACGGCCGCAGTGCAGCCCAGGGTGAGACCACTCAAGGTGCAATGGCACAGCGACAGGCCGGCGACCCGGCCGTCAACAGCTGCAGCGGGACGATGCAATATGGCATTGAATGGGCCGCGACCCTGCCGCGGGCCTTTTCCATCTATTCCGGTGCGGAAGTAATCGAAGCCTCGGGCTATAATCAGGATCATTGTCGCATGCGGGTCGTGAGCTTCCGAACACGCGTGCCGATGGATCATCTGATCAACTGGTATTACACGCGGGCGATCCGGTCCGGATTTTCCGCCGAACATCAGCTGCGGCACGACAATAATGTACTCGGCGGATTTCGCGAACGCGATGAAGCGGCTTTCTATCTTGTCTTCGCGCCACTGAGCGGCGGCGGCACCACAGTCGACGTGGTTGTGAGCAACGGAACCTAAGCTGCGGCTAGCCCAACCCGCCCGACTCCGGTAGAGGGCGGCGATGTCCCATCTTCTTATCGTCATGGCGGGCGGCGCCATTGGTGCAGGATTACGCTTCCTGCTCGGCCGATGGACATTGCATCAGTTTGGACCGGCATTTCCCTGGGGCACCTTGACCGCCAACATTGTTGGTGGGCTGGCAATGGGGGTATTGGCCGGATTGCTTGCCCGTTTCGGTAGTGGCGCAGAAGGATGGCGCCTGTTCCTTGGGGTTGGAATCCTCGGCGGCTTTACGACCTTCTCGGCGTTCAGCCTTGAGACCGTGAATATGATCGAGCGTGGCGATATCGGTCTGGCGGGCGCCTATGCGTTGGTCTCGGTTATTGCATCGGTTCTCGCATTGTTTATCGGGCTTTGGCTTGTCAGGGTGGCCGCATGACCAAGACGTTCAGCGATAATGTGCGCCAGTTCACGGTCGATGTAGAAGATGATGGTATCCGGCTCGATCGCTGGTTCAAGCGCAACTTGCCCGATGCGACCTTCAATATCGTCTCGCGCTGGTCGCGCACCGGACAGCTTCGGCTGGACGGCAAGCGCGCCGCCCCGGGTGACAGGATCGAAACCGGCCAGGTCATCCGCGTACCGCCGGCCGAAGCGCCCAAATCGCAACGCCCCAAAAAGGAACGCCCACCGCTCAGCCAGGATCAGATCGACTATGCGCGGACGCTGGATTTCCACCGCGACAAAAGCGCGCTGGTGATCAACAAACCGCCGGGACTTGCAACCCAAGGCGGCACCAAGACCAAGGATCATGTCGACGGGCTCTTGGACGCGCTGCAATATGATGCCGATGGACGTCCCAAGCTGGTTCACCGGCTCGACAAGGATACCAGCGGCGTGCTGCTCGTCGCGCGGACGCCGCGCGCTGCGGCCTTTTTCTCCAAGACATTCTCATCGCGCCGCGCAACCAAGATATACTGGGCGATTGTGATGGGTGTGCCCGAAATTGACGACGGGGTCATTGATCTGCCGCTCGCCAAGCAGCCGGGTACCGGCGGCGAGAAGATGCAGGTCTTCGACGAAGGCCAGCCCTCCAAGACACGCTACCAGGTCATCGAACGCGCCGGGAACCGGGCGGCGTTCGTCGCGCTCCAACCCTATACCGGCCGCACGCACCAGCTGCGTGTCCATATGGCAGCGATCGGCCATCCGATTGTCGGTGACGGCAAATATGGCGGCGCTGATGCGTTCCTGACCGGCGGGATCAGCCGCAAACTGCATCTCCATGCGCGGCGCTTGCGCCTGCAGCATCCGGACGGCAAGCAGCTTGATGTAACGGCAGACATGCCGGAGCATTTTGCCAATAGCCTGGACGCGCTTGGGTTTTCGCCGGAGCTCGGGGATGCAGCCTTTGCCGAAGATCCGGCCGAGGATCCCAAACAGGCTAAGAAGCGCGCCGCGAAAGCCCATGCCAAGGACCGCCGGAGAGCGCGACGCGGCGAACGGCGGTCGCGAGGTGATCGCGGTCGCAAATGAGTAATCGTCTGGCCATCTTCGATTGCGACGGGACGCTGGTCGATAGCCAGGCCAATATTTGCATGGCCATGGAGAGGGCCTTCGAACGCGCCGGCCTGACACCGCCGCTTCGTGAGCAGACTCGCCGTGTGGTGGGCCTCAGCCTGGTAGAAGCGATGCAAAATCTGCTGCCCGATGCCCATCATGATCGCCACCAGTCACTGGCTGACGACTATAAGGACGCGTTTTTTGAAATGCGGACCGCCGGTAGTGTCCATGAACCGCTTTATGATGGCATTAGCGAAACCATATCGGCCCTCGATAGCGAGGGCTGGTTGCTTGGGGTCGCCACCGGAAAATCTGATCGCGGGCTGAAATTCGTGCTCGAGGCCCATGATCTCACCGATCGCTTTGTCACCCTGCACACCGCGGACCGACACCCGTCCAAGCCGAATCCTGCGATGCTGGAAGCCTGTATGGCCGAGGCTGGCGCAACCGCTGAATCCAGCGCCATGATCGGTGATACGACCTTTGATATGGCAATGGCGCGATCGGCCAACATGTTGGCCGTCGGCGTGTCCTGGGGTTATCATGACACGCATGAGCTGGAAGCGGCCGGCGCTGATATAGTCATCGACAGGCCGATCGATATTCCTGCCGTGCTGAAGGAGCTTGCATGACCCCCGAAGATCGCGAACGCTTGGCCAAATCGCGTTTCCAGACACTGCAACTGCTGCGCTTTACCGGAATCATCGTGATGATCATCGGCATGTGGGTATGGGGCGGCGACATCCTGCGCGAAGGCGGTTGGCCGATGCTTGGCATCCCGCTATTCGCCTTCGGCCTGTTCGAAGCCCTGGTGCTTCCCACAATCCTGGCCCAGCGATGGAAGAGCCCGCCTGAAGGATGAAGAGATTCTACGAGAATGCCGATGCGACGCGCAGCAGCGATGGCTGGACAGTTGCGCTTGATGGTCGGACCGTAAAGACGCCCGCGCGAAATGCATTAGCCGTACCGGCACGTAAGCTGGCCGATGCCATCGCGGCTGAGTGGGCGGGCCAGGAAGACAAGATCGATCCGGCGGCTATGCCGCTCACCGGCCTTGCCAATGCAGCCATCGATCGCGTGCATCCGCATCAGCAGACTTTCGCGGCCGAGCTTGCGGAATATGGTGAGACCGATCTCCTCTGCTATCGCGCGGACAGCCCGACTGAGCTGGTCGCCAGGCAATGCGCGGCCTGGGACCCGCTGCTCGAATGGGCGCAGAAACGCTTTGATATCGGGTTTGAGACGACAACCGGCATCGTCCATCGCCCTCAGCCAGCACCGACCGTCGAACGGTTGCGCGCGGCGACCGAAATATACAGCCCGTTCCATCTCGCCGGGCTTTCCCCAATCGTGCGCATTGGCGGTTCGCTGGTCGCGGCTCTTGCACTGGTCGAGAACGCCTTTGACGAGGATGTGATCTGGTCAGCAACCCGGATCGACGAAGACTGGCAGGCGAGCCAGTGGGGCGAGGACGAAGACGCCATCGCCACCCGCGACGCACGCCGACGCGAGTTCAGCGCCGGCATGCGGTTCATCCGATTGCTTGAAGCCGGCGACTAATCACCCAAGCGCTTCGGATCGCTATTCCTCGCCGAAGCGATCGTCGCTGTCGACGTCCTTGGGTAGGAACCAGCGCGCGATGATTGCTCCGGCGACCACATACATGATGGTGTTGGCAACAAAGCGATAGATATGGTGCGTCCAATCCTGATGATACCAGATCGGATCGCTCAGCAAGGTGAATGCGGATACCGACAGCGCAAACAATATCGTGATCGAGAGCCGCGCGCCGAAATCGCGCACATGGCCGGCCAGCGAATAGAGTGCCGCCCCAAGCAACAGCGCAACGACCAGCATATGCACGAAACCGCTGACTAATGCGCCGGTATCGCCGATTGCAAAACCGTTGGGGTTATAATGAACCATGGCAATCGGGCCGCGGGCGTATAGCTCACTTTGCGATGCCGAAACGGACGGTTCCGGGATGGCATAGGTACCAGCAGCATCAGCTGGCATGTTCGCCGCCAGTGCCGTTTGCACTGCTGCGGCTTCGCTATCGCCAAGCCCGCCCAGATGAATGTTGGACAGCGGTGTCGCGAAGAAAATGAACCCCAGAAGGAACATGGCAATCGCCGCAACGATCGCCCCTGGAATGACTTTGAACATGAATGGCCTCCCCTGATATGGAGGCGAAGCTAGGCCGGTCGCGGCGCGATGAAAAGCCCGGGTCCGTGCCTATCCGATCAGCGTACGGACAAAATCGACCAACCCGGTGCGGCGGTTACGGCGCAACCGTTCGGATTGGAGAATGCCTTTTGCTCGCTCGGCGCAGACATCCGCATCGTCATTCACGAGCACATAATCATATTCGGCCCAATGGCTGATCTCGGCTGCGGCGCGCTCCATCCGGCCCGCAATCACTTCATCGCTATCGGTTCCGCGGCCGCGCAGGCGCCGTTCCAGTTCGTCCATCGACGGCGGCAGGATGAAAACCCGAACGATATCGGGATCGACCTGTTTGAGCTGTTGGGTGCCCTGCCAGTCAATGTCGAGCAGCACATCGCGCCCGTCATCAAGCTTGCGGGTTACTTGAGACTTGAGCGTCCCATAGCGGCGATCGAAGACATGCGCCCATTCCAGGAAGGCGTCATCGGCGACCAACCGGTCAAACTCGGCATTGTCGACAAAGTGATAATGCTCGCCATCAATCTCGCCGTCGCGGATCGGTCGCGTCGTGGCGGACACAGACAGCGATATCTCTGAATCGCCAGCCAACAGCATGCGCGCGATGGTGGACTTGCCAGCGCCACTCGGCGATGAAAGGACATAGAGGAGCCCGCGGCGCTGCAGCTGTATCGGATCGGCCATGGGACCGGTTCGCGCAAGCGCGCCTTAAGGTCAAGATGGGAGGGGGATATCGGACGCCAATATTGGATCATCGCGACCGCCATCGTGGTGGTTGCGGCTGCCATTCTCTACTTCATGGGCCGCAATCCGATTTGCGAATGCGGTGAGGTCAAACTCTGGGTCAGGACAGTCCATGGCCCCGATAACAGCCAGCATATTGCCGACTGGTATACGCCCAGCCACATCATCCATGGCTTCATCTTTTGCGGCCTGGGCTGGCTCTTGCTTCGCAACCGACCGGTTGGTTTGTGGTTATGCCTGGCGGTTGCGCTCGAAGCGGCTTGGGAAGTGCTCGAAAATTCGCCGATCATCATCAACCGCTATCGCGAGGCGACGGCGGCTTTTGGATATTCCGGCGATGCCATCATCAATTCCGTCGCCGATATCGGCTGGATGGCGATCGGTTTCCTGATCGCCCGGCGCATCGGCTTGTGGCCGACCGTCGCGATCGCGATCGCGTTTGAGCTGTTCACACTCTGGATGATCCGCGACAATCTGACACTGAATGTCGTCATGCTCGTTTATCCGATTGATGCCATTCGCGAGTGGCAAAGCGCGCTTTAAGCGGTTTTTGCTTCCTCAGGCGGCACCGGATTGATTTCGCTGCGCCAGCTATCGGTGAGCCGCCGCATAATCGCTTCGACCGGCCCGCGATCGAACTTGCGCCGCCACAGTGTCGAAAGCAGAATGAGAATGGCATAGAGCACCGCCGAATAGCCGATTACCCAGCCCAACGTCCGCGACGGTTTAACGCCGGCCCATTCAACCGCCCAAATCCCGATCGTTCCATGGATGATGTAAATGGTGAGCGCGAGCTGCCCGGTATGGACAAGCGGCATGATCCAGCGGCGGTCGGCAAACCGCTCGCCAAAGCTCAGGCACAGGGACACAATCGCCATTGCCCAGCCGGTCCCTGCCGCCACGAAGAGCGGCATCGGCGGATAGGGCGCGCTGTCCAGCGACACCGAAGCCTCCTCCAGATCGAGCATCGGGAAGATATCCTCCATGAGTTTGAAGAGACCCATATTGAGGAAAAGATAGGCGATCGCCTCAGCCGTGAGGGCAATCACCACGCCACCGATTAACAACCGCCGCCGGACGGACGCGTCGGTCAATTCCAGCCGTCCGATCATCATGCCGACAAGCATGAACGCCACCCAAGGCATCACCGGATGATAGCCCTGGAAGAACAGATCGATCAGGATTTCGCGCGGGGTGAATGTGCTTGTGGTCGCCCAGAAGGTAATGCCCAATTGTTCGGGCAGGACATAATAGAGAAACGGGAAGACGATCGTCGCCAGCAGCGTGAAGACCAGCAGTGCGCGATTTGACGTCGTCAGGATCGCGGCGGCGATCAGCAGATAAACCCCGTAAAAGTGGAGAATGTCATATTCCCAATATTGGCGGAACCAGAAGCCGATCACGAGCAAGAATAGAGAGCGGCGCAACAAGTTCATCCGATCCGCGCGGATCAGGTCAGCGTCATCGGACAACCGCCCGCGTCGCGACAGAAGCGATATGCCGATACCAGCAAGCAGCACGAATAGCGCCGCCGCGCGGCCATTCACCTGACCGGCCATCCATTCCAACCACGCCGGACCATCCACCGTCACCGGAAAAGTCGCCCGATAGTTGACGGTAATCATGCCAAAGATTGCTAGCGCCCGGGCAATGTCGAAGCCTTGGATGCGGCTTGCTGTCCGGCTATCCTCGTCGATCGAAGCTTCGACTGCTGGCGCGCCTGTTTCCGCCGTCATTTGCTATCGCCGTCGTCAATACCGCTGGCCGTCGGCTCGCCCGTACCGCGACCTATCGGATCGGCGCCGAGCCCGACATCGCGATCCGTATGCCGCTCCGCACCGCGACCCTGCGCGACCGGATCGGCAAAGCGGCCGCGATCGCTATCGGTGATCGGGCCCTCTCCATTGCCGCAACCTGCCGGGTCCGCATTGGCTCCACCATCGCTATCGCTGACGCCTGTGTTGCCGCCGGTTCTGCCCCCACCAGCAGGATCTGCGTTCGGGCCGCCATCGCAATCGGTCAGTCCGGCCTGAGCACCCTCTCCCTCAGGATCCTTGCAGCCGGTCACAATACTCCCTGCGCCAAGCGCCAACGTCGTGCCACCGACAACGCGCGACAGGAATGAACGGCGAGACAATGCCCGCGATGAACCGGATTGTGCGATAATGAGCCCCCTTTCGGGTGCGATAGGAGAGAATAGGCGGCGAGGCAATTCAGGGCTGGTAAGGGGGATAGCCAGCGTCAATCAACTGGTGCATAGGGCGCGCGATGTCGGCCCGACTTTCTCTGTTCCAACGGTTGCGCACCACCAAGCTGCATGTGTTCGCAGCACTCGCGCTCTGTGTCCAAGCGCTGATTCCCAATGGCTTCATGCTGGTAGCCGCTGCCGACGGCCCGGCCATCATGCTGTGCACGGGCCAGGGCTTGCAACGCACGGCATTGCCCGACAATCCGTCCGACGCCATGCTCGCGATTGCCGCTGCAATGGACGCAGATGAGGCGCCCGATAGCGATCCGTCGCCTTGCGATTATGCCGCGCCGGTCAATTCAATCGCTAAGCCTTCCGCGATCGATATCCCCGAGCCGCCCCTATTCAGTGCGAGTGCAACTTTGGCGTCCACTGGGCTCGTGACTATCGGCCATGGCCTTGCTGCCCCGCCGCCGCCGCAGACCGGACCACCCCTCACCTTCTGAACACCGCAAAAAGGCCGCGCCGGTGCGCGGTTCCCCGTGATTCAGCAAGGAAATGTCTCGTGAAATATTCTGTCTTTACAGCGCTCTCGACAGCGCTGCTCACCGCTCCGTTGGCTGCGCATGATGGCGCCCATGCGGACGATCATGCACCGATCGGTGTGATGGCCGATCACAGCCATGCCGCCGGTGAAGTCATGTTCTCCTATCGGTTCATGCATATGGATATGGGCGGCAATCGCATCGGCACGGACACTGTGACACCCGACCAGATTGCCACCACAGTCCCCAATCGGTTCTTCGGCAATCCCGGCCAACCGCCCACCCTGCGCATCGTTCCCACAGAGATGCGGATGGACATGCACATGCTGGGGGCAATGTATGCGCCCACCGACTGGGTCACGCTGATCGCGATGGGTAGCTACATCACCCGCGAAATGGATCATATCACCTATCAGGGCGGTATGGGCACGACCCAACTTGGTGGTTTCCGCACGTCAAGCGAAGGGATTGGCGACATTACCGTCGGCGGCCTCTTTCCGCTGGCCAAGGCCCATCGGGACTATGAAGTGGTTGCACGCGCGGCGGTCAGCATTCCTACCGGATCGACGACGCAAAGCGACGATATCCTGACCCCGATGGGCGGCACGCCAACTGTGCGCCTGCCCTATCCGATGCAAATCGGCTCGGGCAGCTGGGACCTCAAACCCGCGCTGACCTATCGCGGCTATGCCGATGATGCGAATATCGGTTGGGGCCTCCAATATAATGGCACGATCCGATTGGGCGATGGCGGCCAGGGGTTCAGCTATGGCGATATCCATGAGGTCACCGGTTGGGTCAGCTATGAGCCTGCTTATTGGATCAGCATTTCCGGGCGGCTCGCCGCGCGGACCACCGGGCGGATCGATGGTATCGATCCAATGATCATGGGTCCTGTCCAGACGGCAAACCCGGATTTCCAGGGTGGCGAGCGGATCGATGCTTTTGTCGGCGTCAATCTGGCGGGCCAGGCCGGACTGGAGGGCCAGCGACTTGCCCTAGAGATAGGGGCGCCCATCCATCAGGACCTGAATGGGCCGCAAATGGATACCAACTGGACGCTCACTCTGGGTTGGCAGGGCAGTTTCTAAGCACAGCCAATGGGCGGGCGGAACGATACCGCCCGTCCATTGCGTCCAATTTTGCGGGAACGGCGTTAGCGGCCGATCATATTCTCCGGACGCACGACGCGGTCGAACGTCTCTTCATCGACCAGACCGAGATCGAGGCCCGCTTCTTTCAGCGTCTGGCCCTTTTGGTGCGCATGTTTGGCGATCTTGGCGGCATTGTCATAGCCAATCTCCGGCGCCAGCGCGGTAACCAGCATCAACGAGCGATCGACCAGTGATTTGATCTGGTCTTCATTCGCCTCGATGCCATCGACGCAGCGCTCGGCAAATCCGGTCATACCGGTCGCAAGCAAGGCAATGGACCGCAGCACATTGGCCCCGATCAGCGGCATGAACACATTGAGCTCGAAATGGCCCTGCATCCCGCCCACCGTGACGGCCTGATGGTTGCCGATCACCTGGCCAGCAACCATCGTCATCATCTCACACTGGGTTGGATTGACCTTGCCCGGCATGATTGAGCTGCCCGGTTCGTTGGCGGGAAGCGACAATTCGCCCAAGCCCGAGCGTGGGCCCGAGCCAAGGAAACGGATGTCATTGGCGATCTTGTTGAGCGCCACAGCGAGCGTGTTCAGCGCGCCGGAGAAGAAAACGAGACCGTCCTTGGCGGCGAGCTGTTCAAATTTATTGTCCGCACTTTCGAAGGTGAAGCCGGTGATATCGCTGATCGCAGCCGCCATATCGCCCGACCAACCATCCGGCGCGTTAAGCCCGGTACCAACCGCCGTTCCGCCAATCGCCAGCTTGGCGATATTGCCCGCCAGCGCGCCTTCGATCCGTGCCTTGCAGCTCATGAGCTGGGCCGCATAGCCGGAGAATTCCTGGCCGAGCGTGAGCGGTGTCGCGTCCTGGGTATGCGTCCGCCCGATCTTGACGATATCATCCCAGGCTTCGGCCTTGGCGCTCAGCGAAGCAATCAAGATATCAATCGCCGGTATCAGCGCATCACGCGTTGCCAGCGCCGTTGAAACATGGAGCGCCGTCGGGAAGCTATCGTTGGAGCTTTGCGACATATTCACATGATCATTGGGGTGCACTGGCTCCTTGCCGCCGCGCGTGCCGGCAAGCGCCTCATTGCCAATCCCGGCAATCACCTCATTCACATTCATATTGGTCTGAGTGCCGGAGCCTGTCTGGAAGATTGTCAGCGGGAATTCACCATCATGCTGGCCATCGCGGATCGCGGTTGCCGCCGCTTCAATTGCATCGGCAATGCCGGCATCAAGACCATGTTTCTTATTCACCCGGGCAGCCGCCTGTTTCACCGCCGCCTGAGCATGGACAATGCCGATCGGCATCCGTTCTTCAGGACCGAAGGGAAAATTCTGCAGGCTGCGCTGTGTCTGCGCGCCCCAATAGGCATCAATCGGCACTTCGATCGGGCCGATTGAATCAGTTTCAGTGCGGGTGTCCTGGGTCATGGAATATCTGGTTCCTATGGTTCGGCCGGAACTCGATAAGGAGGCACGGCCTCTATTTTTTGCGTTTGAAATCAACCGCGACGACGTTTGAACCGTCTTCGACAGGCTCGACAGCCGGGGGATCATTTTCGGCATGATCGGCCGGGCCGGTTTCTTCGCCCTGCGCCTGGAACTGGAGAGCGAAATTCACCGCTGGATCAACAAAGCCGGTAATCGCGGCGAACGGCACGATCAGTGTGGACGGCACCTGATTGAAGCTCAGGCCGACCGAGAAGCCTTCTTCGTCAACGGTCAGCTCCCAGAAACGCTTCTGGAGGACAATCGTCATTTCGTCGGGAAAGCGCTCGAGCAAATGGCCGGGAATATCAACGCCCGGGGCTCGCGTCTTGAAGGTAATATAGAAATGATGCTCGCCAGGAAGATCGCCCGCTTCGCCGACCTCACTCAATACGCGACCGACAACGGCGCGGAGCGCCTCCTGCACGATCTCGTCATAGGGAATCAGGCTATCTGGGGTGTCGTCCGTCATACCGGTTTGGTGAACGGCTGGAGCCGCAGGGTCAATATTTGTTTCGCAGATTTTCCACCATCGCGAGGGTTATTGGACTGCCGGACAAACATTCGCGCCTATCAGGCGAGTGCCTGATAAGCTGCAACGACCAACGAGATCCCCCGCATATCGCCCATTAGCGCGCTATCCATCCGGTTCATTACATAGGAGAGGCACAGTCCTGTATCGCGATCAACAAAGACGAGCGAGCCGCCATAGCCGCCCCAGAAACAATAATTCTGACTCGGCCCGAGCGGCATCAGGTCATTTTTCAGGCCATAGCCCATGCCAAAGCGGATCGGCATTCCCAGAACCAGGTCCATCCCGTTGGTCTGTTCCTCGAAAATCCGCCCTGGGCCTTTCTCGGACATGATGCGCTTGCCAAAGGCCGATCCGTCATTCGCCATGGCCGTCTGGATGCGCACGATGCTGCGCGCATTGCCATGCCCATTGGCCGCCGGAATCTCGGCATCGCGCCAGCCGCGCGTCGTTGTCTCGGCAATGTCGATCTTCGGACTGCGAAAGGTGCGAGCGGCCACCGAGCCATCATCTGTCGCATCGACAAGGGTGGCTGGCGGAATGAGTTCGGCAATCCGGCCGTCAAGCGATGCGTCGGTCCCGATGTGAAAATCCGCATCAAGCGGCTCGGCGATCTCGCAGCGGAAGAAATTGCCCGCTGTCTGGCCGGTCACGCGGCGGATCACTTCGCCAATAAGATGGCCCTGGGTAATTGCATGATAGCCGGATTGCTTACCCGGCTCCCACCAGGGCGTCTGTTTGGCCAGCGCCCCCACAACGCGATCCCAATCATAGAGCGCCGCGCCCTCGACAGGATCGTCCATGCCGGAAAGCCCGGCCGAATGGCTGAGAAAATGCCGGACCTCGACACCCTCTTTCCCGTTCTGCGCGAATTCCGGCCAATAGCGGGCGACGGGGGCATGGAGGTCGACATCCCCGCGATCCGCCAACAATAGCATCGACATCGCAGCCATCGTCTTGGTCGAGGACCAGACATTGATGATCGTATCTTCTTCCCAGGGCTTGGTTTTCGCCGCATCGGCATGGCCACCCCAAAGATCGACGACCATTTCGCCCTGATAGCTGGCCGCGACTGACGCGCCGACTTCTTTGCCGCTCGCAAAATTGTTTTCGAACATGGCATTGACGGGCGCAAAGCGATCGTCACAGGTGCCGTGGATTTCCGTCATTCTCAATCTTCTCCTGGGCGGCGGAATGGCGCGCGAAAAATGCGTTGCACGGCCATGCACGATCCGTCCAGCCCCGGCTTGCGCGGTTTTGCCTATCTGAATGATTGTCTGATCCGCCGTATCGGCTATAGCGGCGCCATGCGCACCGCTACGATAGCCCGCAAGACCGGCGAGACCGATATTGCCGTCGAGATCAATCTCGATGGAACAGGCAGCTATACCGTTTCAACCGGCATCGGGTTTCTCGACCATATGATCGAACAGCTCTCCCGCCATTCGCTGATCGATGTCGATCTCAAGGTTGATGGGTGACCTGCATGTCGACCAGCATCACACGACCGAGGACAGTGCGATTGCGCTCGGTGAAGCGGTTGCCGAGGCGCTGGGCGATAAGGCCGGCATTCGCCGCTATGGTTCGGCCTATTCACCCATGGACGAGACGCTGTCGCGGGTCGCGCTCGATATTTCCGGACGGCCCTATCTGGTGTGGAATTCGAGTTTCAGCCAGGAACGGCTCGGCGAAATGGATACCGAGTTGATCCAGCACTGGTTCCACAGCTTTGCGGGATCGGCTGGCATCACGCTGCACATCGAAACGCTGTATGGCGACAATAACCACCATATCTGTGAAAGCATTTTCAAGGGCCTGGCCCGCGCGCTGCGCGATGCGGTGGAGATCGACCCGCGCAAGGGCGGCGCCATCCCCTCGACCAAAGGCACGCTCGGCTAATGGCGGAGCGCATAGCGCTGATCGACTATGGCGCGGGCAATTTGCGATCAGTGTATAATGCCCTGATGGCGGCCGGCGCTTCGTCTGTCGAAGTGACAGCTGATGCGCGTGCGGTGCGCGAGGCGGATCGGATCGTCTTACCCGGTGTCGGTGCCTTTGCAGCCTGTATGGACGGACTGTCAGCCCTGCCTGGCATGGTCGACGCGCTCCATAGCTCGGCGATTGATCGATCGCGACCGTTTCTGGGCATCTGTGTCGGAATGCAGTTGCTGGCAGAGCGCGGTAGGGAGCACGGAAATTTCGAAGGTCTTGGTTGGATCGGCGGGACTGTGAACCCATTGGCCAGCGGCAATCCCGACCTCAAAATCCCGCATATGGGATGGAATGACGTCATACCTCAGGGAGCACCACCGCTAGTCGAGCCAGGTGAAGCCTATTTCCTCCACGGCTATCATGTTGCGCTGACCGAGCCGGCAAATGGCTATGCCATGACCGACCATGGTGGCCCGGTGACGGCGGCGATTGGTCGAGACACGATCATCGGGGTTCAGTTCCACCCGGAAAAGAGCCAGAAATACGGCCTGGATTTCCTGTCTCGATTTCTGGAGTGGACGCCATGAGCTTGATCGTATTCCCGGCAATCGACCTGAAAGACGGCCAAGTGGTGCGTTTGGCAGAAGGCGATATGGACCGGGCTACAGTCTATGGCGACGACCCCGCTGATCAGGCGCGCATATTCGCCGATGCGGGCGCGGAGCATGTCCATGTCGTCGATCTGGACGGAGCCTTTGCTGGCGAAGCGCGCAATGCTGATGCCGTCAAATCCATCGTCGAGGGCTTCCCCGGCTATGTACAGCTCGGCGGCGGCATTCGCTCTCGCGACGATGTCGAAGGGTGGTTCGATTGTGGTGTCGCACGGATCGTGATTGGCACCGCCGCGCTGACCGATCCGGATTTCGTCAAAGATATGGCCCGCGAATTTCCTGGCGGTATCGTAGTCGCCGTGGACGCCAAGGGCGGTTTCGTCGCAACCCAAGGCTGGGCGGAAACCTCCGAGGTCAGCGTGAGCGATATGGCTCGGCGGTTCGAAGATGCTGGTGTCGCGTCGTTGCTCTTCACCGATGTCGGGCGCGACGGATTGCTCAAAGGCTGCAATATCGAAGCCACGGTGGATCTGGCGAATGCAACGGATATCCCTGTCATTGCGTCAGGCGGTGTCAAAGGCATTGCAGATATCCACGCGCTCAACATTCACGCCGATAGCGGGATCGAAGGCGTGATCACGGGCCGGGCGCTCTATGATGGCACGCTGGATCTCGCCACGGCCCTTGCGCTCGCTGACTAATGGCCGTCCGCAAACGCATCATACCCTGTCTCGATGTCGCCAATGGCCGCGTCGTTAAAGGTGTAAACTTTGTGGATCTCGCCGATGCCGGCGATCCAGTCGAACAGGCACGCGTCTATGATGCTGCCGAGGCCGATGAGCTATGTTTTCTCGACATTACGGCCAGCCATGAGGAGCGCGATACATTGCTCCATATCGTCGAGCGAACCGCAGCCGTCTGTTTCATGCCCTTCACCGTCGGTGGCGGTGTGCGGACGCCCGATCACGCCCGCAAATTGCTCCTTGCGGGGGCCGACAAGGTGGCCGTAAACAGCGCCGCCGTGGCGCGACCGGAACTGGTCAGCGATATGGCTGAGCGGTTCGGGAGCCAATGCGTGGTCGGGTCAATCGATGCGCGGCAGACGTCATCGGGCTGGGAGATTTTTACCCATGGCGGACGCCGGGGAACCGGGATCGATGCCGTGGCTCATGCCACGCAGCTCGCCAAACTGGGCGCTGGAGAGTTGCTCGTCACATCGATGGATCGGGACGGGACGAAAGACGGTTATGATATCGCGCTAACCCGGACGATTGCCGATGCGGTATCAGTACCGGTCGTCGCGTCCGGCGGTGTTGGAACGTTGGAGCACCTGGTCGAAGGTGTACGCGATGGACATGCCGATGCTGTGCTCGCAGCATCCATCTTTCACTTTGGAACCTACAGCATCGCCAATGCCCGGTCGGCCTTGGCGGCCGCAGGCATCCCGGTTCGTAGCCGGAAAACCGTCGGGTAACCTTACATTTACCATATTTCACAAATCGAGATTAACCATCGCGATCGCGTCCAGAGCTGAGATTCCTGCAACTGGCCGAATTCTTGCGTATTTTTCATGGATTTGACTGGCTTTTGGGGGGTGGATGTCCGCACCGCGCATCATTTTTGCATTTATCGCGGCTTTCGTGATCGGCGTTACGCCGGCCTTGGCGGCTGCGATCAGCGTGGATGCACCCGGCGACATATCCCTGTTCGCACTGGGCGTTACCGGACTATTGGTCGGTCGGCATATCAGCAAGCGACGAAAACAAAGGGACTCCGACGACGCCGGTTGACGGAACCCGCTTGCCCGCCCAAATGCGGAACATGGCCAATACGCTTACCCGCCTCGAGAAAGTTATCAAAAGCCGCAAGGATGGCGACTCCGGCAAATCCTATGTCGCCAAGATATTTGGCAAGGGCCGCCTGAAGATCGCCCAGAAATTCGGTGAAGAATCGGTTGAAACCATCATCGCCGCGCTGAGCGAGGATGATGACGCCCTGGTTGGCGAAGCCGCGGACGCCTTGTTTCACCTGCTAATCCTGCTCGCCGATCGCGATATTCCGATATCCGACGTATTGGCCGAACTGGAACGTCGCGAAGGCAAGTCAGGACTGGACGAGAAAGCCGCGCGCAAGAACTAGTCGCAGCGCATATCGCCTGAGCCGATCGACGAGGAGTCGCACTGCGCTCCGCCGCGGACGCGAATATCGCCTGAACCGATCATATTCCCGCTCACCGTTTCGGTCGCAAAGATTTCGACATTACCCGATCCGGCAATATCGATATCAGCGCGTTCAACCCGTAGCTCTTCGGCTTCGATATCCCCGGAACCGGCGATGCCGATTTCGAGATCAGCGACGGTACCGGCGGCGGCAATGTTGCCCGAGCCGGCAATATCAAATTCGGCGCGCTGGGCTTCTAGCGCTTCAAGCGCAAGACTGCCCGAGCCGGCTATCGACACTTCAAAATCTTCAGATTCGGCTCGGTCGACTCGCATGTCACCAGAACCGGCGATCGATGCTCCGTTCAGAACCGGTACGGTGACGAAAATCGTCGCCGAATCATCGCCAATGGAAATCCCATTATCGTCGCTGCGACCGATGCGCAGGGTGTTGTTCCGGATCTCGAACACGATCCGCTCCACGACATCATCATCGCCTTCGACGCGAATATCAAAACCATCGCCCAGGGCGACTTCGACATGGTCCGGGCCTCGTAAGGACACCGAATCAAATTCCTCAAGCTCAAGCTCACTCAGCGGCTGGCCGTCAGCAAGGCTGTCACCGCCAATTACGACCCCGTTACATCCAGCGGCCGCCAATGCCGCAAGCGATACCAATAACGCGCGCATTCTCAATCTCCCAACTGTATTGTTTCATTAATACAGCAAGGCAGGGGCGGGTGCAACCCCTATGCTCTGGCGGGTGCGTCGTCAGGCGCATCGTCGGGCATGGCTTCGCAGACATTTGCGATATCACCATCCCGGCGAATCTCCCGCGCCTCATCTTCTTCGATCTCGTCATGCTGCTTGTGAAGAGGCGCAAATCGCAACACCAGGAAGCCGACAATACCCGACACGGCCGAACCGAGTAGAACACCGATCTTGGCTTCTTCGATCAACAGGACGTTTCCGGGAAATGCGAGACCGCCAATAAACAGACTCATCGTAAAACCGATACCGCACAGCATGGCCGTACCGTAGATCTGCAGCCAGGTCGCCCCACGCAGCTTGCCAGCCACGCCGAACTTTACCGCCAACCACACGCTGCCGAAGATCCCGATCTGCTTGCCGGCGAACAAGCCAAGGGCAATTCCGATTGGCAGTGGAGCCAATATCTGTTCGACACCCATTCCTTCGAGATTCACCCCAGCATTGGCAAAACCAAAGATCGGCACGATCACAAAGGCGCTCCACGGCGCGATCGCATGCTCCATGCGATGGAGGGGACTTTCCTCAGAATCCGGCGCGCCGGGAGTTCGGGTGATTGGAATCATCATCGCCGCAAGCACGCCCGCAATCGTGGCGTGCACGCCTGACATGAGCACGCAATACCATAGGAGGATCGAAAGCAGGACGAAGGGCCAGAGGCGCTTCACGCCTGTCGCGTTGATATAATACATGACCGCTAGGACGATGCCGGACGCAAAAAGCCAGATCGTCGCCAAGGACGGCGTATAGACCAAGGCAATGATCGCCACTGCGCCCATATCGTCGACAATAGCCACCGTAACGAGGAACAGTTTGAGCGACGTTGGCGCACGCTTTCCGAGTAGGGCCAATACGCCGATCGCAAAGGCGATATCGGTGGCTGCCGGAATGGCCCAACCATTCGCCAGCTCTGGAAAATCCCGTGTGAAGAACAGGAAGATGATGGCCGGGACGGCCATGCCCGCGGCTGCAGCAATAATCGGCAAACGGCGCTTGTCCCAGCTCGACAGACGGCCGTCGACAAATTCGCGCTTGATCTCCAACCCGACCAGGAAGAAGAACATCGCCATCAGGCCGTCATTGATCCAGAGGTGCAGCGTCATCGGACCGAGCTTACTGGTGAGCTCTGGACTGAGGATCGGCCCCATATTGTCGTTCAGGATATGATGGTAGCTATCATACAGCGCGCTATTCGCCACGATCATGGCGAGCACGGCCGCGATCATCAGCACAATACCGCCAGCCGCTTCGCTTTTTAGAAAGCTGCGCAGTGCCGATCGGACACCCATGCGTTCAGCCATGATCACTCCTTCGTTTCGCGCAACGCTCTAATGGGGAATCCCCGCAATGCAAAGGATATGGTCTCTGTTGATCTCTCAATCATTCTAACCCCTTTATTTAATTGAACATTTATCATATCGAATAACTGACCCTTGGGGGCTGACCTTGGGAGGCATTGCTGGACGGAGAGCCCCTTTTTCGGCTCATGGAGCTAGTGTTTCGCGAACTTGCACTGTTCGCCGCTTGCGGCTTTTTGCTCGGCGCACTCGACAATCTCGCCATCGACCTGTTGTGGTTTCGTCACATGATGCGGCGCTGGACCGGTCAGCCGGATGCGGTTCGTCGATCATTATCGGACTTGTCATGGTCGAGCGCGCCGGGCCGCCACGCCGTGTTCATTCCAGCCTGGGATGAGGCTGGCGTGATTGGGCCCATGCTGGAGAATACCGCCCGACAATTTGGCGGCCGAAACTATCGCCTCTTTGTGGGCTGTTATCCCAACGACCCGGACACGATTGCTGACGTCCAAGCGGCGATGGAACACTGGCCGAAGATTCGTCTCGTGACATGTCCCGAACCAGGCCCGACGACCAAGGCTGACTGTCTGAATTCTCTGTGGCGAGCCCTGGAGGTTGACGAAGCACAGAGCTGGGTCACCTATAAATCCGTCATCCTGCACGACGCGGAGGATTTGGTTGACCCCCATGAAATTCCGCTGTTCGACAGGCTGATAGATGATCATGACCTTGTTCAAATTCCGGTAATCCCGCTTTTGGCGTCCCAATCCACCTGGATTGCAAGCCACTATTGCGACGAATTCGCTGAGACCCATGGCAAGGACTTGTTGATGCGGGCCGCGCTCGGCGCAGCTGTGCCATCAGCTGGAGTTGGATGTGCGATTGCACGGTCAGTCTTGGGTGAGTTGGCAAAACAGCGCGGCGGCATCCCTTTTGACAAGGACAGCCTGACTGAGGATTACGAGTTGGGATTGCGGCTGGCGCAACAGGGATACGACGGAGTTTTCGTGCGCCATCACTCCGCAGAAGACGGCGGCTTGATTGCTGTACGCGCGCATTTTCCGGCAACCCTGAACGCGGCACTGCGCCAGAAGACCCGCTGGGTTGCGGGGATATCACTATTCGGCTGGGAACGGCTCGGGTGGAGAATCGAACCAGCAGAACTCTGGATGCGTTTGCGCGACCGGTGCACCATTTTGGCTGCTCTGATATTGACCACAGGATATACGGCGGCGCTGCTCGGTCTGATCATCCTGGCGCTGACGGCAATCACGGGATTATCCCCGACGCCATTGCCGGACTATCTAAAAAACCTTCTGGGTATCAATCTTGCCCTATTGCTGTGGCGCCTTGCCATGCGCGCCCTGTTTACCGGCCGATCCTATGGATGGCGCAGCGGCGTAGCTGCGATAGTACGGGTTGTCGTTTCGAATATCCTATCGATCATGGTCGCACGACGAGCGCTGGGATATTATCTGAAAACCGGCAAGGGAGCGCGCCCGGTCTGGGACAAAACTCGGCACGTCTTTCCGGCAGCAAGGGCACGTTGATCATGCGCATCAGGCCGCCGGTCGCCTTTGTCGCAATGATCATGCTGCTGTGGATCGGGTTTCGCTGGATGGCGTGGCCCCCTGGGCTCACTTCCGTTGTTTGACGCCGAGCCAGCAGTCGAACTCGCATCGCCGCCGCCGATAGCGGCTGCAGTGTCACGCGAAACAAGACCGGAACCAATCTCCATTACCCCGATCCAAGCAGTGATCGATCGCCATGCGCCGCAATCACCGCCGGCACCGACTGGCAATGGATTATCGACCGACAGAAACCAATCCGACCGACTGTTGCTCGGAAATAGAATGGGCATGGTTGGTGCAGTCCGCCGCGAACAGAAGCAGCAAAACGCACCGTCACTGCCCATCCTCCCGTCGCTGCCAGTGCCTGATGCGGCACATGGGTCGCGAAACCTCTCCATTGCCCTATGGGCTCAGTGGCGGACGGATGTCGGAATCGAGCCGCTCGCCAATGCTGGTCAGCTGGGCGGTAGCCAAGCGGGTGCGCGGCTCGCCTATTCGATTTGGGAAGCTGGCCCGGCAGACATTGCGATTGCTGCGCGACTGACCCGCCCAATCGAGCGATCGGACGGCTCCGAAGCGGCCATTGGAATCGCCGTTCAGCCGTTAAGGTCCGTACCGGTTACCGTTTCGCTTGATCGACGGATTGCGATCGAAGCAGGTGCCCGCAACGCCTGGTCTATCGGCGTCGCAGGCGGCGTTTACCGCAAGGCGATAACCGCAGGATTGGAGCTGGACGGCTACGCCCAAGCCGGCATCGTTGGCGCTCGCAGTCATGACCTTTATGTCGATGGATCAGCATCGTTGAGCCATCCGATCGCCATCAGCGACCGGGCGATCCTATCGCTTGGCGTCGGCGCATGGGGCGGGGCGCAGCCCGGCGTGGCTCGACTGGATATTGGCCCCGAGGCTGGCCTCCGCCTGCCATTTGGCGATTTTGGAATCCGATTGGCGGTGGGATGGCGCCAAAGGATTGCCGGCACGGCGAAACCAGGCTCAGGCCCAACCGTGACATTGGGCGCGGATTTCTGAAGAAAACGGAGCGGATCTACACAGATCATCTTCCGCTTTGCGGCCAAAATCGGTAGGCCGGTAGCCGATGGATATTTATCTCCCGATCGCTGAAATTTCGGTCAATGCGTTCGTGATCATCCTTTTGGGAGGCGTGGTCGGGATCTTGTCCGGCATGTTCGGTGTCGGTGGCGGCTTTCTGACGACACCACTCCTGATCTTTTCAGGCATCTCCCCAGCCGTCGCTGTGGCTTCAGCAACCACACAGATCACCGGCGCCAGCGTGTCGGGCGTCGCCGCACATGCTCAGCGTAAGGGCGTTGATTTCAGGATGGGTACTGTGCTGATAGTGGGCGGCATAGTTGGCACCATATTTGGCGGAATCGTTTTCCTCCAGCTGCAACAAGCTGGCCAGATCGATGTCGTAGTGGCGATGCTCTATATCATCCTCCTCACCGGCATCGGTATCTTGATGATCCGTGAAGCCTGGACCGTGATTGAGGCGCGGCGATCCGGTGTCCGCATCAAGCCGCCCAATCGCCGCCATCATCCGGTGGTCGCCGCACTCCCCCTGCGCTGGCGATTCTATGGCTCCGGGCTCTATATTTCGCCGGTCGCGCCGTTTGCCGTCGGCTTTCTGGTTGGCACGCTAACCGTCATGTTGGGCATCGGTGGCGGCTTCGTCCTTGTTCCGGCGATGATTTACATACTCGGCATGTCGACCCGGGTGGTTGTCGGCACATCCTTGTTCCAGATCCTTTTCGTCGCGGCGGCAACGACGATGGTCCATGCACTGACCACCCAGGCTGTCGACATCGTCCTGGCGGTATTGCTGTTGATCGGCAGCGTTACCGGCGCGCAGATCGGCGCACGTCTGTCGACGCGCATCAACCCGGAATGGCTGAGACTGTTCCTCGCTGCACTGTGCATTCTCGTCGCGGTGCGTATGGCGCTCGGGCTCGGCTGGCGGCCCGATGAAATCTATTCGATCGAAATCACATGAAACGGTTAGCGCCCCTCATCCTCCTCCTGATGGTTGTGCCCATGCTGATGGGACAGGCCCGCCCTCGGCTCGTCCCGGCTGTCGACCAGGAGCAGATCGAGATCATCTACAGCTTCACCGGTGCGGAGCTGATGGTCTATGGCGCGATCCTCTATCCTGAAGGACGCGTTCCGGAAGAACCGGTCGATATCGTCGTCGTTCTGAAAGGGCCCGAACAATCGATCCTGGTCCGCGAAAAGCAGCAATGGATGGGTATCTGGATGAATGCCGCCCAAGCGCGCTTCCGATCCGCGCCCGCCTTTTACGCCCTCGCCAGCGCGCGACCCATTGATGAGATCGTCGACGAACGCACAGCGGCAATTTACGAACTCGGCATAGACAGTCTGCAACTGTCTCCTGCCAGCGCGAACCCACCTGAAGAAGCGCAGCGTTTTGATGCTGGATTGGTCGATCTGCGCGGTCGCAATGATCTATATGTCGAACAGCTGGGCGCCGTCGAAGTAACCGAAGGCGTGCTCTATAATGCGCAAATCGACATTCCGGCGCGCGTGCCGGTTGGGGACTATACGGCCGAAACCTTCCTGATCCAGGATGGCCGGGTTCTGGCTGGCGAAGTGCGCGAAATTCGCATCGACAAGTCTGGATTTGAACGATTTGTCGCTAATGCGGCGGAAAATAACGGTTTTCTTTATGGCTTGGCCGCAGTGCTTGTATCGCTGCTCCTGGGCTGGGTTGCGGGGATCGCGTTCCGCCGACTCTAGCCGTTTTGTACCTATGGTAAGCGAAATATTTACCCTTTCACTGCTAGTCTCCATCCATTGAAAAGCAGGCAAATGGGGTAATACCTGACATGGATGAGATTGGTACTTTTCGGCCATTAGCCGAGGATGAAGATGCGAACGGTGCTTCGCTGGTCGGCAGTATGGTCACCCGCGAGGGCGATATCGTGATCGGCCACGTGACAGAGATCGCAGGCTCCGGTTCCCGGATCGCTGTCGATGCTCAGATGCTTGATCAAGTCCGCTCAGATCCCGATCCGACGCTGGCCATGGCTGGCCAAGTCGGTAGCCAGGTGAAAATTCGGGTCGGCGAAAGCTGGCTCGTTGCCAATATCCGCACGCTTGCGGCAGACCCCAACAATCCCGCTTCTGTCGATGCCTATATCGACTTCCTCGGCGAAGGTATCGTTGTTGAAGGCTCCAACCGGGTCAAAGGCTTTCGCCGCGGTGTGACACGCTTCCCGATTCCCGGTTCACAGGTAATGGCCGTATCCGATGCGGATATGCGTCAGATGTTTGCGACCGAAAGCCGTCCGCATATTGAAATCGGTAATGTGTATCCAACCAAGGATATTCGCGGCGCGCTCTATGTCGACCCCATGCTCGGCAAGCATTTCGCGGTGCTCGGTTCAACCGGTACCGGTAAATCGACCAGCGTTGCATTGATCCTCCATCGGATCTGCGAACTGGCGCCGGAAAGCCATATCGTGATGGTTGATCCCCATGGCGAGTATAGCGCGGCCTTTAAGGGCACCGGCGAGATCTTTGACGTAAACAATCTTGCCCTTCCCTATTGGCTGATGAACTTCGAAGAACATTGCGAGGTTCTGATCACCACTTCAGGCGCCGACAAGCAACGTGACCGCGATATTCTCGCGAAATGCCTGTTGGCATCGCGCGCGAAGAGCCGCCTCGCCGAAGAAATTCCGCAGCTGACCGTCGACAGTCCGATCCCGTATCTGCTGTCCGACCTGCTCGCGTTGATTACCACGGAAATGGGCCATCTCGATTCTGCCAATGATACGGCGCCCTATATGCGCCTCAAGAGCAAGATTGAGGAACTGAAGGCCGATCCGCGTTACAGCTTCATGTTCTCGGGCATGTTGGTTGCCGATACGATGGCTGATTTCATCGGTCGCGTCTTCCGCCTACCGGGCAACGGCAAGCCGATTTCGATCGTCGACGTTTCGGGCGTACCGTCCGATATCTGCGCGGTCGTGGTCGCCGTTCTGTCTCGCATGGTGTTCGACTATGCGATCTGGTCACGCAACGAGCCGCAACGCCCGATCCTTTTGGTTTGCGAAGAGGCCCACCGCTACATCCCGGCCGGCCATATCGAACAGGAATCCGCAGTCGGCAATATCTTGAGCCGGATCGCCAAGGAAGGTCGTAAATATGGCGTTTCCCTGGGCCTGATCACACAGCGTCCATCGGATCTTGCCGAAGGTGTGCTCTCTCAGTGTGGTACTATACTCTCGATGCGTCTCAACAATGACCGTGACCAAGCGCATGTGCGCTCCGCAATGCCGGAAGGTGCGCGCGGGTTCCTGGATGTGATCCCGGCCCTGCGCAACCGTGAATGCATTGTCTGCGGCGAAGGTGTGTCGGTTCCGATCCGTATCGCTTTCGATACGCTGGAAGAAGAAAAGCGCCCGGCATCGAGCGATCCGGTCTTCTCCGAAATGTGGACCCATGTTGGCGACGAACAGGGCATTGTTTCCCGGACGATCAAGCGCTGGCGCAGCCAGGGCCGATAGCCCAACACCTGTTACTACCCAGAAAGCCCTGCCGAAAGGCGGGGTTTTTTGTGTCAGTGCTGTGTTCTAAAAAGCGCCGTGCCGAAGCTAGCCAGATGGGCGTGCAGATCGCCGACTAGTACTGGCGATTTCCGGCTCTTCGCGATCCTCGCGCCGGGCAAGAGCCGCTCCCGGTTCCACCTCGAGCAGGTTGGCAAGCGTAGCGCGGAACCGCTGCAACTCATCACCGGTGATCCGGGCCTGGCGCGTAAAGCTGACCGACCGTGGATCGACCTTGCGGCCATTGCGGATCAGTTCATAGTGAAGATGCGGGCCGGTCGACATTCCGGTCGAGCCGACATAGCCAATGATTTGCCCCTGGCTCACCCGCGACCCATTGGACGCGACAATCCGGCTCATATGCGCATAGGCGGTTTGAATGCCGCTGCCATGGCTGATCCGGACATAATTGCCATAGCCGCGGTTGCGACCGGAATAGTTGACGGTACCACTGGCGGCAGCGCGGATCGGCGTGCCGCGTACCGCGGCAATGTCGAGACCCGTATGCAAGCGGCGATAGCCGAGAATGGGATGGCGGCGATAGCCAAAGCCCGAGGTCAAACGACCATTGACGGGCATCAGCATCTGGCCGGTGCGTTGACCAACGCCAGATGCCTCAAACCATTGATCGTCACCATCAACAGCCCAGCGTAGAAGCTGTGTCTCGCGCTCGCCGCGTTCGATACCGGCATAGATGAGCCGGCCAATCTCGATCTCGCCAGTTTCAGCCCGGCGATGTTCGACGATCAGATCGAATGTCGAATCAGCGGGTATGTCGCGATTGACCGACATACGCGTACCAATCGCGCGCAAATATTCCTGAATGGCTGCGGGCGGCGCGCCTGCAGCGCGGGCAGACCGATACAGGCTCGACCCCACTCGCCCGCGAATGCGCAGCGGCGTATCGTCCACCGCGATCGGGATCTGGTTAAGACGCAGCGCCCCATCTACCCGGGCCACTTCAAGCTTAAGATCAAACCGGGCGCGAAACGCAATCTCGTCTACCGGTCGCGGAACCGTTCGGTTCGGTCGACGACCCAGAACAATGTTCATCACAGTGCCAGGGCGAATATCTTCAGCCGGAACCGCGTCGGTAATCATCGCGGCAAGCTCTACCGCCTCATTGGACGCTATGCCGGCGCGGCGCATCACGCGGGCGAGCCCATCGCCGCGGCCCAATGTTGCGTTGAGCTCGATGCGCGGTCGTTCGGGTGTACCAGCCAGCGGTTCGACGGATTCCGTGGCCGCCATCCGCCGACCGGTATCGCCGCCAAGAGCCAAGGGTGTGATCGCCTGGGCACGGGCCTCATCCCATTGCGCCTGATCCATTGGTTCTGCCGCGGTCGGAATGGCCTCAACGCTGGGGGCAAGGAAGAATGTTGTCGCACAAAGAGCTGCGCAGGTTGCGGCTCCGCGCCACCAGGTCTTGCTGCCGACCTGCGCACCGAGATCGACGACCAGATCAAGCTCGCGCCATTTGCTAACCGGAATCTTTGACCGCAGGGCTTCGCCGAAATTCGGCACCTTTGTGTCATCGGAATCAGGCGCAGCGGAATCAAGGGAAAGTGCGGCAGTACCGCTCCCTTGAGCTCCCTCAAATTCATTGCGCTGATACAAAAACGACCCCGCTTAAGAGCTAGTTTCACCCGGGCGCATCGGGCGCATCTCCGGTAATGACCGTTGTGGTTAAAAAACGTTAAAGTCAAATTAAGGTGGGACAGGTGGAATCCCTGATGCGGCGAGCCGTGAGTGCCGCCCGACAGGCCGCATTTCTGGACTTTTCCGCGCGTTGCGCCTTGCGCGGCCGCAGCACATCGCCGATGGGAATGAAATGAGTAATTTCGCTCGCGCGCCGCTTGCGGCCGTGCTCGGTCCGACCAATACCGGCAAGACCCATCTCGCTGTTGAGCGCATGATGGGCCATGCCAGCGGGATGATCGGTTTCCCGCTGCGCCTGTTGGCCCGGGAAGTCTATGACCGGGTGGTTGCAGCAAAGGGCCCGGACAGTGTCGGCCTGATCACCGGCGAAGAGAAGATACTCCCGGAAAAGGCACGCTGGTTTCTCTGTACAGCAGAATCCATGCCGCGGGATCGGGATACCGCCTTTGTTGCTCTGGATGAAGCCCAGCTCGCCGCTGATCCCGAACGCGGCCATGTGTTCACTGATCGCATGCTCCATATGCGCGGGCGCGAAGAGACGATGATCCTTGGATCCGATAGTTTGCGACCGATGCTCGGCGCGCTGGTGCCCGATGCTGAAATCATCTCCCGGCCACGCTTTTCCGCGCTCTCATATAGCGGCCCCAAGAAACTATCCCGCCTCCCGCCGCGCTCGGCAATTGTCGCCTTCAGTGCCGAGGAAGTCTATGCGGTCGCCGAAGCCTTGCGGAGATTGCGGGGGGGCGCTGCTGTCGTGATGGGCGCGCTCAGCCCGCGCACCCGCAATGCGCAGGTTGAAATGTTCCAGGCAGGTGAGGTGGATTATCTCGTCGCCACTGATGCGATCGGTATGGGGCTCAATATGGACGTGCATCATGTCGCCTTTGCCTCGCTTCGCAAATTCGATGGGCGGCGGCGGCGGCGACTGCATATCCATGAGATGGCGCAGATTGCCGGTCGTGCGGGTCGCCATCAACGCGATGGTACATTCGGCACGCTAGGGCTCGAGGGCGGCGATCATGCAAGCTTCACCGATGCCGAGATCGAGCGCATCGAAGGCCATGACTTTCCCAATTTGCGGCAACTCTATTGGCGCGATGGCGATCCGCGTTTTGATACGATCGATACGCTGATTGCCGATCTTGAATCGCGTCCCGATCAGCAAGTGCTCCGCGCCGCACCCGAAACCGTCGATCTGACCGTGCTCAAGAAGCTCTCCGACGAAGGCTGGGTACGAGAGCGAACAACAGGGCCGGCCATGGTTGCGCGACTATGGGCAGCGTGCGGCCTACCCGATTTTCGCAAGACCGGCGCGGATGGCCATGCGCGATTGGTCGGCCGACTGTTCCGACATCTCTCGGAAGGCGATGGCCATATCCCCGCTCCGGTATTCGCGCAGGAAGTGAGCGCACTTGAAAACCTCGCCGGTGATGTCGAGAGCTTGGCTGGACGATTGGCCGCGGTCCGGACCTGGGCCTATGTTGCGCACCGTCCTGACTGGCTTGAAAATCCCGATAAAGGTGCGGATCGCGCTGCGGCGATCGAGCAAAGATTGTCGGACGCGCTGCATGACAGTCTGACCCAGCGATTTGTTGATCGGCGGACGACGGTGCTGATGCGCGATCTCGGCGCGAAGGGGGAGGAGGCGCTGCCGGTGCGGGTCGATGCAGAGGGCGTGGTTACGGTTGATGACGAACCAATCGGCACGATCACCGGCTTTCGCTTCACCGTCGATCCGGGCAGCAACCATGCCGACACGAAGCGCCTGCTCGCCGCCGCCGAACGCCGGCTTGGCGGGGAATGGGCCCAGCGTACTGCAGCACTGCTCGCCGATAGCGATGGAGGTTTCGCGCTACTCACCGATCCTGGCGAGGCTATCCGCATGACTTGGCGCGGCGAGATCGTCGCGGCACTGTCCGCTGGCAAGACACTGCTCACGCCGGAAATCATCCTCGATCGATCCCTCTCTGCGCTGACCCCCGAACAACAAACGCGCATCGCCCAGCGTCTCCAGGCCTGGGTCGCCCGCACGACCGGCCGCGTGCTCGGCCCGTTGCGCAGGATCGATGCCGCGCTCAATGCCGAACAGACCGACCCGGCGATCCGTGCCCTGCTCGCCCCGCTTCTCGAGGCCGGCGGTATCCTGCCGCGCAAAACAGCGCTCGGTCCGCTCGGCCAGCTCGACAAGCAGCAGCGGCACCGGATCGGCCGGTTGGGGCTCACCATTGGCGCGCTCGACATTTTTCATGGCGCCTTGATGAAGCCCGAAGCAACCCGTTGGCGATTGGCGCTGGCGGCTGCGCTCAACAACCGACCGATGCCCGAACTGCCACCGGCCGGCGCCGTCCTGCTGCCCGAACCCAAAGGCGCAACGCTTGCCGCGTGGCGCGAGGCCGGTTTTCGCGGCTTTGCCGGCCAGATGCTGCGGATCGACATGGCCGAACGCGTTGCCCGCGCCGCCCATGATGCGCGCACCGGCAAGGAGCCGTTCCTGCCCGATCCCGCATTCTCCACCTCGCTCGGCCTCAGCGAAGCCGCACTGGCGCGGCTGATGCAGGCGCTTGGCTTCCAACCCGCTGCCCCGGAAAGCGAAGGCGGCCCGGGCCGCTGGGTCTGGCGCGGCCGCCGCGCGCCCAAGTCCAAGCCCCGCAAAGCCGCGCCCGGCAATGCCTTTGCCGCGCTTGCCGAACTCGATCTGAGCAAGAAATGACGCAGGATGACGGCCTGCGCATTGACAAATTTCTCTGGTTCTCCCGGCTCACCCGAACCCGCAGCCTCGCGCAGAAGATTGCCGAGAAAGGCCATATCCGCTGTGCCGGTCGCCGGATCGATCGTGCTCATGCGGTGGTCCGCGTTGGCGATGTGCTGAGCATGCCGATGCCGGATGGCGTGCGCGTGCTGCGCATAGAATCGCTGCCCGAACGACGCGTCCCCGCAAAGCTGGTAGATGAGATTTATAGCCGCGTAGAAAGGATCAGCGACACTAAGCGTTGACGGGAGCGTCATCTTGTCGCTAGCAGAATTCCACTGACCACGAGGAGAGCCGCGTCAATGACATATGTCGTCACCGATGCCTGCATTAAGTGCAAATATATGGACTGTGTCGAAGTATGTCCGGTGGACTGCTTCTATGAGGGCGACAATATGCTCGTCATCCATCCGGCCGAATGCATCGATTGCGGCGTATGCGAACCGGAATGCCCAGCCGAAGCCATCTTGCCCGACACCGAACCGAACCAGGAAAAATGGCTCGAGCTCAACACCAAATTCGCCGAAGAATGGCCAAACATCACGCAGAGCCGCGAAGCGCCTGCCGATGCCGATGACCATAAGGGCGAAGAGGGCAAGTTCGAGAAATATTTCTCCCCCGATCCCGGCCAGGGCGACTAGGACCACGGTTCGGGCTCAGCCCCGACAAATCTCGACAACGCGATCCGCAGACAGCGGCGGACGCGCTCGTGCGCGGCATAAATGTATACAGACTGGAAATTTTCTTACGAATCTGTTACATAATGTCCCGAAGCGGGAATAAATATAATCCGCTACTTGGGATAACGCACGGAAAAGGTTAGAGAAATCGGACGCGTAGGCATTGCCCGCTATGGGCGGCTGCACGATTCGCTCGGCTTACCGTCAAGAAAGGTCGTTTTTTATGGCAAGCAAGGCGCTTGACTTCGAAGTCGGAGATTATGTCGTTTACCCAAAGCATGGCGTAGGCCGGGTAATCGAACTTCAGAATGAAGAAATTGCGGGCATGCAGCTCGAACTTTACGTGCTGCGGTTCGAAAAGGAAAAGATGACGCTCCGCGTGCCGACCAATAAGGCCGAAGGCGTCGGAATGCGCAAACTCTCTTCCGACAAAACGCTGAAAGACGCGCTCAAAACGCTGGAAGGCAAACCGAAGGTCAAGCGCACCATGTGGTCGCGCCGGGCCCAGGAATATGAAGCGAAGATCAATTCAGGTGATCTATTGCAGATCGCCGAAGTGACCCGCGATCTGTTCCGCGCCGATGACCAGCCGGAACAAAGCTATTCGGAACGCCAGATTTTCGAAGCGGCATCAAGCCGCCTCGCCCGCGAACTCGCGGCGATGGAAAAGACGGACGAACCAACCGCACTCGAAAAAATTCTCGTCATCCTGAACAAGGCGGCCGCCATCTGGAACGCCGAAAAGGAAGAAGAAGAAGCGAACAAGTAATTCCCAGTCGCGCAAGCGAGCTAGGCAGCCCGGTCAAACCCAAGCGGTTTGGCCGGGCTTTTTTGTTGTGGTGGGTGGTGGCGCGATTGCGACCGCACCGCTCGCGGGGTTTTACCGCACAACACAAAAAAGGGTGCGAGGCATTGTGCCCCACACCCTCCTTCTGTGGCCGTTTGACAGACCGAGCGCTAGTCAGCCGACAGCTTGACGATGTCATTCATCAAACCCTCGGTACCGCTCATCACGGTCAGTTTGTCGACCTTACTGGCGATGCTCTCCAGAGCTTCAAGCTCCTTCAAGCGCAGCATGACCGGATTGTCGGCCATCACCTTCGCTGTGTTCAGAAGCGAACGCGTAGCATTCGTTTCCTCGCGCCGGTGAATGACGTTGGCCTCGGCCTCCTTCTGCGCCCAGACAACCTGGTTCAGGATGTCCCGCATCTCACCCGGAAGGATCACATCCTTGAGGGTGATGTCGGAGACCTCCAGTCCGATTGCGGCCATATCTGACCGCACTTTGGTTGCCGCTTCGGCATCGACCGTCACCTGCTTTTCTAGGATCTGGTCGAGCGTCATTGCGCTCAGCGTCTTCCGGAACGCATACTGCAGCGCCCGGTACAAGGCATCGGTGAAGTCCTTCACCTCGGTCACGGCCTTGACCGGATCAACCACGCGATATTCCGCAGCAATGTTGATCCGCAAGGTCACGCGGTCCTTGGTCAGGAGCTCCTGGCCGGTTACATCCAGCGGCTGCCGCGTCAGATCAACGATCTTCACGACGACCTTCTGGCCGACCATCCAGTAGCCATAGGCGCCCGGCTTCAGTTCGCCGACCAGCTGGCCGTCAACCGTCACCAGGCCAACCTGGCCCTTGTCGACCTCGATCACCCGGACCAACGAGAGCTGGTTTGCCAACTCGGCCTTCATGAGCCGCTGCAGCAAGCCCGGTGCAATCACCGGGTTCTGCTCCAGCTGGATCATTTCGGCGTTCCACGGCCCGGCATCGGTCCACACGGTGAGCTTGCTATCCGGTGCCAGGACGGAATGTACCCGCCCGTCGCATTCAATGACGGCAATCTCGTTGGTACCGGTCCGATACTGGGTCAGGTGCGAGGCCGCCTCGTTCGGCAGCTTATCGTAAAGCACCTTTTCATAGACCGAGACAAAAGCACCGCTGGTCAGCGTCATGCGCTCCAGCCGCAGCTTCTGGTTTCGGTTCGGCAGGACATGCTCGCCTGCACCCAATATGCCGCGAATCTCGCCCTTGTAGAGCCAGATCGCCCGTTCATTTTCATCGATGGTCACGCGCGTGCGCCCCATCAGCCAGTCAATCAAATACAACATTTCTACACCTTCAAGAATCAGCTCACGCCAATCTCCTTTCTTCCAATTGCCCGCCCCGGAATTGGCGCGGGCTTCTCCCCGATCAAAGAGCCGGGGACCGGTGGCATACCGCACGGTGGGCCATGGCGGAGTGGATGTTGCAGTGCGCGGGGCGGACAATAGGCTGTTCAAGAACAGCCTCTATCGACCCCGGCACGGCGCGATCTTTTCGCCGCAGCCGGACCGTTTTATATGGTGAGCAAAGCCTTGCCACCGCTTGAGTTCCACCCGCAGGCAGAACGGAAGCGCCAGCGCCGCATCGTTCACATGCCGGTCCCCGAACCCGGTATTTTGACAGCATTGCATGCTGTGGTCTGTTTCAGAGACCGTTAGTGGAGCAGGAATCGAACCTGCAGCCGCTAGGATTACAGCCTAGCGCTCTACCAATTGAGCTATCCAAAAAGCGCGATAAGACGGGATTCGAACCCGCTCACCTAGCACCTGAGGCTAGTGCTCTATCCGTATGAGCTACTTATGCCGCCCACCAAAGACAGTGCAGCATCCGTACATGCCAGCATCAGCGACACTGCATGCGGGCGGGCTTCATAAAACCCTGACCGTTGACGTCTGCCCCATCCATCGATCGGGGAGGCGGGCGGTTAAGGGTGCAATCAGAAACACGCAAGTCGCAGGTTCCCACATCGCGATAGAATGAGCGAAAGAAGCGGCAAGTGGAATTTGGTTAGCGTTTTTCTATGGTTAGGGCAGTGTCGAGTTGGAGAGCCGCCAGACTGTGCGAACGCACAGCGCCAGCCATTTTCCGCTGGCCGCCATTGGCAGCGCGCTCCATAGTGCAATCAAATAGGCTTTGAGAGGAGATTCGACGATGGCAGTGGCAGATCAGGTACCGACGGATTCAGGCTTTATCGCGAAAACCGATGGCGCGGATGTCATCAAGGGGATCGACCTTGCCGGCAAGACCGCGATCGTTACTGGCGGCTATAGCGGCATCGGGCTGGAAACGGTGCGCGCGCTGGTTGGTGCCGGTGTGAATGTCATCGTCCCGGCGCGCAGCCGCGAAAAAGCCGAGACCAACCTTGCCGAGATTGATGGCGATGTACGGGTCAGCGACATGGATCTGGGCGATATTGGATCGGTGACGCGCTTTGCCGACGAGATGACGGGATCACTCGATACGCTCGATCTCCTGATCAACAATGCCGGGATCATGGCAAACCCGCTCACGCGCGTCGGCCCGGCCTGGGAATCGCAGTTCGGTACCAATCATATGGGCCATTTCGCGCTGACGCTCGGCCTGATGCCGCTGCTCGAAAAGACGCCGGGCGCGCGCGTCGTTGCGCTGTCGTCCACCGCGCACAAGGTCAGCGATGTCCATTGGGACGATATCCAGTTTGAAAATCACGACTATGACAAATGGCAGGCCTATGGGCAGGCGAAGACCGCCAATGCGCTGTTCGCCAATGCGCTTAACCGCCGGATGCGCGATAGCGATGGGCTGGCCTTTGCTGTGCATCCGGGCGGCATCTTCACGCCGCTGCAACGCCATTTGCCGGTCGAGGAGCAGGTAGCATTGGGCTGGCTCAACGAGGATGGCAGCCCATCCGACCTTGCCAAGATGGGCTTCAAGACCCCGGCCCAGGGCTGTTCGACCACATTATGGGCGGCCACCTCGCCCAAGCTCGACGGCAAGCCCGGCGTCTATTGCGAAGACTGCGATATCGCCGCGCCGACGGACATGGAAAGCCCGATGGCCCGCTATAGCGGCGTCAACGCGCATGCCTGTGACGATGAAAATGCCGAGAAGCTCTGGACGATCAGCGAGAAATTGCTGGACGAGGCTTAGGGAGCGGTCATTGGTAAATGGGAATTAGGATTTCGCTTGTAGCATATAGGCCGTCAGGTTTGTAGACGATTCGCGCATCGAAATTGTAGATGAAGATGGCTTTCCACAGCTTCTCGTCTCCGTAAAATTTCAATGCGATCCTCTTCCAATTGTCTTGAGCCTTCACTTTGTAGCGTTCGACGCTCGAAGGTGTCTTGAGATTTCTATCGGCGTGGCAGATTTCGTCAAAGATCTCCTGGCCCAAATCTATTTGGGTTTCCGGCGGGTGGCTATCTATGAAATCATGCCAATCCTTCAATGATTCCGGTTTGTACACGCCGTCATCGGTATCGGCCCATTGCAGGATCATGCCACCGGCGCATTACTGTTTCGTCAATCTGGCTAACAGATATGTTATTGAACCTTCGATCAGCTAACCCAGCTCCGACAAATTTGTCTTTGCGAGTCCATTTGAATTTTCCTTCTTCATTGAACAGCGGCGCTCGATGATCAGGCAAAATGCCGAACAGGGGCGATCCAATCTCGGTGTCAAATTCTAAGCCGGCCGACTGAGCTCCTCTAAAAACCCATTCCAACGGACCGACCGACAATCCTCTAATCGGCCCTCCCCCTCCAACAGCACTGTGCGTGCCGGGATAGATGCGTTGGAAATACTGCTTCGGGCTATTCGCATTCAACTCTTGTAAATTGGTCCACATGGCTGGAACGAATGTTTTGCGTTTTTCGTCAGCGGCTACCGCATGTCTTCCCGCTAAAACGAAACTCGATAACTTAGTATCATGAAAGCGATATTTTCGATTCACTACGTTCGACAACCCGAAGTTCTTGGGAATCCCCAAAGCACCTACTGTATCCCAAACGCCCAAGAAATTAATCCGCAACGGTGTTGGCTCGTTCGCCGGATCAGCAAACCCCGCTTTTTCCCGCCATTCTTGGTCGCCAGGAACAACCAAATTTGGGCAATTCTGGTAGCGATAGTGACACGCCCGACTATTGTTAGGGTGATCATCTTGATCGCGGCTTGTATATAGCGCGACAGCCTCTCGGATATTGAAAAGTCGACGCTTCGGTAAGATTGCGCAGTTTCGTATCAATCCGACAAATGACCTGGCTGTAAACGCACCTCGCGAAAACCCAAAAACGTAGATCTCATCCCCAGGTTCGTAGTTCAATATCAGGAATGTGTATGCCTCGACGATGTTCTGTTCGAGGCCAAATCCGAGCGCACCTGAAATCTTGTTGGCGATGCGGCCCAACCACTTGCCGAGATCATGCGTGCCCACGCCTTCGTCATAGTAGACTAATTTGACGTGCCTCATTCCCATTATCGTCGGTACTGAGTGTTTTGACTGCATGAGCAATCCGCGAGACGTTTGTCGGGGTATCCTGCGACAATACGGTTCCAAGTGCCATCAAAGCAGAATACGAGCCGTTTCATAATGATCCTCCATCACCGGAACATTATGGCAACAAAATGGGCTGCGCAATAAAAAGCCCCGGTCAAGCCGGGGCTTTTCGAACCAAATTGGAGGTATCCGCTACAGCTTCTCGGTCAGTTCCGGGACGGCGTTGAAGAGATCGGCCACGATACCATAGTCGGAGACCTGGAAGATCGGGGCGTCTTCATCCTTGTTGATCGCGATGATCGTTTTGGAATCCTTCATGCCGGCGAGATGCTGGATCGCGCCGGAAATGCCGATTGCGATATAGACTTCCGGTGCGACGATCTTGCCGGTCTGGCCGACCTGATAATCGTTCGGCACATAGCCCGCATCAACCGCAGCGCGCGACGCGCCGATGCCGGCGCCAAGCTTGTCCGCCAAAGGCGTGATGACTTCTTCAAACTTCTCGCTCGAGCCCAGCGCCCGGCCACCCGAAACGATGATCTTCGCGCTGGTCAGTTCCGGACGATCGCTTTTCGCAATCTCTTCGCTGACAAAGCTGGAGAGCCCGGCATCGCCGGCACCCGAAACCGCTTCGACAGCCGCAGATCCACCTTCGCTGGCGGCCTTGTCAAAGGCCGTACCGCGCACCGTGATCACCAGCTTCTCGTCCGAGCTGGTGACGGTCGCGATCGCGTTGCCAGCGTAAATCGGACGCGTGAACGTCTTGTCACCTTCAACCGAGAGAATGTCAGAGAGCTGCATCACATCGAGCAGCGCAGCGACGCGCGGCGCGATATTCTTGCCGGTTGTCGTGGCGGGCGCGACGAATGCATCATGGCTGCCCATGAGATCGGCAACCAGCGGCGCAACATTTTCCGGCAATGCATTGGCATAAGCGGCATCGTCGGCAAGATGCACAGTGGCAACGCCAGCAACCTTGGCGGCCTGGTCAGCCACGGCCTGGCACCCAGAACCAGCGACCAGCGCATGTACTTCACCGAGCTTTGAGGCGGCGGTTACCGCAGCAAGCGTCGCATCCTTCATCTCGGCATTGTCATGTTCGACCCATACGAGCGTCTTCATTATGCGACTCCCATTTCTTTGAGTTTGGCGACCAGTGCATCCACATCTTCGAGGATCTCACCAGCTTCGCGCTTCGGCGGCTCGGTCACGTTCGACGTGGTGAGGCGCGGCGCGGTGTCGACGCCATAATCGGCGGGCGTCTTCGTATCGAGCGGCTTGGACTTCGCTTTCATGATGTTCGGCAGCGAGGCATAGCGCGGTTCGTTGAGGCGAAGATCGGTGGTGATGATCGCCGGCAGGTTGAGTTTCACCGTCTGCAGGCCACCATCGATTTCGCGCTTCACATCGACCGTGCCATCAGCAACTTCGACCGTGTTGGCGAATGTGCCCTGGCCCCAGCCGAGCAGTGCCGCAAGCATCTGGCCGGTCTGGTTGCTGTCATCATCAATCGCCTGCTTGCCGAGAATGACGAGCCCGGGCGATTCTTCAGCGACAACCGCTTTGAGCAGTTTGGCCACGGCGAGCGGCTCGACCTCGTCATCGGTTTCAATCAGGATGGCGCGGTCGGCGCCCATGGCGAGCGCGGTACGCAGCGTTTCCTGCGCCTTGGCCGGGCCAACCGATACGGCGACGATTTCTTCCGCCTTGCCGGCTTCCTTGAGGCGGATCGCCTCTTCGACCGAAATTTCATCGAACGGGTTCATCGACATTTTGACATTGGCGAGATCCACGCCCGAACCATCGGACTTCACCCGCGGCTTTACGTTGTAATCGATCACCCTTTTCACGGGCACCAAGATTTTCATCGTCTCATTCCTCCTGGGCCTGTTCTGCTTGGCCCCTTTACGTTCACGTAAACGTCACTAGCATGCTGCACTGCAATAATCCAGTGCGTGAAAACCGAATCTTTGCTCTCCGTTTGGGCTGAGCTTGTCGAAGCCCTGCCCTTCTTTCAACGCCCGGAAAAGAAGAGCAACCCTTCGACACGCTCAGGGTGAGCGGCGTCGCGCGGGACTATTTCTGCACCTGCTCCACAATCTTGCGTGCGGCATCGCCCAGATCATCGGCGCTGACGATCGGCAACCCGCTATCGGCCAGGATCTGCTTGCCCTTGGCGACATTGGTGCCTTCGAGCCGAACAACCAGCGGTACATCAAGCTCCACTTCCTTCGCGGCAGCGACAATGCCCTCGGCAATGATATCGCAGCGCATGATCCCGCCAAAGATATTGACGAGAATGCCTTCGACCGCCGGATCCGACAGGATGATCTTGAACGCGGCCGTCACCTTTTCCTTGGTCGCCCCGCCGCCAACGTCGAGGAAGTTGGCCGGGAAAGCACCGTTCAGCTTGATGATGTCCATCGTCGCCATGGCCAGGCCCGCGCCGTTGACCATGCAACCGATATTGCCGTCGAGCTTGATGTAAGCGAGGTCATGCTTGGACGCCTCAAGCTCCATCGGATCTTCTTCGCTCTCGTCGCGCAGCTCTTCCCAGTCCGCATGGCGGAACTCGGCATTGGTATCGAAGCTCATCTTCGTATCGAGCACGAGCAGCTGGCCATCATCGGTTTCGACCAGCGGGTTGATCTCCAGCATCGCGCAATCGAGCTTGACGAATGCATCGTAGAGATTGGCGGTCAGCGTGACACAGGCATCGGCAAGATCGCCGCTCAGTTCCAGCGCATCGGCCGCCGCGCGGCCATCGGCATCGGTGAAGCCGGCAATCGGGTCGATGGTGATCGTCGCGATTTTTTCCGGCGTGTCATGCGCGACCGCCTCGATATCCATGCCGCCTTCGGTCGAGACGACCATAGCGACCTGGCCCGATGCCCGATCGACGAGCAGGGCGAGATAATATTCTTCTTTGATGTCGACGCCATCGGTAACGTAGAGGCGATTGACTTCCTTGCCGACATCGCCGGTCTGCACCGTCACCAACGTGTTGCCGAGCATCTCTTGCGCATCGCTGCGCACATCATCGACAGACTTGGCGAGCCGCACGCCGCCCTTGGCATCCGGGCCGAGTTCCTTGAACTTGCCCTTGCCGCGCCCACCCGCATGAATCTGCGCCTTCACCACATAGAGCGGGCCCGGCAATTCTTCGGCTGCGGCGACGGCCTGATCGACCGTGGTTGCGGCTACGCCCTTGGGAATGCCGATACCGAATTTGGCGAGCAGTTCCTTGGCTTGATATTCATGGATGTTCATGGCGGCTAAGCGCTCCTGAATGGCATATATGAGTCGAAAGGTTCGTGGCGGCTAAAGCATAGTCACCGGCGGATGGAAAGACCCTCAAGCCGGGGTGCCCTCAACGCACAAACCGCGCCGGACCGTCCGGCCAAAAGCAGTACCTCGCGATCCTGCAATCCGCGCGTCGCATCGACAAATTCACCGATTGTCAGATCCGCTACTTCCCGATCGCGAAAGATGCTGAGCGAAGAGAGCGCCCAAAGCTGGCGATAACTGAGCCCGTCGGCCAGCCGTTCGGCCATGCAATCGGCCACCGGTTCGGCCAGTCCAGCCTCGACCAAGGCCGTGCGCATCCGCTGTTCTGGCGTTCCGAAAATCAGGAAAAAACCGAGGGCACCGACGACCAGAAGCCCGATCAGCACGACAATAAGCCGCTTCATGCATTAGTCTCCTTGCCCCATTTGGCGGGGCGTTTTTCAAGGAACGCCTTGATGGCTTCGCGATAATCGGCCTGGCCCATCATCTCGTTGAGCAACACGCCGGCATCGCGGACCGCCGCACCGACGTCGCGATGCTGGTCGAGCCAGAATTGCCGTTTCGACTGGCGCAGCGATTCCGGCGATACGCGGGTGATCAGATCGATGGCATAGGCACGCGCCTCCTCGACCAACGCCTCGGCATCGCAGAGCCGATGGACCAGCCCCATCTGATGCGCTTCGTCGGTCAGGAATTTGCGGCTCGAAAGCAACAGCTCAAGCGCATGCGCCCCGCCGATCAGCCGCGGCAACAGCCAGGACAAGCCATATTCGGCAGGCAGGTTCAGCGGTCCATGCGCGGTTGTCAGCTTGGCGCCGGGCACCGCAAAACGCACATCGGCATAGCAGGCGAGCACCAGCCCGACTCCGGCCGCCGCGCCGTTCAACGCGACGATTACCGGCTTGAAGAGCGCAAAATGATAGGCGAAATCTTCGATGAAAGCCTCGAACTCGCGCGAACCAGGCGTCACCAGATCAGGCGTCGTGCCCGGATCATAGCCACCGCGCTCCGAATGGCCTTCGAGCGCCTGTGCATCCCCACCGACGCAGAACATCCGCCCGGCCCCGGTGACCAGGATCGCGCCGACGTCTGTGTCGCCTTCCGCTTCACCCAGCAGATAGCGATATTCGCTGTGCATCCGGCCGGTCCAGCCATTGCCGCGATGCGGGCGGTTGAGCGTGATGGTCGCGATGCCCTCACGCACCTCATAGAGCGTCGATTTCAGTTCCATGGCCGCAAGGGTTAGGCGATCCGCCCGCGCCGCGAAAGTGCACATCGCATCGTCGCCAGCCGCACACGAAGGCTAACCCCTCTCCCTTGATGGGAGAGGGAGGGGCCCGGCGCGTCAGCGACGGGAGGGTGAGGGTGACGCATCGGTTAGGTCGGGACCCTGCAGAAACATCACCCTCATCCAACTGCGCCTAGGCTCGTGCCTTGCCAAGGCTTCATATCCTTCTCCCATCAAGGGAGAAGGGCGGGCACAATCGCAGGGATCGATTTCACCCCTCGCACTCTCGAACCCGCATCGCTATATCGACGCCATGCCCTGGTATGTTGGCCTGCTCCTGTTTTTCGGCACCGTGCTCTTCATGGAGGGCGTGGCTTATGTCGCGCATCGCTGGGTCATGCATGGTTTTGGCTGGTTCCTGCATGCAAGCCATCATCGGCCGCGCACCGGCAATTGGGAGCTCAACGATCTCTACGCGCTGATCTTTGCCATACCCTCCTTCGTTCTGCTGCTCGGCGGCGTCCAGCTGGGCTGGTGGCCGGGCGCGACCTGGATCGGTGCGGGCATTGCCGCCTATGGCGCCATCTATTTCGGCTTTCACGACATCATCGTGCACAAGCGGCTGAACCACCGCTACATCCCCAAATCCAACTATATGAAGCGGATTATCCAGGCCCATCGCCTGCACCATGTCGTCGAGACCAAAGCCGGCACGGTGAGCTTCGGCTTTCTGTACGCCCCCAAGCCTGAGGTGCTGAAGGCCGAACTGAAACGCCGCGGCCATGCCGGTGTCCGTGCGCCTAGCGGCACGTTCCGCGAAGACGATCGCCGGTCGGAACTGATCTAGCCCATCGATAGCCGATGATTGCTGTACTGGCTCGGCAACAGTCCGAGATAGCGCACCACGCTGCGCCGCATGCGATAATGCAGCGCTATGCCAATCACGCCACTGCCGATCAGCGCGACAAATAGCGCCGCGAAGAAACTGTCCGCAAAATAGGCGGTCAGCGTCGCCAGCAGGATAAAAAATCCGAGCACCCGGCCATGATGCGGGTTGCTGATCGTATAGCCGAGCGTGCCGGTATCACCGAGCGGCATTTCAAAGCGAACCGCCCCCGCCATCCGCACCGAAAAATCCATCCGCCCACCGGTGCGGCGCAACTCGGTACGAAACCGTTCGAACCAGCTCAGCTTGCGACTGGCCCGCAGCGGCACGGCCGAGAAGATCTTGAAGCCATCGCCAGCCAGCTGGTCCGGCAAGCGCGCACGCAGCTGATCAACAACGCCCGGGCGATCAATTGTCAGATGGCCGGAAAATTCCATTTGGACCTCTATTGACCCGTCATTGCGAGGCGCGAAGCGACGAAGCAATCCGGAGCAGCTAGCGATGGCGTGTTCGGCTCTGGATTGCTTCGCGGCGCTCGCAATGACGCAGGGTTTGCCCTTTTGCCGATAATTGTCATGGCGCTGCTCGATAGCCCTCACGATTCAATGCCTGGCGCCAGCTCTTGAACAGCCAGCCCAGCTTCTCACGCCGCGTAGTGAATACGCGCTCGTCAAGTGCGGCCTCGCCCTTGGCAGAGACCTTGCGGGCGATATCGCCGTAAATGCCCGCCGCGGCGAGCACCGCCCATGCCGAACGGAAGGAGAGCGCGGCCGTGCCCTGGCGCGCACGATCCTCATAGCCTTCGGCCATGGCGGCAAGCCGCTGGGCAAGACTGGCGAGCGCGGGCCGGTTGTCCGGATCACGCAACCGTGCCGGATCGATAGTCTTTTCCGCCAGCCATGCCCGCGGAAGATAGCAGCGGCCATTATCGGCATCTTCGCCAATATCCCGGGCAATATTCGCAAGCTGGAAGGCAAGCCCCAGATCACGCGCGCGATCCAGCGTTTCGCGATCATCGACCGAGACACCCATGACGATCGCCATCATCTGCCCAACAACACCGGCGACATGATGACAATATTGGATGAGATCGTCTTCGGACTGCGGCACCCAGCCATCGGCATCGAGCGCAAAGCCCGCGATATGATCTTCGATCATTGCAGGCGGAATGCCGCATTCCTTGGCGACGAGCCCGAGCGCATCGAAGCTTGGATCGCCGGTGCGCGCACCCGACAGGGCCGAGGCTGTCTTCACCCGGATTTCGGCAATGCGCGCCGCAGGATCGGTAACCACGGACATATTATGGCCCAGCGCCTGCCCATCGGCGAGATCGTCGCAGCGACGGCACCAGGCATAAAGCAACCAGGCCCGCTCTCGCGTTTCCGGATCGAACAGTTTCGACGCCATGGCGAAACTCTGCGACCCGCGCCCGATCGTCTCGCGCGCGGCATCGACCAGAGCAGCCCGGTTATTCATCAACCGCCCAGTTCTTCGAGCATCAATCCGGCGGTCGCTTTCGCGCTACCGACAACGCCCGGAATACCCGCGCCTGGATGGGTACCGGCACCGACAAAATAGAGATTATTGACGATATCGTCGCGATTATGAACGCGGAAATAGGCGCTTTGGGTGAGGATCGGCTCGAGGCTGAACGCGCTGCCCTGATGGGCGTTGAGATCGCTCTGGAAATCCTTCGGCGTGTACCAGAATTTGGTCTTCACCCGCTCCTTGAGGCCCGGGATCAGCCGCGCCTCGATATGATCGAGGATGCGGTTCGCATAGTCTTCGCCGATCGCATCCCAATCCGCCGGGAATTTGCCGAGATGCGGCACCGGGGCAAGCGCATAAAAGGTCGAACAGCCTTCGGGCGCCATCGACGGATCGGTGACGGTCGGGTGATGGAGATAGAGCGAGAAATCCTCTGCCAGCACGCCATGATCGTAGATATCCTTAAGCAGCCCATCATAGCGCGGGCCGAACAGGATCATGTGGTGCGGGATGCCGGGCCAGCTGCCTTCGACGCCGAAATGGAGCACGAACAGAGACGGCGAATAGCGTTTGCGCATCAGGCTCTTGGTTGCCCGCTCGCCCCGCTTGGTGCTGGTCAGCAGGTCGCGATAGCTGTGAACAATGTCCGCATTGCTGGCCACCGCGTCAAAATCATCGCGCCAGCCGCTCTTGCAGGCAAGGCCGGTAACCCGCTCGCCCTTGGTTTCGATTGCAGTGACCGGATCGTCGAGCCGAACCGTGCCGCCAATCCGCTCGAAATGCGCGACCATGCCGGCGATCAACCGGTTGGTGCCGCCCTTCGCAAACCAGACGCCGCCATCTTTTTCGAGCTTATGGATCAGCGCATAGATGGAGCTGGTTTTCATCGGGCTGCCGCCAACCAGCAGCGTGTGGAAGGAGAGCGCCTCGCGCAGCTTTTCATTTTCGACAAAGCTGGAGACCATCGAATAGACCGATCGCCAGGCCTGTTTGCGGGCGAGCGCGGGCGCGGCTTTGAGCATCGATTTGAAATCGAGGAACGGCACATCGCCAAGCTTCACATAGCCTTCCTCATAGACCCCGGCCGAATATTCGAGGAAACGGCGATAGCCTTCGACATCCGCCGGATTGAGCTTTTCAATCTCGCGAGTGAGGTCGACCTCGTCATTGGAATAATCGAAATTGGTGCCGTCCGGCCAATTCAGCCGGTAAAAAGGGAAGACCGGTTCCAGCTCGACATCGTCGGCCATGTTTGCCCCGGTCAGCTCCCAAAGCTGGGTCAGGCATTCAGGATCGGTGATCACGGTCGGCCCGCCATCAAAGACGAACCCGTCCCGCTCCCAGAAATAGGCGCGCCCGCCCGGCTTGTCCCGGCCTTCGATAACGGTCGTGTCGATCCCGGCCGATTGCAGGCGGATGGCCAGTGCCAGTCCGCCAAAACCTGCGCCGATTACGGCTGCCTTGGTCATTTATGTCCACTCTTTCGTCTTTGGTTTTTCAGTATCGCACCCATGCCGCGCCGAATGGGGATTGGCGGTTTGCCGGACAGGATGCGGAGCTTGTCGGTTGCGCGGCTGCGCCCGGCATAAAAGCGCGCGATCAGCGCAGGCTTCAACCGGTAGAACCGTTCGAGGATCTTGTAGCGATTGGCGGTGTCCGCGCCATAAAACATCATCGCGTCGAGCATGCGATAGAAGCTCGCATCGCGCCAGCCCTGGGCCGCGCGCGCAAAAAGCCGCCCGTGCAGCGGTTCGCCGGGCAGGTCGGCATGATCGGCAATGAAGAGCGCGCTGCGCACGGCTTCGGGGAGCGAATAGCCGGTCACCGGATGGAACAGTCCGGCGCGCACGCCCGCTTTCGGCAGCGCACCGGTCGAGCGCCAATATTCGCCAAACGCGCCATTGCAGACCACCGGGAGGACACCTTTTTCGCGATGGACAATGCTGGCAACGTCCCAACCCTGCGCCTTGGCATAATCGAGAACGCGCTGCTCAATCGTCTCCGCATCGAGCTCGGGCCCGTTGCTGTAATAGGTGTCCTCGACAAAGATGCGCTGCGGGCCAAAGGGCAGCGAATAGACGAAGCGATAGCCGTCAATCTGGTCTACCGTCGCGTCCATGATGATCGGGCGAGAGAGGGTGTGCGGCGCGTTGAGTTCGAGCTCCAGCCCGACAAATTTCTGCCAGCCACTATCGAGCGTATCGAGATCGCCCGCGCCGCGGCAATCGATCACCGCATTGGCGACAATCTCGCGGCCATCCTCCAGCACCACATGATCGTCGCTCGCTGATGCAACGCGCGTACCGGTCTGGATCGCGTCACCTGGCAATGTTGCGCGCAGCACGCGATCGAACTGGTCTGACCGGATCGAATGATAGGCCATCTCAAGCGTGCGGCTATGCGCCGGGAAGCGCACTTCATAATCGTCCCAGCGATGGGTGATCAGCGGTTCGATCAGCGCCATGCCAGCGGCATCGACATCGCCTTCGAAAAAGGACCAGATATGATTGCCGCCGAGCACGGTATCGGCATCGATCAGGCGCAAGCGGATATCGGGACGCGCATGGTGCACGGCCAGCGCGATCAGCCCTCCGGCCAGCCCGCCGCCGAGAATCGCAATATCGCAGTCGAGATTATGGCCGGAATCGGCCGCTGCATGACCCATGGAGCAGCGCTCTACTCCAATGACCGCGCGGCGAACAGCCTGTTACTCGGGACAGGTCTGCTGACCGGCTGCCACCATGCTGCACTTGCACAATTTGCCCGTCGCGCTATCCCGTCAATCGAATGGCAAAGCCGGGCCACCGGCGCTGTCATTCGACTGCACGCCGGTAACGGGAATGCGGTGCGGGCCTTTCGGCTCAAATCCGCGGCTATCCCTGTAACTGTAAGCGGCGAGCGCATCCTGCATGCGGCCCGATAAGGGCTGCAGCCACTGGGGAAACCTGGGAAGGCGCAGGCGGCGCGATGACCCGCGAGCCAGGAGACCGACCGACGCGCGTCGCTCTTGCCCGGCTCAGGGATTGGCCAGGCGCGGAACGGTTTCTGTCTGAGCGACATGAAGCGGCTGGGGCCGCACCGACCTGTGAGGGCGGGCATAGCATGCCGCGCGTCTTCACCGGATGGCCGCGCATAGGCGCGGAGCCCCTGCCGATTGTCGCTCGGCATGCGGAGACCGATTACTCATGACAAAACTCACCCACACAGTGGCGGTTGGCGCCCTGTTGCTGCCCATCGCAGCCACAGCCCAGCAATCGCCGGATGACGGTGGCACTGCGCCCCTCGTCGTAACCGGAACCCGGGCGCCCGACCCGGTACCAGCCGACCAGGTCGGCGGATCCCTGACGGTGATCGACGCGCAAGCCCTCGTCCAACGGCAGGCGCGCGAGATCAGCGATATCCTGCGCGATGTGCCGGGGCTCGCCGTTTCGGGCATCGCCGGCCAGACCCAGGTGCGCATCCGCGGCACCGAAGCCAATCATACGCTCGTGCTGATCGACGGCATCGAAGTCTCTGATCCATTTTTCGGCGAGTTCGACTTTGGCAGCCTGGCGATCGACCAGGCGGCGCGCATCGAAGTCCTGCGCGGCCAGCAAAGCGCGCTCTATGGTTCCGACGCAATCGGCGGGGTCATTCACTATATCACCCTGTCCGGCAGCGAAGCACCGGGATTGCAAGTGCGCGCCGAAGGCGGGTCATTCGGCACATTCAACACCGCTGCCCGTTACGCCGGTGTCGCCGGAGATTTCGACTATGCCCTGTCGGCCACCTACCTCGGGACTGACGGTACCGTGGGCACACGCGGCGGGACACGCGATCTCGACAAAACAACCGCGGCGCTGTCCCTGAACACACGATGGACACCCGCTCCCAATGTACGCCTCCGCTTTGTTGGTCGCTGGTCGGAAACGGAAAGCGAATTCAACAATCAGGACTTCCTCGCCGGCAGCCCGACCTTCGGCTTTGCTGTCGATTCACCGGGCACGTATGTCGAGAATGAAGCCATCTACGCGCTGGTCGGCGGTGAGGTCGACCTGCTCGATGGCCGCTGGACGCACGCGATCACTGGCCAGCTCGCCGATATCGATCGGGTCGGCTTCAGCAACTCTATCGAGAATTCCGGCAATGAGGGCAGTCGGCTGAAAGCCTCTTATGTCTCAAGCCTGCGGCTCGGTTCGGAACGCGTACGCCACACCATCACCTTTGCCGGTGACTGGGAGCGCGAACGGTTTCGCAACACGACACCCGGCGGCTTCGCCTTTACCGGGCGCCGACAGGTCCGCAATTTCGGCCTGGTTGCCGAATATGGGCTGGTAGTCGATGAGCGGCTGGCAGTCGGTGCGGCCGTACGCTGGGACGATAACTCCCTTTTCGACGACACGACCACTTATCGCGTGCATGGCAGTTATGCCTTCGATTTCGGATTGCGCGCCCGCGCCGCCGCCGGGTCGGGGATCAAGAATCCCGGCTTTTTTGAACTGTTCGGTTTTGTCGATGGACGCTTTATCGGCAACGCTGCCCTGCAGCCCGAGCGATCTCAGGGCTGGGAAATTGGCTTGGAGCAGGAGTTGGCCCAGGGCGCGGTCACGGTCGGTGCGACCTATTTCGAAAGCACGCTGGAGGATGAAATTTTCACCGATTTCCCACCGCCGGACTTTCTCGCGACCCCGGCCAACCGGACGACGGAGTCCCGCCAGCATGGCGTTGAAACCTTCCTGCGCGCACAGCTTGGCCCGCAATGGCGGATCGATGCGAGCTACACACGCCTATCGTCGCGCGAGAATGGGGTGCGCGAAGTTCGCCGGCCCCGCAACACGGCCAATATGGCTGTCTCCTGGACTGCGCCGGAGGAACGCGGGGGGCTCACGCTGGTGATCCGGCATAGCGGATCGCAGACCGACAACGCCTTTCTCGATCCTTCCTTCGTTCCCACAACCGTAACGCTCGATGCCTTCACCCTGGTCTCGCTCGCCGGTTCGGTGCGGATCGCCGATGGCGTCGAATTGACCGGCCGGATCGAGAATCTGTTCGATGAAAATTATGAGCAGGTTTTCAGCTTCACCAACCCTGGCATCGGCGCCTTTGCCGGTATCCGGGCACGCTTCTAGCGGGAGGGAAATCATGACAGATAGTCAGAACATCCAGAACGATATGGTGCACAGTGACTGGGCCTGGCCGCCAACATTTGCACTGACGACCGTGGGCGGCAGCGTCGTGGCGGGGTGCATGATGCCCTTCGTCGCCATTGCGACAATTGCCGCGGGTACGCTCGACCTTCGCCGCGGCCTCATTACCATTGTCGCGTGCTGGATGGCCAACCAGATCATAGGCTTCGGCCTGATGGGCTATCCAGTCGATGCGCCGACCATCGGCTCGGGCTTTGCCTTGTGCGTATCAATGCTGATTGTCTTTGCCCTGACCCGCCGGTTCGGCAGGCCCGGCATTGCAGGCTGGGCTGTCACTGGCGTGATGGGTTTTGTGGCGTATGAGATTTCGCTCTACGCCATGGCCCATCTGTTCGGTGGAACAGACATGTTCACGGCCGAGATCATCATGCTGATCGGCACGAACGAGCTTGTCTGGTTTGCCGGCCTGTTGATCGCGCATAGCGTGCTGACGCGCGCACTGCCCGGGCAATTCGGGGCGTCGCTACCTGCGTGCACCACATAATGGACCGCGATCTCAAGCTCGTATCGCTCCTTCCCAGCGCCACCGAAATAGCGGTGGCGCTGGGATTGGGCGACAATCTGGTTGGGCGGTCGCATGAATGTGATTTTCCATCGCCGGTGAAGCGTGCGCCCATTTGCACCTCGACCCGACTTGAGAAGGGATTGCGATCGGTTGAAATCGATCAGCGCGTACAGGAGATCGTTACCCAGGGCCTATCGCTTTATGAAGTCGATGCCCCGCTACTGCGTGGCTTGTCTCCCGATATCATCCTTACCCAGACCCAATGTGCGGTCTGCGCGGTGACGCCGGACGATCTCACAGACGCCCTAGCCAACTGGATGGGTGATCCGCCAAAACTGATCTCAACCGCGCCGGACACGCTTGACGATGTTTGGGGCGACATTCGTGCAGTCGGTGCGGCGAGCGGACGCGAGGCGGAAGCCAAGCGCCTGATCCGCGATCTCAAGGATCGACTTGCCGCGCTTGCCGACACCGCCGTTGCAGACGCGCCACGGCCGCGCATTGCCGCGATCGAATGGTTCGATCCCTTGATGGCTGCCGGCAACTGGGTTCCCGAACTGATCAGCATAGCCGGGGGAGAGTCCTTGTGCGCCACGCCGGGCGAGCATTCCGATTTCCTCGCCTGGGATGATCTGGCGGCAGCCGATCCGGACATAGTAATCCTCATGCCATGCGGATATCAGATCCCGCAAAGCCTGGCCGATATAGAAGCCGTCGAGGGTGCACCGCATTGGGCGAACCTTCGCGCAGTGAAAGCCGGTCATATCTATATCGCCGACGGGCATCATTTCTTTAGCCGGCCCGGTCCGCGACTTGTGGAATCGGCCGAGATTGTCGCGGCGATCATCGAAGATTGGCGGGATGCGGGACACCCAAAGCCGGGACATTGGATGCGTTATTCCGGGTGACGGGAGCAGGCGGCAGGGCTATTGAACCGGACATGACCGGCAGCCTTACCGCGATCCTCCTGTCCGCCCTGGCGATGACCATCATCGTTGGCGCGCGCTATTTGGCGGCGAGCGGGCTGTTCGCCTGGCTGACGGGAAAGGTCCGTCCAGGGCTCTATGCACGCCTGCGCCCGCAGATCGGGCGCGAGATTTATTGGTCGCTGTTGAGCGCCGCCATTTACGGAATCCCGGCCGGTATCGTCGCCTGGGGCTGGGACACTCTGGGCTGGACGCTGATCTACACTGACATCAGTGCCTATCCGCTCTGGTATGTGCCGGTGTCGATTTTCCTCTATTTGCTGGCCCAGGACACATGGTTTTACTGGACCCATCGCTGGATGCATCGGCCGCGCATTTTCCGCATTGCCCATGCCGTGCACCATGCCAGCCGGCCGCCCACCGCCTGGGCAGCGATGAGCTTTCATCCGCTTGAAGCGCTGACTCTGGCAGTATTCGTACCGTTGCTCGTTTTCCTCATCCCCATACACATTTTCGCTTTGGCTATCGTTTTGACCATTATGACGATAATGGGGGTGACAAATCACATGGGCTGGGAGATTTTCCCTAGGTTCATAGTCGAAGGGGTAGCAGGTCGCTGGTTGATAACAGCAAGCCATCATCAGCGGCATCATGCAGACTATAGGTGTAATTATGGGTTATATTTCCGGTTCTGGGACCGGCTCTGCCGGACAGACACGGGATTGGGCAGTTTCGAACAAGAAGGCCGCAGCGGCCGCAGCGGCGTTTCTCCTCCTCACGGGGGTCAGCCCGAGCGGCCAGCTTGAGGTCAATGTCGAAGAGCTGCGATCCGATAACGGTCTCCTCCATGTCTGCGTAACGCGCGACGAATCCCATTTCCCCGACTGCGAAGATGATCCCGCCGCCGTGCGCGAGACCTTCCGCGTTGCCGATACGCAATCCGTGCAGTTCTCCAACCTGCCCTCGGGCGATTATGCGATTGCCATATTGCACGATGAGAATGGCAATTCGCGGCTCGATCGCTTTGCCGGGATCCCGCGCGAAGGCATCGGTTTCTCCCGCAACCCGCGCTTTTCCTTCGGCCCACCGCGCTTTTCCTCGGCTCGTTTCCGACTGGGCCGTCGCGGCGACGTCCAGCGCATCCGGATGCGCTACTTCCTCTAAGCCACATCATGCGCGATTTCTTGATCGGCGCTGCGAGCTGGATTGTCCTGGCGCTGGGATCATCGGCGGCACTGGCTGATTCAGCGCTACCCGCCACCGACCACCTTGGCCTTGATGCGATGGTCGCCGCAATCGAAGCGGATGATTATCGACGGATCGAAGGCATAATTGTCGAGCGCGACGGCGCGATCCTGTTCGAAGATTATTACCGACGGAGCGGTCCGGAATCCCGAATTGATGCGCGCTCAGCGGGCAAGTCGATCACCGCACTCGCGCTTGGCATGGCGATTGAGGATGGCGCGATCGCGGGTGTTGATCTCCCGCTGCTGTCCTTCTTCGCGGATCGTGAACCCATCGCGCATGACGGCCCGGAGAAGCGGGCGATCACCTTGCATGATGCGCTGACCATGTCGTCCACGCTCGATTGTAATGACTGGACGATGCGCAGTCCCGGTAATGAAGAGCGCATGTATGATAGCCGGGACTGGACCCGCTTCGCCCTCGATATCCCCATAGATAGTGAATATCGCCGTGATCCGGACAGCGGCCAAGGCCGATTTTCCTACTGCACTGCGGGTGTCTACCTCCTCGGTCGGGTCGTCGAACAAGCGATAGGCGAACCCTTTGAGGACTATGTGCAGCGCCGGCTATTCACGCCGCTCGGCATCGAAGATCCTGTCTGGCGGCGCGCGCCGGAAGGCGTGGTCCAGACCGGCGGGCAACTCAGCCTGCGGGTTCGTGATTTCGCCGCTCTCGGCCGCCTGATGCTCAATGGCGGCCTGCATGAGGGCAGGCCGCTTGTGGCACGCGATTGGGTGCGCGGGCTGTTCCGCCCCCGGGTGCGTGCAACACCGGATCAATCCTATGGCTATCTGTGGTGGTTCGCCAATTTCCGCGCGACCGGAACCGAACGTGACTATTCCGCGCTGATGATGTCCGGCAATGGCGGCAATAAGGTGGCGCTGTTCCCGGAGCTCGATGCCGTGGTGACCATCCTCGCGACCAATTACAATGATCGCGACATGCACGCGCTGACCAGCGATCTTATCAACGCACATATTCTGCCCGCGCTGCTTGCAGATTGTACGGCGCGACCACGATGCAATGCCAGCCCCATCATCGCGCCCCAGCCCTAACCGATCTGGACTCTCAGCAGGGCCAGTCTAGGAACCGGATCGTGGCCGAAACTCCTTCCAGCGACGCGCCTCTCCGCAAGATCATCCATATCGATATGGATGCCTTTTACGCATCCGTTGAACAGCGCGATAATCCGGAGCTGCGGGGAAAGCCCGTGGCGGTGGGCGGATCGAGTGGGCGCGGCGTGGTCGCAGCTGCATCCTATGAGGCTCGCGAATTTGGCGTGCGGTCCGCGATGCCATCGGTCACGGCAAAGCGGCGCTGTCCGGACCTGATATTTGTCCGCGCGCGCTTCGATATCTATCGCGCCATTTCGAACCAGATTCGCGGGATATTCCGCAGCTACACCCAGCTCGTCGAACCGCTATCCCTCGACGAGGCCTATCTGGACGTGACGCGATATCGCAAGCTGCCAACGGCCACCGCTATTGCCGAAGAAATTCGAGAACGGATCCGCGATGCCACCGGGCTCACCGCGTCTGCCGGCGTCTCCTACAATAAATTCCTCGCCAAGATCGCCTCAGACCAGAACAAGCCGGATGGCATCTGTGTCGTCACGCCCAAGCAAGGTCCCAAATTTGTCGCCCGACTGCCGGTGCGGCGTTTCCATGGCGTCGGGCCCAAGACAGCAGAGAAGATGAAGCGGCTGGGGATCGAGACCGGTGCGGACCTGCGTGCGCAAAAGGAGGCGTTTCTCCGCGCCAATTTCGGCAAGAGCGCTGGCTATTTTTACCGTGCCTCGCGCGGGATCGACAATCGCCAGGTCAAACCCAATCGCGAGCGCAAATCGCTGGGTGCCGAGCGCACCTATGGGGAAGACTTGCATGATCGCGATGCGATGATCGCCAAGCTGGACGAGATTGCCGATACGGTTTGGGAACGCGCGGTAAAATCGGAAAGCTTCGGCCGGACGATCACCCTCAAGCTGCGCTATGCCGATTTCGAGACGCCGACCCGGGCCCGCTCCCTCGACCATCCCGTTGCCAGCCGTGACGAGCTGCTGACGGTCGGTGTCGAGCTACTCGACACGCTGATCCCGGACAGCCGCGGCATACGCCTGCTTGGCCTTACAATGTCAGGCTTTGGCGAGAAGGATAGCGAAGACACTGATCCGGACGAACCCGCACAGCTTGGGCTGGAGCTTTAACCGAGCCGGGTTCATAAAGTCGGAGAGCATCGCCAATGGAGAGACTGTCATGTCCGGCAAACCCGCCATCATCCCCGTTTCAATCGGCAGCCTGATCCTGGCGGTTACCGCCGCGTTTCACTTTACCGGCCATGCAGATATTTCCACCTGGGTTGCCGAAACTGGCGATCAGGGATTTTTTGCACAAGCGATCCCGACGATCTGGCTATTCCCCACATTGCATTGGATGATAATCGCGATCGGGCTCATCATTGGTGTCTGGTTCCGAATGGCGGGACTGCGTGTCCTGCTGATTGCTTGCGCCCTGCTGGTCGCCGCCGATGCCGCGTTGATCGTCTATGCCGTCGGGCCGTTTATCGGCAGTGCAATGCTGCTGGGCGCTGCGCTGTTTTACGGATTCGCAGCGACGCGATTGAAGGTAGCGCCCTGATTATCTTCACTCAAACCGTTTGACTCAAATCAATGCGGCTCGCCATGCTGCGCGGAAGGGTGCTGCCTGAGGAGAAGTGAGATGGATATGCCGAGCCAGAATAGTGAAGCCCGCCGGGATGCGACCCATGTCGATGTGTTGGTTGTCGGAGCGGGGATTTCCGGTATCGGCGCCGCCTGGCACCTGAAAGATCAATGCCCGGGCAAGAGCTTTCTGATCCTTGAAAAGAAAGACACGTTCGGCGGCACCTGGGTGACCCACACCTATCCCGGCATCCGGTCCGACAGCGATCTCTATACCTTTGGCTATCGCTTCAAACCCTGGACGTCCGCCCCGATCGCCAGCGCCGAGGAGATCCTCAAATATATGGGCGAGGTGATCGAGGAAAGCGGCATCGACGCGCATATCCGCTATGGTCACACCATCACGGCAGCGCATTTCTCCCGCGCCGAAAATCTATGGACCGTCGAAGTCACCGAAAACGCGACTGGCGAGCAGAAACTCTTCACCGCGAACTTCCTCTGGATGTGCCAGGGCTATTATAATCACGAACAGCCCTTCACGCCCGAATGGGACGGCATGGATGACTATAAGGGCGAGCTTATCCATCCCCAGCTCTGGCCCGAAAATGCCGATCTGAAAGACAAGCGCGTGCTCGTCATCGGATCGGGCGCGACCGCCGCTACGCTGGTTCCCGCGATTGCCGGCGATGTCGACCATGTCACCTTGCTGCAGCGCTCGCCGACCTATTTCTGGCCCGCACCCAACGCCAATGAGCTCGCCGATACGCTGCGCGAGATCGAAATTGATGAAGACATCATCCACCCGATCGTCCGCAAGAAGATCCTGTTCGATCAGCTGCAAACCACCACGCGCTGCAAGACCGAGCCCGAGGTGGTGAAGGAAGAGCTGCTCGATGGGGTGCGCGAATTTCTGGGTCCCGATTTCGATATCGCGACCCATTTCACGCCCAAATACCGGCCCTGGCAGCAGCGACTTGCCTTTGTGCCGGATGGCGACCTGTTCCAGGGCATTGCCAGCGGCAAGGCAGATGTCGTTACCGATACGATTGATCGCTTCACCGAAAAGGGCGTGCTCCTCCATTCGGGCGAAGAGATCGAGGCCGATATCATCGTCACGGCGACCGGCTTCAACCTCTCCGTTCTGGGCGATATCCCCTTCTCGGTCGATGGCGAGCCGGTCAGCTGGCCCGAAACGATCACCTATCGCGGCATGATGTTTACCGGCGTGCCGAACATGGTCTGGATCTTCGGCTATTTCCGCGCAAGCTGGACCTTGCGCGTCGATATTGTCGCGGACTTTGTCTGCAACTTGCTCAACCATATGGATCAGCATGGCGCACAAAGCGTCGAAGTGGCGCTGCGCCCCGAAGATGCGAATATGGAGATCAGTTCCTGGGTCGATGCGGATGATTTCAATCCCAACTATCTGATGCGCGACATGCATTTGCTGCCCAAGGCGGGCGACAAGCCGGAATGGCGGCATACGCAGGATTATTGGAACGAGTGCGATATCATCCCGACCATCGATCCAGCCGGGAGCGAATTTGTCTATCACGGCCAAGATGCCGCCGCAGAAGCGGAAACCGAAGCCGCAGAATAGCAGGCGCGGGACCCGATCGGCCCCGCGCTGGCCCTATTCGCTAGTCCTACTCGCTGGCGTCACCGCCGATCATGCCGTCAGGCAGTTCGATACGCGGCTCAGGCGGTTCGCCGCCCGGGCCGGTGAGATAGTGATCCATCCAGCGCATCAGGCGGATATTATAGTCATAGCGTGCCGTAGCATTGCGGTTGCCATGGCCTTCGCCCGGATAGAGCACGAGGCGCACCGGCACATCGGTGCGGATGTTGAGCGCGTTATAGAGCTCATAGCTTTGCCCCGGATCGACGCGGGTATCTTCCTCGCCATGGAGGATCAGGGTTGGCGTTTGCGATTGGCCGGCATGGAAGATCGGGCTGACCTCGAGCATCGCCTGCCAATCATCCCAGGGCCACGCGCGCGCATGGACGAGGAACATTTCCTGCGGAATATCGCCGGTGCCGAATTTCGAAACCTGGTTGGAAATCCCGACAAACATGACGCTGGCGGCAAAATGCTCGGTCAGCGCGGTTGCGCCCCAGGCCGAAGCATAGCCGCCATAAGAACCGCCGGTAATGCCGACGCGTTCCAAATCAACCAAGCCTTCCGCACCCAGTGCCTGAATGCCATCGACGAGATCATTGAACTCGCCGCCCGCATAATCGCCCTGGTGGAGCTTGGAAAAGTCCGTCCCATAGGCCGTGCTGCCGCGATAATTGGGGTAGAAAACCGCATAGCCGCTCCCGGCACCAACCTGGCCAGCCATCGAGTAGCGCGTCAGCCAGCCATTGGAATAATGGGCTTCGGGTCCGCCATGCACGGTGAGGATGGTCGGTGCGCCGCCCGCCGGCGCTCCGCCGACCGGTTCGATAACAATGCCTTCAACCGATAGACCATCGCGCGCCTGATAGGTCATGGTGCGCTGGGCCCCCATATCGATATCGGCGAGCCAGGGATTGAGTGTGGTCCAGCGGGTGAAGCTGTTGCCATCGAGCAGGAACAGCTCATTGGGGTGGCTCGGCGCATCGCCAACTGCGGCCAGCCGATCGCCAGCGGCATCAAGGCGGCGCAGGATCACCGCACCCGGATCGACGGTACCGGTGACCGCGCCGCTCGCATCATAGAAACGCAGCTCGCTTTGCGCGCCGACATGGACGACGGCAGCGAGGCGGCCATCGGCCATCCATTCGGTATCGACTATGGCTTCAGCGGCGCCAGCATTGACGGCCGCATAGGCGCCGGTTGCCGCATCGGCGAAGTGCAGCGTGGTTGCTGCGGGATCATGCTGGTCGACACCGGCGATCAGCGACAAGCGACTGCTGTCGGGTGAAATCTCATAGTCGCCGATCTTGCCCGGCGTTTCGATTGTCGTCCGGACACTGCCATCCCCAGCATCGACGATCACAACGCGCTGGCGCATCAAGCTGTCATCAACCAAGGTCGTCGGCGCGGTGCGTAGCGCGAGCCAGTCATTATCCGGTGACACGCGCAGCTGGGTGACATGACCCTCAACATCAAGCTCGCGCGGATCAGCATCGGAGCCGATCGTGACCGCGAATACGCGATTAAAGCGCTGTTCTTCGTGATAGATGACCGCATTGAAACCCGCCGCACTTTCGGCTGCGCGCTGGGCGTCGGTTTCGGCCGCTGCGATCAGATAGACACTGCGCGAATCCGGAGCCCATTCATAGCTGCGGATATTCGCGCCTTCGATTTCGGCGAGCAGGCGATGTCCGCCACCGGCAACCGGAATGCCATATAGAGCGGCTTTCGCGTCATCATCGCTATCATCGGTCCAGAGGAAGCTCACCATCCGGCCATCGGGCGAGAATCGGATGCCGCTCACATCCATGCCGTCTGGCAGGAATTCCTGCGCGCTGTTGGCGGCACTCACCACATGAAGGCTGGTATCGGTCGTGCCGTTATCGTCACCGTCAATGATATCGGGCAGCTGGTTGCGGCCAAAAGCGATGCGCGCGCCATCGGACGAGACGGCAAAGGCACCGACATCGGCGATGCGGCTCACATCTTCAGGCGTCATCGGCCTGGCGAACGCGGGCGAGCTCGCCAATGCGGCAACGCTGGCGATAAGGGCGATCGATGGTTTCAAGGGACTGTCTCCTGTTGCATTCCGATATGATCGGGGCTTGTGCCAATCCTATTGGCATCCGTCACATCGAAAATCCATGGTTCAGGGATTTGCTGCGCCTATCGCGGCATTCCCGCGGCATAGAGGTGATCGCTTGACTATATTCTACTTGTGTCATAGTATTCCCTCATTGTCATATGAGAGGGAATGCCATGTCGCTACAATATGCGATCCTGATTGCGCTGACCGAAGGCCCACGATCCGGCTATGATATCGCCAAGCTGTTCGACCAGAGCGTCGGCTTTTTCTGGCGTGCCCGCCATTCCCAGATCTATCGCGAACTCGCCAAGCTGAAGGACAAGGACTGGGCCGTGGCCGAAGAGATTGTCCAGTCCGACAAACCCAACCGGATCGAGTTCAGCATCACCGACGAGGGCCGCGAGGCCCTGATGCAATGGTCTCGCCAGCCGACCGAACCGCAGGAGCTGAAGGATGACTTTCTCGTCCAGCTCTACGGGATCGAGGCGATCGACTTGGATGCGCTGCGCGCCAACCTGATCGCCCGGCAGGAACGCCATCGCGATCACCAGGCACAATATGAAGCAAAGTATAAGTTACTCGAAAATAGCGATATACTCGGCGATATCGGTCGGCGACTCGCGCTTGAAGTGGCGCTGATTTACGAACGCGAATGGGGCGATTGGTGCGCCCGCGCGCTCGACCAGCTGAGCCCGGAAGCACTCGGCACGCAGAAAAATGTCATTCCGATCAAACAGGAGAAACGCGCATGACGCTCACCGAAAAACGCAGGGGTTTGCTCGTGTTCAATGGCATCGGGCTGCTGGTCTCGTCGGTATTTGCCGGCTGGTTCTATTTCTTCTTCCTGCTCGGCGCGATCGATCTATGGCCCTTTGTCACCGATATCCCGGTTGATATCCCCAGCGATCGGCGCGCCTGGAACATGGCGCATCTCGAAGGCATCACCAATGGCACGATGCTGATCGCGATTGGCGCGGCGGGCGGCTATATCCGGCTCGGCGAACGAGCCCAGGCCTGGCTTTTCTGGGCGTCGCTCGCCTTTGGCTGGCTCTTCACCCTTCCCGCGATCGCCAATGCGATGTTCGGCACGCGCGGGCTGGAATTTGGTGGCGGGCCTTTTGCGGGCGATGTCACGATCAACAATATCATCTTCCTCGCCGGTTGGCCGGCAATGCTGGGCGTCCATATCGCCTTTGCCTTGCTGGTATGGGGCGCTTGGCAGCACCACCGTCATCGGGAGCACAACGCATGACCGCCACGTCCGAAATTCTTGTCCGCCGCATCCCCTTTTCCTTCGACGAGGACATCAATCCGGTCTGGCATTCCGAACGGCCCGAATGGAGCCACATGACCAATGGTGCCTCGCTTGCGATGCCCTATCTCGAACCGTTTTTAATCAAGACGGTGCGCGAAGCCTTGCAACATGTCTCCGATCCCGATCTCAAAGCCGATGTGCAGGGCTTTATCGGGCAGGAGGGCGCGCATTACCAAAATCATCGGCGCTATAACGAGATCCTGAAACGTACCTATCCCGAGCTTGCCGAGGCGGAAGACGAGATGGACGCGGACTATAAGCGCTTTCAGACCCATAGCCTCAAATGGCGGCTCGCTTACACGGCGGGTTTCGAGACGATGACGATGGGGATCACCGAATGGCTGATCCGGCAGCGCAGCGATCTGTTTGCCGGAGCGGACCGGTCCGTCTCCTCGCTGGTCCTGTGGCACATGGTGGAAGAAACCGAACATAAGAATGTCGCCTATGATCTCTACCAGAATCTCTATGGCGATTATTGGGGCAAGGCCTGGGGCCTGATCCGCGGCTCCTTCCACGTCGCCTGGTGCAGCCGCAAAGGCTATAAGCGCATGCTGAAACGCGATGGCCGCTGGACCAGCATCCGCAGCCGGTTGCGACTCTATCGGATGGTCGCGCGGTTCTTCTTTCACGCTTCGCCCGCCATGCTGCGCTCATTGATGCCCGGCTATCACCCGGCCAAGGTTCGCGATCCGCAATGGGTGGAGCGCTGGGCCAGCGCCTATGCCGACCTCCCCGAAGGCCGCATCCCGCTGCTCGACACATCCGATCCGGAAATCCCGGCCCGCTTCGCGGCATAGCCCGATTCTATCACCCCGCGATCTGGACCGCGAGACGAATAGCGCCTAGTATCGCGTCATCCCCGGGGAGCCTTAGGCTGAGAGGTGCGGTGCAAGTCCGTACGACCCGCAGAACCTGATCCAGTTCACGCTGGCGGAGGGAGGGAGCGGCCAGGCCGATCGATACACGCCCCCCGCACTCTCCCGCCAAGATCTCTGGGCCGAGACGGAAAGGAGTTGTGTCATGACCGCGATTGGAAATCTCACCGGTGCACTCGCCATTGCCATCGGCCTCTATGCCGTGGCCGCCGGGCTCGGCATGCTGACCGCGCCCGACCGGTTTCGCCAGATGATCGCCAATGCGGAAAATTCGCCCGCGCTCAATTTCGCGATCGGCATCCTTGTCTTCAGTGTCGGCACGGCGATCGCGCTCACTCATCCAATGGGCGAAGGCTGGCTCTCGATCCTCGTCACCATCACCGGCTGGGGCATGGCGATCGAAGGCCTGCTGTTCCTCGCCGCACCCCAAATCATCTGGTCAATCGCCCGGCCCATGGCCAGCCTTGGCGGCCGCACCGGCGGCGCGATCGCAACCCTTGCCGGCGCGGCCTTTGTCTGGGCCGGCTATTGTCACCTCTGATCCTCCTCCTCTCCCAGAATCCCAAGCGACTGTTCGCGTAGAAAGGCTAACTCTTCCATGGCAGATATCCCCGCCCGCACTGAAATCGGCGTTACAACCGGGCCCATTCGCGGCTCGAAGAAAATCCATGTCGCCGCCCAGACAGGCTCCGGCGTGCGCGTCGCAATGCGCGAGATCCATCTCGAGGAAGGCGAAGATCCGGTCCGCGTCTATGATACTTCCGGGCCGTACACCGATCCCGAGGCGCATATCGACATCATGGCCGGGCTCCCGGCAATGCGGCGGGACTGGATCATGGCCCGCGACGATGTGGAAAGCTATGACGCGCGCGAGACGAAACCCGAAGATAATGGCCAGCTCGGCCCGGATCGGTCTGGTGGTGTCGACCCCTTCCCCAATGTGATCAAGCGCCCGCTGCGCGCCAAATCCGGCGCCAATGTCACCCAGATGCATTATGCCCGCAAAGGCATCATCACGCCCGAGATGGAATATGTCGCCGAGCGCGAAAATCTCGGCCGGGCATTCAATGCCGAGCAGGCCCGCACGAAACTCGGCGAGGGTGAAAGCTTTGGCGCATCGCTCCCCGAATATGTGACGCCGGAATTCGTGCGCGACGAGATCGCCCGCGGCCGAGCGATCATCCCGAACAATATCAACCACCCCGAATCCGAACCGATGGCGATCGGCCGCAACTTCCTGGTCAAGGTCAACGCCAATATCGGCAACTCGGCCGTCGCGTCCGATGTCGCTGCCGAGGTCGACAAGATGGTCTGGTCGATCCGCTGGGGCGCGGACACGGTGATGGACCTCTCCACCGGCCGCAACATCCATGACACGCGCGAATGGATTATTCGCAACGCGCCGGTTCCGATCGGCACCGTGCCGATCTACCAGGCGCTCGAGAAAGTCGGCGGCGTGGCCGAAGACCTGACATGGGAGATTTTCTCCGACACGCTGATCGAACAGGCCGAGCAGGGCGTCGACTATTTCACCATCCATGCCGGCGTGCGGCTGCCTTACGTTCCGATGGCCGCGAAGCGGATGACGGGGATCGTTTCGCGCGGCGGATCGATCATGGCGAAATGGTGCCTCGCCCATCATCAGGAGAGTTTCCTCTACGAGAAATTCCCCGAAATCTGTGAGATCATGAAGGCCTATGACATTGCCTTCTCGCTCGGCGATGGCCTGCGCCCCGGCTCGATATACGACGCCAATGACGAAGCCCAGTTTGCCGAGCTCTATACGCTTGGGCGAGCTCACCAAGATCGCCTGGGAGGAAGATGTCCAGGTGATGATCGAAGGCCCCGGCCATGTGCCGATGCACAAGATCAAGGAGAATATGGAAAAGCAGCTCGAAGCGTGCGGCGAAGCGCCCTTCTATACGCTCGGCCCGCTCACGACCGACATCGCGCCCGGCTATGACCATATCACCAGCGGCATCGGCGCCGCCCAGATCGGTTGGTATGGCACGGCGATGCTTTGCTATGTCACGCCGAAAGAGCATCTGGGCCTGCCTGATCGCGACGATGTGAAAGTTGGCGTGGTCACCTACAAGCTCGCCGCCCATGCGGCCGATCTCGCCAAGGGCCATCCGGCGGCGCAGGTCCGCGATGATGCGCTGTCCAAGGCGCGCTTCGAATTCCGCTGGCGCGACCAGTTCAACCTCTCGCTCGATCCCGACACGGCCGAGGATTTCCACGACCAGACGCTGCCGGCAGAAGGCGCAAAGACCGCGCATTTCTGCTCCATGTGCGGCCCGAAATTCTGCAGCATGAAGATCAGCCAGGAAGTGCGCGAGTTCGCGGCGAACAATCCCAATGGCGTGCTGAACTCAGCTGAGCCGGATGCCGAAGCGGCCGAGGCGGGCATGGCCGAGATGAGCGAGAAATATCGCGACGGCGGCGATCTTTACATCCCGGTCGACGAGAAGGGCTGAGCGCCACATCTGCCAAAAACACCGCCGACCCTGAGCCTGTCGAAGGGCTGTTCTGTTCTTCATCCATCAAAGAAGAAAAGCACAAGGCTTCGACAGGCTCAGCCCAAACGGATAGGATCGGGGGAGCACAAGCGAGAGGAGCCCGCCCATGGAAACCCAGGCAGACAGCGTCCAGACCCAAGGTTATCGCGTGCCCTTTGTCGAGCGCACGGGGATGCGGACGCTGGAGCATGAACGCGGCTATGCGAAGCTGCTGATGCCGCTGGAGGGCAATGCCAACCATGTGAACGTCATGTATCTCGGCGCCTTCTGCGTCCTCGCCGAAGCCGCCGCCGCCAATCCCGGCATCTCGATCCTCGACACGAAACGCTTCTTCCCGATCGTCAAAGACATCGCCGTCGATTTCCACAAACCCGCCACCAGCGACGTCACCGCCGAATACCGCCTAAACGACGCCGAGCTGGACGACCTGCTGGAGAGCCTCGAGTCCAACGGCCGCGCAACCTATGTGGCCGAGGTGCCGATGCAGGATGCGGACGGGGTTGTCGTCGCGACGGGCACGGTGACGATCAAGCTGCTGAGCCATGGGTGGAGTGGGGGTAGCGGAACCTAACGGCGCCGTCAGGCAGAAGCCGCCAGTACGGTGCATTTGTCATCTATGCCAGCGTTCGGATATCGCTAATGTCGAACCAGTTGACAGCCAAAATGCGTAGCACCTGAAATTTTTGGGAATCTTGAAGTGGGGGATTGGATAGTAGAGGAAGTATGACCGAAGACACTAGTAGTGGGAACACAGGAGCAGCCTGGTGTCATGGCGTTGGGATTGCGGCCTCAGCATTTATAGTCATCTTGATTTCGGTTTATATTTGGCTGAACTGGACAGGCGTATTGGCGCTGAAACCAAATGAATTTGGCGATTTCTTAGCTGGGGCGCTCGGCCCGCTGGCCATATTGTGGCTTATCTTAGGTTTTTTTTCAACAAAGTATGGAGCTTAGGAATAGTGTTGAGGCACTCAATCTCCAGAGCCAAGAACTTCGAGAATCTGTCGAACAGCAAAAGGCGCTTGTCGAAGTCACGAAGGCTCAGGCCGAAGCTGAACTTGCAGCGTTAAAGGATGAGCGCAGAGCCCGGCGCGATGCCATATCGCCAAGATTTTCGTTGTCTGCGAAAAGTGGATCAAAAACGGGCAACAAACTCAGACATCGCATCGAAATCCTTAATATCGGCGCCAACTGTTCCGACGTTGAGTTAAGAACTTTTGGGGCATTTGAAAATTTTCGGCATTCGGTCGCGTTAATGGAAAGTGCCGGATCGATACTCACACATCTTGATTCTGAAGCCGGAAACACGCCGCCGAGTTTCTTTTTTTTAATCTCTAGCAAAAATATACGAGGTGAATCAGCTAGGCAGATATTCCACTTGAAACATCAAGTGATCGACCAAGCAGGATTCTCTGTATCTGATATGTCTCAAAAAGAATTTGAACAGCAGCATTAGCGGATTTTCACTCACCATCTGATTGTATGATGATTTTAGGCCTCTTTACTGGCCCTTGGATAATGCGCCCTCCACCGCCCGTATCCAGAATTTCCCGCATATAGGAGGGAAGAACTTCTTTTGTGCGCATCCTCTCGCTATCGTACGGGACAGGTAGTCCCGTTGATCGAGCCAAGCTACGCTTTCCGTAGTCGGACAATTGCTTTTCGGCGTCGTCTCGAGAGATAGCCAACCCAGGCATCAAGTCCTCTCCGACGTGAGGTGCTAATCGCGACGAGATTTCTTTCTCAATTGCTTGGCGAAACACTCGAGGCGGCGGTGCAGAGCGGCCGTCACCTCTGGTCGGATCTCTCATAAATGGGTCGCACAAGAGCTTTGTAAGAGGGAAGAACAATGGCTGCAGTTTTCCGACCCTCTTGTATGGTGGCCGCTTCGGTTTTGCTTTCACCAGCTTTCCCACAATCCTGCTAATCGCATAACCGCTAGCCAGATCAAATCCAGATATCGCACCTCTTGATTGGGCTATGGAATGCTGCGGGTTATAGAACGCATAGAGGGGGATCGTCATGATCCTTTCGCTTGCGCTCGACCGTATCAGAGTTGATGCCTGTGCACCTGTATTGTTCGGGTAAGCGAGCTCTTTATATGATCCGATCTTCCAGTTTTTTGCGTGGGCGTGTAGCCGTTTTGCCTGCAAGCGGAATTGAATGGCATCGCTTCTGTCCTTGGCAACGATCGTTATATCGAAATCAGACCCGGTAACTTTTTCCACAGGAACGGCTACCGTCAGGTTTGGCAATGGCAGCGCCTTGAGTGACGCAACGACCAAGTCTGTCACTGTTTCTTCCCGAAATCGCTTTCTAAGGTCAGTGTCTGCTTGCAGTAACTCAGCAATTGCATCCGGGAGATTGCTGGCTAGATCGCATGGTGAGGCATATTTTGGTACAAAAGTCATAAGAGGAGATATTGTCAGAAAAAGCTCCGACTTGCACCTTGGAGCGATCCCAATGGTCGCGTTTCTTTGTCCTCCCCAACCCCGGAGCCCAAACCATGACCGAACCCCTTTTCCGCACCATCGTCGCCCTTGCCGGCCTCGCCTTCCTCACCGTCTTCATCGCAGTCGTTATCCCGCCGCTGATCGCCGAGCCGGATATTATCGGGGCGTTTGGGGCCGGGTTCGTTAATCCCTATGCGAGTGGCTATTCGAGCGATGTGTTGGCGTGCTGGGTGATCCTGGCGGCGTGGATTCTCTATGAGCGCGCGTCGATGGGGATCCGGCATGGCGTGTGGTGCATTGCGCTGGGCATCATTCCGGGCGTCGCTGTGGGCTTTGCGGTCTATCTGCTATTGCGGCAGCGACAGATGAAACAGGAGGACGGATAATCAGCGCAACAGCATTGCTTCTTGTCGATGTCCAGAAGGGCATGTTTGGCAGCCCGGATGGCGATCCGCATGATGGCGAAGCCATGGTTGCGCGGCTGGCCGCAGTGCTTCAACGCGCGCGGGACGCCAAAATCCCGGTCTTTTTCGTCCAGCAGATTGGCGCGCCCGGCAACCGGCTCGAACCGAGTGGCGATGGCTTTGCCTGGCGCGAGGAGCTGACCCCGCTACCGGGCGAAAGCGTCACCCAGAAACACTATTGCAATGCGTTCCAGGCCACGGACCTTGAAACCACGCTGCGAGAAGCCGGGATCGGGCGGCTGGTTGTTGGCGGACTGCAAAGCGAATTTTGCGTCAACACGGCAGTACTCGGGGCGTTTGAACGCGGCTTCCAGGTTACCCTGATCGCGGATGGCCATTCAACATTCGACACGCCAGTCCTTTCCGCCGCCCAGATCATCGCCCATCACAATCAAACGCTCAGCAGCGGCATGTTTGCAAAGCTCATCACAGCAGATCAGGCCTTTGCCTAGCCATGAACACGGAGCAGCCACCCATGACACCATCCTATGAAGACGCGCTTGATGAGACCCGGACGGCGCTGGAAAAGGCGCGGCGTCTCTTGCTCGAGGAAATCGCCGATTATCCGACGCCGATCTCGGGCTGCGATGCGCAATATGTGCGGTTGATGAGCGATCGCACGCGGATCCTCAATTGCCTGCATGAGCTGGACGACCAGCCGTTCGTCGCGACGCCGCGGATATTGGAGCCGGTTGCTGCGGCCAAGGCGTGAATCCCTACCCCCCGGCCACGCCGTCCCAGATCAGTTTCAGGCCGAGCAGCACCATCAGGATGTAGACCAGCGTGTAGAAGCGCTCGGGATTGATGCGGCGGACGAGCCAGACGCCGAACAGGGTGCTGGCAATCGCCAGCGGCATCAGGATCGCCGAGGCGGTGAGATTTTCGGTCGTGAATTCGCCAAGCGCGGCATAAGCGGGGACTTTCATCCAGTTGATCGTCGCGAACAGGATTGAGCCGGTGCCAATGAACATGAGGTGCGGCATTTTTTGCGGGGTCAGCCACATCTGCATCGGCGGGCCGCCGGCATGGGCGATCTGGCTGGTGAAACCGGTGACGACGCCAAACAGGCTGCCGACCCAGCCGGGCGATTTGGCAGGCGCCGCGATCCGCCCGCCGCGCTCCAGCCAGAGCCGGTAGAGCCCAAAGCCCAGGGTGATGACGCCGAGCGCGCCAGTGACCGCGGCCATGGAAAGGCTCGCGGCAAAGGCATAGCCGCAGATCACACCGACCAGAGCGCCGGGCAGCATCCAGCCAACCGCCCAGCGGTTCCAGCTTTTTCGGAAGCTCCACACGCTCACCGCATCCTGGACGATCAGGATCGGCAACAGGATCGCGGCGGCCTGGGTGGGCGCAACGGCGAGAGCGAAGAGCGGCGTCGCCAAGGCACCAAGCCCGGCAAAGCCGCCCTTGGCCAGGCCGACAATGAAGACTGCGATGCACGCCAACGCTATGGTGAAAGGGTCATAGGGCATTGCGACCGGCATAGCGGCGCGGGAAGATGTAGCAAGCAGCGCCGCCATGCTGCACGAAAATGCTGCGCAGCATTGACCGGCCCATTCGCCTGCATCTGCCGCTCAGGCGTCGATCATGGCTTTCATGCGCGCGGCCTGGGCGTCCCATGCCGGCCTACTAATGGCCGCAGCCTCCGCGCCGCCGACTTCGGCGAGTGTATCGATCGTCATGTCGATCCAGTCATGCCATTGCACTTCGCTGATCGTGCCGAAATTGCGGTGCAAGTCGACGAAGTTGATGATCGTGGTGTTGACCCACCAGGCTTCGTCGGCAAGGCCGACCAGCGCTTCGAGCGTTTCATTGACCATGCGGCCGGCCGCCGCTTCAAGATTGGGGAACAGTTCCCGCGTATCCGGATGGCGCGCAAAGAAGCGATCAAAGACGAGGGGTACGATATCGATATCGCGCTCCCCCGCCGCTTCGAGCAGGGTCATCATGGCATCGGTATCGGATGCAAGCTCAGTCATTCCTCACTCCGACTGGCCCTGTATCATGGCGAACAGCTCCGCACCGGTTAGCTTTTGAGCATCGCCGGCGAAGCTGTAGAAATCGGGTTTCTCGTCGATAAAGACTTCCATCTTCAGCGCCATCTCGTCCTCCGGCTCGAACAGGCCGACCGAGACAATATGATGATCGGTTTCCTTCAACCGATAGAAGAGATTGGTGCCGCAGTGCTTGCAAAAGGCGCGCTCGGCCCAGTCCGACGATTGGTAGCGGCTGATATGATCATCGCCCTCGATCACAACGTCCGTGCCGCAATCCAGATCCATGAACGGTCCGCTGCCCCAGCGCCGACACATGGTGCAATGGCAGCTGCCAACCCCATGGCCGTCCGCCTTGGCCGTGATCTTCACCGCCCCGCACAGGCATTGGCCGCTACGCTCGATCTTTTCTGGTGTATCGGTCATGCGGCTCGCCTCCATTTCGGTTTCTCGCGCTGGTATCGCGCGCCGCCGGGACGGTCGTCAACTGACAAGGCTTGCCATCTTTGCAATCCGTGTTGCTCAGCAATTGCGTCTAGCTCGGAACGCGGCTCAATCCGATCTCCAGGGTACGATGATCGCCCGAATCGATGATCCGCACTGTGCTGTCTTCCCAGCCATTGCCATTGAAAAAGACCAGATCCTCTTCAACCAGCTCCGGCGTCTCGCGCACTTCGAAACCCTGCGCTGTCAGGTCTTCCGCATACTGCTCATACAGTCCTTCGATCGGTGTCGCCGTGCGCCCGCGGAGCATATAGGTAGACGCCCCGAATTGCCGATCACTCTCTGCAACGAAATCGTCAGGCACCGGGAAAATCCGCCGGTAGCCAATCGGGCATCGGGACAGATTCTGCGCTTTCGGCCGCATCCCCTTCCACACTCGCTGTCTCACCGGCTTCGCCGCCACCGCATGCTGCGAGCGTCAGCGCCAGGGGCGCAATCATGGAAAAGCGGCGAATAGACATTGGGTCGGCTCCTTGAACGAAATGGGTCAGTCCGGATCAAAAAATCCCAGGCGAATTGATCTGCGCCGCAGTTGGTCGATTGGGCATCAGCATCGATCGCTGCGCTGTGGGCTGCGCTGCAGAACCCGACGCGCTTTGCGTTGCCGGCGCACCTTGTCCGGCGATCGCACCGCCGCCTGGCGCTCCCGCGATCGCCTGGCACGACCGGCCGGCCAGAAAATCAAGCGCCCGGGCAACCGAGTTCTCACGCGGATCACCCAGCGGGAAATTGATATCGTCACCCGCCGCACAGCTTGCATCAACGCTGTCCGCCAGGCCGGTGAAATAGTCAGCATTGCCTGCGGAGTTCTCGGTCGCGAAGGCTACTACACGCAATCGATCGTCACATTGATCGCGGTCCAGCCCGACCTGGCCGACCGGTTTGCCGAACGTATCACTACCGATCAATGCGAGATCCGGGCCGAGGAAGGGAATGAACGCATTGATCACCAGCTCACTGGCGGACGCGGTCGACCCGGTACCGATAAAGGCTATCCGCGTCGGCGCGACAGATTGGGTCTTCACCTCAAAGCGTTTCACGGAATCAAATTGCGATTTGCTCGGTCGATAGGTCAGCCGCGAGAAAACATCGCTCATGCGGTTTTGGGCCAGCAGATCGCCGAACAGCTCGGCTGTGCTGACCAGGCCGCCACCATTATAGCGAAAATCGATGATGAACTCGCTGATCCCGCGCGCCTTGAAATCATTGAAAGCGGCCTCCAGCGCAGGATCGGCAGTCTCGATAAATGTCCGCAGATTCAGATAGCCGATCTCCCGGCCACCATCCGTGATTACTTGCGCACCATAACGGGACGAAACCGGTTCAAGATCATAATCGGCCTTGGTGATCGACACAGTGCGGGTGCCATTGGTGCTATCATTGATCTGCAAAGTACGCTGCACGCCGGCCGAAGACGGGCCGAGTGCATCGGTGATCGCGGACGAACCCCCGGCGGCCACGATTTGACTTATTGTGCGCAGGTCGCTCGCGCTCGTGCCAATCGCAAGAATCTCGGTCCCGCGATCGATGCCGACCGCAAGCGCCGGTGCGCCCTCAAACGCTTCGGAGATAAAGAGTCGCTGAGCGCCGCTGTCATAAGACAGGCGGATCCCGAAACCGGCATTGGAGCCGCTCTGAAAAAAGGCATTCTCTTCAGTGATCGAGGTGATGAAGGTGAAAAAGCGGTCCCGTCCCTGGCCGCGGGCCGTCGCTGTCAAACTGTCAATATAGGCGGTGACGGTGGCAAAACCGGATGGATCGCGATTGGCCGGAAGTGTTTCCGGGAACAGATACCATTCATCAATCTGTGATTCGGCCCATTGTTGCCGATCAAGCGTGGAACAGGCCGCATTTGCCGGAGGCGGCGGTGTTGGCGTGCCAGACGTAGGGGGAGCTCCACCGGCATTGTTGCCGCCGCTCTCACCTCCACAGGCCGCCAAAAGAGCCAATGCACTGAGTGCCGCTCCAAATTTTCCGGGTCTGTAAATCACTCGCCCCTGTTCTTGCTGTTCCGCGATCTGGCTTGCTTAGGTTTTTCAGTTTGAACCGGAGATGTCTAACAGGCAAGATACTGATTCAAGTAGAATTTGAATTTGTCAGGTGGCGATGCTCTGCGCGTGCGCTAAGGCGAGATTCGCAAATCTAGGAGATGATCGATGGCGGAGAAGACACTGCACCCCGAAACGCTGGCCCTTCATGCCGGCTGGCGTGCAGATCCGGGAACCGGATCGGTGGCGCCGCCCATCTTCCAGACCACCAGCTATCAGTTCGAGAGCACCGATCATGCCGCAAACCTGTTTGCGCTCAGCGAGCTTGGGAACATCTACACCCGGATTGGCAATCCGACGATCGCCATCCTGGAAGATCGGATGGCCGCGATCGAGGGCGGCGCAGCGGCACTTGCAGTGGCTTCCGGCCAAGCGGCTTCGGCCTTTGCGGTGCAGAATCTTGCGCGCTCCGGCGACAATATCGTCAGCGGCACCGATCTGTATGGCGGCACCTATAACCTCTTCGCGAATACGCTGAAGGACCTTGGCATTGAAACGCGCTTTGTCGATCCCGCCGATCCGCAAGCCTTCATTGATGCGAGCGATGACAAAACCCGCGCTTGGTATCTCGAAACCTTGCCCAATCCCAAATTGGTCGTAGCACCGATGGCCGATATCGCCGCTGCCGGGCGCCCGATGGGCATCCCGCTGATTGTCGACAATACGGCCGCGCCATTGATCGCGCGACCGTTCGATCATGGCGCTGCGATCATCGTCTATTCGACAACCAAATATATTGGCGGCCATGGCACGTCGATCGGCGGATTGATCGTCGATGGCGGCAATTTTGACTGGGCCGCCCATCCCGAACGCCAGCCGATGCTGAACACGGCCGACCCGAGCTATCATGGTGCGGTCTGGACCGAGGCGGCGGCACCGCTCGGCCCGATTGCCTATATCCTGCGCGCGCGTACCGTTTTGCTGCGTGATCTGGGTGCTGCCATGTCTCCCATGAATGCATTCCAGTTTCTCCAAGGCCTGGAGACGCTCGCGCTGCGCATGCCTAAACATTGCGACAACGCACAAAAAGTGGCCGATTGGTTGGCTACGCGTGATGGCGTGTCCCGGGTGATCCATCCGTCGCGCCTCGAAGACGAACAAAAAGCCCGCGCTGAGGCGGTGCTGACCGGCGGATTGGGTGGCCTGTTGGGATTTGAGCTTGAAGGGGGAGTTGAGGCTGGAAAAGCCTTCATCGACGCGCTTGAGCTGCTCTACCATGTCGCCAATATCGGTGATGCGCGTAGCCTCGCCATCCATCCGGCCTCAACCACCCATAGCCAGCTTTCAGCGGAAGAGCAGATCGCAACCGGCGTATCTCCGGGCTATGTTCGGCTTTCGATTGGCTTGGAGCATATCGACGATATCATTGCCGATATCGACCAGGCACTCACCGCAGCACAGGGGTAATCGCATGGGAAAGAAAAGCAGCCACAGCCATGATTTCTCGCAAAGCGTAGACGCGGTTTATGCAGGCTTCACCGATCCCGATATTGTCCGGGCCAAACTCGAAGCGCTGGGCTCGCGCGATATCGAAATCGAGATTGCGACGGAGGATGGGGTTACGACTGTAATCATCGATCGCACGGTACCGGTGAATGTCTCCGGTTCAATGAAGGCCATGGTCGGCGATAGCCAGAAAGTCCGGCAGACCGAGCGCTGGGAAGGCGAAGCGGGCGGGCCCTATTCAGCGACCGTCGATATTGAGCCGGTCGGCGTTCCGGCCAGCATGCATGGCGAAACGACTTTGAGCACCGCTGGCGATGGCTGCGCATGCGTGGCGACGATGGAAGCCCGCTGCACCATCCCGTTGATGGGCGGCAAGGTCGAAAAGATGATGCTCGGCGATTCCGATACCAAAATCGCTCAAGAGTTCGCCTATATTGCGCAGCATTGCTGAGCCGGCTTAGTCGGAGCCAGGCCCGCGCTTGCCAAGAATATCGCGGTAAAAGGCAAAGGCTGGCTCCATATCCGCATCATAGTCACCGGTCGGCATGATGATCGGTCCGACGCCTGCGCGCCTGCGCTCATAATCCATAAAGCCGCAGACGATCGGTACGCCCGCGCCATGCGCGATGCGGTAAAAGCCGGTGCGCCATCCAGCCACTTTTTGCCGGGTGCCTTCCGGCGCCACGGTCAGCACAAACTCATCGCGCTTGGCAAATTCATCGACCATCTGCTGCACCATGTCGCGATTGGCGTCGCGGATAACGGGCACACCGCCAACCTGGCGCATGAATTTTCCCATCGGCCATTTGAACAGCGAATCCTTGGCCATGAAATGCGTATCGAGCCCCAGTTCATGGGTCAGCCCGACATAGTTGGGGAAATCCCAGTTGCTGGTATGCGGCACGGCGATGATCACGAAGCGGCGTAGCTCCGGCGGGGTGCCGACAGCCGTGAAGTTATGCCGCCGATAGATAAAGAACAGGATGCGGCGCACAAACCGGGCCAGCAGGCCCATTGGCGGTGCGTCAGTTCGGTCCGGCCTACTCATCCATGCCGCTGTGCACGAATGGAGCGGCGATGGCCATCGCCTTTCCATAGTGCGTGACGCCAGTGTCGATCACACACCGGGCAGACAGCGGCGGACACAATCGCTACGGTTCCGGCAATTCAGCCTTGGGGGGAGGGGTCAATGCGTCTGATCGCTATGATGCTAGCCGCGCTGATCGCGGCGCATTCTGCGCCCGCAAACGCCTATAAGATTCACCCTTCGCTTGCGATCCATGAGGCGATGACCGCGCTCGCGGAGAATTGCCTGGAAAGCTATCAAGGCGCCGAGCCCTATGATTGCAGCGGCTATTATCCCGAGCATCTCGAATATTTCGCCAATCTCGATTTCAGCAATCCGGTCTATAACCTGTCGGTCGCATCGCGCTGGTCGGATGATCCGCAACGGATGAACCGCGGCCTCGGCTATCTGCGGTTCGGGCTGGTTTTCATCGGCTGCAGATCGCGTGTTGAGAACCATCCCGGTCTCGATGATAGTGGCCTGCTCTGCAATTCGCATTTCGGGCGGCTCCAATTCCTGCATGCGATGGCCTCCGCTCCGGGCGAAAGCAGCGAGCAAACGACCACCCTGATGCTGCAATGGACCGGCTTCACCTATGGGCTTGCCCAAGGTGAGATCGACCATCAGCAAAATTACTGCCGCTATTTCGAAGGCCGGAACGATGCGCTCGCCGCCGCACTGTGGCATCCGGATTTTCGCTATTGCGGGGACAGGACAGATGGCCCGGCACCCGATCAATGGACATTGGGCACGCCCTTTCTCTTGCGCTGCGCAAGCCTGGTGAGCCCGTGCCAGGAAACCGTCTGGGATGCCGGTCGCCGGGAAGTCCGCGTGGCCGCGATGGGCGCGCTCCTTCACATGGTGCAGGACAGTTTCTCGCAAAGCCATGTCGCGCGCGGCGATCCGGCAGCGCAAGGCTATGAGGCACGGATCCGCTGCCTTCCGGCCGATCGGTTCTACAATTTCAACGGCGAGGATGGGCGCGGGCAAGACGGCCATTCGGAGGCGGACCAATTGCCCGAATATGACACGGTAAGCTGCGACGCCGCCATCCGCACCGTGCATGATCCGATCACCGCCTCGGCGCGCTTGTTATGGATGCTCGAGCAAGGCCATTCGTCAGAGCAAGCGGTCGCCTATGTCAGAGCGCATGTCCTCGGCCTGCCCCCATCCAGTGAGACTGCGCCCTAGCAGCGGCGCAATTCGCCCTTTTCGGGTCGGATGAATTCTGCAACGATCCCAGACAGATTGGAGAGACTATGCGCGAGACCGTCAAACCCGTTCCCGAATCCACGCCCGAACCAGGCGACGCATCAGACTCGCCCGCCAAACGAAGCTATCCGCTTCCGGCCACCATCATAATCTGCCTGTTGCCGCTGCTCGCCTTGTTCGGCGGCGAGGGGCGCGATGCGGGCGTCACGTCAGACGCGCAAGGCATGGGTTTCGTCCTGGGATGGGCGCTGGGCGGCGTGATCCTGTGGGGCATCGCCTGGCTGGTCACGATCCGCCATGCTTCGCGCGGCTGGAAATGGGGCAGCTTGGCTGCTGTCGTGGCGGTTGGCCTGCTGACCGGGCTGGTGCGCATCATATGACCGACACGCCGTCTATCTGCATCATCGGCGCCGGCTGTTCCGGCTTCACCATGGCCAAGCGCTTGAAGGATCACGGCCTTGCCTATGATCAATTCGAAGCCTCGGACGATATTGGCGGCAATTGGTATTATCAAAACCCCAATGGCATGTCGGCCTGTTATCAGAGCCTCCATATCGACACGTCGAAATACCGCTTGGCGTTTGAAGATTATCCGGTGCCGGACGATTGGCCCGATTTCCCGCACCATGCCGAACTGTTTCAATATTTCCATGACTATGTCGATCATTTCGGGCTGCGCGATGCGATCAGTTTCAACACGCGCGTCGAGAAAGCGACCCGGCGCAGCGATGGCGGCTGGGATGTCACCCTCTCGACCGGCGAGACACGCAGCTATGATGCGCTGATCGTCGCCAATGGCCATCATTGGGATCCGCGCACGCCCGAATATCCGGGCGAGTTCGACGGCTATCAGATGCATAGCCATGATTATTGCGATCCGTTTGAGCCCTATGACTTTCGCGGCAAGCGGGTGATGGTGGTCGGCGGCGGCAATTCGGCGATGGATATTGCGAGCGAACTGTCCCAGCGCCCGCTATCGGAAAAACTCTTTGTCTCGATGCGGCGCGGCGTCTGGGTGCTCGGCAAATATGCCAATGGCCAGCCCGCCGACAAGGCCGTGCTGCCGAGCTGGATGCCGGCCAAACTCGGCCGCCGCCTCGCCCAGCGCGCGATCAAGAAACAGCTGGGCAAGATGGAAGATTATGGCCTGCCCAAACCCGATCATGAACCGCTTGAAGGCCATCCCAGCGTATCAGGCGAATTCCTGACCCGCGTCGGCTGCGGCGATATCAATCCCAAGGGCGCGATCGACCGGCTCGATGGCGATGGCGTGATCTTCACCGATGGCAGCCGCGAGAAAATCGACGCGATCATCTGGGCGACGGGCTATAATATCAGCTTCCCCTTCCTGACGGACCCGGAGCTGCAACCCGAAAACAACGCCTATCCCCTCTACAAACGCATGGTGAAGCCGGGCTTTGAAAATCTCTTCTTCCTGGGGCTAGCCCAGCCGTTACCGACGTTGGTCAATCTGGCCGAACAACAGAGCAAGCTGGTCGCCGCGGCGCTGGCCGGCAAATACGACTTCCCGGATGCGGTGGAGATGGAGCGTGTGATTGTGGAGGACGAGGCAATCCATCTCGGCCATTTTTACGAGTCCAAACGGCATACGATCCAAGTCGATTTCGGGACATACTGCCGGGATCTGACGAAAGAGATTGGGCGGGGTGCGGGGCGGGCATAACCAATGATAGGATTTGAGATGACTGCTCCGGATATCATCGGATCGATCGGCGTTGCAGCATTGCTCGGTGCCTTCGCCCTGAATCTCGCTGGCCGACTTGATCGCAATGGCCTTCCCTATGCGATGCTAAACGCCGGCGGCGCGGGCTTGGCGACAATCGCCTCATACATGATCGATTATTGGCCGTTCGTGATCCTCGAAGGGACCTGGTGCGCGGTTTCACTCTGGGCGATCTGGCGGGTGCGAACGGCTTAGGCCGGCTTAGGCAAGGCCCAATCGATCGGTTCCTTACCCACACTCTCCAAAAACGCATTCGCTTGCGAAAAATGTCGACAGCCAAAGAAACCATTATGGGCCGACAGCGGCGATGGATGCGGGGCTTTCAACACACAATGACGCCCGCCTTGTTCGATGCTTTCGACGAACGCCGCTTTCTTTTGCGCATAGCTGCCCCAGAGGAGGAACACGACCGGTTCGGACTTGTCGGCCACGAGCCGGACAACCGCATCGGTGAATTGTTCCCATCCGCGCCCGCGATGCGAGGCGGCCATGCCGGATTCGACGGTCAGCACGCTGTTGAGAAGTAATACGCCCTGATCCGCCCAATGTTCGAGATGCCCGTGATTGGCGCGCGCGATGCCGAGGTCCGTTTCCATTTCCTTGTAGATATTAACAAGGCTGGGCGGTGGGCGGACGCCGGGCCGCACCGAGAAGCACAGCCCATGCGCCTGGCCCGGGCCGTGATAGGGATCCTGGCCAAGGATGACGGCGCGAACCTTGGGCAGCGGCGTTGCGTCAAGCGCATGGAACCAGAGCGATCCGGCCGGGAAAATGGTTTTGCCCGCCTCGCGCTCGCTCACCAAAAAGGCGCGCAGGTCTGCCATATATTGCGCGTCGAATTCGCCCTGGAGGGGCGCTTTCCAGCTTTCATGCAATTTGATCTCGCCAGCCATGGCACAGGGGTATGCGCGGCGGGCCGCAAATTCAAACCGCCCTTCCCCACCGTCTTGCCCGTGCTCCCTTTTCTCGTCACCCTGAACTTGTTTCAGGGTCCACCGTGCCATCCGGACAGTCTGTCCAGTCTGATGAGTGGATGCTGAAACAAGTTCAGCATGACGGGAGTGCTGGCTGCGATCATCTCGCCCCATGCGCACCACCCCTCTTTGTGCCATGATACAGTCGAAACCAATGAATGCATGAGGGAGAGCAAGCATGACGATGACGGGCCAGTGCCTGTGCGGGCAATATAGCTATACGGTCGAGGCCGATCCGATGATGACGGCGATCTGCCATTGTAAAAGTTGCCAGCGGCAATCGGGCAGTGCCTTTTCCACAAATATCGGCGTGCCCGAGGCGGCGATCAAAGCCGATGGCGAGCTCAAGATCTTCGAAGAGACCGCCGATAGCGGCAATCTCGTCTATCGCCATTTTTGCGGGACATGCGGTTCGCCGGTGATATCGACACTATCGGCATCGCCGGGGCTCGCTTTCCTGAAAGCCGGGACGCTCGATGACACCGATGGAATCGCGCCGCAGGTCAATATCTGGTGCAAGAGCGCGCAAAATTGGGTGGCGATGGATGAGGCGCTGCCGCGCTTCGAAGAAAGCCCGGAGATGCCCCAGGGCTAGAATAGCCGTTCGGTCATCGCTGTCGCTCCAACGAGAAAGGCCTCCCGGTGAGGGGAGGCCTTTAGAGGGGGCGGGCGACCCGAGCGGTTAAGGGGGGCAATGCTCGAGGGTCGCCCATTTCGCAGGGTGCGAAACTCTTAGTCGGCGGCCCAGCCGATCAGCAGGTAAGCGAGGATCGCTACCGGGCCGAGTGCGAACAGGGTGAGCGCGAGAAGGCCGACGCGGATCGCCAGCACGTTCCACCCAGTCCATTGGGCGAAACCGGCGCAAACACCCATTAATTTGGCGTTGCTGCGGTCTAAGGCGAATGTCTGCGTCATTATCTGTCTTCTCTTTCTGTCTCTATCTGTTCGTCTTGAATTGGACTTGAAAAACTGGGGCGCCGTTTAGGCGATCGGCAAAGGACCGACGGCGGCGCTGATGCACATGGCGCTGACAATCAGGGCAGCGACTGCGGAAAATGCGGCGTTCTGGATTGAGGTGGTCATTACTTTATCTTTCCTGTGAGGCTTTTGGCCTGTGAATTTTTGTTTTGGGAGGTTGGTCTCCCCGTGCTGTTAGGCAACGGGAAGAACCGGACCGACTGCGGCGCTGATGCATACTGCGCTAACGATAAGGGCAGCGACTGCGGAGAAAGCGGCGCTCTGAAGGTTGTTGAAATTGATCGACATGGTTTTGCTCCTGTTAGTCCCCGGTGGATCATTCCGCCGGTTCCCCCCATACTAAGCAGGAGCCGTGCCAGTTTTTGATTTTGGCTGTTTTTCAGGGCGTTAGGCTAAAATCGTCCTGTCGCGACATATTGTTGCGGGCAAAGAGTTGGGGTTTTTCACCAACCAATGGTGTGAAAATTGCCAAATATGTGATGGATTGGGAGAATCTACTCGTCGCCCCAGGCCGGAGGCGGGGTCTCTACAGGCGTGCCAAGATCGAATTCAACGCGGAAGAAGCGGCTATTATCCTCCGCGGAGCGACGCAGTTCATAGGCAAAGATGCTGTCATCCACCTCAACTGCCCAGACATTGATAACCGATACATTCAGCCCTTCGCGCTCGAACAATGCGATCGATTCCGCATCGACCGGGAATTCCTGGCGCGTTGCCGTGCCCGGTTCGGCTGTTTCGCCGCCATATTGGGTAATGACGTCGTCGCTACCATCTTCATGCCGGTGGTCATGTTTCAAGAGAATGCCCGTGCCGGTATCGGTGATCACCCATGTCCGCGAGCGATCGTCGCCGACATGAAAAGGGATGCGGATGCGATCGGGCGCGCAATCGGTGACATGCATGACAAGCGACTGCGCGGCGATATCGGCATCGGCTTCATCGCTCGAAACCATCGTGCCAGCAAAGGATTGGCCGCATAGCTCCGTTAATCGCTCGATAAACGCGACTTGCGGATCGGGCTCGGCCTCGATCGGTGTCCCCGACTGATCCGGTGCGGAGCACGCCGTTGCAGCAAGCAAGAGCGCCGCGAGCGGCAGAATGGGGCGAGTGAGGTTGAGGCGATCGGTCATGCAGCCAGACTAGCGGGCAGGCGGGCGTGACGCCAGTGGATCACTCTATATAGGGTGGGGCATGCACTGAAGCGGGATGATCTGTCTCCCAATCTCCCAAACGCCATGGCATAGAGTGGCGTGTAATCACCATATAATAACTGAACAGGTAAGGGCCGGACACTCTATGGCGAAGAGCGGGATCATTCGGACAGGGATTGGCGGCTGGACGTTCAAGCCGTGGCGCGGGACATTCTATCCCAAGGGCCTGCGCCAGGCCGACGAACTCCACCATGCCGCCACCCATGTCGGCGCGATCGAAATCAACGGCACCTATTACCGCCTGCAAAAACCCGAAAGCTTCGCCAAGTGGCGCGATGCGGCACCCGATGGTTTTAAGTTCACAATCAAGGCCTCGCGCTATTGCACCAATCGCAAGGATCTGCGGGACACCGGCGAGAGCATTGAGCGGTTCTGCAATCAGGGGATTGCCGAGCTGGGCGATCGGCTCGGGCCCATCTTCTGGCAATTCATGGCAACCAAGAAGTTCGATGCAGACGAGTTCGAAGCCTTTATCGAGATGCTGCCGCACCAATGGGAGGGCGTTCAGCTGCGCCATGCGGTCGATGTCCGGCATGAAAGCTTTGTCTGCCCCGAATTCGTCGCGCTGATGCGTAAGCATAATGTCGCGATTGTCTGCCCGGACAGCGACAAATTCCTCCAGATCGCCGATCAAACTGCCGATTTCAGCTATGCGCGGCTAATGCGCTGCCGTGAAGAAATCGACACTGGCTATAGTGCGGCGGAGCTCGATCAATGGTCGCATGTCGCCACCTCCTGGCATGACGGGCATCAACCTGAAGGGCTGGACTATGCCTCAGACGCCAAGCCAAAGCTTGCCAAGAAACGCGATGTCTTCATGTTTTTCATCAGCGGTGCGAAGGTACGCGCCCCGGCAGCCGCGAGCGCGCTCACGGAACGTCTCGGATAAGAGGAGAGTAGAATGGTTCGGATCATGATCGCTGTGTCGGCGCTGGCGTTGGCAAGTTGCACGGGCGGTACAACGGGCGATGATGAGAGCGCTGCCATTGATGGTGCAAGCATCGAACCGGACGCTCCCACAGACGCCGCAGCAGCCGAAACGCTCGCCGCAATGCCCGACGAATATCTCGGCCGCTGGGATTTCACTGAAGAGACCTGCGCCGATCCGGCAAGCGAAATGCGGCTCGATATCGCGGCCAATGAGATCCGCTATTATGAGAGCGCGGCCGTGCCCACAACCATCGCTGCTGACGAGGATGGCATATTGATGGTCGAGCACAGCTTTTCAGGTGAAGGGGAGGAATGGACCGAAATGTTGGCCTATGAGTTGAGCGAAGATGGCCAGCGGCTGACCGTTAGCCAGGCCGATGGCAGCATGTCGATCCGCATGCGCTGCCCCACTTAACAGTGGATCCACTCGGCTAATCGCATTGCGTGCCATTAGCGGTTGCCAACGACCCTGTGGCACGGCACCGAATTGAACCGCGAAACAATCTTTCGCCTTCACGCCACAATAGATTTTACGACATTTGTCGAAAAAAGCATGTCGCTGGTCGGAAATGGCCCGTTCGGCTCTGGATGCCTGCCGGAGATTGGTCGATGGAGCGTGCCATCGCAGGGAGGGAAAAAAGAGATGCGGCGGAAATATTGGCTTTTATTGTCAACTGCCATGCTGGCTGGACCGGCATGGGCGCAGACGGCGATTGACGACGAAAGCTCAGAAACTGGCAGCACAGGTGCAACCACCGATAGCGCTGGCCTGGCAGTGGCTGGCCAGAATTACACGGCCGCCGATTTTGCGCGCTTCTCCCCCAATTCAGCGCTCGACATGGTGAACCAGATCCCCGGTTTCACTATCCAGCGCGGCGACGATCGCCGCGGCCTTGGTCAGGGCGGCGATAATGTCCTGATCAATGGCGAACGTGTTTCGGGCAAATCGAACGATGCGGTCACGACCCTTGGCCGCATATCGGCCGCCAATGTCGTCCGGATCGAGGTGCGCGATGCCGCCTCGCTCGATATTCCCGGATTGTCCGGCCAGGTCGTCAACGTCGTCGCCGAATCCACCGGCATATCCGGCAACTTTGCCTGGAACCCGCAATTTCGACCTCGGATCACCAATCCGCGCCTCACCAGTGCCGAGATATCGGTCAGCGGCACCCAAGGCGCCATCGATTATACGCTCAGCCTCTCCAATACGGACGATTCATTCCGTGGCGGCGCCGAGGGGCCGGAACTCGTAGTTGATCCCGGTGGCACAATCATTGGCCGGCACGAAGAGATCGCAACTTTCAGCGGCGATCGGCCGCAGCTCTCCGGTACATTCCGCTATGATGGACCGGGCAGTTCTGTCGGCAACCTCAACCTGTCCTATGAGCGCAGATATTTTCGCGGAAGCGAAGATTCGATCCGTACCGGTCAGGGCATGCCGGATCGGACGCGCTTCTTCCGGGACCGGGAAGATGAGTGGAATTTTGAAGTCGGCGGCGATTTCGAATTTGCCCTTGGGCCCGGCCGGTTGAAGCTGATTGGCCTGCGCCAGTTCGAGCGCAGCCCCTTTCGTACCAGCCTGATCACCGATTTTGTCGACGGCACGCCATCGATCGGCGATCTGTTCGAGCGCACCCTTGATGAAGGCGAATGGATTGGCCGGGCGGAATATGGCTGGGAAATGGGCGGTGATTGGCAGGTCGCTGTCGAAGGCGCGCTCAACACGCTTGAAGTGAGCTCCCAGCTTTCGGCGCTCGACGCCAATGGTAATTTCCAGCCGGTTGTGCTGCCCAACTCCAATTCGCGCGTCGAAGAAGAGCGGGCTGAGATCAATATTACCTATGGCCGGCCGCTGAGCGACAGTCTCACGCTGCAGACTTCAATCGGCGGCGAATATTCAACCATCATGCAAAACGGCACGAATGGGCTGACCCGCTCCTTCTACCGCCCCAAGGGTTTTCTGTCCCTGGCATGGCAGGCGAGCGAGAATCTCGACATCCGAGCCCGGGTCGAGCGCGAGGTTGGTCAGCTGAACTTCTCGGACTTTGTCGCCTCGACCAATTTGGGATCCGATAGTCAGGATGCCGGCAACCCCAATCTCGTGCCGCCACAGAGCTGGAATTTCGAGATCGAAGCGACCCAACAATTGGGCGCATTCGGATCGATCACCGCACGCGTTTACTATGAGAAAATCAGCGATATCGTTGACCAGATCCCGCTCAGCCCAACCGCAGAAGCGCCCGGCAATATCGATAGCGCCAACCGCTATGGGATTGAATGGAACAGCACGTTCAATTTCGATCCCCTGGGCTGGACCGGGGGGCGGCTCGATATCGAGCTCAACCTGCAGCGCAGCCGGGTGCGCGATCCGCTGACCGGCGTGCGGCGTTCGATATCAAACGATATGCAGCGCGATATCGAAATCGAGCTGCGTCACGATATTCCGCAAACGGACTGGGCCTGGGGTTTGGAATATGAAGTCTATCGCGAGGCGCCGGGCCTCCGCCTTACGCAGATCAATGACTTCCGCACGGGCGCGCCCTTTGTCGGGGCCTATATCGAACATAAGGATGTGTTTGGGCTGCGCGTGCGCGGCGGGGTCTACAATATTCTCGACCGCGACGAGTATTTCACACGCACCTTCTTTGTTGATCGGCGCGATGGCCCGGTTGCCTTTGTTGAGGATCGCACGCGCGAATTCGGACCGATCTTCTCGTTCCAGATCAGCGGCAGTTTTTAAGCGGATCGCGGTTTTAGTTTAGGCTTCCGCTGTCGCCATAGCGCCAATTGCTGGCAATCTGCTCATTGAGATCACGGCATTCGGCCATCAACAGCGGAAAGGGCTGGTTGCTCTCGCGGATCAGCGCGGTTTCGCTGTCAGCATAGCAGGCGGCTTCACTGCGATAGATCACATTTTCGCGGGCAACCTGTTCGCACATCGTGCCAGCATCGCCGCAGCCCATGATTGCCAAAATGAAATAACCCGGACCCATTTGTCTTCCTCCGTTTGATGCAGCGATTATTAGCCTGTCGCATCAATTCGGAGCTGTGGTGCAGATCACAGGCTGGCCGTTTTCGAAAAAAAGCCTATCTAGACGGCTCATGCCGCCCGAGAATCCCCAAGAGAAACAGCTGAACGAACCCGGCCTGGCGCTGATGCGTCGGTTCTTGCCCTATCTTTGGCCCAAGGGTCAGCCGGGGCTGAAGGCTCGGGTTATTGGCGCTTTCGCCTTTGTCCTGTGCGCCAAGGCCGTCATCCTGATCATGCCTTTTGCCTATAAGGGCGTGATTGACAGCATGGATGACCAGCTGGATCCGGCGATCATGCTCGCGATTGCTTTGGTGGTTGCCTATGCAGGCGCGCGGTTCAGTGGCGTGCTGTTCGACAATCTTCGCAATGTAATCTTCGAGAAAGTCGGTCAGACCGCGGCACGCAAGCTGACCGAGAATGTCTTTTCGCATCTCCACCGGCTCAGCCTGCGTTTCCATCTTGAGCGCAAGACGGGCGGCGTGACCAAGATTATCGAGCGCGGCACCAAGAGTATCGATACGATGCTCTATTTCCTGCTGTTCAATATCGCACCGACAGCGGTTGAGCTGATCGCGGTCTGCATCATCTTCTATGTGAAGTTCGGCCTGACCATGGTCGCCGTCACGCTCGGCGTGATCGCAGTCTACATCACCTTTACCCGGCTGGTGACAATCTGGCGCACCCAGCTGCGCCGCGACATGGTCGATCTCGATACGACCGCATACAGCCATGCCGTCGATTCGCTTCTGAACTTCGAGACCGTCAAATATTTCAACGCCGAGGCACGCGAAGCGCAGCGTTTCAGCCGGGCGATCACCAGCTGGGCCGGCGCGGCGGTTAAAAGCGAAAACAGCCTTGCGCTGCTCAATGTCGGCCAGGCACTGCTGACCAACCTGATGATGGCAGGCGCCATGGCCTATACCGTCTGGGGTTGGAGCGAGGGGATGTTCACGGTCGGCGATGTCGTGCTCGTCAATGCGCTGCTGATGCAGCTGTTCCGCCCGCTCGATTTTCTCGGCACCGTCTATCGGACAATCCAGCAGGGCATGATCGATATGGAGGCGATGTTCGACCTCATCGATACGCCGGCCGAAATCGTCGACCAGGAGGGTGCGCCCGTGCTCGCCGTGGATCGCGGCGCGGTGCGCTTCGAAGCCGTGGGCTTTGGCTATGATGCAGATCGCCGCATTCTCCACGGCGTCGATCTTGATATCCCGGCGGGGAGCAAGCTTGCAATTGTCGGACCGTCTGGCGCAGGCAAATCGACCATCGCGCGGCTGCTCTTCCGTTTCTACGAGACGAGCAGCGGGCGCATATTGATCGATGGCCAGGATATCGCTGCGGTGCGCCAGGACAGCTTGCGCGCGGCGATCGGCATTGTTCCGCAAGATACGGTGCTGTTCAACGACACGATCGGATATAATATCGGCTATGGCCGCGATGGCGCGACCCAGGCCGACATTGAAGAGGCCGCCAAGGGCGCGGCGATCCATGATTTCGTCCTCAGCCTAACCGATGGCTATGACACGCGGGTCGGCGAGCGAGGGCTCAAGCTTTCGGGCGGAGAAAAGCAGCGAGTGGCCGTGGCCCGGGCGCTGCTCAAGGATCCACCGGTGCTGATCCTCGATGAAGCCACCAGCGCATTGGATTCGCGCACCGAAGCGGAAATCCAGGCGACGCTCGATCGCGCGGGCCAGGGGCGCACGACCATCGTTATCGCCCATCGCCTCTCAACGATCATCGATGCCGATGAGATTGTCGTCCTCGATGCCGGGCGCGTTGCCGAGCGGGGCAGCCATGCGGCGCTGATCGCCAAGGCCGGCCTCTATGCCGAAATGTGGGCACGGCAGCAGGAAGAGCGGCGGTCCGAACCGGATCGCTAACATCATAGTCCGAATGAGACGTGCGCAACGGCGCGCGACAGGATAAGCGGGACCGATGGACCAGCCCGAAACGATTCTCAAAAAAGTCTTTGGCTTTGAAAGCTTTCGCAGCGTCCAGCCTGACGTGATTGATCGGGTAATGGCGGGTCAGCATAGCCTGGCCGTAATGCCGACCGGGGCGGGTAAATCGCTCTGCTACCAGATACCTGCGCTTGCCCGGCCCGGCACCGCGATCGTCATATCGCCGCTGATCGCACTGATGCATGACCAGGTGCGTGCGGCCCGCGCCGCCGGGATCAAGGCCGCCACATTGACGTCGATCGATAGCGACTGGGCGGAAACCCAGGACCGGTTTCGGGCGGGCGATCTCGATCTCCTCTATGTCGCACCCGAACGGGCGAGTGGAGCGGGCTTTCAGGATATGCTGGGCGCGGTGCCGCTGGCGCTGATCGCGGTCGACGAAGCGCATTGCGTTTCCGAATGGGGGCATGATTTCCGGCCGGACTATCGATTGCTCCGCCCGCTGCTCGATCGTTTCTCAGACGTGCCGCGCCTCGCCCTGACCGCCACCGCCGATCGCCACACCCGCGCGGATATTCTCGAACAGCTGGGGATCCCGGAAGAGGGTGCGATCGTCGCCGGCTTTGATCGGCCCAATATCCGCTACATGATTACGCCGCGCGCCGGCATTGCCAGCCAGGTCAAGGCGCTACTCACCGAACAGCCGGGCGCCGGGATTATCTATGCAACAAGCCGGGCGGCGACCGAAAAGCTGGCCGGCCAGATTGCCGCGACAGGCCGTGCCTCAGCGGTCTATCATGCGGGCTTGCCCCCAGAGGAGCGCGCCGCGAACCAGGCGGCCTTTGTCGCGTCCGAAGATATGGTGATGTGCGCGACGATCGCTTTTGGCATGGGGATCGACAAGCCGGATGTGCGCTTTGTCGTCCATGCCGGGACGCCCAAATCGATCGAGGCCTATTATCAGGAAACCGGCCGTGCGGGCCGCGATGGCGATCCAGCCGAAGCGCATCTCTTCTGGGGCGCGGAAGATTTCGTCCGCGCCCGTCGCCGGATCGAAACCGAGATCGAGGATCGCCGGCGCGGCGGCGAACGGACGCGGCTAAATGCGCTCGGTGCGCTGGTCGAAACCGCGACCTGTCGGCGCGCAATCCTGCTCCGTCATTTCGGCGAGGACCCGCCCGAACGCTGCGGCAATTGCGACAATTGCCTCACCCCGCCCAAATCCGTCGACGGGACCGAAACGGCGCGCAAATTTCTCTCGGCCGTGTATCGGACGGGCCAACGGTTCGGCATGGGCCATGTCGGCGAAGTGCTGGCGGGACGCGAGAATGAGCGGATCCTTTCGCTGGGCCATGACAAGCTATCGGTGTTCGGGATTGTCGATGAGGAGGAAGAGCCGCTGGTCCGCCCTGTCGCCCGCGCGCTGCAAACCCGCGATGCGCTCGTCCAGACCGAACATGGCGGGCTGGCGCTGGGCCCGGAATCCCGCGCGATCCTCAAAGGCGAGGCGGAGGTCTCGCTCGTCCTGCCGCCGCGCAAGGCCCGGAAGCGCCGCGCCAATCGCAGTGCCAATCCGGTCGGCGATCCGCTGTTCGACGCGTTGCGCGAAAAGCGGCGCCTGATCGCGACGGAGAATGGCATCCCGCCCTATGTCGTCTTCCATGATGCGACGCTGCGCGAAATGGCGACGCAGAAACCCGATAGCCTATCAGCGATGAGCCAGGTTTCGGGTGTCGGCGATCGCAAGCTTGCGACCTATGGCGAAGATTTTCTCACCATCATTGCCGCGCATCGATAACTGCACGGCGCTTGCGCACCGGACCCGTCTGGCCATATGAGCGGCGGCAAGAGGAGGCCCCCCAAAAAGGAGAGCCCCCAAAAGGAGACCCTCATGTTCCGTACCGTGACCGACACTTTCCTGGCTTCCCCGCAAATTTCGACCGACGATGTCGCCGAAGCCGCAAAGCAGGGCGTGACGCTGATCATCAACAATCGCCCGGACGATGAAGACCCGAACCAACCCGCTGGCAGCGCAATCGCCGCGGCCGCGCAGGATGCCGGACTGGCCTATGTCGCGATTCCCGTTACCCATGCCGGATTCTCGGTTCCGCAGGTCGAAGCCATGCGCAGCGCGATTGACGAAAATGACGGCAAGACACTGGCCTATTGTCGCTCGGGCACGCGTTCCACGCTGCTCTGGGCCTTGGCCGAAGCGCATGAAGGCCGCGATCCTGAAGCGATCGCCACCGAGGCGGCCAATGCGGGATATGATGTGGGGGCAATCCGCTCGATCATGGATGCCTTCGCCGCGGCCAAATGAACCTGACGGTCCTCCTTGGCTCGCTCGCTGCGGTTTTTGTCGTAGCCGCCATCAGCTGGCTGATGGGCCTCGGCCGCATACCGCGCATCGGTAGCGAAGCAGATGCCAGGCAGATGGCGCGCGAGGCGCATAGCGGTTTTCATCCGACCGAAGCCGCTGTCAGCCGCGATGGGAAAGCGGCGCTGGTGGCCGGGCAAGGCGGAGACTATGTCCTGCTGCGCGACCATGGCGCCAATGTTGCCGCCAGGGTGTTGCATGAAGCCCCTTCGATCCGCCGCGAAGGCGCGATATTCATCGTCGAAACCGGCGAGATGATGTTCGGTGATCTGCATCTCGAACTCGAAGACGAGGCCGCGCAGCATTGGGCGGGTCAACTCACATCGCAGGCCGGAGCCATCGCGCATGGATGAGCTGCCTGATCCCGTCCAATATGCGATCCCCGCCTTCATCATCCTGATCCTGATCGAGATGGTGATTGCCCGCCGCGTCGATCCGAGCCGCTATGAGCCCAAGGACACGCTGATCTCGCTTCTGCTCGGCACCGGCAGCACCGTCGCTGGCGCGCTGACCGGATCCTTTGTAATCGGCCTCTCGGTCTGGCTATCGCAATTCGGCCTGTTCGAGATCGGCTATGTCTGGTGGGCCTGGATCCTTGTCTTCCTGCTCGATGATCTCGCCTATTATGTCTTTCACCGCATGGCCCATCGGGTGCGCTGGTTCTGGGCCAGCCATGTGATCCATCATTCGAGTCAGCATTATAATCTATCGACCGCATTGCGGCAGACATGGACCGGCTTCTTCTCGCTCTCCTTTGCGCTCAGCCTGCCAATCATATTGCTCGGCTTTCCGGTTGAGATGCTGCTCTTCGCGAGTGCGGTGAATCTGGTGTATCAATTCTGGATCCATACCGAGGCGATCGACCGGATGCCGCGCTGGTTCGAAGCGGTGTTCAACACGCCCTCGCATCACCGCGTGCATCACGCGACCAATCCGCGCTATCTCGACAAGAATTATGCCGGCATGCTGATCATCTGGGATCGCATGTTCGGGACGTTCGAGCCCGAACGCGATGACGAACGCCCACGCTATGGCATCATCAAGAATCTCGGCAGCTTCAACCTGTTATGGGCAGCGTTCCATGAATGGATCGGCATCGCCAAGGATGTTGCGACGGTCCCCGGCATCCGCAACAAGATCGGCTATATCCTCCGCCCACCCGGCTGGAGCCATGATGGCTCGCGCGACACCAGCGATACGATCAAGGCGCGCTGGCGGGACCAGATCGAATTCGACAATGTTCGGTAGGCGTCGGTGGCTCACCAGAATAATCGAGAACAGGAGCGAGCGGCCGATAACGATCTTCCTGGAGCCATGGTGTGAGGAAGTGCTGTTGCCGGCGGGGTCGAAAGCGAGGCTCCGTCACAATGGCAAAGCGAGGACGGAGGAGATTTTTGAGCTGGATGAGGCCTGCATCACAATTTGGTGCGACGGCCCTGACTATTCGCTCGAAATAGACGGCGAGGTTATGGCCTCGAGATAGGGCATAAAAATGGGCCGGTGGATCTCTCCACCGGCCCAGGGATTCGCGGGAACGAACCTCTGTGATTAGTGCACATCAATAATTGTACGCGCGCTCGCCATGTTCAGCGAGGTCGAGACCTTCGCGTTCGGCTTCTTCGCTGACCCGCCCGCCAGTGACGAGCTTGGCAATGAAGAAGGCGATGGCAGAGCCGATACCGGCCCAGGCAACGGCAACAAGCACGCCCTGGAGCTGGATCACGAACTGGGCGCCAGCGGCATAGTCCGCATCGCCCGGTCCACCGAGCGCTGGCATCATCGTGAATGCCGTGCCGAGCGAACCGACGATACCGCCGATGCCGTGGATACCGAACACATCGGCCGTGTCGTCAAAGCCGAGCTTCGGCTTGATGACGGCGACGAACCAGAAGCAGAGTATTGCTGCCACTGCGCCGACCAGGATCGCGCCGAACGGCCCGCCATTGCCAGCTGCCGGCGTAACGGCGACCAGCCCGGCAATTGCACCTGAACAGGCGCCGAGCAGCGAACCCTTGCGACCGGTAACCGCTTCCGCGAGCATCCAGAAGAGCACGCCAGCCGCGGTTGCGACGAAGGTGTTGAGCACGGCGAGCGAGGCAAAGCCATCTGCTTCCAGAGCAGAGCCGCCGTTAAACCCGAACCAACCGACCCAGAGCAAGCCCGTACCGACCAAGGTCATGGTCAGCGAGTGCGGAGGCATCGCGTCTTTCTGATAGCCAAGCCGTTTGCCGAGGATCAGGCAACCGACCAGAGCCGAGACACCGGCATTGATATGCACGACTGTACCGCCGGCAAAATCAAGCGCACCCCATTCGAAGATCAGGCCGCCCGTCGCCCAAACCATATGGGCGATGGGGAAGTAAACGATCGTCAGCCAGATTACGGCGAAGACCATGATCGTCGAGAATTTCGCCCGCTCGATCACGCCGCCGACCACCAGCGCCGCAGTGATCGCAGCAAAGGTCATCTGGAAAGCAATGAAGATGAACTCGGGAATCTCGACGCCATCGGTAAATGTCGCCGCGGTTGAATCCGTCGTGACCCCGGCCAGGAATATCTTGCCGAAGTCGGCGATATAAGCATTGCCGGTATCGCCGAACGCCATCGAGTAGCCGTAAGTTACCCAGACGATCATCGCGAGACAGGCCACGGCCATCACCTGGGTGAGAACCGACGCCATATTCTTGGTGCGGGCAAGGCCGCCATAGAAAAGCGCCAACCCTGGCACGATCATCGCCATCACAAGTACGGTGGCCACAATCATCCAGGCAGTATCACCCTTATCAACTGTTGCAGCCGCAGCTTCGGCAGCTTCTTGTGCCCAAGCGGGGGTGGCGGCGAAGGCCGCCACGGCATAGGCCGAAATTTTGGTAAAAAGTCGCATTATCATCCCCCTACAGAGCCGTCTCGTCGGTTTCGCCGGTGCGAATTCGCACTGCACCACCGACATCAAGTGTGAAAATCTTGCCGTCTCCGATCGATTCCGTATTCGCTGCAGCAGCGATGGTTTCGACGACGCGTGGGGCGAGATCATCGCTGACCACAGTCTCGATACGGATCTTGGGAACCATGTTGGTGGCATATTCAGCGCCGCGGTAAACCTCGGTTTGACCCTTTTGTCGGCCAAAGCCTTTGGCCTCCACCGCGGTCATCCCCTGAACGCCGATTTCGGATAAGGCCTCTCGTACCTCATCCAGTTTGAATGGTTTAATGATTGCTATGACAAGTTTCATATCGCCTCCCTGATGGGCGATGATTGCTGCATCGCAACATAGCTGTCAAATGCCAAAAGCTACAAGAAGGCGCTTTTCGGTATTATATTATTTCAATTTTGTGGAAATTTCGCTGTTTTCCGACCCAGCGAGCGTTTCGAAAAAAAATTGCTCAACCGTCAATCAATTTCTCAATCTCTGGGATGGCCTTCACGGCTTCGCGGCGGCCAATCTCAATCAGATCCTCGGCCCGGGTGAAATTTGATGTGTCGATATGGCCGACCGGCAGGCGCAGTTCGAGATCAGGTGGATCCTGGTCGAGCGAGAGCCGCGCGAGCTTGGACAGCATCAGTCCGGTGGCGCTGCGAACCACCGATAATGTCGTCAGTTTGGCGTCCTCGCCATCCTTGATGCCGACCGCTGCGCGCCGAGCGATGTAGTCGCCCTGCAAATTGATCGCGACGATCGGCCGACCATCGGCCATGGCCCGGGCCGGCGTCACGGGTACCGGCATGACGGCGCCGCCATCGGACAGGATCATGCCTTCATGCACGACCGGCTGGAATATTCCGGGCAGTGCGATTGTCGCATGGATCGCGTCCCCGACCGGTCCCTTGTCGAGCACCACCGCATCGCCGGACAGCAAATCTGCGGCCACGACCGCGGTCGGAATGTCGAGCGATTCAAATGTCAGATCGCCGAGATGCTCTTCGATCAGCTTGGCTATCGCCTTGCCGCTCAACACCGAGCCGGGCCGCCAATTGGGGCCAAGATAGCGGAGTACCGAGCGCATCGACGATGCCGATTGAGCGAGCTCCTCCAATATGTCCAAGCGGCCCGATGCAAAGGCGATCGAGACCACGCCGCCGATCGAGGTGCCGGTCAGGACGCCGATATCGATACCGGCGGATTCGAGCTCACGGACAACGCCGATATGGGCCCAGCCAAGGCCAGCGCCACCGCCCAGGACAAGCGCAATACTCATTGCGCCTCCGCTTCGCGGATCACAGTAAGAGCGGCCTCGAGATCGGCCTCCTCCACCATCAACCGCACAGGAATCATGATGCCGACGCTTTCAGCGATGTTCATGCCGGTATCAAAGGAAACGGCTTCAATGCCATCGGCTTGCAGCCGTCCACGAATGATCGCGGCCTCAACACCGCTCGGGAATCGGCCCAGTTCAACCAGCGCCATCGACCTTGATCTCCTCGTCGAAATAGCGGGTCGTCGGCCGGACCGGCAGGCCATCGATACTCTCGGTGCGGCCGCCAACCTTGGCGAGCCACTCGTCTTCGCTGGGCTGTTTATGGGCTTTTTGGAGCGTTGCGCGATCCTGCTTATGCTCCATGAAGGGCACACCCCAGCCGCAGCTTTCCTGAACATTATCCACCGCAATGTCGAAAATCTGCCGGGTGCCAGGGAGGATCTCGAAATTCGCGGCCAGTTCGTCCCAGCCATCATCCTGCGGCAACACCGGGGTGCCATGGCCATAGATGCGGAAGATCAGCGCCGGTTGCTCAAAGGCGCAGAACATGATCGTGATCCGGCCATCGGCAGTAAGATGCGCATGGGTTTCATTGCCCGAGCCGCCAAGATCGAGATAGGCGACGCGGTTGGGCGCCAGCACGCGAAACGCGTCATAGCCTTTGGGCGACAGGTTGATCCGCCCATCGGCCGCGGCCGTTGCGACAAAGAACATCGGCTGCTTTTCGACGAAGGCAATCTGCTTGTCGGTCAGTGCATCGAAAAAATCCGCCATTGTCTCGTCCTTCTCTACCGCTTCGCTATGCCGCCGTTCCGCCGACTGTCAGCCCATCGAGCAACAGCGTCGGCTGGCCAACACCGGCAGGGACGGACTGGCCGCCCTTGCCGCAAATGCCGATGCCTTCGTCGAGCGCGAGATCGTTGCCGATCGCCGACACCTTGGTGAGCGCAGTCGGGCCGTCGCCGATCAGCGTTGCGCCCTTGATGGGTGCGCCGATCTTGCCGTTTTTCACGCGATAGGCCTCGGTGCAGCTGAACACGAATTTGCCGCTCGTGATATCGACCTGTCCGCCGCCAAAGCTCTTGGCGAAAATGCCATCCTTCACCCGGCTCATGATTTCTTCCGGATCGTCCTCGCCGGCCCGCATAAAGGTGTTGGTCATGCGCGGCATCGGCGCATAGGCGAAACTTTCGCGGCGGCCATTGCCGGTTGCCGGTACGCCCATCAGCCGCGCATTCATGCGATCCTGCATATAGCCGGCAAGGATGCCATCTTCGATCAGCACCGTTTCCTGGGTCGGCGTGCCTTCATCATCAATCGACAGCGAGCCGCGCCGATCGGCAATCGATCCATCGTCGACGACCGTGACGCCGGGCGCGGCGACGCGTTCGCCAATGCGGCCCGAGAAGGCGGACGTGCCCTTGCGGTTGAAATCACCTTCCAGGCCATGGCCGATCGCTTCGTGGAGCAGGATGCCGGGCCAGCCCGGGCCAAGCACAACTTCAAACTCGCCAGCCGGTGCCGGTTCCGAACCAAGATTGACGATCGCCTGAGCCAGTGCCTCATCAATTGCGCGATTCCAGTTCGCACTCTCGAACAGCCGGTCATAGAGATAACGCCCGCCCATGCCGTAAAAGCCGGTTTCGCGCCGCCCATTTTCCTCGACAACGATCGAGACGTTGAGCCGGACGAGCGGTCGGATATCGGTGGCGACATAGCCATCGGGTCGGACAATCTCGATCACGCTCCAGGATCCTGAGAGCCCGGCGGTGACCTGCACTACGCGCGGATCGCGGGCGCGGGCGGCGGCGTCGATCTGCTCGCACAATGCGACTTTCTCGGCAAAAGGCACGAGGGTCAGTGGATCGTCGGCCGTATAAAGATGCTGATTGGTTGCGCGCGGCGCGGGCTGGCGTGTTTGCTGTGCCGGATCGAGCAGGCGCATCGTTTCGCCGGCGCGCAAAATGGCGGCTTCGCTAATTTCATTGGCATGGGCAAAGGCCGTTGTCTCGCCCGATACTCCGCGCAGGCCAAAGCCCGCCTCGGTGCTGTAGTCGGCGGTTTTCAATCGACCATCGTCAAAGGCAAAGGCTTCGGACGCACTATACTGCATATAAAGCTCGCCATCATCGGCGGTCTTTAGAATCTCTGCTGTCAGCGCCTTGGCGCGATCAGGATCTAGCGCATCGGCGCGGTAAAGAAGCGAGCGGGGATCGGAAGGAGTTGTCATACGATCCGATATAAGGAGATTAGTCGGCGGATACACCCTTATCGGCAGACGCTGTGTCAGCCGGGCCGCCAATCAGGACGAAACGCCGATCACAATATCCGCAATCGACAAAACCGGTCTCATCAATCTCGAGCCAGACGCGCGGATGCCCAAGCGCGGCACCGCCGGCAATATCATCGGCCCCGTCGCACGCAACGCGGGTATCGGAGACTCTTAGTGTTTCAGGCTGGTCGGTCATGATGGCGACGCGCATAGCAAGCGCCCGTTTTTGGCGCAATCGACTTCGACGATGCTAAGAAAAGATGAACCCAGAGGCGGGAGAGGCGCGCGCGCCAACTTAGCGCAAAGCGCGTCTAGGCGGGTCCCGATTGGAAGATCCGCGCCAGCGTTACCGCGGAACGCGCGAAATCCTCGGTGATCGAGTGCCAGAGGTTCAAGAGAGATTGCCATGTCATGCCCTCCAGATAGAGCCTGGCCCGTTAATTCTTTCCTGAAAAATATTGTTAAACAAAGCTTTACCGCGTTTCAGAAACCGTACGAATTGCCGGTTCGCTTAACCCGATGTTGAGGTTCTTTGACGATAACAGCCTTTCTATCCCGGGGGGGTTTATGAAGCGCATTATGTTTTACGCGGTTTCTGCCGCGACTCTGGCCTTGGGCCACAGCACGATAGCTCATGCCGCCGATGCCAATGCATCGGGCGAAGCTGTAATCGTTACACCGCTCTCGCTGGTGAATACGACTGACCTGGAATTTGGCGCCCTGTTGCCCAGCGCAACGGCCGGTACCGTAGTAATCAATCCCAATAATGACGCCCGCACCACAACGGGTGGCGTCACCGCCGCCGGTTCGGGGGGACAGGCGGCGCAGTTTTGGACCTATGGCGGACCGCTGCAGTTCATTTTCGTGACGCGCGGCCCCTTGCCGGTCCTTAATCGTGTAGGCGGCGGCGGCAGCATGAATGTGTCAGGGCTGACGCTTAACGGCCCGGTTTTCCGGTTTCTGAGTAGCGCCGGCCTGCTCGATCTGCGTGTTGGGGGCACGCTGCAGGTCGGCGCAAACCAGGCGCCGGGTGATTACGAAGGTAATTTCGACATTACTGTCACCTATTTCTAAGCGCACAAATTTTCTAAGCGCACAAATCGAAAAGGCGCGCCACCGTTAGGTACCGCGCGCATCTCTTTAAATTTTCAATTGAATCTGTTGACTAGCGAAAGTCGACGGTCACATCAAATGTGCCGTCATAGACACCCGGCGCCTGGTTTGCGCCAACCTGAAGGCGACCACTCACAAAGAATGTTTGGTTGCCGGCGGCGTTGAGCCGCTTGTTGCGGTTCCCGTTGATCCGAACGCGATCCATAACCATTGTTTCCGGCCCGCTGACGTGCGTCAAAGTGATCGGTGCAGAGGCCAAGGTGATACGATAGCGCTGCCGCGATGGCCCGGTCACGAGAAACTGGCCGCGTTGGCAATCGCTGCCGACAAGCGTGACGCCACCCTGAGCGACACAAACGCCCGAATTACGACGAATGTTGATGCGGCCACCGGTGATGCTGGGAATGATCGTACCAAAGTCTAGTCCGGTGACCTGGGTCAGCGTCAGCTGTTCCAGAATCTCAACCTCGGCATCGTTCGTCTGCGTCGCGGCCAAAGCCGGCGCGGCAACCAACATGGCCGGCAGTGCCGCCATATAGAGCGCCCCCCGGCGCATCTGAGAAAACTGCATTGGCATGTGAGATTATTCCCCCCAAGCCTCTGCACTGGCAGGAAATGCCGAAAATATTCCGAACAAGCCTGGTTAATGGTCTGTGAAGGAATTTGTGTCGCCCGGCGCTTTGCGGCTCGCACGGGACAGGCTATGCGCTGCGGTTATGAATGATGCAGCCATCCACGTCGAAAATGTAACCAAAATCTATGAGGGCGAGGTCCGTGCGCTCGATAATGTAAACCTGACCGTGCCGCGCGGCGCAATTTTTGGGCTGTTGGGCCCGAATGGGGCAGGCAAATCGACATTGATCAATATTCTGGCCGGACTGGTGAACAAGACCGCTGGCTCCGCCTCGATCTGGGGCTTCGACATCGATCGTGATCCGCGCAATGCCAAGGCGAGCATCGGTATCGTCAATCAGGAAATCACTTTCGATCCCTTTTTTACGCCCGCCGAAACGCTCGATATCCAGGCGGGCCTTTATGGCGTTTCGCGCAAGGACAAGCGCACCGCCGAACTGCTGAGGGCGGTGCGGCTCGAAGACAAGGCCGATGCCTATGCGCGGACATTATCGGGCGGCATGAAACGCCGGCTGATGGTCGCCAAGGCGCTGGTCCATTCACCGCCTGTTCTCGTGCTGGATGAGCCGACTGCAGGCGTCGATATCGACCTGCGCCGCCAGCTTTGGGATTATGTGCGCGAACTGCATGCGGCGGGCACCACGGTCGTGCTGACGACGCACTATCTGGAGGAAGCCGAAGAGCTGTGCGATCGGATCGCGATCATCAATCATGGCAAGCTGATCGCCGACAAGCCAACTCGTGAACTCGTCAACATGGCGCAGGAAAAAGCCGTCGTCGTTACGGTGGAAAACGACATCGCAACGCCGCCCGATACCGCTGCCTTTGAAAAGGTCGAGCAGATCGACGCGCGGACACTTTCGATTACCTATCGCAAGGACAAGGTGAATGCCGGCGAAGTGCTCTCCGCGCTCGGCGATGCCGGCCATAACATCATCGATGTGTCGACCCGCGAGGCAGACCTTGAAGATGTGTTCCTAAACCTCACCCGGGATGCGGCGTGAGCGACCATGATATCCTGATAATCGGTTCCGGTGCAGCCGGGCTGACGGCTGCCATCACGCTCGCCGAGCGGTTCAAGGTATTGGTGCTCGCCAAGGGCGCGATTTCCGGTGGCTCCACTGCCTGGGCCCAGGGCGGAATTGCCGCAGTGCTTGAACCCGGTGACACGTTTGAAAGCCATATCGCCGATACGATGGATGCGGGCGCCGGACTGAACCGCGAAGAGACAGTTGAGTTTGTCGTTGAAAATGCACCAGCCGCTATCCAGCGGCTCATCGATCTTGGCGCGGATTTCACACTTGCGGAGGATGGCGATCTGCACCTGACGCGCGAGGGCGGCCATAGCCATCGACGGATCGTCCATGCCGATGACGCAACAGGCTGGGCGGTGCAGGAAGCATTGGAGGGCGCGGCCAAGGCCAACCCCAATATAACCTTGATGCCCGATATGGTGGCAATCGACCTGATCACCGATCGCCATGCTGAAAAACCTAGCGGCAGCGATCATGTCTGGGGTGCCTATGCGTTCAACAAGGCGAGCGGCCATGTCGAACGCTTTGCCGCGCGCGCGACGATCCTGGCCACCGGCGGGGCAGGCCGCACTTATCTCTTCTCGACCGCGCCGCGCGGTGCAACCGGAGACGGTATCGCCATGGCCTGGCGCGCGGGATGCCGCGTATCGAACATGGAATTCATGCAATTCCATCCGACCTGCCTCTACAATCTGGAGGTCAAGAACTTCCTGATTACCGAAGCCGTGCGCGGCGAAGGCGGGCATCTCAAGTTGCCCGGCGATGCGCCCAATCCCGGCCATCGCTTCATGCCGGAATTTGATTCCCGCGAAGAGCTCGCCCCGCGCGATATCGTGGCCCGCGCTATTGATAGCGAGATCAAGCGGTTCGGGCTCGATTATGTCCATCTCGATATCAGCCATCGCGAACCTGAGTTCGTCCGCGATCATTTCCCGAACATCTATGACAAGCTGATCGGGCTCGACATCGATATGACCAAGGAGCCGATCCCGGTCGTGCCCGCCCAGCATTATACCTGTGGCGGTGTGCGCATCGATCTCAACGGCTGCACTGATATGCCGGGTCTCTATGCGGCGGGCGAGGTCAGCGAGAGCGGATTGCATGGTGCCAACCGGCTTGCCTCCAACTCGCTCCTCGAATGCTTTGTGTTCGGCGAAGCGGCCGCCAACCATATCCGCGATAATTGGGATGATCTCCCGGATCCGCCGACGATCCGGCCCTGGGATGAGAGCCGGGTCACCGATTCCGACGAAGAAGTTGTCGTCCAGCATAATTGGCGCGAGATTCGCCGTTTCATGTGGGACTATGTCGGCATTGTCCGCACGACCAAGCGGCTGGAGCGCGCCCAGCACCGTGTCGAGCTGCTTCGCCAGGAAGTTGACGACTATTATGGCAATTTCCGCGTCACCCCCGATCTTATCGAGCTGCGCAACCTGATCGAAGTGGCCGCGTTGATCGTCCGCTCAGCCCTGGTGCGCACGGAAAGCCGCGGGCTGCATTATACGACCGACTATCCCGAACGGGCCAGCGAAGCGCTCGACACCGTCCTCGCGCCCTAGCGAAGCGGCACGTCATGCCCCTCCCCCGTTTCCTGCGCGCCTATTATGCCTATGTCTTCCTGATCGATTTCATTCTCGGCTACGCGATCTACACGGCCTATTTCTCGCTCAGCGGATTGGGCGTGTGGGATATCGCGCTCTTGTTTATCTTCTGGTCGATCGTTGCTGCGATATTCGAGATTCCGTCAGGCGCACTGTCTGATCATCTCGACCGGCGATGGCTGCTGATTGCGGCGCCGCTGATCAAGGCGGCGGCCTTTGCCCTATGGGCGATTGCCAATGGTAGTTTCGCGATATTTGCGCTTGGCTTCCTGGTCTGGAGCTTCTCCAGCTCTTTGGTATCCGGATCGAAAGAAGCGCTGCTCTACGAACATATGGACGCTGCCGGCGAAGCCGATGAATATGATCGCGTGCTTGGGCGCGATCGCGCGCTGCAAGAAATCAGCGCCGGGATTGCCATGGTGCTGGGCGGTTTGGTCGGCCATGTATCGATGGAAGCCGCGCTTTGGCTCGCGTTGCCGCCGCTTTTCCTGGCGGCGGTGATCGCGATCTGGCTGCCCGATGTGCGATCCAAGGCCGATCTACCAACCAAGCGCCCCAATTATCTCGCCCATTTCGTCGAAGCCGCGCATGAGTTCAAAGCCGAACCGGTACTGCGCTTTGTAACCGGTTATCTCGTGCTTGGCGTGATGCTGTTCTACGTGCTCGAGGAGTTCGATCCGCTCTATTATCTCGCCGTCGGCGTGCCGATCTGGGCGTTCGGGCTGGTCGGCGTGCTCGCTATCGCCGCCTATGCCTATGCAAGTGTCATGGCGCACAAACTGTCAAATTTTCGCGCCGGCGGCTGGCTGCTGCCGCTCGCTTCGGGCGTGTGTTTGCTGATCGCTGGGCTGGGCGATTCGATCTGGCTCCTGATCCCGCTGATGATGGCCTATATCTGTATCGCGCCGACGCTGATCCTGGCCGAAGCGAAATTCCAGCAGGTGATGGGCGGCGCCAGCCGGGCGACGACGACATCGGCGATGGTTTTCTTCCATTGCATCGCCAGCATCTTCATGTGCCTTGCGATCGGACTGGTTGCCGATCGCTTTGGCATCCTGACTGCCTATGGCTGGTGCGGCGTCTATCTGATCGGCTTTTCGGGCTGGGCCTGGTGGCGGGATCGCAAGGGTCAGAATGCGATTCACGCGGTTGAAGCGTGATTCTCTTTGCCCCGCGCGCGCCATAGGCTAGACCCGCCCGATGCCTGAGGGGAAGCATCTCTATCTCGTCGATGGGTCGAGCTATATTTTCCGCGCCTATCACCGGCTGCCGCCGCTCACCAATATCCGCGGTGAACCGGTTGGTGCGGTCTATGGCTACACCACCATGTTGTGGAAGCTGGTCGATCAGCTGAACGCCGCAGACGGTCCGACCCATATGGCGGTGATTCTCGATGCCAGCTCGCAAACCTTTCGCAACGAAATCTACGACCAATATAAGGCCAATCGACCGCCGCCGCCCGAGGATCTCGTCCCGCAATTCCCGATGATCCGCGATGCGACGCGCGCTTTCTCCCTGCCCTGCATCGAAGAGCTGGGCTTTGAAGCCGATGATCTGATCGCATCCTACGCAAAGCACGCGCTGGCAGAACAGTGGAAGGTCACCATCGTCAGTTCGGACAAGGATCTGATGCAGCTGATCGAGCCCGGCATCGACATGCTCGACACGATGAAGGATGCGCGGCTCGGCAAGGCGCATGTCGAGGAGAAATTCGGCGTTGGACCGGAAAAGCTGGGCGATGTGCTGGCACTGATGGGCGATACATCGGACAATATTCCCGGCGTTACGGGTATCGGCCCGAAAACCGCGTCCAAGCTGATCAACGAATATGGGACGGTGGAAGCCGTGCTCGATGCTGCGCCGGACATGAAAAAATCCAAGATGCGCGAAAATCTGATCGAGCAGGCGGACAATGCCCGCATGTCGCGTGTGCTGGTGACGTTGAAGGACGATGTCCCGCTCCCTGAACCGCTCGACGATTTCACACTCGACGGCATCCCGGAAGATCCGTTGCGCGAATTTCTCGAACATCATGGCTTCAAATCTTTGCTCAGCCGGATCGGTGGCGCGACGGCCAATGCCGAGCTTGCCCAGCATAGCGAGACGACGGTCGAGGAGGGCGATGACGAACCGCCGATTGATCGCAGCGCCTATGAGACTGTCACCGACGAAGCCGCACTCGACGCCTGGATCGCCGAAGCCCGGCGGATTGGCCATGTCGCGGTTGATACTGAAACCGACAGCCTGGAATCGGTGACCGCACGGCTCGTCGGTGTGTGCCTGGCAACCGAACCCGGCAAGGCCTGTTACATCCCGCTCGGCCATGGCGGCGGTGACCTGCTTGGCGAGAATCCGGACCAGATCGATTTCGACACGGCGGTGGCCAAGTTGAAATCACTGCTTGAAGACCCCGCCGTCCTCAAGATCGGTCATAATCTCAAATATGATATGGGTGTTCTTACCCAGCACGATATCGTCCTCGCGCCGATCGACGATACGATTGTCATGAGCTTTGATCTCGAAGCCGGGCTGCATGGCCATGGGATGGACGAGCTTGCCGAGCTGTTCCTCGGTCACAGCTGCATCAAGTTCAAGGATGTGGTTGGCACCGGCAAGAAGCAGATCAGCTTTGCCCAAGTGCCGCTCGACCAGGCAACCGAATATGCAGCCGAGGACGCGGACGTAACGCTGCGCCTGTGGCGGCGGTTCAAACCGCGGCTCGCGGCGGATCGCGCAACGCGCGTCTATGAGCTTGTCGATCGCCCGCTGATACCGGTGATTGCCGGCATGGAATGCGCCGGCATCAAGGTCGATCGCGAGGAACTGGCCCGGCTCTCGGCGGATTTTGCCGCGCAAATGGAAACGACCGAAAAAGAGGTGCACGATATAGCCGGCGAGCCGTTCACGATCGGCAGCCCCAAACAGCTGGGCGAGATATTGTTCGACAAGATGGGGCTCAAAGGCGGGCGCAAGGGCAAATCCGGCGTCTGGTCCACTGACGTCAACGAAATGGAGCGATTGGCGCGCGATGGCGAACCGATTGCGCAGAAAATACTCGACTGGCGTCAGCTGTCCAAGCTCAAAAGCACCTATACCGACGCACTCCAGGCCGAGATCAATCCGAAAACCGGCCGCGTGCACACCAGCTATTCCCTCACCGGCGCGCAAACCGGTCGCCTGTCATCGACCGAGCCGAATCTCCAGAATATCCCGATCCGCACCGAAATGGGTCGCAAGATCCGCTTCGCCTTTGTCGCCGAACCGGGAAATGTGCTGCTGGCCGCCGATTACAGCCAGATCGAGCTGCGGTTGGCCGCGCATATGGCCGATGTTCCAGCGCTCAAAGAGGCGTTCGAGGCGGGTGAGGATATTCACAACCGCACCGCGCAAGAATTGTTCGGCGAGGTGAATCGCGACACGCGTGGCCGGGCAAAGACGATCAATTTCGCCATTCTCTACGGCATCTCGCGCTGGGGTCTTGCCGGGCGGCTCGAAATCACGCCCGATGAAGCCCAGGACATGATCGATCGCTATTTTGAGCGCTTCCCGGGAATCAACCAATATATCACCCAAACGCTGACGGCCGCGCGCGAGGCCGGCTATACCGAGACGCTATTTGGCAGGAAGACCCATTTCCCGCGCCTCCAGAGCAAGATGCAGCATGAGCGCCAGGGCAGCGAGCGCGCCGCGATCAATGCGCCGATCCAGGGTACGAGCGCCGATATTATCAAGCGCGCCATGGCAAGAATGGGTCCTGCGCTCGCCGCCGAAGGGTTGAATGAGGTGAAAATGCTGCTCCAGGTGCATGACGAGCTGGTCTTCGAACTCCCTGAAAACACAGTGGAAGATGCGTCCGCCGTGATCAATGACGTCATGGCGTCAGCCGCTGCACCGCTGGTAAAAATCGATGTGCCACTGGCCGTGGATATCGGCACCGGGCCCAGCTGGGGCGCAGCGCATTGATCGGGATTAACCGGGGGGTGGAATGGCGGAGGTAGACAAAACCCCGCCACCAGACCTGTCTGCCCTTGCCAAGGGCGGGCGCACCAATGTGTTCGGATTCATCCTCCGCCTTGCCGCGCGTATCCCCTTCCTGTTCATCGCCGGTCGCTGGTACGGCGCCGAAGCACTCGGCATTTTCGCCTATGCGGTGATCGTCGTCGAATTTGCTGCCCAGCTGTCGACGCTGGGTCTCAAACGGGGGCTAGCCGAACAGCTCTCCAAGACGGACAGGCCGCATGTTCATGTGATCTGGGATGCGATGCTGGGCGGCTTTATCGCCTCGGCGATTGCTGTCGCGCTGCTCGTCTCTTTCCCACAAGCGATGTTTCCGAACAGCGAGATCCAGGGGCTGGAACGCCTGTTGCCGCTGACAATCTTTGCGCTCGCTGCATCGGATATTGCGCTCGCCGCTCTCGCCTATCGCCATGATATCGGCGCAACCGTGCGTGCCCGGGCGATTGTTGAGCCCTGGACGATCAGCATTGCCGCCTTTTTCCTGGCCTTTTACTCGCTGCGAGACGGGCTGATCCTGGCCTATGTATTGTCGATGATCGCAGCGCTTGTGGCGTCGTTATGGCCGCTGCTGCGGACATTTGGACTGCCGCGCGGCTGGCGCCCCCATCCAGTGCGCCTGATGCGGATGGCCTGGACAAACCTGCCCATGGCCGGGGCCGATGCCATTGAATGGGTTTCGCGTCGGCTGGATATCGCCATTCTTGGCCTGTTCTTCTCGCCGGCGATTGTCGGCATCTATTATGTCGCCCAGCAATTGGCGTCACTTCCACAGAAACTCAAAACTAGCTTCGATCCGATCCTTGGCCCCGTCATCACGCAAAACCTGCGTGACGGGAACCGGGCGGCGGTGGCCAAACAGGTCCGTCAGGCGGGTTTCTGGATCATCGCGGCCCAAGCCGGCGTTGCGCTGGCGCTTGGTATTCCTGGCGAGGCCTGGATGGGGCTGGTCGGCGCGGTGTTTGTTGGCGGCACAGGCGTTCTGGCCTTCCTGCTCGCCGCTGAAGTTGTGGCGGCAACCGCGGCGGTTTCCGAAGCGGCGCTGGTATACGTGGCCCGCCATCGCAACCTGATGATCTCTTGTTTCATGCTCGCGGTTCAGGCTGCGCTGTCAGTAGCGATTATCCTGATCATGCGCGCCTATGAATTGCCCTTGCTCTTCCAGGCAACCGGCCCGGCAATTGCGCTGATGCTGGCGCTGGGCATGGCATCGGTGATGAAAGCCCGGCTCCTGTCACGTCTGCTCGAAGCGCCGGTCAGCCCATGGCGCTGGGCGCTGGTATGGGCCGCTGGGACAGCCACGGTGGTTGGCTATCTCGCTACGTTCACGCCGGAATGGATCGAGTTGGTAATCGGTGTACCGGCCGTATTGGCGATCTACTGCCTGATCATCTGGTTCCGTGGCTTTGGGGCCGAGGACCGATTGCTTTTCAAAATGTCCAAAACCGACGAGACGCCATCCTAGCGATCAATGCCGGAAGTGACGCATCCCGGTAAAGACCATGGCAAGCCCCGCCTCATTGGCCGCTGCAATCACTTCATCATCGCGGATTGAGCCGCCGGGCTGGATCACGGCCGTTGCCCCCGCTTCGACCGCCGCCATCAGGCCATCAGCAAAGGGGAAAAAGGCATCTGACGCCACAGCGGACCCGATCGTGCGCGGTTCCGCCCAGCCGGCCTTTTCCGCAGCGTCCTTGGCCTTCCATGCTGCAATGCGTGCGGATTCCAGCCGGTTCATTTGTCCGGCACCGACACCAGCGGTGCTGCCGTCCTTGGCGTAGACAATCGCGTTTGACTTCACATGTTTCGCCACTGTCCAGGCGAACAGGCAGTCGGCCAGTTCCTGATCGGTTGGCTGGCGCTCGGTGACCACGGTGAGGTCAGACTGGCTAATCCGACCATTATCGCGTGCCTGGAACAACAGGCCGCCGGCGATCGTCTTCATCATCATCCCGGGCCGCGCAGGATCAGCAAAATCGCCTGTTAGCAGCAAACGGAGGTTTTTCTTCCTGGCAAAGATTTCGCGCGCCGCCTCATCTGCGTCGGGTGCGATGACAACTTCGGTAAATATCTCCGTGATCGCGCTCGCCGTATCCGCGTCGAGCGGCTGGTTCAGCGCGACGATACCACCAAAGGCCGAAACCGTGTCGCAGGCAAAGGCGGCGTTATAGGCATCGATCGCTGATCCAGCGGCCGCAACACCGCACGGATTGGCATGTTTGACGATCACGCAGGCCGGTTCAGCGGTGTCGAATTCGGAAACCAGCTCAAGCGCTGCATCCGCATCGTTGAAATTATTATAGCTGAGCTCTTTCCCCTGCAGCTGTTCGGCTTGGGAAATCCCCTTGGCGCCCGGCATTTCAGGGACATAGAGCGATGCTGCCTGATGCGGGTTTTCGCCATAGCGCAGCGCCTGTTTGCGGCGCACCGGGATCTGCAGCCGCTCGGGAAATTGCTCGCCCTGATCGGCAAAGGCAAACCAGCTGGCGATCATCGAATCATAGGCAGCGGTTGCCGCAAAAGCCTTTGCGGCCAGGCGCTTGCGAAAATCGAGCGACGTCATTCCGTCATTCGCATCCAGCGCTTCGGCAAGCTCGGCATAGTCGCCTGGATCCGTGACAATGGCGACATGCGCGTGGTTTTTCGCCGCCGAACGCACCATGGACGGGCCGCCAATATCGATATTCTCGATCACATCGGGTCGATCCGCGCCCCGCGCGACGGTCGCGGCGAAGGGATAGAGATTGACGACGACCAGATCGATCGCGCCGATCGCATGTGCATCCATTGCCGCGACATGGTCTTCATTGTCACGCACCGCCAACAGCCCGCCATGGACCTTGGGGTGCAGTGTCTTCACCCGGCCATCCATCATTTCAGGGAAACCCGTCACGTCCGATATGTCGCGCACATCGAGGCCCGCTTCGCGCAGCGCCCTGGCCGTGCCTCCCGTCGAGACGAGCTCTACACCATGGCGCGCAAGCGTTTCACCCAGCTCGACCAGGCCGTTCTTATCCGAAACCGAAAGCAATGCGCGGGTGATTTTGACATCCGACATGAAAAGTCCTGACTAGATTTGAAACGGAAAAGGATAGTGGTGGTGGCTATCCGGCACGGCGGAAGAGCCAGCCGATAGTGGTGCCGCCAGGCGCAGCCTCGCCAGCCAATACAAGCTGTTTGGTTTTGCAGAGCCGGGATTTTTCATCGATCCAGACGCTATCGTCGATCATCAACCCGGTGCCCCGGCACCGGAAATGCCAGGCCGGCCCGCCATCCATCTTGAGGAGAGCGCCCATATTGTCCGCCGTCGGTGTGACGTCGACATCCGCGCCGAGATGGAAGCGGATCGCAAAGGCAGCGCCGTCCGATTTGCCGCGCCCACCGGGCAGCAGCACATCTTCACCGCGCAGCTCGTCGCCATCTTCGGACAGTCCGAGCTGGCGCTTATGGACGAATCCATAGCGTTGAACATAGCCATCATGGCTTGCCGTCAGCCGAGACACGCCATTGCGTTCCGCGCGGCTTAGCTCGACTTCAACAACACCGCGTCCCAGCGACCCATCGGGATTGAGCGCGGTGGAATTGCTGTCGGCCACGGTGAGCGTCGAATGCGCAGCCGTGGTTCGCAATCCATCGGCAAAACTCTTGGGGAGGGCCGAACCCCCCGCACCACCGCAATTGACAACGATACGATGCGGTCCGTGCGATAGCTCAAAAGCCAGCGTTGACGCGCAGCCGCCTGTCTCGAGGCGCATCGAAGGCGGTGGAGCACCGTCGACCACCAGCACCGTGTCTCCTGCGGCCATCCGCTGATATCCCCAGTCACGCGCCTGGCGCAGCGGCAAGGCGCGATGTCCGCTCGCTTCGATGGCTGCAGCAATTCTGCGGCCTGGAATGGGCGGGCCGCCCTGCCAGCTGGATAATCCGCCATCGCCCAAGGTAACGCCGAGCAAGGCCGGGACAGCAAAAGAGAGCGCCGATTGGAAGGCAACCGGGAATTCCAATGCGCGCGCATCATAAGCCGAGCGCAGCATGCCCAGCGTTTCAACAAGATCGAGCTGGGCGATCGGCGATCGACAGATAATTCCACCATCGGCAGTTAGTGTCTGGCTCAATGCCCGTTCGAGCCCGGCTTCGCCCCGCGCAACGCGTGGTTCACCACCCTGGACGAGCAAACCTGCACCAATGATACCGGCCCAGGCACGCACTTGCGTCAAGCCAGGGCTTTCCTTGGGCGCCGCCCGATCGAGATGCCGCGCACCGCGCGCCAGAGTGTTGAGCACGGCCGAGCGATAGACGAGATCGTCCGATGACAAGATGAGCGGTGAATAGCTGGTCCAGAGCAGCACCCGCTGTCCCCACATATCCGGCCGCCATGCGGATTCGGCAACCTTGCCGCTATGCGTTTCGAGCCAGTTGCGCATCAGCGCTTCGGCAATCGGCACGGTCTCCGATCGCGGGCCAGCGGCCGCCAGATCGCGCAGCCATTCGAAACTCTGCAGATATTTTGCCAGACCAGGCGAAACATCAAGCGCCGCGAAATCAAGATCGGCAAGCGCGATTTCCTGGCCATGATACAGCGCACACCCTTCAAGCAGCGAGGTGCCGCGCGTGCGATCGCCCGGAATCGGATCGGAGGGAACCGCAACCAGCTTCAATGGGAACTTGCCACGCAACCGCAAGCGATGCAGCGGCGTCCGCCAGATCAGGTGGCGAAAGCGGGTGGCCAGCCGTTCAGACAGCGAAAGACCACCATCATCGAGCCGAATGAGCCGGCGCCCTTTATCGATGCTATCCTGTGCGCTCTCGGGCATGTCGATCCGCTCAGCGACCGTCATTCGCCCCTCAGCGCGCGGATATTTGCCGCGTAACTATCTGGCCCACCCCGGAACGTCGCAGTACCAGCGACCAGCGCATCGGCGCCGGCAGCAATGGCGCGCGGCGCGGTGTCCGGATCGACGCCGCCATCAACTTCGAGATCGATTGGCTTGCCCAGCGCATCGATCCGTGCGCGGATCGCTTCGATCTTGCGCAACTGGCTGTCGATGAAGCTTTGGCCGCCAAAACCGGGATTGACGCTCATCACCAATACGAGATCAATCTCTTCGAGCAGATAATCCAGTATGTCGATCGGGGTTGCCGGGTTCAGCGAGATGCCGGCCCGTTTGCCGAGCGATTTGATATGCTGGACCGTGCGATGGACGTGTGGCCCGGCTTCCGGGTGAACGGTGATCGTATCGGCGCCGGCATTGGCAAAGCCCTCGATAAAGCTATCGACCGGCGAGATCATCAGATGGACGTCGAAATGCTTGTCGGTATGCGGGCGCAATGCCTTCACGACGCCGGGCCCGATGGTGAGATTGGGCACGAAATGCCCGTCCATCACATCGATATGAATCCAATCGGCACCGGCAGCATCGATCGCACGCACCTCTTCCCCAAGTTTGGAAAAGTCTGCGGATAGGATCGAGGGCGCTATGCGGACGGGCCGGGCCATAATCGGCAAGCCTTAGGAGAGGCCCGCGAATCCGGCAAGCAGCCCAAGCCACAGCAAGCCGCTATTTGGGGATAAGATGCACAGATTGTGCGATCAAAGCCTAGCTGTGCCGAAACCGGACAAGAAAAAAGCCGTCTGCGCCTTCCGGATCGTCAATCTGGCCCGGCAGCACTCGAACCCAACCTTCGGGTGCCGGAGCCAGTCCCGATGGCAGCATTTCACCCTCAACGGATGCGATTTCGAACGCCGGATGCGCGTCCAGGAACGCCTTTACGACGGCCTCGCCCTCTTCGGGTTCGAGCGAGCAGACCGTATAGACCATCATGCCCCCCGGTTTCAGCCAGCGTGACGCGCGATCGAGCATCTCCAGCTGGATCTCGGCACATTCGGCGATGATCCGCGGCGAAGCGCGATACAGCACATCGGGATGGCGCCGGAAAATGCCGGTTGCCGAGCAGGGCGCATCGATCAGGATCGCATCAAATTGCTCCGCCGTCGCCCAATGGAGCGCATCGGCGGTAACGATATCGGCGGAAAGCCCGGTTCGCTCCAGATTCTCCGAAAGTCGCGCGAGACGACTTTCAGCGCGGTCGAGCGCCGTCACCTGCCAACCCTGGGCGGCGAGCTGCAACGTCTTGCCGCCTGGCGCGGCACATAGATCGAGCGCAGACCGCCCGTTTCCAGCTCCAAACAAGCGCGCGGGAAGCCCGGCCGACACATCCTGCACCCACCATTGGCCTTCGGAATATCCTGCCAAATCGGGCACCGCGGCGCGGCCGCACCGGACATGGCCCGGCATCAGGCTATGGCCGCCCAGCTTCTCCGCCCATTCCGCTGTTGTCTCTGGATCGGCCAGGGTCAGGTCGAGCGGCGGCGGGGTGGCGATGGCCTTGGCGGCATCTGCCACCATGACGTCACCCCAATTTTCCCCCCAGCGATCCGCCACAAAGCCCGGTAGGCTGGGCGGTTCCGGGAGTTTTGCCCCTTGGCGTGACAAGGTGCCGAACACCCCATGGACAAGCCGTTTCGGCCCCCCATCGAGCAGCGGCAAGGCCGTGGAAATGGCCGCATGAGCCGGCGTTCCGAGCGCCAGGGTCTGGGCCAATGCCATACGCAACACCGTGCGCGCCTTGGCATCATCGGGAAGCGGGTTTTTGGTCGCGCTATCAATCAGTTCGTCATAATCGGGCAGCCGGCGCAGAACCTCACCGGCAATCGCCAGCGCCAAACGGCGATCTTCGTCGCGATCCAGCTTGCGACAGGCACGTTTGACGACGGATTCAATGGATTTCCCCTGGCGCAGCACGGAATCGAGCAGCTGCAGCGCCGCACGCCTGCTCTCAACACCGGGCGGGGATGCGTCGCTCAGCGGTCGCGCCGATGCGGATTAAGCGCGCTGCCGCCGCGTGAGGATACGCCATCGTCGATCGCACCGTGCCCGGCCGGCGCATCCATGACAGCGGCCATTTTTTCGAGCTCGGCAATGCGGATATTCGTGTCCGGATGGGTTGAAAACAGGCTGCGGGCGCCGCCAAACAGCGCGGGAACGATATAGAGCTGGGCCGTCGCCGGATTGCGATCGACCACCGGATTGTGGATTTGCGAAGCGCCATTGGCGAGCTTGGCCAGCGCAGACGCCAGCGCGCCCGGCTTGCCGGAAATCTCCGCACCGCCGCGATCCGCGCCATATTCGCGCGTCCGGCTGATCGCCATCTGGACGATCATCGCCGCAAAAGGCGCGAGAAATACGGCCACCAGCGCCGCCAGGCCCCCGCGTCCGCCGCCGCCCCGGAAGAAATAGCCATAGCTGGCGAGCATCGAGATCGCCCCGGCAATTGTCGCGGTCATCGTCATGATCAGCGTATCGCGATTGCGGACATGGGCAAGCTCATGCGCCATCACCCCTTCCACTTCATCGCGGTTCAGTATCTCGAGGAGCCCGGACGTTGCCGCAACGGCCGCATTCTCCGGGTTCCGACCGGTTGCAAAGGCGTTGGGATGCGGGGAATCGACAATATAGACTTTGGGCATGGGGAGCCGCGCGCGTTCGGCAAGATCCTCGACAAGCTCATAGAATTCCGGCGCTGTATGCGCATCGACCTGGCGCGCATTGTGCATCCTAAGGACGATCTTGTCGGCATTCCAATAGGTGAAAAGGTTCATGCCCGCCGCCACGAGAAAGGCAAGGATCATCCCCATCCGGCCGCCGAGCATCAGACCGATACCCATGAAAAGCGCGGTCATCACCGCCAGCATGATCAGCGTTTTTTACCTGGTTCACCTTGCGTCTCCGTTCTGAAGCCCCAAAATGGGTATCCGCAGCGCATTTGACAATCGGAGAACGCACATGGCCGGAAAACGACCCGATTGGGTGAAAGCGCCCGACCATCTGACCCCGAACCCGCCAGTGCCCGAACCCAAGCCCGGCGAACCGGCCCGCGAGCATAGCGGCAAGGAAATGCTCGAACCCACCCGCTATGGCGATTGGGAGCATGAAGGCATTTGCTGGGACTTTTAGAGTCCGGCGCTAGCGTTCGCTCTTCAAGGGCCGCGCCATTAGCGCTTCGACCGTTGCTTCCACCGATGTTTCGCCTTCCAGCATGGCGCAGACCGCTTCAGTGATTGGCATTTCGACGCCCGCATCATGGGCGGCTTCCCGCAATACGGGTGCGGTATGCGCGCCTTCGGCGACCGTTGTCCGATCACTCATCAATTCTTCGGCAGACCGCCCTTCGCCCAGACCTTTGCCGAGCGAGAAATTGCGCGAGCTGCTGGACGAGCAGGTGAGCACGAGATCGCCGAGCCCCGATAGACCAGCCAGCGTTTCCGCCTGGGCACCGCGCGCCAGGCCAAATCGCGTCATTTCTGCAAAACCGCGGGAAATCAGCGCCGAACGGGCATTTTGGCCGAGCCGTTTGCCCTCGACAACACCGCAGGCAATGGCCAGCACATTTTTCACCGCACCACCAATTTCGGCGCCGACCACATCGTTCGAAAGATAAGGCCGGAAGGTCCGGCTCGCGAGCCGCTTGGCAATCGACCCGCCCAGTGCCTCGTCTTCACAGGCCAGGGTGACCGCCGCCGGCAGCCCGGCCGCCACTTCATGCGCAAAGGTCGGGCCGGACAGGACCGCGATCGGCGAGCCCGGATAGACTTCGGACGCAACCTCGCTCATCAATTTCTTCGATCCCGCTTCGATCCCCTTTGCGCAGAGGATCAGCGGCGCAAAGCCGATCGATGCCGACCCCAATATATCGCGGACATGCTGGGCCGGCGCGACCACCAAAATCGCGTCGCAATCAGACAGGTCATCAAGCTGACTGGTCGCGCGAATTTTGCGGGACAGCTGGACATTGGGAAGGAACATGGGGTTGGCGCATTGATCGTTGATCGCGCGGACCACTTCGCCCTCACGCGCCCAGAGCATGACCGGGCTGTCATTTTGCGCCGCACATTGGGCAAGCGCCGTGCCCCAGGCTCCCCCGCCGATGACGCCAATCTGCTCTATGCTCATGCCTTCACTCCTGCCCCCCGGGCTTTAGCCGCATCACCGTCGAGCGGCCAGCGCGCGCGCGGCGCGATATCGAGTGGATCGACCAATCCGGCCGCAAAACGTTCGGCGCCCGCCCAGGCGATCATGGCCGCATTATCCGTGCACAGCCAGGGTGGCGGCGCGACAAAGGGCAGCCCCCAACTGGCCGCCAATGCCTCGAGCGCTGCACGGATAGCCGCGTTGGAGGCGACCCCGCCAGCCACCACCAGCGCCGTGACGTCATCGACGGAATGCAGCGCTTTCTTGGTGCGATCGACCAGGCAATCGATGGTTGCGGCCTGGAAACTGGCCGCAATATCGTCACGCGCATATTGGCCGCTATCCTTGGCCCGCAATACGGCCGATTTCAGCCCGGCAAAGGAAAAATGGGGTTCGACGGCGCCCAATAGGGGGCGCGGCAAGGGCACGGCGTCCGGATTGCCGTCTCTTGCCGCCGCTTCGACCGCGGGTCCGCCCGGATATCCAAGGCCGAGCAGCTTGGCCGTTTTGTCATAGGCCTCGCCCGCCGCATCATCGATCGTTGTCGCGAGACGGCGATAGGCGCCAACGCCTTCAACCAGCAAAAGCTGGCAATGGCCGCCTGAGACGAGCAGCAAAAGATAAGGAAAGGCGAGGCTGGGATCCGCAAGACGCGGCGAAAGCGCATGGCCTTCGAGATGATTCACGGCAATGAGCGGTTTGTCGGCGGCGAGCGCCAGCGCCTTGCCGGTCATTAGCCCGACCATCACGCCACCGATGAGGCCGGGGCCCGCTGTGGCGGCTACGGCATCGATATCGGCAACTGATAGCCCTGCTTTATCAAAGGCTTGGGCGACAAGTGGCGTCATGGCGTCAACATGGGCACGCGCGGCAATTTCGGGGACTACGCCGCCAAAGGGGCGATGCTCTTCCTCCTGTCCGGCCAGCGCATGGGCCAGAATCTCCCGATCACTGGTGACCAGCGCCGCTGCGGTTTCGTCACAGCTCGATTCGAGACCCAGGATGATTGCCATGGGCCTTCCCTGCCATCGCATCACCGGCTAGCACAAGCCTCATGACACCCCCCCTTAAACTCGGCACGCGCGGGTCTCCGCTTGCACTCGCCCAGGCCCAGATGGTGAAGACGGCGCTGAGCGATGCCCATGGCCTGTCCGGGGATGACGTCACGATTGTGCCGGTGAAGACAACCGGCGATGCCGTACAGGACCGGCCATTGGCGGAAATCGGCGGAAAAGCGTTATGGACGAAGGAACTCGACCGAGCGCTGGGCGAAGGGGATATCGATTTCGCCGTCCATTCCATGAAGGATGTGGAGACGGTTCGGCCAGCCGAGATCATTCTCACGGCCACTCTGCCTCGGGCAGATATACGCGATCGGCTGATTGGGGCGCCCAGCATCGCCGATTTGCCGGAGGGAGCACGGATCGGCACATCGTCTCCGCGCCGCGCTGCGCAGCTATTGTCTGTGCGTCCGGATCTGGCTGTTGAATCCCTGCGCGGTAATGTCGCCACGCGCCTGGCAGCGGTCGAAAAGGGCACGATCGACGCAACTTTGCTGGCCGCGGCCGGGCTGGATCGGCTTGGGCATGGCGATATTGGCGCGGCGATACCGGTTGATACACTGCTCCCGGCAGCGCAGCAGGGCGCGATCGGTATCGAAACCCGCGCCGCGGATGCTGAAATCCGCTCGATGATCGCGGCAATCAACGATAGTGCGACATTGCAGTGCATCGAAGCCGAGCGGGCACTGCTTCTGGCGATTGGTGGCGATTGCCATTCGCCGGTTGCCGCTCTGGCCCAGATTGACGATGACGCCATAACCATCAGCGCGCAGATATTGCTCCACAACGGCAGCGAGGCTGTTTGGGCAATAGACAGTGGTCCGATTGATGATCGCCTGAAAACCGCAGAAAACTTAGGTTCCGAACTGTTGGATCGCGCCAGCCCGGCGTTGCGCGCGCTATTTGCCCAATGACGTCAGATCTGCTGGTCTTGCGCCCCGAGCCAGGTGCCAGCCAAACAGCGCAGCGCGCGCGCGATGCGGGCTGGAACCCAATAGTGTTGCCGCTTTTTACGGTGACGTCACGGCCTTGGACTCCGCCACCTGCCGCAGATTTCGATGCTGTCATGATGACCAGCGCCAATGCAGCGCAGTTTGGCGGGGAAGGGCTCGCGGACTTTTGCGACTTGCCGCTCTATGCGGTCGGCGCGGCGACGGGAGAGGCGGCGAAAGAGGCTGGTTTTACGGAGGTCATCGCTGGCAATGGCGGTGTGGCCGAGCTGGCAGATCGAATGCGGAGCGATGGCGTCACACGGATTTTCCATCCCGCTGGCGCGGCGACCCGACCCTTTGATGAGAGCGGCCTCAGCATTACGCGCGCCACGGTTTACGACGCCAAACGCGTGTCGCCGCCGGATCTCGCCGACCTATTGCCAGCCGATATGGTGATTCTTGTCCATTCGCCGCGTGCGGCCGAGTATCTGGACGCGCTCTGCACCGATCAGGCAGTGGAGCGCAGCGCGTTTAAGCTCGTAGCGATCAGTGCCGCAGCGCTGGAGCGGGCGGGCACGGGATGGGGCATGGCAATGGCCGCAGAACAGCCCAATGAGCCGGCCATGCTTGCCGCCGCATCGGCGCTAGGCGAGAGCGATCCGATCGGGTAAAGCTGGCCGCCCGGCGCGTGCGACGCGTCTGTTCGGAGTATGAAGTCACCCTATGCCGCGCGATTATGAACCGATCGAAACCGAAGACACGCCCCGGCGCTCGCTGATCCGGGTGCTGATCATCGCCAGCGTCGCCTTTCTGGGTGGTGTGATCGGGATGGGCTGGTTTCTCGTCAATTATGGCCCCTCGCTCGGCATATTCAGCGCCGACGAGACAGAGGCCGCATCGCCGGAAAGCAGCGCAGCGGTTGCCGCGCTCGAACGCCAGCTCGATGATACCGAACCCGGTGAACCCGGCGCTCCGGTTGGCGAAACTCCCGACACCGCCGAGATTGAGGCCGATCGCGCGACTTTGGCGCGGCGTGTTGCGCAGCTCGAGGATCGGATCGACCGGATCGGCACGCGCGCGGGTGCCGCAGCGGGCAATGCCGACCGCGCCGAAGGGTTGCTGGTTGCCTTTGCCGCCCGCCGCGCACTCGATCGCGGGGTCGCGCTGGGCTATATCGAAGGCCTGCTGCGCGAACGATTTGGCCGCTCGGCGCCTGAAGCCGTGGCTCGCGTCATCGCCGCCTCGCAACAACCTGTAACGCTGGATGGCCTGCAATCCCGGCTGACCGCGCTCGAGCCCGAGCTGATCGGGATTGGCGAAGGCGAAAGCTGGTGGGATGCGACGCGGCGCGAATTTTCCGAGCTGTTCGTGCTGCGCCAGGAAGGCACGCCATCACCAGCCCCGCGCCAGCGTTTGCAGCGCGCCCGTGACAAGCTGGCGGTTGGCCAGGTGGATACCGCGCTTGCTGAAGTGTTGCGGTTGCCCGAGCGCGAGGCGGCTGAACAATGGATCGCCGATGCGCGCCGCTATATCGCTGCACGCAATGCGCTCGACCGGATCGAAACGATCGCGCTGATGGAACCCCGCCTTGCCGCCCGGCAACGCGAACAAGACGAAGCGAACGCCGCGGCCGAAGCCGAATAGACAGCCTAGTCCTCTGAGTCTGTGGCCCGCGGTGTGTAGAGGCCATCAAATGCGACGGACCAGGTCTCGCCGCCATCGCTCGACACTTCCCAGAACTGCCGCACCGCACCACCCTCTTCTTGCGACCAGGTAACGCGGTTGATCGTGCCGGTGGCTGCACTGATCGGCAGATCGGCATCGGAAAGCACCATCGCCCCATCGGCGTTGAGATTGCCTTCGAGATAAACCGGAATGCCATTATTCGCCATCCAGCTCTGGTGCCAACGACCGGTTGTTGAATCGACGAAATTGATGCTCATCCCGCGATAGGCACCGGCGTCAAATTCTTCGAGAACGACGCATCCACCATGGCGCGACGAAATCCGACTGCTTGCGGTTTGGGGATTGGAAGGCGTGTTTACATCCCATTCGCCGAGCCAGAAATCAAAGGCCCGATAGATGGGATCAGTGCACGGCGCCATTGCCGTGATCGCCGCAGCGAACCGTTCATTCTCAGCCAGATCGCCAAATTCCGCCGTCGCCTGGATCGTGCTACCAAGTGGCGTTCCGCTGGCCGCAATCGCTTCTATCTGGGTGAGTGCGCCATCGGTATCGCCCAGCGTCATCAGCGCCCGGGCAAGATGAAAATGCGCGCGCGGTGCCGGGGTATAGCCGGTCTCGATCGCTTGCAGATAAGCGGTGCGCGCAGCGGGCAAATCTTCAGCCGAATGCCGTGCTCGTGCGAGATTGAACCAGTTGGCGCTATTGGCGGGATCCGCCGCGAGTAGTGCATCATAGGCTTGGGCTGCAGCCGCCCAATCCTCCGCCGCAAAGAGCGCATCGGCATCCTCTTGCGGCGTCGCCATTGCCCCGCTTGCCGCCATCAACAGCCCGGCAGCCGCCAGCCCGATACAAGTTTTCCCAAATCGCGTGTCGCGCATGTCCCAATCCCCTATCCATGATCCGCCCATGTCGGTGGGCCGCTTGGGCGCACAGGCGCCCGAAGATCAACTTGGTACGTATCGGACCATGGGGTGCCGTGAAAATCGTCCTTCGACGAAAGGCCCGTAGCTATCGATCAGCCGGACTACGCCTCGCCCGCGCGATCCAGCACCCGCTGCGCCTGCAACAGATGCGGCCGATCGAGCATTTTGCCATCGAGCCCGATCGTGCCGAGATCCGGATTTTCCGCAAATAGCGCCACGATTTTACGCGCATGCTCGATTTCTTCGGCGCTCGGCGTGAAGGCAGCGTTGATGATCGGCACCTGGGCCGGATGGATGGCGAGCTTTCCGGTAAAACCTTCGCGCCGCCCCTTATCGCAATCCGCTTCAAGGCCCGCATCGTCCCTGAAATCGCCGAACAGGCTGTCGACCGGCTGGACTTCGGCGGCAACCGCGCCAGCCAGGCACAGCGAGCGGGCAAGCTGATAGGTGAAGCTCAATTCGCCATCGGCATCGAATTTGCTCGACGCTCCAAGCGCCGCCGACAGATCTTCCGCGCCCCAGGTTAGTGCCGCCAAACGCTCGCTCGACGCGCCATAGCTGCCAAGGCCAAACAGGCTGGCCGCAGTTTCCGTCGCCACGGCACTGATCGCCGTCGCGCCCGGCGTGACATCATGTTTCGCTTCTTCACTGTCCAGCATCGCATGGAGCGCCGCGATATCGCCGTCGCTTTCGCTTTTCGGCAACATGACACCATGGGGTTTTGCGCCGACAATCGCGGCCAAATCATCGCCAACCATGCCGCTATCGAGTGGATTGATCCTTACCCAGATCTGCGCCGCATGATCGGCAGCGCTGCGGATGGCGTCAGCCGCCACGGCGCGGGCAGCTGGCTTGTTGGCTTCGGCGACCGAATCCTCAAGATCGAGGATGATCGCGTCCGCCTCCCCGCCCAGCGCCTTGCCGATCTTCTTTTCGCTGTCGGCCGGCACGAACAGCCAGCTTCTTGGAGATTGGGTCACGATTGCCTGCCTTGCCTGTTGCGCCAGTTTGAGGGCCGGACAATGCCGGATCGACCGACTGCGCGCAATTGGCGAAACGGGGAGGGCGACACGCTTGACACCGGGAGGGCGATGAAACAGGCCAAGACTTGGATTTCAGCCGCAAGGCCGGGGATTTCGACTATGTTGCCATCGCTGATCGTGATCGACGATTTTCTGAAAGATCCGCATGGCGCGCGGCGCCAGGCCATGGCGCTCGACTATGATCCGGCGTTCAAGAAGGGCAATTATCCGGGGCTGCTTTCAACCAAGACGCTGGATATCCAAGGGCTGGACGACACAGTATCGAAAATCATCGGCGTGCGGGTGAAGCCCGATCCCAACACCAGCCATGGCCATTGCCGGTTGACGCTCAAGGCCGACAAAGGGCGCAGCGGCGTCCATATCGATCCCTGCTTCTATTCCGGCATTCTCTATCTCAGCCTCGACGAGCATTGCCGCGGCGGCACGGATTTCTTCCGGCATCGACGCACCGGGCTCGATGCGATACCGCACGATCCGGCCCAATTGGCCGCCACCGGCTATCCCGATGCCAATGCGCTGATCGAAGATGTCGTCAACAAGGATACGGTGATTGCCAGCAAATGGGAGCGCACGTCGCGCATCCCGATGCGCTTCAACCGGCTGATCCTGTTCAAGCCCTGGCAGTTTCACAATGCGGGCCCCGGCTTTGGCAAAGACCATGACACCGGTCGGCTCGTCCATCTGATGTTCTTCGCCGCTGACCAGTAATGCTCGACTCACATCGGTGTGCGCGGCATAACTGCGGGCAGAACAAAATGGGAGCGCGCGATGGCCGACAATAACAGCATGGATCCAATGGATACGCTTCGTAAGGCGATGGGCGATCTCGAAACGCGCTTTGACGAGATGTCGAAGGCGATACTCGGCACCGAAGGCTTTGCCAAAACAACCGGCGTGGCAACGGAACTCGGCGCGAAGATGCAGAAGGGCATGACGGATCAGATGTCGAAGAATCTGGAATTCTTCAACATGCCCAGCCGAAGCGATATCACAGCCATTGGCGAGCGTTTGATGACCATGGACGAACGGCTCGTCCGGATCGAAGAAGCCCTGTCGCGCCTCGCACCGCCAGAAGCTGGATCATCGTCGGGCCCGCGTCGCACACGCAAGCCAGCGGCGAAAAAGGCCGCAAAGAAGAAATCGGACTAAAGCAGTAATGGCGAGCACAGCCGAACAGGATGGTGGAGCCGGATCGGGCGCGGCGATCCAGAAGCTTGTCGAGCGAACGATCCAGCGCAACATCAAGGGCGTTGAATATTTCGCATCCGCCGCACCAGCCGTCGGGCTGACGCCGAAGGACGTGATTCACAAGCGTGGCACGCTGAACCTCTATCACTACAAACCGCTGGTCGAAGAAGTCTATCGGGTGCCGATCCTGATGGTCATGGCGACAACCAATCGCGGCTATGTGTTCGATATCGCCGAAGATCACAGCTTTGTCCGCTTCCTCTTGAATGCCGGATATGATGTGTTCGTGATGGATTGGGATGCGCCGCGACCCGAGGAGAAGGGCCTCAATCTCGATAGCTATGCCAATGACTTTATCGGCGATTGCCTGCGCCGGGTGCGCGAGACAACCGGCGAGCAGGAAGTGTCGCTGGTCGGCTATTGCATGGGCGGCGTGCTCTCGACCATCTATGCCGCAACGCATCCCGAAGAGCCGATCAAGAATCTCATCTGCTTCACGACGCCCATCGATTTTTCCGAAATGCACCTGTTCGCGCATATGTCGCAGAAGAAATATTTCGACGTCGATCGCTTGGTCGATTCGGTGGGCAATGCCTCGCCCGATTTGCTGCTGACATCGTTTGATATGCTGCGCCCCTCCGGCCGGGTCGCGGCCCAGCGCACGCTCTGGGACAATATGTGGAACAGCGACCTGGTTGAATTCCAGCGCAAGATGGAGCGCTGGAGCAATGACATGCTGCCGCTCGCGGGCGAATATTTCCGCGACACGGTGAAAAAGCTGATGTGGCGCAATGAGCTGAAAGAAGGCACGCTAGAAGTCGGCGGCCAGATTGCCGATATCGGCAATATCAAGATACCGCTTTTCCATGCGGTCGCGCTCCACGATCACATCGTTCCCTATGAGGCGAGCAAACATCTGGTGCCGCTGGCGGGATCCAAAGACAAAACTGAAATCACTCTGAAAGGCGGCCATATCAGCCTGATTGCCGGGCCCAATGCGGCGCGGCGGCTATGGCCCACCCTGGACGAATGGCTTGGCGAAAGGTCCGTATGACACGCGAACGCAATCCCTCGACACATGCCATGGGCGATGCCGAGATTTCGCTCCGGCAGATGACCGCGGAGGACAAGGCCGGGCTGCTCAGCTTTGCCAAGGCGCTACCGCCGCATGACCTTCTGTTTCTGACCCGCGACATCACCAAGCGCGGCGTGGTCGATGCCTGGATCGCGCAGACCGATAGCGGCGCTATCGAAACGCTTATCGCCGAGCAGGATGGCCGGATTGTCGGCTGTTCGGCCCTGATTACCGACCCGCTGAGCTGGTCACCCCATCTTGGCGAGCTGCGCGTTTTGGTCGATCCGTCCGTCCGCAAGCATGGGCTTGGCCGGGTGCTGATCGAGCAATGTTTTGCGAAAGCGCTCGACAAGGGGCTGAAGAAACTGACCGCGCAGATGACCGTCGACCAGAAAGGCGCGATCACGCTGTTCGAGGAACTTGGCTTTCGCGGCGAAGCCTTGCTGCGCGATCATGTGCGCGATGCAGATGAAGCGCTGCACGATATCGTGATCCTTGCCTGCGACGTGGCACAGGCCGCTGGGCGGCTCGAAGCCTATGGCACGGCCGAAAGCAGCTAGGCCGTTTTCTCCGCGATAAAACTACCCATTTCGGCAATCGATTGCCGGGCTTCTTCGACCATCGGGTAAAAAGCCTGGAAGACATGGATCATGTCCGGCCAGACTTTCAGCGTCACATCGACACCGGCATCTTCAGCGCGCGCAGCGAGATCCACCGAATCGTCGAGCAGCACTTCGCGATCGCCGACATGGATGATCATCGGCGCAAGGCCCGAAAGATCGGCCAGGATCGGTGAGGCCAGCGGATTGGTGGGATCGGTATCGCCGAGATAATGCGCGGCCATCGCGCTGATCCCGTCCTTGCGGACCATCGGATCCGATTCCTTGCGGTTCTCATAGGCCTTGGCGACGATCCGGAGATCGGACCAGGGCGAAAGCAGCGCGGCACAGGCCGGTTGCGGCAGGCCGCGTTCGCGGGCTGCGAGCAACAGCGCGAGCGAGAGGCCACCGCCGGCGGAATCTCCGCCAATCGCGATCTTTGCCGGATCACGACCCTGTTCGAGCAGCGCATGATAGACCGCCACCGCATCTTCGACCGCTGCGGGAAACGGGTGTTCAGGCGCCAATCGATAATCAACCGAAAGCCCGGTTATGCCGCTCGCGCCGCTAAAACCCGAAACAAGCCCGCGATGCGTATTCACCGATCCGATCACATAGCCGCCGCCATGAAAGTAGAGCAGGACGGCATCGTCTTTCGCGCCCTCCACCGATTGCCATTCGCACGGCACGCCGGCGATGGTTTCGGCGCGCTGCTGGGCGCCTTCGGGAAGCGGGAAGGATCCGGCCAGCGCTTCCATGCCCGCGCGTTGCTCTTCAACACTCGGCTCACCCTCCGCCTGGTTGGCGTTGAGCAGCTGAATAACCGCGTCCATTTCCTGCTTCGACATTGCGCTCTCCCGAATCTCTTTGCGAGCCGCCACGCTACGGGCCGGGAGGAGAGCGGTCCAGCCCGACAAAAGCCCAGCCAATACCCCCAATAGTTTTCCGCCGTGGACTCCGCCGCCGCGATCCGCAATTCTCGCGCCACGCAATCAACAGAAAGAATCGATCATGAGCGACGAAGCAGAAACCCCCGAAAACCAACCGCCAGGATATGAGCCGGCAAAGATCTGGACCTGGGACAAGGAAAGCGGTGGGCGGTTTGCTGCCATCAACCGGCCGATTGCCGGACCGACCCATGACAAGGACTTGCCGGTCGGCGAGCATCCGATCCAGCTTTACTCGCTCGCCACACCCAATGGCGTGAAGGCGACCGTGATGCTCGAAGAGCTGCTCGCGCTCGGTCATGAAGGCGCCGAATATGATGCCTGGATCATTAATATCGGCGAGGGCAATCAATTCTCATCGGGCTATGTCGATATCAATCCGAACTCGAAAATCCCGGTGATGGTCGATCGCAGCGTCGAACCGCATCAGCGCGTGTTCGAGAGCGGATCGATCCTGCTCTATCTTGCCGAGAAGTTCGGCGCGTTCCTGCCGAGCGATCATGCATCGCGGACCGAAGCCCTGAACTGGCTGTTCTGGCAGATGGGCAGCGCGCCTTATCTCGGCGGCGGCTTTGGCCATTTCTACGCCTATGCGCCGATGAAAATGGAATATCCGATCGATCGTTTTGCCATGGAAGTGAAGCGGCAGATGGACGTGCTCGACCGGCACCTCGCCGAACATGACTATATGGCCGGCAGCGAATATTCGATCGCCGATATGGCAATCTGGCCTTGGTATGGGGGGCTGGCCAAGGGCGTGCTCTACGAAGCCGCCGAATTCCTGCAGGTGCATGAATATACGCATGTGAACCGCTGGGCCGACCAGATTGCCGAACGCCCGGCTGTCGAACGCGGCCGAATGGTCAACCGCGTCTGGGGCGAGCCGGAAACCCAGCTTCCCGAACGGCATGATGCCAGCGATTTCGAAACGAAAACGATGGACAAGCTGATGCCGACCGAGGACGCCGCCGAATAACCCGCAAGCCACGCACGAATTGACAGCCGCGCATCGCTGCACCAGACCGTGGTGCAGATGGTGCTGCCCTGACCGGCGGCTAAGAGGGAACCCGGCGAAAATCCGGGGCTGTGCCCGCAACTGTCAGCCGATAGCTGACGGCCAATATGCCACTGGCTCTGTCCGTACGGGACAGGAGCTGGGAAGGCGGCCGGAGGCGACCATCGGTGAGCCAGGAAACCTGCCATCGCGTCGTTCGCCTGGAGACCGGGATCAGCTCTCGACAGGCGGGTAAGATGTGGGCGCTGGGATCCGATCCGTTCGGCCCGCGCCACTTCCCCTGAAACGACAGCAGACAGGCTTGGCCGTCCGCGCGGAGACCAATCCGCGAGGCCCGTTGCCGTTGGGTGTGCACCAGTCGCGGACGGCGCGGTGCAATGGGGAGTAATGATGGGGCGCATCAAAAATGCTGCACCTGTTTGGCGTGGGATGCTGGCGCTCACCGCTGCGCTTATGCTCGCCGCGTGCGAGCCATCGGGCGCAGCGCAGAACGCCCTCACAACCCAATCAACCGAACGCCCGATGCGTATAGTCAGCCTCGATTATTGTGCTGACCAATATCTGTTGCAGCTGGCCGATCGCGAGCAGATCCTCGCCATCTCGCCGGGCGGGGTGGAAGATTTCTCCTATATGCGCGACGCCGCAATCGGCATGCCGACAGTGCGGCCCAATGCCGAAGATGTACTGATCCTCGAGCCCGATCTCATTATCCGCTCCTATGGCGGCGGACCCAATGCGGCGGGGTTTTTCGAGCGCGCCGGCGTGCCGGTTCTGCAGCTCGGCTGGATATCCAGCATCGATGGCGCGGAAGAAGGATCGATTGCCCAGCAAATCGCCCATGTCGCAGACGGACTTGGCCAGTCCGAGCGCGGTGCGGCGCTGACCGCCGAGTTCCGATCCCGATTGGCCGCCATCCGCGAACGCAGTAGCGATGCTGCCACCCTTTATATGACGCCCGCTGGCGTCACGAGCGGGCCCGGTTCGCTGATCCATGAGATGCTGATCGCTGCCGGGCTTTCCAATTTCCAGGAAGAGTCCGGCTGGCATTCGCTGCCCCTGGAGCGGCTTGCCTATGAGCAGCCAGACCTTGTGGCGGCCGCCTTTTTCGATTCCTTCTTCAGCACACCCGATGCCTGGGGTGCTGCCCAGCATCCCGTTGCCCGCGCGCAGCTCACCGACCGGGACGTGGTTCCGCTCGACGGGGCCTGGACCGCCTGTGGCGGCTGGTTCATCCTTGATGCAGTCGAGGCCCTTGCCGAAGGGGCGCGCAGATGAAAGCGCATAGCTGGCTCACTCCCGGACTGGTGATCGCCTGTGTGGCGGCAATTTTCGCGGCCTGCCTGATCGGATCGACGCCGATGCCGGTTGATCGGGCCTTCGCTGCATTTCTCGGCAATGGCTCGCCTGGCGACCAGCTGGTAATCTGGTCGATCCGCCTCCCGCGCGCGCTCGCCGCTTTTCTGGTCGGCGCGGCACTCGGGATCAGCGGCGCCGCATTGCAGGGCCTGCTCCGCAATCCGCTTGCCGAGCCCGGCGTGCTCGGCGTATCGGCATCGGCCGCATTGGCGGCAACCTTCTCGCTCTATTACGGCCTCGCCGCACTCAGCATCTGGGTGCTTCCGATCGCCGCTATTATCGGCGCGTTGGCGGCCACCGCTTTGCTTGCGCTGGCCGCGATCCGCACCCAATCGGTCGTCACGTTGATCCTGATCGGCGTCGGGCTATCCAGCTTTGCCGGCGCGGCGATGAGCTTGCTGATGAATCTCGCGCCCAATCCCTTTTCCCTGTCGGACATGATCAACTGGATGCTCGGATCGGTCACCAATCGCAGCTTTGCCGAGATCGGCCTGACCTTCCCCTTCCTGATCGCGGGTGTCGCCATATTGTTCGCAACCCGGCGCGGGCTTTCGGCGCTAACCTTAGGCGAAGAAGCCGCGAGCGGCATCGGACTCAACCTGCGCAACCAGCGCATTTTCACGGTGCTCGGCGCGGGCCTGGCGACCGGCGCATCGGTTGCGCTTGCCGGGGCGATCGGCTTTGTCGGCATTGTCGCGCCGCATCTGGTCCGGCCCTTTGTCGGCCATGATCCGGCGCGTTCGCTGGTGCCGTCTGCGTTGCTCGCCGGGCTAATTCTCGTGCTGGCCGATGTCGGGGTGCGGGTCCTGCCCACGGAATCCGAACTCAAGCTCGGCGTTGTCGCGGCGCTGATCGGCGCGCCGGCCTTTATCTGGATTGCAATACAGAGACGGACGATCCGTGGTTGAGCTCGTCACCCATAACCTCTCGCTCATCATGGGCGATGCTCCGCTTGTGCGCGATGCGAGTTTCCGGCTCGGACCGGGAGAGCTGATCGTCCTGCTTGGCCCCAATGGTGCGGGCAAGACGAGCTTGATCCGTTCCAGCATCGGGCTCGAACCGCGCACCGGTGGGAGCGCTACGCTTGATGGCAGCGAATCCTGCCTGCTGAACCCCATCGCACGCGCCCGGCAACTCGCCTATCTACCCCAGGCGCGCCCGCTGGCCTGGCCCAATAGCGTTCGCGATGTGGTCGCGCTCGGCCGCTTTAGCCATGGCGCGGCGCTTGGCCGGCTCACAGACGCAGACGCACAGGCTGTCGACAAGGCGATCGACGCATGCGGCCTGTCCGCGCTCGCAAACCGGCGGACCGATACATTGTCCGGCGGCGAGCTTGCACGGGTGCATTGCGCCCGCGCGTTCGCGGCAGAAGCCCCGCTGCTGATCGCCGACGAACCCACCGCGGCGCTCGACCCGCTGCATCAGTTCCGCATCATGGATTTGATCCAAGCCTTTGTGGCAGACGGCGGCGGCGCGCTGGTCGTGCTCCACGATATCCAGCTCGCCGCGCGCTATGCGTCCCGTTTGATCTGGATGGATGGCGGCCAGATCGTCGCCGACGGCCCGCCATCCGAGACGCTGACCGAAACGCGGCTGGCCGACGTCTATGGCGTCAAAGCCCAGGTCAACGGCCGCACGATTACGCTCGACGGCGCAGCGTAACGGCCGAGACCAGCCGCGCTAAAATTCGGATTCGCAATGTGAGAGAAAAATGGAGCGGGCGAGGCGATTCGAACGCCCGACCCCAACCTTGGCAAGGTTGTGCTCTACCCCTGAGCTACGCCCGCTCGGCGCTCTCCCCTATGACGCCAAATTCTTGCCATCGGGTGAAGAGGCGGCGCAGCTAGCATGGGATTAGCGGCAGGGCAAGTATATTGCGGCCAATAATCCGGCCGGGATGCAGCGACTTGCCGATGCACGTCCGCAAAGCGCAGCCTCCCCTTGGGTTATGCGCTGCAATACCCCATATATGCCGAAACCCCGAAAAGGAGTCGTACGAAGTGGCCACGCAATTGGGATTGACCGAAGATCAGAAGGCCGAGGTCGAGAAATTCCGCACCGATGTTGTCGAACCGTCAATGTCGCAGCTCGTTATCCTGGATTTCTGGGCCGAATGGTGCGGCCCGTGCAAACAGCTGACGCCAATGCTCGAAAAGGTCGCGGCGGACTATGCCGATAAGGGCGTGATCCTGAAAAAGGTGAATGTCGACGAAGACAAGTTCATTGCCTCGCAATTTCAGATCCAGTCGATCCCCACCGTCTATGCGATGTTCCAGGGCAAACCGATCGCCGATCTTGGCCAGGCGCGCACCGAAAGCGCGTTGAAGCAGATGCTCGACCAGATTTTGACGCAGTTGCCGGTGGAAAGCGACGAGAGACAGCAACAGGCCGAAATCGAGCCGCTTATCGAAATGGGCGAGCAGTTTCTGACCGATGGCGACAATGAGCGTGCGCTCTCCGCCTTTGCCCAGATCATGGAAATGGCACCGACCGATCCCAATGTCATTTCAGGCTTTGTCCGGGCGCTGGTTGCGATGGACAAGATTGACGAAGCACGCGAGATGCTGGCCCAGATCCCCGAAGACGTCGCCAAGGACCCGGCCATTGTTCGTGCTCAAGCGGCCATCGATCTGATCGGCGATGCCGCAGACAGCGAAGATACCGCGCCGCTGCGCGCCAAGGTCGAAGCGAACCCGGCCGATCATGAGGCCCGGCTCGAGCTCGCAACCGCCTTGATCGCCAATGATGCGCGGGACGATGCCGCCGATCATCTGTTCCACATCATCGAAGCCGATAAGGACTGGAACGAGGGCGCGGCCCGCCAAAAGCTGCTCCAGCTGTTCGAGGTTGTCGGCCTGGAAGATGAATGGGTGTCCCAGCAACGCCGGCGCCTCTCCGCGATCCTGTTCGGATAATGAGCGAGAGCCCGGTCCGCCTTTCCATCTTTCCGCTCGCCGGCGCGATCCTGCTGCCGCGTGCGCAATTGCCGCTGCATATTTTCGAGCCGCGCTACCGGGCGCTGGTGCAGGATTCCATGGCTCGTGATCGGCGCATTGCGATGATCCAGCCGCGCAGCGCAGACGATGCAGACGGCCATAAACCCGCCCTTTTCGACATAGGGTGTATCGGCAAGATTTCCGAAGTCGAAGCGATGGAAGATGGGCGCTTCAATCTGGTGCTTGATGGCCTGACCCGGTTCCGAGTGGTTCGCGAGCTTGATGCGACCACTGCCTTTCGGCGGGTCGAGGCGGTTACCGCAGAATTTGGCGATGACGCCGAGGCCGAGCCGCTATCAATCGCGATGCGCGGCGGGCTGCTCGACGAATCGAAGAAATTCGCGAGCCTTCTCGGCTATGCCGTAGATTGGGATGCGGTTGAAACGCTCGACGATGAAACGCTCGTCAATATGATCGCCCAGGTTTCGCCCTTCGATACGGTGGCAAAACAGGCGCTCCTCGAAGCACCGACGATCGAGGAACGGTCCGAACTGCTGATTCAGTTCATGCAATTCTTCCGCATGCATCAGCAGACCGGCGGCGATGACCGCGCGACGCTGCAATAGCAGCACAATGACCAGCGCCACACCGCTCGATCCTGAACTGCTCGCTATTCTCGTCTGCCCGGTAACCCGGACACCGCTTCGCCATGATCGCGAGGCGGGTGAGTTGATCTCCGAAGCAGCAGGATTGGCCTATCCGATCCGCGATGGCGTGCCGGTGATGCTCGTTGAAGAAGCGCGTAAACTGAACGCCAGCGACTAGGGCGCGCCCGCCTATTGTGGGGGCTGCAGCGCCAGAGTCTTCAGTTCCTTGGCAAGATAATCGAGCACGGCCCGGATACGCGGCACATGGCGGAGCCGCTCATGGGTCAGCAGCCATAGGCCGTTTTCATCCTCGCCGCGCGGCGGCAGGCATTGGACGAGCTCAGGATCATGATCGGCGAAGAAGCTCGGCATCACGGCAAGCCCGCCCCCGGCCCGCACAGCTGAGAGGATTCCGGTGGCGGTCGCATGGTGCACGGCAACCTGATCTTCCAGGCCATTTTCGCGCAGCCATTCGCGATAGGTGCGCCAGAAATTCTCGCCGCCCCCACCGATAAAGGCATGATTGACCAGATCGGCTTCGGTTCTGGGAGTGCCATTTTCGCGCGCATAGGAGCGGCTGCAATAAATCGTCCAGCCATCATCGGCGATCCGCCGACCGACCAGTCCACCACCCGTCGGCCCTTGGCTGTTGCGCAGCGCGATATCCGCATCGCCGCTCGCCAGATCGCGCGGTTCCTGGGTCGTCTCTATCTCGATCCGGATACCGGGATAGTCGGCCCGCATCCGTTTCAGCATCGGCGGCAACAGGGTTTCGGCATAGATATCGAGCGTTGTGAGTTTCACCGATCCGCTGATATCGCGGACTTGGGAATCGGCGGCCTTGGCGAATTCGTCCGCAGCACTGCCAACGGCGCGCGCCGATTCGAGCAGCGCCTCACCGACGGGGGTAAGCGTGTAGCCGGTCCGGCTGCGATCAAAGAGAGTGAGATCGAGCGCCTCTTCGAGCGCCGCAACCCGCCGCGCCGCGGTGGTTTGGCTGACATGCAGCTTCTTGCCGCCGCTCAGCGTGCTGCCGGTTTCCGCGACAGCGATAAAGTAGCGAAGATCGTTCCAGTCCATCCTATTACCTGTTCTGCAATTCTGCAGAACATATAGGCAATATCGTTGTTAGTTGCAAATCGCAACCTATGTTACATCCCTTCTTGTCAACTCAACCCCCTCCCCAAGGAGCATGACAATGAAGAATATTAGCGCACTTTTGATTCCCGCCACCCTGATGATCGGCGCAGCGATGGCCCAGCCAGGCGTCGCCCATGCCGCTCCGGCTGGTGCTCCCTCGGTCGCCGTGCATCACGGTGATCTCAATCTTGCCAATGAAGCGGACCGCAACACTCTGCAACGCCGCCTCATCGCTGCGGCCCGCGAAGTCTGCGGTACTGGCTTCAGCTTCGACCTGCGCAGTCAGATCGACGCACGCGAATGCCAGGAAGAAACGCTGCAGAGCATCGCCATTCCGATGCCCGGCGTCTTCGCAGCCGCCGAATAGCCCGTACGGAACTCTCTTCCGTATCCAAACTGGCCGCCATCCCTCCCCGGGTGGCGGCCTTTCTTGTGTCTAGACGGTGACGCCCCGGAGCAGCAGGGGGAGTTTTCCACTGCTGCCACGCGCTTCGTCGACGAAGCGGCGTTTTAGGGGCGGGATACGATCGACGGCGGTCATACCAAAGCGCCGGATCTTCGAAGCGGTCTTGCCGGGAATGCCAAACAAACGCGTCAGGCCATCGGTGGCCATGGCGACCATCAGCGTATCGAGGCTACGCCAGGTCTCGTAGCGCTTCATGAGCTGCGCATCGCCTGGATCCATGCCGAGCCGCACGCCTTCAACCAGCACTTCGGTGAGCGCTGCAACATCGCGAAAGCCGAGATTGAGGCCCTGGCCCGCAATCGGGTGAATGCCGTGCGCGCTATCGCCAACCAGCGCCAAACGCTCGCCGGTGATGTGCGCGGCATGATGAAAACCAAGCGGATAGCTGCCGCGCGGGCCGGCCAGCGCCAGATCGCCGAGGAAGCCACCCATCCGCTTTTGCGCTTCGGCAAGGAAGGCACGCTCAGACAGCCCAAGCATCGCCGGGCCGTCCTTTTCGTCGACCGTCCAGACCAGGGCCGAGCGCGGGCCATTCGCATCGTCAAGCATCGGCAGCAGGGCAAAGGGCCCGGCCGGATAGAAAATCTCATAGGCGATCGCGCCATGGGGCCGTTCATGATTGATCGTCGCGACGATCGCGTGATGGCGATAGCTCCAGCGCGCAATCTTGATGCCCGCCGCATCGCGGGTCGGTGAGCCACGACCTTCAGCACCAATCAGCAACCCGCCCTTAAGCACCGTGCCATCGTCCAGCGTGACGGTAACGCCGCTTGCATCGCGGACAACATCGGCAGCGCTCTTCGCCATATGGAGATCGATATGTTCCGCTTTTTGCGACGCTTCGAACAAAGTCGCGCGCAACAGGCGGTTTTCAAACATCGTGCCGAGCGGGCCCTCGCCCTCGCCCGGTTCGAAATCGAGCCGTCCGGGCGCAAGCCCGTCGCTTGCCCGGATCGATCCGATTGCGCAGCCCTTGCCGTCCAGCGCTTCGCCGAGACCGATCGCATCGAGCATGTTCTTGCTGGCACTCGCCACGGCGGAGACGCGCCCGTCATAGCTGCTGTCGAGCAGCGCTTCGGTCGGCATCCGATCGATTACCGCGCTGGACACCCCATGTGTGTTCAGCGCCAGGGCCAGCGTCTGGCCAACCAGGCCGCCGCCCAGAATGATGATATCTGTCCGATTTTCGCCGTTCATCGTCATAGGGACTCGCTTTAACGCAGGCGGAGCGAGCCGCATAGACGCAAATGCTTGACGCGGAGTCCAGCGCAAGCGCATTAGGGTCAATCAGAAGAACATAAAGCGCACAAAGCGGGAGGCGCGAGATGGCACAGGGTGGATTGGCGGCACAGCTGCCGGCCTGGCGAGACGCAATGCGGCGCGCAGCCTCGCGCTCGACCGCATTACTGGCATCGCTCGGCCTGTTGACGGTCACCGTCCTGACCGCGCTCTCGCTTGTCAGCTATCGGCCCAGTGATCCCGCGTTAAATACGGCAGCGGCCGGCCCTGCACAAAATTGGCTCGGCAGCGTCGGCGCCTATACCTCCGAAACCTTGCTGATGGTGTTCGGGCCCCTGGTCGCGCTGCTGCTTCCTCTGGTTGTCCTTGTCGCCTTGCGACTGTGGCGCGACGCACCGCTTGGCCGCTGGCCGCGCTCGGCATTGCTGATTGCCGTCGCGATCATGTTGGTTGGTTCGGCCATGACATTACTTTCCGGCGCCAGTGTGCGCGGCCTGCCGCTCGGCTGGGGCGGCGTGCTCGGCTATGGCGGCGGTGCAGCCGTTGGCGGTTTGCTCAGCCTGATCGGCAGCCCCGATGTCGCGCGCTATCTCGGCTGGGCGCTGGCCGCCTTGCTTGGCGGTGGTGGCCTTTATCTCTGGTATCGCGGTCTCGGCTTTGACGAGGATGAGCGCGCCTTCCTGTTCCGGCGGCGCGAGAAACCGGCGCCCGTGCGGATTACCGATCCCAAGGAAGACGCGAAGAAAACCCCGCAGCCGCGCAAGAAAGTCGCGCCGCCCGAACCCGAAGCACGTGCGCCTGTCATCACCGATCCCAAGGCGAAACGGAAACCCGCCGACAAGAAACCGCGCCAGCGGACGCTCAACCTCAATTATGAGCTACCCTCGCTCGAACTGCTCAATCCGCCTTCCGACGAAGGCGGCCAGGCGCTCGACAAGGCGGCGCTCGAACGCAACGCACGCTTGCTCGAATCCGTGCTCGATGATTTCCATGTCAAAGGGCAGATTGTCGAAGTGCGGCCGGGCCCGGTTGTCACCATGTATGAGCTGGAACCAGCCAGCGGCATCAAGGCAAGCCGGGTGATCCAGCTGGCCGACGATATTGCGCGCAACATGTCAGCGATCTCCGCGCGTGTCGCAGTAATCCCCGGACGCAGCGTGATCGGTATCGAGCTGCCCAACCAACATCGCGAGATGGTGGTGCTCTCCGAAATGGTCGCAAGCGGCGCGTTTGAAGATCATACCGCCAAGCTGCCGATCATCCTCGGCAAGAATATCGCCGGCGATCCCGTGATCGCGGATTTGGCGCCGATGCCGCATCTGCTCGTCGCCGGGACCACCGGTTCGGGTAAATCGGTCGGCTTGAACTGCATGATCCTGTCGCTGCTGTACCGGCTGACCCCGGAAGAATGTAAGCTGATCATGATCGATCCCAAGATGCTCGAACTCAGCATCTATGACGATATCCCGCATCTCCTGTCGCCCGTTGTGACCGAGCCCGCCAAGGCAGTCCGTGCGCTCAAATGGGCGGTCGAGCAAATGGAAGAACGCTATCGGATGCTCGCCTCGCTATCGGTGCGCTCATTGCAGGGCTTCAACGACAAGGTCCGCGCGGCCAAGGCCAAAGGCAAGCCGCTCGGTCGCCGGGTGCAGACCGGCTATGATTCGGACACCGGCCAGCCGGTCTATGAGGAAGAGGAGCTCGAATATGAGCCCCTCCCCCAGATCGTTGTCGTCGTCGACGAACTTGCCGATCTGATGATGACGGCGGGCAAGGAAGTCGAATTCCTGATCCAGCGATTGGCCCAGAAAGCGCGTGCAGCCGGCATCCACCTGATCATGGCGACGCAGCGCCCCTCGGTCGATGTGATTACCGGTGTGATCAAGGCGAACCTGCCAACCCGCATTTCGTTCAGCGTGACATCCAAGATCGATTCGCGGACCATCCTCGGCGAACAGGGCGCCGAACAGCTGCTCGGCAAGGGCGACATGCTCTATATGCCCGGCGGCAAGCAGATCGCCCGCGTCCATTGCCCGTTCGTATCAGATGAAGAAGTGCGCCGGGTCGCCGATCATTGGCGCGAACAGGGCCAGCCGGAATATATCCAGGCAGTTACCGAAGAACCCGAAGATGGCGGCTATACGTTCGATGGCCAGCCGACCGGCGAAGATTCGGCCGAAGACCAGCTCTATCGCAAGGCCTGCCAGATCGTGGCGGAAAGCCAGAAGGCCTCGACCAGCTATATCCAGCGCCAGCTGCGCGTGGGGTATAACAACGCCGCGCGGCTGATCGAGCGGATGGAAGCCGAAGGCAAGGTCAGCGCCGCCAACCATGTCGGCCGTCGCGAAGTGTTGATCGACCAGGAAGGCAACCCGATCTAGGGATCGCCTGAATGCGCGCCCAACCGCAGGTTCAGTTTGCATTCAACGGCCAAATCCCATGAGGCGGCACCGTTTAGACAATGGATGGACATATGATCCGGATTATCGCCCTTGCCCTTGCTGCCCTGCCGATTGCGCTCGGCGCTGGCGCCGTGCTTACGCCGAGCCCTGTCGCGGCCCAGCAGGATACGCTCGCCCAGGTCCAGCAGCATCTGCGTAGCGTCAACACGATGCGCGCCGATTTCATTGAAACCAACCGCGCGGGCCAATCGGTACGCGGCGAAATGTTCCTGAAACGCCCAGGCCGGATCCGTTTTTCCTACGAAGAAGGCGTCAATATCCTCGTCGTGTCGGACGGGCGCGCGCTGACCTTTGTCGATTATGATGTCCGCCAGGTGCAGCGCTGGCCGATCGGCGATTCCCCGCTTTCCGTATTGCTCAACCCCGATCGCGATCTCGCCGAATTTGCGCGCGTCATCCCGTCGGCGCGCAATAGCGAGGTACGGATCGAGGCGCGCGATCCAGAGCATCCCGAATATGGGACGATCCGGATCATCTTCCTGCGCAGCCCGGGATCGCCCGGCGGATTGATGTTGCAGGGTTGGACGGTGCTCGATTCGCAGAATAATCTGACGACGATCAACCTCGCCAACCAGCGTTTCGGCATGGAAATCGCCAACCGGACCTTCCGCTATCGCGATCCGCGCCCGCGCAACCGTCGTCGCTAACGGACACAGTTGAGCGGATTGTCGCACCAGACAGGCGGCTTGGCGGTAACCCGAACAATAGCCGCGATAAAGTGCGTGACGCCATTCATGCGCGCGACAGGAACAGCCCGCTAGAACAAGGCTGTGGAGAGGCGAAAAGGCCAAGCGGGATTCCCCCTGTTACCCGTTCTGGCTGCATCTCCCGCCTAGCGTGACGAACGACTAGGTTTCGACCCCCGCTCCAAATGCCCCCGGAGCGGGGGTCATTCGTTCCAATATCGGTGGCGTTGCGGGGCGTTGGCCGCTAGATGCTTTCCCATGGCTTCAACCGTGAAAATCGCGACCTGGAATATCAATTCCGTCCGTTTCCGCATCGGTATCGTCGAGCGCTATCTTACCGAAGAAGCGCCGGATATTTTGTGCCTGCAGGAAACCAAGACCGTCGACGAGACCTTCCCGGTCGAAGCGCTCAAAGCGCTCGGCTACGAGCATCAGGCGCTCAATGGCCAGAAAATGCATCATGGCGTGGCGATCGTCAGCAAGATACCGTTCGACGCCGATGACCGGCGTGACTGGCAGGATAATGGGGAGGCGCGCCATGTCGGCGTCCGCCTCAATTGCGGTTTTCATCTCGACAATGTGTATGTTCCGGCCGGCGGTGACATCCCGGATCGCGAACAGAATCCCAAATTCGGCCAGAAACTCGATTTTCTCGGCCGTATGACGCAATGGTCGAAAAAGCTCGACCGGCCGACGCTTCTGGTGGGCGATTTCAATGTCGCGCCGCTCGAATCCGATGTCTGGAGCCATAAGCAGCTCCTGAAGGTCGTCAGCCACACGCCGATTGAGGTCGCAACACTCGATAAGCTGCAGAAAGCGCATGACTGGGTTGATCTTGGCCGGCGCTTCATTCCGGCGCCCGAACGCTATTATAGCTGGTGGAGTTATCGCGCGAAGGATTGGGCGGCCTCGGATCGCGGCCGCCGCCTCGATCATATGTGGGCAAGCCCCGAACTTGCCGATCAGGCGGTGGCGCACAGTATCCATGAACCGAGCCGCAGCTGGCACAAGCCATCCGATCATGTTCCACTGGTGACCGAATTTAGTGTCTGACGCATCCTCCTCATCCGGCGATAGCCGCAAGGTCGCGCGCGCGATCGATGCGCTGCGGCGCGGTTGGCCAATATCCTGTGGCCGTGGCGATCAGGCGATCCGCATCCTGGCTGTGGAGACAGCGGACGAGGCAGGCCTGGCCGCATTCGATGGCGATACGCCGGCCGATATCCTGATCGGTGCGGGCCGCGCTGAAACGCTGAAGCTTGCCAACCAGCGGGAAGCCGCGACACCCGGCGCACCGGTCCGCGTGCAGCGCGAGAGCTGGCATGATCTTGGTGCAGCGATCGCGATTGCCGATCCGGCTTTCGATCTCAGCACGCCGCTCAAAGGACCATTCCGCGCTTTGCCGATCGATAATGTCGAGACGGCTACGGCCGCGCTCAAGCTTGCCCGGCTCGCCAATCTCCTGCCAGCGGTGTTCGTGACACCGGGCGAGGCAGAAGACGCAATCTCGATTGCGGATGTCGATAGCTATGACGATCCCAATGATCTGGTGATCGCGGCGCGGGCGCGCTTACCGGTGGCCGCCGCCGAGCAGGCCGAGATTGTCGCCTTTCGCCACCGTGCTGATGCCGCCGAGCATGTCGCATTGATGATCGGCGAACCCAATGGCTCCGCGCCACTTGTCCGCATTCATTCCGAATGCCTGACCGGTGATGTGCTGACCTCGCTCAAATGCGATTGCGGGCCGCAACTCACCGGCGCGATGGCCGAAATGGCGGAACAGGGTTGGGGCATCCTTCTCTATCTGCGCCAGGAAGGCCGCGGTATCGGGCTCGTCAACAAGCTGCGCGCCTATGCGCTGCAGGATCAGGGTTTCGACACGGTCGATGCGAACACGCGCCTCGGCTTTGCCGTCGACGAACGCGATTTCGGCATTGCCGCCCGGATGCTGACCTTGTTGGGCCAGGATCGTGTGCGGCTGATGACCAATAATCCGGACAAGAGCGCCGGATTATCAGCCGCCGGGATCACGGTCGAAGAACAAGTCGCCCATCGCCATGGTGAAAATCCGCATAATGAGAAATATCTGGCAACCAAACGCGACCGCACCGGCCACCAGCTTTAGCTAGCCCCGCGCGCCGAACAGCGCCGTTCCCACCCGCACATGCGTCGCGCCGCACATGATGGCGGTCTCATAGTCGGATGACATGCCCATGCTGAGTAAGGGCACATCATGCTCCGCCGCCAATTTCGCGAGCAACGCAAAATAGGGCGCCGGCTCCAGGCCGTTTGGCGGAATGCACATCAGGCCCGTTATCTCGAGACCCTTGTCGCGCGCGCTTGCGAGAAGTGACGCGAGATCTTCGAACGCACAGCCACCCTTCTGGTCTTCCGCACCGATATTCACCTGGACATAGAGCGCGGGCCGCCGGTCCGTCTTGGCAAAGGCCTTGGCCAGTGCTTTCACGAGCGAGGGTCGATCGACGCCATGAATCGCATCGAACAGTGCAACGGCATCATCCGCCTTGTTCGATTGCAGCTGGCCGACAAGATGCAGCTCGATGTCCGGCGTCTCGGCCTTGAACGCCGGCCATTTCTCTTGCGCCTCCTGCACCCGATTCTCGCCAAAGACTCGCTGGCCGGCGGCGATCACGGGTCGGATTGCCTCTGCGCCATGAGTCTTCGAGATGGCGATCAACGTGACATCGGATAGCGGGCGGCCTGCTTTTTTGGCGGCACGCTCCATCACCGTCCGAACATCATCGAGCCGGTCTGCGGGAGTGGATGGGTTATCGCCTGTTGCCATGGCCGTTGCTATAGATAGGCGCGTGCGACGCCGCCACCCTCTCGCGCCTGCGCTTCCCAAGCTCTGGCTGATGACCGATGAACGCCAGGGCGATCAGCTTTGGCCAGCGCTCGACGCATTGCCGCGTGGTAGCGGAGTTATTGTCCGGCACTACAGCCTATCGCCTTCGGAGCGACGCGCGCTAACGGCGCGAATCCGCCGGATCGCAGATAGACAAGACCTGGTGATGGTGACGGCCGGATCCGCCAAACTGGCTCGATCCACTCACGCCGATGGGTTTCATGCGCGATCTGACGACCGCGCGTCGCCCGGCCTCATCCGCACCATGGCCGTCCATAACATGGCCGAGTTGCGTCTTGCCGAACGGTGCGACGCGGACCTTGTCTTTGTGTCCCCGGTGTTCGCCACGGATTCGCATCCCGGTGCGCCATCGCTCGGGCGCGTCCGATTTGGCGAGCTGGTCCGACACTCGCGAATTCCGGTGATCGCGCTGGGCGGCATGACGAACAGGCGCGCGCAATCGCTGGCCGGTTTCAATATCTATGGATGGGCGGCAATCGGGGCGCTTACGCCAGATCGCGATTAGAAGCGGAACGCTGTCCCGACATACACGGCCTGACTATCCTGCCGATCGACATCTTCCTGGGCCAGGCGATGCTGGCGCTGATAGCGAACACCGCCGGTGATCGCGATGTTGCGGGCGATGCTGTACGAACCGCCGACATCAACGGCGACGCGTTCTTCATTGTCGATCAGGCTCGGAGCCGATTGTGGTGCGGGCCGGTCAGCCGATACCTGGACCCGGGTGCTCCAACGGCGGCCGGAATAGCTCAAACCAACATCAGCCGATTCGCGTGAGCGACCCGGAATGATGGCATTATCGACGCGGGCGACATCGCCGGAGATGGCAAATCGCCGCCAGCCGACCGAAACGCCAAGATTATAGGCCGAAGGCGTAATCGCCGTTACGCCGGTCGACGAAGTGTTGGCCATCGCGATTTCGGCATTGCGTTCGGCCTGAGCAGTCGTCGACGCGCGCGCGCGAACGGCCACTGTGACCGGACGATCACCCTGGCGGGACGCAGATGGCGTGAACCGCATTCCACGACTCGAAATGCCCGCACGCCGCAAAGCGCGCGCCATTGACGGGTCGCCAGATGCCGGTGTGAAGGTGCCCATGGCTCCAGGAGCGTTGAGAGAGAGCGACCGAGCCTGCGATTCGGCAGCATCCGGCATCACGGTCAAACCCGCGATAAACAGGGCGGAACCCGCCGCTGCTGCCAATGATACACGCCCAAACATCGCTCAGTTATTCTCCTTGCAACATTGCCCTAGCATGAAGCTTTCGAGTCGCGCCACTATTCGGAGTCGAATCCGGCCCGGTGTTGCGTAACCTCCACAACTCTCTTTTGGCCCAGTGAAAAAGCGCGCTTGCGGGGGTGGCCCGAGCGGCTATAACCGCCCTTCGTTTCGCTTTTATGTCTTCGCAGGTGAGTTTCATGTTCCGTTTGCACCACGCCGCCATTGCCGCCCTTCTTCCGCTGAGCCTGGCAGCCTGTGGCGGTGGGGATCGTCCGACCGAGACTTTGGCTCCGGCGCAGATCTCGACGATCGGCGTTAACAGCTATCTTTGGCGCGCTTCGCTGGAGACCTTGTCCTTCATGCCGATGGCCCAGGTTGATTCAGCCGGTGGCGTCATCGTCACCGATTGGTATGCCAATCCAGCCGCGCCCACCGAGCGTATGAAGCTGACCGTCACGATCCTTGATCGCGACCTGCGCGCCGATGCGCTATCGGTTGCCGCGTCGCGCCAGCTCTATAACGGCACCCAATGGCTCGAAGCACCGGTTCAGGCGGCAACGGTCCAGCAGCTTGAGGCAATCATCCTCACCCGGGCGCGCGAACTGCGCCGCAGCACCGTAATCGGCTAACCATTTCGTCATGGCGTCACGCTTCAATCCGCAAGCGGTGGACTCGCAGTGGCAGAAAGCCTGGGAAGATGCTCGGACTTTTGCCGCAGACACATCGTCCGCCAAGCCGAAAAGCTATGTGCTGGAGATGTTCCCCTATCCTTCGGGGCGCATCCATATGGGCCATGTCCGCAACTATACGATGGGTGATGTCCTGGCGCGCTATCGCCGGATGACCGGTCATGAAGTGCTCCATCCGATGGGATGGGACGCATTTGGCATGCCGGCCGAAAATGCGGCGATGGAAAAGAAGGTGCATCCCGGCGAATGGACCCGCGCCAATATTGCAGCGATGCGCAGCCAGCTGAAGCGCCTCGGCTTTGCGCTTGATTGGACCCGCGAACTCGCAACCTGCGAACCTGATTATTATGGCCAGGAGCAAGCGCTGTTCCTCGATCTTTTCGCTGCCGGCCTTGTTTATCGCAAGGAAAGCGCGGTGAATTGGGATCCGGTCGATATGACCGTATTGGCGAACGAACAGGTAATTGACGGCAAGGGCTGGCGCTCCGGCGCGATGGTCGAACGCCGCAAGCTGAGCCAATGGTTCCTCAAGATTACCGATTTTGCCGATGAATTGCTGGCGGGCCTCGATGAGCTTGATCAATGGCCCGAAAAAGTACGGTTGATGCAGGAAAACTGGATCGGCAAGAGTCGCGGTCTGCGCTTCCGCTTCACCTTGAGCGAACCGATTACCGGGCAGAGCCAGCTGCAAGTGTTCACAACCCGGCCCGATACAATTTTCGGTTCGAGCTTTGTCGCCGTAGCGCCTGATCATCCGCTCGCCGAAGCGGTGGCTTCCAAGGATCCAGCAGCAGCTGACTTTATCGCCCAGTGCCAAGCGGGTGGAACCTCCGCTGCCGATATCGAAAGCGCAGAAAAGCTGGGCTTCGACACAGGATTGAAGGCGGCGCATCCGTTTCAGGCCGAATGGGAGCTCCCGGTCTATATCGCGAACTTCGTGCTGATGGACTATGGCACCGGCGCCGTTTTCGGGGTGCCCGCGCATGACCAGCGCGACCTTGATTTTGCGCGCAAATATGGCCTGCCGGTGCGCCGCGTCGTCACCGATGGCGATGAGACGGATCCGGACTATGCAGGCGATGAAGCCTTTTCCGGCGATGGCCCCCTCGTCAATTCACGCTTCCTGGACGGCATGGACGTCGAAAGCGCGAAAAACGCGGTGATCACACGCGCCGAAAAGGAAGGTTGGGGCGAAGGCACGACCGAATGGCGGCTGCGCGATTGGGGTGTTTCCCGGCAACGCTATTGGGGCACGCCGATCCCGATCATCCATTGCGAGGAATGCGGACCGGTTGGCGTGCCGAAGGATCAGCTTCCAGTCGTCCTGCCAGACGATATCGATTTCGAAACACCCGGCAATCCGCTCGATCGCCATCCGACATGGAGCAAAGTTGATTGCCCAGAATGCGGCAAAGCCGCGCGACGCGAAACCGATACGCTCGATACGTTCGTGGACTCGAGCTGGTATTTCATTCGCTTTGCCAGCCAGCCCGATAATCAACCGTTCGACAAGGCCGAGGCCGAGGCCTGGCTGCCGGTCGGCCAATATATTGGCGGTGTTGAGCATGCGATCCTGCACCTGCTGTACGCGCGATTTGTTACGCGCGCGCTGAACAGGATCGGCCGGCTCGATGTGAAAGAGCCATTCGCCGGTCTCTTCACCCAGGGCATGGTGACGCATGAAACCTATCAGATGGCTGACGGCAGCTGGCTCTCACCCGATGAAGTGCAGCAGGACGGAAACGATTGGGTGCGGATCGAAGGCGGAGAAGCGGTGAAGACCGGCCGCATCGAAAAAATGTCCAAGTCCAAGAAGAATGTCGTCGATCCCGATCCGATCGTCGATCAATATGGCGCGGATGCCGTGCGCTGGTTCATGCTGTCCGACAGCCCGCCCGAGCGCGATCTGGAGTGGAGCGAGAACGGCATTGAAGGCGCCTGGCGTTTCATGCAGCGCTTGTGGCGCCTGATCGATAGCGATTCCGAGGCCAGCGGCGAAGATGCCACGCTCGACCGCAAGCTGCATCAGACCATCGCCGGCGTCAGCGAAGATATCGAGGCCTTGTCTTTCAACAAGGCAGTCGCGAAAATCTACGAACTGACCAATGCGATCGAGAAAGCCGATCCGAGCGCCAGCCGCGATACGGCTGTGCGCACACTGGTCCGCCTCGTCGCGCCGATGGCCCCGCACCTTGCTGAACAGGCCTGGCAAGATATGGGCGGAACCGGGATGATCGCCGATGCAGACTGGCCGGACGCCGATCCGGCGATGCTGGTCGAGGATGAAGTGACGATCGCGATTCAGATCAATGGCAAGTTGCGCGACACGGTCTCGGCTGCAAAAGGCGCGCCCAAGGCCGATCTTGAGGCACTCGCGCTCGGATCAGACAAGATTCTGCGGCAATTGGACGGCGCCACGCCGAAAAAGATTATCGTCGTGCCCGATCGTCTGGTAAATATCGTCGCGTGATCCGGAATATTGCCCTTTGCCTGGGCCTGTTGACCCTGCTGGCCGCCTGCGGCTTGCGGCCGCTATATGGCGGCGCGCAATCCCCTGCCCGCGATATGCTGGCGGCGGTCGAAGTCGGAGGAATTCCGGGGCGTTCGGGCTATCTGATGCGCGGCGCTCTTGAACAGCGCCTCGGCGCGGCCGGTAATGAAGCCCCGCGCTATCGTCTTGAAGTGACGCTCGACGATCGTATCGAAGGCTTTGGCGTGCGCGCCGATAATGCCGTGACCCGCGAACGACGCACGTTACGCGCCCGTTTTCAACTGGTTACGATCGATCGCGGTACGGTATTGCTCGATGCGACGGCTGGTGGCGATGCCGGTATCGATGTGGTGTCTTCGGAATATGCGACGATTGCAGCTGAAGATTCCGCGCTCGAACGACTGACCGAGCAGGTCGCTGACCAGATTGTTGCGCGCGTTGCGCTCTATGCGACACGCCGTCCACCCCCTGCTGCGGCAGATCCCAGTGCGGAATTGCCCTAGGTGAAGGCCAATCGGGGCCAGATCGCGCGCGCGCTGTCTGCGCCGAGCGACGAAATCCGCTTCTTCCTGCTCTACGGCCCGGATCGCTCGGGCTCCGACGCGCTGGCCGCGCTGCTTTCCGATGCGATGGGCGAGGATGCGGAGCGGATTGACCTTTCCGGTCCCGATCTCAAAGCCGATCCCGCAAAACTGGCTGATGAAGCGGCCGCAATCTCGCTGTTCGGCGGTGCGCGAATGATCCGCATCGATCCGATTGGCGATGAGAGTTTTGCCGCGGTCGAAGCATTGCTCGAAGCTGAAAAGGCGGGAAATCCGGTGGTGGCAATCGCTGGCGCGCTGCGGGCGACCAACAAACTTGTAAAGCTCGCTTTCGGAAGCGAGCGGGCCATGGCCTGTGCAAGCTATGCGCCCGAAGGCCGCGATGCTGATCGACTGGTAGTCGAGATGGCGCAGGATACAGGCCTGCAGATTGCGCCCGATGTGGCCCATCGCCTCGCGCGCGGATGCCATGGTGATCGCGCGATCCTGGCGAGTGAGCTCGAAAAGCTATCGCTGTATCTCGATGCTGCGCCTGACCGCCCCCGCCGGGTAGAGCATGACGCGCTCGATGCGCTCGCGGCGAGCAGCGAAGAAGGCGATCTCTCCCGCCTTGCCAATATCACGCTGTCCGGGGATCTGGTCGCGCTGGATCGTGAGCTGACCCAACTGGCGAGCGAAGGCCTTGTCGGAATACCTCTGCTCCGTGCGATCCTGCGCAGGCTGCACCTGCTCACCCGCCTGCGCGCTCAAGTCGAGCAGGGCAATAGCGCGCAATCGGTAATCGCCAAGGCGGGGCGGGCCATCTTCTGGAAGGACAAGGCGGTCATCACCGACCAGGTGGAACGCTGGCGCAGCGATGCACTATCGACTGCGATCCAGCGAGCCAATGCAGCCGAGCTCGCACTCAAACGGTCCGGCGGGCCCGGCATGGTGAGCGCGGACGAAGAATTGTTCGCCATCGCCCGCAAGGCGCGATCGTTACGCTAAAGCACTGATTATTATATCTTTTCGCCAGACAATCGCTGACAGATCAGGTCGAGCTGATCGAGCGACTTATAGATGATTTCGACGGTGCCTGTCTTGCCGTTATAATCGATCGACACCGGTAAGCCGACCGCGTCACCGAGCTGGCGTTCGAGCGCGACAATATCGGCATCGCGTTCCACCGGCGGTCGCTGTGCCGTAGAGCCGCCACCTGGCTTTGCGCGGCGGGCGAGATCTTCCGCCTGGCGCACGGATAGGCCCTGCGCAGCAATCAGGCGCGCCAGAGCTTCGGCATCCGGCGCAGAGATAATCGCCCGGGCATGGCCCATTTCGAGTTCGCCGGAGACAACCATTGCCCGAACGGCGTCCGGGAGATCCAGCAGACGCAGCAAATTGGCGACATGGCTGCGCGATTTGTGCACGAGCCGGGCAAGCGCCGCCTGGCTATGACCGAAATCGTCGATCAGGCGCTTATAGGCTTCGGCCTCTTCAATCGCATTCAGATCCTCGCGCTGAATATTCTCAACCAGCGCGATCTCCAGCGTTTCCGCCTCGTCGAAATCGCGAACGATGACCGGTACCTGGTGGAGTTGTGCGCGTTGCGCGGCGCGCCAGCGGCGCTCGCCGGCGACAATCTGGTAATGCGTGCCCTGCGGCCGCACCACAATGGGCTGGATCATGCCGCGCGCTTCGATCGAGCGCGCAAGTTCGCCCAGCGCTTCGTCATCAAAATGGCGGCGCGGCTGATCGGGATGCGGCGTAATCTTGCCAACCGGCAGCATTTGCACCGTGCCTTCGTCCGGTGCGGCATCAATCGGCGCTTCCTGCTCCACTTCGCCCATCAGGGCGGAAAGGCCGCGCCCCAACCCACTCGGTTTCTTCTTGGCCGGGGCTTTCTTGCTCTTCTTCGCTTGAGTCATAGCTTATGTCTTTCAGGCAGCTTTGGCGGTTTTCGGCAGGCGGGCGATGGTTTCGCGGGCGAGCGCCATATAAGCCTCGGACCCCGGACAGCGATAATCGTAGATCAGCGCGGGCAATCCATGGCTTGGCGCCTCGGACAGCCGCACATTGCGCGGAATAACCGTATCAAACACAAGCTTGCCCAAAACGGCGCGCACATCCTCCGCAACCTGTCCGGAGAGGTTATTGCGACGATCATACATCGTCAGAACGACGCCAAAGATCGAAATATCCGGGTTGAAACGCTCGCGCACGCGCTCAACTGTCTGTAAAAGCTGGCTTAAACCTTCGAGAGCGAAGAATTCGCATTGCAACGGAACAAGCAAAGACGGCGCCGCAACCAGCGCGTTGATGGTCAGCAGGCCCAGTGACGGCGGACAATCGATCAGGCAGACGTCCCATTGGCCATCCGGCGCATCACTGAGGGCCATGTTCAAACGCTCGGTACGGGCTTCATAGTCTACAAGCTCGATCTCGGCGCCCGATAAATCGACCGTTGCCGGAATAACCGAGAGCCGCGGAACCCGGCTTGCAACCGCCGCTTCTTCCACAGTCGTCTGTCCGATCAGCAATTCGTAGCTCGATAATGTGCGCTGTTCGTGCGTGATGCCGAGGCCGGTCGAGGCGTTGCCCTGGGGATCGAGATCGATCAGCAGCACCTTGGAACCCGAGGCTGCGAGCGCGGTTGCGAGATTTATCGCCGTCGTCGTTTTGCCAACTCCACCTTTTTGATTGGCAATCGCGATACGGATCATGAACGTCTCCCTGGCCTCACATTATGCGCTGTCACAATGAATGCGTCATCGCTGGTCTGACTTGGTGTCAATACGAAATCACCCTGCCATGTTCGCTGCGCCTGTTCCAGTTCTTCTTGCGCAGTTCGTCCCTTGGGAAGCACCCATTGCGTTTTCGGTGTCGAAAAACGATGGGCGAGCGCAAAAAGTTTGGGCAGGGCTGTAAATGCACGAGCAGTGATGACGTCAAAGGGCCGCGTTTCGACACGCTCGAGCCGACACCCCTCTACCGTCACGGAGGCGCCCAGGTCCAAAAGCTCGATCGCCTGATGGAGAAATTCGACCCGCTTCGTCCGCACCTCAACCAGGGTAATTGGCATATTCCCGATCAACGCCAAGACAATACCGGGAAGGCCGGGACCAGACCCAAGATCGATCCAGTTACCGGATCTGAGTTCCGGGTCGGCGAGCTGGTATAGCTGGGCAGAGTCGCGGATATGGCGGTCCCAAAGCGTATCGAGAGTAGAGCGCGCGATCAGATTCTGGCGGCCGGATTCTTCGCGAAGAATTGCAACGAAGCGATCAATCCGTTCAAGTGTTTCACGTGAAACACCCACAGACTGTTCGAGCCAGGATTTGACGCTTGCCTCGTCCATGCGGTTCAGGCGGCGCGGCGGCGAGAGTGAACAAGAATGGCGGCAAGCGCCGCCGGCGTCACGCCGCCTATCCGCCGCGCTTCGCCCAAGGTCGCCGGTCGCGCGCGGTCCAGCCGCTCAACCATCTCGTTGGAAAGACCGGGGATATCGGCATAGATCAGCGTATCGGGAATGCGGAGATTCTCGTCGCTATCTACCCGCGCAATCTCATTGGCCTGGCGCTCAAGATATGGCGCGTAGCGAACATCTTCGATCACCTCGTCAATGATGTCATCCGCGATATCGGCAAGGTCCGGAACGGCCTCGCGCACGGCATCAACTGTTCCACCGGGCAGTTTGAGCCATTTGGCTAGACTACGGGTTTCGCGATGCTGACCCAGCTGTATGCCGGCCGTTTCGACAGTATCGGCGCTGAGTTTCTGCGCCATCGCAGATTGCAGGCGCGCGCGTTTCGCTGCGCGGTCGGCGGCAATGGATTTGAGACCTTCTCCAACACATCCCCAGGATATTGCCGTCTCGGTCAATCGCGTAACGGCATTATCAGCGCGGAGCCGCAAGCGATGTTCGGCGCGCGCGGTGAGCATCCGATAGGGTTCGGTGACACCCTGCAGCACAAGATCATCAATCATCACACCAATATAGCTGTCTGCGCGTTCAAACCGGACAGGGGCATCGCCCTGTGAGAAGCGGGCGGCATTGATCCCGGCAACCAGCCCTTGCGCGGCCGCTTCCTCATAGCCGGTGGTCCCGTTGATCTGGCCCGCGAGATACAACCCCGGCATGGAACGCACCGCCAGATCATGGCCCAGGATCCGCGGATCGACATGATCATATTCAACCGCATAGCCCGGCTGATCGATCTCGACACGCTCGAGTCCTTTGATCGTGCGCAAGAATTCAAGCTGCACATCCACCGGCAGCGAGGTGGAAATACCGTTCGGATAGACATTACTGTCGTCCAGGCCTTCGGGCTCCAAAAAGATCTGATGCCCGTCGCGATCGCCGAAGCGATGGATCTTGTCTTCGATCGATGGACAATAGCGCGGGCCTTCTCCCTGTATCTCTCCAGAGAATAATGGTGACCGGTCGAGCGAGCCGCGAATGACGTCATGCGTCTGTTGATTGGTGCGCGCTATAGCGCAGAAAAGCTCAGGTTTCTGCCGATTGCCGCTCTGCACGGACATCGTCCAATTGCCGCCATCGGATGGCTGCTGTTCAAGCGCCGCCCAGTCGATCGTCCGACCATCCAGCCGCGGCGGCGTCCCTGTTTTCAGGCGCGCTAACGGAAGTTCCGCCGCGTAAAGTTGCTCAGCCAGGGCCGTGGCGGCGCGCTCACCGACCCGTCCCCCGGCATGATTGTCCATCCCGAAATGAAGCTTGCCTCCCAGAAAGGTCCCGGTCGCCAGGATAACCGCATCGGCGTGGATCACCCGCTCGCCACCATCCAGGACCATGCCCTGAACCGTCAGGCCATCATCCGCGAGCGCGAGCTCCGTCGCTTCGGCTTCGATGATCTCCAGATTCGCCTCGGCCGCCAGCATCTCATGGATCGCATCGCGATAGAGGATGCGATCCGCCTGGATGCGCGGGCCGCGGACTGCGGCGCCCTTGCTCTGGTTGAGCATCCGGTAATGGATCGCCGCTGCATCGGAGGCCCGGCCGATCAATCCATCACAGGCGTCGACCTCGCGGACCAGATGCCCTTTCCCCAATCCACCAATTGCGGGATTGCAGGACATGGCGCCGATCATATCTTTCTGCATCGAAATCAGTGCTGTGCGCACGCCAATGCGCGCGGCCGCTGCTGCCGCCTCACAGCCTGCATGGCCGCCGCCGACAACGATTACGTCGTAGCGCTCAAAGGCTTCGGATTTCGCCATGTCGCGCCTTTATCAGCGCAGCGATGTGAGTCCAACATGTTTCACGTGAAACGCCCCAGCCTTCAGTCGGACTATTTCCCGATACAGAACTTCCGAACAGCGCATCCAGCATATCTTCGACGCCGCCCAGTCCCGTCAGGCGATCAAAGCTCGCGCGCGCCTGACGCAAAGTCTCAACCAACAAGATCCAGTCATCCTCGGGCGGATTGGCCAGAATCTCCGCCGCTTCGCGCAAAACTCCGCGTTGCCGCGCGTTAAGGGCCAGCTGGTCTTCGCGCGGAACCATATCGCGAGCGCGTTCCAGGATCAGCGCGCGCAACAAGTCCAATCCCTCACCACTAATGGCTGACACCGCCAAATCCGCATCACTCGGGATTTTCGCCCGGTCCGCTTCGTCGATGCGCGCATGGAGCCGGATAACATTCTCCCCTGCCGGTGCCGCGTCAGGATCGCCCAACCATAAGAGGATATCCGTCCGATCGAGCGCATCGCGCGCGCGCCGGATCCCCTCATCCTCGATCGCGTCCCCTGCCTCCCGCAAACCGGCCGTGTCGGAAAACACAAAAGCGAGCCCATCAATCTCAACCGGTGCCTCGATGATATCGCGCGTCGTTCCGGCGGTCGGCGAAACAATCGCCGCTTCGCGCGCAATCAGGACGTTGAACAATGTCGACTTGCCAGCATTGGGCGGGCCGGCCAGCGCCACCCGCACGCCATCGCGGATCCGTTCGGCCGGTGGCACGGCCAATGCGGCCTCAATTTCATAGTTTACATCGCGAATTGCGCCCAAAGCCTCCTTTTGGTCGGCTTCATCGACATCGCCTTCATCGGAAAAGTTGAGCACCGCCTCGAGCCGCGCTTCCGCCTTCAGCAAGCGCTCGCGCCAATCGCCGATCTGCCGGGCAAGCCCGCCCTCGCTCATCGCGAGCGCCTGGCGCCGTTGCGTTTCGGTTTCGGCCGCGAGCAAATCGCCCAAGCCTTCCGTCTCGGAAAGGTCCATGCGGCCATGAAGAAAGGCCCGCCGGGTAAACTCACCGGCTTCGGCCGCACGCAGGCCCGGCAGGTCATCGAGTACAGCCAACATCTTTGCGGCGACTGCGCGGCTGCCATGGATATGGAATTCGGCAAGGTCTTCGCCGGTTGCGCTATCCGGCCCGGGAAACCAGAGGATCAGTCCGCGATCAATGGGCATATCATCCGCTGGATCGCTCAATAGCGCGAGCGATGCATGGCGCGGTTCAGGCAGGCGACCCGCAAGCGCCGTCAACGCGGGCCCGCTTTCGGGTCCGCTGACCCGGATCACCGCAATCGCACTGGGAAGGCCTCCGGTGGAGAGCGCAAAGATCGTCGCGCTATCGTCGCCTGTCAGCGCCATGGCCGTAGGATCACTTTTTCGTGCCGCCAATCTGATCGAAGAAGCGCGTCCACATCGAGAGTCCGGCTTCGCTCATCGGGCCCCAGCTGCGCATCAGCTTCTCGACCGTATCGGGCGTGATGCCATTTTCCATCGTCTCTTTCATCTTGTCGAGATAGAGATCATGCACCGGCGTGAGATCGGGCAGACCCAGAAAACGCCGCGCTTCTTCAGGCGTGCAATCGACATCAACGGTGACTTTCATGGGTGCGCTCCTCAAAATGCTGGCCTTTCCATACGCAATGCGCGAAACCGCGTCCATGACCTGCCATATTATTGCCAGCCCGATCGGTTCGATTTCGATATCCGCGAGCGCGGGCGCGCTCCAGGCGATCGACATGGTCGGGCAGATGGAGCCAACCGGCCCCACCGATCATCCGCTGCTGCGCGAGGCCGAGCGCCAGATAAATGCCTATTTTGCGCATGATATCAAGGCGTTCGATCTCCCACTCGAACCAGCCTCCACCAGGCGCGGCAATGAGCTGCGCGCCGCGGTTGTCGCAATTCCCTATGGCGAAGCGGCAAGCTATGGCGAGGTCGCGAGACGAGCAGATTCCGGGGCGCGCGCAATCGGCCGGGTGTGTAGCCACAATCCGTTGACGCTGGTTGTGCCGTGCCATCGCGTGATCGCAGCGGGTGGAAAAATCGGTTATTATTCGGGCGGGGAGGGCATCCCGACCAAGCGATTTCTTTTGATGCATGAGAATAAGGAGGCGAGCCAATGGGCAGCATGATCAAGATTCCGACCCTGAGCGGAAATGAAAGTTTCGGCGTCTATGTCGCCACACCCGAAGGCGACGCCACCGCTGCTGTGATAGTCATCCAGGAGATTTTCGGTGTGAATGCCGGGATCCGCGCCAAATGCGATTATTGGGCCAGCCAGGGTTATCTCGCCGTCGCGCCCGATCTCTTCTGGCGGATCAATGAAGGCACGGACCTTGATCCCGATGTCGAGGCGGAGTTCAACACAGCGCTCGATCTGATGGGCAAGTTCGATCAAGACCAGGGCGTGCGCGATATCGAAGCGACGATCCATGCCGCGCGCGAACATCTGGGTGGTGAGACCCGGGCCAAGGTTGGCTGTGTCGGCTATTGTCTTGGCGGCCGGCTCGCCTTCATGACCGCATCGCGCACCGATATCGATGTTTGCGTCGGCTATTATGGCGTGGGAATCGATGGACTGCTTGGCGAGAAACACGCGATTGCCCATCCGGTAATGCTGCACATCCCGACCGCCGATGGTTTTGTCCCGCCCGAAACACAGGCCGCGATGCATGAAGGCCTGGACGATCATGCCAAGGTGACGCTGCATGATTATGACGGCCTCGATCATGGTTTTGCCACCGAGTTCGGCAATCGCCGCAATGATGAAGCCGCCACTCTGGCCGACGGCCGCACGGCTGAATTTTTCAAGGAGCATCTCGGATGACCACAGATCCCCGCCTGCAACGCTGGTTCGATCATATGGAAGGCGATCGCAGCCCGGAAAGTTTGCGCCCGTTGCTCGCCGATGATGCAACCTTCCATTCACCGGTCGTGCACACCCCGCAACGGGGTATTGAGTTGACGCTCGGCTATCTCACCGCGGCCGACACGGTTTTCGGCAATGGCACGTTCGAATATGTGCGGATTATCGTCGATGGCGATAATGCAATGCTCGAATTCACCGCCGAGATTGATGGAATTCATATCAATGGCATCGATATCATCCATTGGAACAGCGAGGGTTTGATCGTTGATTTCAAGGTGATGGTGCGGCCGTTAAAGGCGATCAACATGCTGTGGGAAATGATGGGTCGGCAGCTCGAAAAACAGGCTGGTTAACGTTAACCCTCTTTATTGAAACGAAATTCACTACAGGCGGCTGCAATGCGCTAGACTGGCGCCATGCTTATCGTGCGCCAGATAGCCAATGTGATTGCGGGCCTGCTCGCGATTATCATCCTGTTGAGCGTGGTGGCAGCCGGCTATTCGCAGCGCGTCACCAGCATGGCTTTGTCAGCGCCCTGGCATGGCCTGCCGCAGATATCGGTGACGCTCAACGATAGCATTCAGGGCCGCTTCATTGTCGATACGGCGGCGAGCAAGACGATGCTTACGCGCAGCATGGTGGGCCAGCTCGGACTTGCCGGTCATGGCCAGCCGGCGCGGATGCTGGGATCGACCGGCAGCGCAGCGATTGAGTTCTTCAACCTGGCGAGTCTTAGGATCGGAGCGCGCGAATTCCGACAGCTTGGCGCCTATAGCCTGCCGGGCTTTGCCGGAAGCGATCATGGCGATGGGCTGATCGGTGCTGATATCCTGCGCCAGCATGTCGTTGAATTTGATCTGCCGGGAAACCGGTTGCGCTTGTTCGAAGCCGATACCGATTTTGCCAACAGTGATACCGACTGGGTTTCCATCCCCTTTGTCGAGCGCGCGGATGGCTTGCTGATCGTGCCGGTTACAGTTGGCCGCATCGAGATGCCCGCCCTGTTCGATACAGGCGCTGCCCATTCGATCATGAATCAGGCGGCCGCCGAACAAAGTGGTTTGCAAGCCTATCTCGCCAGCGCGTCGCGCGGTGCGATCGGCGGTGCATCCGGCCATGCGATTGCCATGCAGCAGATTCGCCTGGACCGGTTCAACGTCGGAGGGTTTGCCGTCGATGAAGCGCGGATGGGTATCGCCGATCTCGCAATATTCGAGACGCTCGAACTTGGCGATGGGCCGGCCATGCTGCTCAGCGCAGATGCCTTTGCCGGACGTCGCTTCGTTGTCGATTATCCCCGCAACCGGCTATTGGTTGCGCCGCAGGTCAGTTTGTAGACTGGATCTAGCCGAACAGCGTCATCAGGCCGATCTCGGGATCGATCGTGCCTTCATAGATCATCCGCACCGCGACCCACAGGATCACAAGCAGGCCGATATAGGCAATCCATTTATAGCGTTCGATATAGCGCGCGATGATATTGGCGGCGAGGCCCATCAGCGCGACCGATAGCAGCAAGCCGATCACCAGGATCCCCGGATGTTCGCGTGCTGCACCGGCAACGCCGAGCACATTATCAAGGCTCATCGATACGTCGGCTGCGGTAACCGCCCAGACGGCGCCCCAGAAGCTGCGGGCTGATTTGAGGCCTGAATGCTCATCGCCGACAATCTCTTCAGAGCCGGGAGACTCAGAGACATGCCGAAGCTCGCGCCAGAATTTCCAGGCGACCCAGAGGAGCAGCAAGCCGCCGGCCAGGATCAGCCCGACAATGCCCATCAACACGCTGACGATCAGCGCGAAGAAGATCCGCAACACCAGCGCCGCGCCAATCCCGATCAGGATGACCTTACGACGTTGATCGGCGGGAAGGCCGCCAGCGAGCGCGCCCACCACAATCGCATTATCCGCGGCGAAGACGAGATCGATCAGCACGACCTGGCCAAATGCGGCCATCGCCGATGGCGTGTTCAGATTGCTGAAGTCATGGACGATCGCCGCCCAGATTTCGGCAAGCGACCCCAATCCGGGGGTTACTTCCGATACATTGGCAAGAAATTCGAACATCGTTGCTGGCTAGGCCCTACTGGTTCATCGAGTCGAAGAAATCTTCGTTGGTCTTGGAATCCTTCATCTTGTCGAGCAGGAATTCCATCGCATCGACGGTACCCATCTGCATGAGGATCCGGCGAAGCACCCACATCTTAGCAAGATTATCCTTCTCGACCAGCAGCTCTTCCTTGCGGGTGCCGGACTTGCCGACATCGAGAGCCGGGAAGATGCGTTTGTCGGAGACCTTGCGATCGAGCACGATTTCCGAGTTACCGGTGCCTTTGAATTCTTCGAAGATAACTTCGTCCATCCGGCTGCCCGTATCAATCAGCGCGGTGGCGATGATCGAGAGCGATCCGCCTTCTTCGATATTACGCGCCGCACCGAAAAAGCGTTTCGGCCGCTGCAGGGCATTGGCATCGACACCACCGGTCAGCACTTTGCCGGAGCTAGGTACGACGGTGTTGTACGCGCGGCCAAGGCGGGTGATCGAGTCGAGCAGGATCACAACGTCTTTCTTGTGCTCGACGAGGCGCTTGGCTTTTTCGATCACCATTTCGGCAACCTGGACGTGGCGTTGTGCCGGTTCGTCAAAGGTCGAGGAAATCACCTCGCCATTTACCGAGCGCTGCATGTCGGTCACTTCTTCCGGGCGCTCATCGATGAGCAGCACGATCAGATAGACCTCGGGATGATTGTCAGTGATCGCCTTGGCGATATTCTGCAAGAGCACCGTCTTACCGGTCCGGGGCGGCGCAACGATGAGTGCACGCTGGCCTTTACCCTGCGGCGAAATGATGTCGATGACCCGGGCCGACTTGTCCTTGATCGTCGGATCATCGCTATCCAGCGTGAGCTTCTGATCGGGATAGAGCGGCGTCAGATTGTCGAAATTGACGCGGGTGCGCAGATATTCGGGATCATCGAAGTTGATCTCGGTTACCTTGGTAAGCGCGAAATAGCGTTCGCCATCCTTGGGGCCGCGAATTTCGCCTTCGACAGTATCGCCGGTGCGCAGGCCGAATTTGCGGACCTGGTTCGGGGATACATAGATATCGTCGGGCCCGGCCAGATAATTGGCTTCTGGGCTACGCAGAAAGCCGAAGCCGTCGGGCAGCACTTCGATCGTGCCCATGCCCATGATGAGCTCGCCTTCTTCGCTTTCGGCTTTCAAAATGCCGAATAGAAGGTCTTGTTTGCGCAGGGTCGAGGCGCCTTCGACGCCGAGATCTTCGGCCATTTTGACGAGCTCGGCCGGTTTTTTCTGTTTTAAGTCTTTGAGATGCATGTTGGTTTCCTGGCGGAAAATAGAATGGGGGAATGCGACGGTGTCTGAAAAAGATGCGTCGAAAACATGAAGCGCTGCGCAAGGACTGGCAGCGGCTGCTTGGTGTGCGAACTAGTGAGCCAAGGCCTTCAAGTCAAGCGAAACGGCCCGCTGATGGTCTCGCTAGAAGGGCCGTACGACGACCAGAATGACAATGATCGCCGCGGCAATACCCGGTACTTCGTTGAGCATTCTCAGTCGTTTGCCGGACAATGGTCGCTCGCCGCGGGCAAGTTTCTTGCGATAGGCCATCAACCAGCCCTGATAGCCCGACAACAGGATTACAAAGAGCAGTTTGGCGATGAACCATGGCTGTGCCCAGAGGTTGAGATAATAGGCAAGCGTCAGGCCCAGCACCCACACGATCAGCATCGAGGGATTCATGATGATCGTCGCCAGCTTGTCTTCGCGTTCGATCCAGGCGCTTGCTTCGGATGATCCTTCGGCCGCCTCCTGATGATAGACAAAGAAGCGCGGCAGCATGAACAGGCCCGCCATCCAGAAAATCACGAAGATGATATGTGCGGCACGCAGCCACGGATAGGCGAGGGTCAGCAGCTCGGTCATCATATCGCCCCCGGCTTAGCTCTGCCGGACCAGTTCGAGCAGGTGCTCGACATGCGCGATCGGGGTATCGGGCAAAATTCCATGGCCCAGATTGAACACATGCGGTCGTCCGGCGAAAGCCTTTTTTATCCGGCCCACGGCATGGTCGAGCCGATCGCCACCGGCAATCAGCGCCAGCGGATCAAGATTGCCCTGCACCGGTAGCGATGCCGGCAGCGCTTCATCCGCCCATTCGGGGTTGATCGTCTCATCAATCCCGACCGCATCAACCATCGTTTCGCGCGCATAAGCCGGCAGTTTTTCTCCCGCGCCCTTGGGAAAGCCAATCACCGATGTATCAGGATAGCGATCGCCAAGCTCGGCCACGATTTTTGCGTTGGGCGCGATCACCCAGCGTTCGAACTGGGCCGGAGACAAGCTGCCCGACCAGCTGTCAAACAGCTGCACGGCATGGACACCGGCCTCGATCTGCTTGCCAAGATAATCGACCGTGCTGGTCGTGATCGCATCGATGATCTCGCCAAAGGCCTCGGGATCGCCATAGGCCATTCGGCGCGTATCGGCCTGGTCTCGGCTGCCTTGTCCGGCCACCATATAAGTCGCCACGGTCCAGGGACTTCCGGCAAAGCCCAGGAACGTCTTGTCAGGCCCTAACTCATCGGCGACCAGACCCACCGTCCGGTAAACCGGATCAAGACGCTCAAGCACCGCTTCCAGCGACGCCAGCGTGGCATCAACCAGAGGAGGGGAAAGCCGCGGGCCTTCACCAGCAACAAAACGCAGATCCTGGCCCAGCGCATGGGGGATCACGAGAATGTCGGAAAACAGGATCACACCGTCAAAGCCGAACCGCTTGATCGGTTGCAGAGTCACTTCGGCAGCTGCTTCGCTGTCATGGACGAGATCGAGAAAGCCGCCCTTTTCGGACCGCAGTGCGCGATATTCAGGCAGGTAGCGCCCGGCCTGACGCATCAACCAGATCGGCGTTGGATCGATCCGCTGGCCCCGCAACACATCGAGGAGAGGACGACCGCTTGTCGGATAATCGGGCACTTTGGATCGCTCTCCTACTCTATATATATATTAATAATAATAAGATTGATGGAGTCAGTTGTAGGCTTGGCAGCGGGGCTTAATCTCTTTTCATCACGAGGCCAACAGCTTGACTCATGCGGGAATCGCACAGCTGCTTGGAGTCGAATCTGTTATCCCGATGATTCACATCCTGTGTGCATGTTTCATTCCCTGTGGATCGAGTGCGGGATGGAATTCGAGTCTATGGGTGTCGTTTGCCGACTTGCCTCTATCCCCGAATTTCAGCTAGCGAAATGGGCAGGCTTTTCCACAAGCTTGTTCGCCCCAATTCCGTCCACCTGAAGATGCGCAGCATAGGCATGTTATGATCCGACTTCACCTCCATCTGATATCGGACTCGACGGGCGAGACGCTGGAAAATATTGCCAAGGCCGGTCTTGCCCAGTTCGATGATGTCGAGACGATCAAGCATTTCTGGCCGATGGTCCGTTCTGAAGGCCATGTCGATCGCGTGCTCGACGATATCGGAAAACAGCCGGGGCTCGTTCTCTATACATTGGTCGACCATAATGTCCGGCGAAAGCTGGAGACGCGCACCCGGGCCATGGGTCTGCCGGCGGTGTCCGCGCTCGATCCGGTGATCGATGCCCTGTCCCGGCTGCTTGGCATGGAAGCCAAGGAACGGCCCGGCGGACAACACACTTTGGATGCAGCCTATTTCCGGCGGGTCGAAGCGATCCAATATACGATTGCCCATGATGATGGCGTGGCGCCTGAAGATTGGGATCGGGCGGATATCGTTCTTGCCGGTGTGTCGCGCACCTCGAAAACGCCGACCAGCATCTATCTGGCCAATCGCGGGTACAAGGTCGCCAATGTCCCGCTGGTTCCAGAATCGCCGCCACCCGATACTCTGTACCGGCTCAAAAACCCGCTCATTGTTGGCCTGACAACCAGTCCCGATCGCCTGGTCCAGGTGCGGCGGAATCGCTTGCTCAGTCTCAACCAGACGCCTGAGACAGATTATGTTGACCAGGATCGGGTGAAGCAGGAAGTCGCCTTTGCGCGCCGGATCTTCGCTGACAATGAATGGCCGGTTATCGATGTTACCCGCCGCTCGATCGAGGAAAGTGCTGCCGCTATCCTCAACATCGTGACGGCGCGCGATACGGAAAGTGGGAACGACGATACCAAGGGCATGCCATCCAGCTGATCCTTGCCTCAAAAAGCGCCAGCCGACGCGCGATGCTGGACGCTGCCGATGTGCCGTTCGAAGCCATGGCTGCAGGCGTGGATGAAGACAGCGCAAAGGAAGCGCTGCGCGCTGACGGCATCTCCCCGCGCAATCTTGCCGACGCTTTGGCCGAGCTGAAAGCGATCAAATTGTCGCAACGATATCCTGAAGCACTTGTCCTGGGATGCGATCAGGTCGCCTCGCTGGATGGAGCGATCTACGATAAACCAACACGCCGCGAAGAGGCGCGCGATCATTTACGCGCGCTGCGCGGTGAGACCCACCAGCAAATCAGCGCGGCGGTGATTTGCGAAGCCGGCAAGCCGGTCTGGCGCCATATCGATATTGCCAAGCTCGGCATGCGCGATTTCAGCGATGCGTTTCTCGACAGCTATCTCGATCAGGAATGGCCTGCGATCGGCGGGTGCGCGGGCGGCTATCGGCTCGAAGGTCGCGGTGCGCAGCTCTTCTCGCGGATCGATGGCAATTATTTCACGATCCTGGGGACTCCCCTTATTGCCGCTGCTCGAATATTTGCGGGTGCGGGGAGTGATGACCGAATGACCAAACCCTATGCCGAGGTGATTGGCGATCCGATCGCCCATAGCAAATCACCGATAATCCATGGCTTCTGGCTCGAAAAGCTTGGCATTGATGCCGCGTATCGCGCCCATCATGTCACGCCGGACACGCTCGCAGACTATTTTGCGCTGCGTCGCACGGACCCCGGATTGGCGCGGCTGTAATATCACATTGCCGCACAAGGAAGCCGCGCTCGATCATGTCGAGGATCGTGGCGGACTGCGCCACAGCATCGGTGCGATCAACACCGTGCTGCGCGATGAGGATGGTCCGCTGATCGGGACCAATACCGATGCGGCCGGTTTCTATACGCCGATCTCCGGCCTTGACCTTGCGGGTGAGCGCGTTGTGCTGATCGGGGCTGGCGGCGCGGCGCGTGCGGTGTTGTTTGCATTAAAACGCGCTGATGTCGGTGCGGTCGTCTTGCTGAATCGCACGCCGCTCAAGGCTGCCGCCTTGCTCGCCAGTTTCGATCTCAAGGGCGAAGCGCTACCCCTCGATGCGCCGCTGCCGCCTGTACCGCTGCTGGTCAATGCCAGTCCGCTCGGGATGACTGGGCAGGAACCATTGGCGCTGGATCTCGACCCCCTGCCCGAAGATGCCATTGTCTATGATCTCGTCTATGCGCCGCTTGAAACCGATTTGCTTGCCGCGGCCCGCGCACGCGATCTCGACACGGTCGATGGTCTCGATATGTTGATTGGCCAGGCGGCGATTGCCTTTGAACTGTTCTTCGGCAAAGCCCCGCCGCGCGATTGCGATGATGAATTGAGAGAGGCGCTAATCTCATGAGGCCCACACAATGATATTGCTCGGCCTCACCGGATCGATCGGCATGGGCAAGTCTACGGTCGCCGCCATGTTTGCGGCTGAAGGCGTACCGGTGTTCGATGCCGATGCCGAAGTTCATCGGCTGCAGGGCCCCGGCGGCGAGCTTGTCCAGGCGATCGAAGAGGTCTTTCCGGGCACGACGGGACCCGACGGCGTGGACCGTGCCAAGCTTTCCAAGGCCGTGCTCGGCGATCGGGAGAAATTGCGCGCGCTCGAAGAACTGATTCATCCGGCGGTCGGGCTCAATCGCATGGCGTTTCTCAAAGAGCATGAAGATGCGCCGATTGTGCTGTTTGATATTCCGCTGCTTTATGAGAAAACCGGTGATGCCGGTCTTGATGCGGTGATCGTTGTATCCGCGCCGGCTGACGTGCAGCGCGAACGGGTGCTCAAACGCCCGGGAATGACGGTGGAAAAATTTGAGCATATTCTCGGGCTCCAGCTGCCCGATGCCGAAAAACGGGGGCGGGCCGACTTCATCATCGACACCGGAACACCGATTGAAGAAACCCGCGCGCAGGTTGACGCACTCGTCACTTGCTTAAGGGCGCATGACATCCGATATTGCAAACAATGCGTGAAATAGTTTTCGATACGGAAACCACTGGATTGAGCCCCAAGGACGGGCACCGGCTTGTTGAGATCGGTGCGTTGGAAATGGTCAATCGAGTCGAAACCGGGCGCAGCTTCCACATTTACTGCAATCCCGAACGCGAGATGCCGAGCGAAGCCTTTGCCGTGCATGGTCTCTCCGACGCGTTTCTCGCCAGCAAGCCGCTATTCTCGAGCGAAGCCCAGCAGTTTATCGATTTCATCGAAGATAGCCCGCTGGTCGCCCATAATGCGCAATTTGATTTTGGCTTTTTGAATGCCGAACTGGAACTGGCCGGGCATGCCCATGTCAGTCTCGAACGAATGGTCGATACGCTGGCAATCGCACGGACCAAGCATCCCGGTGCCAAGCATAGCCTTGATGCGCTTTGCTCGCGCTATGGTGTCGATCGCAGCCAGCGCGTATTGCATGGCGCGTTGCTCGATGCGCAGCTGCTCGCCCAAGTCTATGTCGAGCTTACCGGTGGCCGCCAGATCGGACTGGTATTGCCAGACGATGAGGATGGACCGGTCCAAGCAGCCGATGGCGCAGCAAATCTCACGCAGAGCAATGATCGTCCGGTTCGCGCGCCGCGCCCGCATCAGGCATCGGATGCTGAGCGCGCCCGGCATGCCGCATTTATCGCCCAGCTGACCGACCCGTTATGGCCGGACGAGCAGGCCAAGAGTTGAATAGACGGTGTCGCGTCAGTTAGGCGCACGCCCCATGATGAAGGAATAGCGTAATGGACATTCGGGTATCGGGTCATCAGGTCGAAACTGGCGATGCGCTCAAGGATCATGTCGAAGATCGGATGACGGCGATCGCCGACAAATATTTTGCCCGCGCCATTTCTGCCAATGTCACCTTTGGCAAAGGACCGCATGATCATGGCTTTCGCTGCGTGATTGTTGCCCATGTGATGCAGGGCGTGATCCTGAAAGGCGAAGCGGAAAACCAGGGCGATGCGCATGCCGCCTTCGAAGAAGCGGCTGGCCATGTCGAAAAGCAGCTGCGCCGCCATATGGATCGGCTGAAAGATCATCACAAACATGCCAATGGCGATATGCCGCCCGTAATGCCGGAGCCGAGCGCCGGCTATACGGTGTTCGGTGGTGGCGAAGAAGCAGAGGATGTGCCGGACAATCCGCCGATCATTGCCGAAACCAGCGTCGATATTCCCGATGCAAGCGTTTCCAATGCCGTCTGGATGCTCGATTTGCGCAATACCAACGCTCTGCTCTTCAAAAATAGCGATACTGGGGTATATAATATGGTGTACCGGCGCCGCGACGGATCCATTGGTTGGGTCGAGCCTGAGCGGCCGGTTTAAGACAAGCCATCCCCTAACGCCGGCGTTCGCCGGTATTTCGCTGTGTAATCAAGGTGTTAAATGTCAGAGTTTGAGTTTCCGGATCCCGCATTCGTCGTGTTCGCCGATGCGGTCCCCAACAAATCCGCGCTGTTTCGGCTGATTGCCAAACATGCTGCCGATATTGCCGATGGCGATGCCAAGGCGCTGGAAGCGCAGTTGAATATGCGCGAAAAGCTTGGCTCGACGGGTTTTGGCGAGGGCATCGCGATACCCCATGGCCGAATCGATTCGCTGGGAAAGCCGTTTGGGATCTTCGTTCGCCTGGCGACCCCGGTTGATTATGATTCGGTTGACGATCTGCCGGTCGATTGCATTTTTGCACTCTTCTCTCCCGAAGCCGATGGCGCATCGCATTTGCGGGTGCTGGCACAGATCAGCCGCCGGCTGCGGGACGGGGAATTTGTTGCCAAGCTGCGCGGTGCGCGGTCGACCGATGCCGTCTATGCGCTGCTCGCCAATTTCGAGGCGGCGGACGCTGCCTGACCAGGGCTCAGCGGATGCACCGATTGCCGGTGCGGAAGCGCATTTTCGGGCGCTTGAGGCGCTCTACGATTCCGCGCCGATCAACGATATTTGGGAATCGCGGCTCGCGATTCCGGAGAGCGGCGTCTCGCGGATCGAATTCGATCTGGACGAACGCTATTTCCACGCGGCGGGCGCGATCCACGGCACCAGCTATTTCAAGATGCTCGACGATGCCGCCTTTTATGCGGCCAACAGCCTGGTCTCGGACCGCTTTCTGCTGACAACCGGCTTCAACCTGCTGTTCACTCGCCCGATGACTGGCGGCACCGTAACCGCCGAAGGCCGGTGGATCAGCGGTCAACGCCGCGTGTTCGTGGCCGAGGCGCGGTTGCTGGATGCCCAGGGTGAGGAAGCAGCGCGCGGCACCGGTACCTTCATGAAATCGCGCATCCCCCTCTCCTCGCTCGATGGCTATCGCCTGCCCGAATGAGCGCGCGGATCACCAGCAAGACCCTGGTCTCGGCGCTGCGCAGGCGGGTCGAGGCGGCGGGCGGCCATGCGATGGTGCTGACCAAGGGCGATGAGATTTCCGGCGCGGTCATCCTCGCGCTCGCCAATCGCGGTGTGGTGAGCGGCTTGCGCGAACGCGGGCTGGCGCCGGACGGCAGCTATCAATGGGTCACGGCCGGGCCGGATGAGGCCGAGGACCCTGCAGCGGTATCGGCCTATATTGAGCGGCGGCGCAATTTCGATCCCGATATCTGGGTGGTCGAGCTCGATGTCGAAGACCCCGAAGCCTGGCTCGATGAGTTTATCGGGGCCAGTTAGCGCTCTCTTTCAATTGTTCATTCTTTGTTCTAGTCACGGGCCATGGCGGACCCGGCGATTCTCGAAGGCGATGTGCTGAAGGCGGACCATGTCGCGCGTGGTGTATCGCGCCTCTTGTTTCGGCAGGAACTGGTCGCGCTGACCGAGGTAACGCTCGGTAATGGCCGGCGCGCCGATGTCATGGCGATCGACAGCAAGGGCCATATCGTGATCGTCGAAATCAAGGTGAGCCGGGCTGATTTGCTCGGCGATCGCAAATGGCCGGACTATCTTGACTATTGCGATCGGTTTTTCTGGGCAGTACCGGCCGGCTTCGATCTTGCTGTGTGCGAGCGTGCGGAGCTCCAGCCGGAAATATCCGGGCTGATCGTCGCCGATGCCTATGATGCCGCGATTGTGCGCGAAGCTGAATCCCGTAGCGTGGCAGCGTCCCGCCGCCGCGCCGAAACCCTGCGATTTGCCCGGCGTGCCGCGGGCCGTTTACTGGCCGCAGACGATCCGCATCTCGCTGGTTTTGACTAACGCCTAGTTTGGCGTCGGGCCGAATGTCGGCGCGGTCTCGGTTTCCGGCTCGGCTGATTCCAGAATATCCAGGATCGCCTGGGATCGGCCATCCCGCGCCGCATAGTCCCGCGCTGAAAGCCCGATAACGCTATCGGCAATGTCCGGATTGGCGCCAGCATCGACAAGCTGACGGACGACGGCGCCATGACGCTGTTGAACGGCAAGGATCAGCGGCGTTTCGCCCCGATTATTGCGGGCGTTCAAATCCGCGCGAACGATGCGCAGCCAGTTGGCGGCCTCGGGATAGCCGATCTGGGCGGCAATATGGAGCGGCGTATTGCCATCATTGTCACGAATATTGGGATTGGCATTTTGTTGGAGAAGATAGAGCACCCATTGCGAATCCCGTCTCCGGGTGACGATATGAAGCGCCGCCTCCCCGCTCGATCGATCGCGCACATTGATCACGGTTGAGCTTGGCGCTTCGACGAGTTCGCGCACGGCTGCGAAGTCGCGATCCTCTACGCCGCGCAGGAAATTGAACGTGTCTGAAAACTGTGCGGCCACTGGCATTGGCAGCATCATCGCGCCAAGGCTGGCAGCAGCGATCGCAAAGCTGCGTCGCGAGAATTTTGGCGAAGCCCGTCGGTTCATCGAATTCCTATCCCTTTGCCACTTGCAAGCCCGTCCTTAGCAAAGCATGACTGGCCCTGTCATGAACGATCTCAAACAGTTGAAAATCGCCCTGCTCTCCTTTGTTGCAGCTGCGACACTGGTCGGGTGCTCGGTCGACGCGCCACCCGCTCCGCCACCGCTCCAAGGGGCCGCAATTGGCGGTGATTTCGAACTGGTCAGTGAAACCGGCGAAACCGTTCGCGAAGCCGATTTCGCGGGTCAGAACCGGGTGATCTATTTCGGTTATGCCTTTTGTCCCGATGTCTGCCCGGTTGATATGCAGCGGCTTGGCCAGGCGATGCGGATCGTCGAAGAACGCGACCCGGAAATGGCCGAACGGATCACGCCAATTTTTGTGAGCGTCGATCCGGATCGCGATACGCCGGAGGTGCTCGCCGAATTCACCGACAGTTTCCACCCGCGCATGCTGGGCCTGTCGGGTTCACGCGAAGCCATCGATGCCGCGGTTGATAGCTATGGCGTCTATTATCAGCTTGGCGAGGATGATGGGTCGGGAACCTATCTGGTCGATCACAGCAACAATGCGATCCTGTTCGGGCCAGAGGGCGAACCGCTGGTGATCCTGCCCTTGCAGGACCAGCCCGACGTGATAGCGGACGCCCTGTTGCGCTGGGCGCGCTAGGATAGCGCCGGTGAGCGCCAATTTCTGGGAAACCAAGCGGCTCGACCAAATGACGCGCAGCGAATGGGAATCGCTGTGCGACGGCTGTGGCAAATGCTGCCTTCACAAGCTGCAGGATGCGGATACGGGCGAAGTCCAGGCGACCAATGTCGCGTGCAAATTGCTCGATCTCGAAACCGCTCGCTGCACCGATTACAAGCATCGCAAGATCAAGGTGCCCGATTGCCTGCGGCTGACCGCGCGCAATATGGCCGACACCCCCTGGCTCCCGCGCACCTGCGCCTATCGCCTGCTCGCGGACGGTGAACCGCTGCCCGATTGGCATTATCTGGTCTGCGGTGATCGCGACGCCGTGCACCGCGCCGGAGAATCGACGCGCGGTTGGACGATATCCGAAACTGACGCGGGCGATCTTGAGCATCATTGTGTCGACCGCGAACTCTGAGCTTGTTTTTGAAGGCGGTGGCCATCGCCGGGCGCTGACCCTGAAACGCCATCCGCGCGCGCGCTCCTTCCGCCTGCGCGTCGATCCGCGCGATGGGCGCGTGCTGCTCAGCCTCCCACAACGCGCAAGCCTCACCAAGGCGGAGCGCTGGGTCGAAAGCCAGCGCGACTGGGTTGAAGGGCAATTGGCGGACTTGCCCGCGCCGCGCCCCATACTCCCGGATGGCACCTTGCCCTATCGCGGTACGGATCTGCGAATCGACCACGCGCCGGACCATCCGCGCAAGCCTCTACTATCCGGAGCCAGCATTCGGGTCGGCGGACCGCAAGACGCTATGAGCGCGCGCCTGGTGCGCTGGCTGAAAGACGAAGCGCGACAGACGCTCACCGAAGAATCAGCACGATATGCGCTCGCTGCCGGAGTCACGATCGGTCGGATCAGCATCGGTGATGCGCGGAGCCGTTGGGGAAGCTGCGCGTCGAGCGGCAATATCCGCTATAGCTGGCGGTTGATCATGGCCCCGCCAGAGGTGTTAAGCGCAACCGTTGCGCATGAAGTCGCGCACCGCGTGCATATGCATCACGGCCCGGAATTCCATGCATTGGTGGCTGATCTGTTCGGCCGCGAACCGAAAGCGGAACGAAGCTGGCTGCGCGATCATGGCGCGGCGCTTTACTGGGTGGGTGCTTCTTCCTGATCGCGGATCGCCGGTGGCGGGTCGTCGCGTTCTTCATTGGGGAAGGGTTGATCCGGGTCGCGCTCGGCACGACGATCCCCTTCGCTCCGGCGTAACACCTCGTCCAGCCAGTCTTCATCCATATTTCCCGGCTGGCTGCCATCGCCATAGCGATCCGGAGAAGTTCCACCGGGCGTGCCTATGGGCATGCCATTTTCGTCGACAAATATCTCATCCGGGAGAGGGTCGCCGAAATAGGCATCGTCCTGATCTTCCAATTGCCATTCGGGCAATGTCACGTCGGTCGCAAACTCCTCGACGGGGCGGTTCGACACCGCGTAGCGCATGAAATCGGCAAAGGCGCGGGCCGGCGCTCGGCCGCCCTGCAGTCCGCCAACGCGCCGGGCATCGTCTCGGCCCATCCACACCGCCGTGGTGAGGCCGGACGAAAAGCCGACAAACCAGCCATCGCGATTGGAGCTTGTCGTTCCGGTTTTGCCGGCTACCGGTCGGCCGATCTGGGCAGCGCGCCCGGTGCCGGTTGCCACAGCGGTCTGCAACAGATCGGTCATCTCGGCCGCTACATATGGTGCGACGAGCACGCGCGACTGATCAATCTCGGTAACATAGAGATCGATTTCTTCGCGGGTTTCCGGATCCTCCATGGTCACCCGGACAATGCCATAAGGATCGACGGCCACGCCGCGCGCAGCAACCGATGCAAAGGCGCGGGCCATCTCGATTACCCGGACTTCGGACGTACCGAGCACCATGGAGGGATGGGTATTTACCGGGGTTGTGATGCCAAAGCGCTGGGCCATATTGGCCACCGTATGGAGCCCGACTTCGGCGCCAAGCTGCGCGGCCACGGTATTCACCGAATAGGCAAAGGCGGAGCGGACATCCATTTCACCCGAGTAGCGCCCTGAGCTATTGCGCGGCTGCCAGCCGTTCCAATCAACCGGCTCATCGACCACCCGGTCTTCGGGCGTATAGCCATTTTCGAGCGCGGCGAGATACACGAACAATTTCCAGGATGATCCGGGCTGGCGCACGGCCGTCACCGCGCGATTATAGTTGGACGTCACATAATCGGTGCCGCCGACCATCGCGCGCACCGCCCCGTCCCTGTCCAGCGCGACCAATGCCCCTTGGGCGCCTTCGGGCGTATGGGCGCGCACCGAGTTGACGGCCTGGCTCTGCATTTCGAGATCCAGCGTCGTCCAGACATCGATCGGCGCGCGGGTTTCGTTGACCAGCAAGTCGAGTTGGTTGAGCACCCAGTCGGTAAAATAACGTACCGAGTTGCGGCGGGGTTGCGGCGCCAGGGACACGTCGTTCGGCGCGGCAGCCGCCGCTTCGGACTGGCTGATCTGACCGGTCTCGACCATCAGATCGAGCACAACGCCAGCCCGGCCGATTGCCGCCTGCGCATCGGCGGTCGGCGAATAGCGCGAGGGCGCTTTGACGAGTCCGGCGATGACGGCCGATTCGGAAAGATCGAGATCGCGTGCCGAATGGCCAAAGAAGCGCCGTGATGCTGCATCGATCCCATAGGCACCGCCGCCAAAATATACGCGATTCAGATAGAGTTCGAGAATCTGTTCCTTGGTAAAGGTCCGTTCCATCGCGAGCGCGAGAATCATCTCGCGAATCTTGCGGCCAAAGGTACGCGTGTTGGTGAGGAACAGGTTGCGGGCGAGCTGCTGCGTGATCGTCGAACCACCCTGCACCCAGCTGCCGCGCTCAATGCGGACGCGAACCGAGCGGGCGATGCCGATCGGATCGACACCCAAATGGCTTTCGAAGCGCCGATCTTCGACCGAGATCATCGCATCGCGCATGATTTCCGGGATTTCGTCATGCCGCAGCCATTGGCCATAGCTTGGCCCCATGGCGAAGATCACCGTGCCATCGGCCGCGCGTACACGCACCGTTTGTCCATTCGGCGAGGATTGCAACGTCTCGTAATCGGGCAGCGACGACATGGCGATGCCGACCGCTACGGCCAGTGCGACAAACGCCAATAATGCCACATATAGGCCGAGCTTGATCAGCCCGACCGTGATGCGCCAGACCGGCCCGCGCGTCTTTGCTCGAGATGCCGCCATATTCGAATTAGCCCTATGCGCCTACCTAGCCTGCCACAAGCGTCTAATGCGACTGAATGTGGGCTGAATCACCCGGAATATGGACGATATGTCGGAAAAGCGGGACGGGGAGAATTCGCTACGGCTTTCGCGCCCTAATCGCTGTCGAGCGGGCGAAACTCGAGCGCCAGGCTGTTCATGCAATAGCGTAGCCCGGTTGGCGGCGGTCCGTCTGGGAAGACATGACCGAGATGGCTGTCGCATCGCCCACAGCGCGATTCGGTGCGGATCATGCCATGGCTCATATCGCGATGATCGGTGACGGCTTCTTCGTTCACCGGCTGGGTAAAGCTCGGCCAACCCGATCCGCTGTCAAATTTCGCTTTGCTCTCGAACAGGGGAAGCGCGCATGCCCCGCACAGATAGTCGCCCGCCTCGTGGTTATCATTGAGCTCACCTGCAAAAGCAGGTTCGGTGCCCGCTTCGCGCAGCACATGATAGCGTTCAGGGGTCAGGAGTTCGCGCCATTCGGCGTCGGTGCGTTCAATTTTTTCCATGCCGGAAATATGGGGCGTGACCCCTCTCCTATCAAGCGCGTATCCGCGTGGCTTCGCCGAGAAAGCCAACCAGCCCCGGCAAAGCGGCAAGCGAGAGCGCCCGCCGGGCGAGGCGTGGCCGATCGGCGATCCGCTTCAATCCACTTGCCACGGCAACCGGTCGGCGGGTCGATCGTGCGAAACGGCGCTGGAAATCGGGCGCTGCTGCCGCGCCGCCGGACAGGTACGCCTGGGCCGCCTGCACGCCGCTGGCGAGCGCGATACCGATTCCCTCTCCCGCAAGCGATGGGATCACGGCCGCCTGATCGCCGAGCCGGAAGATGCCATGCTGCCCCTCTCGCACGCGCCAGCCATAGGGGACGCGGCTCACCGCATCGACACTGTCCGGTATCGTTTCACCGTCCAGTCGATCAGCGAGGCTTGGCGTTTCGCCGGAGAGAAGCTCGAGCAGCGCGCGCGTATCGCCATCTGCTTCGCGCAGCCGTGATCGCCGCACGGCCATGCACAGATTCGCGCTCCCATCTTCCTGCAGCAACAGCCCGGCATAGCCATGACGCACGATATGCATCTCGATCGCGCCGTGTAGTGTGTCCTGCAGCCGCGCCGAGGCGGGCAGGCGATAGCGGATCCCCATCCAGGGATCTGCAGACGGTTCGCCGACTGGCCGTTTGAGACCGCGCAGTTCATATTTGCCGGTGGCAAGGAACAGTGCCTCTGCAGCGATCTCGCTTCCGTCGGAAAGCCGGGCCTCGCCGTCGCTATTGGCGGCGCTTATCCCTGTGCCGACCTCGATCTGGGCGCCCGCTGCCTCTGCGGCCTCGCGCAACAGGCCGTCGAGCCGCTTGCGTGAAAGGCCCAGGCCCGTGTTCGGTAGTTTTGCCACCCTGCTTTGATCGCCGGCATATAGGCCCACCCGGTCAATGATATGGCCGCCAAGTGCGGCGCGCGTGATGCCCAGCTCTTCGATCGTCTCAAGTGTTTGCCAGCTGACAAAGCCGCCGCAAAGCAGATCCGGTGTTTCCCGATGACGCTCGATCACCAGTGGTTTCGCGCCGCCGCGGGCAAGGCCGATGGCAGCCGCAAGCCCCGCCGGGCCGGCGCCCGCGACTAACGCAGCCGTTCGACGCATAGCCTGTACGGAAAACGCCGCACGACCTGAGCCATGCCGGGCGCGATATCCGCCTCCGTCAATAAGGATTGCCATTCCGCCGGGCGATAGCTGCGCGCGATTGAAAGCTGTCCGTCCTGGCGAACCATCGGATGCCAGCCCATCATCCGCGCGAGCACCGGATAGCCGAAATGGGCAAATCTGTGCCGGTGAAGATCGTTGACCAGCCACCCCTTCCCGGCCGTTGCTTCCATATGGCGCAGAAACGCGATCAGCTGGTCATGCGTCATATGGTGGGCGACGAGATTGGACACGATGAAATCTGTGGCTTCGCACTCTGCATAGTCACCGGTGCGATAATCGATCGCCAGCTCGTCCGGGGTGGCTGCGCGCGCCGCGGCCTGGCTCTTTGGGTTGAGATCGATGCCGATCAGCCGCGCCTTGATCCCGCGTTTCTGCGCCCAGCGTGCGATGGTGCGCAGCATGCCGCCCTCGCCATAACCGACATCGAGCAGGCTGAAGCGATCAAGGCCAGCCGTCGCGCGCGCGAGATAAGCGAGCGTCGAGCGCGCCGAAAACGTCCAGCGGTTTGCTTTCTCGAGATCGGCGAGCACCGCCGCGTAAATTTCAGGTGCGAGGTCCGGCGCATCCATTTGCTCTTCGGCAATGGCGCGCTGGGCAAGATTGGCCATCAGGCCGACCGATAGCCAAAGCCTTCGGCGGCAAGGCCCGGCCCAAAGGCGATCGCAACGCCGGTTTCAGCGGGCGGCCCGCGCATCACGCGCTCCAGCGCAAACATCAGGGTGGAGGACGACATATTCCCCTTCTCGCGCAGGATATCGCGCGAAATGGCGAGCGCGTCCGGGGCAATGCCAAGCCCCTTCTCTACCGCGTCAAGAATTGTGCGACCGCCACCATGCACCGCCCAGCTATCGATCCCTTCCGGGCCGGTACCGTTGCAGATCGCGCCGCGAAACTCGTCGCTGCTCAGCGCATCACCGATCCGACCGGGCACTTCGCCCGAAAGATGCATGGCAAAGCCGGTATCGCCGACATGCCATTGGATCAGCGCCTGGGATTCCGGCAACGTCGCAGCAAATTGGCGCTCCATGGCCAATCCTTGCGGTTTCGCACTGACAATCGCCGCCGCTGCGCCATCGCCAAACAACAGCATCGCGAGCAGGGGCTCAAGCGCATCATCCGGCTGGAGATGAAGGGTCGAAAGTTCGGTCGTGATAACCAGCACCCGCGCGTCCGGCTGGGATCGGACGATGTGGTAAGCGTTTCTGAGCGCCGTTACGGCTCCATAACATCCCATAAAGCCGACCAGCGTGCGCTCTATCGAGCCATTCAGGCCCAGCATCCGTGCGACGATCTGATCGAGGCCGGGGGCGGTAAAGCCCGTGCAACTCGCGACCACCAGATGGGTAATACTGTCCGGATCCAGTTCTTCGGGGAGGTTGGCGACGGCATTGACCGCGAGGCGCGGCGCGGATTCGGCATAATGCTGCATCCGCCGCGAGGTGGGCGGCATGCCATTGGCATAAAAACCACCCGGATTGATGGGCGATCCACCATTTTCGCTCCTTGGCAGCACCGACCAGCGATGTTCGATCCCGGCACGGTCCGCCATGCGATGGAAAACGGCCTTGTCGCGATCATCGCGCAATTGCTCGCCAGCCCAGCCGATAAAGGCATGGTGGATATCATGATCCGGCGTTGCGGCGCCGATGCCGTTAATATGGGGCGTGGTGTGCGACACTATGGAAATCTCTCGTAATCGACGCGGCGGGTAGCGCAATCCCTTCATGACAGGCTTTGCGCCTTAACGATATATTGAATGGTTAACCCCAATTAAGGGTGTAATGGCACGGGTTATCTTCATTTTGCCGGCGTTCGTCGCGGCGATTGCGCCCTTCGTTGCGCCTGATGCCGCTACGGCACAGGGAAGTTGTCGCCTGTGCGACGATGCTGCGCCGATTGTCGAGCGCGGTCAACCACGGCGTCCGCTCCGCATCAATATCCAAACCGATCTCGATTTCGATCGCATGGCATTGATGGATTATCAGGGTGGCCAGGCCGAAATCGACCCGCAAACCGGCCAAAGACGACTGACTCGCCTGATTGATCTGGGCGGAATGGCAATGCGCGGTGAGGTGACCATTGAAGGGGAGCCAGGCCGCGCCGTGCGGATTGACCTGCCCAGCGAAGTTGTTCTGCGGGCACCAGGCGGCCGCCGCGCGGAATTGCGCAACCTGCAAAGCGATCTCCCGGCCCAGCCACGGATCGGCAGCGACGGATTCTTGCGCTTTTCCTTTGGCGGGCGGCTTGATGTCGATGGGACTGATGTTGGCAATTTCCGCGGAAGACTACGGATTAGCGCCGAATATGAGTGATTGGCACGGGCAAGAAGTTAAGCCCGCTTTAACCATAACCATTTGCAATATCTGAAACATGATCCGCCAGAAGGGATGCTGAATGGCGCGGGGGACACGTTCCGTTCGACCAAATTACGGATGTGGAAAAAGGGACTATTCTAATGAAAAAGCTTATTACTGTACTCGTCGCCGGTTCGGCGATGGCCATGGGCACGACCGCTGCAAACGCTGCAACGGCTAGCGCAACTGCAACCGCCGAAATTCTCGAGCAGGTTCAGATTGTAAACACTGCCGGCCTCAACTTCGGTACGATCGTTCCGGATACGGCTGCTGCAGCGAACGTATCGGTTTCTGCAGACGCAGCCGGCACCCGCAACTGCGGTGGTCTGACCTGCGCCGGCGCTGCTGCGGTTAGCGCTGCTGCTTTTGACGTCACCGGCGCCAATGGCCTTACTGTCGACATCACGCTCGGCGCGCTGGCTTCGCTTTCCGATGGCACGAACACCATGCCGATTTCTCTGAACGCTTCGGCTGCTACGCTGCCGATGACCGGTGGGGCCGTGCCTCTCTATGTTGGCGGTTCGATCACCGTTGCTGCCAACCAGGTTGCTGGCGTATATACGGGTAACTTCGACGTTACTGCAGAATATCAGTAATTTAGCCGTGCGGATCGCTTGAGATCCGCGCAGCATCAAAGATCTGGCCCGGCCGTGCATCAGTGCGGCCGGGCCTTTCTTATGGAACCGGTGTTGTCAGCCTGACCATCGGCATTCCGCTAAATGGCCTGTCGACCCATATCGGTGCCGGCACGATCGCCATCGCGTTTGGGAATTCGCGCGGGAGCCAAATCTGGACCGGGCGTGCATCAACACGGCCGGTGTTCGGTTTAATTTCTTACAGAAAGTTTATCGACACCGGGCCAAGATCTTATCTTGAGACTAATTTCATTCTCCACATTGAAGATTTCGTAAGATTTTCACTCCATATCGGACCTCGAACGGCTCGATGGTTTGGGGACTCGTTCTGTTCATTTGTAGAATGGAACTAAGGAACCAAACCAATGAAACGCTTGATTACCGTTCTGGCCACCGCTTCGGCGATGGCCCTTTCCGCTGCGTCGGCCAATGCCGCAACCGCAAGCGCCACCGCTTCAATGGAAATCCTCGAACAGGTATCGATTTTCCAGGTATCTGACCTGAATTTCGGCACGATTGTACCGGATACGGTGTCGGACGTCGATGTCCATATCGAGCCTGACGCCACAAATACGCGCAATTGCGGCATTCTCACCTGTGCGGATGCTGCCAGTGTGAGTGCTGGGCAGTTTGATGTGACGGGTGCCAGCGGTCTGGTGGTCGATCTGACGGGCGCTCCGACGGCCACGCTGGCCGACGGCAATGGCAATACGATGCCGATCGTTCTGGAAAAATCAGACCGGGATCTGACCATGACCGGTTCCGCCATGCCGGTCTATGTGGGTGGTGCGGTCACCGTGGCAGCAAACCAGACGCCCGGCGTATATTCCACGAGCTTCGATTTAACCGCCGAATATCAATAACATAGAAATAAGAGTTGGTCAGTCCTGCGTTGATCCAAGTTCAACGCAAATGCCCGAGCCCGGTAGCGCTTGCCCGCTACCGGGCTTTTTTCGCAGAAAACCGCCAATTATTGACGGAAAAGTAACCAGTTTTTGCAAGGTTCTGTGAGCACTTACGGGGGAGGACACATCGTCCTCGGCTACGATTAGACGGAGACGGACTCATGCATTGCAAAAGCCTTTCACTGCGCACCCGCTGGGGTGCGGCTGCCCTTGCGCTTGCGACGGCGGCAATCTCAGCGCCAGCGCCGGTCCACGCCAATGACCTGCTGGTCGCGCCGACCCGCGTCGTACTCGAAGGATCGCGCGGTACCCAGGTCATCCTCAACAATATCGGAACCGAGGAGGCAACCTATCGGATTTCGCTCGAATTGCGCCGGATGACGGCCGATGGCGGGCTTGAAGAGGTTGAAATTCCTAATGAAACCGAAGAAGCCGCGCTTGGCATGATCCGCTATGCGCCGCGTCGTGTCGTGCTGCCGCCGAACCAGCCCCAGGCGATCCGGATCGGTGCCCGGGCCCCGCAAGGCCTGCCTGATGGCGAATATCGCGTCCATATGCTGTTTCGCGCCATTCCGCGGCCGCGCTCGGCGGCTGAGCAGCAGGCTGAAGCCAGCGGAGAGGGGTTCCAGATCCGTTTGATCCCGATTTATGGCGTCACCATCCCGATCATTGTCCGCCATGGCAGCCTGTCGGCTACCGCGGCCATCGCTAACCCCCGGATTGTAGGGGAAAATGGCGGTCAGGGGATCGCATTTGACCTGTCTCGCCAGGGCGATCGATCGACCTATGGCCAAGTTACTATCACCCGCCCAGGCGTGGATGTTCCGCTGGCCCGCGCGCGCGGTGTCGCTGTCTATTCCGAAATTGGCCATCGCACTGTGACGATACCGGTTTCCGAGGAATTTCAAGGCAGTATCGCTGGTCCGGTGCGGATCCAGTATCGCGAGCCCGATAGCGTCGGCGGCGGATTGATAGCCGAAGTCGAGGCGGTGCTCCGCTAAGGGGCATCGGGGGAGCGAGGCCTATGCTTCGCTGGAAACGCACAACAACCCATCTGTTTGCCGCGCTGGCGGCCCTTTTCGGGGCGGCCGGCGCTTCTGCGCAAGGTGCATGGGAAGCGCACCCCGACGATTCCCTCCTATTTGACGTCCGGCTCGGCGAATACCGCCTGGGAGACGGTGTCAGAGGCTATCAAACCCCGGGCAGCATTTGCATCGACCTTGCCGATACGATTGCCGCACTCGATGTTCCGATTAGCATCGACGAAGCCGCGAACCGCGCCGAAGGCTGGGCATTTACTGAAGAAAATCAGATTGTTATTGATCGCGAACGCAATCGCGTGCGCTACGGAGAATCGTCGGAAAACCTGCCTTCGGGCCTGGTTTTCGATACCCCGGAGGGCTGGTGCGTCTCAACCCAGGCGCTGGCTGCCTGGTTTGGCGTCACGATGGAAGCAGATCTGCGCAATGCGGTGCTAATCCTCAGTTCCGACCAGCCTTTGCCGGTCGAACGGGCGCTCGAGCGCCAGGCGCGCGCCAGTTCGCTGCGCCCGCGGCTTGATTTTGATCTTTCCGGCCTACCCCAGGCCGATACGCCCTATCGGATGTGGCGCACGCCGTCCGTCGATGTCGTTGTTTCCATTGGTGGATTGCGGGATCGGCAGCGTGGCGATAGCGGTTTTGAGCGGCGGTACGAGATTTATGCGGCCGGTGAAGTATTGACGGCATCGGTTGACGCCCGGTTGGCGTCAGATGACCGGGGCGTCCCCAGATCGTTGAGAATGCGCGCTTTTCGCAGTTCTCCCAATGCCGATCTGCTGGGTCCGTTGCGGGCCACTCATTTCGCAATCGGTGATGTTTCAAGCCAAACATCGCCGATTGCCGTGCAACCGACGCCCGGGCGCGGCGCCATCATCACGAACCGGCCGCTCGATCAACCCGATAGCTTCGATCGCCGCACTTTCCGCGGCGAATTGCCCGATGGTTGGGAAGCCGAACTCTACCGGAACGGCCAATTACTGGCCTTTTCGATGGATCGCGGGGATGGCCGGTATGAATTTGTCGATGCCGAACTGCGCTACGGAATAAACCGGTTCGAGATCGTCCTTTATGGTCCGCAAGGGCAGATTCGGCGAGATACCGAGGTTATCAATGTCGGGGCGGCAAGTATTCCGCCCCGGAAAACCTGGTATTGGGCCGGTGCGAGCCAGGATAATCGCGATCTGGTCAATCTCGACGACCGAAGATCGACCCGCGGCAATCATTGGCGGGCCGGTTTTGGTCTCGAACGGGGCCTGAACGCCCGGACCTCCCTGGCATTTCAGCTCAACAACCTGGTTATCGCGGACGAACGTGTAACGGTGGTGGAAGGATCGGTGCGCAGGGCAATCGGCCCCGCCCTGGTCGAAGTGACTGCCGCATGGGCGGATAATGGCGGCTATGCGGCGCGCGCCCAGTTACTTGGGCGCTTCGGCCGAGCCTATATCAGCGCTGAATCGATGATTGCCCGGGATTTCCGGTCCGAACGTTATTCGCTCAACACAACTGGCCGGCACAGTATTGCGGTTGATCACAGCTTGAACCTTGGCCGCGTTGTCATGCCGGTTCGGGTCCAGGCAACCTATCAAACGCGCGCCGATGCATCCGATCAGTTGGATGTTGCCGCCCGGATTTCCGCCAATTTCCGCCGTTTCGCGGTGACCGGCGAGATTGGCTATCGGCGTCAAGGTGTCAGCGGAGCGATTGGCCCGCCGGATCAGACAGATGCCGCGATTCTGGCCAATGGCCGGATCGGCCGCGTGCGCCTGAGAGGGGAAGCGCGGTGGAGGCTGTCTCCCAATAGTCGATTTGAAAGCGCGTCGCTCACCGCCGATTGGGGGAGCGGCGAAAATAGCGCCTGGCGCGCAGAACTGGGCTATCAGGCCACTTTAGACCGGGTTCGCGCGAGTGTCGGTTATGTCCGCCGTTTCGATCGCTTGGCTTTGACCGCATCAGCCGAAGCCGCGACCGATGGATCGGTCGCGGCCGGCCTCAATCTTGCCTTTAGCCTGGGGCCCAGTCCGCGCGGCGGCCTGCATATGACCGCCGATAAGCTCGCCAGCAGCGGCCGGCCGTCGCCCGCGTCTATCGCGACCTCAATAATGATGGCGTCCGCCAGGCGAATGAGCCCTATGAGGAAGGCGTGCAGGTCACCACCGGCCGCGCGCCCGCCAATGAACCGACCGATGAGGGCGGAACGGCTGTGGTTACGGGACTGGCGCCGCATCGCCCGATTCTGGTCGGTATTGATACATCTTCGCTGTCCGATCCCTTTGTTCAGCCGCGCGGGCCGGGTGTCGTCATCACTCCGCGGCCCGGAATTGCGTCGGTCGTCGAGATTCCCTTGGTCAGCGCCGGTGAAATTGATGGCGTATTGGTCCGCGCAGGCGGCGGGGCGCTTGAAGGCGTGGATCTCGAGCTGCTGGATGTCGAAGGCCGGGTGGTGAAAACGGTTCGCACCGATTTCGACGGGTTCTTCCTGTTCGAAGGCGTGCCCTATGGCGAATATAGCGTGCGTATGGCCGAACTCTCGGCCCAGGCGATCGGCGCCAATGCGATGCTCGGCCGCCGTGCCTTTGTCACCGACGATAATGATATCGTCCGCCTCGGCACGATCGCGGTAGCTGGCGAAACGGCGTCGGCGGAGTAGCGGACCTTTTTGTCAGACTCTCACTAGCGTTCGAGCGCGGCACCAGATTTTGATTTGCCAGAACATTGCTATCGCAATGTCGCGGCACCGGCCCGCTCCCCCTCCCGGCCGCCCACAGGGCACACTTAATGGGCGGCCGGGAGGGGGAGCGGGCTGGTACCGCGCTCAACCGCTAGGTTGAGTCTGACAGACATAAAGTCGCGCCGCGCAACTTCTTGCGACGCCAACTGACTGAAATTTTGGGAAAATGGTGCGGTCGAGAAGACTCGAACTTCCACGGGCGTTAGCCCACAACGACCTCAACGTTGCGCGTCTACCAGTTCCGCCACGACCGCACACTATATAGTCGCCGGCCCGAAGCCGGCGTCTGGCAGGCGCGTGCCTCTAGCAAAGGGCAGGGGCAGGTGCAATGGCCGAAAAGCGCCCAATGGCCCGCTGATGCCGAATAAGTGCGCAATTCATGCCATTATGTCTCTTTTCTCCACCCATTAACCATTTGTTTACCTTTTCGAGGCGATTCTGGCGGCCTAGCCCCGGGGAGTGGCTTTTGTCTCTGCCCTCTTCTTGATCGCAGCCGCGACCGATAGCGGCACCGCAGTGCGCGCGCGGGCAACTGCGACGATCCTGCCGGCCGAACGGATTGACTTCAATCAGGGTGAAACGCCTGCAAATCTGCGCTTTTCGGAGAGATGGCGGATTATGACGCGGTACGAACGCTCATCGGAAGCTTCGGACAGGAACCGCGCCTATCGATTGGTCGAATTCGAGTAATTTCCTCTAATAGAGGAACATCGGCATGCCTTCGATCCGCAACAGCTTCGCCCGATACGCGTCACTGTCATAGAGATTGGCCGTATCCACCGATTTTTCCTGCTCAAGCAGTGTCGCGATCGGCACATGACAGTAATTTCCGTCGGTAAGCGCTACCATCCGGCCCTTCTTGCCATCCCGCAGCAACTGAATCGCCAAACCGCCAAAGGCAAAGCCCACCATTCTGTCCATTGCATCGGGTTCGCCCGATCGCATGAGATAGGCGAGCTCCTGCACAACCGTACCAATTCCGGTATCCGCCTCTATGCGCCGGGCCAATCGCTGGCCGACACCGCCCTCTTCACGGTGGCTGGCGGATTTGGCGAGATCGCTATTGGCATCTTCGCCGGAAATCCGGGCGCCTTCCGAAATCACGCACATCGCGTAATTTTCACCGCTATTGGCCCGATCTTCAGCAAGCAGCGGGATCAGACGGTCTGGATCTGCTGGCACTTCGGCAATCACTGTGCGGGCGACCTGGGCGAGATAGCCGGATAGTAACGCCGTTTCCCCCGATCGCCGGCCGAACAGCTCGATAACACCGATCCGCTCATGGCTGCGCGTGGTGGTGCGCAGCGCATTGATCGCGGCGACCGAGCGGGTGATCGCGGTCGAAAATCCGATGCAATAATCGGTGCCGAACACGTCATTATCCATCGTCTTGGGAACCGAGATGACCGTAAAACCCTGATCGGCAAGATGGGCGGAAAAGCGCAACGTACCATCGCCGCCCAAGGTGATCATCGCATCGATGCCGAGATGATCGAGCACCCGCAGCACATGATCGGTGCGATCCCCGCTCTCCTGGGTGCGCGGATCCGTGCGCGAAGTGTGAAGAATAGTGCCGCCGATCCGGTCTATGCCGCGGACTCGGTCGCGATCGAGATTCCAGGTCTGAGCTTCGATGCTTGCCGGGTCATCGGGATCGATTGACAAGCAGCCGCGCCAACCGCGTCGGAATCCGGTGACTTGCCAGCCTTCGTCGAGCGCGCCGAGCGTGATCGCCCGAATACAGGCATTGAGCCCGGGCACATCGCCGCCGCCAGTCAATATCCCGATATGGATGGCGGCCTCCTAATCTATGCCCCTTCAAAAGGCACGAAGCTGAGATTGAGTTCTTCGGCATTGCGCGGAATATCAATCTCGGCCGAATTGAACTCCACCATTTCGCGCGCGGGCAGGGATTGTTGGGGCGCCTGGATCGTCCAATCATAGACAACCGCGCCCTGCGCATTGCGGAGCTCTGCCCGAATATCGGGCACCCGTTGTTCCTCATCAGTCATATTGACGATCCGGCCGGAAATGGAGAGCAGCTCATGCCCGCTCGCAAGCGTCCGCCGTTCAGGACTGCGCACCAGTTGCACATCAAGTGCGCTATCGCCGGCTTCGCCGCCCAGTCCGGCGATAAAGCTTGGCGGGCCGAACCAGGCGATCGCGCCGATCCCCGCGCCGAGCACCAAAAAAAGTCCGACAGCGATGGCTGTCCACATCTTGGCCGGATTGCGGCGGGGTTTGAAGGGCGGTTCATGCGCAAACGGATCAGGATCGTCACTCGCCGGCGCGTGATACGATGATTCTTTGACCGCCGGCGCTGCGCCTTCCTCATGGTGGAGCGGCGGATCTGGGAATTCTTGCTGCACAGGCGCAGGCGGCGGCGGCGATGCCGGCGCGGCAACAGTTTCAGGGCCTTCGGCGAACCAGCTGTTCTTGCAATTGGCACAGCGTACCTGGCGGCCTTCGACACCGATCGCCGTGTCAGGCACCAGATAACGGGTAGAACAGGCCGGGCAAACGAGGATCATCCGAAAGGTACGCCAACTGATTGCAAACTCTGGTGTGATCTACGCGCGCAGGGGGTCGGCTGGCAAGGTGGTCGCGTCATGCGTTGTGTGCTTTACGGCGGATGGCGCGCTGTGCCATTGCTGCGGCGATGGCATCAACAATCGCTCAGTTCGAAAATGTGGGGCTACGCTACGGAACCGGGGCGGAAACGCTGTCTGACGTCAGCTTCTCGCTCGATGGGGGCGGTTTCTATTTCCTGACCGGTCCGTCCGGCGCAGGTAAGACGTCATTATTGAAGCTGCTATATCTTGCTCTGAGGCCCAGCCGCGGGCTGATCCGCCTGTTCGACGAAGATGTTGTGACTCTACCGCGCGATCGGTTGCCGGGCTTTCGACGTCGAATCGGTGTCGTGTTCCAGGATTTCCGCCTCGTGCCGCATCTTTCTGCGTTCGATAATATTGCGCTGCCCCTGCGCGTTGCCGGGGTGGATGAGGAGGAACTTGCAACCCCGGTCAACGAAATGCTCGCCTGGGTCGGTCTGTCCGATCGGGCCAGCGCACGCCCGGCGACGCTCTCCGGGGGTGAGCAACAACGCGTTGCTATTGCCCGGGCAGTGATCGGTCGCCCCGAATTGCTGATCGCCGATGAGCCGACCGGCAATGTTGATCCCGAAATGGCGGCACGCTTGCTGCATCTCTTTGATGCGCTGAACAAGCTCGGCACGACATTGGTGGTCGCGACCCATGATGTCCATTTGCTGAGCCGAGTTTCGTCGGCGCAGATGATGCGTCTAGAAGGCGGGCGGCTCTCGGATCCTACCGGCATGCTCCGCAATCCGCCGCGCGAACCGCGCACGGGCCGGAAGCGCAAGACATGACGCTGCCATTTGCCGCCACGCCTGCTGAGCGCAGATTGCTGACCGAGGGGCGGCTTTCCGGTCCGATGCCCTGGGTCATCGCGATCATGATGTTCCTTACCGTGCTGGCTGCCGCCGGCGGGCTGGCGCTCAACCATGCCGCGAGCAATGTCACCGGCAGTATCGCCCAGCGAATCACTGTCCAGATTGTCGAGGCCAATCCCGATATTCGCGAACAACAGACAAGAGCGGCGATGGCTGCATTGCAAGCGATGGACGGGGTCAATGAAGTTATCCGCGTCCCGGATTCGGAGATTGATGCATTGATGGAGCCATGGATCGGGGCGGCCGGGCAGGAAGAAGGAATTCCCGTACCGACCATGATCGATGCCGATCTGAATGCCGAAACTCATGCGGACCTTGAAAGCGTCGAGGAGGCGATTCTTGCTGTTGCGCCGGCGGCCCGGGTGGATGACCATGCACAGTTTCCTAGCACCGCTCGCCGGATTGATCGGCTCGTTGACCTGGCTCGCCCTCGCTTTGGTGCTGCTGACGGCAAGTGCGCTTGCGGCGTCCGTGATCCTCGCTGTTCGCGCGGCTCTCAACACGCACCGCGCCACGATTGAAGTGTTACATTTGATGGGGGCGACAGATGTTCAGATTGCGCGACTGTTCCAGCGACGTATTGCAATTGATGCCCTGCTTGGCGGAATTGTAGGGTTTCTCTGTGCGATTATCGTGCTGCTACTGCTCGGTCAGCGGATCGGTGCGGTGGGCTCGGAGCTGCTCGGTTCGGCGTCACTGCCACTCTGGGGCTGGTTTACTCTGCTGCTCCTGCCGCTATTGGGTGCGGTTATGTCGACCTTTGTAGCACGGTTCACCGTGATCGGTGTGCTGAGGAAGATGCTATAAGGCTAGCCCATGGTTCGACGCATCCTTTCCCTGATCCTGCTGCTATGGGCGCTTGGCTTCGCCTTTTTTGTGGTGACGCTGCCCGGCCCGGCCGGCCCGCAACAGACCGACGCGATCATCGTCCTCACCGGTGGTGAGAATCGAATTGAGCGCGGCGTTGAATTGCTTGAGGCAGGGGAGGCGGATCGTCTGCTCGTTTCCGGCGTCAATCGCACGGTTCGCCCGGTGGAACTGGCGGAGGAAATCGGCAAGCCTGAGGCGTTGTTCGATTGCTGCATCGATCTTGGCCAGGAAGCCGTCGATACGCGCAGCAACGGTGCCGAAGCCGCGCGCTGGATGCGCGAAAATCGTTTCACCACAGTTCGGCTGGTCACGACAGACTGGCATATGCCGCGTGCGCGCTACGAACTGGGACGCGAGCTTGATGCCGGGGTGACGCTGCTGCCCGATGCGGTCGCCAGCGATCCCAGCTTCATGCAACTCTTTCTGGAATATAATAAATATCTGCTGCGCCGGGTGAGCGCACTGGTCGGGCTATAGCGCGCGATGGCAGCAGTCCGGTCCATTCTCTTTTTCATCGTCTTTTATGGCATGACCATTCCCTGGGTAATTGCCGCGCTGATTGGCGCGCTGCTCGGCGAGCGGCCGATGCATGCGGTGATCTATGCCTGGGTGCGTTTCCATCGCCAGTGCGCCCGCGTCTTGCTCGGCATCCGGGTGAAGCTTGAAGGCGAAGTGCCCGATGGCCAGTATCTGTTCGCCGCCAAGCATCAGGCGATGTTCGAAACGCTCGATTTTCTCAACCTGCTCGATACGCCCGCCCCGGTGCTCAAAAAGGAGCTGACCGAGATCCCCGGCTGGGGTTGGCTGGCGGTGCAATATGGCGGCATAGCGGTGGATCGAAGCGGCGGGGCTGCAACGATGCGAGCGATGCTGAAGCGCACGCGGAAGGTACTCGCGCACGGGCGATCCGTCGTGATTTTCCCGGAAGGGACGCGCGTTCCGCCGGGCGAGCAGCCGGAGCTACAGGCCGGCTTTGCCGGGCTCTACAAGATGTTCAAACTGCCGGTGGTGCCGATCGCGATCAAAAGCGGGCATGTCTGGCCCAAGGATAGCTGGATCAAATATCCCGGTACGGTGACCTATCGCTTCTTCGATCCGATTCCTGTGGGGCTTCCCCGCGAAGAAATCGAAGCGCGCGTACACGCACTCATCAATACCTTCGAAAACGAACCTACAGAGTAGCGGCGACGAGCTCTTCCAGCGCTGCGGCAACGCCGCGGGTCTCGTCTTCGGTACCGATCGTGATCCTCAGACCATTGGGCAGGCCTTGTCCCGGCAGCCAGCGGGTGATGAAGCCGCGCTCCATCAGCCCTTCATAGGCGGCTTCGGCGGATAGCGCGCCATCGAACAGGATCAGCAGGAAATTGGCTTCGGACGGTATCGCGCGCAGACCGGCATTGCCCATGGCCGCGACCCGCTCGGCCAGCCAGTTGCGCCATTTTTGGTTGTGCGCCCGGCTCATTTCGACAAAATCCTGATCATCCAGCGCTGCCATGGCCGCCGCCTGGCCAGCCGTCGTGACGTTAAATGGTGCGCGAATGCGGTTCAGGGCTTCGATGACCGGTGCCGGACCATAGGCCCAACCGATCCGTTCGGCGGCCAGGCCATAAATCTTCGAAAATGTCCGTGTTACCAATATGTTACTGGCACTGCGCGCTAGCTCAAGCGGCAGCACCGCCTCGTCAGGATCGAGATATTCGGCATAGGCCTGGTCGATTACCAACAGGCATTCCTTCGGCATGACGTCATGAAGTCGCGCAATTTCGGACATCGGCGTGTAGGTGCCCGTCGGATTGTTTGGATTGGCCAGGAATGTCACCCGGGTCGCCGGTGTAATCGCCGCAATCAGCGCATCGATATCCGTCGCATAGTCCGCGTCGTCGGCCTCGACCGGGGTCGCGCCAACCCGCTGGGCCGATAGCGGATAGACGGTGAAGCCATAGCGGACATACAGGACCTCATCGCCGATACTGGCATAGGCACCGGCGGCGAGATGCAGGATCTCATCCGATCCCGTGCCGCAGATGATGCGATCCGCCTCGATATCATTGCGATCGGCAAGCGCGGCACGCAAGGCGGTCGAATTGGGATCGGGATAGCGCGCCAATGTTCCGCGTGCCTCCGCCAGGGCGGTTTCCGCCTGTTCGCTTGTTCCAAGCGGGTTCTCGTTCGACGAGAGCTTGATCGTCGGCGCATCGGAGCCGGATTTCGAACGGCCGGGCGCATAGGGCGTTATCGCCGTGATCCAGGATTTGGGCGTTGGGCCTGTCATATCGACACCGCTAAAGCGAAATGCGCCGTGCCGAAACCCAAAAATCACGCACCGACACGCACTTCCTATCAGCCCGCTTTCGTTGACAAGCTGGCCCTGCGCGCCCTAGCGCCGCCTTTCCATGGCGGAAGATAGCTCTCCTTTTGGCGCCGCGCGCGCTGTGACATTGCCCGGGCCGTTGATGCTTGATGGCGGCGGATCTCTGGCACCGCTCGAGATCGCCTATGAGACCTATGGCGCGCTCAACGAAGATTGCTCCAATGCGATCCTGATCTGCCATGCGCTGACCATGGATCAATATGTCGCGTCCGAGCATCCGCTGACTGGCAAGCCCGGCTGGTGGACGTCTATGGTCGGTCCGGGGAAACCCATTGATACGGACCGTCATTTCGTGATCTGCACCAATGTGCTGGGGAGCTGCATGGGGAGTGCGGGTCCGGCGAGCGCCGCCGAAGATGGCGCGCCCTATGCGATGCGTTTCCCGGTGATCACGATCCGGGACATGGTGCGTGCCCAGGCGATGCTTGTTGATCATCTCGGCATCGAGACGCTCCAGGCGGTGATCGGCGGCTCGATGGGCGGCATGCAGGTACTGCAATGGGCGGCTTGCTATCCCGAGCGCGTCCGCTCGGCCGTTGCGATTGCGACAGCCGCCCGGCATTCGGCGCAGAATATTGCCTTTCACGAGGTTGGCCGCCAGGCGATCATGGCCGATCCCAATTGGCGCGGCGGCGACTATTACTCTGACGGCGAACAGCCGACCAAGGGTCTGTCGGTGGCTCGGATGGCGGCCCATATCACCTATCTCTCCGAAGAAGGGCTGACCGAGAAATTCGGGCGCCGGCTTCAGGCGCGGGACGCAAAAAGCTTCGGCTTTGATGCGGATTTCCAGATCGAAAGCTATTTGCGGCACCAGGGGATCAGCTTTGTCGATCGCTTCGATGCGAACAGCTATCTCTATATCACCCGCGCCATGGATTATTTCGATCTGGCCGAAGAGCATGGTGGCCTGCTTGCCAATGCCTTTGCCGGATCAAACACGCGCTTTTGCGTGATCAGTTTTGACAGCGATTGGCTCTATCCGACCAATGAAGCCAAGATGATCGTGCGGGCCTTGAATGCAGGCGGTGCGGAAGTCAGCTTTGTCGAACTCTCCTCGCCCTTTGGCCATGACGCCTTCCTGCTCGATACGCCGGGCATGAATGATGTGATCGACGGATTCCTGAAAGCGGGGGAGGGATGATGGGTCGGATGGTTTTTTTGGTTTCCGTTTGCCCTGAGCCTGTCGAAGGGCTGCACTTTTCTTTCATCGGTAAGAAAAGAAAGAACGAGGCTTCGACAGGCTCAGCCCAAACGACACGGGTTAAAAGCTCGTGATGGCTGATCTCCGTCCCGATCTGGCGATCATCGCCGATCATGTACCGAAAGGTGCCCGTGTGCTCGATATCGGGTGCGGCGATGGTGGCCTCATGGCGGCAATTCGCAAAACGAAAAGCGCCGATGCGCGCGGGCTGGAGCTTGACGCCACCAATGTCGCCCAGGCGATGGCAAAGGGTCTGTCGGTGGTGCAGGGCGATGCCGATACGGACCTGGCGGACTATCCGGATAGCGCCTTTGACTATGCGATCCTCAGCCAGACGCTGCAGACGACCCGCGCGCCCGATGCGATCCTGACGGAGCTCTTGCGGATCGCGCCACGCGCATTCGTCAGCTTTCCCAATTTCGCCTATTGGCGGGTTCGCGCAAACCTGATGTTCGGTGGCCGGATGCCGGTCACCGGCGCGCTGCCGCTGAGCTGGTATGCGACCGAGAATATCCATCACGTAACGATCGACGATTTCCGCGCGCTGGTCAGCCAGCAGGGGATTGCGGTGGAACGGGCCTGGTACCTCAGCGGCAACCGCCAACGCGGCGCCGGCGCGGCGAATCTGCTCGCCGAACAAGCGGTGTTCTTGCTGGGGCGGTAAGCACCGGTAGCTGCGGGCAGAAAGGCAGCCCTTCGACAGGCTCAGGGTAAGCGTGTGCGGCAATCGGCGTTCAAATACCCGTTGGGGCTGAGCCTGTCGAAGCCTTGTTATTCTTTTGAAACAAAGGCTTAGAGGGTATAGGGTTAAGCCATGCCCTTCTGGACCTATTTGCTCCATTGCCGTGGCGGTTATTTCTACAGCGGCCATACGGACAATCTCGATCGCCGGATCACACAGCATCTTTCTGGTGCGCTCCCCGGATTCTCTCGCGATCATTTGCCAGTCACGTTGGTTTGGTCAGAAGAGTTTCAGACCCGTGATGAGGCGCGCGAAATGGAACAGCGCCTCAAGGGATGGAGTCGTGCCAAGAAGATGGCCCTGATCCGTAACGATTGGTGCGCAATCGCAAACTTGGCTCGCAAGAAGGGCAACCCTTCGACAGGCTCAGGGTAAGCGGGGTAGGGATAGGTGTTCAGAACCCGTTGGGGCTGAGCTTGTCGAATCCTTGTCCTTACTAGCCTCGCAACTCGCCGCCCGCCTTTGCCGCAGCGGCCACCACCTTGTCCGAAATCGCTTTCAGATCCTCTTCGGTGAAGCTTTTGTCCTGCGGTTGCAGCGTCACCTCGATGGCGATGGATTTCTTGCCGTCGGGAACGCCCTCGCCGGTGAAAACGTCAAAGATATGCGCATCAACAAGATGCTGCTTGTCCGCGCCCTTGATCGGCCGGAGCAAATTGCCAGCCGCGGTGTCGCTATCGATCAGGAAGGCGAAATCGCGCGTCACGGCCTGCAGGGCAGGGGGCGTGAAGGCTTTGCGCATATGGCCCGAGCTCCGGCCCATCGGGATTGCATCGAGATAGACTTCGCCGGCCATCACCGGGCCATCGAGATCAAGCGCCTTGAGCGTTGCCGGATGCAGCTCGCCAAATTCGGCCAGCATGTTTTTCGGCCCGAGGCACAGCCGGCCCGAGCGGCCCGGATGATAGAGGCTGCTTGCATCGCTGAAGAGCTGGAGATTGGCGGTTGGCGCACCGGCTGCTTCGAGCAGCGCGACAATCTCGGCCTTGGCGTCATAGGCGTTGAACGGATTGCCGCCGCCTTGCCAGTGGCGCGCATCTTTCGATCCGGCCAGCACAAGGCCCAGCGTTGCGCGCTCTTCTTCTTCCAGATAGCGTCGGCCGATCTCGAACAATCTGATGCTCGCCGCGCCGCGATCCGCATTGCGCTTGGCCGCAGCGGCCAGGCCCGGGATCATCGAGGTGCGCATCACCTTCATGTCTTCGCTGATCGGATTGGCCAGGATCCAGGGCGCATCCCCGGTCAGTGCGGCTTCGCTTTCGGGAATGAAGCTCCAATTGACGGCTTCGTTGAGTCCGCGTGCGGCTGCGGCCCGGCGCACCGTTCGCTCGCGCTTCTGCTCAGGCGAGGCAGTTGGCGTCGCGACGCCATCGGCACGGGGCAGGGCGACCGAGGGAATCGCGTCCAGGCTTTCGAGCCGGAGCATTTCTTCGACAAGATCGGGCGCGCCGACAATATCGCGGCGCCAGCTGGGCGGCGAAACCTGGAACGGCCCGTCGCCCTCTACGCCAAAGCCCAGCGCCTCAAGCGATGCGCGTTGCCTATCGTTCGGGATGGCAAGCCCGCCCAATGTTGCAGACAGTCTCGGATCATAATCGATAACGCGCTCTTCGCGCGGGGCGCTGCCGGCGCGTACGGTTTCCGACGGTTCTCCGCCGCACAATGCCGTGGCCAACAGGGTCGCGATTGTGACGCCATCTTCCAGAAATGCCGGATCGACACCGCGCTCGAAACGCGCGCGAGCGTCAGACATAAGGCCCAGTTTCTGGCCGGTGCGGGATATGCGGGGTGGATCGAAATAGGCGCATTCAATGACGATCTCGGACGTATCGTCCTGCACGCCGGAATGCTCACCGCCCATGATGCCGCCAATATCGTGAACGCCCTTTTCGTCGGCGATCACGGTCATGCTGTCGTCGAGCGTATATTCCTTGCCATTAAGTGCGATGACAGTCTCGCCATTGGTCGCCCGGCGCGCAAAGATCGCATCGCCAAGCGTCGCTCGGTCATAAACGTGCAGCGGGCGGCCGAGATCGATCATCACGAAATTGGTGATGTCGACAAGGGCCGAGATCGGTTTCTGGCCGATCGCACGCAGCCGCTTGGCCATCCAGTCGGGCGAAGGCCCGTTGGTGACACCCGATACCGATCGGCCGAAAAAGGCCGGACAGCCTTCCGGATCGTCGGTGCGGATCTCGATCGACGGTGCGCCGGCACCGGCCACGGGCTTTACCTCTTCGCGCTGTCCCGTCGCGGCATTGGCGCCGGCCCCTGCCTCTGCGCCCGCCGGTGCATAGGCTTCGGCAAGGGGCTTCAATCTGCCGAGCCCGGCGGCGGCCAGGTCGCGCGCCACGCCGCGCACGCCCATGCAATCCTGCCGGTTCGGCGTGATCGCAATGTCGATCACCGGATCGTCGAGCCCGGCCCATTCGACATAGCTATCGCCGATATGCGCAGCCACGCTCTCATCGAGATCGATAACGCCCTCATGTTCGTCGGACAGTTCCAGTTCGCGCTCTGAACACATCATGCCAAAGCTCTCGACATCGCGGATCTTGGCCGGGCCAAGCGTGACATCAATGCCCGGCACATAGGTGCCCGGCGCGGCAAAGACGCCGACCATGCCCTTGCGCGCATTGGGCGCGCCGCACACGACCTGCACCGGATCGCCCGACCCGGTATCGACCTTGAGCAGCTGCAGCTTGTCCGCATTGGGATGTTTCTCGGCCGAAACGACCTGGGCGATGCGGAATCCTTCCAGCGCATCGCCGGGATTCTCCAGGCCCTCAACCTCGAGCCCGACAGCCGTCAGCTTTTCGAGGACGGTATCGAGATCGGCATCGGTGTCGAGATGCTCTTTGAGCCATGAAAGGGTGAACTTCATGCGCCCACTCCCGCGCTCAAAGTCGGCACATCGAGCGCCGAGAAACCATAATGTTCGATCCAGCGCAGATCGCCGTCGAAAAAGGCACGCAGATCGTCCATCCCATATTTGAGCATGGCGAGGCGATCGATGCCGCAGCCAAAGGCAAAGCCCTGCCAGATATCGGGGTCCAGCCCGCAGGCCTCGATCACCTTGCGATTGACCATGCCCGAGCCGAGGATTTCCATCCATCCGCCTTCTTCGGTGTTCGGGTCGCCACCAATGATGCGTTTCCCGTCCTTCAGCGAATAGCCGACATCGACTTCGGCCGATGGCTCGGTGAAGGGGAAATAGCTCGGGCGCAGGCGGAGCACGATATCATCGCGCTCGAAAAACGCCTTCACAAAGGTCTCGAGCGTCCATTTGAGATGGCCCATATGAATGTCGCGATCGATCACCAGGCCTTCGACCTGGTGGAACATCGGCGTGTGGGTCGCATCGGAGTCAGACCGATAGGTGCGGCCGGGCGCAATGATCCGGATCGGCGGCTCCTGGTCGGTCATCGTGCGGATCTGAACCGGCGAGGTATGGGTGCGCAGCATCATCGGCTGGCCATCGCGCATCTGGTTCTCGCCGAAATAGAAAGTGTCATGCATCGCCCGCGCCGGATGGCTTTCGGGAATGTTGAGCGCTGTGAAATTGTGCCAGTCATCCTCGATCTCGGGGCCGGTTGCCACGGCGAAACCGAGATCGGCGAAGATTTCAGCGAGCTCGTCCATCACCTGGCTCACCGGATGCACTGATCCCTTGGGGCCATCCTTGGCGGGCAGCGACAGATCGAGCGTTTCCGAGGCAAGGCGCTTGGTCAGCTCGGCATCGGCCAGCGCTTGCTTTTTTGCTTCGATTGCATCGGCGATGTCACTGCGCAGGCCATTGATGCGCGGCCCTTCGACCTTGCGTTCTTCCGGCGTCATCGCGCCCAGCGTTTTTAGGAGACTGGTGACCGCGCCATTCTTGCCGAGCGCCTGCACCCGCACGGCATCGAGCGCATCGAGGTTGTCCGCTGCATCGATCGCCGCAGAGAGTTCCTGCTTCAGCTGTTCCATCATTCTGTCCGTTTCGAATAGCGTGATACGAAAAAGGGCGCGTGGAGCCGTTCCGCTCCCCGCGCCCTTTTAGTGTGAATTGCCGATGTTGCTACCGGCGATTGCTGTCGTTGCCTCAGGCTTTTGAGAGCGCGTCTTTGCTCTGGGCAACGACGGCGCTAAATGCCTCGGGTTCGTTCATCGCGAGATCGGCCAGGACTTTACGGTCCAGCTCGACACCGGCCAGCTTCAGGCCATGCATGAAGCGGGCATAGGTCATGTCTTCGGTGCGTACCGCAGCGTTGATCCGCTGGATCCACAATGCGCGGAAGTTCCGCTTCTTAACCTTGCGATCGCGATAGGCGTACTGACCGGCCTTTTCGACCGCCTGGCGTGCCACGCGAATCGTATTCTTGCGGCGGCCCCAATAGCCCTTGGCTTCTTTAAGAAGTCGCTTGTGGCGGGTTTTCGTCGTTGTCCCGCGTTTTACTCGTGCCATTTTCGCTTACCTCCTAGCGCAGCCCGTAGGGCGCCCATTTCTTGACTGTCTTCGCATCAGCGTCGGACAATTTGGTGGTGCCGCGATTTTGGCGGATATATTTCGAATTATGGCTGATCAGCCGGTGGCGCTTGCCAGCGACGCCGTGCTTGACCTTGCCGGTGGCGGTGATTTTGAAGCGTTTCTTCACACCGCTCTTGGTCTTCAGCTTGGGCATTTTCGTCTCCTCATGTTTGACGATTTGCGAACGGCCTCGGCAGCCCATACTGGCCGGACAGTTCCTCTGCTTTCGTCGGAAGCGGGTCAAATAGCGATCTTGTGATCGGAAAGCAAGATTATTGCGGAGATTCAAAAGCGCGCGTTTTGGCCGCGCGCGGCGCTTCTGCGCGGATCGGAGCTAACTCCCGTGCAGCGCCTCAAGCACATCGTCGAGCCGCGCCGAATCGCCGAGCGCGATCACCCGGCCGTCGCTCTGGGCCGTTAGCGGTTCGCCCTGCCAGTCGCACATCTGCCCACCGGCCCCTTCGACGATCGGGGCGAGGGCGGCGTAATCATGGATCTTCAATCCGGTTTCGATCACGACATCGAGATGGCCGGACGCGACCAGGCCGTAATTATAGCAATCGCCGCCATAAACCGGCCAGGGATGCTGGCCATAAGCGATCCCGATCACCCGCAGATAGGCTTCGGCTTCATCATCGGAAAAACAATGCGGGCTGGTGGTTGCGACAGTCGCGCCTTCAAGCGCCTTGCAGCGCCGCGCCCTGACCGGCGTGCCGTTGAAATGGGTTGGGCTACCCATCGCCGCGGTCCAGCGTTCGCGACCGATCGGCTGGTCGATCACCCCCATCACCGGCCAGCCATCCTGCATCAATGCGATCAGCGTACCAAAGATCGGACGCCCGGCGATAAAGCTCTGCGTGCCGTCGATCGGGTCGAGCACCCATTGGCGCGTCGCCGATTCGCGCACCGCGCCATATTCTTCGCCGATAATCCCGTCGTCCGGGCGTTCTTCTTCAAGGATCGCGCGCATCGCTTGCTCCGAAGCGCGATCGGCCTCGGTCACCGGCGAGGCGTCGTCCTTGCTTTCGGTCTTATAATCAGCGCGGAAAAAGGGACGGATCGCTTCGCCTGCCGCATCGGCAAGGCGGTTTGCGAGCGCAAGATCGGATTCAATACTGGCCATGTCCGTCTAGTCGCGCGGACGCATCTCGGTGTCCATACCTGCCGTGATAAAGAGCGCGCTTGCCTCCTCATCGATATCGGCCGTGTGCCAACATCCGGGTGGATTTACGGCATATTCACCGGGGCCGAGCGTCACGCTGGCCTTGGTTCCGTCGGCCATTTCCTGGTGCAGCGTCATCGTCCCGGTCAGGCAGATCACCGCCTCTTCACCCTTGGGATGCATTTCCCACACATCCCAGCTTTCGGTGAAATTATGCGCGCTGACGAGCCGGCCTTCGGCGCCGTCGCTGGCAGTCCGCATCCCATAGCCTTCATACCAGTCTACGCCGGTGAATTCGGGTTGCGGCACGGCGGTCGCGCCGAGCCCAAGGTGCATCGGATGGGTGAAGATATTGTCTTTTGCCATGGCCAGGAGGCTAAGCGCCCGGGGAAACTTGGTCAAATGGTACAGCTATCACACCCGCTGAAATCATATCATCCGTTTGCCCTCTTCTCTCGTCATTGCGAGGAGCCGCTAGGCGACGTGGCAATCCAGTGTCACATGCGCTGCGCTCCGGGCAATTGTCATTCCCGCGCAGGCGGGAATCTCTTGCCGGTTACGAATCGCGCAGCGATGGACTCCCGCCTGCGCGGGAGTGACCATATTGTGTCAGCGGCAGACCCTGCGTCTTCGCCGCCTTTCATGCTATGCTTGCGCTCGAACCTAGGAGGGCGAAATGACTGTCACACCCGCGATGATGCCGAATATCCGCTACAAGGATGCGCTCGCTGCCATAGATTTTCTCTGTGCCGGCTTTGGATTCGAAAAGCGCGCGGTGTGTTCACGGATGAAGATGATCCCTCAATCGTTCATCACGCGCAGCTCCTGTATGGCGGCCAGATGCTGATGGTGGCGACCGCGATGGATTCGGAATGGACCGGTATCGCATCGATGAAGACGGTGGCCGAAGCCGGCGGCAATACGCAGACACTCTATATGGTCGTTCCCGACGTCGCCGCGCATTGCGAGCGTGCCCGGGCGGCGGGGGCAACGATCATCATGGAACCCAAAGCGCAGGACTATGGCGGCAGCACCTATGGCGCGCTCGATCCGGAGGGCAATGCCTGGAGCTTTGGCGATTATGATCCGTTCGCGGACTAGGCCAGTGCATCCCAGCTGAAATCGACGAGCTTTTCGCTCTCCTCCCATAGCCATGCAGCGCGTTCGGCATTGCGCCCGCGCATTGCGACCTGGGAATCGCCCACCGGTCCACGCGCATCGCCCCAGCCTGTCGGCCCATAATAAGCCCCTGATTGCGCCTCTTCTCCGGCGGCACCGAGCACGGTCGGGATCGCGCCGAGAGCAGACGGCTGAGCCATCAGCGGATTGAGGAATTTATAGAGCAGGTTGAATGCGCCCGACGGCCCGGTGTCCTGCAGCGCGGTGTTGGAATAGCCGGGATGGCAGACAATTGATTTGACCTTGGAACCTTTTGCAGTGAGCCGGCGATGCAGTTCGAGGCCGAACAGCATATTGGCAAGCTTGGACTGGCCATAGGCCTGGGTCGGTGAATAGCTTTTCTCGAGCATCAGATCGTCTGTGAAGATCGTCCCGAATTTATGGGCGATGCTCGATACAGTGACGATCCGGCCTTCGGCTTTCTCGACAAGATCGAACAGCAGCCCTGCCCAGAGGAAATGGCCCAGATGATTGGTTGCGAGCTGCAGCTCATAGCCATCTACCGTGCGTGTTTCGGGCGTCTGCATGATACCGGCATTATCGATCAGGCCATCGATCTTGTCATAGCGCGAGTGCACGGTTTCGGCGGCGGCGCGGACATTGGAGAGATCGGACAGGTCGAGCTGCACGGTATCGATAGTGCCGGTGGCGCCGCCCTGCAGAGTGGCCGCCGCTGCGGTGATCTTCTCCTGATTGCGCCCGGCAATCACGATATCTGCGCCCTTGTCGGCCAACATCCGGGCGGCATCGAGGCCAATCCCGCTATTGCCGCCGGTAATCACGTAAAGTTTGCCGGTGAGATCCGGCAATGCGTCCGGTTTTCCAGTTGCGAACACCGGATTTGGTCACGTCGAGCATGAAATTCTCCTTTGCCGCAGGCGCGGCCAGTCAATGGGCGAATCGGTATATTTACATAGTTGACAAAAAAGAACGATAATGTCAATTATGTCGTCATGAACCCCGAAGATCCCCTCACATCCGTGCTGCGCGTCTTCTCCCAATATGGCTTTCGTAAGAGCTCGATGGGGGATTTGGCCGATGCGATGGGGATTTCGCGCCAGGCGCTCTATAATCGCTATGGCTCAAAGGAGGCGGTGTTCGCCTGGGCCACGAAAACGCTCATCGAGCAAACGGCGGCGGACGCATTAGCAGCACTGGAAGATGATAGTAGCACTATCCCGGATCGGCTCATGGCCGCCTATGAAATCTGGGCTGGGCAGCATGTCGATATGCTCCGTGCATCGCCGCATGCCGCCGAAATCCTGACGCTCGTCCATGGTGAAGCAGCGGCGCTCGCCGAACAGGCCGAGCGCTACATCAATGCCAAGGTCGCCAAAATGCTGACGGCGCAGTCATCCGAGATTTCCGACACCCAGGCAGTCGACCGCGCGCATACGCTCTATTGGGCCTCGAAGGGCTTGCTCTACACCGCCGAAAACCACGCCGCCTATCGCGACGGACTGGAACGCGCAGTCGCCGCCGTGACGGCTTAGTCAAAGAGGCTGGAGACGGAGCTTTCATCCGCGATGCGGCGGATCGCTTCGGCGAACAGCGGGGCGACTGGCAGGTGGCGGATCGATTCCGATTCATTGATCGCTTCGTGATTGCCGATTGAATCAGTGATCACCAATTCCTTCATCACCGAACCATCGACCCGGGCCACAGCCCCGCCAGACAGAACGCCATGGGTGCAATAGGCGATCACTTCCTCTGCGCCTGACTCTTTCATCGCGGCTGCTGCATTGCAGAGCGTGCCGGCGGAATCGACGATATCGTCAACGATAATGCAGAACCGGCCTTCGACATTGCCGATGATGTTCATCACCTCGGATTCACCGGGCCGTTCGCGCCGCTTGTCGATGATGGCGAGCGGCGCATTGTCGAGCCGTTTGGCCAGCGCACGCGCACGGACCACACCGCCAACGTCTGGCGAAACGACCGTGATATCTTTCTTGGAAAAGCGCGCGGAAATATCCGCTGCCATTACCGGTGCACCGTAGAGATTGTCGGTCGGGATATCGAAAAAGCCCTGAATCTGGCCGGCGTGAAGATCCATGGTCAGAACGCGATTGGCCCCGGCCACCGTGATCAGATTGGCGACAAGCTTGGATGAAATTGGCGTGCGCGGCCCCGGTTTTCGGTCCTGCCGGGCATAGCCGAAATAAGGCATGACGGCGGTAATCCGCTTTGCCGACGCGCGTTTCAGCGCATCGATCATGATGAGCAATTCCATCAGATTGTCATTTGCCGGATAGCTCGTCGATTGCAGTACGAAGACATCTTCGCCGCGGACATTTTCGAGGATCTCAACGAAGATTTCTTCGTCGGCAAAGCGCCTGACATTGGCTTCGGTCAGCGGGATTTCGAGATATTGCGAGATTGCGCTCGCGAGCGGCAGATTTGAATTGCCCGACAATAATTTCATGGATGCACTGCCCCTTCGCCCGAATTATCGTCCGCCGTTTTAGGCTGTGGCGAGAAAAAATAAACAGCTTGTCCGGGCTTTTCTGGGGAGCATCGCGCAGCAGCGGTGAAGCATGCCGTCAGAACCAGCCCTGGCTGCGCAGTTTTTCCTGTCGGTTGCGGGCGACCGGGGCAAGCAGGCCATTGGCGAGCTCAAGCTTCATGTTGCGGCCGTCGCGGCGGACGGCGCGGACCTGGTCCCGCGCGACCCACCAGCTTCGATGGACCTGCTGCCCCTCCACACCATCCAGTTCGGCAATCGCGTCGCGCATCCGCATCAGCAGCATCTCACTGCCGGTCAGCGTATGGGCCTTTACATAGTGATCCTGCATTTCGAGGCACACGAGATTGGTACCAAGCGCCGCTGGCAGTCTTTCGAAAAAGGGCGCGGTTGGGGCTTTGGGCAGCGGGATCTCACTAATGTCGAGCGGAATTGGGGGCGGTGCTGGTTCCGTTGCGTTCTGCGCGAGATCGTTGGAGGGCAGTTGGCGATTGAAGAGCAGCCACATGCCGGCCTGAATCGCAAGGCCGATGCCGAGCACCTGGAGATAGAGCGATCCAAAGGCGGCGCCGAGATAATCTGTCTCGAGGCTCATTCCAGCAAGCGCGAAGCCGACGGCAGCCGTCAGCGGTATGGCGGCAAGGCCCGCAGCAAAGAGCAGCGCAACCCAGATCGGTATCGCGGTCGCGTCCGCGAGCCAGAGCGCAACGGTCTGGACCGGGCGATAGATGATATAGCCAATAAGGATGAAGCCGATCCAATAGGCAAGGCGCATCGCCACCGGCATCGCATAGGTGCCGAACGGTCCAAGCAGGCCGAGCAGCGCGCCGATCGCGGCAATGATGAAGATTTCGATCGCCAATTGGCGCAGCAGCATGTGATTTCCTGTCCCGTTCGCGCTTCGTGAATGGGCAAATAGCCCAAAATCAGCGGCTTTGCGAAGCTTTTCTCCTGCCCACGTAGATCCGCTTGCCGGCGAATGGGCCGCTGCCATCCTTGGCACATCACCAACAGGAGATTTGCCATGTACAGCCCATTTCGTTCGATCTTGCCGAGCATCGGTGCCGTGTTTCTCGCCCTCTGCGTCTCGACGACGCTGATTGCCTCGGCCACCAGCATGCCGCTTACCGCCATGTCCGCGGCAGGGCTTCTCGCATGAACCGCGCTGCTGCTCCCCTGCCACCGGGCCTTTCCATCCCCGTCATCGCCGCAACGGTGGTCGGTACCATTATCGTCACCTTGGCGCTGATGGCACTCAGCTATGGCAATGGTCAGCCGAGCGATAACTCGCTGTCACCCGCGGTGGTCATCCATCTCGTATCGGTCCTCCCCGCACTGCCAATCGGTGCGATTGTACTGTTCGGTGCCAAGGGTACACCGCGCCATCGCCTGCTCGGCCGAATCTGGGTCGTGCTGATGCTGACCGCTGCGATCTCGAGCTTCTGGCTATCCTTGTCGTACATCCATATCTTTTCAGTACTGGTGCTGGTTTCGGTCCCGCTGTCGCTCTGGCGCTTGCGCTTGGGAGACCTGATCGGCCACCGCCGGGCAATGGAAGGCATGTATATCGGCCTCGTTATTGCTGGTGCCTTTGCCTTTATTCCAGGACGCCTGCTCGGCGGCTTGGTATTTGGCTAGCGTGCTCCACCGGCATGAAATCCGGCCTCGATATGGCCGCTCATATAGTTAGTGATATCCGCGATCTTGCCGGTTTCATCGATCTCGAAAAAATTGCAGTTGCGCATTTCGCGGGGTTCATCGCCATTGCTGGGGGTCAATGTGATGCGGAAGCGCACGGCCACCGACTGAGTCTCAATATCTGCCGTCACCACAAAGTCATCCACCTCGACCTTTGAATAGGCATCCAGGAAATCGACGAAATGATCGGCAATCGCCTGTTTGTCGCGAAATCGGATTCCCAAAGACGGGACACCCATCGCGACACCGTCAGCGAGATTGTCGAGCAGGGCGGCAATGTCACGACGGCCCACATTGCCGAAATAACCGTCGACGGCGAGATTGATCAGAGCTTCGCGAGTAAGGGGCATAGTCTTCACCTTGGCTAGTGCGTGCAACATCCATAAAGAGCGCTGGATGACAAGTTTCCTTAGAATAGCTTTTGCACAGCTCAACCAGGTGATGGGTGATCTGGCCGGCAATGCCGGTGCAATGTTGCAGGCCCGCGCAGGATGTTCGGATGCGGACCTGATCGTCTTTCCCGAGCTGCAGCTGATCGGCTATCCGCCTGAAGATCTGGTCCTCAAGCCCGCATTGATCGAGCGCGCACGGATTGAGCTTGAACGCATGGCTGAAGCTACCGGCGATACTGGACCCGCGATGCTTGTCGGAACAGCGATCCTGAAAGAGGGCGAGCTCTACAATGCCATGGCCCTGCTTGATGGCGGTGAGGTTACGACGATCGTCCGCAAACATCGCCTGCCGAATTACGGCACCTTTGATGAGCTGCGCCTGTTCAAGCCCGGGCCGTTACCCGATCCGATCGACTTTCGCGGTGTGAAGATCGGCGTACCAATCTGCGAAGATATCTGGGTCGATGGCGTCTGCGCGCATCTTGCATCCCGCGGGGCAGAGCTTTTCATCGTCCCCAATGGCAGCCCCTATGAAGTTGAAAAAGACGATATCCGGTTGGCGCTTGCGCGCGGACGGGTCGCCACTACCGGTTTGCCGCTGGCCTATCTCAATCGGATCGGCGGGCAGGATGAAATTGTCTTTGATGGTTCATCTTTCGTCCTCAACACTGATGGCGAAATTGCATGGCAGTTTGCCGATTGGGAAGAAGAGGTCGCGACCACTTTATGGGAAAAGAGCGATGATGGCTGGGCCTGCACAGACGGCCCGCAACATGCGCTCGATGCCCATCCGGCAGACATTTATCACGCCATGCTGGTCGGTCTGCGCGACTATGTGAACCGCAATCGCTTTCCCGGCGTGGTGCTGGGCCTTTCCGGTGGGATCGACAGTGCTCTGTCTGCCGCAGTGGCGGTGGATGCCCTAGGTGCGGACCGGGTATGGTGCGTAATGATGCCGTCGCGCTTTACCTCGCAGGAAAGCCTGGACGATGCGGCAGAGTGCGCGCGGCTCCTCGGCTGCAAGCTCGATACGATCCCGATCATGCCGGCCGTGGAAGGCTTTGATGCAATGCTCGCGGACAGCTTTTCGGATGCAAAGGTCGATATCACAGAGGAAAACATCCAATCGCGCATTCGCGGCGTTACCTTGATGGCGCTCTCAAACAAGTTTGGCCATATGTTGCTCACGACCGGCAACAAGTCAGAAATGGCGGTCGGTTATGCGACCATTTATGGTGACATGGCCGGCGGTTATTCGGTTCTCAAAGACGCTTACAAGACAACTGTGTTTGAGCTCTCAAGCTTCCGTAACGGCGTGCGCCCGAGCCTCGCCATGGGGCCCGATGGTCCGGTGATGCCTGATGTGGTGATCACCAAGCCTCCCAGCGCCGAGCTGCGTCCAGATCAGAAGGATAGCGATTCCCTGCCACCCTATGATGTGCTCGATCCGATCCTCAAAGGATTGGTCGAGGAAGAGATAGGGATCGAGCGATTAGTCGAGCGCGGCTTTGACCGCGATACCGTCGCACGGATCGAGCGGCTGCTCTACATCGCCGAATATAAGCGGCGCCAGGCCCCACCGGGCGTGAAGATTGGCGCGCGGAACTTCGGCCGCGATCGACGCTACCCGATCACCAACGCATTCCGGACCGTGTAATGACCATCACCCGTTTTGCCCCTTCGCCGACCGGCCGTTTGCATGTCGGCAATATCCGCACCGCGCTGCATAACTGGCTTTGGGCCCGCAAGCAGGGCGGCCAGTTCCTGTTGCGGTTGGACGATACCGACAAAGAGCGCTCGAAAGAAGAATATGTCGACGCGATCCGCGCTGACCTCACCTGGCTCGGTATTGATGTGGATGGAGAGGAACGTCAGTCGGCGCGCTTCGATCGTTATGAGGCGGCCTTTGAAACGCTACGCACCGCAGGTCGCATTTATCCCGCCTATGAAACTGCGCAGGAGCTGGAGCTCAAGCGCAAGATTTTGCTCGGACGCGGCAAGCCACCGATTTATGATCGCGCGGCGCTTGCGCTGAGCGATCAGGAGATTGCCGATTTCGAGGACGAAGGCCGGACGCCCCATTGGCGGTTCAAGCTTGATCATGATGCGCCGATTGAGTGGAATGATCTTATTCGGGGCCGACAGCATTTCGATCCGGCCTTGCTCTCCGATCCGGTGATCCGGCGCGCGGACGGCAGCTGGCTCTATATGCTGCCAAGCGCTGTCGATGATGCGGAGATGGGCGTAACCCATGTGGTTCGTGGCGAAGATCATGTGACGAATACCGGCCTCCAGCTGCAAATGTTCGCGGCAATGGATGTGCAGCCGCCCGCATTTGCGCATGAGGCTCTTCTCGTCGGCAGTGAAGGCAAACTGTCAAAACGGCTTGGTTCGCTCGGTGTCGAGTCCTTCCGTGAGGATGGCAACGAACCGATGGCGGTGCTTTCGCTGCTCGGCCGGATCGGGACAAGTGACCCGGTAGAGCCGTTTGTCGAGACAACACCACTGATCGAGGGATTTGATTTCACGCGCTTTGGCCGCGCACCTGCACGCTTTGACGCAGAAGAATTGGCGACACTCAATGCCAAGATTGTGCACCAGCTCGATTTCGATGCCGTTGCTGACCGATTACCCGAGGGCATGGCTGCCGATGGCTGGGATGCGATCCGGCCAAACCTGTCGACCGTCGCGGAAGCGAGCGATTGGTGGCATGTGGTTAAAGGTCCAGTCGATGAACACGGATTTGATTCCGAAACTACGGCGTTCCTAGACAAGGCGTCGGCCACGGCCGCAGATCTCGCTTGGTCCGACACAGTCTGGAAAGAGCTTACCACAAGGCTCAAGGCGGAGACCGGCCGCAAGGGTAAGGCTCTGTTTCTGCCGCTGCGCCAGTCACTGACCGGGCGCGACCATGGGCCGGAGATGGCCGCCCTATTGCCGCTTATCGGCAAGGAACGAACCGTCGCGCGGCTGAGTCGGAAGGCGTAGCAGCATCAATTCCGACGCTTGCGAAAATCGCCGGGTCTGGCAAAGCAGTTCTGAAATTACAGGAAATGGGGATTGCGGCATGAGCGAATTTCGGATGGACCGGCGGCAGCTGTTGGGCGGAATTGGCGCAGGCCTTGCGCTCTCGGCATTGCCGGCGCGCGCGCTTGCCGCCTTTGATGGCACGGCCCAATGGCCGCGCGTTTCCGCATTCGTTCCCGGCTTCGTCTCCGAACATTTCATCCCCGGGGCCTTGATTGCTGTCGGCCGCGGCCAGGATGCGCCCACCTATTATGGCGGTGGTACCGTAGCCTTGGATAGCGAACAGGTGGTCGATGCGGACACATTGTGGCGGATCTATTCGATGACCAAGCCGATTACTGGCATGGCGACGATGATGCTGATCGAAGATGGCGTGATGGAACTCGATCAGAATATTGCCGATTTCCTGCCGGGCTTTGCTGACCCGCAGGTCCTGACCGATCCCGACAACAGTCTGGACGCGCGCGCGGCAAACGGTCCGATCACCATTCGGCATCTGCTGACCCATACGGCTGGTCTTGGATACACGATCATTACAACAGGTCCGCTGCTCGCCGAGTATCAGCGGCTGGGCCTTGAGCCAGGTGTGATCATGCATGAGCCAGCGGAAGCCGTGGCCCATCGACCCGCGTCACTTGAGGAATTCGCTGATCGCCTCGCGACGCTACCAATCATCGCGGATCCGGGTACGAAATGGAGCTACTCCGTGTCGATCGATCTTCTCGGCAGGATTATCGAAGTCGCGTCCGGCATTCCGTTTGATACCTTCTTGCAGCAGCGCCTATTCGGCCCTCTCGGCATGACCGACACATTCTTCCAGGTTCCGACTGACAAAGAAGACCGGATGACGGCTTGCTACACATTGCGCGATGGCCAGCCCCTGCGCGTCGATCCCGCGCAGGGATCCGTCTATTCGCTGCCGCCGCGCTATCCTTATGGCGGTGCGGGACTGGTTTCGAGCGCGGCGGATTATGATCGCTTCCTCACCATGCTGCTCGGCGAAGGCGCCTTGGGCGATGTACGCGTGATGGAAACCGAAACTGCACGCCTTGCCATGTCGGATATGTTGCCGGCGGATGTCGACAAGACGGGCATGTATTATGAATCCGGCTTTGGCGCAGCCGGAAGGGTGACGATCGAAGCCGGTGCAGCGGGCGAAGGCCTCGGCACATATGGCTGGGGCGGAGCGGCCGGTACTGTGGCCTGGGTAGATCGGGCAAATAATCTGCGCGCCTCGGGCTATGTCCAGAACCTGCCGAGTGAGATTACGCCGTTCCGGGCGGGCGTTCTGGCTTCGGTTTATACCGATCTGCATGGCGGTTGAGCCGGAAACGTGAGGCACGGAGCATCGGGCTCCACTCAAGTGTGAAAAAAGGGAATGAGCGTGGGAAAAGACGCGGAATCCGAACCTCAAATGAAAACGCCGGAAGAGTTGATCGAGAAGCTGTGCGATTTGTTGACGGTCGAAGAGCTCGACAAGGATCTTTACCGCGGCCCGCGTTTGCCGGGCGGCGTTGGGCGGGTGTTTGGGGGACAGGTGATCGCCCAGGCGCTGGTTGCCGCCAATCAATCGGTCGATGACGATCTCGTCGCGCATTCGCTCCACGCCTATTTCATGCGGCCGGGCAATGAGAACTATCCGATCATCTATCGAATCGAGCGTGATCGGGACGGGCGCAGTTTCTCGACCCGTCGGATTATTGCCCTGCAGCGCGGTAAGCCGATCCTCAACATGGCGACCAATTATCAGCGTCCCGAAGAAGGGCTGGCCCATCAATTCGATATGCCGAATGTTCCCGGGCCGGACGAGCTGCAGAGCGAGGCCGACTATTGGCGCGAGAATATCGAGCTGATTCCTGAGCCGTTTCGCAAGCGCATGTTGCGGCAGCGGTCAATTGAACTACGCCCGGTGGAGCGCCGCAATCCGGCAAAGCCAGAAAAATCAGAGCCGCGCAGCTATACTTGGTTCCGCGCCGTTGCCCCGATCGGCGATGATCACCGGATGCACCAAGCAATCCTGTCTTACGCATCCGATATGAGCCTGTTGGGGACGAGCACCCTAAAGCATGGCATTAGCTGGTTGCGCGATCCTTTACAGATGGCGAGCCTCGATCACTCGCTGTGGCTGCATGAGGAATTTCGCTCGGATGAGTGGCTTTTATACGCTACCGACTCGCCCTGGACCGGGCATGCGCGCGGTTTCAATCGCGGCCAGATTTTTACGCAGGACGGGCGGTTGGTTGCCAGTGCCGCGCAAGAAGGGTTGATGCGCCTGCGCGGCGAATAGGCTGGATTTTTGACAATTTGGGAAGGTGCGGATGAAGATGCCTACTGGCTCGGCTGGCATTTTGTGATGATATGATGTATCATACCTCTCGCTACGCGCCATGAGGCAGGTCTCCGCAGAGCGATCACCATTGGCGCAGAGACTGAAAAGGAGAGAGGGAATGACCACATCTGATTCACGCTCATCCGGCTATCTCGGCCAGTCACGCCGCAGCCCGACCGGACTCGCCATCGTTATCGGGCTACATGGCGCAGCATTGGCCGTGGCTTTGCTCGCCAAGACCGGCATGGTGCAAACATATGTCAATCCCGACCCCCCGACAGTGTTCAATGTTCCGCCGAATACCCCGCCGCCTGACCCGCGTACCGAATCGGTTGAACCAGCCGATCCGCCGCCAATATCAGCCGCGACGCCGTCGCCGATTCCGGTCCCTCCGTTCCGCACCATTGTGGAGCCGACAGAGTTTCCCCTGCCGCCGTTACCGACCGCGCCAATTGTCGATCCTATACCGGCGCCCGAACCCGTGGTGCGCGGCGCAGTTCTCCGGTCCCGGTCGAGCGCTCAGCCAGCCTATCCCTCAATCATGCTGCGTCAGGAGCTCGAAGGCAGCTGTACGATCCGGGTGCGTATCGCGCCCAACGGCCGGGTCACCGAAGCAATTCCGATGGACGCCACCCACCCGGCATTTTGTGCGGCTACCGAACGCCATGCGCTACGCCGCTGGCGCTTTGAACCGGCGACCCGGGATGGTGTTCCGGTCGAGAGTTGGCAACAGCATATCGTCCAGTTTCCGGATCACCTGATCGGGCGATTCTGAGTGCGCCCTCTGGCGTTGGGCGGACTGCTGCCCTATTTGGAGGAGCATGTTACCGCCCAAACCCCGAGTGATCGTCAAGGATGTCGCGTCCTTTTTCGCACGGCGCGAGCGCCATAACTGGATCGCGCTATTCTTTGCGATACTGATCCCGGGCGTGGTGATCGGCACTTTCGCAATGGATAGCGAGACAGACATCCTGCCGACCGAACCGATCGTCCATTATGTCGAAGTCTGGGGTTCTGATCGGTCAGATGAACAGATTGTAGAGCGCCAGCGCGTCCTGGCGCTTGAAGAAAATGAGCGGCGCGCCATTTCGCGCCAGCGCTTCCAGCAACTCGCCGAGGGCAGCGGCGTTGAATATGACCGTGCAGCCGCAGCGGAAGCCGATCGGATCTCCGACGAAAACCGCCGCACCCTGTTGCGTCCGGGGGAACGGTTGGATGGCGGACGGCTGGAGATCGACACTGACGGTCGCTGACGAACGGTTCATGGCCGCAGCGCTTGCCCTGTCCTGGCGCGGCCGGGGCCGGACGGCGCCCAATCCCAATGTTGGCTGTGTAATAGTCCGTGACGGCAAGATCGTCTCGCGCGGCTGGACCCGGCAAGGCGGCCGCCCCCATGCGGAAGCCGATGCGCTGGATGGCGTGGATGCCCGCGGCGCGGATATCTACACGACCCTCGAACCCTGCGCTCATAAGAGCGAGCGCGGCCCGGCTTGTGCGGATTTGCTGGTGGAAGCCGCTCCCGCTCGCGTCATCATTGCCGCCCAGGATCCCGATCCACGCACCAACGGCGCTGGAACCGCCCGGCTGCGCGATGCCGGCATCACCGTCACTGAGGGCATGAGAACCGAAGAGGCGCATCGCGCCATGGCTGGCTTTTTCATGCGACAGGCCAACGGGCGACCGCATGTCACGCTGAAGCTTGCGACGTCGTTGGATGGGCAAGTGGCTCTGCCGGACGGCTCAAGCCAATGGATTACTGGACCAGAAGCCCGCGGCCACGCCCATGTCGAACGGGCATTGTCCGACATGGTTGTTGTTGGGCGCGGTACGGTCGCGGCGGATCAGCCGCAGCTCGATGTCCGGCTGACTGGGCTGGAATCGCGCACACCGGGCCGCGCCGTTTTGTCGAGCGAGTATAGCAATTTTGCCCAGCTCCAGCTCAAGGCCGACAATCCGGTCTGGCAGCATCTGGACAGCCCCGCAGCGATCACGGAGTTGGAGAATGTCGACTATCTGCTGGTTGAGGGTGGGGCGGGTGCCGCCGCCGCCTTTGTCGCTGCGGATTTGGTCGATCGGCTACTCCTCTACCGCGCCCCAATCCTTGTTGGTACCGGGCTCAGCGCGCTTGGCGATATTGGACTGGCTGAGCTTGACGATGCCCATGGCCAATGGCGGCTTGTGGAAACACGGATGCTTGGTGTCGATCGGATGGAAGTTTATGAGAAAGCCTGACCATCTCCCGTTCGCCCTGAGCCTGTTGAAGGGCTGCCCTTCAATTTCCCGTAAAAAAGAAGAACAGGGCTTCGACAAGCTCAGCCCAAACGGATAGGGGAGTTTCGATGTTTACCGGAATCATCACCGATGTCGGCACGATTGCCGAAGTCGAACAGCGAGGCGACCTCCGCCTCACTGTCCAGTGCAGCTATGACATGGCCGGCGTCGATCTTGGCGCATCGATCGCCTGTTCGGGCGTCTGCTTCACTGTCGTTGACAAGGGCGAAGATTGGTTTGCCGTCGACGTTTCAGCGGAATCTGTTGCGCGCACCGCGCAGGGCCAATGGAATGTTGGCGCGAAGCTCAATCTCGAACGCTCGCTCAAGCTCGGCGATGAAATGGGCGGCCATATCGTCACGGGCCATATCGACGGGATAGGTGAGATTGTTTCGGCTGACCCGGTCGGCGATTCGATTGAGATCGTGATCCGCGCACCCGATGAACTCGCCAAATATATCGCGCCCAAGGGATCGATAACGCTCAACGGCGTGTCGCTGACCGTAAACGAAGTGCGCGACGAGGAATCGGGCTGCCTTTTCACGATCAACCTCATTCCGCATACAGCCGAGGTGACGACATTCGCGTCCGTGGCCGCAGGCCAGCCGGTGAATATCGAAATTGATATCCTGGCACGCTACCTGGTGAGAATGACCAGCAAGTAACATCGGCATGTGATTTCTTGTTGTCGATCACACTACAGTGTGTTATTCGACACTCATGTCTACACCACTCATTGAAAATGTCCGCACCCTTGTTGCTTCCGGCGAAGCGACCAAGGCCGGCCTGGCGCGCGCCGCCGGGCTTCACCCCAACTCGCTGCGCAAGCTTGACGATGATGATTGGAATCCGACCGCGGAGACCTTGCTCAAGCTCGAACGCTATCTGGTAACCGGCGGCGGGCAGGCGCTTGCGAGCCCGGAAGAGATTATCGAAACCGCGCGCAACGGCCGGATGTTCATATTGGTCGATGATGAAGACCGCGAAAATGAGGGCGATCTTGTCATCCCCGCGCAGATGGCAACGCCGGACGCGATCAATTTCATGGCCAAATATGGCCGCGGGCTGATCTGCCTCGCGCTGACCAAGAAACGCACCGAGGCATTGGGCATCGATCTGATGAGCCGCCACAATGGTACGCGGCACGAAACTGCCTTCACCGTTTCAATCGAAGCCCGTGATGGCGTGACGACCGGTATTTCGGCCGCCGACCGGGCGCGCACCGTTTCGGTCGCGATTGATGGCTCGAAAGGGCCCGATGAGATTGTCACCCCGGGCCATGTCTTCCCGCTGGTTGCCCGGCCGGGCGGTGTGCTCGTGCGGGCTGGCCATACCGAAGCCGCTGTCGATATTTCCAGGCTTGCCGGGCTCAACCCGTCCGGGGTGATCTGCGAGATCATGAACGAAGATGGCACCATGGCGCGGATGCCGGACCTGATGGCCTTTGCCCAACTCCATAACCTCAAGATTGGTACGATCCGCGATCTGATCGCCTATCGCCGCAAACATGATCATCTCGTCGAAAAGAAAGCCGAAGCGCCGTTCACCAGCCGCTGGGGTGGTGACTGGCGGGCGATGACCTTCTTCAACAAGGCGACCGGCACCGAGCAGGTTGCGCTGGTGAAGGGCAAGGTTGATCCGGACAAACCGACCCTGGTGCGTATGCATGCGCTGTCGGCCTTTACCGATGTATTTGGCGAAGAGGGCGCGCGGGGGCAGATGTTGTCCCGCTCGATGGAGATTATCGGCGAAGAAGGGGCAGGCGTTGTTGTCGTCATCAACCGCACGATGCAGGGCGCCTTCACCAAGGCGCTCCTGCTCAAGACGGGCGAAGAACGCCCGGATATGGAAGAGCTGCGCGACTATGGTGTCGGGGCCCAGATCCTGACCGAGCTTGGCGTGCAGAGCATGACGTTGCTCACCAATACGCATCACAGCCTTGTCGGCCTTGATGCCTATGGCCTGTCGATCGCCGGTGAACGCGCGATTGATTTAGAGGAAAAGTAATATGAGCGATCGGTACTTTGATCGGGAATCGTCATTGCGAGCGAAGCGAAGCAATCCAGAGCAGCTGGCACTATCGTATGCGGCTCTGGATTGCCGCGTCGCTGCGCTCCTCGCAATGACGGTGGAAGGATAAGGCAATGGCGCATTTCCTGATCGTCGAAGCGCGATTCTATGAACAATATAATGACTGGCTGATCGATGGGGCCAAGGCCGCGCTTGATGCCGCTGGCCATAGCCATGAGGTGATCACCGTGCCTGGCGCGTTAGAGATTCCCGGTGCCGTTTCCATGGCCGCGGAAACCGGGCGCTATGACGGCTTTGTCGCGATCGGCGTCGTGATCCGCGGCGAAACCTATCATTTCGAGATTGTCGCCGGCGAAAGCGCGCGTGGCCTGATGGCGCTGACCATGGACGGCATTCCAATCGGAAATGGCATCCTCACCACCGAAAATGCCGAGCAGACCGAAGTTCGTGCGCGGCCCGATCAAAAAGACAAGGGCGGGGAAGCCGCCAAGGCCGCGATCGCATTATTCGATCTTGCCCAAGGCTTCGCATCCCAATGAAGCTGCTCCGCATCATTGCGGTGCTTCTCGCGCTGTCCTTGATGCTGGGCGAAGCCTATCGCAGCTGGGGTGCGGGACGCCCGGTCATGTTCTGGATGGACGATCAGATAATGGGGGCGATGTTGATTGCCGGTGCGTGGATGATGGCGCGACCAACGCCGGCGCGCCATGCCTTTTTCGCCGCCGGCTGGGGCGTCAATGCCGGGATGCTCTACGGCAGCTTCTTCGGCAAAGTCTTTGCGCCCGAAACCAGCAATCCCGGCAATTTCGACATGGGGTTGCTGACGGCCTTGATCGGCCTTGCCTTTGTCACAGCCATTGCCGGAATGATCGCGACGATCCTTTCTGCTCGCGACGATGTCGGGACGGGTTAGGCGCTCAGCGCGTTTTGCCGATCCCCGGAATCACCGCACCAACCTTTTTGCGATACTCGACATATTGCTCGCCAAGATGCGCGATCAGATCGCGTTCTTCGTAGCGCACACCAATGATCACATAGACGGTCATGCCGACAGCAAACAGAAGATGTCCCTGGCTCATATCAGGCGTTGCCCAGAAGGCGAGCAGGACACCGGTATAGATGGGATGCCGCACCAGCTTGTAGAATAGCGGCGTTCGGAACTGTGTTTCCGGCACCGCTGTACCGCGGAATCCGGCCCAGGCCTGATGCAAGCCGAACAGCTCGAAATGGTTGAGCAGGCAGGTGGCGATGAACAAGATCGCCCAGCCGGCAACAAACAGGCCCCATAGCAGCATCCGGAGCCAATCCGCCTCCACCGACCAGACCATCGGCGTGATCGGGCGCCAGAAAACATAGATCATCACCAGCACGGCGACCGTTGCCAATACATAGAGGCTGCGCTCGATCGAGGCTGGCCAGAAACGGGTCAGCCAGCTCTTGAACCCTGGCCGCGCCATGACGCTGTGCTGGATCCCGAACAGCGCAATGAGCGCCAGGTTAATGGCGATTGCCATGCCGAGCGGAGCCGCCGGTCCGGCATCGATACTCGGCAATCCACCCAGTCCTGCGATCCCGGTCAGCGCGACCGCTTCATCGAACAGATTCCCCGTAAAACCGACCAGATATAGAAATGATGCAAAGAACAGCAGATAGCTGCCCACGGCAAAGCCCAGGCGCAATAACCCCATTTTCCCCTCCAATTTTGTTGCGCCAGCGTAACATTTGGTCGCTGGCGCGGCAATTGCGGGAGAAAACCGGGCTATTCAGCGGCGACTGTTTCCTCGGCGAACGGATAATCCGTATAGCCTTCGGGGCCCGGTAGGTACCAGGTCTTCATATTGCTCTCGTTGAGCGGCAGGCCTTCGCGGAAGCGCCGTGGCAGGTCCGGATTGGCAAGGAACGGACGGCCATAGGAGATTGCATCTGCAATCCCGCTGTCGAGATCGGCCTGGCCCTGTTCCGCGTCATAATCGGAATTGAGAACCAGTGGCCCGTTGAACGCCTTGCGGATCAGAGGCGAGAGTTTCGGGACGTCGGTGCGGCCAAACGTGCCTTCGGGGCCGGGCTCGCGCAGTTCAAGAAAGCCGATACCAAGATCGCTGAGCTTTTCGGCGGCCAGCGGGAAGACGCTTTCCGGATTGCTGTCGTCGGTGCCTTGGGAATCGCCATTGGGCGAGAGGCGGACCGATGTCCGGTCAGCGCCCGCTTCGCGTGCTACTGCGGCTGTGACCTCAGCGAGCAGCCGCGTGCGATTGTCTGGCGATCCGCCATATTCGTCATCGCGCAAATTGGTGCCGTCGCGCAGGAACTGATCGATCAGATAGCCATTGGCGGAGTGGATCTGCACACCGTCAAACCCGGCTTCCATCGCATTGCGCGTGGCGCGGGCATAATCGTCGAGCAGGCCTGGCACTTCGTCCGTGCGCAGCGGGCGGGCTTGCTCGTAATCCTTCTTGCCGGTGGGGGTATAGGCATGGCCGGGGGCCGTTGTGGCCGAGGCCGATACCGGTGGCTGGCCATCAAGATAGTCGGGATGGACGATCCGGCCCATATGCCAGAGCTGCAGGATGATCTGTCCGCCCGCATCATGGACGGCGCTGGTCGAAAGCTTCCAGCCTTCGGTTTGTTCCTCGGTCCACACGCCGGGCGCAGCGGGCCAACCCAGGCCCTGGCGGCTGATACCGGTGGCTTCGCTGATGATCAGGCCGGCGCTCGCGCGCTGCGAGTAATATTCGGCCATCAATGCATTGGGGACATGGCCGGCGTCGGCCCGGCCGCGGGTGAGCGGCGCCATGAGAATGCGATTGGGCGCTTCGATGGCGCCAAGCGTAACCGGATCGTAGAGTGAAGGCATGATGTGCAGTCCCTTATATGTGTCGATGACTGACATAAGGGATCAGGCCGGGCTGGCCAGTGCAGAACGCGCAAACTTTTCTAATCCGGCCTAAAGCCGGGATGCGGTCCGGGGCAATGGCACCGCCATCGCCCCGGTTAAAGTCAGACGGCGCCGCCGACACCTTGCGTGATCATGCAATAGAGCATCGGGATCGAGAGCAGCGTATTGGTGCGCGACGCGATCAGCGCGCGCGGTGCGGCAGCCGCTTTCTCGTCATCGCTCGCTTCAACGATGCCGAGTATTTTCTTCTGTGCAGGCCAGATGATGAACCAGACGTTGAACGCCATGATCAGGGCCATCCACATGCCGATGCCGATGATCAGGAAGCCGGCTTGGAAGGTCAAAGCTTCGACCAGATAGCCGGACAGATGTGCAACGATTAGGCCGGTCAGCACCGTGAAGGCTGCCGCCCAGCGGAACCAAAACAGGGCTCTTGGCGCGATATGGCCCGTGACGCCTGGTTTGTGCTCGGCTGGGATACCGGGCATCGCCGGCACCTGAACAAAGTTGAAATAGTAAAGAAGCCCGATCCACATGATCCCGCACAGCACGTGGAGGAATCGCATGACGCCATTGGCATAGGTTGCCCCACTGCCCACAAAATCTCCATGCAGACCAAATGCGATGGCCAGCAGGACGATAATTCCTGCGATCAATACCGCATTGAGATTTCCGAAAAATTTCGCCATTTCGCTTCCCCTGTTGTTTCGGACTGCCAGTTCCGAGCCCATTGCCGGGCTCGATACCAAAAAGCCGAGAATCTGTCACGAACCGCAGTACACAGGCCTTGGTCTCTTTGGCCAGTGGCTTATATAGAGCTGCATGGCCCAAGTGATGCCCGCCGATCCGACGCTCGATGAAATCCGTGCCCATCTGGGCCCGATGATCGCAAACCATGCCGCCTTTGACGGCTGGACCGATGAGGCTGTTGAGCGCGCAGCGAATGATGCCGATATCGATTCGGGCGCTGCAAAGCTCGCCTTTCCCAAGGGCGCGACAGACATGATTGATGCCTGGTTCGCGCATATTGATGCAGAGATGGAAGCGAGCTTCACGGCAGAAGAACTGGATGCAATGCCGATCCATAAGCGGATCCGGGCAGCAATCCTGAAACGCCTCGATATCGCGCGGCCGCACAAGGAAGCGCTCCGCCGCGCTATCGCCGTCCTCGCCATGGCCCAAAAATGTCCCGCTTGCCGGTAAGCTTGGCTGGCGTTCCGCCGACGCGATGTGGCGGCTGGCTGGCGACACATCGACCGATATCAATCATTATAGCAAGCGCACTATTCTTGGTGGCGTCTACGGGTCCACGATAATGGCCTGGCTCGACGATGAGAGTGATGACGAAGCGGAAACCATCGCCTTTCTCGATCGGCGCCTCGGCAACGTTGCGCAGTTCGAGAAACTGAAGCGGAAATTGCGCATGGATCCCAATCGCCGCTTCAGCGTCACCCGCTTTCTCGGTCGGTTGCGCTATCCGGGTCGTTAAGTCAGTGCGACTCGACGAACTCCCCCTGCGTGAAACTGCACTCATCACCACTATCGACTGGGACAGCCTGTCTGCCGAAGACGCGCAGCGCCTCCGCGATTCGGGAATCGCGGAAGGCGAAATGATTGAAGCGACCCATTATGCGCCATTCGCTCGCGATCCGATTGCCTGCACGATTGGCGGTGAAACCTGCGCCGTTCGCTGCGCCCATGCTGCTGCCGTCGAGGTCCAACGCCTGGCGCGCTGAACAGCCGGCACGCAGCCTCAGACAATTCACAATCCGGCTCGGCTGCGCTTGTCGAAACCCTGTCCTTTAACTAAGCCAAAGACAGCGACCCTTCGACACGCTCAGGGTATTTTTCAATTGAGGAAGGCGGGACACCCGCCGCCTCGCGGGAGACAAGACATGGCGGGTAGCGTCAACAAGGTAATATTGATCGGTAATCTCGGACGCGATCCCGAAAGCCGTACCTTCAACAATGGTGGCAAGGTTTGCAATTTGCGGATCGCCACATCTGAGAATTGGAAGGACAAGCAGACCGGGGAGCGCCGCGAGCGCACCGAATGGCACAGCGTTGCCATTTTCTCCGAAGGTCTTGCCAATGTCGCCGAACGCTATCTGCGTAAAGGCAGCAAGGTCTATATCGAAGGCCAGCTTCGGACCCGCAAATGGCAGGACCAGTCCGGCAATGATCGCTATTCCACCGAAGTTGTGATCGATGGTTTCAACGGCAGCATGACGATGCTCGATGGTCGCGATGGTGGCGGTGGCGGCAGTGCTGGCGGTAGCGGTGCTGGCGGCGGTGATAGCTGGGGTGATTCGGGCGGTAATGGCGGTGGCCAATCCTCCGGTTCGAAGCCAGCCGGCGGCGCATTCGACGACGATCTCGACGACGACGTACCCTTTTAGGCGCTAGTCCTTCTTTGCAGCCAACTGGTCTCTAAGACCCTTCAGCGCGCCAAATGGCCCGGCTTCTTCTTCGCTGATAACACCGGCGTCGCGCAGGGCCTCATCTGCATTCGGGCCGCGCGGAAACGGATCCAGCGTTAGGGCGACCGTTTCCGCGGCGGCTTCGCCAAGATCAATGGCTGCGCCAGCATAGCTGAGCGTTTCGCATTCATCGGCGCTGAGCTCGATCTCTTCTTCGTCCTTGGGCGCATCATCCGGCACGAAGCGGAGCGAAAAATCTTCACGGACGGAATGGGCAATCGGTTCATCGGTCACAACACAGCTTTGCGTTACTTCTGCCTGTACCGATCCATCGGCGAAAATTTGCACGCCTTCCCGACGCACATCGGCGCGCGCAGTCAGGCTCGCAATTGCTTTCAAGCCAAAGCGCTTGGCCAAAGCGGCGCATTCGTCCAGGCTGGCCGTTATCTCGTGCTCGACCGCGCCGGCACCGATTGTATCGATTGGTATGGGACGGGAAAATTCAGGATCGACGGTCATGGAAGCTCTGGTATCGTGCCAGCCACGATCTCGATACCGGGCGTTTCCGCAAGCGCTGCCGAAAATTGTTCAAGGCGCGTGACCGTGTAGCGTGCCGCATCATCGTCCGGTTCACTTCCGCGATACAGGTTGCGTATCAAGGCTTCGCGGGCATCGCCCTCGGGCTTGAACCCGCTGCGATAGGCGGCGAGCCGACCACCCAGCGCCCCCATCATCTTGCCGATATGTTTACCGACGACGATGTCGCCCACGCCAAGTTCGCGCAACTGGCCATCCATATCTTCGACAAAAAGCTCAGCGAGAAGGGCGCTTTGAGGTCCGAACGCATCGCCTTCATTTTCAAGGCGCAACAAGACGAGTGCGAGGATCGCAGCGATCATGTCGAACCGGCCGTCCTGCGTGTCGGGCACGCCGCCCTTGGCATACCATTGCGTGTCTCGCCCATGGCCTACAACCGAGCGGTAAAGCGGCTGCAATGCGTCGCGGGGCTCGCGTCCACCAAATAGCCGGGTGAAGAATGACATTAGGCTTGCTCTCGTTCCATAGATGTGGCCTTGCTATCGGCCCCCTGTTCCGCATATTGAGCGCCGACGACCAAGTTGCAATGCCGGCTGTATGGGCATTGCGCGTAAGGAGAGTGAAATGGCCCCGAAATTCCGGCAATTGCCGATGATCGCCAGCGTGGTGGCGCTGATGGCGACCGGCATTGTAACCAGCGGTTGCGCGCAGATTTCGCACGCATCAGGGCTATCTGGGCGAACAGATCCTGATTGAATCGATCCAGCCCGGTGTCGATAATCGAGCATCGGTACAGGCAACGCTGGGCCGCCCGACCTTTACCAGCCAGTTCACAACCGCGACCGAGACGCCAACCTGGTATTATGTCTCGCGCGAATCTCGCCAGCTTGCCTTTGCGCGTCCGAGCCCGGTCAACCAGACGATATTGGCGGTCCGCTTTGCTGGTAACGGCAATGTTGCGGCGGTCGATCAGATCGGCATTGAACAAGTCGCGTCGATCAATCCCTGGGGCGAAGAAACGCCGACGCTTGGTCGCGATCGTGGCTTTTTTGACGAACTGTTCGGCAATATCGGCCGGGTTGGCAGTGTCAGCCAAGGTGGTGGCACCGCGGATAATCCCGGCGGCTAATCAGCGTTTCGTCCTAATGGGCAACCGACGCTGTTATCGAGCAATCCCGCCAGCGGCGAGCACTGCCAGCGTTACCAGCTCACTGGCCGTTGCGGACATTGTGGCAATCTGAACCGGCCGGGCCATGCCCACCAACATCGGACCGACAACCGAATCACCGCCCAGTTCGCGCAGCAGCTTCGCAGAGAGGTTGGCCGATTGCAGGCCCGGCATCACCAACACGTTGGCGGGTTGCGACAGACGGCTGAACGGATAGCTTTTCATCAGCTTTGGGTTGAGCGCGACATCAGGCGCCATTTCCCCCTTCATATTCGAAGCTCACCCCGCGATCATCGAGCAAGGCAACCGCTTCGCGAATATTTTCGAGCCAGTTACCCGGCGGGTTGCCGAAGGTTGAATAGGACAGGAAGGCGACGCGCGGTTCGTGACCCATGCGCCGCGCCACGGCGGCGGTTTGCTCGGCAATATCGGCGAGCAGCTCAGGCGACGGACGTTCGTTGATCGTCGTATCGGCCATGAAGACATTATGGTTGCGGCCGACCAGCATATGGATGCCAAAGGGACGGCGACCTTCGATCGGGTCGATCACCTTCATTACCTGGCTGAGCGACTGGCTGAACTGGCGGGTCACGCCGGTGATCATCACATCGGCTTCACCCAGCGCGAGCAGCAAGGCGCCAAAGATATTGCGATCATTATTGACCATGCGCTCGCAATCGCGGCGCAAGAAACCGCGGCGCTGCAGCCGGTCGTAGAGATAATCGACCATTTGCGGCACGAGCGGCGATTTACGGCTGTTATGATATTCAAAACTATCGGGATCATCGACGCCGAGTTCCCGCAATCGTTCGGGTACATCGTCGCGACCAACAAGGACGGGAATGCCATAGCCACCATCGCGGAACTGGATTGCAGCGCGCAGCACGACTTCTTCTTCGCCCTCGGCAAACAATACGCGGCGCGGTTGGGCGCGGGCTTGCTCATAAGCGAGGGTCAGCACGGAATTGGTTGGGTTCAGACGGGATTTCAGCGAATGGCGATACTCTTCGAGATCCAGGATCGGTTGGCGAGCGACCCCTGAATCCATTGCCGCCTGGGCAACAGCGGCCGGCACGATTTCCATCAGCCGCGGATCAAATGGCGCGGGAATGATATAGTCCGGGCCGAAGCTGTGCGACTTTCCGTAGGCTGCGGCGACTTCTTCGGGCACTTGCTGGCGGGCCAGTTCTGCCAGTGACGTGGCGGCCGCGATCTTCATCTCGTCATTGATTGTCGTTGCGCGCACATCGAGTGCTCCGCGGAAAATGAACGGAAAGCCGAGCACATTATTGACCTGGTTTGGATAGTCTGACCGGCCGGTGGCGATGATTGCATCTGGCCGTACGGCCTTGGCGTCTTCGGGCAGGATTTCCGGATCGGGGTTGGCCATTGCAAAGATGATCGGCTTGTCGGCCATGGACTTCACCATGTCCTGATCAACCAGATTGGCGACCGAAAGCCCGAGGAACAGGTCCGCACCCTCCATCGCCTCACGCAAGGTCCGCTTGTCGGTTGGCGCGGCATGGGCGGATTTCCACTGGTCCATGGATTCTTCGCGACCCTGATAGATGACGCCCTTGGAATCGCACATCAACACGCGGTCGGCGGGTGCGCCCATCGCCTTTATCAGTTCGGTGCAGGCGATTGCAGCGGCACCGGCGCCCGACACGACCATGTTGATATCTTTGATATCGCGCCCGGTGAGATGCAGCGCATTGATAACGCCGGCAGCGGCGATGATCGCGGTTCCGTGCTGGTCGTCATGGAAGACCGGGATGTTCATCCGCTCGCGCAGCGTCTGCTCGATTATAAAACAGGCCGGTGCGCCAATATCTTCCAGGTTAATGCCGCCAAAGCTCGGCTCCATCAGCTCGACTGCATTGATGAACTTTTCCGCGTCTTCAGTGGCGAGCTCGATATCGATCGAATCGACATCGGCGAATCGCTTGAACAGGACAGCCTTGCCTTCCATCACCGGCTTGGATGCCAGCGCACCCAGATTCCCAAGGCCGAGGATCGCCGTGCCGTTGGAGATCACCGCGACGAGATTGCCCTTGGCCGTATAGTCATAAGCCGTGGCCGGATCATCCGCGATCGCTCTCACCGGAACCGCAACGCCTGGCGAGTAAGCGAGGCTCAGGTCCCGCTGGGTTGCCATCGGCTTGGTCGCGACGATCTCGATCTTGCCCGGCCGCTCATGCGAGTGAAACAGCAGCGCCTCGCGCTCGGAAAATTCGACATTGGTCTTGTCGCTCATACCGTCCTCTGTGGATGACATCGTGGATAACTGGGCCTTTGTGCCCAATCGCCTTTTGGGGCATGGCGGCGGCTGCGGCAAGACGCTATCCCCGGATTCGACATGGCAACCCAGGCGAAAAAGAAACGCGCGGCAAAGAGCGGACCGACACCGATGATGACGCAATATCTTGCGTTGAAAGAGACGGTGCCGGATTGCTTGCTCTTTTACCGGATGGGCGATTTTTTCGAGCTGTTCTTCGACGATGCCAAGGCTGCGGCGGCAACGCTGGATATCGCACTAACGGCCCGCGGTGAGCATGATGGCGCACCGATTCCCATGTGCGGCGTCCCCGCACACAGCCATGAGGCGTATCTGGCGCGGTTGATCAAGGCTGGCCATCGGGTCGCGATCGCCGATCAGACGGAAACGCCGGAAGAGGCCAAAAAGCGAGCCGGGTCCAAGGCGTTGGTCGAGCGCGCCGTGGTCCGAGTCGTCACCGCCGGCACGTTGACCGAGGAAACCCTGCTCGATGCCCGGACCGAGAATTGGCTGGTCGCGATTGCCGCAACCGGTGGTACGCTTGGCATCGCGGCAGCCGATATCTCCACCGGTCGCTTTGCGCTGTCAGCCGCTGACCCTGCGATGCTCGATGCGGAGCTGGCGCGGTTGGACGCAGCCGAGTTAATTGCACCCGAAGGCTTTGACGCAGCGCCGGCCCATGCCCAGCTATGCGCGAAAAGTGATTTCAGCAGCATCGCTGCAGAGAAACGGCTGAAACAGCTATTTGGCGTCGCAACGCTCGATGGTTTTGGTGATTTCGACCGGGCGGAGCTTGCAGCGGCCGGCGGGTTGCTCGCCTATCTCGAAACCGCCGGGCAAGGTGCGCTGCCCTTCCTGCAGCCGCCGGCCCGCCACCGCACCGACGATCATATGCTCATCGATGCCGCGACCCGCGAAAGCCTGGAACTGACAGAGGCAGTCGGCGGAGGCCGCAAGGGCAGCCTGCTCGGCTGTATCGACCAGACGGTTACGGGCGCTGGAGCCCGGCTCCTCGCGGCGGACATCGCTGCACCACTCACCGATATTCCGGCGATCGGCGCGCGGCTTGATCTCGTGCAGCTCTTCGCGAGCGATGCCGGTCTGCGCGAGACGCTGCGGGCGCAGTTGAAAGCCCTCCCCGATATCGGCAGAGCGCTGGGTCGCCTCGTCGCCGGTCGAGGCACACCGCGTGATCTCGGCCTGATGCGCGACGGACTGGGAGCGGCGCGTGACCTCAATACCAGCCTTGCCAAGCTTGCTGAGGCACCCGCCATGCTAACAGCGCTGCTCCCGATGCTGACAGGCCATGGCGCGCTGACTGATCATCTGGCGCGCGCGCTCGTCCCCGAGCCGCCGATCGATACCAGCAAGGGCGGGTTTATCGCCGAGGGCTATGACGCGGCGCTCGATGATCTGCGCGAAACGGCTGGAGCGGGCCGCCGGGCGATTGCCGCGCTCGAAGCGCGCTATCGCGAGGCGACCGGGATTGCGACGCTAAAGGTCAAGCATAACAATGTGCTTGGCTATCATATCGAAGTGCCGACGCGGCATGCCGATCCGCTGATGAGCGCGGAATCCGGCTTCACCCATCGTCAGACTCTGGCCGGGGTCGTGCGGTTCAATGCGCCCGATTTGCACGAGGAAGCACAGCGTGTGACCCAGGCGGGGGCCCATGCGCTGGCCGCGGAAGCCGCGCATCTCGAGGAGCTGACCGAGACGGTATTGGCCGATCGCGATCGGATTGCGGCAACCGCTGATGCCTTGGCCCGGCTCGATGTTGCAAGCGCGCTCGCTGAACAAGCAGCCGTGGCGGGCTGGACGCGGCCGACATTGGCGGAGCATCCCTGTTTTGAAGTAGAGGCCGGACGCCACCCAGTGGTCGAAAGCGCCGTTGAGCAGCAAGGTGAGCGCTTTGTTGCCAATGATTGCGGCCTCAATTCCGATGAGCGACTTTGGCTGGTTACCGGCCCGAATATGGGCGGCAAATCGACCTTCCTGCGCCAAAACGCACTGATCGCCGTCCTCGCTCAGGCTGGAAGCTATGTTCCGGCGACCTCGGCCGAACTTGGCATTGTCGACAAATTGTTCAGCCGGGTCGGGGCGTCGGACAATCTCGCGCGTGGCCGATCGACCTTCATGGTCGAGATGGTCGAAACCGCGGCTATCCTCTCACAAGCAACGGCGAACAGCTTGGTCATTCTGGACGAGGTTGGACGCGGCACCTCCACCTATGATGGCCTTGCTATCGCCTGGGCGGTGGTCGAGGCGGTGCATGACGTCAATCAGTGTCGATGTCTCTTCGCCACCCATTATCATGAGCTCACGCGCCTGGCCGAACGGCTGGATGCGCTGTCGCTCCATCATGTGCGGGCGCGTGAATGGAAGGGCGATCTTGTGCTGCTCCATGAACTCGCGGATGGCCCGGCGGATCGCAGCTATGGCTTGGCCGTGGCAAAGCTCGCTGGTTTGCCGAAGGATACAGTTGCACGCGCCAAATCCGTACTGGCCAAGCTCGAAGCAGGCCGCGCGGCAACGGGTGGGCTAGCAGCGGGGCTGGATGACCTGCCGCTTTTCACCGCCGATATCGTGCAGGAAGAGGAGAGCAGCGACCCGCTCCGCGATGCGCTTGAGGCGATCCATGCTGATGACCTGACACCGCGCGATGCGCTTGAACTCGTCTATCGCCTCAAACGACTGGCGGACGAAGGCGGCGGCGCGTAGATTAGGGCTATGCCAGCAAGCCTCATCCCCAATCGGCGTGCGATTATCAACCGGCGCGAAGTCGCGGCGCGGCTACACGCTCTCGAAGCGGATGGCACCGCAGCATTACGCGCGGCGGCAGTGGCCGAACTCCGCACAGTGATGGAAAAGGGCTGCGCAGAAGTTGCCGAGCGGCTGAATGACAAACCTTCGCGCGGATCGATCATCACGCGCAGCTATTCCTTTCTCTATGACCAGCTGCTGCGCCTGATCTATGATTTCACCGTTCAGCGGCTCTATTCGAACAGCAATCCATCGGATGGCGAGCGGCTGACCTTGATCGCGGTTGGCGGCTATGGACGCAGCGAGTTGGCGCCATTTTCCGATCTCGATATCGGCTTTATCACGCCCTACAAACAGTCGCCCTGGTGCGAGCAGGTAATCGAATCCATTCTCTATACGCTTTGGGATCTGGGATTGAAGGTTGGCCATTCGAGCCGCTCGCTCGACGATATGGTGCGCATGGCGAAGAGTGATCTCACGATCCGTACCGCACTGCTCGAAGCCCGTTATCTTTGGGGTGATGAGGCGCTGTATGACGAGGCTACACGCCGCTTCTATACCGAAGTCGTCGAAGGCACCGCGCAAGTCTTTACCGCCGAAAAACTGGCCGAGCGAGACGCGCGGCATGAACGGATGGGCGATAGCCGCTATGTCGTGGAACCCAATGTAAAGGACGGCAAGGGCGGGTTGAGAGACTTGCACACCTTGTTCTGGATCGGACGATACGTCCATCAGGTGCGCGATCTGGGCGAGCTTGTCGAACATGGCCTGCTGACATCCGATGAGCTCAAGCAGTTTCGCAAGGCGCGCGATTTCCTGCTGGCAGTGCGATGCCATTTGCATCTGATCACATCGCGTCCTGAAGAACGGCTGACCTTCGATGTCCAGCCAGAGATCGCCCAACGCATGGCCTATGCGGAGCGGACCGGGAAATCCGCGGTTGAACGGTTCATGCAGCATTATTTCCTGATCGCGAAACAGGTGGGCGACCTGACTGGCGTTTTCCTCGCGCATCTCGACGAACAATATGGCCCGCGGGGGCGGCGCTTTGTGATGCCGACCTTGCGGCGCAAGCCGCGCAAACTGAACGGCTTCATTCTCGATCGCGGGCGGCTGTCTATTCCTGATGCGGACTTCTTTGCCGAAGACCCTGTCCGCTTGATCGAGATCTTCGCGCTCGCCGACAAGCATCAGCTCGAAATACACCCCGTGGCGATGCGCCAGGCGGGACGGGATGAAAAGCGCGTCGCCAAAATCCGCAAGGATGAGCGCGCCAATGCATTGTTTCTCGATGTGCTGACCAGCCCGCGCGATCCGGAAACGGTGCTGCGCTGGATGAATGAAGCCGGCATATTCGGGCGTTTCGTTCCCGATTTTGGCCGGGTTGTCGCACAGATGCAGTTTGACATGTATCATCACTATACGGTCGATGAGCATACGATCCGGGCAATTGGGCTCCTCTCCAAGATCGAGAATGGCCGGCTCAAGGATGATCACCCGCTATCGCATGGCGTGATGGGAAAGCTCGTCTCGCGCCGCGTGCTCTACGTCGCCGTGTTGCTCCACGATATCGCCAAGGGGCGCGGCGGTGATCATTCGATCCTGGGCGCCGAGGTTGCGAACAAGCTATGCCCGCGTCTCGGCCTTGATGCCGGTGAAACGCAAACTGTCGCCTGGCTCGTCCGCTGGCATCTGTTGATGTCTGCCGCCGCGTTCAAGCGCGATCTTGCCGATCCCAAGACGATCGAAGATTTCGTCCTCGCTGTGAAAAGCCCGGAGCGGTTGAAGCTGTTATTGGTGCTGACCGTTGTCGATATCCGCGCGGTTGGGCCCGGCGTATGGAATGACTGGAAGCGTCAGCTGCTGACGGATCTTTATCAGTTGGCCGAAGAGACTTTGCGTCTCGGCCATAAGCATCAAGGCCGGCGCTCGCGAATTGCGGCTGTTCAGGAGTCCCTTGGGGATGCATTGGGCTGGTCGAAGGCGGATCTCGACCGGCTCTTCAAGCGCATGCCGCGGGCTTATTGGATTGCGGAGAATGAGGATACCGCGATCGCAAATGCCAAGCAGATGGCCGAAGCGGCTGCGAATGAAGACGCCCTTTCGATCGCAATGCAGCCCGATCATGATCGCGGCGCGACCCTGGTGACTGTCTATACGGCCGACCATCCGGGCCTATTCTATCGGCTCGCGGGGGCCGCCGACATGGCGGGCGCAAATGTTATCGACGCGCGAATTTATACAACGCGCGATGGCATGGCGATCGATAACATCCTGGTCCAGGACCCCTTTGGCGGGACGTTTGACGATCCCGGCCAGTTGCAACGCCTGGAAACCGCAATCCGCGATGCGCTGGCGAACAAGCATAAGCTGAAGGAACGGCTCGAGGCCCGGCCACTGGCGCGAACCCGCGCCGAAGCCTTCCATATCGAGCCGCTCGTACTGATCGATAACAAGGCGTCCAATCGCTATACCGTGATCGAGGTGAATGCGCTGGATCGGCCTGCATTGCTCAACAGCCTCACCCATGCACTGTTCCAATCCAAGGTCACGATCCGCTCCGCTCATATCGCCACCTATGGCGAGCGCGCGGTCGATACTTTCTATCTGACGGATTTATTTGGCGAGAAGATCGTCAACGGAAGCCGATTGAAAGCGCTACAAAAACGCCTGCTGAAAGCTGCTGCGGAATCTGATGAGACCGAAATGGAAGCGGCCTAGGCTGGCTCGGGTTCAGGGCCCGATTCTGGGCCGGGTTCAGTGGGGCGGCGTTTGCGTTCGAGCTGTTCGCTCGGCGCTTCAGGTGGCGCATAGCTGACCACGATATCGCCTGCTTCGACGACTGGCCGTGCATCGGTGGAGAAGAAGAGCAGCCGCCGGTCAGGCTTCATCACACAGATCAGCAACGCATCGGCATCAAGGTTCTTTTTGAGATCCTCCATGCCGAATTTGTCGGTGATCTTGGTCCGGGTGAAGACCCATTTCGCATCTTCGCATTTCAGCAAATCATCAATGGTCGGTGCCGAGCGCATCAGCACGCGGCCGCGTGACTGGAACGGCGCGCGATCCCGATCGGTGCCGATCTGGCTTACCGAATCATAGCCCATCTCGGGGCCAAGATCGTCGCAGATCAGCGCGTTATACGCGTCATTATCGGTCGCGGCGATAAGCTCCTGAAACTGGCCAAGGTCGAGATGTTCCTGGGTGACTTCATCAAGAATATCACCGCGATACACGGCGAGCTCACGGCGCCGCGCCGCGCGCAAGGCATATTGCGATGGATCGGCGATGGTCACCGGTATCTCGAGTTTTTTGAGCAGCTCGCCAAAATCGATTGTCCAGCGATTGGCTCCGACCAGCAATACCCCGTCTGCCGGGCCCTGATCTATTCCCAGCCGGTGCGCCCACCATTTGGCGGAGAAGCCATGGGCGAAAATCGTTGCAATGACGACACCGAAGGATAGCGGGATCAGCGCCTCGGCATCCTCGACCCCGAAATCGACAAGCCGGATCGCAAACAGGCCGGTGATCGCAACCGCCACAATGCCGCGCGGGGCAATCCAGGCGATGAACAGCCGCTCGTTCCAGGGCACGCTCGAAAAGAGCAGCGACACAAGAATGGTCAGCGGACGGACCACGAACAACAGCAGGAACAAGAAGCCGAGGAAGCGGAGTACGCCTTCGACCGGATCGGGCGATGTTGTCTGGAAGCTGGTGATGACTTCCCAGTCCAGGGTCGCCGATAGCATGATGAACACGCCGGAAATCAGGAGTACTGCCAGATCTTCCTTGAACCGGCGCAGGGCATGGCTCGAGAACATCGGTCGGTTGGCCATTACCACGCCCATGATCGTGACTGTGACGAGACCGGTCTCGTGCTGGATGATATCGGCAACCACGAATCCGCCAATCACCAGGATCAGCAGCATCGGTGCCTTGAGATATTCCGGGACATAACCGCGTGGGAAGAACCAGGTGACGCCCCAGCCGAGCGCAGCGCCAAGCAGCGCTGCGATAAAGGTCGAACCAATCACATCAAAGCTGATCGCCGCGACATTGGTGCCCGCGCCGCCATAGGTAATATAGGCGAAGATGAAGACGGCAAGCAGCGCACCGATCGGATCGTTGACGATCCCTTCCCATTTGAGAATGTTCGATACGCGCGGGCCAACTCTCAGGGTGCGCAGCATCGGGCCGATCACCGTGGGTCCGGTCACCACCAATATCCCGCCAAAAAGCGCAGAGACTTCCCAGCTCAGTCCCGCCCCATAATGGCCGGCAAGTGTCCCGAGGAACCAGCCGACCGGCACCCCGATAATCACCACGCGCATCACCGCCCATCCGGCTTGTCGTAACTCGCGGAAGTTGAGGCTGAGCCCCCCTTCGAAGAGGATCACGGCAACGGCAAGCTTGATGATGGGCTCCATCAGAGCCCCGAAATCTCTTTCGGGATTTATGAGGCCTCCGCGAAACAGCTCATGCGGAATGAGCGCGCTGACCGGCCCGACCAATATGCCGACAATCAACATCAGCGCGATGGCTGGACGCCCGGTGCGCCAGGCTATCCATTGCGCGCCGACACCGGCCACGCCGATGACAGCAATCTTCACCATAAGGGAATCGAGCGCCATGCGTGTTGCATGCCGGGGAACGGCTGTCGCTTCAACTTTTAGTTGCGTTGCCCGGCACGAGATTGGCGGCCTATAGTGGGCGGGCAGGGGAGAATCGGGAGGAAGACATGGGTGTTACAGGCATTGGCGGGCTCTTTTTCAGGGCCAAGGATCCAAAGGCGCTGACGCAATGGTATCGCGATCATTTCGATCTTGGTGGCGGCGATAGCTGGTGGAACCAGGCTGCCGGACCGACCGTTTTCGCGCCCTTCAAGCAGGACAGCGACTATTTCGCGGCCGACAAGGCGTTCATGATCAATTTGCGGGTCGATGACCTTGCGGCGATCAGCGAAAAACTAACGGCAGCGGGAATCGAGGTGATGCGCAACGACGAATGGGACCTCGACGGCAGTTATGGCCTGTTTGCGCGGGTCCATGATCCGGAGGGCAATGCGATCGAGCTGTGGGAGCCACCTGCGGTATTGCCTGAGGAATAGCGGCCTCGCTTAACGATCGGGCGCCTGCGCTCCGCCAAGCGACGGGGGAACGCGGGTTTCGACCGATGCGCTGACGGTGCCGGGTCGCCGCACCAGCAGTATCGCAACGAAGATCAGCGCCATGCCGACCACATCGACGGTCGTGAGAATTTCCGCAAACCACAGAAAGCCGAGCAGCGAAGAGAAAAGCGGCTGGACCAACAATCCGAGGCCACTGGCGAGTGGCGGCAGATGCGGCAGCGCGTAAATCACCAGGCCTTGCCCGGCGACCTGGCTGGTCAGGGCGAGCAACAGCAAGGGCGTCCAATCCTGCGGCCAGAAATTGCCCTCAGCGAAAAGTGCGACGGGTAACAGGAAGAGCGCGCCGGCAGTGGTGGCAAATCCCAATGCGGAAAGGGCCGATAGCCCGGCGCGCGCGCGGTTCATCACGATCAGATAGCCGGTGTAGAAGACGGCCGCGAGCAGACAGAATAGATCACCGCGGAGATTGGTCGGTGATACACTTGCTGAATCCCCCGCCAGTATCAGGATACCCACAGCCGCTAACAGCAAGGCGATCGTCGCAAAGGGCGTCGGCCAGCGGCGAACGACGAGATAGCCCCATACCGGAAACAGGAAGGCGGTCGCGTTGGCCAGCAAGGTAGAATTGGCCAGCGTTGTGCGCTCAATACCGAGATGCCAGCTGCCCAGATCCGCCGCAAAGAAGAGGCCGCCGAGCAGCAGCCAGACCAGCGCGCTGCCCTTGGGCAGGCTTGGAAAACGGCCTTCTACCGCGCGTACAAGGAGGAACAGCATCGGTGCGCCGATTGCCAACCGCCAGAATGCCGATTGCACCGCACCAACATCGGCGAGCCGCACGAACAGCGGCCCGGCCGACAGGATGATGCTGCCCAACAGGAACAGCGGAAAGACGAAACGCGGCGCGGTCATGATTCGCCCATGCCACCGCGATTGCGGTTCCGCCAGTCAGAATGTGATCCTGAAAATGCGCGGGCTAGTTGGCGGCCGTTTCGCGCGCCGCCAGCCAGGCTTCCATCTGTTCGATCTCGGCGCTCTGGCTTTCGATGATCGCCTGCGCCAGGGCGCGGGTTTCTTCATCACTGCCATGTTCGAGCACGATTTCGGCCATATCGATGGCGCCCTGATGATGCGGGATCATCATGCGCATGAAGGTTTCGTCTGCATCGTCGGACGCAACGCCCATATCGTGATGCATCCGCTCCATCGATTCGTTGAACGCTGTTGCCGATACGCTTTCCGGATCACCGCCTTCGGTCATGCTGGCATGCGCATCCATTTCCGGCATCGGCTCTTCAGCCTCAGGCGCGGCTTCCATGCAGCCCATCAGAACAATCGCGGCCAACGGTGCGACGAAGTGTTTGGAAAGGCGAGGCGCCATTATTTCGGCGCAAGGACCATCAGCATTTGACGGCCTTCCATCTTCGGATGGGCTTCGGTTTTGGCGTTTTCCTTGGTGTCTTCCTGCACCCGGCGCAGCAATTCCATGCCGAGCTCCCGGTGAGACAGTTCGCGACCACGGAAGCGCAAGGTCACCTTCACCTTGTCACCATCGTCGATGAACTGGTGCACCTTCTTCATCTTCACGTCATAGTCGTGATCATCGATGTTCGGGCGCATCTTGATCTCTTTAATGTCTTGCGTTTTCTGTGATTTACGCGCGGCGTTGGCCTTTTTCTGGGCCTCATATTTATATTTGCCGACATCAAGGAACTTCGCCACGGGCGGGTCCGCATTCGGAGAGACTTCGACGAGATCGAGGCCGACATCGGCGGCCTGTTCAATCGCTTCGTTGGTTAGCAATACACCCAGATTATCGCCATTCTCGTCGATCACACGGACCTTTGGCGACTGAATAAACTGATTATAGCGGGGGCCGTTCATCGGCGGTGCCGCAGGGCGGCGGGACATCGGGGGGCGTATAGCTCTATCTCCTAAAGTTTAGCGGCACGTCAGTGTGCCTTTCGTCTAATATACGGTGCTTCGGCGCGGAATCAAAGGCATCGATTGCCGATCGAGCGATTGTTTGCCTCTATTTCAGGTCCGGCGGGGTCGCTTCATCGCGCAGCATCGCCACCAGATCATCAACACTCATCACCTTTTGATGCTCGTCAGAACCAAGCCGGCGCAGCGCAACCGTGCCTTCTTCGGCCTCACGTTTGCCGACCACAACAAGGTTCGGCACCTTGGCCAGGCTGTGTTCGCGCACCTTATAGTTGATCTTCTCATTGCGCAGATCCGTATCGACACGGATACCGGCAGCGTGGAGTTTCTCACGAACCTCATTGGCATAACTGTCCGCATCCGACACAATCGTCGCGATCACGGCCTGTACCGGTGCCAGCCAAAGCGGCAGTTTGCCCGAATAATTCTCGATCAGGATGCCGATAAAGCGCTCATAGGTGCCGATCACGGCGCGGTGCAGCATGACCGGACGATGCCGTTCGCCATCTTCACCGACATAGCTCGCATCGAGCCGTTCAGGCAGTACCCGGTCTGACTGGATCGTGCCGACCTGCCAGGTCCGGCCAATCGCATCGGTCAGATGCCATTCGAGCTTGGGCGCATAAAAGGCCCCTTCGCCCGGCAATTCTTCCCAGCCATAGTCTTCGGTCGCCATGCCTGCTTCGATCACCGCATTGCGCAGCTCATCTTCGGCCGTGTCCCAATCTTCATCGGAACCGAAACGCTCTTCAGGCCGCAGCGCCAGCTTGATCGCATATTTTTCGAAACCGAAGTCGCGATAGACGCGATCGGTGAGTTCGCAAAAACGCCGCACTTCTTCGACCAGCTGATCTTCACGGACGAAGATATGGCCGTCATCCTGCGTCATCTGGCGAACCCGTAACAGGCCGTGCAGCGCGCCATGCGGTTCGTTGCGATGACAGCAGCCCATCTCCGCCATGCGGATCGGCAGGTCGCGATAGCTTTTGATGCCCTGGCGGAAGATCAGCACATGGGCCGGGCAGTTCATCGGCTTGAGCGCCATCATGTCAGCATCGCTGGAGACAATCGGCCCCTCATCCTCGGTCGAGGGGATTTCGTCGGGCACCACGAACATATTCTCGCGGTACTTGCCCCAATGGCCCGATTGCTGCCATTGCCGCGCGTCCATCAACTGCGGCGTCTTGACTTCATTATAGCCGGCTTCGTCGATCCGGCGGCGCATATAGGCCTCCATCTCGCGCCAGATGATATACCCGTTCGCGTGCCAGAAGACGCTGCCCTGCGCTTCGGGCTGGAGATGGAACAGGTCCATTTCCTGACCCAGCTTGCGGTGATCGCGTTTCGCGGCTTCTTCCAGCCGATGCAGATGCTGGGCAAGCTGCTTCCGGTTGAGCCAGCCCGTGCCATAGATGCGCGATAGCTGCGGATTGCGCTGGTCGCCGCGCCAATAGGCGCCCGATACGCGCAGCAGCTTGAACGCCTTGGGATCGAGCTTTCCCGTCGAGGCAAGATGCGGGCCGCGGCACATGTCCATCCAGGCGTCATCGGCACCGGGATCGCCGGACCAATAGACGCTGAGCTCTTCATCGTCGGGCAGTTCGCCGGCCCATTCGGCCTTGAACGCTTCGCCGTCCTTCTGCCAGCGCTCGATCAGCGCATCGCGCTCCCAGACTTCCCGGATCAGCGGTTTGTCGGCCTGGATGATGCGGCGCATTTCCTCTTCGATCGCCGGAAGGTCCTCGTCCGTAAACGGCCGTTCCTTGGGCGCGAAGTCATAATAGAAGCCATCATCGGTTGCCGGGCCGAACGTAATCTGCGTGCCCGGGAAGATGTTCTGCACCGCCTCGGCCAGCACATGGGCATAGTCATGCCGGGCCAGCTCAAGCGCTTCGGCTTCATCCCGTGACGTGATCAGCGCCAGCTCGGTATCGCTGTCGAGCGGGCGCATGATGTCCCGCACTTCGCCGTCAATCTTCGCAGCGAGCGCAGCCTTGGCGAGGCCCGGCCCGATATCTGCCGCAATCTCTGCCGGGGTGGTGCCGGACGCGACTTCGCGAACGGATCCATCGGGCAGGGTTATGGCAATCATCTCGGACATCGGTCTCTTCTTGGCTCCAATTACGGCGTTTAGCTTGAATGCGCTGCCTTAGATGGGGGCGGAGCCAAGTCAAGCAACAGGCGCGAGATGATGGGTGGCGATAAAGTTGCATTTCACAACTGATCCAGTCTAGCTCTGATGCATGAGCGAATCATCCCAACCCGTATGTCTTGTCATTGGAGCCGGTGATGATACCGGCGGCGCGATTGCCCGCGCGTTCGCAAAAGAGGGTTATCAGGCCTGTCTTGTGCGTCGGCCGCGACATGGCGATGCGCTGGAAAAACTGGCGGATTCCATCCGCGCGGATGGCGGCACTGCCCATGCGCTGCCCACCGATGCCCGCGATGAAGATGCGATGGTCGCGCTGGTCGAACAGATCGAATCCGAGATCGGTCCGATCGAAGTCGCGGTCTTCAATATCGGCGCGAATGTGAACTTCCCGATCGCCGAGACCACGGGCCGGGTGTATCGCAAGGTTTGGGAGATGGCGGCTTTTGCCGGTTTCCTGATGGGCCGGGAAACGGCCAAGCGCATGACTGAGCGCGGCAAGGGGACGATCCTCTTCACTGGCGCGACTGCGAGTATGCGGGGCGGTGTCGGCTATAGCGCCTTTGCCGGAGCAAAGTTTGCGCTGCGGGCGCTTGCCCAGGCGATGGCCCGCGAACTCGGCCCGAAAAACATCCACGTCGCCCATATTGTGATTGATGGCGCGATCGATTCCAATTTCATCCGGGAAAATGACCCGAACGTTGATGCGAGACGCGACGAAGATGCCATTCTCTCGCCCGACGCAATTGCCCAAAATTATGTGATGATCCATCGTCAGACGCGCAGCGCCTGGACCCACGAGCTGGATCTGCGCCCCTGGAAGGAGAGCTGGTAGCCATGACTGTCACCGTCGATTTCATTTTCGATTTTGCGAGCCCCAATGCCTATCTCTCGCATCGCGCTATAGGGCCGATTGCCGAGCGTACGGGCGCAAGCTTCAACTATATTCCGTGCCTCTTGGGCGGGATTTTCAAATCTACCGGCAACAAGGCACCGATGATCGCCTATGCGCCGATCCCGAACAAGCTTGCCTATGAACAGCTCGAATTTGGGCGCTTTGTGAAAAAGCACGCGCTGAGCGAGTTTCAGTTCAACCCGAATTTCCCGATCAATACGGTTCAGCTGCAGCGCGGCGCGCTCGTCGCCGAGCGGGATGGACGGCTGATGGAATATATCGAGGCGGGCCTCCACCATATGTGGGTTGAGCCGAAAAAGATGGACGATCCGGAAGCCTATGCAGCCGCGATGACCGAGTCCGGTTTCGACGGGGCAGCGCTCATTGAAGGCGCACAGGATCCCGAGATCAAGCAGAAGCTGATGGATAACACAGCGGCTGCGGTCGAGCGCGGCGCCTTTGGCATCCCGACCTTTTATGTCGGCGACGAGATGTTTTTCGGCAAAGACCGGCTCGATCAGGTCGAAGAGGCGATTGTCGCTGCTAGCTGAGCGGCGCGCTCGCAAAGAACACACCAAAGGCACGGCACCAGATCACTACCGATCGGTGATTGCCGTCCAGCGCGCCAGCCGGGATCACATAGCTCTGATCGCCGCTGCTGCGCCGTAACCGTCCAAGATCGACATGGTTGGCGCGGCGCGCGGCGCGGGCATTGCGAACATTGGCGGCATCCGTCACCCAGACTCTAAGGTCAGGTCCGCCAGCCACCGAGAAATCTTCAAACTGAACAACCAGATCGCCATTGGCGCGGCGTATGATGGTTGCCGATCCATTTGCACGGTGCGAGCGGTCTGCGCCGCGAAACTGGCCGGATGCGACGGTTTGGGCGCCGGCTGTCTGGGCGATGGCGGCGGATGGCGCCACGGCAGACGAAATAGGGAGCGCGAAAGCCGCCAGCGCAGCGGTGGCGATCGCAAAATGGGCGGCGAAGCGGGTCAGAGGCATGTCGGGTCCTTCCGATAACAGTTATGATCTGCTCTCAACCGGGGTTCGCATCGGGGCCATTCATGGTTACAGCCATGCGCGAATCGCCTGCAGGGGAAAGGGCATCGGAATGAGCGAACTGCGCTATCATGAACGGGCTGGCCAGCCGACACTCGCATACCGTCATCGCGAAGGTATTGGGCCAACGCTCGTCTTCCTGCCGGGCTATATGTCCGACATGACCGGGTCCAAGGCGAACGCGATCATGGCCTATGCCGAAGCCGAAGATCGGGCCTGCTTGTTGCTCGACTATTCGGGGTGCGGATCGAGCTCCGGTTCGTTCGAAGAGCAAAAGATCACCGATTGGCGCGACGATGTGATGGATCTCGTCAATGCGCTGGTGCTTGGCCCGGTTGTGCTGGTCGGATCGTCGATGGGCGGTTGGTTGATGCTGCTCTGTGCGCTTGCCCATCCTGAGCGGATGGCTGCGTTGGTAGGGATTGCGGCCGCGCCGGACTTCACGGATTGGGGTTTCACCCAGGACGAAAAGCTCACCATCCTGCGCGATGGCCGGTTGGAGCAGCCGTCGGATTATGACGATTCACCCTATGTCACGAGCCGCGCCTTTTTCGAAAGCGGCGAAGCGAGCCGGTTGTTGGGCACCGAGATTGCGATCGATTGTCCGGTGCGCCTCGTCCATGGCCAGCAGGATAATGATGTCCCCTGGGAATATTCGGTTCGGCTCGCGCGCCAGCTGCGTTCAGCCGATGTCCATGTGACGCTCGTAAAGGATGGCGACCACCGGCTGTCGCGGATCGAAGATGTCGCACGGCTATTGGCCCAGATCGAATGGCTGCTCGAAAGCCTGAAAGCGTCCTGAGATGAGTTTCCTTCTGTTTCTTGCAGCCATGCAGGCCGCCCCGCCGCCGGTTGATCCGATCCTCATTCCGCCGCGCGGGCCGGAGCCGGAGGATCAGAGTTTGGCAATCGCCGAGGCACAGCGCTTGCTCAACTGCATCCAGCTGGCTCGCCAGGACCCAAGCGCTGCGATTGCGGAGGGTGCACGTTGGGCGTTGACTGACAATGGCGTCGACGCGCATTTGTGCCTTGGTGTGGGCTATGAGAATGACGGCGATTGGGCGCGCGCTGAGCAATCCTATATGCAGGCCCATGCCCGATCAGAGGCGACAAATGACACGCGCCAGCTCGGTATTCTCGTCAATGCCGGCCGCATGGCGCTGGCGGACGGCAATGCGGAGCTCGCCCGTTCGCGTTTCGATACCGCTTTGGCGAGTGATCAGTTGCGCGATTCGGTGCGCGGTAATGTCTTGCTTGAACGCGCCCAGGCGCATGTTGCGCTGGATGACGGGACCGCTGCGCAAACCGATCTGGTCGCCGCCCAGGCGCTGATGCCCAATGACAAGCTGGTCTGGCTGCTTTCGGCGACCCTGGCTCGCCGCCAGGGCAATTTTGACGAAGCCGGGAATTTTATCGATCGCGCTCTGGAGCTTGACCAGAGTGATCCGGCGAGCTTGTTGGAAGCGGGCAATATCGCGATCGGTCTTAACGCGTATGACATTGCCGAACAGGCGTGGAACCGTGCGTCTGCTGCGGATCCGGACGGCCCATCCGGCCAAGCCGCCCGGCGCAATCTTGAGCGGTTGGCCGCCTTGCTTGCCGCCGGGCCGACAGTGCCGGTCGAACTGCCCGATGGGATCGAAACCGTCGGCGAAGACGCTGCCGACCCGCAGCCCTAATCGAGATAGAAATCGATTGTCGTGACGACCCGCACCAGTTTGTACGGCGTGTCGGCCACACCATATCCACCCGCATCGCCATCGCGCGATGCAATCGAGAAATAGCCCTGTGTCGCATTGCGGATACCGCCCACAGCCGTGCCGCTATCTTCGGCAAACTGATTGGCCGATGAGCGCGCATCTTGCGTTGCTTCGGCAACCATTTCCGGCTTGATCTCGTTGAGCCGGGTGAAGGTGAAACTCATACCCGATCCGTCTTCGAGGACCACGCCGCGGCGCACGAGATCGAACTGCCGGGCAACCGCCGCCTGGGCGCGTTCGATATCGGTCGTGCGGAGCTGCAATCGCTGGCGGATCGTGTAGGTCTGCCCACCCTGATTGCTGCTATATTGCGATACATTGACGCCCGAGGGCTGCAGCGCTTCTGTCTCAAAGCCGAGCTCATCGAAGAAAGCGCGAATCGCCTCGGTGTCGCGATCAATATCGCGCTGCGCATCGCCGAGATTGGCAGAGCGCGCTGAATAGGAAATCGTCCAGGTGGCAAGATCGGCCGTCACTTCGCGTTCGGCGAGGCCGCGCACCGTCACCGATCGGTCGGCCATACGGGCGCGCAACAAGCCGTCACCCAGCAGATAGCCGCCGGCCACGATACTCACACCCAGCATGCCGCTGGCAATCAACAGCGTCCGCCCGTCCGGGCGTCGCCAGCCGCTCAAAATTGTCTCTTTGGTTTCGTCGGTCATCCTGTTTACCCCTATGGGCACCGGCCGGCGCTTTCGCTTGTTCCGGCAGGCGTCTATGACGCGACCCTTGATGGATTTCCGCTATGGCGCGGCATAGATGAACCGTTGCTGACTTGCGATGAACCGTTGAACGAAAGAGGCAGACTGCGATGAAATATCTCCACACGATGATCAGAGTTTCGGATATCGATGCGACGCTCGCCTTTTTCGATCTGCTCGGGCTCGAGGAACTCAAACGCTACGATATCGAGGCGGGCCGCTTCTCGCTCGTGTTCCTGGCCGCGCCCGGAGATGAAGAGGCGCAGGTCGAGCTTACCTATAACTGGCCGCCTGAAGATGGCAGCGAACCCGAAGTCTATGGCGAAGGTCGCAATTTTGGCCATCTCGCCTATGCAGTCGATGATATTTATGAGAGCTGCCAACGGCTGATGGATGGCGGCGTGACGATCAATCGCCCGCCGCGCGATGGGCGCATGGCCTTTGTTCGATCACCCGACAATATTTCGATCGAGCTCCTTCAAAAAGGCGAATCCAAGGCCCCGGCCGAACCGTGGGCATCAATGGAGAATAGTGGCGAGTGGTAAGCGCTAGGGCTCAGGCGACTTGCTGGGCCGTTCCAATCCGCGGCGCCTTCCATTCCGAAACGACGCAATCGCGACCCTTCTCTTTGGCTTGATACAGGCAGCGGTCGGCGGCGCGATGGGCCTGGGTAAAGGTCTGCCCCGGCAGGATCGAAATCAACCCGATGCTGACGGTCAACGGATCATTCAGTTCCGGCACGGCCTTGTGCACCGTCTCGCGGATCGCCTTGCAAAGCCGTTCGGCTGTGTCCGTCGGGTCGACGCTGTGAATCAATACGACAAACTCCTCACCGCCGATCCGGCCGGCCGAAATATTGCTCCAGTCCCGCATGATGGCCGCAACTGCCTGCAGCGCGCGATCGCCGACATCATGGCCGTGATCATCGTTGATCGTCTTGAAGTGATCGAGGTCCAGCAATGCAAAGCCGCGCGCGCCATAAGAGCCGGTCGCTTCATCGAATGCGGCAACAATGGCACGGCGATTGTTGAGGCCGGTGAGATAATCGGTGCGGGAGAGTTTCTCAAATACGGCTTCGCTTTCGCGCGCGCTGTCGCGTTGCCGGCGGATGATCATCATCCGATCCGCGATGCCGAGTGCGGTCACGATCATCTCGAAGGCGAGCGTCGCATAGACGATGAAATCAAGCCAAACCGGGCCTTCATAGAGATCCATGCCGCGCAGCACGCGTTCGGTCATTGAGAATATTAGCGCGCAGCAGGCGATGAAGATGAAGCGCGCAGCCCGGCTGCCTCGGTGTAGCGATTGAACCACCCCCAAAGTGATGAATGTCATGACTGGGAGGAAGGAGAGCAGGAAGAGATTCTGGGCAACCGGACGGAGCAGCTCACCCGCCACTGTTATGGTCAGCGTGACAACCGGGATGACAACAGCCGACATCGCCAGGCCTTGCCGGATTACCGGCGAGAGCTTGTCGGGTTCGATAAAGCTGCGGAAGAACATGGCGGCCGAGGATATCGCGACCGTGATGCTCCACAGATTGAGCGACCATCGCAGGCTGAGCGGCATGCCTGGAAACAGAAAGTGGATGAAGCCGCCCGAACACAAGACATAACCGAGCGCGCCTGTGACCATGGCCATATGCCAGAGGGTGAATTCCTCGCGCAGGATGATGAAAAAGGCGGTGTTATAGACCATCGGCAACAGCAAAACGCCGATGAAAATCGCATAGAACAGGCTGGTGTAATAATGGCTGGTTTCAGTATCAGCGGCATTCTCGATCGCCAGATGCGAAATATTGGCCGACAGCTGAGGGCGATCGAAGGAGACGGCCATCTCGGTCACCGGCATTCCCCCGGTATCGATCGGCAGGGCGAAGCGCATGCCGGCACGCCAATTCTCGGTTGCAATGTCGGGGCCGTAGCGCTGGCCGGACCAGTTGCCGGCTTCATCTCGGAAATAGAGGCCGAAGCTGTCAAAGCTCGATGGATCGACGATCAACATCTGCTCTTGGCTCGGGTCGATAATTTCGGAAACGTCGGTAAAGGCCCATATTCGCGGCCCGGCAATCGAGTCATCGGCAATTCGGCACCGCTCTTCGAGTTGGAGTGCTGAAAAGAGCCCGATATCCGTGGTGGTAGCCAATGTGCACACCCGCGGACCCAATGGCGCGGCAGCGGCCGGTAGGGCCGTTCCCAGAAATGCCAGCAGCGCGGCTGCCAAGGCAAGAAACCGCATTGGGATCGTCAGATGGTTCATCGCACGTCTTATGGTAATCACCGCATCTTGAATTGCGGTTAATATTCGACTTGCAGCCCCGAACCCGGTAAACCTCCGAAAATGCTAGAAATCGTACGAATCCCGGTCCTTTCCGACAATTATATCTGGCTTGCTCATGAGGCAGATAGCGGCGAAACCATGGTGGTGGATCCGGCCGTTGCCGATCCGGTGCTGGCCGAAGCCGAAACCCGTGGCTGGAAGATCACCCAGATCTGGAACACCCATTGGCATCCCGATCACACCGGCGGCAATGAAGCCATAAAGGCCGCCACTGGCTGTACGATTACCGGTCCGGAGGCAGAACAGGCCCGCATTCCGACCTTGGATGTGATGGTGAAAGAGGGCGATACCGTGGCTTTGGGCCCGCTCGTGGCGGACGTGATCGATGTCCCGGCGCATACCGCTGGCCATATCGCCTATCACCTGCCGAGCGAGCAGGCCGCCTTTGTGGGTGACACGCTGTTTGCCATGGGCTGTGGCCGACTTTTCGAAGGTACGGCCGAGCAGATGTTCGCGAATATGCGCAAGCTCGAAGCCTTGCCGGACGAAACCAAAGTCTATTGCGCGCATGAATATACCGAGGCCAATGGCCGCTATGCCGTGACTGCAGAACCCGACAATCAGGCGCTGGCCACGCGGATGGACCAGGTCCTGGCCATGCGCGCCAAAGGGGAGGCAACGGTACCGACCACGATCGGCGAAGAACGGGCGACCAATCCTTTCATGCGGGCATCCTCTGCCGATGAACTGGCTGCGCGCCGTGCGGCGAAAGATGCCTTCTAGGCGAAACTATGCTAATTGGGAGTTTCGGGGGCGAAAAAGCGAAAGGAACAGTCATGGTTCGATTGATAGCTATGGCGGTAGCGCTACCCCTGCTTGCAGGATGCGCTGCCAATGCAATGGAAGCGAGTAGCGAGGGCGCGGATTCCCTATCCGAACGGGACGAGCGGCGTATGGCCAATCTGCTCGACGGCAAGACACCGGGCGATCCGCAACCGTGCATCAACACACGACCCAACACCCAGACATCGATCATCGGCAACCAGGCGATCCTGTATCGCGTGGGCAGCACCGTTTATCTGAACGATCTGGATGGCATCTGCCCAACATTGCGCTCGACCAGCACCTTGGTCAGCCAGCGCTATGGGTCGAGCCAACTGTGCAGCGGTGAAGTGCTTGAAGTGCGCGACCCGTATAGCGGCGCGTCTTTCGGCAGCTGCGTACTGGGCGAATTCACGCCGTATCGCGAAGAATAGCCAGGCTTTTCAGTCCGTAGCGACTAGTGCCGGTAGAGCGCGTTCAGTCGCTCGCCATAGGCGTCGCGCAGGACATGCCGACGGATCTTCATAGACGGCGTCATCTGGTCATTCTCGACGGTGAAGGCTTCGTCGGCGAGGATCACGCGGCGCACCTTCTCGACCGTGGCCAAGCCTTTATTGACCCGGTCGACGGCGGCGGAGACGGCCTTTTGGAAATCGGCATTGTCGCGCAATTCTTCTTCGTCATTGGGTACGCCATTCGCGGCTGCCCATTCGCGCATCCATTCCGGATCAGGCACAATCAGGCCAACCAGATGCGGTCGCTTGTCGCCGACCACCATCGCCTGGAGAATCTCCGGTTCGAGGGTCAGCATGCCCTCGACGCGTTGCGGCGCGACATTATCGCCCTTGTCGTTGACGATCAGATCCTTCTTGCGATCGGTAATCGCGATCCGGCCAGCTTCGTCAATATGGCCGATATCGCCAGTGTGCAGCCAACCATCCTTCAGGACGCGGGCCGTTTCTTCGTCATTGCGCCAATAGCCCTGCATCACCAGCTCGCCTTTGACGAGGATTTCGCCATCTTCGGCAATCTTTACCTCGGTGTTGATGAGCGGCGGTCCGACGGTATCCATTTTCAGTCCGGTCTTGGGCCGGTTGCAACTGATGACCGGGCCAGACTCCGTCTGCCCATAGCCTTGCAATAGCGTGAGACCGAGCGAGTGGAAGAAGATGCCGATCTCCGGATTAAGTGGCGCTCCGCCGGAGACCATCGCCTTGAGCCGACCACCAAAACGCTTGCGGATCTTGGGCCGCAGAATCACGTCGAGCAGTACATCCATCGGCCTGTCCTTGAACGGAACCGATCCCGCATAATCTTTCTCACCAATATCAAGCGCGCGTTGCAGCATGAAATTGGGAAACTTGCCTTGCTTTTCGATCGTCTTGAGCAATCTTTGGCGCAGGACTTCGAACAGTCGTGGTACAACCACCATGATCGTCGGCTTGGTTTCAAGGATATCAGCAGCAAGCTTTTCCAGCCCGCGCGAATAATAGATCTGTCCGCCAAGACCGATCGGGAAGAACTGGCCGCCGCTATGCTCATAGGCATGGCTCAGTGGGAGGAATGAGAGGAACACCTCGTCCTTCCAGCCGAAATCTTCCGAGATGACGGCGACACAGCCTTCGCAATTGTGGAGGATGGCGCCATGATGCTGCATCACGCCGCGCGGCGCGCCGCCGGTGCCGCTCGTATAGATGATGCAGGCCGTATCCTCGCGGGTGAAATCACAGCGCTCGGCCCGCGCCTCGACATCCGGCGTTTCGGCTTCAATCAGGGCCGTCCAGTCGTGAAACTGGATATCGCCGCCCTGGCCGAGACGCATCGGCTCGATGCCAATGATCGTCTTGCAATGGGTCGCAAGCAGCGCCGCGCGGGTGACCGTCTTGGCGAGTTTCTGGTTCGAAACGATGACCGCCTTGGCCCGGCTGTCTTCCAGGATATGCGCATGATCGCGCTCGGTATTCGTGGTGTAGGTCGGCACGGCGATGCAGCCGGCCGCCATGATGGCGAGATCGGCGACGCAGAATTCGGGCCGGTTCTCGGACACCAGCACAACGCGATCCCCGCGCTGCAGGCCAAGCTTTTCAAGCGCATCGGCAAGCGCGGAAACCTGTTCCGCAATTTCGCGCCAGGTCTGGGCCTCCCAGCCATCCTCGCCATAGTGCCACAAGAAAGGCGCGTCGCCATTCTCTTGGACCCGCGTGAAGAACATGGTCAGAAGATTGGGAAAATGTTCGAGTTGGCGCATCATTAGTTATCCTGAGGATTACATCATTCGCTAAGCGCAACGCCCGGACTACGGGGATCGGCTGCGCCGACCCATCCGTCTTCCGTCCATTGCACGGCATTGACTTTGGAGGTGAGGCGGGAGGCGACGACAAGGCCGCTCAGCGCGGAAATCTCTCCCTGCATTTCGGCGAGATAGCTATCCTGTTCGATCCGCAATCCGTCACCGCCGAAATAGATATTGGGCAGGGCAATCGCTTCATCGACCGGCAGTCCCCAGTCGAGCACACCGATCAGCGTCTTGGCGACGTGCATGATGATCCGGCGGCCACCGGCTGAGCCGAGTGCCAGGACGAGGCGCCCGTCTGCATCATAAACCAGTGTTGGCGACATGGAGGATAGCGGCCGCTTGCCCGGTGCCACGGCATTGGCAACCGGCGCGCCATCGCGTTCCGGCGTAAAATCGAAATCGGTCAGCTCATTGTTGAGGAAATAGCCATTGGCGACCAGCTGGCTGCCGAACGGACCTTCGATAGTTGATGTCATGGTGACGACATTGCCGCTGCTGTCCACCGCGACAAAATGCGTGGTCCCGGAGATCTCACCGTCGAGACCTGCGGTGCGGGCTTCGCTGCCCGGCGGGGTGCCGGCTTCATAGCTGCCAAGGCCAGACGTCTCGGAAATCAGTGCCGAGCGCTCGGCAAGGTAATCGCGATCAAGCAGACCCTCGACCGGGACGGACACAAAATCTGCATCGCCGAGATACATCGACCGGTCGGCATAAGCGAGGCGCATCGCTTCGCCGATCAGATGCCAGCTCTGTGCATTGCGCGGGCCAAGTTCGCCCATATCGAACCGCTCGAGCATGCCAAGGATCTGCAGCACTGTCGTTGCGCCTGAGGAGGGCGGGCCCATGCCGCACACGCGATAGCTGCGATAGGGCTGGCATATGGCGGCGCGTTCGATCGCACGGTAACTCGCAAAATCTTCGGCCGGAATGGTGAGGGAATTGATCGGACTGCTCAATGTCGCCGCCTGGATCGCCTCGACATTCTCGCCGCTGTAAAAGCTGTCGGGACCCTCACTGGCAACGCGGCGCAACAGAGCGGCAAGCGCTGGATTGCGGACTGTGTCGCCGTCTTCCTTGGGCGCGCCATCTTCCCAGTAGAGCGCTTGGGCATCCGGAAAATTCTGCCAGATTTCCGCGAAAAAGCCGAGGAACCGGGCCATGCGCGCATTGACGGTATAGCCTTCTTCAGCAAGCCGGATGGCAGGCTCGAAGAGCTGTGCCCATTCGAGCTGGCCCCAACGGCCATGGACCTCGGCCATTAGCCGGATATTGCCGGGGATGCCGACAGACCGGCCCCCCGGTACGGCCTGGCGAAAACCAAGCGGTTCGCCCTCTTCATTGAGAAATAGATCCGGTGTCGCTGTGGACGGAGCGGTCTCGCGCCCATCGATGGTGGTTGGCTGGCCGGTTGCTGCGTCATGGCGCACGAAAAAGCCGCCCCCGCCAATGCCGGAGCTTTGCGGTTCGACCACGGTTAGCGCGAGCATCATCGCCATCGCTGCATCGGTCGCCGATCCGCCGGCCCGCAGGATTTCCTGGCCCGCCGCCGCTGCGCGCGGATCGGCCGCGGTCACCATGCCCGGCATGGATGTCGACACCGAAGCCGGTTCGGGCTGGGCTGAGACGGGCGCACAACCGATGAGCGGCGATGCAATGAGGGCGAGTGACAAAGCGAGGGATCGGATCATGCTGAGCTTTCTAGCCGGACAATAAGGAAGCGCCTAGCCCGTTCATAGGTCGGTACCGATGGCCTCGGCGAGCGTGCCGAAACCATCGCGCTGGCGCAGCTCCTCGAGACCGCGCACGATCCGCCGGGCCAGGCCCGGGCCGTGATAGGCGAGCGCAGTGTATATTTGGACGAGCGAAGCCCCGGCGCGGATGCGGTCCCAGGCCTCTTCGGCAGAATCGATACCGCCAACTGCGATCAACGGCAGGGCGCCACCGGTGGCCGATCGAAAGTCTGCCAGTCGTTCGCGCGCCAGCGTCGCGAGCGGCTTGCCGGACAGGCCGCCCGTTTCCTGCGCATGGGCGGATCGCAGATTTGGTCGGCTGATTGTCGTGTTGCCGATGATCAATGCATTGATCTGCCGCGCCATCGCGATCCGGGTGATCGCATCGATATCGGTTGGTTCAAGATCCGGTGCGACCTTCAGGAAGATGGGCACGGCATGATCGCCGCGCGCTGCCATGGATCGCGCGAGGAGGTCGTCCAGCGCGCCTTCATCCTGCAGCGCCCTAAGGCCTGGCGTGTTCGGCGAAGAAATATTGATCGTTAGATAGTCAGCGAGCGGCGCCATCGCGCCTACCCCAATCTCATAGTCGGCGATCCGATCCTCGCTATCCTTGTTGGCGCCGATATTGATGCCGACAATCCCGCGGCTCCGATCGCGCCGTGACAAGCGCTTTGTGGCCGACGCCTGGCCATCATTGTTAAACCCCAGCCGGTTGATCACGCCCTGATCCGCGGTCAGGCGAAACATGCGCGGTTTCGGATTGCCGGACTGGGCTAGTGGCGTCAGCGTGCCGACCTCTGCAAATCCAAAGCCGAGGCCCAACATCTGGCGCGGCACTTCGGCATTTTTATCGAAGCCGGCTGCAAGGCCCACTGGGTTGGGAAAATCGAGGCCGGCGATCGTCTGGCTGAGGGCTGGCGGAGACTGGGGCGGAGACCCGATCGGCGCCATTTTGAGCGCTGCAATAGTCAGGCCGTGTGCCCGCTCGGCATCAAGGGTGAAAATCATCGGACGCAAAAGCGGGTAGATCGCCATGGGCGCGGCTATGGCAGCGTGGGCACGGCTGGTCAAAAGCACGAAGATCGGCCAAAGACATTGCCAATCTCAAAATTGCCAATCTGGATTCATGGAGTTCGCAATGCCCCGCAACCTATTACTGTCATCAACCATTTTGATTGCCGGCCTTGCAGCTGCGCCAGCGATCACCGTTTCCGCCGCTGCGCAGACGTCTGCCGAGACTGCCGAAGCACCGATGGAGCAGAGCGCGGACGCCGCGCTCTCCGCCTTTTTCGAAGCTTTTGACGAGGCCGAACTCGCTTTCTCGCCGCTCACCAAATCCTTTCGCGGTATTCGCGATGCCGATTATGGCACATGGGGCGATTTCAGCGATGCCGATACGGTGGCCGAACAGGAACGCTTGATTGCCGCGCGCGATGAGATGCGGGCGAACTTCGCCAATGCCGATCTCAACGATCAGTCGCGCCTGTCCTTCCAGCTGTTCGAGCGGATGGCCGAACGCAGCGCCGCCGCATTCGAGTTTCGCGGCAATGACTATATATTCGATCAGATGAACGGAGCGCAGAGCCAGCTTCCCGCCTTTCTGATCAATATCCACCGGGTCTCCGAACCGTCACATGCCGAAGCCTATATCAGCCGGCTTACCGGCCTTGGCACCGTGATCGATCAGCTGATTGCCGAAGCCGAGGCGCGTGAAGCCAATGGCGTTGTGCCGCCGGATTGGGTTTTCCCCTATATCATTTCCGATACCCGCAATGTGATTTCCGGCGCGCCGTTTAGCGAAGGTGATGATACGCCGCTCTATGCCGATCTCCAGAGCAAGGTGAATTCGCTGGATATCAGCGATGAAGAGAAGGCCGATCTGATCGCTCGCGGCCGCGCCGCGCTGCTCGAATCAGTCGGTCCCGCCTATGAACGGCTGATCGCGATGTTCGAACGGCAACAGGCCAATGCGCCCGACCAGGACGGAATCTGGCGGTTCGACAATGGCGCTGAATATTATGCCGAGCGGCTGCGCTATTATACGACCACCGACCTGACTGCAGACGAGGTGCACCAGATCGGTCTGCGCGAAGTTGAGCGTATTCATGGCGAGATGCGCGCGATCATGGCGCAGGTTGAGTTTGAAGGCAGCCTGCAGGACTTCTTCACCCATTTGCGCAACGGGGATGAGTTTTTCTATCCGACGCGCGAAGCCTATCTCGCCGATGCCAATGCGACGATTGCCGCGATGCAGGAACGGCTGCCTGAGTTTTTCGGGCGGCTTCCCCAGGCCGAAGTTGTCGTCCAGCCGGTCGAGGCGTTTCGCGAGCAATCCGCTGGCAAGGCTTTCTATCAGGCACCGACACCCGATGGATCGCGTCCGGGTACCTATTATGTAAACCTGTTCAATCTGCGCGATATGTCCCGCACCGAGATGGAGGCGCTGGCTTATCATGAAGCGGTGCCGGGCCATCATCTCCAGCGCGCACTCCAGGTGGAAAGCGGCAACATCCCGCCTTTCCGTCGGTTCGGTGGGTTCACCGCCTATACCGAAGGTTGGGGCCTTTATGCCGAAGAGCTTGGCAAGGATATGGGCGGCTATACCGACCCCTATTCGGACTTCGGTCGCCTCGGTATGGAGCTGTGGCGCGCCTGCCGGCTCGTCGTCGACACTGGCATCCATCACATGCGCTGGTCGCGCGAAGATGCGATTGCCTATCTTCAGGAAAACACGCCAAATCCCGAAGGCGATATTCGCAAGGCGATTGAGCGTTATGTCGTCTATCCGGGCCAGGCGACGGCTTATATGATCGGCAAGCTGCGGATCATGGAGCTCAGGCAGAATGCGATGGATACGCTAGGCGACGATTTCGATTGGCGCGGTTTCCATGATTCGGTGCTCGCTCCGGGGCCGGTTCCTCTCGATATTCTCGAAGAACAGGTCAATGCCTGGGTCGAATCTGTCCAATCTGGAGAATAATTTCCCGCGTGTCGCTTCTGTCCAATACGCCCGCATAGGGTTGGCCTAGACAGGATCTGCGACCCGAAGGATCCCCATGTGGGGATGCTTAAACTAGCGGCTCCGGCAGGAAACTGTCGCGGGCCGCTTTTTTTTGTCATTAAGTTGCGCTAACCCCTGTTTCAGAACAAAAAATAAACATTCTTGGGGCGCTCACTTTTTTGACTGATCTGTCGAAATTTTCATTGGAATTCGCACCGCCGCCAGACGACCTTCAGGAGCTGGTGTCGACCTTCTACCTGTTCGCTGCGGATATCGAAGACCATAAACAAACCGAACGTGCCGATCGCGCCCAGATACGTTTCGTACTGCAGGGCTCGGGCGGATATGAATTTCACGATGGCGTCTATATGGACGCTTCCCCGGTGATCATCATTGGTCCGACTACCGGGCCTTCGATCGGCCATATCACAGGCCCGCTCGAATTGTTCGGAATCGGATTGCAACCTGCCGGCTGGGGCGGCCTGATGGGTGCCGATGCGGAGAAACACACGAACCGGCTGATCGATGCGGTATCGGTTTTCGGCGATGGGGTGATGGAAACCCATGCCGCACTTCTGGCAGCGGAAACCATGGCCGAGAAAGTGGAGATCGGCCAAGCCTTTGCGCGCGAACTGCTGAAGGATGCGGAATCCTCGCCGATCTGGTTCACGCGCCTTGTCGATGAATGGCTGGCGAGCAGCCCAGATCCGAACATCAACGATCTGATCGAACAGACCGGCCTGTCGAAACGGCAGGTCGAACGCATGACCAAGCGTTTCTACGGCGCATCGCCCAAATTCCTCGCGCGCAAGTATCGCGCGCTCCGGGCCGCGGCATTACTGGTGCGCAAGGATGGCGATGAGACCGTCGAAGATGCTTTCTATGACCAATCGCACCTGATCCGCGAGATCAAGGAATTTACCGGCGTTACGCCAGGCAAGATGAGCAACGAGCCCGAGACGCTGACCGCTGAAGTGCTCAAAGGCCGGAAAAAGCTTGAAGGCAAGGTCAGCAAGATAATCTCCGACACCTAGGCGAAATTTTGCCACTAGAAGCTTGATTTTCGGCGGCTGACCGCCCAAATCGCCTTAATCAGACCGAATCAGTCCGATTAAGGATCCCACTATGCGCCTGTCGAGCATGGCAGATTATGCAGTTGTGACGATGCAAGCGGCCGCGCAGCATTGCGGGGGCGCCCGTACGAGCGCGACCCAGCTTGCTGAAGAAACCGGTATCCCGCTGCCGACCACCCAGAAATTGGTGAGTCTCTTGTCACGGGGTGGATTGCTGAAATCGATCCGCGGTGCAGGCGGCGGAATCCAGCTTGCCCGTCCGGCGGCCGCGATCAGCCTTGCTGATATTATCGAGGCCGTTGAAGGACCGATCGCAATGACTGCCTGTCTCGAGCATGGGAAGCAGGATTGCGGTCTCGAAGCCTCCTGCCTGGTCAAGCCGCACTGGGCGATCGTCAATTCTGTGATCCGCGATGCACTGGCCGATGTCAGCCTCGCGACCCTTGCCCATTCCGAACCCGTTCCCGCCATTGAAAGCGCCACCCTATGACCGACGAAACCAAAGTCCGTAACGAGGAAGCCTTTGAAGCGGCCAAAAAGGCGGAGACCTATGAATGGGGCTTTTCGTCCGACATCGAACAGGATTTTGCGCCCAAGGGACTCAACGAAGATACCGTGCGGTTCATCTCGGCGAAGAAAGAAGAGCCGGAATGGATGCTCGAATGGCGGCTCAAGGCCTTTCTGCGCTGGCAGAAAATGGAAAGCCCGGATTGGGCCAAGCTCAACATTCCGCCGATCGACTATCAAGACGCCTATTATTACGCCGAGCCCAAGGCGAAGCCGAAGCTGGGCAGCCTGGATGAAGTCGATCCCGAGATTCTACGGGTCTATGAAAAGCTCGGCATTCCGATCGAGGAGCAGAAAGTGCTCGCCGGTGTTGAGGGCGCACGCAAAGTGGCCGTTGATGCGGTGTTCGATAGTGTCAGCGTTGCCACCACCTTTCGCGAGGAGCTCTCCAAGGCGGGCGTGATCTTCCTGTCGATCTCCGAAGCGATCCGGGAGCATCCCGAGCTTGTGAAGAAATGGCTCGCCAAGGTTGTGCCGGTCCATGACAATTATTTCGCCGCGCTCAACTCGGCGGTCTTTTCCGACGGCACCTTTGTCTACATTCCCGAAGGCGTGCGCTGCCCGATGGAATTGTCGACCTATTTCCGGATCAACGCGGAAAATACCGGCCAGTTCGAACGCACGCTGATCATTGCCGAGAAGGGGAGTTATGTTTCCTATCTCGAAGGCTGCACTGCGCCGATGCGTGACGAGAATCAGCTCCATGCCGCCGTCGTTGAGCTGGTCGCGCTCGACGATGCCGAGATCAAATATTCAACCGTCCAGAATTGGTATCCGGGCGACGCGGAAGGCAAAGGTGGCATCTATAATTTCGTCACCAAGCGGGGCCTGTGCCAGGGCAAGAATTCGAAGATCAGCTGGACCCAGGTCGAAACCGGCAGCGCGATCACCTGGAAATATCCAAGCTGCGTATTGAATGGCGAAAATAGCGTTGGCGAATTCTACTCTGTCGCGCTCACCAACAATTATCAGCAGGCCGATACCGGCACCAAGATGATCCATAATGCGCCCGGCACCCGCTCGACGATCATCTCCAAAGGCATCAGCGCCGGCAAATCGGACAATACCTATCGTGGTCTCGTCCGCGTTGGCCCCAAGGCGGAAGGCGTGCGCAACTTCACCCAGTGCGACAGCCTGTTGCTCGGCGATCAATGCGGTGCGCATACTGTCCCCTATATCGAGGTCAAGAACCCGACCGCGCAAATCGAACATGAGGCGACGACGTCGAAGATCTCCGACGACCAGATGTTCTACGCCCAGCAGCGCGGCCTCGACGAAGAAGAAGCTGTCGCGCTGATCGTCAACGGATTTGCCAAGGACGTGCTCAAACAGCTGCCGATGGAATTTGCCGTCGAAGCGCAAAAATTGCTGGGTATCAGCCTGGAAGGGAGTGTCGGATGACCAAACAACTCACGCCATTGGCCGCCTGCCTGTTGCTGGCAGCACCGGCCGCGCTGCTGGCGCAGAATGAAACGGATGGGAATGTCGATCTCGACGCCATCGATTCGCTGTTCGCAGACGAAGAAGAGGCAGCTGAAGACGATGCTGCGCCGGATGGCCAGGCATCTGATGACGAGGCTAGCGACGACGATCCTGCGGACGAGGGCGAATCCACTGACAATGACGAAGCTGCCGAAGACGAGGCGTCCGACGAAGAAGAGCCGCCAACGCCATCCGATCTGACGCTCGCCTTTAATGGCTATTCGAACTGCGCCACGGAAGCGGGTGTCGAGCTGGAAGAAACCGGCTTCTCGCTCAATGTGATTGGCGATGAAGCCTTGCTGCGCTGCTCCGGCCAACGCGCTGCCTATGTAAATGCCTTCTATTTCAGTATGTTGCCCCGCTATCCCGATGCGCCCGAAGCGACGGTCCGCGCGAGCGCTGAGCGGCTGGTCGCCCAGTCTGATGCCGCGCTAGCGCACCTCATCGTCGAAGAAGCGAGTGCCGCGCGCGAAACGCGGGAAGCAGAAGCCGCCGCTGCCGAAGCCTTGGAAGCAGCCGAAGCGGCAGAAGATACCGAGGGTGCTGACGAAGAATCTCCGGACAGTGATGCCCCCGATACCCCTGACAATGATGATGGCGAAGCCGTCGCAGATGAAACGGAACCCAATGCTTAAGATAGACAATCTCCACGCCGAAATTGGCGGGACGCCCATTTTGAAAGGCCTGAGCCTCGAAATCGGTGCCGGTGAAATCCATGCGATCATGGGGCCTAATGGCGCTGGCAAATCGACCCTCGCTTATGTGCTGGGCGGCCGGGACGGCTATGAAGTCACGGCCGGGTCGGTGAGTTATAAGGGCGAAGACCTGCTCGATATGGATCCCCATGAACGCGCCGCTGCCGGGCTGTTCCTGGGTTTCCAATATCCGGTCGAAATCCCCGGCGTGTCCAATGTCCAGTTCCTGCGCACCGCGCTCAATGCGCAGCGCACCGCGCGCGGTGAAGAGGAGCTCTCAGGCGCGGACTTCCTGAAACTCGCTCGTGCCCAGGCCGGATCGCTCAAGATGGACGCCGAGATGCTGAAGCGCGCCGTCAATGTTGGCTTCTCCGGCGGCGAGAAGAAACGCAACGAGATGGTCCAGATGGGCATTATCGATCCGACGCTCGCGATCCTCGATGAAACCGATAGCGGCCTCGATATCGATGCGCTGCGCACGGTCGGTGAAGGCATCAACACGATCATGAGGCAACCCGATAAGGCGGTGCTGCTGATCACTCACTATCAGCGTCTGCTCGACGTGGTGAAGCCGGATTTTGTCCATGTGCTGGCCGATGGCCGGATCGTGAAGACCGGCGGCGCGGATCTGGCACTGGTGCTCGAAGAGCAGGGCTATGAGGCGATTGCGGAAGCGGCATGAGCGATACTCTCCCCCTTCCAACCCGCCGCGACGAGGCCTGGCGCTATAGCGATATCGATGCGCTCGCGCCGGTCTGGCCGGATATTGCCGGCACCCGCGAAGAGATTGTCGTTGCGGCTGGCGAGAGTGCCAATCGCCAGCTGGTCCTGGCGCCCGGCGAGCCCAATGTGGCCGTCGAAACCCTCACGATCCAGCTTGAGAAAGACGCACGCTTTGCGCTCCATTGCCTGGCGATCGACGCGGATTATGGCCGCATCGCTGTAGAAGTGACGCTCGCCGAGGGCGCGCATTTCGAGCTTGGTGGCGCGATCCTTGGTACCGGAGACCAGACGCTCGAGATCGTCACCGATGTCCGCCATGTTAAGCGCGGCGGTACCAGCAACCAGGTGGTTCGCTCCGTGCTCGGGGAAACCGCTACCGGCTCGTTCCTCGGCAAGGTCGCCGTTGCCCGCGATGCGCAGAAGATCGATGCCTCGCAATCGGTAAAGGCCATGCTGCTAGACCGCACCGCGACGGCTAACGCCAAGCCGGAACTTGAGATCTTCGCCGATGATGTGAAATGCGCGCATGGCGCCACGGTGGGCGAGCTCGACAAGCAAGCGCTCTTCTATCTCGCCTCACGCGGCATTCCGCCTGCTGAAGCGCGTAAGCTGATGCTTCAGGCCTTTATCGCCGATGCCTTTGTCAGCCTGGACGATGAAGCCGCGCATGATGCCATCGAAGCCAAGGCGCTCGCGGTGCTGGAGGCGATTACGTGAACATGATGCCCGCCTCGTTGCCACATGATATCCGCGCGGACTTCCCGGGGATCGGCGATGGCTGGCGCTATCTCGATACGGCGGCAACGGCGCAGAAACCGCAGGCCGTGATCGATGCAATCAATTCCGGCTATGGCGAAAAATATGCGACGGTCCATCGCGGCGTCTATTCACGCTCTGCCGATATGACTTTGGCTTACGAGGCTGCCCGGCGACGGGTCGCAGAATTTATCGGCGCCGCGTCAGACAGTGAGATTGTCTTCACCCGCGGCGCGACCGAGGCAATTAACCTTGTCGCGCATAGCTGGGGCAATCAAAATCTGGGCCCTGGCGATCGCATCATGCTGTCCGAGCTTGAGCATCATTCGAACATCGTGCCCTGGCAGCTGCTCGCCGAGCGGGTCGGCGCCGAGATCGATGTTGCGCCGCTGACCGAAGATGGCCGGATCGATCTTGATGCGATGGCCGACATGCTGACCGCGCATCACAAGCTGGTGGCGCTCGCCCATGTCTCCAATGTTCTCGGTTCGCATCTCGATGTCGCCCGCGCGGCTCAGCTTGCCCATGCGGTCGGTGCGAAACTGCTGATAGATGGCTGCCAGGCCGTGCCGCGGCTGGGCGTCGATGTGCAGGCATTGGACTGTGATTTTTACGTCTTTTCCGCGCACAAACTCTACGGCCCGACCGGCATTGGTGCACTCTGGGCGCGGGGCGAAATTCTTGCCGGAATGCCGCCCTGGGAAGGTGGCGGATCGATGATCGATAAGGTCAGTTTCTCAGGCACGACCTATGCCCCGCCGCCGCAACGCTTTGAAGCCGGAACACCGCATATTGTCGGCGCACTCGGTCTCCACGCCGCGATCGACTATGTGTCCAATCTCGGGATCGACGCGATCCATGCGCGCGAGACAGAGCTGGTTGCCGAAACCCGCGATGCTCTCTCCCAGATCAACAGCGTCCGGCTCTACGGACCCGATGATGCGGCCGGCATTGTCAGCTTTGGTATCGAAGGCGTGCATCCGCACGATATCGGTACGATCCTGGATGAAGAAGGTGTGGCGATCCGCGCCGGCCATCATTGTGCGCAGCCCTTGATGGCCTATCTCGGGGTCGACGCCACAGCCCGGGCAAGTTTTGGCGTTTACAATAATAGCGACGATGTCACGGCCCTGGTGAAGGGCATTGAACGCGTCACGCGGATATTCGGATAGAGGCTTGGTATGAACGAAGAACGCAAGATCAAAGTCGAAGAAGTTGATGCCGTCGACAAACCCGCCAAGGCGCGGGTCGATGCGGTAGAGGGCGCCAAGAGCAACGAGGACGGGGCTGATGCAGTGAAAACCACTGTCGTTGCGCCCTCGCCCTACGAAGCTGAAAGCGATGCCGCCAAACTCAACCGCAAGAAAGACTATCTCGAGGGCTTCCTGGCCGGGCAGCCGAGCGAAGAGCCGGCGAGCAGTGGTGATTTGCGCGACGATATCATCGCGGCGATCAAGGAAATTTACGATCCCGAAATCCCGGTGAACATCTATGATCTTGGCCTGATCTATGGCGTTGAAGTGAGCGATAATGCCGAGGCCTTTGTCTCGATGACACTGACAACGCCGCATTGCCCGGTAGCCGAAACCATGCCGGGCGAGGTCGAGCTGCGCGTGGGCTCGGTGCCCGGCGTTGGTCATGCCGAGGTCAATCTCGTCTGGGATCCGCCTTGGGATCCTAGCAAGATGACCGATGAAGCCAAACTCGAACTGGGGATGCTGTAATGGCGACCACGATCCGCGAAATACCCGCCGCACTCACGCTGACTGACTCCGCAAACGCGCGCATTGCCAATCTGCTTGCCAAGGCGCCGGATGGCACGATCGGCGTGAAGCTCTCTACCCCGCAACGCGGTTGTTCGGGCCTTGCCTATTCGGTTGACTATATCAGCGAAGCCGATCCGATGGATGAGAAGATCGCAACTCCGGGTGGCGATTTCTATGTTGATGCAGCGTCGGTCCTCTATCTGATTGGTTCGACGATGGACTGGAAAGAGGACGATTTCACCGCCGGCTTCGTGTTCGACAATCCCAACGCCACAGGCAGCTGCGGATGCGGCGAGAGCTTTACCGTCTAGCGGCACATAATTTCCCATTCCGGTGAACCTTTGGCCGTCACGGACTGACTGATATACTAGTCAGCACGGGCGAAAGGCGAACCATGACCCACAAATTCGACCTCCAGAGCGTATCCTTCATGCGCGATCCCTTTCCGACGCTGGCGGCGCTGCGCGATACAGGGCCGGTGATCGAGATCAAGGTGCCGCTGATGGGCCGCGTATGGCTGGCGACCAGCCATGCGGCGGTTACAGATATGCTCAAGGGCGCGGACCTGTTCGCATCGGACGGGCGCAATGTGCCCGGCGGCAAATCGACTGTACCGCGCTGGATGCCGAAAAATCTGAGGCTACTCGGCGAAAATATGCTGATGATGGATGATCCAGACCATCGCCGGTTGCGCAAGCTGGTGGACGGGCCGTTTCTTGCGCGCAGTATCACCGCCTATCGTCCGCAGATCGCGACGCTGGCCGATGGCCTGCTTGATCGCATGGAAGCCGAGGGCAATCGCGATATCGTCAATGATTATGCGCGCGCACTGCCGCTGCTTGTCATATGCGAAATGCTGGGGCTGGGCGGCGATGACAAACAGCAATTCATGGACTGGACCGACCAGATGACACGGTCGGTCGGCATCTGGACAATCCTCAGGACGATGCCGGCGCTAGGGCGCATGATCCGCTATATCCGGAGTGAAATCACTGCGGCCCGCAATGGCGAGCGGGAAGGGCTGCTCGTCGATCTCGTCAATGCCGAAGCCGATGGTGACCGGATGAGCGAGGATGAGCTTGTAGCCATGGTCACGATCCTCTTTTTCGCGGGCCATGAAACGACCACGCACTTGGTTTCCACCGGGATCGCTACCCTGTGTGCGCATCCTGACCAGCTGGTTGCTCTAAAGGCCGATTGGACGTTGGCCGCGCCGGCGGTCGAAGAGCTGATGCGTTACAATTCGCCCGTGCAGATGACCAAGCCCCGGATCGTGCGTGCCGATATCGACTTTCACGGAGCGCAGCTGAAGCGCGGCGATCGGATCATGGCGTGCCTGGCTTCGGCCAATAGCGACCCGGCGGTTTTCCAGGATCCGGAAGCCTTCGACATCGGGCGGGAGCGGCCGCAGCGCCATACCGGCTTTGGCGGCGGCATTCACCTGTGTCTTGGGCTGCATCTTGCGAGGGCCGAGGGGCAGATCGCGCTCGAACGCCTGTTCCGTCGCTGGCCGGACCTGCAGGTTCCGCAGCCAATTGCCGAGCGCGATTGGATTCCGCGACTGGGGCTCCATGGCTATCGTTCGCTACCGATTGAAACGGAACTGGCCGTCCAGCGCGAAGCCGCTTGACGGACGCTAGCTTCCCGCCTTTTTGCGCCCCATCAGGACCGCCATGATCGCGGGCAATATTATGATGTCGGCAATCAGGGCAATGACGAACACAGTGATGCACAGCTGTCCCCAGAACCAGATCGTCGGAACCGAGCTAAGATAGGTTGAGAGGATGCCAACGCAGAGCACGGCGGTTGTGGCGATCAATGCCGGGGCAACATGATTCATTGCGGCACTGATGATTTCGGGATTTCCGTGCGATGGTTCTTCGGATTGTTGCAAGGCGAGGCGATTGAATACGTGAATCGTGTCGTCGACCGCGATACCAAACGCCAATGTCAGTGCGAGCGCGCTCGTAAACTGGATATTGGCTCCCGACCAGATCAGCCATGTTCCCACGGCAATGATCGGCAAGACATTGGGTATGATCGCGCCAACCGCGAAGCGCCAGCGACGATACCAGAGGCCGATGAGGAGAGAGCAGGCAAGAGCCGCGACCAGAAAGCTGATCGCAAGCTGTTTGATCATCGCATCCGACAGTTGCGCGGCCACCATAGACAAACCGGTAACGCCATCGAATCGCAAGGATGGGGTGTCTGTTTCGGCGACGACGGCCTCGATTTCGCTGGCCATTGCGCGAATATCTGCGGATGACGCATCATCTATCATGACCCGGGCGAGCAAGCTGGTCTCGTCCCGACCGATCAGGGATTCCTCAAGCGATTGGGGCAGGGGCAGAAGCGCAAGCTCGATATTGGTGGCGCTCGGCCATTCGCCCCGCGCTTCGAGTGAGCGGCGAACGGTTTCGAGCGAGACGATATTGGTATCCGGAAAGGCTGCTTCGAGGTCCTCATGAACCTGCGTCATGTCCTCCAGAGTGGCGGGGGAAAGGGCCGGCTCTCCGTCGACAACCGTGATGCTGATATCGATCGACTGCATGGGCCCGGAAATCTGTTGCGCGGTTTCCAGTGTTTGAAGCGCTGCGTCCTGGCGATCGAGATATTCGAAGAAACGGAAATCGGTCTTGATCGGCATGAAGGCAGCCAACAGCAGGCCGCAGGAAATCAGCGCAAACCCGATCACCGGATAACGATAGCGAACCGAGTGTTCGGTCAATCGGCGCGCGCGGATGGTGCTCAAGAATCCGCGCCGCGCATTTTGAAAGGCGCGGCGGGCGGCAGGGAGTTGCCATCCCAGGACAAGGACAAGCGGATGTACGAGCAAGATGGTGCCGAGCGCTAGCGACATGGCGAGAATCCCGCTCAGCGCCAGGGACTGGATCAGGTAGGAATCGGACAGCAGCAGGCTGGCAAAGGCGATGATCGTTGTCAGCGATGTCAGAATGCACGGCGGGCCGATCTCGCGCAGCATGGCTGTGATGGCGGTGGACAGTTCTGCGCCGTCCGATGCGCGGCGCGAGAATTCAAAAGTCATATGAATGCAATCGGCCGTTGCCAGCACGAGAATGAGGATCGGGATCGCATTGCGCATCACATTGATTTCAAACCCGAACAGGCCAAAGCTGCCCAAGGCCAGCACCAGTGCAATACCGGGTGTGATGCTGTTGAGCGCGGCAATCCAGAAGCTCCGGAAAATTGCAAGCGAGATCAAAAAACCGAAAACCGCGCCGGCGAAGTTGACGATCATTTGGTCCTGATAGGTGCGATCGGCGATGCCGGCCCGGATCGGCGGCATTCCAGATAGTTCGAAACCCATGCCGCTATTTCGGGTGTAGCGACCGACCGTATCTTCAATCGCAGCAAGTGCCGGTGCGGCGCGATCAAGATCCGCCATCTCGTCCTGTAGCGCAACAAGCATTACAGTCTGTCGCCGGTCCGCCGATATCAGTGACCGGGCCGATCCGAGCTCGGTTAGCTCGGCCCGCTCCGATGGCTGGACACTGGGAAGCGCCGCAAGGTCTGCCGGTTCCATCAGTCCGACATCGCCAGCGTCCGGGTTCACCATATTGGCGCCAAATAGCGAGTAGATTGCGTCTACGCCGGAGATCTGCTCCAGTGCGAGTATCATGTCGCGCAGCTGCCCGAGTTGCGGTGCATCGAGCTCCTCCTCGGCGCTTATGACAATGAGCGCCACGGTGTCGCTTTGGGCGAAATTCTGGATATGCGCAGAATAGTCGCGATACTCATCGGTTGAAGAGGCAAACAAGGCGCGTGCGCCATCCTGGAAACTGAGCTGCGAAATCCCGAATGCTGCGAGCGATATCAATGCGAACAGCGCGACAAGAAGGGGTTTCGGGCGCGTGAGCGGAATGCTGGCAAGTCGCGACAATAGGCGCGCGAGCCAGCTCAGGTCATGGCTTCTGCCACGATCGGATTTCGATGCGCCCCCCAAATGCCCCCCCCTCGGCTTACCAAGCTCTATCATGGACAAGAGCCAATCAGAAATGATCTGTTTGGTGCAATAGTCTGGAAGCGGTGCACAGAAAGTACCCAGCATCAAAACCGCTTTGCGAAAAGCCGTTGATCAGCCTAGTAGCGCTAGCACCATGGTGCCGCATCTTTCCCATATCGATCACTGGATCTTTGATCTTGATAATACGCTCTATCCGGCGAGCGCGCGGCTGTTCGACCAGATCGATGTGAAAATGGGGGATTATATATCCAGCCTACTCGAGGTGGATCGGGTCGAAGCCCGGCGCATCCAGAAGCATTTCTTTCACAGCCACGGCACGACTCTATCGGGTTTGATGGAAGCGCATGATGTCGAACCCGGCCATTTCCTCGATTATGTTCATGATATCGATCTCGAAGTGATCGACGAAGATCGCGCGCTGGTGAAGGCAATCGGCGAACTACCGGGTCGCAAATTCGTGTTCACCAATGGCGATGGCCCCTATGCGCGCCGGGTGCTCGACAGGCTCGGGCTGGGTGCCAGTTTCGAGGCGATTCACGATATCCATGCGTGCGATTATGTGCCCAAGCCGCAACGCAGCGGCTATGACGCCATGTGTCACACATTCAATATTAAGCCTGACCGTGCACTTTTTGTGGAGGATATGGCGCGCAATCTAAGGCCGGCCAAAGCTATGGGTATGGTAACGGTCTGGGTGAATAATGGCTCGGAAAGCGGATCGCACGAGCATGATGACGAATATATCGATTATGAAATTGCCGCGGTTACGCCGTGGCTCAGCGAATTAGTGGAGGCGGCATGAGCAAGCAGCTCGAACAGACCATCGAAAAAGGCTGGGAAAAGCGCGAAAGCGTGGGCCCGGATACAGGCGGCGAACTGCGCGAGGCGGTCGAGGCTGCGCTAGCAATGCTCGACAATGGCGAAGCGCGGGTCGCAACCAAGGCAGGCAGCGAAGGATGGGTCGTCCATCAATGGCTGAAGAAAGCCGTGCTCCTCTCATTCCGCCTCAATGACATGCAGCTCATCGAGGGATCGAATGGCGGCGGGCATTGGTGGGACAAGGTTCCGTCGAAATTCAACGATTGGGATGCTGATCAGTTTCGCGAAGCCGGTTTTCGCGCAGTTCCCGGGTCGATTGTCCGCAAGGGCGCGCATATCGGCAAGGATGTCGTGCTGATGCCGAGTTTTGTCAATATCGGCGCGCATGTCGGCGATGGTACGATGGTTGATACCTGGGCCTCGGTAGGCAGTTGTGCGCAGGTCGGCGAACATTGCCATATCTCGGCCGGTGCCGGGATCGGCGGAGTGCTCGAACCGCTCCAGGCCAATCCGACGATCATTGAAGATAATTGCTTCATCGGCGCGCGTTCCGAAGTCGTTGAAGGCGTGATCGTCGAAGAAGGCAGTGTGCTTGGCATGGGCGTCTTCATCACCGCTTCGACCAAGATCATCGATCGCTATACCGGCGAAGTCTTTACCGGGCGGGTGCCTGCCTATTCGGTGGTCGTCTCCGGTTCGACGCCCAATCGCGAGACGGTGGACGGCGCATTGGCGCCGAGCCTCTATTGCGCGGTGATCATCAAGCGGGTTGACGAACGAACGCGGTCAAAGACCAGCGTCAACGATTTGCTGCGCGGGTAGTTTTACTCCCCGCCGATCGCACCGGAGATCAACGTATCGGCGCGCTCGCCAGCCCAATCCATTCCGCCGATAACGCGAAACAGCTCGCGGCCTTCGGCATCATAGAGGATTGTGACGGGCAGCGTATCAAGGGCCAGGGCCGACATCATCGCATTGTCGGGATCGAGCCATTGTTCGAGCTCGGCATATGTATTCTCTGCGAAAAAGGGCGTGACGACTTCGGCGCCTTGCAGATCCTGGCTGATCGTCATGACTCTCAGCGTGCCCGCTTCGCGCGTGGCCAGTGCATCGAGGGTTGGCATTTCGGCAATACAGGGCGGGCACCAAGTGGCCCAGAGATTGACGAGCAGGGGCTGGCCCTCAAGATCGGCAAAGGAAATACTGCGTCCATCCGGGTCTGAAAAACTCAGTTCGGGTGCTGGCTGGCCGCGATATTCGATGCTTACCCGGCCCATTTCCTGCGATCCGCCATGGGGAGCGGCTGGTGCACCGTTCATCCCGGGCGCCGACAAGGCTTCTTGCGAGGCTTCGCTGCTTTGCCTATCGCAAGCGGCGAGTAGTGGCGCGAAGCCAAGGAGCAAGACGATCAACAAGCGCACGGGTCATTCCAGTCAGATAGTGGCCAATCAGATGTGGGGCGGGCGCTTCGCCGAAGGCCCGGCGTCCGTCATGCGCGAGATAAATGCGTCTATCCCGTTCGACAAGCGGCTTTGGCGCCAGGACATCGCCGCAAGCCGCGCGCACGTTGCCATGCTCGGTGCGCAGAAGATTATCGATGCCGCCGATGTGCAAGCAATCGATGAAGGGCTTCAGGCGATTGCCGCAGAATATGAAGCTGATGGCGTCCCCGAAGATCTCGATCTTGAAGATATTCATATGCATGTCGAAAATCGGCTGACTGAGTTGATCGGGCCGGTGGCCGGGCGCTTGCATACAGCCCGGTCTCGCAATGATCAGGTAGCAACAGATTTCCGGCTCTGGGTGCGCGATGCAATCGATGCCATGGATGCCGGGCTGGCGGCGTTCCAATCGGCCCTTGTGGCGCGCGCAGAACAGCATGCCGATACGCTAATGCCCGGTTTCACCCATCTTCAATCGGCTCAGCCGGTTACGCTCGGGCACCATTTGATGGCCTATTATGAGATGGCCCGGCGGGATCGCAGCCGCTTTGCGGACGCCCGGAGACGGCTCAATGAATCGCCATTGGGTAGTGCGGCTCTCGCCGGCACGGGATTTGACCTGGATCGCGAAGCGACGGCGGCGGCACTCGGCTTTGACCGCCCAACAGATAACTCCCTGGATGCTGTATCGGATCGTGACTTCGCAATCGATTATCTGATGGCGGCAACGCAATGCGCGCTGCATCTCTCGCGCCTCGCTGAAGAATTTGTGATCTGGGCGAGCCAGCCTTTTGGTTTCATCACGTTGCCGGATGCCTATTCGACCGGCTCCTCGATCATGCCGCAAAAGCGTAATCCAGATGCCGCCGAACTGGTACGCGGCCATTCGGGCCGGATTGCCGGTTCTATGACGGCGCTAGTAATGACAATGAAGGGCCTACCGCTCGCCTATGCCAAGGATACACAGGACGATAAGCCGCCGGTGTTTGAAGCGCATGACCTGCTCGCACTGTCGCTTGCCGCGATGACCGGGATGGTCGAGGCGACGATATTCGTCCCGGAACGGATGCGGGCACTTGCCGAGTCCGGCCATGCCACGGCCACCGACCTTGCCGATTGGCTGGTCCGCGAGGCCAATGTGCCATTTCGCGAAGCGCATCATATTGTCGGCAGCGCGGTGAAGCTCGCCGATGATCGCGAGGTAAAACTTGCCGAACTGTCGCTTGCCGATCTCCAGGCGATTGACGGCCGGATTGGCGAAAGCGTGTTCGATGTGCTCACGGTGGATGCATCCGTCGCCAGCAGGTCATCGCATGGCGGAACCGCACCCGATCAGGTGCGCGCGCGGATTGCCCAGGCGAAGCAGGCATTGGAGCAAGGCGAATGATCCGAACGGCAACGATATTGATCACCGCGTTGATCCTCACTGCTTGTGGCGGTCGCGAACCGCTCCAACCGGCCCAGGGCGAGGGGATGCCCGTTGCTCCGACCATGGCACAAACCGAGCCGACAACCGACGATCTGCTTGAACCGTCGACGCAGCAGCGACCCGACCGGGTTGATGAACTTCTGCGCCGCTCCGAAGAGCGCGAAGACGATCCGTTCGATCTGCCGCCGCCCGGTTGATTCATGGATCATTTCACCCTTCGTGACGGCGTGATGCATGCCGAGGATGTCCCGCTGGCCCGGATTGCCGAGGAGGTCGGCACGCCGGTCTATGTCTATTCGCGCGCGACACTTGAACGCCATGCGCGGGTGTTCCGCGATGCGCTGTCCGCCTTACCGCGCGTCCATATCGCCTTTGCGATCAAGGCCAATCCAAATCTTGCCGTACTGCGCGTCCTTTCTCGCGAGGGATTTGGTGCCGATATCGTTTCGATCGGCGAGATGAAACGCGCGTTAGCCTCGGGCATGGCTCCGGCCGATATCGTCTTTTCCGGTGTCGGCAAGACGCGCGACGAACTGCGCGAAGCGCTTGATGCTGGGATCGGTCAGTTCAATATCGAGCTGGAAGAAGAAGGCGTCGCGATTGCCGAATTTGCGCGCAGCATGGGCACGACTGCGACCGCCGTGCTGCGCATCAACCCGGATGTCGATGCCGGTACGCATGCCAAGATCTCGACGGGCCTGAAGGAAAACAAGTTCGGCGTGCCGATTGATGAGGCACCGGAAATCTATACCCGGCTTGCGGCGCTGGATGGGCTCGCGATGCGCGGCCTCGCGCTCCACATCGGCAGCCAGATCTTCGATCTCGATCCAATCGAACAAGCTTTTGCCAAGGTCGGCGGCCTCGTCATGCAGCTTCGCGCGGCGGGCCATCAGATCGAGCGTGTCGATCTCGGCGGCGGGCTCGGCGTGCCCTATGAGCGGGACAAGGTTCCGCCATCGCCGGCCATTTATGGTGAGATGGTCGCCCGCGTGACCAAGGATTGGGACGTCACATTGATGTTTGAGCCCGGCCGCGTGATTGTCGGCAATGCGGGCGTCCTCCTCACAAAAGTCATCTGGGTGAAGCCAGGTGTGGTGCGCCCCTATGTGATTGTCGATGCGGCGATGAACGATCTCGCGCGTCCCGCCATGTATGATGCCTGGCATGATTTTGAAGCTGTCGAACCGGTCGGTGAGCGCATGCTTGCCAATATTGCCGGCCCGGTGTGTGAGAGCGGCGATACTTTTGCCATGGGGCGCGATATCGATGCGGTGAAGGCCGGTGAGCTCGCGATATTCAGAACCGCCGGCGCCTATGGTGCGACCATGGCAAGCACGTATAATAGCCGCGCCTTGGTGCCCGAGGTGATGGTCGATGGCGATCAATATGCGATTGTTGCCGAGCGGGTCCTGCCCGATGCGTTGATCGCTGCCGAACATGTGCCCAACTTCTTGAACGATTGAGACTATAAGGAAATCGCCTGATGCAACCCATTCGTAAAGCCGTTTTCCCAGTTGGTGGCCTCGGCACGCGCTTTCTCCCCGCGACCAAGGCGATCCCGAAGGAAATGCTGCCGGTCGTCGATAAGCCGCTCATTCAATATGCGGTAGAAGAAGCGCGCGAAGCGGGCATCGAAGAGATGATCTTTGTTACCGGGCGCGGGAAATCGGCAATCGAGGATCATTTCGACATTGCCTATGAGCTTGAGAGCACGATGGCCGATCGCGGCAAGGCCAATGATGCGATCGCGGGTACGCGCTTCAATCCAGGTGATGTTGCCTATGTTCGTCAGCAGGAACCGATCGGGCTCGGCCATGCTGTCTGGTGCGCGCGCCATATTGTCGGTGAAGAGCCATTTGCCATTTTTCTCGCCGACGAGCTGATGATCGGCGAACCCGGCTGCATGAAGCAGATGGTAGACGCCTATCATCAAACTGGTGGGAATATTGTCTGCGGCTATGAAGTGCCGGCAGATCAGACGCATAATTACGGAATTGTCGATCCGGGGGAAGAGAACGGATCGCTGGTCGAGGTGAAGGGTTTGGTTGAAAAACCTGCCCAGGGTTCGGCGCCGTCCAACTTGATGATCCCAGGTCGCTATATTCTGCAGCCCGAAGTGATGCGCGTGCTCGAAGATCAAGAGCGCGGCGCTGGCAATGAAATCCAGCTCACCGATGCGATGGCGCAGATGATAGGCGATCAGCCCTTCCACGCTTATCGCTTTGGCGGGCGCCGGTTCGATTGCGGCAGCAAGTCGGGTTTCATCAATGCCAATATCGCTCTGGCGCTCGACCATGATGATATTGCGAGCGATGTACGCGCCTTTGTTGCGACGCTGTAGAGTCGCGGATCGTTAACCGCAGCTTTCTGATCTGCGACAAAGGCCTTAGACCCTCTCGTCGGACCTGCTATATAGCGTTTCATGCAGAGTCTCCCGATCTTCCTGCGTCTCTTGAACCGCCCGGTGATATTGCTTGGCGAGGGGGAGGCCGCCGATGCGAAACGCCTGATATTGGAGCGCGCTGGCGCGGATATCGTTGGCGAGGCGGAGTATGCGGCGATTGCGGTCGTTGCCATAAAAGATGACGCCGAGGCCGAAGCGGCGGTGGCGCGCTTGAAAGAGCGGCGTATTCTGGTGAACGCCGTTGACCGGCCGAAACTATGCGATTTTACATTGCCCGCGATTGTCGATCGCGATCCGGTGCTTGTCGCTATCGGTACCGGCGGGGCATCGGCTGGAATGGCCAAGGCCTTGCGGCAGCGATTGGAACAACTGCTTCCGGCGCGGCTTGGCGCGATTGCCCGGCGGCTGCGTGACAAGCGGCCCGATATCAAGGCTAAATGGCCGGATGCCGCAGACCGACGCCGTGCAATCGATGCGGTTCTCGATGATGGCGCCGCGCTCGATCCGCTCGCCCCTCATGCGCCGCAAGATGTGGATGGCTGGATCGATGGCGACGAAATAGGCAGCCATCACGGCCATGACCAATTGGAGATCGTCCAGCTGCGGTCCGCTGATCCGCATGACCTCACGATCGGTGAAACCCTGCTCCTCGGCCGGGCTGATCAGCTCTATTTGGGCCCCGGTGTACCGCAGGCAATTGCCAATCGCGGCCGCGCAGACGCGCAGCGGATACCGGCGAATGCCGTGCCGGAAGATCCTGCACCTGGGCTTTCAGTGTTTGTGACGGTGACGCCGGTCAATTAGGCGGATCGCGCTGATCTATTCTTCCAGTTCGACATCCCAATAGAGCCAATCGCGCCAGCTATCATGGAGATAATTGGGCGGGAATTGCTTGCCATGCTGCTGCAACTGCCAGGTGGTTGGCCGGTGCGGGGGAACCGCGAGGCGCATATTGGCCTGTTTCGGCGTCCGTCCGCCTTTTTTGAGATTGCAGGGCGCACAGGCCGTGGCGACATTTTGCCAGGTGGTTTTTCCGCCCAGTCTGCGCGGTACGACATGGTCAAACGTCAGGTCTTCGGGCCGCCCGCAATATTGGCAGGCGAAATGATCGCGGAGGAACAGGTTGAATCGCGTGAAGGCCGGATATTCGCTCGGCCGCACATATTGTTTGAGCGCGATCACGCTCGGAATTTTCATGGTGAGCGATGCGCTATGCACTTCGCGTTCGTAATTCTCGACGACATTCACGCGATCGAGGAACATCGCCTTGATCGCCGTCTGCCAGGGCCAGAGGCTCAAAGGATAATAGGATAGCGGCGTATAATCGGCGTTCAGTACAAGGGCCGGGCAACTATCCGGATGGCGGATGAGATCGGGGTGATACATGGGCCGACGCGTCTCCAGCTTTGCGAACCCGCAAAACCAGCGCCTTTCGACCTGTCACACTCAGGACGAAAGAAACCGGCCAACCGGTTCTTCCATCTGTTGTCACGGCCTTAGACAGATTACCGTGACCAGATGATGACAACACCAGACGCGACTCGCGGTCAAGTACCGGCTTCAGGAATATGCGGATGACTGGTTCGGCTGCACCGGCGCTGGTGATTACGCGATTTGCGCCGAGCCCGACTGGCTTGCTGCATCTCGGCCATGGCTATTCGGCGCTCTGCGCGCATGACTCTGGCAGACGGGAGGCTGGACGGCCGCTTTCTGCTGCGTTTCGAGGATATCGATACCGGGTCGGGTCCGGGCGGAATATTATGATGCGATCGATCGAAGGATCTGCGTTGGCTCGGGATCGAATGGGATGGATGAGCCGCTACGCCAGTCGGATCGGTTCGATGCCTATCGAGGGCGCGCTTGAGACGCTGAAGGCCCGGGATCTGGTCTATCCCTGTTTCTGCACCCGCAAGGAGATCGCAGCGGAGATTGCCGCTAGCGCCGGCGCACCGCACGGTCCAGACGGGCCGCTTTATCCGGGAACCTGTAGGGGACTGTCGGACACCGAACGCGATCAAAAAGCGCTTGGAGGCCAGAGCCCCATGCCTGGCGGATTGATATGGCCAAAGCCGCGATTGCGGTCGCGGGTAGCCTGCTACTGGAGCTGACGCCGGTCGAGGGCGGGCATTGCTGGCGACGCCGGAAATCCATGGCGATGTGGTGCTGGCGCGCAAGGATGTGCCGACCTCCTACCATCTTGCCGTTGTGGTCGACGATGCAGCGCAAGGCGTCACCGATGTCGTACGCGGTATGGACCTGTTCGCCGCCACCCGTGTGCACCGATCTGCTCCAGGCAGCTGCTCGATCTTGCCGGTGCCGCATTATCATCATCATCGACTTGATTACCGATGGCGCGGGCAAGCGGCTTGCCAAGCGCGATAATGCCCGGTCTCTGGCTACATTGCGGGAGGCAGGGGTCAGCGCTTCATGAGGTTTGCGCGGCTTTGCGCACCGATCCGCCTGATATCAGCTGCGCTGGAAACGAGACGCCTGATCGCAATTTCGGGTACCCCGTTCCAAAGTTCAGGCTGGTATATGCGCGGCGGCGGGCCTACATTGCGCGTCATGCAGATATTCCTCACCATTCTCCTGGTCGCGGCAATGATCGCGACGGTCTTTTTCCTCATTCGCGGCATCGTTGCCTTTTTGCGCACGACGGAAGCGGATTTGATGGGCGATGGCCCGAACCAATCAGGGCTTCAAGCAGAATAAGGCGATGCAGGGCCGGATCGTGATGCAGGCCGCGGCCGTGCTGATCGTTGTGCTTTTGCTGCTTGCTGTCACGCTAGATCGCCGCGAAAACAGGCTTTGACTTCACATCGCGGAGGACTGACCCCGATGGTCAAGCTTACCAAGATCTACACACGGACTGGCGATGCCGGGGAAACCGGGCTGGTCGATGGCTCGCGCCGTTTCGAAAGCCGATGCCCGTATGGCGGCAATTGGCGATGTTGACGAAGCCAATAGCGCAATCGGTGTCGCCCTGGCGGCAACCGTTGCGGAACCCTGGCAGGCCATGCTTTCGCGCATCCAGAATGAATTATTCGATCTGGGCGCAGATCTTGCGACACCCGGTGAGGATTTTGAAACCTTCCGAGATGGTCTTGCGGGTTACTGCGGATCAGGTCGCGCGGCTCGAAGAGCGAAATTGACGCGATGAATGATCCAGCTCGATCCGCTGACCAGTTTCATTCTGCCGGGCGGTGCTCCGGCCGCGGCGGCTGTCATGCTGGCGCGCGCGATTGTTCGCCGGGCCGAGCGGATGGCGGTAGCGGCGGCCGCCGAAACCACCCTCAATCCGCGAGGCATTGGCCTATATCAACCGCCTCTCCGACCATCTGTTTGTGATGGCGCGGGCGATCAATGCGAATGAAAGCAGCGAGATTTTGTGGAAACCCGGCGCCACCCGCTAAGGCCACTTCCAACTGCACGCATATGTTCGTGATATGTTCTCACGCAGTAGCGCATAATCTCGCCAGTCAAGGTGCAGAATTTCGGCATCAAGAATCGGCAGTCTGGTTTCGGCGTAAGGCCAAAGGGTATCAAAAAGCGCCCAGGCGTGGACATTGCAGCAGCCTGTCAGTTGACGGCTGCCGCGCGAACAGGGATGGAAAGGGACTGATTATGGCGACGCGCGCTCCTTCCTCCTCTTGCCAGCCACCAGCCTGAGCCAGCGCTTTCGCCGATGTGCGTGCGCTGAGCGAAGCAATGGCTGCGCCGCTCTCCGATGCCGATGCCAGCGTTCAGTCGATGGAAGATGCGTCGCCAGCCAAATGGCATCTCGCCCATACCACCTGGTTCTTCGAAACATTCATCTTGCGCGATCATGTGCCCGGACTATGCGCTGTTCGACAGCAAATGGCCGTTCCTCTTCAACAGCTATTATGAGGCCGAAGGCGAGCGCCATATCCGTGCGCGCCGCGGCATGCTGACCCGGCCAAGCCTGGACGAAGTGCGCGCCTATCGCCGCCATGTCGATGAAGCACTGACTTCGGCCTTGCCGGATCTGGACCCGCGAGGTGGAAGCACGTTGGTCGAGCTCGGCCTCCATCATGAGCAACAGCACCAGGAATTGCTGCTCATGGATATCCAGCATCTGTTTGCGCAGAATCCGTTGGAGCCTGCTATGTTCTCCGCGACGCCGCTCGGCAATCCCGAGGCGCCTGGCGATCTGCAATGGATTGAAGGCCATCATGGCAAGGCGGAAATTGGCTGGGACGGCAGCGGACTTCGCCTTTGATTGCGAAGGGCCGCGACACAGCGTCTACCTCAATCGCCATGCCCTGGCCGATCGGCTGGTCACCAATGCCGAATGGATCGCCTTTATCGAAGATGGCGGATATGCCGGAGCATAGCCATTGGCTTTCCGATGGCTGGCGCTGGGTGCAGGACAAAAGCCATCGGCGCGCCGGAATATTGGCGCAAGCGCGATGATGGCCAATGGTATCGCTTTGGCCTTGCCGGCGCCCGGCCCATCGATCTTGCCGCGCCGGTCTGCCATGTCAGCTATTATGAGGCCGATGCCTTTGCGCGCTGGACCGGATTTCGCTTGCCGACCGAGGCGGAATGGGAAGTGGCGGCAGCGGCGCTTGATCCCGAGCTGCAGGTAACCAGCTCGACGCGGCCGGCGATGTGCGGACGCATCCGGTGCGTAGCGGCGAAGGGCTTGCAGCAAGATGTTCGGCGATGTCTGGGAATGGACTGGCAGTGCCTATCAACCGCATCCCGGCTTTCGCGCGGCCGAAGGAGCGGTCGGCGAATATAATGGCAAGTTCATGGTCGGGCAGTATGTGCTTGAAAGGCGCGAGCTGCGCGACGCCGCGGGGCCATGGCCGCGCCACCTATCGGAATTTCTTCTATCCCCATATGCGCTGGCAATATGCCGGATTGCGGCTCGCCCGGGATCTCTAGCATGGCCGATATCGAAAATGGTGCGGGCGTCGATCCCGCCTTTCGCCGAGACGTGCTTGCCGGATTTGAAGGCCGTCCCCGGGCCATTCCGGCGCGGTGGTTTTATGACCGGCGGGGATCGGAATTGTTCGAGGATATCACCGATCTTCCCGAATATTATCCAACCCGGGTCGAACGCTCGATACTGGACATGCAATCGATCGGATATCGCTGCGGCAATCGGCGCCGGCAAGGCGGTCGTCGAGTTCGGATCGGGTTCGTCCGCCAAGACGCCGCTCCTGCTCAATGCGATCCAACCAGCGGCCTATGTGCCGATCGATATTTCCGGCGATTTCCTGCGCGATTCCGCCAAGGCCTTGAGCGCCGGTTTTCCGGGCCTCGATGTTCGGCCAGTCGAAGCGGATTTTACCCAGCCCGTGTCGCTGCCCGGTGAGATTGACGATCTTCCCAAGCTTGGCTTTTTCCCAGGCTCCACGATCGCAATTTCATCCCGCCCTCGGCCGTCGATTTTCTGCGGGCAATGAAGGCAACGCTTGGAACAGGATCGCTGCTGCTGATCGGCATGGACCGGACCAAGGATGAAGAGACGCTGGTCCGCGCCTATGACGATAGCGCCGGGGTAACCGCTGCGTTCAATCTCAATCTGCTCGAGCGGATCAATCGCGAACTGGATGGCGACATTCCGATTGCAGAGTTCCGGCACCGAGCAATCTGGAACGATATGCTCGCCCGGATTGAAATGCATATCGAAGTGCAAAGCGATGTGCGCTTCACGGTAGCCGGGCAGAGTTTTGCGATGGCCGCGGGCGATACCATCCATACCGAAAACAGCCATAAATATGGCCCGCGCGATGCCCGTATCCTCCTGCGCGCAGGGGCTGGACCGTCACCGCGGAGTGGACCGATCCAGACGACCAATTCGCACTGCTATTGGCCGAAGCCCAGCCGGAACGGACCGCGCCCTAAGGGTTCACCCAACGGATATTGGCGCGATAGACAGTGATCCAATGGATGCTTCCGCGACAGCTGTTCATTTCGCGCCGTTCAATCAGCCGGAACATCGATCCATCCCAGACAAATTGTTCGGCGGTCCCACAATCGCCGATCCCACGCCCCTTGGCATAAGTGCTCAGGATACCGCGGTCCGGGTTCCAATGCGTGTTGACGAGAAACGGCATTTCGGCCGTTTCGCCCCAGGCGAAGACATGGTCGAACCGGGCCGGGGTCAACCCGCCGTCCCGCCGGACAAAGGCGATGTCGCTGAAATTATAGGCGCCACGGCTGCACCCGATCAGGATCAGGTCGGCCGCATCGGACAGGACTTCCGCGCGATTGGGAAGCGGGTCATCATATCCATAATCGCATTCGATCGTCGGCCGGATGCGGGCCAGTTCGCTGTCTGACAGCGCGGTCGCCGTATCGCTCGACCGATCGGCGACGGGCATGGCGTCGATAATCGGGATCGCTGGCGGTTCGGGGATGGTCGAGGCCGCTTCATCGCCGACCATCGCCGAGGCGGTGACCGTACCCGCCCGGCCTTGCCGATCCTCAATATAGAGCAGGGCCGCGCGCGACCCACTGAGTGATACCGATCCGAGTGAGCCGCCATCGGCATCGAACAGCTCAGCGGTTTCACCAAAAGCGATGCGATAGAGAAGGTTTTGGACGATCTCCGGGTCGAAGTGGAACAGCTCGTCGCCTTCGGAGCGTGTGGCAATCGCTGCTTCTTCGCCATCGATATGGAGCGCGATGCGGTTGCCGGCCACTTCCTCCCATGCGCGAAGGCCGAGGCGATTATATCCGTTCGCTCCACCACCCTGCCGGACGGTGATCGAGATACCGTCGCCGATGCTCCAATCCTCCGATGCCAGCGAAATCGCCTCGCAGGCCCAGCCATTGTCGCAGCCGACGGCCCAGTCGCCAAAATTGCGTTGTTCACCGATCGGAGAGGTGGCGGCGGAGGCCGCCGCGATCAGCGCGAAAATTCCATAAGCCATGCCGCCGGTCTAGCCGAGCGCGGCCTTAGACGATAGTGACGCGGATCACAGTCGAAAGGAAAATCATGCAGTCAGTCGGTGTTATCGGGGCAGGGCAAATGGGCGCAGGTATCGCCCAGGTTTCGGCGCAGGCCGGCTATCATGTGTTCCTTTCCGATGTCAGCCTGGAGGTCGCTGAAAAGGCGCGCGACGTGATCGCGCATCAGCTGGCTCGGCTGGTTGAAAAGGAAAAGCTTGAAGCCCAGGCGATGGAAGTGGCGATGGGCCGGATCGAACCGGTTGGCGATCTTGCGCCGATGGCGACGGCGGGGTTGATTATCGAGGCAGCGACCGAGCGCGAAGATATCAAACGCCAGATCTTTGAACAGGTCGGCAAGATATTGGGCCATGACGCAATTCTCGCATCGAACACCTCTTCCATTTCGATCACCCGGCTCGCCCAGGCATCGACCGATGCGGAACGCTTTATCGGCGTCCATTTTTTCAATCCCGTCCCGCTAATGGGATTGATCGAAGTCATTCGCGGGCTCGCGACATCCGATGACACGGTCGAGCGGGTCGAAAAATATGCCACTGCGCTCGGCAAGCGCACGGTGCACGCCAATGATGCGCCGGGTTTCATTGTCAATCGCGTCCTGCTGCCGATGCTCAACGAAGCCTGTTTTGCGCTGGGTGAGGGCGTGGCCAGCATCGAGGATATCGACGCGGCCTGTCAGCTCGGCCTTAATCATCCGATGGGTCCGCTGACGCTCGCCGATTTTATCGGTCTCGATACCTGTCTCCACATCACCAATGTGCTGTATGCGGGCACCGGCGATCCGAAATTCCGGGCCGCGCCTCTGCTGGTCAAATATGTCGAAGCCGGCTGGCTCGGCCGCAAAACGGGGCGTGGTTTCTATGACTATTCGGGTGACCAACCCAAGCCGACCCGGTGACGTCCGGCCAAGATCCTGCGACGCGTGAATTCTACGCGGACAAATGGTCAGCGCTTGCTAGTGTCGACAAATCTATCGGGGCCACCCCTCAACTTGAAGGCTTTCTCGCGGCCTTGCCCATCGGCGGTTCGGTGCTGGAGCTTGGGTGCGGAGCCGGGCGGGACAGCAAGGCGATTATCGCTGCGGGCTTCGAGCTTGATGCGACCGATGGTTGCCCCGAACTGGTCCCACTGACCAGCGACCATATCGATCACCCGGTACGCTTGATGCGGTTCGACGAGCTTGATGCCGATCGGCTTTATGACGGCGTTTGGGCAAGCGCTTGCCTCCTCCATGTGTTTCGGGCTGACCTGCCGGCGATCCTCGCGCGTATTCATCGAGCATTGAAACCGGGCGGGCGTTTCTTCGCCAGCTATAAGGCGGGCGAAGCCGAGGGGCGCGACGATTATGGCCGCTATTTCAACTATCCCGACATCGCCTGGTTGCGCTCTGCCTATGCGCAGGCAGCGGATTGGGCGGCTTTTAATGTTGAGACCGGTCCGGGCCTCCAGCATGGTGGCAGCGAAATCGACTGGCACCGCGTGACGGTGATTCGCAGAGGAGTAGAGGCATGACGGCCACGGTTCGGGATCTTACAATCGATATCGGCGAGGACGTGCTCGACGATCTCAAGGCGCGGCTGGCGCTCACCCGTTTCCCCGACAAGGAAACCGTTGACGATTGGGATCAGGGCATTCCGCTCGCCTATGTCGAAGAACTCGTTGCCTATTGGCGGGACAGTTATGACTGGCGCCGGTGCGAGGCTGCACTCAATGCTTATCCCAATCATCTCGTCGAGATTGACGGCGTTGATATCCATTGCCTCCATATCCGGTCGAAAGAAGCCGGCGCGCGGCCGTTGTTGCTGACGCATGGCTGGCCGGGATCGGTGCTTGAGTTCATGGATGTGATCGGGCCGCTTACCGATCCGGTCGCGCATGGTGGTACGGCCGAAGATGCCTATCATCTCGTGATACCCTCGCTCCCTGGCTATGGCTTTTCCGGCAAACCGAAGGTGACGGGCTGGTCTATCGAAAAGATTGCCGAGACCTGGCACGAGCTGATGACCGCATTGGGTTATGATGCCTGGTTTGCGCAGGGTGGTGACTGGGGTGCGATGGTCACCTCGGCTATTGGCGCGCAGGACAAGGGCGGGTGCAAAGGCATTCATGTCAACATGATCGTCGCCGCACCGCCACCTGAGGTGATGCAGGACCCGACCGAGGAAGAGAAAGCGGCGATGGCGCGGCTGGCTCTCTATCGGGCCAAGGGTGCGGGCTATTCGAGCCAGCAAAGCACCAAGCCGCAAACACTCGGCTATGCGCTCGCCGATTCTCCTTCCGGCCAGATGGCCTGGATCGTCGAGAAGTTCCATGACTGGTCCGATTGCGGCCCTGAAAATGGTGGCCATCCCGAAAATGTGTTCAGCCGCGATCATCTGCTCGACAATGTGATGCTCTATTGGCTCAACAATGCTGGCGCTTCGTCGGGACGGCTCTATTGGCACAGCTTTGCCCAGCCGAACCTAGACCCCATCACCATACCCAGCGGGTGCAGCCTGTTTCCGCATGAGATCATGCGCGCCTCGCGGCGCTGGGCGGAGACCCGGTTCAAGAATATCGTCCATTTCAACAGCGTTGAACGCGGCGGACATTTTGCGGCGATGGAGCGGCCCGAGGCCTTTGTTGGCGAAGTGCGGGCCTGTTTCGCGCAAATGTCGCTTTAGTCCCAAGCGCTTTACTTTGCAGGCCAAGCGCCGTTAGGCAGTCCCGCATGACAGACGCCCACGCTCCAGACCCGGCCCAGCTCGCCAAGGCAGAGACCTTGGTCGAGGCGCTTCCCTATATGCAGCGCTTCGCCGGGGCGACTTTCGTGGTCAAATATGGCGGCCATGCCATGGGCGATGCCAAGGCCGCGCGCGAGTTTGCCGAAGATATCGTTCTCCTGAAGGCGGTCGGCATCAATCCGATCGTTGTCCATGGTGGCGGTCCGCAAATCGGCGCGATGCTCGAAAAGCTCGGTGTCGAAAGCGAATTTGTCGAAGGATTGCGTGTCACCGATGATGAAACCGCGCGGATCGCCGAAATGGTATTGTCCGGTGGGATCAACAAGGAGCTGGTCAGCTGGATCGACCAGGCGGGCGGCCGGGCGATCGGTATCTCGGGCAAGGATGGCGGTTTTGTGCGGGCCGAGAAAGTCACGCGCACCGTCCGCGATCCGGAAAGTCTGATCGAACGGGTGGTTGATCTCGGTTTTGTCGGTGAGCCGGCGGTGGTCGATCGCAGCGTCATCGATACGATTTCGGATGCCGGCATGATTCCGGTGATTGCACCCGTCGGCGTCGATCGCGAAGGGCAAACCTATAATATCAATGCCGACACCATGGCTGGAGCGATGGCGAGCGCGATGGACGCCGCGCGGTTGTTCCTGCTCACTGATGTTCCCGGCGTGCTCGACAAGTCCGGCGATCTGCTGACCGATCTTACGCCGAGCTCGATCGCCGATCTGCAGGCGGATGGCACTGTCTCTGGCGGCATGATCCCCAAGCTCGAAACCTGCGTCAATGCAGTCGGCACCGGGGTCAGCGCAGCGGTTATTCTCGACGGGCGCGTGCCCCATGCCATGCTGCTCGAAATCTTCACCCGTCAGGGCGCGGGTACCATGATCCGCTCCAGCTAAACAAAGTTCCCGACCGGATTCTCCACTTTCGGAAGAGCGCTTAGCCCTCCCCATCAAGGGGAGGGGAGCACAAGCCGTGTTCAGAACCCGCATAATTCCTGCCGCCGGTGGATCGGTGTGTTGAATCGGTAAGGCACAATCGCTAGATGCGATAGATCGCTCCCAAGGAGTATTGCTGATGGTTGCCGAACTGCTTGGCATTGTAATTTTGCTGATCAACATCATGATCTGGGTGATTATCGCCCAGGCGGTGTTCAGCTGGCTTGTCGCCTTCAATGTCATCAACACCTATAATGAGGGAATGCGCCAGTTTCTCTATCTGCTGCAGCGCGTTACCGATCCGTTATACAAGCCCGTTCGGGCGATCATGCCGGATTTTGGCGGGATTGATTTCTCACCGATCGTCGTGATCCTGCTACTGCATCTGCTCGCACGGTTCCTGATGAGCATGCAGCTACAGGCTGTTGCTCTCTAGAGCGCGCAAGGAGGGGGCATGAGCGCAGAGATTATCGACGGCAAGGCATTCGCCGCGCAGCTGCGAGAACGGATTGCCGCGCATGTTGCCAATTTTGTTGCAGAAACAGGTCGTAAACCCGGCCTCGCCGTCATTTTGGTCGGCGACGATCCGGCAAGCCAGGTCTATGTCGGCTCGAAGGGCAAGGCGACGATCGCTGCTGGTATGGAAAGTTTTCAGCATGTCCTGCCTTCATCGACCTCGCAGGATGATCTCCTTGCGCTAGTCGAGCAACTCAATGACGATGACGCAGTCGATGGCATCCTTGTCCAGCTGCCGCTTCCAGATGGTCTCGATGAAGCCGCGACGGTTGCCGCCATCGATCCAGCCAAGGACGTCGATGGTCTGACCGATGCCAATGTCGCCCGGCTGGCGAACAATGAAGACGGCCTTGTGCCCTGCACACCGCTCGGTTGCATGATGCTCTTGCATGATCGGATCGGCGACCTGACGGGCCTGGACGCTGTCGTGGTTGGACGGTCGCAGCTTGTCGGCCGCCCGATGGCGCAATTGCTGGTCAATGCGAACTGCACAGTGACTGTCGCGCATAGCCGAACCCGTAATCTGCCGGACATCGTGCGCAATGCCGATATCGTCGTAGCGGCGGTCGGCCGGGCAGAGATGGTCAAGGGCGATTGGCTCAAACGCGATACGGTGGTCATCGATGTCGGGATCAACCGGATGCCGCCAACCGAAGAAGGCAAGAAGGGCAAACTTGTCGGCGACGTGGCTTTTGCCGAAGCCGAACATGTCAAAGCGATCACCCCAGTACCGGGCGGTGTCGGGCCGATGACAATCGCGGTATTATTGCGCAACACGCTTGTCGCCGCGCGTGCTCGCGCGGGTCTCGCCCGCGTGGATGGGCTGTGATCGAGCTTTTCGTCTCTGCATTGATCACCTTTTTCGTGATCATCGATCCGCCGGGCAATGCGCCGATCTTTGCCAGCCTGACAACCGGGGCAACACCGCAGCAGCGGCGGGTCATGGCAATTCGCGCGATTATCATTTCGTCGATCATTCTCGTATTTTTTGCGCTGCTTGGCGAAGAGTTGCTCGGTTCTTTGCACATCAGCCTTGATGCCTTCCGCATCGCTGGCGGTTTGATGCTCTTTGCGATCGCCTTTGAGATGGTGTTCGAAAAACGCACCCAGCGGCGTGAAGACCGGGCGCAGAAGATTATTGATACGCCGGAAATCGAAGATGTCTCGGCTTTCCCAATGGCCATGCCGATGATTGCGGGGCCGGGTACGATTGCGGCGGTCATGCTGCTCCAAGCGCGCAGTGAGGGGCTGGAGGAATCGCTTGTTGTCCTCGCGGCGCTGGGCGTGATTTTGCTGCTGACACTGGCGGCCTTGCTTGCGGCGGGCCCGCTGATGCGGCTTTTGGGTCAGCGGATCGAGGCGGTGATCACACGCTTGTTGGGCGTCGTTTTGGCTGCTCTCGCCACCCAATTTGTGATCGATGGCCTGGTCGGCGCGTTCGGGATTACTCTACCCGGTACAGCATAAAGGGAGAGTCGTCTGGTAGGCCGACGGACTCAAGTCCGGCTGGCTCATCTCCCGCGAGCATCCGCGCATAATTGCTCTGCGGATCGTCACGGCCATAATGGACTTCACCGGACATGCCCGGGCAGATCAGGACATAGTCGATATCATAGCGGGCGATGGTCTCGCGCAGCCGCTCTTCATTGCCGCGCAAACCGTAGAATACATCCAGCATCGCCTCGCCATTGCGGTGATAGGGGCCAGCGATACCGCGATGGCGGGTCATTACAATTAGCCGCGGAGCCATATCGATTGTTGTGAGGATTGTCGCCTCGGGCAGGGCGCGGATCGGCGCATAGGCGCTTTCATCGGGGCAGCTGAGGCCAGTGGTGGAGGAGTCCTCAGAAGCCGTTTCATTATCGGTATCGGGGAAGGCCGCTATTGGCCCCATCGCCCAAAGGCCGGTTATCAGGAACAGTGCGACGAACGTGCCGCCAACGCGCACCAGCATCTGCGATGAGCGCCTCCAGCGCGGGAGTAAGTAGAGCCCAAGCATCGCTGCACCGGGCACGGCGAGCAGCTGGGCCGCCGGGGCGGTGCGCACCTGCCAGAAGAGCAAGGCGAAGGCGACAAGGGCGAGCGCGGCCAGGGCGACGATAGGTGCGATAGGGCGTTTTTCGGATCTCGCGCGGAAAATCGCGATCGCATAGCCGGCAAGGCCGCTGAGCGGCAGGGCCATGATCAGCAAGGCCCGGCGCCAGCCTTGGCGATAGACCGGTCGGGCTTCCTGCACATTGTCGAGCCAGATAGATTGCAGTTCTGCACTGACGCCTTCGGGCCGGGCAAGGCAGTCAGGCCAGGCAAGGGCAAAGCCAAGGGCGATAATCGCACCGGCCACGCCGCCAGCACCCATGCGCGCGATCCAGCTGCGCAGCGGCAGGATGGCGAGGAGCACCAGAAACGCGCCCGCTCCGGCGACGACGGATAGCCAGACTGGCGAGAGCGCGTCGCACACCGGCAGGCGATTAAACTCTGATGCGAGCAGTGCAAATCCGATGGCTGCCCCGCCGCCAAGCGTGGCGCCATAGGCGGCCATGCGGCGCGATTGCGTGTCGTCGCGCACCCAGAGCAGGGCGATGGCGGCGCCGATTAGTGCGAGGAAGATCAGCATCTCCAGGCCGATCGCGAAGGACAGCGCGCTCGCAATGCCGGCCGTTGCCCCGCCGCGCGCCGCCCTGGGGTCGACCAACCCGGCAACCGCGATAGCGAGCAGGGCGAGCTGCCAGCCATGATGATCGATCCGCAGCGGCAACCACATCGGCATCAATATGCTCGCGCAAAAGGTGATCAGCATCGCGATCGGCCATGCCAGGGGACTGACAGTTCGACGGACGATCAGGGCAACTGCGATGAGTCCGATAGCCAACGGGATGAGTGGCGCGAGCGCAACCGCCCAGCGCTCGCCGCTTGCCGCGCCCAACAGCGGCTCGAGCAGCAGGACCAATCCGGCAATCGGAAGGTCGGGCAGGCGGGACCAGTGAATATTTGCGCCATCGGGCGGCGCGAGGCGATATTGGGTGAGGTCGAACCAGGCCTGACCGCCAAGCAGAGCGCGGACTTGGGCAAGCCGCAAATTATCGTCGGTATCGCCCAGCGCGAGGGCGGCGATATCGGGCATCCGGACGACCAGCATTACGATCGATATGCCCAGCCAGATAGCAAGAACGCCGATCCACCACCGCCGATTCAGCCAGCCATTTTCCGAAAAATCGGTCACATTTTCCCCGTTTTCGCTTCGCAGCGCCGCATAATCGGCCCGCTTATAGGGCAAGAATGAATAACCATCTTGCCTTATTGGCCATTGGCATGTTGATGAAAGCTGTGTTTGTGTCCGATGATCTTCGCCGCCAGATTGTCCGCTATGCGATTAGCGGTGGCGGGCTGACGCTGTTCTACTCGGCGATTTACTGGATTGGGGCGGTCCCGGCCGGCATCGATCCGCTGATTGCCAATACGATTGCCTTTGTCACGACGGTAGTGCTCGGATTCATCGTCCATTCGCGCTGGAGCTTTGAAGGCCATGGCCGACGCGATCGCCCGATGCGCTCCTGGATGTTGTTCCTGCTCGTCAATCTGGCCGGCTTCGCGCTCAACAGCTTCTGGGTCTGGCTGATTACGGTGCATTGGGAGCTATCCGCTTCATTGCCGTTGATCCCGATAATCTTTGTCACGCCCTGGCTCAGTTTCTATCTGAACCGGCGCTGGACTTTCGGCTAGCTTAGCTGACGCGGATCCGCTTGGCGCGCTCTGCCTGGCGTTCCGCATAGTGCGAACCGACGATCGTGCTGATGTCATATTTGTCATCTTCGCGGATCGAGCGGGCAAGGATCAGTTCGGCGAGCAAGCCAATACCGATCATCTGGCCGCCAGCGAGTACCAACAGCATCCCAAGGAACAAGAGCGGGCGATCACCGATCGGCCCGGCACCAATGGCCCAAAGCACAGTCAGATAGGTGAGGATCGCACCACCGATCATGCCGAGTAGCAATCCGCCGCCACCGAACAGGTGAAGCGGGCGCGCGCCGTAACGGGTTGTCAGGGCAACGGTCATCAGATCGAGCGCACCTTTGATCAGGCGGCTCCAGCCATATTTGGATTGGCCATGTTCGCGCGGGTGATGCTGGACCGGCAGTTCGGCCAGGCGATAGCCACGGGCATGGAGCAGGGCCGGAATGAAGCGATGCAGCTCGCCGTAGAGATTGGCCTCTTCAATCGCTTCGCTGCGATAGGCTTTAAAGCCGCAATTATGATCCTGGATCTTCAGGCCGAACACGCGGTTCACGGTGGCATTGAAAAGGCGTGACGGCATCGTCTTGCCGAGCGGATCGTGGCGGACTTCCTTCCAGCCACATACGACATCGGCGCCGGCTTCGATCTGCTCCAGAAAGCGCGGCAATTCTGCCGGATCGTCCTGCAAATCGGCGTCCATGGTAATGAGTACCTTGCCGCTGGCATGTTTGAATCCGGCGGATAGCGCCGCAGCCTTGCCGAAATTACGGCGAAAGCCGAGCAACACGCAATAAGGTCGGTCTTCGGCGAGGCGCTTGGCCACGTCTGGGCCGGTATCGCTGCTGCCATCGTCGACGAGAACTATTTCGAAACTCACCTGTTCGGCGTCGAGCGCGGTGGCGATCCGATCGCACAATGTCTCGATTGTTTCTTCTTCGTTGAAAAAGGGAACCACGATGGAAACATCTGGCCGTGCGGCCTCGATAAAAACGTCCTGCGATTCAGCTTTCATTACATTGCCCTTCACCGATTATTCCGCTGGTTTGGGTGGTAAGCAGAGACTTTATAGATTTGGTTAACTCCGACTGCTAAGCGCGCACCCAGGATGATCAGTTTTCTCACCGCTTTGCTGACTATGTCGATCCTTAGCTGTCCGGGCTGGATCCTCGCTTTGCGCGGCCAAGCGAGCCTTGGTGTCGCCGCCGCTGCCGGGGTCGGTTCGGTCTTTACTATTTTGCTGGTTTCGGCGCTGATTGGCGAAGTCGTTGGGCCATTGCCCGCTTGGTCGATATTGATTGTTGGCGCGGTATTTTCGCTGGCGGTGCTGTTGATTGGCAAAGGCCCGGTGCACCTGCCCAAAATCGAATGGGTGCAGCTGGTCTTCCCGCTTTTCTGCGCAATCGTTGGTTTTGCCGCTTATAGCTTTGCCTTTCAGACGGGCGATGACCCGCTGATCTACCGCTCCTGGTATAATGCCGACTGGTTCAAGCATCTCGGCCACGCCAACGCGGCCGCGAATTTCGGTTTCCCGGTGCCTGATATCTTCGCCGGACTCGGCCGGCTCCATTATTATTGGCTCTTCTATCTTCTGCCCGGTGCCAGCGCGTCGCTGCATGGCGATGTGCAGGGTGCGATGATCGCCACCAATGTGATCGTCATCTTCCTGTTCTGGCTATTGCTGCAGGAGTTGCTCAAATGCGCAGGGGTCAGCAGCCGGCTCGCGGCCCTGCTCGCTTTCGTTGGCTGGGCAATCAATTCGATCTCGGCGATAGGGCTGGTCGCCAGCTATCAATTCGACTTCCGCCGCTTGCTGGATGAACGCAGCATCGACCCCGGCATGCTGATGGAGGTCAACAGCTATATCCCGCAGCATGTAACGATGCTGTGCGGGCTGCTTGCATTCTTGATCCTCTTCCTGCGCGGTTCGGCCATACGCTATCGCTATGTGCTGGCACTCGCACCCGTGATCGCCGCCGGCGCCACTTCAACATTGCTTGGCGCATCGGTCGTCGCCGTCTGCTGCTCGGTGCTGCTCTTCTTCGCGCCATACCCCCTGTTTCGCCGTGCAGCGCTGGCGGTAGGAACCGGTCTTGCCGCGCTCGCCATTGTCTTCCTGCTCCAGGTGGTCCTGCCGGGCGCGGACCAAGGTTCGCTCGGCTCGCCCGTTTTTGAGAGTGGCAGCACGGCCGCGCCGATGGGCGAGCGGCTGTCCGCGCTCGCGATCCGGCTGGTGGCAACGCTCAGCCTAGCCTTGCCGCTCGGCTTGATCGGCATTGCCCTTGGTTGGCGAAGGGATGACGAGGCGCAGGCGCGTTTTGCCCTGATCGGCGGGTTGATCTTTGCGATTGGCCTGGGCGCGACGGTCGCCGCGTCAATTTTGCTCGACGACGCGCGGCTCGCCGGGGAAATCGCCCTGCGCAACAAATATCTGCTGGTGATCGGTTTGCTGGTCGGGATCGCCCTGCTTGTTAGTGGCCCGAAATCAGGCGGAAGCGAGCGCCGCTCGATCGGCCTTGCGATCGGTGTGATGGTGGTACTCGCGCTCCCCACCGTCATTCTCAACTTCTTCTGGCTCGGCTGGTCGGGTCCACGCTATCAGCTCGAGATCCCCGGCGATGATATGGAAGCGCTTGTCTATCTGCGCACCCATGCCGAGCGCGATGCGCTGGTCCTCCAATATCCTGAGCCGGTATCCTTCCTGATGGGGGGGCGCGATACCTGGGTACCGATCTTTGCCGGTCGCGCAGTTCCCGGCTCTTATCGCAGTACGCGCTGGGCGGAATCCGAACCGATCGTTGCGGCAATGGAGGGTTTCTATGCGGGCGAAGCCGCTGCGGATCCGGGTTCGGATATTGACTGGATCTATCTGTCGCGGACCTTGCATCCGGAAAGCTATGATGGGTTGGCCAACCGGCTGGACGCCGATGTCAGATGGTCGCCGCGCTTAGTCTTGCCGGGCGCCAGCCTGTTCGTGCGGTCGGAGCTGGCCGGCGATGAGGGCAGCGAGAGCGAATAGCGCGTCTCCGCCGAGCGTCACGATCCGGGTGGCTGCGGCGAACAGCAATGCCGGCCCTGGTCCCATGATTGCCGATGTCGTCACCAACACACTGGCCTCGCGCACGCCGATCCCACCGGGTGCGCCGGGTGTGATGAAACCGATCAGCCAGGCCAGGAGGAACATGGCGGACGCATCGAACGCAGTACGGGTCGAGGCGCCGAACACGATCGCGCATCCGGCTGCAATGAGCGCCAAGATGCCGAAGAAGAGGATCTGCGCGATCAAAGCGCCGAACAGCCGCGCGCGGATCGCCGGGGCGCGAATAGCGAGAAATGCGACCCCGCCAATGACGATCGCGGCGAAAGCGGCAGTCACCCATCCGGGCATCCGATCAAAACCGAACGCCTGGTCGAGAACCAGGAAGATGGCGAGCGCGGCGACGAGATGGAGAATGATCTCGGCGGCCGATGCCTTGGCGATATCGCGCTGGCGCCAGCCATGGCGCGCGCCGAGCGTCTGGCGCGACGCATATTGGAAGACCGAGCCGGGCAGATATTTGGGAAAGACAGACAGGCCGTAGACGATGAAGGCGGGTAGGAATTGCTGTTCGCCATCCGCTTTGGCCAAGGTCAGCCACCAGGCCAGTGCCAACAGGCCGAGGGCAGCGCCATATAGGATCGCCAAGCCGCTGAGCATCGTTGCGCCATAGGCATCTACGGACGCCATTAGCCCGGCCAGGTCCGCTTCGATCGCGGCCCGCACCAGAAATGCCAGGGATGCGACCAGCAGCACGATGCCCGCGGCCCGGATTACCGAGCGCGGGATCGCCAGGTTAAACGGCATTTGCATTAATTGAGCGCGGCCGGCCGCCGCAAGATGCTGCTATTGTCGGGATAGGGCACGCAATAGGAACGGCCCAGATGACGGGTTTCTTCAAGCCCGCTCGTTTCGATCGCGCCGCGATAGCGCTGGCGTCCGGAATCGTCGAACAGGATCACGCCATCCGGTTTCAGATGGCTGATCGCCGCTTCAAGACAAGCGGTCCGCAACCGGCCATCGACCACGATCATATCGAACGTGCCGCCCGCTTCGGCAATGGCCTGGGTATAGGTAGGGCTATCTTCGCTATCGAGTGGGCGATAGTCGATCCGGCAATGCGGGAAATCGCCAAGCAGCTCAACAAGCCCGCTGCGCCATTCTTCGTCATGCTCGACGGAAATAAGTTCACCACATCGGCGGGCCAGCCAAGCGCTGCTTGCGCCGCTGCCATATTCGAAAACCCGCGCCTTGGGGCGGTCTTTCAGAAATGCTTCGATCTCGTCGGTGGCTGCGACATTCCACCAGGGGATGTCGAGACGGATCATACGATCAAGCTGATAGATGGCCGTCAGGCTGGCGACCCAGCGCTGGAAATCCGAACCGCTCTCGGCAGCGCGGTCGAAATAGCTGGCCACGAATGGCATATCCATCGATTTACGAGCAGCCGCGACATAGGCCGATTTCAAAACGCTCATTTCTTACCCCTATCAAGCCCCAGATCTTCAGATGCGTTGGCGATTATTGCCACCCGATGTCCTGGCGACCCGGATAATGGGTGCATCGCGGCGTCGGAAAGGTTCGCATTATCCACCTGCCGAGAGGTGAAGGAATAGGATTAAAAGATGGTTAATCTGGGGGCAGGAAAATCGCGGGTCAGGCCCGTATTTCAGCGCTGGCTGACGAAGTTTGCTGGCTGAAAAGCCAACCGCCCAGTCCAGCAGCGATCAGCGCGCCGAAAATCTGCGCGATGAGGAAAGGGCCAATGTCCGCCGGGGCAATGCCAGCAAATGTGTCAGACAGGCCCCGGGCGATCGTGATTGCGGGGTTGGCAAAGCTGGTCGAACTGGTGAACCAATAGCCAGCGGAGATGTAGAGGCCGACGGCGGGCGCGACCCAGGTTGGGCGGTATCGGACGGCTCCCAGGATCGTCATCAACAGGCCGAAAGTCGCAATCGCTTCGCCCGCCCATTGACCCGTTCCGGTGCGCGCTTTGGTTGAGAATTGCAGGATATCGAGATCGAACATCAGATGTGCGGCCCAGACACCGATAATCCCGCCAACCAGCTGGGCGAGGACATAGAGTGTTGCATCGCGGACGGATAACTCGCGGCGGACGAGGAAGACCAAGGTGACAGCCGGATTGAAATGGGCACCCGATAGCGGCGCGAAGATCAGGATGATGACGAACAGGATCGCGCCGGTCGCCAGCGTATTGCCGAGAAGCGCAATCGCGACATTCCCGCCGGCCAGCGTCTCGCCCATGATCCCGGAGCCGATAACGACACAGAAGAGGAAGAAGGAGCCCACCGCTTCGGCGGCAAGCCGCCGAGCCAGGTCCGGCTCGGCGGTCATCTCGTCAGCCATGAATTAGCGCTTAGCAGCAGCCGCAATGCGCCGCGGGGCGCTTGGGTGCTTCAAGATTGGCGACTTCGGCCGCAGACGGCCCGCTGCCATAAAAGGTCGCTTCGCCATGGGTCAGGAACGTTTCCCAGACCACACCGTCCGGATCGCTGATCCAGCTTTTCTCGGATTCAGCATAGCAGCATGTTGTCTCGCCTTCTTCGAGCACCGGGCGTCCGGCCTTTTCGAGGCGGGTGTAAACCTCAGTCAGCTCGTCGGCGTTCTCAGCCTGGATACCGAGATGGCTGATCCCGTCATTGGCATTGCTGCCTGCCGAAATTGCGAAATTGATGCGCGGTTCTTCGAGCATCCATTTGGCATAATCATCCTTGGTGACGCTCGGTGCGGCGTCGAACAGGGCGGAATAGAAATTGATCGAGCTGTCGAGATTGTCGACCCCGACATGGATATGGAGACGTTTCATGATGCCATCCTTTCAAGTGTGTCGGACAATTCGGTAACGCAGCCTTTTCCGCCGCAGCAATTTTCCATCAGATATCCAACCAATTGGTTCATTGCGGCATAGTCTGCCCCATAGATCAGCGAGCGCCCTTCCCGGGTGCGGCTGACAAGGCCCGATCGTTCGAGATGGGCGAGATGGAAAGAGAGGGAGGAGTTGGGGATATCGAGTCGCTCGGCAATATCGCCAGCCGCCATTCCGGCATCGCCTGCCTGAACAAGCAAACGGAATATGGCGAGCCGGTGGTCCTGGGCCAGAGAGCCAAGGGCAGATACGGCCTGGGGAGCGGAATAGGCAGTCATCGCTTTGTCCTTCGATTCGATAATTCTAGAAATATCGAAATATAAGGCAGACGTCAAGCGGGATGAGAAGGCTCTGGTTTTTTACTTACTGCTCGCGGCGGCCGAGCAGACGCAGGCGTAGGGCATTCAGCTTGATAAAGCCTTCGGCATCGCGCTGGTCATAGGCACCGGCATCATCCTCGAATGTCACCACATCCTGGCTGTAGAGGTTGAATGCGACATCCGCCTTGCGGCCAACCACATTCACCGAACCCTTATAAAGCTTGAGCCGAACGGTGCCGGTCACATCGGCCTGGCTGTGATCGATGGCTGCCTGCAGCATTTCGCGTTCGGGCGTGAACCACAGGCCATTATAGATGAGCTCCGCATAGCGCGGCATCAGCTCATCTTTCAGATGCATAGCGCCGCGATCGAGGGTTAGCTGCTCGATACCGCGATGCGCCTCGAGCAGGATCGTACCACCCGGAGTTTCGTACATGCCGCGCGATTTCATGCCGACAAAACGGTTTTCGACCAGATCGAGACGGCCGATGCCGTGCGTCTTACCGAGCGCATTGAGCTTGGTGAGGAGCGCGGCCGGTGAGAGCGTCTCGCCGTCAATGGCCACTGGATCGCCATGCTCGAAATCCATTTCGATATATTGCGGCGCATCCGGTGCGTCTTCCGGGTTATCGGTGCGCGAATAGACATAGTCCGGCGTTTCGACCCACGGATCTTCAAGCACCTTGCCTTCGGACGAGGTGTGCAGGAGGTTGGCGTCGGTCGAGAAGGGCGCTTCGCCGCGCTTGTCCTTGGACACCGGAATCTGGTGCGCTTCGGCAAATTCGATCAGCTTGGTCCGGCTCGTCAGATCCCATTCGCGCCACGGCGCGATCACCTTGATATCCGGATCGAGCGCATAATAACCAAGCTCAAAACGGACCTGGTCATTGCCCTTGCCGGTTGCGCCATGAGCGACGGCATCGGCGCCGACCTGATGGGCGATCTCGATCTGGCGTTTTGAGATCAGCGGCCGGGCGATCGAGGTGCCGAGCAGATAAAGGCCTTCATACACCGCATTGGCGCGGAACATCGGGAAGACATAGTCACGGACAAATTCTTCGCGCAGATCGTCGATGAAGATATGCTCATCCTTGACGCCGGCCATTTGCGCCTTGCCGCGAACCGGCTCCAGCTCTTCGCCCTGGCCGAGATCAGCCGTAAAGGTCACGACCTCGCAGCCATATTCGACCTGCAACCATTTCAGGATGACGCTGGTGTCCAGGCCGCCAGAATAGGCCAGTACGACCTTGTTGATTTTCTCGCCCATCGGCATGCTTCCCGTAATTCGCTATAGTCCAGTCCGACGCGCCTATGCGTTGCACGGGATTCGCGCAACACCAATGGTAGGGGAGGGATCGCAATGGCGGAAAACAAAACCAAGCCGACAGAGCTGGATCCAGGCGATTTCATTGCGGCAGTGGAGCCGGACTGGAAACGCGAAGATGCCGAAACCGTATGTGCGATGATGGAACGATTATCGGGCGAGAAACCCAAAATGTGGGGGCCATCGATCGTCGGCTTTGGCCAGTATCACTATAAATATGCAAGTGGTCGGGAAGGCGATAGCCTTTTGACCGGCTTCAGCCCGCGTAAGACCGCGTTGACGCTCTATGTCATGGGTGGCTTTGAATCGCGGCCCGATCTCATGAAGCGCCTCGGTAAATATAAGACCGGCAAGTCATGCCTTTATGTGAAGCGGCTCAGCGACATCGATATGGATGTTCTTGAGGAGCTAATCGTCGCGGATATCGACTATATGCGCGCGACCTACGACACGACGTGAGATTCGAGCGATAAAATTTCGCCGCGTTAAACAGACATACAGGGATTGATGCCTATATCGCCTGCATTGAGATTTTAGCGCGCTCAAAATTGGCGCGCATGCAGGAGTGAATTGGTGGACCGTTCGATCGCTATTGGCTTGGTTTCCTTTGCTGTGACGGCATCCGTGCTGGCCATCCCTTCGATTGCCGATGCGCGCGAAGGCCGGGCAGGTGCGGAGCCTATGACTCGCACCGCCATTGAGGCCCGGATTGCCGAGCGTTTTGCTGCGGCGGATGCGGATTCCAGCGGAGGCGTGAGCCGAGAAGAAGCCGCTGCCCATCGCGATGCGCGTCGGGCCGAACGGCGAGAGCGCCGTTTTGCGCGGATGGATGGTGATGGCGATGGCTTGATCACAACAGCCGAGCGCGATGCCGCGCGATCAGAACGCATGCAGCGCAGGGGCGCGCGTCGCAGCGATATGATTGCTGAGGAAAGCAATATGCGGGGTCGGCTGTCGGCCGAACAGCTGGCTGAACTTGGGCCAGATGCCGCCCTTGCTGCACCGCCAGCGCGTGATGAATCCCGCGCCGAGCGTCACGCGGCCCGTATGGAGCGCCGCAACCAGGCTTGGACTGCAGCCGATACTGACAATGATGGTGCGCTGAGCCGCACGGAATTTGATGGCCTTCATGCTGGCCGCGGTGAACGGCGCAGCCAGCGCCATGCCGGCCGCTTCGACCGGATGGATAGCGATGGCAATGGCGAGATAAGCCTTGCCGAAATGTCGGAACGGGCGATGGCTCGCTTCGATCGCGCCGATGCCGATGGCGATGGAACAGTTACAGCTGACGAGCGGCGCGCGATGCGTCACGCGCGGCATTCCAGACGCCGCTAATCACTTCCCGCTCCCATAGCGGATAGGAAGGGCCGGGGCAGCGATGCGCCGGCTCTTTTCGTCGAACGACCTTGTACGGCCAATAAAAAGACATTAGTCGTAATATAGTTTTTCGGGTCGGGAGAGTTATGGAATGCGGGACGGATATGGGCGGGCAGCGCTCGCAATGGCAGCGGCTTTTCTGATGGCTACGGGCTGTGGGGAGGTCCCTGAGACCGAACCCGGCCTCACCGCCGATGAAGTGGTTGCACGTCATGTGGAAGCCGTCGGCGGTGCGGATGCAATCGATGCGCTGCAGAATATTCGCATCCGTCCCGAAGTCATTGAGCCCGAATTCACGATTGTCGGTGATTATCGTGCGACGCGGAGTGGCCGCATGCGCGTCGATATCTATATCGGCAGCGAACGCGTGTTCAGTGAAGGGATTGATGCCGATGGTGGCTGGCAACAGGCCGGCACCAATGCTGCTTTTGTCGAGACAACGCCGATCGCCCGCGCGGCTCTCGCGCATGGCATCGAGTTCAACCTGTTCGGGCTTCATGATCTCGAAGCGCGTGGCCATCGGGCGTCGCTGTTCGGGCGCGAGGAAATCGATGGAGTAAACTATTATGTCATCCACCTCGCGATGGAGGACGGGTTCGAACGCTATTTCTTCGTCAATCCCGATAGCTGGATGGTCGAACGCTATCGTGAGACGAGCGCGCTCCACCCCGATATGGATGACGAGGAGCGCCCGGCGGAAACTATCCAAAGCAATTTCCAGGAGGTTTGCGGCGTATTGCGGCCATTTGATACGCAGAAGATCGACCGCGAGACGGGCGAAGAGATTCAGCGCACCCGCGCTTTGTCGGTCGATTGCAACCTCGATCCGGAAGTTCTCAACATTGGCCGCAATGAACCCGCCACGCCGCCAAGCTGAAGAAAGCAGCGCAATGCGCTAGTATTACCGGGCAATCTGCGATTAAGTATCGGCCATGGGAGCGGGCCATTCGCATCATGGCCATGATCACGGGCATGATCATGGATTGGGGCACAGCCATGCCCCGGCTGATTTCGGCCGGGCCTTTGCGATCGGTATCGCGCTCAACACCGTCTATATCATCGTTGAGGCCGGCTATGGTTTTGCCATCGGATCGATGGCGCTGCTCGCCGATGCCGGCCATAATCTGTCCGACGTGCTGGGCCTCATCATTGCCTGGACCGGGGCAACGCTCGCCAAACGCCCGCCGAGCAAACGCTATACATTCGGGTTTCGTGGTTCCTCGATCCTTGCCGCGCTGTTTAACGCGGTGTTGCTGCTCGTCGCCGTCGGGCTGATTGCGCTCGAAGCGATCCAGCGCATCGTCTATCCCGCGCCGGTTGCCGGCGGGACGATCATCGTGGTTGCGGCGATCGGCATTGTGATCAACGGCGCGACAGCGATGCTCTTCGCCCGGGGGCGCAAGGGCGATATCAATATCCGCGGGGCTTATCTACACATGGCGGCTGATGCGGCGGTGTCGGCGGGTGTGGTGATTGCTGGTGCGATGATCCTGTGGACCGGCCAGAGCTGGATCGATCCGGTTACCAGCCTAGTCATCGGCTTTGTAATCCTGCTCAGCACCTGGGGACTGCTTACCGCCGCTATCAAGATGTCACTCGCCGCTGTGCCCGAACATATCAATCCCGACGCCGTGCGCGATGTTCTTGAGCAGCTGGAAGGTGTGAATCATGTCCATCACCTTCACATCTGGAATATGAGCACGACCGAAACTGCTCTCACCGCCCATATCGTGATGCCGGACGGTCATCCGGGCGATGCGTTTCTCGCGCGCGTACAGGCGAGCCTTGAGGCGCGTTTTCATATCGGCCATTCGACGATCCAGATCGAGCGTGGCGATGGGTCTGGCGATTGCGAAGAGTGTTGAGCGCGAACTGCGCCAAGGAGGATGACAATGCCCAGTGATGCCACGGTTATTGCGGTCGATCCCGATCCGCTCGCGCCCTATGCAATCTCACCCGGCTGGAAGGTTGGCGATCTGCTATTCCTGTCCGGCCAGGCGGCGATTGACGAGGGCGGCGCAATTGTCGGCATTGGCGATTTTGACGCGCAGCTCGCCCAGACCTTCGCCAATATCGATCGGGTGCTGGCGGCTGGCGGCAGCAGCCGAGACCGGATCATCAAAGTCACCATCTATCTGACGGATATGGGTAATTTCCCAGCCATGGTTGAAGCGCGCAAACACTATTTCTCCGCGCCCTGGCCAGCCGACACGACTGTCGAGGTAAAGGCGCTCGCCTTGCCCGAACTGATGGTTGAGATTGATGTGATCGCTAGCGCGGGCTAGCCGAGTTCGGCCTGCTTTTCCTCGGCAATCCGATCGAGTTCAGCACGGCTCTTTTTCTCCGAGGCTGATTTCAGCTGACCGCAGGCGGCCATGATATCGCGGCCGCGCGGCGTCCGGATCGGTGCGCTGATACCCGATCCAAAGATGATTTCCGAAAAGCGCTTGATGCGCTCGGGCTCGGAGCATTCATAGTCAGCGCCGGGCCAGGGATTGAACGGGATCAGATTGACCTTGGCCGGAAGCTCATAATGCTTGATCAGCCGAACCAGTTCGCGCGCATCTTCGTCGCTGTCATTCTTGTCCTTCAGCATCACATATTCGAACGTGATCCGGCGGGCATTGTTGGCGCCCGGATAATCGGCACAGGCCTGCAGCAGTTCCTCAATCCCATATTTGCGGTTGAGCGGAACAATCTCGTCGCGCACTTCCTTGGTCACGGCGTGGAGCGAGACCGCGAGATTGACACTGATCTCTTCTCCGGTCCGCTCGATCATCGGCACCACGCCGGATGTGGACAGCGTGATCCGGCGGCGCGACAGGGCCAGGCCTGCTGGATCCATCACGATCTTCATCGCGTCGCGGACATTGTCAAAATTATAGAGCGGCTCTCCCATACCCATCAAAACGATATTGGTGAGCATCCGGCCATGGGGATCATAGTTGCTGGATTCACCCGGCCCCGGCCATTCTTCGAGCGTATCGCGCGCGAGCATCACCTGACCGACTATTTCACCCGGGATCAGGTTGCGCACGAGCCGCATCGTGCCGGTATGGCAGAAGCGACAATTGAGCGTGCAGCCGACCTGGCTTGAGATGCACAGCGTGCCGCGATCCGCGTCGGGGATGAAGACCATTTCATAGTCCTGCCCGTCGACCGTGCGGAGCAGCCATTTGCGGGTGCCGTCTTCGGATACCAGATGTTCGACGACTTCGGGTCGGTCGATCACGAAATGCTCGGCGAACCAGGGTTGCTGGGTCTTGGCGATATCGCTCATCTCGGAAAAATCGGATTTCCCGCGATGATAGATTTGGTGCCAGACCTGCTTGGCGCGCAGCTTGGCCTGTTTGGGTGCAAGGCCTGCCGCTTCAAAGGCCGCACGAATCTCGGCCTGTGGTAAGCCGAGCAGGTCAATACGGCCATCGTCCCGTGCCGGCAGGTCACGGGGCACAGGAACGGGGCTAACCGTACCGGGACGGTCCATAGGGGCAGAAGATGCGCTCATGGGGCGCCATGTAGGCGTATCGGCGCCGTATTGCGAGTCGGCGTCTAGCCAGCGGTGCAGCCAAGCGCGGCGGCATCGATTGCGCTCGCCGCTCCGCTCAGGTCATAATTATCGACGATCCGCCCCGCCCCGCGTGATCGCGCCTCGATACGCATCGCCAGGCCATTGCGCATTGCGGCGACTATTGCGGCGTCGTCCTGGCTCGTTGCCGCCCAGGCATCCGGGCCGCTGCCAACCAGTTCGAAGCGGCGCGGGCCGATCCTCAGGGTCGGTGTTGAATCATCGCGCATTGCCCGGCGGAGCCGGAAATGGACTTGGCCACGACGATTGCGGGTCGGCCAGGTGCCTATTGAGGCAAAGGCCTGCCACTCGCCGCTGCGTCTCCGTTCGGGGCGGGCGATCGCATAGCAACGCGGGATATCGGCATCGCGAAACGCAGCCCAGCCCTCATAGACGCCAAGCGAATCCCGGGCCTGCGCGCCGGACGGGAATATGGCGATCGCAATGAGGAGGCTTAGCCAGCGCGTCATCATGCGCGCTCTCCGCCATCGCCTTCCATGATCAGGGTTTCCACACCGGCTTCGATCATCACGAGCGATCCCTGGGGCAGACCGGGTGCGACCGGCACACCGTGGTTCGGCAGCGGTTCAAGGTCGAGCAGCACGCCGCGCAACACGCGGCTGGAAATGCCGTGCATGATAACCAGCTTGTCGCCCGGCGTCGTGCCATGTTCAGTATACCAATCGCTTACTCGGGCTGCGATTTCGGCATAGCTTTCACCGTCGGGCGCGGGTTTCAAGAGGCGCGTCTCGGTTTCGACAACCGGGCCAAATTCGGCGACAACATCGGCATAATATCGTCCGCCCCAACTGCCCATGCCGATCTCGACGAGCCGGTCGTCATGGGTCGCTTGATGCCAGTCGAGACCAAGATGTTCGGCCATGATCGCCAATGTCTGAAGTGCTCGCCCGGCGCTTGATGACCAGAGAGTCATATCCGGATTGGGACCGAGCCGATGGCTGAGCATCGCGCCCATCTCGTCGGCCTGGGCAAAACCGTCCCGGGTCAGGGGTGTATGCGGATGATCGCCTTGCAGGCGCGCGGCGGCGTTGAACACGGTTTCGCCATGGCGGGCGATAAAGAGGCGGCTGGGCGCTGTCATGGTTGAGGCTGATCGACAATCCGCCCGTTAAAGGCAACCGCAATTCGTCCGATCTGGGGGGAAAACTGAGGGGCCGTGATCCGTCAATTTGGGGTATGGAGGCACCTTGAGGACCGACTTGTCCCCGCTATCCACAGAAAAGGCTCGAAATTGGCCTTCTGGCCCTTGCGTTTGCCCCCCTTTTCCTTGCCATATTCAGCTATAAAGGGCAGGACCCTTCTCCCAAATACAGACTATGCCGTGCGCAGGGGATGACGATGAAAGCGACGATTGAACGGGCAGTGCTTCTGAAGAGCCTGGGCCATGTGCAATCGGTGGTTGAACGCCGTAACACCATTCCGATTCTGTCCAATGTTCTGATCGAAGCCGTCGAAAGTGGCGGGATCAAACTGATGGCCACGGATCTCGATCTCCAGATCGTCGAAACCGTCGAGGCCCAGGTCGAACAGGCCGGGGCGACGACTGTTTCGGCACACACACTGTTCGACATCGTCCGCAAGCTGCCTGAGGGCAGCCAGGTTTCGCTCGAAGCCGCAGACGGCAAGATGGCAGTCAATGCTGGCCGTGCTCGCTTCAATCTTGCAACATTGCCGCGCGATGATTTTCCGGTGATCGCCGAGGGCGAATTGCCGACGACGTTCGAACTGCCAGCCACATCGCTGCGCGAGATTGTCGACAAGACACGCTTTGCAATCTCGACCGAAGAAACTCGCTACTATCTGAACGGCATCTTCTTCCATGTCTCGGACGAAGATCAGCCAGTGCTCAAGGCGGCGGCCACCGACGGCCACCGCCTCGCTCGCTTCACCCTGCCGCGCCCCGATGGCGCAGAGGGCATGCCGGACGTGATCGTACCGCGCAAATGTGTGGGCGAGCTGCGCAAGATGCTCGATGAGCTTGATGGCACGGTCGAAATCGCGCTGTCCGACAGCAAGATCCGCTTCGGTCTCGGGACCGCTGTGATGACCTCGAAACTGATCGACGGGACCTTCCCCGATTACAACCGCGTCATCCCGACCGGGAATGACAAACTCCTCAAGATCGATCCGCGCAGCTTCGAAGAAGGGGTTGACCGCGTCGCGACCATCGCAACCGAAAAAACCCGCGCGGTGAAAATGGCGCTCGATACAGACAAGATCACCCTCTCGGTCACGTCGCCGGAAAATGGCACGGCGTCGGAAGAAGTCGCCGGCGAATATGGCTCGGATGGCTTTGAGATCGGCTTTAATGCGCGCTACCTGCTCGATATTCTCGGCCAGGTGCAGGGCGATGCGATCGAAGTGCATCTCGCTGATGCCGCCGCACCGACCCTGATCCGCGAGAATGACAAGGCCAGCGCGCTCTACGTGCTGATGCCGATGCGGGTCTGAGCCGCTGACGGTTGACGGCGGCCGATGACCATTCGCCGCCTGAGCCTTACCGATTTTCGTTCCTATCCTGCCGCGACGATAGAGCCGAGCCCCGGCTTTATTGTGCTGACCGGTGAGAATGGCGCGGGCAAGACGAACATCCTCGAAGCCGTGTCGCTCTTCACACCGGGGCGCGGTTTGCGTCGGGCCAAGCTTTCGGAAATGGCGCGGCAGGGCGGTCCGGGCGGCTTTGCCATTGCGGCTGTGCTCGGCGCGCCGGGCGGTAGCGTTGATCTTGGTACCGGCACCCAACCCGGTGCACCAGACCGTCGCCAGGTGCGGATCAACGGTGCCAACGCCTCGGCGACGGGGCTCACCGAATGGCTCTCCATCCTCTGGTTGACCCCGGCCATGGACCGGCTGTTCACCGATGCGCCGGGCGGACGCCGCGCCTTTCTTGATCGGCTGGTCCTCGCGCTCGAGCCGGCCCATGCTCATCATGCATCGCGCTACGAGGCGGCCATGCGGGCGCGCAATCGGTTGCTCGCCGACGAGGCCCCGCTCGACATGGAATGGTGCGAGGCGCTGGAAGCGCAGATGGCCGAGCATGGCATGGCGCTCGCCAGTGCCCGAGCGCGCACCCTGGACGCGCTCAATGCTGAGCTTGCCGACCAACCGGATGGTCCGTTTGCCAAGGCGGCGCTGGCGCTGGAGGGCTGGCCCGCCGATACCGATCTGGGCCAGCTGCTGGCGACCGAACGTGCTCGAGACAGAGCCGCTGGACGGTCCCTCAGCGGCCCACACAGAAGCGATCTCGCCGTCACGCACCTTGGCAAGGGGCAGGCGGCTGATCGCTGCTCTACGGGCGAGCAAAAGGCTCTACTGCTGGCAATTGTCCTCGCCCATGCTGATCTCGTTGCCGATCGCGCAGGTCGCCGCCCCTTGATCCTGCTCGACGAGGTCGCCGCGCATCTCGATCCGGTTCGTCGCGCCGCCCTGTTCGATCGGCTGGCGGGATCGGACCAGGTGTGGATGACGGGAACCGAGGCTGCACTTTTCAGCGATCTCCCACCCGATGCCGCGCGGTTCACGATCGAAAACGGCGAGATTCACAGCGCCTGATTTGCGGCTTTTGCGGGTCCGAATTTACCGAAAACAGCGTGCCTTGAGACCGGCTCATCGCGGCAGCGTGACCGCTGAGCGCAATATTGTTTCGACAGCGCCGATTAATCCAATGATATCATAGTTATAGACCCCAAGCCCTGTCCCCAGAAACATAGGCGTTTCGCTTGGGTTTTGCACCAAAAAGGCCTATATAAGACAGATGGCTGACAAACCCGAAGACCCGACTTCCAACGACGCAGATTCCGCGCCTGAAAACACGCCACAAAAAGGCGATTATGGTGCCGACTCGATCAAGGTCCTCAAGGGCCTTGATGCGGTGCGCAAGCGGCCGGGCATGTATATCGGCGATACCGATGATGGCTCGGGCTTGCATCACATGGTGTTCGAGGTTTCGGACAATGCGATCGATGAAGCGCTGGCCGGCCATTGCGATCGGATCCTGATACAGCTCAACGCCGATGGCTCGGTCACGGTCGAGGATAATGGCCGCGGCATTCCGGTCGGCATTCATAAGGAAGAGGGCGTGTCGGCGGCCGAGGTCATCATGACCCAGCTCCATGCCGGCGGTAAGTTTGAAAACGCGTCGGACGACAATGCCTATAAGGTTTCTGGCGGCCTGCACGGCGTGGGTGTCAGCGTCGTCAACGCGCTGTCAGACTGGCTCGAACTGCGTGTTTGGCGCGACGGCAAAGAGCATTGGATGCGCTTCCGCAATGGCGAGGCAGAAGCCCCGCTCGAGATTGTCGGCGAGGCCGGTGATCGCAAGGGCACCCAAGTTACCTTCATGCCCTCGTCAGAGACATTCAAGATCACCGAATTTGACTTCGAAAAGCTCGAACATCGCTATCGCGAACTGGCCTTCCTCAATTCCGGCGTCCGCCTGTTCATCGCCGATGCGCGTCATGCCGATCGCGAAGAGGTGGAGCTGTATTATGAAGGCGGCACATCGGCCTTTGTCCAGTATCTCGATCGCCACAAACAGGCGATTATCGGTGATCCGATCGCGATTTCCGGGGAACGCGACGATATTGCTATCGATGTCGCGCTCGAATGGAATGACAGCTATCACGAAAATGTTCTGTGCTTCACGAACAACATTCCGCAACGCGATGGCGGCACCCATTTGGCGGCCTTCCGCTCGGCGCTGACCCGCACCCTCAACAATTATGCCGAAAGCTCCGGCGCGCTCAAAAAGTCCAAGGTGAAGCTCACCGGAGACGATATGCGCGAAGGGCTGACAGCGATCGTATCGGTCAAATTGCCCGATCCCAAATTCAGCTCGCAGACGAAGGACAAGCTGGTCTCGTCCGAGGTGCGCCAGCCGCTCGAAAGCCTGATCGCCGACAAGCTGGTCGAATGGCTTGAGGAAAACCCGGCTTATGCCGCCGATGTCATCCAGAAGGTGATCGATGCGGCTGCGGCCCGCGAAGCCGCTAAAAAGGCCCGCGAAATGACCCGCAAGGGATCGATGGCTGTCGCTTCACTGCCCGGTAAATTGGCCGATTGCCAGGAGCGCGATCCGGCCAAATCCGAATTGTTCCTGGTCGAGGGCGACAGTGCTGGCGGCTCTGCGAAACAAGGGCGCGATCGGCATTATCAGGCAATTTTGCCGCTCAAGGGCAAGATCCTCAATGTCGAACGCGCACGCTTCGATCGGATGCTCTCCTCCAAGGAAGTCGGCACGCTGATCCAGGCGATGGGCACGGGCATCGGGCGCGATGATTTCGATATAGAGAAGCTGCGCTATCACAAGATCGTGATCATGACCGACGCCGATGTTGATGGCGCGCATATCCGCACATTGCTGCTTACCTTTTTCTATCGCCAGATGCCCGAGATCGTGGAGCGCGGCCATCTCTACATCGCCCAGCCACCGCTCTACAAAGTCGCGAAGGGGCGGAGCGAAGTCTATCTGAAAGACGATGCGGCGCTCGATGCCTATCTGATCAATGCGGGCCTCGATACGATGCTGCTCGAAACCGGCGAAGGTGCCCAGCGGACGGGTGAGGATCTGCGCATCCTGATCGATCATGCGCGGCGCATGCGCTCGCTAATGAATTATGTGCCCAAGCGCTATGATCCGGCAATCGTCGAAGCCTTTGCGCTGGTTGGCGCGCTCGACGAAGCATTGAGTGAAGAACAACGCGAAGCCGCGGTTTCCTTTGTTGCCGAATGGCTTGCCAATAATGACGAAGACGCGACATGGACCGGCCGGGTTGCCGAAAATGGCGATTTTGAGCTGCAGCGGCGTTGGCGCGGGGTCACCGATGTTCACCGGATCGACCATGCCTTTATCCGCTCGGCCGAGGCTCGCAAGCTGCAACAGGTCGCTGCCGAACAGGCCGAAAATTATGCGCTGGTCGGCCATCTGGTCAGCATGAAAGCGGCTGAAGCGGCCGATGGCGAGGAGGTCGAGGCCAAGGGCCGCACGGCGATCTCGCGGCCATCCGAATTGCTCACCGCGATCCTCGATGCAGGGCGCAAGGGCCTCTCGGTCCAGCGCTATAAGGGGTTGGGTGAAATGAATGCCGACCAGCTCTGGGAAACGACCCTCGATCCCGACGTCCGCTCGCTCCTCCAGGTGCATGTCGACCAGGCCGATATCGCCGACGAAATCTTCACCCAGCTGATGGGCGATGTCGTCGAGCCCCGGCGTGAGTTCATCCAGGATAACGCGCTGAACGTCGCCAATTTGGATGTGTGATCGGTAGCCCGGTGCAGCACACGGGCATTGTCACCATCGCCACGCCAGGCAAGTCGCTGACCGAGTGCACAGGCGACATATCCGAATGGGTGGGCGGTACGGGTATCACCGAAGGCCTGCTGACGCTCTTCATCCGCCACACATCGGCGTCGCTGTTGATCCAGGAAAATGCCGCACCCGAAGTGCAGGACGATCTGATCGCCTTTTTCGACCAGCTTGCGCCCGAAGGCCCGCATTATGCGCATGACAGCGAAGGGTCGGACGATATGCCCGCACATCTCAAATCGGCGCTGACCCAGACCCATCTCGCGATTCCGGTAATCGATGGCCGTCTCGCGCTTGGCATCTGGCAGGGAATTTATCTCTTCGAACATCGCCGCCGCCCGCACCAGCGCGAGATCGCGCTGCATCTGGCGGGGGAGTAGGGCGCGCGTCTGTCGAAAGACGGTCGCCGCCGGTCGAGGAGAGGCTGATTTGCCGTGGCTGTGCTGCCAGACCTATCCGTGAGGAGAGGCGCTATGGGACATCGGAAACATTTGGCGCTCGCGCTTGCGGTGACGCTGGGGCTGAGCGCTTGCGGGCAGGCGGGTGAGGCGCCTGCGGTTGAAGCGCAGCAGGTAGAGCTTACCGATCCGGTTCCCATTCCCGACTATGTCACCGCGGCCATTGCAGACCCGGCCCGCGAATATCATTTCCCGCGCGATGAGCGCCGGCTGCCCGGTGAGTTGATCGCCTTTTCCGGTCTGGAGCCCGGTGATCGGGTGCTCGATCTGATTCCGGGGGGTGGCTATTGGACGCGACTCTTCAGCCTCGTTGTTGGCGAGGAGGGGCATGTCTATGCGACCTGGCCGGAAAATTATGCGCGCTTTGCCCGGAGCGATGTGCGGCGCCTGCGTGAGCTCGTTGAGAGCGATCCCTTTACCAATGTCACGGTGACCGTACAGCCGACGCCTGATCTCTCCGCGCCCGAACAGCTCGACATGGTCTGGACCTCGCAAAATTATCACGATTATCCCGATGAATTTATGGGCAATTATGATCCCGCACGGCTCAATGCGGCAGTGTTCGAGATGCTGCGACCTGGCGGCACCTATTTCATCATCGATCATGCCGCCGAAGATGGGTCAGGAATGCGCGACACCGAGGCATTGCACCGGATCGATCCGGCGGCGGTGCGTACCCAGGTCGAAGCGGCGGGTTTCGAATTTGTCGGGGAGAGCGAGGTGCTCCGCAATCCCGATGACGATCACTCGATCGAAGTGTTTAACGAACAGGTGCGCGGCAATACTGACCAGTTTGTCATGCGATTTCGAAAGCCCGAATAGCGGCTAGTCTGGGTAGCAGCAGCAGCCTTGGACATGATCATTCACGACGCCGGTTGCCTGGAGATAGGCATAGATGATCGTCGAGCCGACAAAGCTCATCCCGCGCTTTTTGAGTGCCTTGGAGATGGCGTCGGAGAGCGGGGTCGCGGCGGGGACGTCTGCGAAGGACTTGGGGCGATTGACGATCGGTTCGCCATCAACATGATCCCATAGCCAGGCATCGAATGAGCCGAATTCGTCCTGCATCGCGATAAAGGCGATCGCATTTTTTCGCGTGCTGTAGATTTTAAGCCGGTTGCGGATGATGCCTTCATCTTCGCGCAGGGCTTCGAGTTCGGCGTCGCCCATCGCCGCAACGCGTTTGACGTCGAAGCCATGGAATGCAGCGCGATAGCCCTCGCGTTTGCGCAGCACGGTTTCCCAGCTGAGCCCGGCTTGCGCGCCTTCCAGGATCAGCATTTCGAACAGATGCTGGTCATCATGGACGGGGATACCCCATTCATTATCGTGATAATCGGCGTAAAATTCCTTGCCCGGCTGGCCGCCGAAACAGCGGGCCTTACCGTCGCTGCCAGTGACCAGCGCCATGCCTAACCCAGCTTGCCGAACTTGGCTTCGAAGGCGGTGATATCACCGGTTGCCAGCAAGCCGGCCTGCTCAACCCAGCGATCACGCGCGATGCGGTCGGCGATAGGCCCAAGATCGGCTTCAAGTGCCGCAATATCGGCATCACTCCAGGCCGCGATCTGGGTGAAACGGGTGATGCCACGCTCGTTGAGTTTCGCTGCTTTTTTAGGCCCCAGTCCCTTGATCTGGGTCAGCGTATCCGCGTCTCCTGTTTCCGCCACCGGGGCGGGCACGGGATCTGGCGCCTCGGTAGTTTCAATCGATGGCGATGGTTCCGCTGCGGGTGGGGGAACGTCTGCAGCGGGCGGCGCGGCCTGCTCAATGCTGTCGCCCTTCGACCCGCCACTCAGCGCCCGCAAGACAATGAAACCGACAATCAGTGCGGCGGTCACGGCAAGGGCGATTAGCAGGCTATTGTCCGGCATCACAAACTCCGATGGCTATGCTTCGCGGGCGCCTATGCCGTGCGCAGCCTCTCGGTGCAACTTTTCGGAGTTCGCAAAAATAAGTGGGCGATCCGCGCAGGGGCACACGGATCGCCCTGTCGGAGACGGGCAGTGCGCAAGTGGTTAGTTCTTGCTGCCCTCGCCAGTCCCGCCAGGCGCGCTGCGCGCCTCGGCAAGCTCGGTAAGCTCCAGGAATTCCCGGCGCCAATAGTCGCCATTCGATCCACTGGCGCGGGCCAGGCGGCGGATATCGGCAAAGTCATACTCACCAAGATAGGTGTCACCGCGCAGCCGCTGCCCGAACGCTGCGACCGCGGTGACGAACGCCATGTCGCCGCGCGGCGCGCGCGCATTGGTCATCGCGCTGCGGCCAATCGCCTGTTCGATAAGCCGCGATTCGTCCTCACCGGGCAGCTTGTAGCGGAGCCTGAGATGCGCGAGCTCGGCACCTTGGCCACTGCGGGCCACAGGTCGGTTCGCCGCATAGCGGCGATTGGGCAGCCAGCCCTCAGATCCGACCGGGACGATCTCGTACAAGGCGGTGACCTGGTGTCCGGCACCAATCTCGCCGGCATCCACCGTGTCATTGTCGAAATCTTCCTCGGCCAGCAGGCGGTTTTCATAGCCGATCAGGCGATATTCCCGGACGTGGAGCGGATTGAACTCGATCTGGATCTTCACGTCCGCGGCAATCGTGAAGAGCGTTGAGCTGAGCTCCTGCACCAGGGCGCGATGGGCTTCCATGGCGCTATCGATATAGGCGTAATTGCCATTACCGTGATTGGCGATCTGCTCCATCATGGCTTCATTGTAATTGCCAGTGCCATAACCGAGCGTGGTCAGCGAAATGCCGGCTTCGCGTTCGCGCTCGACCATCTCGATCAGCTGTTCGCGATTGGTGGTGCCGACATTGAAGTCGCCATCGGTGGCGAGCAGGATCCGATTGATGCCATCGTCGAGGAAATTGGCCCGTGCAGCATCATAGGCAAGGCTGATGCCCGCCGCCCCGGCTGTTGATCCGCCAGACCGCAACCGGCCCAGCGCCGCAATGATTTCATCGCGATCATTCGATCCTTCCAACACCGTCTTGGTGGTGCCGGCATAGGTCACAATCGAAACGCGGTCGCCCGGATTGAGCTGTTCGGCCATCATGGCCATCGAGCATTGAACAAGCGGCAGCTTGTTACGCGAGTGCATCGATCCCGAAACATCGACCAGGAAGACGAGGTTTGCACTGGGCCGTTCGGTCCGCTCGATATCGTAACCCCGCAGGCCGATGCGCAACAGGCGTGTATTCTCGTTCCACGGCGTCGTCGTCATGTCGGTGGTGATCGAAAAAGGCTGGGTGCGATCGCGTGGGCGATCATAGTCATAGCGGAAATAATTGACCATTTCCTCGGTCCGAACAGCAGCCTGAGGCGGCACGCGGCCCTCGTTGAGGAAACGCCGCACATTGGAATAGCTGCCGGTGTCGACATCGACAGCAAAGGTCGAAACAGGCTCTTCGGCGACCGCCATGATCGCCGCCACGGCTTCGCCGTCATAGCGTTCGCGATTTTGGGCGGGTGGTCGAACATAGCCGACGGAAGGCGCCACTTGGCGTCGCCCAGCGACGGAAACGGCCTGATCAGCGACGGCTTCGGCCATTGGCGCAGGTGGGGGCGGCGCCATCGGCGGCGGAGGAGGAGGAGGCGCAGTTGTCGGCCGTGCTGTGCTGCGGTTTATTCCAGCTTGCGCTCCCGATCCGCGATAGCGCCGTCGCTCATAGTCAGCGTCATTGGCAACGAGAAACGGCGCACAGATTTCGTTTGCGCTGGCCGGCGTCATGGGACGCTGGGTCGCTTGGCTGGGGTGTACGGAATAGACGAGTCCGGTTAGGACAAGCGCCGCCATTGGCGCAAATGACACTAGACGCATGAGAATGCCTCCCTCTGCAATCGACCCGATGTAACAGTATCACATCGACGCCTGAACCGACGCTTAATGAAGATTGAGGGGAGAATACTGGTTTAGAAGGAGCCGTTCATCTTGCCGAATTCGCGTTCAAATGCAGCGACATTGCGGGCAGCGAGGAGCCGTGCCTGATCGACCCAGCGATCGCGCGCGACCCGACCTTTGAAGTTGCCAAGCTGCGAATCGACCTCTGCAACTTGATCGTCGTTCCACTCTGCGATTTGGGTGAAATGGAAGACTCCCAATCCATGCAGCATATCGCTGAGCTTGGGACCAACACCCTTGATGAGCGTTAGCTTGTCCGGCTCGCCATCCGGTGCATCGCGGAATGGAGATGGCACGGCAACGGGCTCTTCAGGCGTCTCCGGCTCGGGCTCCGCTTCCGCCTGTTCCTCAACTTCCGGTTCGGGTTCCGGCTCGGGCTCAGGCTCAGGCTCCGGTTCGGGTTCGGGTTCAGGCTCCGGCTCTGGCTCTGGTTCGGGTTCAGGTTCTGGTGGTGCGGGCGGAATTATCGGGGCTGGTTCGGACGCATAGGCCAGTTCATCCTGCGAAGCGCCGGCGCGCCACATCCACCAGCCAGTGGCCACACCGACGATGGCGGACAGGAGCATTGGCAGCCAGAAAGAGGCGATGAGATACATCATAGCTCGTCCTCCGGCTCACGGCGCCAGAGCATCCAGGCGATCCCGATGCCAAGCAGGAACATTACCAGATTGAGCAGCAGGACTTCGATCCACAAAGCGAACATCAGCTGTCTCCCTCGCCGATCAGGCTCACGGCGAAATCAACGCGGCGATTTGCCGGATCGCTTGCGTCCTCGCCAATCGGTTCGTCCGCTCCCTTGCCAATAGTTGTCAGCATTTCACTGGGCACGCCGCGTTCGACCAGGGCATCGCGGACAGTTGTCGCGCGGAAGGCAGACATTTCCATGTTCACGTTCGTGCGGCCACCACCGTTGCTGTGACCTGAAATTTCGATGCGAATACCGCTGCATCCTTCGATGGCTTCGGCGAGCCGGTCGAGCATCTGTTGCGAGGCGGGATTGATGTATGGCGAGCCGCTGCGGAATGTAATCTGATGGCTGGCAATGACTGCGTTCACATTGTCTCTACAGGTTTGTGCCGCGCTATCCACTTGAGCCGTGGCACCCGCAGCGGTTTCCTCGCCCTCGTCTGGAACGGCCCAGCTTGCATCGGATACGCCATCAAGCGAGGCGATCGTCTCTCGGGCTGCTGCGCGATCATCATTGGAAAGCGCACCAGACAGATTGACGGTGCGGCGCACGGGATCGCGGGGCACGACAATATCAACGCCGGCGACATCATCGTTCGCCAGCGCCTCAGCGGCCCGTCCTTCAATATCGTCTGCAATTGCGGCCGAATTCCCAAATGGCTGTAGCCACAGCCAGGTTATGAATCCGACCACCAACAAACCGACCAGCAATTTGCCTTGTGTCGGCATTAACTGCCCCCCCAATTACGCGATTACGCCCTAGAGTGTGTCCATCCGGCGGGCTTTTTGCAAATCGTTAACTACGTTCAAGTTCCCGCCAGCCAATGTCGCGCCGGTAAAACCCGTCTGCAAAATCGACTTTCTCAATGGCTGAATAGGCAGCATCGCGCGCGCCTTTCAGGCTTTTTCCCATCGCGGTCACGTTCAATACGCGCCCGCCGCTTGCAACCAGCTGGCCATCTTCGCTGGATGTCCCGGCATGGAATATCTTGGCGCCTTTCGCTTCGGCAGCATCGATCTTGTCGATCTTGCAGCCCTTTTCCGGTGTTCCGGGATAGCCTGTTGCCGCCATGACGACGGTCATTGCGCTGTCCGGAGAAAAGCGGGGTGTGGCCATGCTACTCAGCTCGCCCGTGGCAATCGCGAACATCAACTCCACAAGGTCGCCATCAAAACGCATCATCAAGACCTGGCACTCGGGATCCCCGAAGCGCACATTATATTCAATCAATTGAGGGCCGCTCTCGGTGAGCATCAAGCCGGTAAACAAGACCCCACTAAACGGCGTTCCGCGATTCGAGAGCGTCTCGACAGTTGGCTTGATGATTTCATCCATCACCCGATCGATGCTTTTGTCATCGAGTATGGGCGCCGGACTATAAGCACCCATCCCGCCGGTGTTGAGTCCCGTATCACCCTCGCCAACACGCTTATGATCTTGCGCGGTGCCAAATGGCACGACTGTTTCACCATCGACCAGCGCAAAGAAACTCGCCTCTTCGCCCTCAAGAAATTCTTCGATCACAATTTCGGCTCCAGCCTTGCCGAAATTTCCGTCAAACATGCCTTCAATCGCTGCTTCAGCGTCCTCACGCGTTTCGGCGATCACCACGCCCTTGCCCGCGGCCAAGCCGTCCGCCTTGATAACCACCGGAAGGCCGAAACTGGCGAGCGCTGGGATAGCGGCCTCGGCGGACGAAAAGCGTTCATAGCGGGCCGTTGGAATATCGGCCTCCGCGCAGAGATCCTTTGTGAAGCCTTTCGATCCTTCGAGTTGCGCGGCTTCTTTATTCGGACCGAATACGGCGAATCCCATCGTCCTCAGATTATCCGCCAGCCCATCAACCAATGGTGTCTCGGGCCCGATCACCACCAGCTCAATTGTTTTTTTAAGGCAGAAGTCGATCGTTGCGCGATGGTCGCCATCCTTGATCTCGACGATCTCGGCATGCTCGGCTATTCCCGGATTGCCGGGCGATGCAAACAGCTTTGTAAGCTTTGGCGATTGCGCAAGCTTCCATGCCAGCGCATGTTCGCGTCCGCCCGAGCCAAGCAACAGGACATTCATGCAGTCTTCCTCTTCCGAACATGGCCGAAACGAACCCGGCGCTGCGCTCCTAGCCGAGAGCGGTGCGGGCGACAATGCAGCGCCGCTCTCGGTATCGGAAATTTCACGGGCGCTGAAGCGTGCGGTTGAGCAGCGCTTTGGCCATGTCCGCATCCGCGGCGAGATATCGGGCTTCAAGCGCGCCGCATCGGGTCATTGCTATATGGGGCTCAAGGATGAGTCTGCGGTGATTGATGGCGTCATCTGGAAAGGGCAAGCCGCGCGGCTTGCCTTTGCGCCCGAAGACGGGATCGAAGTGATCGCGACGGGCAAGCTCACCACCTATCCTGGCCGATCCAAATATCAGATCGTGATCGAACGGCTGGAAGTGGCCGGCGAGGGTGCGCTGATGCAGTTGCTCGAGCAGCGCCGCAAAGCCTTGGCGGCCGAGGGATTGTTTGCCGAAGACCGCAAGCGGGCACTGCCTTATCTACCGAAAACCATCGGCGTTGTGACGTCACCCACCGGCGCGGTGATTCGCGATATTCTCCATCGGCTGGCGGATCGGATGCCAAGCCATGTCATTGTCTGGCCGGTTATTGTTCAAGGCGAGGGCGCGGCGGCTCAGATTGCCAATGCCGTGCGCGGTTTCGATTCGATCGAAGCGGGTGCCGAGCTTGTCCGTCCGGATTTACTGATCGTTGCGCGGGGCGGTGGATCGATCGAGGATCTGTGGGCGTTCAATGAGGAAGTGGTTGTGCGGGCGATTGCTGATTGCACAATCCCGGTAATCTCTGCTGTCGGGCACGAGACCGATACGACGCTGGCTGATTTTGTAGCGGATCGCCGCGCACCCACTCCAACCGCCTCTGCTGAGATGGCCGTGCCAGTTCGCGCTGAACTGCTCGCCATGCTTGGTGAAACCAGTTTGCGCCTGGGTCGAGCAATACGGCGTCTCGCGGATCGCCTGAATGAACGGTTGCATAGTCTTGGACGATTATTGCCGCGACCGGCCAATCTGTTGGCGCCGCATGCGCAGAAGTTTGACGATCTGAGTGGGCGATTGCCACGGGCTCTGAGCGGGCGGCTGCAAATTGCGCATGGAGAGCTGGCTCGGCGGGGCGCCGCGCTGCGCCCGATCCTCCTGAGGCGGACATTTGAGCGCGGCAGCGAGGCGCTGGCCCGAGCGAACCGGGACCTGCCAACTGCGATGACCGAACGCCTTACATCTGAGTGCGAACGGCTGGCGGCGCTCACTCGGGTACTGGCCCAACTTGACCCCAAGGCGCCACTGCAACGTGGCTTTGCCTTGGTCGAAACACAGGATGAGAAGGTGATCGCTGATGCCGAAGCGGCGCGGCGTGCCGGGGCGCTGCGGCTTCGCTTTGCCGATGGCAGTGTCGATGCGCGGGTTGAGGATGGCGCCAAGGCAGCATATCCTAAGTCCCGAAAAGCCAAATCGAAACCAAAATCCGGGCAGCCGGGTTTGTTCGACTAACAGGAGTATCGGACCATTTTATCTTCGCGCGACGGCAGAGTGGCCAAGCTTTACTATATGGCCAATAATTTCCGGATGATTGCACCAGGCGATCACGTGCTGTGTGCCGTGAGCGGCCGGGCAATTCCGCTGGACGATCTGCGCTATTGGAGCGTCGAGCGACAGGAGCCCTACGCGACTGCCGATATTTCGGTTCGCGCGTTCGAGGACGCAGAATGAGGCGAGTAGCGGTCGGTGCGGCGCTGCTGATCGCTGCCGCAGCCATGGCGTGTTCAACGGGCGACGCATCGGCGGCGCAGGCAGAGGCTGCAGAGGCGCCGACGACTGCTGCGCCAATCGTCGCGCCAGCGCGCAGCGATTTCGTTTTTGATGGCATCTTCAGGCAAGGTGGCGTGGTGCGGGGCCAGGTTCCATCCGGAACACAACGCCTGCGCTTGAATGATACGGACATTCCAATCGCCGACGATGGCAGCTTCGTGATCGCCTTTGGCCGGGATCATGGCTCGGCGGCGGCGCTGACCGCATATTCTGAGTCAGGCGCAGAACAGGTTCGTACCTTGAGTATCGCGAGTACGGACTGGCGGATTGAGCGCATAAACGCATCGCGGCGCGGCGGGCGCTCTTCGGCCGAGTTTCAACGTCGCCGGGCGCCAGAGATTGCGCAGATTGTTGCGGCTCGGGAGATTCGTTCGGATGTTGATGGCTGGCGCCAGGATTTCCTGTGGCCGGTTACCGGCCGGATCAGTGGCGTTTTCGGTTCTCAGCGAATCTATCGTGGCGAACCGGGCTCCTATCATTCCGGCGTCGATATCGCGCGGCCATCGGGGACACCGATTGTAGCGCCAGCCGATGGCGTTGTTGTTCTGGCGACGGCGACGCCGTTTTCGCTCGAGGGTTATCTCCTCATCATTGACCATGGAATGGGCCTCAATAGCGCGTTTCTTCATCTGTCCCGGATCGATGTGGCGGTCGGCGAGACAGTTGAGCGCGGGCAACGCATAGCGGCGATCGGCTCCAGCGGCCGTGCGACCGGCCCGCATCTCCATTGGGGGATGAAATGGGAAAATGAGCGAATCGACCCGCGTTTCCTGGCCGGACCGATGCCGGTTTCGGGCTCTTGAGACCGCAAACAGCGTCAATTTTTCAGTAACTATCCAAGCGCAATATTAGGCAAACAAGCGCCGTTTGCCGCCAGTTACGGCTGGGCGGGCGCAAACTGTTGCATTTTGGCGACATATCCTCGCGAACCCGTTCTGAGAGCTGAACCTTTGCTTTACAGGTCGCCAATCTCCATGCAGTGACGCTCCAAGCCTATGGATGAGCTGCGTGTGCCGTATGCTCTGACCAATCCACAAGGGCTAGAAATTAGGCCGCAATCTTGCGGTATCTAACTCCAGAATAAGGGGCTGGAAACGTGACCAAGACTTCCAAATTTACACAACTGAAGACGGGTGCTGCACCTGTCGTGCTCGGCATCGCCATGATGTCGACGCCTGCGTTCGCGCAGGACAGCGAAGAGCTGGCGGCTGCAAGCAGCAACCAGCCGGCGATCATTGTTACGGGTACTCGTATTTCGAACCCGAACCTTGAACAGTCGAGCCCGATCCAGGTCGTTGGCCAGGACGAGATCGATTTTCGTCAGGCAACCAACGCTGAAGAGCTGATCGGTGAACTGCCAGGTATCGCACCGGGTACGAACAGCTCGGTCAACAACGGTTCGAACGGTACGGCAACGCTGAACCTTCGTAACCTGGGTACTGGCCGTAACCTGATCCTTCTCGATGGTACGCGTCTCGTACCTTCGACGATCGGTTCGCGGACTGACCTTAACATCATCCCGGTTGCTCTGGTTGAGCGCGTCGAAGTCATCACCGGTGGTGCTTCTTCGGTGTACGGTGCTGACGCTATCACGGGTGTTGCAAACTTTGTGACCCGCCGCGATTTCGAAGGCCTCGAAGCTGCAATGACCTACGGCATCACCGAGCGTGGTGACGGCGAACGTTTCCGGACTGACGTAACCGTTGGTGCGAACTTCGACGATGGTCGCGGTAACGCGGTTCTCTCGATTGGTTATCAGGAAATCGACGATATCCTGCAGTCGAGCCGTACGATCTCGCAGAACGCCTTGTTCCTTGGCGGTCAGGCGGTTGGTTCGGGTACGACCGTTCCGACCCGGTTCAACGGTCAGCAGATCGATCCGACCGGCACGATCCTGGTTCCGCAGTACAACACGTTCAACTATGCGCCGTTCAACTACTTCCAGACGCCGCTCGAACGTTGGAACATCTTCGGTTCTGCGCGTTATGAAGTAACGCCGGGCATTGAAGTCTACACCCGTGCAATGTTCACGAACTCGACGGTTAACCTGCAGCTCGCACCTTCGGGCCTGTTCGGTGATCCGTTCGCAGTTCCGCTGAACAACCCGTTCCTGACGGACGCACAGGTTCAGTCGATCTGCGCCAGCTTTGCTGTGCCGATCCCGGTAGCAACCTGTACGGCAGCACGTAACGCTGTTGACCCGAACGACGCGGCCTATCTGGCGCCTGATGTCATCATCAACCGTCGTCTGGTCGAGCAGGGCCCACGTGCAACGGCAATTGTCACCAACCAGTTCCAGGTTTGGGGCGGTGTCCGTGGCGATCTTAGCCCAACGTTGAGCTACGATGTCTATGCAACATATGGCGAATCACAGCGCACCACGACCCGCACGGGTTGGGGCCTGAAATCGCGTATCGAACAGGCACTTGTGGCAACCAGCCCAACGACCTGTTTCGATGCATCGAACGGCTGTTTCCCGATCAACCTTCAGGGTGGCGGACCGGCTGGCACGAACATCGATCCGCGTTCGGTAACGTTCTTCAACCAGCCTTCCGGCTTCACCGACACGACGTCGCTGACGCAGGTCAACGCTTCGTTGAACGGTACCTTCGGTGAGACGGGCCTGTTCACGGAAACTCCTGTCGGCTTCGCAGTCGGCGTCGAGTATCGTGACTATGTCGCTAGCCGTGTTGCTGACGTTTCGGCTGGTACGCAGGACGAAGTTCTGGGTACGGGTGCTCCGGCACCGACCTTCAACGGTGGCTATGACGTCATCGAAGGTTTCGCCGAGCTGATCGTTCCGATCCTCGAAGACGTTCCGGGCTTCTACAGCCTGACGGTTGAAGGCGGTATCCGCGTATCGGATTACTCGAATTCGGGTACGTCGGTAACGTGGAAAGCCGGTGGTAGCTGGGAGCCGTTCGAAGGCTTCCGTTTCCGCGGTATCTACCAGCGTTCGGTACGTTCGCCGAACATTGGTGAGCTGTTTGCTCCGGTCACAACAGGTCTTACGCCGCTGGCGCTTGATCCATGTGCTGGTGCCGGCCCGGTTGGTAACGCAACTCTGACGGCCATCTGTGTCGCACAGGGTGCACCTGCTGCAACGATCGGTGCCATTCCGGTTCCGTCTGCTGCACAGATCAACGCAACGGCTGGCGGTAACGTCAATCTGGACGTTGAAAAGTCCGACTCGATCACTCTTGGCCTCGTGGCAACTCCGCCGCAGGTTCCAGGTCTGGTTGTTTCGATCGACTATTTCGACATCGAGGTAACGGACGCCATTACGCAGCCGACACCGGGTGACATTCTTGTTCCGTGCTTCGGTGCGAACAATGATGGCGCTGGTAGCGATCCAGCAGCTTGCGCCAACATCCGTCGTAACCCGATCAATGGTTCGTTGAACGGTGGTGGTGAAACGCTGGGTCTGATCCTGCAGCTCACCAACCAGGGTACGCTCCAAACCAGCGGTATTGACTTCCGGGTCAACTACACCTTCCCGCTGAACTTCGGTTCGTTGAACTTCGACCTCAACGGTACCTGGACGGATGAACTTCTGTTCCAGGCCAGCCCGACGTCGATCAATCGTGAGTGCGTCAGCTTCTACGGTCAGAACTGTGAGCCGATCACTCCGGAATGGGCGTTCAACCTGCGGACCACGCTGAGCATCGACGACCTTGTGGACGTTTCGCTGCTGTGGCGCTGGATCGACGGTGTGACGCTTGAGCCGCTGGATGGTTCGTTCGGCAACACGCTGCCTGAATATGCAGCGATTGACGATGCGTCTTACTTCGACCTGACCGTTCGTTCGAACGTCAGCGAGAATTTCGACGTAACGGTCGGTATTCAGAACCTTCTGGACCGCGATCCGCCGAACGTAAGCTCGTTCATCGGTTCGAGCTCGTTCAACTCGGGTAACACCTATCCGACAACGTACGACACTCTTGGTCGTCGTTACTCGGTTACCGGTCGCCTGCGCTTCTAGTCGCAGACCGATCCAAAGAATTCGGGCGGCAAGGGAAACCTTGCCGCCCTTTTTCTTTTGGGGGTGAAGACTTGTCACGCTGCGGCATATCGACAAGACTGGCACCCAGTATCGAACCGCAAAGAGGTTGATCACCAATGGCCAGTGCTGTTGTCCAAGGAACGAATGGCATCGATCCTGCTGCGATCATTGATTCCGCAATGCGCGATCGGGATGCGGGCAAAGCGGATGCGGCCATTGCCACCGTCAAACAGGCGCTGAAAGCCTTTCCAGATCATCTGCGCCTTTGGCATGTCCTTGGGCTGTTGCACCGGGCCCAAGAAGATTCCGGAGAAGCGATCAAGGCATTCTCAAAGGCAGTCAGTCTTTCACCGCGCGACCCCAAGACAACCCATGGCCTGGCGCGGGTGACCCTTGAAGCCGGAAAACCGGCGGTAAAGCTGTTCGATAAAGCCTGGGCCGTTGCTCCATCAGACGGCTCTGTATTGATGGGTCGCGCCGCCGCGCAGTCCGCTATCGGCAAGACCAACCAGGCTATTGCTGATCTTGATCGCATGTTGGGCGAGAATCCCGCCTGGATCGAAGGCCAGGATCTGCTTGCCAATCTTCGCTGGATGAATGGCCAGCGGGATAGCTTCCTCGATGGTTATGAGCGCGGATTAGCGGCCCAGCCCGGCAATGCGGGGTTGTGGTTTTCGATGATCAACTTGCTGATCCAGGTTGAGCAATATGCCGAGGCTGACGCCGTGGTGCGCCGGGCGCGTATTCGCGTTGCGGACAAGCGCGCGTTGGATATTTGCGAGGCGATCTGTGCCTCTGAACTCCGCGATGATCGGCGTGCGGATCGCCTGTTCAACGCGGTTGCGCCATTTGCCGAGATGCCGCTCGCTGTCCGCTATGTGCGCCATATGCTGCGGACTAACCGACCGGAGGAAGCTGCAAAATGCGGCGAAGAGCGCGTTGGCGATCCCGATGCGAACGAGATGTGGCCGTATCTCGGCATTGCCTGGCGGATGACAGGGGACAAGCGTTGGGAGTGGCTCGAACGCGATGATCGCCTGATCCAGACCTATGACATTGGCGATCGGGTCGACATGGAAGCGCTCGCCGCCCACCTTCGGACCTTGCACGTCCTCAAAGCCGACATGGCTGGCCAGTCTGTGCGCGGTGGCACGCAGACTGACGGGCCCCTGTTTGCACGGGCCGAACGCGAGATCCGCGAGTTGCGGGCGGCAATTGTCGAAACCGTTCAAGAGCATATGCGTTCATTGGCGCCATTGGATCCTGACCATCCCATATTGCGCCATGCGCCTGGTCCGGTGTCCTTTGGCGGTTCCTGGTCTGTGAGACTTGCGGGTGCAGGCCGGCATACACACCACATCCATCCCCAGGGTTGGTGCAGTTCTGCGCTCTATGTCAGCTTGCCGCCACCGGATGAATTTGGCGAACCGCCAGCAGGCTGGCTTGCCTTTGGCATACCGCCAGAGGAACTCGCGTTAGACCTTCCGCCTTATAAGTTGGTGGAACCCAAAGTCGGGCGATTGGCCCTGTTCCCGTCAATCATGTGGCATGGCACAATGCCATTTGATTCAGGCGAACGGTTGACCGTGGCATTCGATATTCAGGCGCCGCCTAGCTGAGTAACGGTCCGGCCATCGTCATCGGCGCATTGATGGCCTTGGCGACGGTCTCCACCCAAATCGCGACCTTCTCAATCTCATCGGCATGTACATTCTCGCCGGAAGCGCGATCTTCGCGACGGCTATCGGCGTCAAACTCTTCGCCGAACTTCGAATGAGTGCTGAATGTTGCGCTTTTGCTGATTGCCAAAGCCTGTTCGGAAGATATGGCTAGATCGAAATGCATCCCAACGGCCTGCAGCGTTTTGGCCGGATCGGCGAGAAACGCCTCGCTATCGATGGTCCGTATTCTGCTCTCGCCATGCTGGTCGATCAGGGCCGCAAAGCGCATATTCTGAATCAGCCAGGCTAGGCCAGCAATCTGAAGGTCGGTCTGCCCGAATAGCTGTTCATCGCTAAACCCAAGATCCATATGGTTCGCCTTTTGCAGGCCGATGAACAATTCGCGTGCCCAGAGCCGGCCCGTGATCGCCTTGCGGGCAATCGAATTCAGGAAGACGCGAACCGGTGCGTATAGGAAAATAGCGCGGCTATCCTCGCGCATTGCCAGCATATCGCCGGCATGGCCGTTCACGATGCATGACGGCTTCGCCACCACGGCTTCGCCGGGTTGAAAGGGTCGGGCAAGCAAAGACAAGCTCGTATCGAGAACATTCCGATACCGGTCTTCGTCGCTGCTGCGCCCGTGATAGCCAACAATGTCCCGCAATATTGTCGGCTCGCTCAGGCTGGTTGCTATGCCGGGCTGATGCAGGGCCCGGGTCATCAATGTCGAGCAGCAAAAGCCCGAATGAAAAATGAAATGGAGCGGCGTTCCGGGCCGTTCCATTGCGCTGTGCTGACCGCGTGGCTCAACCTGTCTGGCCCAGTCCGCAGGGATATATTCATCTGTGAGAAATGCCGCCTTTTCATGCAGTTGGTGATCCAAATCGAGGAAGTGAAAACTATCCGTCGCTTCGTCGTAGCGATGCGCCAGGCGAAGGATTGCATCTGTCATAGGCTGCATCGGTTCGGCCATTATATTTGTGTCCATATCTATCGGATCCGCATATTCTGAGGCACGGAATCCGCAAGTTTCCAATCTGCCTATCAGCACGCTGCTTGTCGCGTCCAGAAGCGGCGTTTGCAAATAATTTCAGGCTGACTAAAACAGACCAAAATCTTCCTTTTCGTGTGTTTTACGGAGTAGTGCGATGACCAAAGCAATCCCTCTCGCGGCAGTGGCCGTATTCGTAATAGCCCTTGGTGCTCCGGCTCCGGCATTGGCGCAGGAAGAAGCACCCAATGCAGTGGAAGAGGAAGAAGATCCTGAGCAGCGCGTTCGCTGCCAGACCCGCCGGGTCACTGGTTCGAACGCCCGGCGTGTTCGCATCTGCATGACTATCGCTGAATGGCGCGAACAGGCGCGGTCCGGCAATCGTGACGCACGCCGCGTGGTCGATGAAGCGACGCGAGATTCAATCCAGCGCAACTAAGCCTGTCGACTTACCGCTAGTTGGCCCGTCGCATCTGGGGCCGTCGACGATTCGCGTCTATCGAACGCGCGATACCGAGATAAACCCTGTCCGGCCTTCTACCCGGAGGCGATAACCGCCGACGCCACCGCGCGATACCGTGGCATTCGATCCGACCCGAATGCGACCGCGCAGGCTGCTATTGCTGCCTTCGCGCCAGATCTGGCCATTTTCGAGAAGGAATACCCGACGGCGCGTGCCATCGACAAAGGTCTCGGCGATCGGCGATGTTACCGAATCTGGCTCCGGCGGAGCGAGGTCGGCCACATCATTCGCGCTGCCACCGCTGCTTTCGGCGCGGCGGACTTCGCGCTCATAGCGTTCTTCGATTTGCGTGCCAGACAGGCCAAAATCTTCAACGGTACGGCGTCTCCGTCGCTCCTGCCGCGCCACCTGTGCCGCATCAGCGCCGGCGAGTGCGGCGTCGAAACAGGCAAGGCGCGCTGCGCCTTCGGTGATCGCTGCGCATTCTCGGAACGGCTCCAATGCTTCTACATCATCCTGGGCATAGGCTGGAGCTGCGACGAACAATGCTGCCATTGTCGGCGCTATCAGAATGACTCGGGAAACACGCATGGCACACAACTCCGCAAATCTAGGTATTGGATGATATTGGTGGACCGCCATAATTACCGATAAACGGGCGTCTGGCTAGCCTCGCTGATCAGGCGCTGCGTTTACCGGAAACCAGCCAGGCCAATGGTGTCGCAAGCCCTTGTATCTCAATCGGTTGCGGCGGGCTGCACGCGAACCATGCGCCGAGACTGTCGACAAAGGCTGTCGCACCGGCTTCGTCCAGAGCGACTGACTGCAATGCGCCCAACACCGCCAGCTCCTGGGCGAGGTTATTTTCGACCCGGTCAAACTCGCGCGCCGCATTCTTGCCGCCGAACCGCACGGCATGATCGATTGCGGCCGCGATCTCATTGACCACTGTCTGGTCCGGATGGCTGCGCGCGATCAGTGACAGCGTCTGGCTGAGCATGCCGGTATCGCTTCCGGGTTGCGCGGCTGCAGAGCGGCCCATCTGCATGGTCGAGGATCTCTCAATAGCAGCGAGAGCGGCATGCCGATTGCGATTCTGCTCGACAATCGGGCTCTCGGCGTGATGGACGATAAACTGCAGGGGTGCGCCTGCCTTCGTGACCCGCGCAATCTCGGCCGCAGCCGCATCGATGTCGCAATATTCAACGCCGAATTGGCTGGTCAGCCCATCAAACTCGGCATCTTTGAAGCGCATATTGGCGACATCGGTTCCGCCCACAAGTTTGATCTTCTTGGATTTTCCCTTGGGCAGGTCAGCATAGTCGACACCAACCAATGATAGCTCGCGGTTGGCCCGGAGCACGGATCGCAGCACTGCGCCCGTACCGCAGGCAAGGTCGAGGACTTTCGCTCGCGCCGGAAAACCAGCAGCGAAACTGCCCCAGAGCTGGGTTAGATGCGCGTCAACGACAGGTGGCGCGCCAGGAAGGCAGCCGCCGCTTTCGCCCATTTGCGACCAATAGGCGCTCCATGCTTGTGCTTTGCTCATGTGCGGCGGCTTAGCCGAAACTCATGTCGAGCGCACCATCGCCTTCATCAACTTTTACAGCTGCGCCATCGGCAATATCTCCGCGCAAAATTGCATCGGCCAACGGGTCTTGCAGATATTTCTGCACCGCTCGTTTCAGTGGCCGTGCGCCATAGACGGGATCATAGCCAACCCGGCCCAACCATTGCCGGGCTTTCTCTGTCAGCTCGATCTGGATCTTGCGATCGTCGAGCAGTTTTTGGACCCGCGCGACCTGGATATCGACGATGGGTGCCATATGCTCCTGGCTCAGCCGGTGGAAGAGAATGATCTCGTCCAGCCGGTTGAGGAATTCAGGACGGAAATGACCGCGTACGGTTTCCATTACCTGCGGTTCCACTTCATCCACCGTCTGGTCATCACCGAGCGAGGACAGATATTGGCTGCCCAGATTGCTGGTCAGAATGATCAGCGTGTTGGAGAAATCGACCGTGCGGCCCTGGCCATCGGTCAGTCGGCCATCGTCCAATACCTGAAGCAGGACGTTGAACACGTCATTATGGGCCTTCTCGACCTCATCGAAGAGGATCACCTGATAGGGTCGCCGGCGAACGGCTTCGGTAAGAATCCCACCTTCATCATAACCGACATAGCCGGAGGCGCGCCAATCAGGCGGGCAACGGAATGTTTTTCCATGAATTCAGACATGTCGATGCGAACCATCGCGTTCTGATCATCGAACAGGAATTCGGCGAGGGCCTTGGTGAGCTCGGTCTTGCCGACGCCCGTCGGCCCGAGGAACAAAAAGCTCCCGAGCGGGCGATTGGGGTCCTGCAGCCCGGCGCGAGACCGGCGCACCGCGGTCGAGACGGCACTCACCGCATCGGCCTGGCCGATCACCCGTTTGGCGATATGCTCTTCCATGGCAGCAGCTTTTCGCGTTCGCCTTCGAGCATCTTGTCGACCTGGATGCCGGTCCAGCGTGACACGACAGACGCGATATCTTCGCTGGTCACTTCCTCGCGCAGCATGGCGCCTTCCGTCGCTTCGCCAGCTTCGGCGAGCTTCTTCTCGAGATCCGGGATCGTTCCGTAGGAAAGCTCACCCGGCCTTGGCGAGATCGCCGGCGCGCTCCGCCTGTTCAAGTGCAATGCGCGCCGCGTATCTAGCTCTTCCTTGAGCTTGGCTTCGGACTGGATCTTGTCGCGTTCCGCCTGCCAGCGCTGGGTGAGGCTCGATTGTTCTTCTTCGAGATTGGCGACTTCTTCTTCGATTACCGCGAGCCGGTCCTTCGAGGCCGAGTCACTTTCCTTGGACAGGGCTTCGCGTTCGATCTTGAGCTGGATGATCCGGCGATCGAGGGTTTCGATTTCCTCGGGCTTGGATTCCACTTCCATCCGGATCCGCGATGCCGCCTCGTCCATCAGGTCGATCGCCTTGTCCGGCAGGAACCGGTCCGTGATGTAGCGCTCAGACAGAGTTGCGGCCGACACCAGGGCACCATCGGTGATGCGCACGCCGTGGTGGAGCTCATATTTCTCCTTGATCCCGCGCAGGATCGAGATTGTGTCTTCGACACTCGGTTCTTCGATAAACACCGGCTGGAAGCGCCGCTGCAAGGCCGGGTCTTTCTCGACATGCTTGCGATATTCATCGAGCGTCGTCGCGCCGATACAATGGAGCTCGCCGCGTGCGAGTGCTGGTTTCAGCAGGTTGGAAGCATCCATTGCACCTTCGGATGCACCGGCGCCTACCAGCGTGTGCATCTCGTCAATGAACAAAATGATCTCGCCGTCGGCGCCTTTCACTTCGTCGAGCACACCCTTCAGCCGTTCTTCGAACTCACCGCGATATTTGGCGCCCGCGATCAGCGAACCCATGTCGAGCGAGAGCAAGGTGCGGTTCTTGATCCCGTCGGGAACATCGCCATTGGCGATCCGCAGGGCGAGTCCTTCGGCGATCGCCGTCTTGCCGACCCCGGCTTCGCCGATCAGCACCGGGTTATTCTTGGTGCGCCGCGCCAGGATCTGGATTGTTCGGCGGATTTCTTCGTCGCGGCCGATAATCGGATCGATCTTGCCGTCGCGGGCGCGTTCGGTGAGATCTGTTGCAAATTTCTTGAGCGCGTCATAGCGATCTTCGGCGCTGGCCGTATCGGCCGTCCGGCCGCCGCGCAGCTCATTGATGGCGGTGTTCAACGCTTCTGCTTTAACACCCGCTTTGTCCATCGCATCACCACAGGGTGTCCCCTTGGCCATGACGAGCGCGAGCAATAGGCGCTCTACCGTCACATAGGTGTCGTCAGCCTTGGTCGCGATCTGCTCGGCCGTATCGAGAATGCGGACCGCATCGTTCGAAAGCTGCGGCGTTTGCTGCGCGCCGCCGCCAGACACCTGCGCAATCTTTGACAGCGCCTCGTCGATCTCGCGGATCGCGGCTTCGGCACTTCCGCCCGCGCGTGCGATCAGGCCAGCCGCCATACCCTGCTCATCTTCGAGCAGGGCCTTGGCCAGATGTTCGGCGCGCACCTGCTGGTGGTTCATGCGGATTGCGACCGTTTGTGCAGATTGCAAAAATCCCTTGGCGCGATCGGTAAATTTCTCGAGATTCATTCGTCCATCCCTGTTCCTGTCTCGGCCCGATATAATGTTGCATAAATACCACACAAGGGCCTGTGCAGATTATCTTTGTCGACTGATTTAGCCGTTCGTCGAGCAGCCGCAACCGCTGCTTGCGTGCGAACGCCTCGCCGCTATGGTTGCAGCCGATATTTCCAGGAGAAATCACCGATGCGTTCCTTGAAGCTGACCCTCTTGGCGCCGCTTGCCTTGCTTGCTGCTCCAGCCGCCGCACTGGACAATCATAGCGCGGTCCCGGCCGGTCCGCAGCCCAATGTCACGGCTGCCGATCTCGTCGATCAGGTATCGATTCCCTATGAGCGTTTTACGCTGGATAATGGCTTGCGGGTGGTGGTTCACGAGGATCGCAATGCGCCAGTCGTCGCCGTTTCGATCTGGTATCATGTCGGTTCGCGCCATGAGCCTGAGGGCCAGACGGGTTTTGCGCATCTGTTCGAACATCTGATGTTCAACGGGTCTGAGAACGCACCGGATGGCGTCTTCGAACCGCTACGCGAAATTGGCGCTACCGATTTCAATGGGACAACCTGGTTTGATCGAACCAACTATTTCCAGACGGTGCCGACTCAGGGGCTGGAGCTCGCGCTGTTCCTTGAATCCGATCGGATGGGCTATCTGTTGGGCGCGGTGACGCCGGAAGAACTCGATAATCAGCGCGGCGTTGTCCAGAATGAAAAGCGCCAGGGCGATAATCAGCCTTATGGGCTGGTAAGCTATGCCGAACTGGAAGCGCTGTTTCCCGAAGGCCATTCCTATCGCCACTCGACAATCGGTTCGATGGCCGATCTTGATGCCGCGACGATGGAGGATGTGCGTGCTTGGTTCGGCCGCCATTATGGCCCCAATAATGCCGTTCTCGTTCTGGCCGGTGATATCGATGCGCCTACCGCGCGAACGCTGGTCGAACGCTATTTCGGGGATATTCCGCGCGGCCCCGATACCGAGCAGGCCGATCCGGGTGTGCCAACGCTTGATGAGCGCCGTGATATCCGCATGCAGGATAATGTTGCCACAACGCGCCTTTATCGCAGTTGGGTGGTTCCGGGGTTGAATGCACCGGTTGCCAGCGATCTCGATGTGGGCGCCAGCGTGTTTGGCGGATTGGCGAGCTCACGACTCGACAATATCCTTGTCCGGGATGAGCAAACCGCAGCATCCGTCACCACCTCGCTGCAGGAATTTGAATATCTCAGTATTTTTCGGATCGCGGTCAATGTCGCACCGACTGCGGACGCTGATGCGGTGTCGGCGCGGCTCGACGAGCTGATCGCCGATTTCATAGAGAATGGGCCTACCCAGGATGAAGTGAACCGTGTCGCAATGAGCCAGGTTGCTGGCCAGATCGCCGGCTTGGACCGCGTCGGCGGATTTACCGGCAAGGCGGGCGTATTGGCGACCGGCGAACTTTACTCCCGCGACCCGGCCTATTTCCAGGCCCGGTTGCAGCGCTTGGGCGCGGTGACACCCGAGAGCGTCCGCGCGGCGATGCAGCAATGGCTGACCCGGCCAGCGCTGGCGATCCGCGTGGATCCGGGTGAACGCGATGCCTATCAGGAAGCGGGATCGGTAGATGCCAGTATGTCCGATGACCTGCTGAGCCCGGCTTTCTATCTCCAGCCCGGTGAAGAACCTGAGGCCGGGGTCAGTGATGCGCGTACTGATACGGGTACGCGCACGGTTGCCCGACCGATCGTTGGAGAAATCGCTGATCTTGATTTTCCCGATGTACAGCGCGCGACGCTGTCCAATGGGGTTGAGCTGCTCTTCGTCCAGCGCACCGGGGTTCCCAGGATCCTCACGCGGTTGAGCTTCGATGTCGGCAATGCGGCCGATCGTTCCGATCAGCTCGGTACGCAGCAATTGATGTTGTCACTGATGACCGAGGGGACGACGAGCCTCAATTCTACCCAGCTAGCCGAAGCGCAGGAGCGACTCGGCGTGGGTCTCGCCGGCGGCGCGACTGCCGATAGGACGCAATTTGGCATTTCAGCGCTGTCGGCCAATTATGAACCCGCGCTCGATCTGTTGCAGGATGTGGTGCGCAATCCCGCTTTTGCTCCCGAAGAGATTGAGCGCTTGCGGGCAACCCAGCTGACAGCGATCGCCGCGGAACGGCGCGCGCCATCCAGCCTAGCGAGCCTCAACCTCTGGCCCGTATTGTTCGGCGCCGACCATCCCTATGGTCGCCCGACTAGCGGCCTTGGAACACCCGAATCGGTTGCCGCAATCACGCGCGAGGATCTGATCGACTTTCATCGCCGCTGGATTCGCCCTGACAAGCTGACAATCATGGTGGTCGGCGATGCCGAGCTGGATCAGGTCTTGGCAGCGCTTGAGGAACGGTTTGGCAGCTGGACCGGGGAAGGCGAAGCCGGGGTTAAGTCATTTGACGCGGTGATTCCCGCAGCGAACCCGCGAATCATCCTCGTGGATCGACCCAATTCGCCCCAATCGCTTATCTATGGAGGGCAGGTGCTCGACCTGCTGGGAACCGACGAGTTGTTGCCCCTATTGGTTGCCAATGAAGCATTGGGCGGCAGTTTCCTCGCTCGGCTCAACCAGGATCTGCGCGAAACGCGGGGCTGGTCATACGGGGTGAGCGGCGCGGTCAACCGGGTTGCTGGACCCGTCAGCTATACGATCCACGCGCCGGTTCAGGCCGATCGTACGGGCGATTCTATTGCGGCGCTGCTTGAGCAGGTCGAGAATTTCCTGACCGTCGATGGCGTTCGGCCCGAGGAACATAGCCGGGCAATAGCGGGCGGCATTCGCAGCCTGCCAGGCCGTTTCGAAACATCGGCTGGCGTAATGGGCGGCATGGCCAATAATGATCTCTTTGAGCGGTCTGTCGACTATTATGATCAGATCGCGAGCATCTATCGGTCGATGGAGCGCAATCAGCTCGATAGCGTGGCGCGATCAGCCATCAATCCGGGTGCTTTTACCTGGGTTGTGGTCGGAGATGCCGATCAGGTTCGGGAACAGCTTGACGCGCTGGGCCTGCCTGTGGAAACAGTCTCAGCAGAGTAATTGACACCACTGTAAGGAAGGATTCGCACATGACAGACGTATCAGGCACTTGGGACTCGACCGTAAACTCGCCAATGGGTGAGCAGAAGTCGACAATGACGCTCAGCCAGGACGGTGATTCGGTTTCCGGCACCAATGCTGGCGCCACCGGTTCGGCCGACGTCAAAGACGGCAAGATCGACGGCAATACGCTGACCTGGAAGATGGACATCACCGTTCCGATGCCAATGACGCTGGAAGGCACGGCAACTGTCGATGGCGACTCCATGTCCGGCACGATCAAGGCTGGCGCTTTTGGCGAAATGCCTTTCTCGGCAACCAAAACCGGCTAAACCTATCGGCATGAGCGGCTCTAGAAGAGCTGCGTCACATGCCCCATTTTTCGGCCCGGGCGTGCTTCCCCCTTTGCATAAAGGTGGAGGTGCGCCCGGTCTTTTTTGAGCCAGCTCAGCCAGTCATCGGCCTCTGCACCGATCAGGTTATGCATTTCGATACGGTCTGCCGTCAGGGCCGTTTCGCCGAGCGGCAGGCCACAGATGGCCCGGATATGGTTCTCGAATTGAGAGGTTATTGCGCCTTCGATTGTCCAATGGCCGCTGTTGTGAACACGCGGCGCCATCTCGTTGAATATCGGGCCTTCGCGGCTCGCGAAAAACTCGCAGGTCAGTACGCCCACATAGTCTAGCTTTTCGGCAATCCGCCTGGCGAGATCGCTGGCTGCGGCCGTCTGATCGGCAATGATGCCGCTGCCGGGTGCCAGGGAATGAGCAAGAATGCCGTCTCTATGGCGATTCTCCGGTGCGTCCCATATCCGTGTTTCGCCATTCGTTCCGCGTACCAGCAGAATCGAGAATTCCTTCTCAAAATCAACAAAGGATTCCAGGACAGCGGGCTGTTCGCCAATCTCCTGCCATGCGGTGCCCGCACTCCCGGCATCGGTGATGCGTACCTGCCCCTTGCCGTCATAGCCAAAGCGGCGGGTCTTCAGAATCGCTGGCGTGCCCATGTCGTCGAGCGCAGTCTCAAGGTCAGCAAGGGACGCAACCGCGCGATATCCGGCAGGTTGGCCACCCAGCTCGGCTACGAATTCTTTTTCGGATAGCCGATCCTGCGCCAGTTCCAGCGCGTCCAGATTGGGGTGGAGTGGTTTCTCGTTCGCCAGCGCCCGTAATGGCGCGGCCGGGACATTCTCAAACTCATAGGTCAGCACATCGACCGTTTCGGCAAATGCGGCGAGCGCTGCCTGATCCTCATAGTCTCCACGGATGTGCTTCTGCGCGACATCCGCGGCACAGGGCGATTCTTCGGGCGCATAGATATGGCAGGGATAGCCCAGTTGTGCCGCCGCAACGCTCAGCATCCGCCCGAGCTGGCCACCGCCAATAATGCCGATCGTAGCGCCCGGAGCGAGCGGTTCGCTCATCCCGCCGGGTCTTCCGCGACGGCATCGGTTTGCGCCTGGCGCCAGGCATCGAGGCGCGCCGCTACGGCATCATCATGCGTTGCAATAATGGCGGCGCCGAGCAGAGCTGCGTTCTTGGCGCCCGCCACGCCGATGGCGAGCGTGCCGACCGGAATTCCGGCGGGCATCTGGGCGATCGATAACAGGCTGTCCATGCCTTTGAGCGCGCGTGATTCGACCGGTACGCCGAGCACGGGTAGCCGGGTCATGGATGCGGCCATGCCGGGCAAATGGGCTGCGCCTCCGGCACCAGCGATGATGGTTTTCAGGCCGCGCCCAGCAGCGCTTTTCGCATAGTCGTAGAGGCGATCGGGCGTGCGATGGGCCGAGACGACCCTGCATTCATGCGGGATGCCGAGTTCGGTGAGAATTTCGGCGCCATGCGACATCGTTTCCCAATCGGAACGGCTGCCCATGATGATGCCGATAAGTGGCGTTTCGGTCATGCTTCGTCCTGCGCTTTGAGCCAGAAGAAGCGCCTTCTTCTAGTGTGAAGCCGATGGCGGCGCAATGGGCGCAGAATCCATGTCCCGCGGGCTACCGCCCGGACAGATAGTAGCGGTCACGGGCGGAAAGATCGTCCGCCAGATCATAGATGATTGGCTGGCCAGTCGGAATCTCAAGGCTCGTAATCTCGTCATCCGGGATTTGCGACAGATGTTTGACCAGTGCGCGCAGCGAGTTGCCATGGGCCGAGATAAGAACCCGTTGCCCGTTTTTGAGCGCCGGTGCGATATGCGCGTCCCAATAGGGGAGCACGCGTTCGATGGTGTTTTTGAGGCTCTCGCTCTTCGGCACGGTCACGCCCGCATAGCGGCGATCCGTGCTCAGGTCATATTCGCTGCCCGCCTCGATTTCCGGCGGCGGGGTATCGAAGCTGCGGCGCCAGATATGGACCTGCTCGTCGCCATGCTTGTCCCGCATTTCCTGTTTGTTGAGCCCGGTCAGCCCGCCATAATGGCGCTCGTTCAACTGCCAATTCTTCTCGACCGGGAGCCATAGCCGATCCATTTCGGCGAGTGCCAGGTTGAGCGTGCGTATTGCGCGGGTCTGAAAGCTGGTGAAGCACAGATCGTGATCAATGCCCTTCTCGCGCATCAGTACGCCGGCTTCTTTGGCTTCGGTGACGCCCTTGTCGGTCAGGTCGACATCCCACCATCCGGTGAACCGGTTTTCGAGATTCCATTGGGACTGGCCGTGCCGGATGAGAGTGAGCTGGGGCATGGGGCGAACTCCTTTTGCGATCGGCGCTTTCCTTAGCGCGGCTGGCTGGCGATACAATGGGGAGAACGCGAATCGCACTATCAGGAGTATCCGCATGACCATCGAACGCCAGGCTTTAGTTTACGACGGCCCCGGCGGTCCTTTTGAGGGATTGACCGCGATGGACAGTGATTGGGACAGCCCGCGCCCGGGCGTGATGATCGTTCCCAATGTGCTCGGCGCCAAGGAGATCGACTTTGTCGTGGCCGAACGCATTGCCGCGCTGGGCTATGTTGCGCTGGTTGCCGATGTCTATGGCCAGGGAAACCGGGCCACGCGGGAAGATGATGCACCGACGCGTTTCATGGATGCGATGAACGATGATCGCCCGCTCCTTCGCGATCGGCTGCTGGCGTCGCTGGCAGTGCTCAAGGGTCTGGATGGGGTCGACCCGGACCAGACCGCGGCAATCGGCTATTGCTTCGGCGGGAAATCAGTCCTCGATCTTGTCCGGTCCGGCGCTGACATAGTGGGCGGGGTGAGCTTTCACGGCGTTTATGACCGGCCATCCTATGCGAATGTCGAGACGATGACGGCGAAAGTGCTGGTCTGTCACGGCTGGACGGATTTTCTGGCGCCGCCGGATGTGACGGTGGGCCTCGCGGAAGAGCTCAGCGCAGGCGGTGCGGACTGGCAGCTCCATGCCTATGGCGATACCGGCCATGGCTTCACTGATCCGACGGCGAAGGGCGATAGTCCCGGATTTGGCTATCATCCCGATTCCGACCGGCGAAGCTGGCAGGCGATGGAGAATTTCCTCGCGGAGCTGTTCGCCTAGGCGCGCAGATCGTCGATAATGTCGAGCAATGCGGCGAGGCAGGCCCGGCCAAGCAGGGCGCAGCGTTCGCCCGACCAGCCAAAGTCGGGATCGGGCAGTTCATGATTATCCTTGAACGGCATTTCGAGCGTCATCGCGACACAATCGAACCGCTCTGCGACCTGGTTGGTTGACATGGAGAGATTGCCCTTGCGCGGTTTGGCGACCGGATATCCAAGCTTGGTCTGGAAATCGGGTGAGGCCTTGAGCAGCGCTGCCAGATAGGCATCGTAAAGCGCGCCCTGCCGCTCGGTCCAACTCGGAATACCTTCAAAGCCGGCGATGAAATTGGCCGGGATCGCCTCGTCACCATGCACGTCCATCGCAAAATCGACGCCCGTCTTGTCCATATGGTTGAGCACCCACAGCACTTCCGGGCTTTTTTCCGGCGTTGGCTGATGCCATTCGCGGTTGAGGTTGGTGCCGACCGCGTTGGTCCGCAGATGGCCGCGGGCGGAGCCGTCCGGATTCATGTTCGGGACGACATGAAAGGTCGCCTTGTCCCGCAACACGCGGGCGATCGGGTCGGCTGGATCGGTCAGGCGATCAAGCGCGCCCTCCATCCACCATTCGGCCATCGTCTCGCCAGGATGTTGGCGGGCATAAAGCCAGACCGACAGATCGCCAGAACCGATGCTGAAATAGTCGAGCTCCCGGCCATCAAGCGTCTGGCCGAGCGAGGCATGGCTGACGCCGTTCCGGGCTGCGATTTCGGATACCAGGTCATAATGGCGCTCAATCGTGTAGGGCGCAAAATAGGCAAACCAGAGTGTGTCCGCGTCCGCGCTGTGCTGGATCGTGAGCGTTCCGTCCGAATAGTCCGTCTCGGCGAGATACCATTCTTCGCGATCGCTGGAGACGCGGGCCTGGTAATTGTCCCAACCCTGCGGATAGGCGCTGCTTCCCGCATTGGTGATCGACAGGGTCAGGTCTTTCCCTGCGCAGCCTGTGACGCGGAAATAGAACCATTGATAGAAATCGGACTTGTGATCCTTGGCGATTTCCAATTCGGCCGTGCTGCCTGAGGTGGAAACCAGTGCGATATTGCCGCCGTCAAAGGCGCTCGTGATGCTGAGTGTCATTCGACGGTGATAGTGCGGCCTGACTCGCCTGGGAAGCCCTGAAACAGCGCTGCAGCAAGGGTCGACACGATCGCTGCCGGGCTCTCTGCGCCGGGTGCAGTCACGCGTGTTGCTGTGCCTTCCCAGACGACCGTTCCTTCCGAACGCCGTTTGAGCGCGACCGACAATTCGGTGACATTCACTTCACCGCCTCGCGACCCGCCGATGCCGAAGCTCGTGCCGATGCCAACCCCTGTACGTCGGCCAAATGATCCGCCGCCAATGCCGATCGAAAAGGGAGAGCGCCGGGCTACTTCCTCGCGCGTGCCGCGCTGGACATCGACCACGGCAACCATTTCCGCTTCTTCCAGGCTGGTTTCTGTAAAGCCGATCCCGGCCAGTTGCTGGGCGACGATAGCGGCATATTGCTGATATTCGAGACTGGGCTCGCGCTCGGAATCTGCCGGCTCCAGATTTACGGCTTGGGCCGGAATGACCTGGCCGAGATGGAATCGGGTCACTTCCGTTCCGCGCTGCGACGGTGTCGTGCAGGCTGCAACCAGGGCCAGTCCTGCAATTGCCGCTGTTCGAGCGCATGTCTTTTTCATCGCCAGTCTCCCTATCGCAATCGAAGCCGCTATAGACATCTCAACGATTGTGCCACGAAAAGGCTCCAAACGGGAGTCGAAGAGAGTAGGAAAGGCTGAGATGGGCGAGAAACCGGCAATATTGGTAACCGGCGGAGCCGGATATATTGGCAGCCATGCGGCCCTGGCTTTGCTCGATGCGGGATGGCCGGTGGTCGTGCTCGACAATCTTGTCACCGGATTTCGCTGGGCGGTGCCCGAAGACGCGGTCTTTGTCGAAGGGGACATTGCCGATAGCGCGCTTGTCGGAGCATTGCTCGAAGAGCATGAGATTGCGGCGATCATGCATTTTGCGGGGTCGATCATCGTGCCCGAATCGGTCGATGACCCGCTCAAATATTATGACAACAATACCGCGCGCAGCCGCACGCTCGTGGCGACCGCCATCGCGCATCGAGTGCGCCATTTCATTTTTTCGTCGACGGCCGCCGTATACGGGATTCCCGATACAATCCCGGCGCCCGAATCCCTCCCGACCGAGCCGATCAATCCTTATGGTCGCTCAAAACTGATGACGGAATGGATGCTGCGCGATACCGCGGCCGCGCACGCCATGAATTATTGCGCCCTGCGCTATTTCAATGTCGCCGGCGCTGATCCAGCCGGGCGCTCCGGCCAATCAACCGCGGGAGCGACACATCTGATCAAGGTTGCGGTAGAAGCGGTGCTCGGCAAGCGCGACGGTGTCGCGATATTCGGTACGGATTATGACACGCCCGATGGCACCGGTGTACGCGACTATATCCATGTCAGTGATCTTGCTGCGGCCCATATCCATGCGTTGGAAAAGCTGATCGCGACACCGGAGGAAAACCATGTCCTCAATTGTGGTTATGGTCGGGGATTTTCGGTCCTCGAAGTGCTAGATAGCGTTGACCGAGTGGCCGGTAGCCAGATCACGCGCACGATGGAGCCGCGCCGCGCCGGCGATCCCGATGCATTGACCGCCGACAATAGCGCGATCCTTGCAACGCTACCCTGGCGGCCCGAGCATGACGATCTCGACGGTATCGTTCACGATGCGCTTGCCTGGGAAAAATCGCTCGGCGAAAGGGATTAGTCGATAGTCGTGACGGCAAGTCCGTCGCTATCTTCACCTGCATCATAGCGCCGGGTCACTTCACCGCTTGCGATATCTACCGCAGCAATACGATTGCGCCCGGTCTCCGCGACATAAAGCGTCTCGCCGTCGTCGGAGAATAATATCGTCACCTGCGCCGCGCCGACGCTGCCGGACACAAGGATCGTCCGCTCGACTTCGCGCGTTTCAGCATTGATCAAGGTCAGGCTGCCGCCCGCATAGTTGGAGGTCACGACCGTCGCGCCATCGGGGCTGATCGCGACACGGATCGGAAAATTGCCGACGGTGATTTCTGCGATGCGTTCGAAGCTCGTCGTGTCGAACGCGAATAGCGTCGCATTATCGCGGTCCGCGACCCATAGCGTGGCGCCATCTGGTGAAACGGCAAGGCCTTCGGGCGTATCGCCAGCCGGAATGTCGCGCAGTTTCGCACCGGCCACGAGATCAATCACGCTCACCGTGCCGCTGCCCATATTGGCGACATAGGCGCGAGCGAGATCGCTTGTGACAGCGACCATATGCGAGCCCTGCTGGTCGGTGGCGATTGCCGAGACGGACCGGTTGGCCATGTCGACGATGGTCAGGCTGTCAGAGCCTTCGGTTGTGGCGATCAGGCGATTATCGGGCGTCCAGACCAGCCCATGCGGCCGCTGATTGGGAGAAAGGTCAATCCGGTCCGTCCGCTCGGCATTGGCAATGTCGATAATGTCGATGGTCGTTTCGCCATAAGCCACCACCGCGGCGGTCTGGCCGTCTGGCGATATCGCAATTTCATGGGGTTGGTCGCCTGTCTCGAGCCGCGCCAGTTCGGTACCGGTATCGAGATCGATCAGGCTGAGCGTGTCTTCGCCCTTGTTGCCGGTCAGCAGGACATTGCCGCTGATCGGGCCCTCGGCTTCAAATGGCGTGCCGTTCGCATTCGAGCTGCAGGACGCCAGAATCAGGAATAAGGGGATCAGGATCTTCATCAGCATTTCCTTTGGTCGGCGTAGTGGCCTGGGCCGAATTGTTGTCGAAAACCGGGCTCTTGTCGATCCCGGCAAGCACGAAAAACTGGCGGAAAGCGGCGCTGCAAATGCTTGACTTTGGAGCGCTGCAACAATAGGTGCACCGTTCGTTTCCGACAATTGAGATAGCAGAAGGCCGCAGTAGCGCCATGAAAGTCCGTAATTCACTGAAATCGCTCAAGAGCCGTCACCGCGACAATCGCGTGATTCGTCGCCGTGGTCGCACCTATGTGATCAACAAGACCAATCGCAGGTTCAAAGCGCGTCAGGGCTAATGGCCGTTCATGCTGTCGTCTTCGACGTCGGCAACGTCCTTTATCGCTGGGATCCGCGGTTTCTCTTTGAAAAGCTGATTCCAGATCACCAGGAACGAAACTGGTTTCTTGAAAATGTGGTGACGTTTGACTGGCATGCTCAGCATGATGTCGGACGTCCGCTTGCCGCGATGGTCGCCGAGCTCAGCGCCGAATTTCCCGGCCATGCGCGTCTGATTGAAGCCTATGTGGATCGCTGGCTCGAAACCATTCCCGGACCGGTCCCTGGGGTACATGCGCTGGTGGAGCAGCTTGCGGATCGCAATGTCCCGCTTTTTGCGATCACCAATTTCGGCGTAGAGTTTTGGGCGCTCTTCCGGCCAACCGCACCGGTTATCGATCATTTCGGCGATATCGTGATTTCCGGCGTCGAGAAAATGATCAAGCCCGATCCTGCTATTTACCGGCTCGCGCTCAGCCGCTTTGGTCTCGAACCGGATTCCGCCCTGTTCATCGATGATCGCGAAGAGAATATCCGCGCCAGTGAGGGTGAGGGTTTTGTCGGGCATCATTTCACGGATGCCGAAACGCTTGCCGATACACTGCGCAGCCATGGGTTGATTGCTTAGCGGTTAGTGATCGTCGGCGATCTCGTCGTCGGTATGGCGTTCCAGTTCGTCACCCATCAGCCGGACAATATGCAGCACATTGGTGGAACCGGGCGTACCAAAGGGAACGCCAGCCATTACGATCACCCGGTCTCCGCCCTTGGCGATCCGGGCGCGGAGAACCATCCGCTTAGATTTGGCGACCATTTCCTCGAAATTCTCAACGTCGCGCGTATGCACCGAATGCGCGCCCCATAGCAGCCCGAGCCGCCGCGCGGTTTTGAGCTTTGGCGTCAGGACGAGGAGCGGTACCGACGGCCGTTCGCGCGACACCCGCCGCGCTGTCGAGCCGGATGTGGTGAAGCAAATGATCGCGTTCGCCGACACAGTCTGGGCGATACCATTCGACGCCTCCGCCAAGGCATCGGCGCTGGTTGAATCGGGTAGCGTCTCAGTGAAATGCACACGCGCCCAATGGGTTGGATCGGCTTCGACCGCGGTTGCGATCTTGTCCATCATCGCCACCGATTCTTCCGGATAGTCACCGGCTGCGCTTTCTGCCGACAGCATGATCGCATCTGCCCCGTCATAGACCGCGGTTGCGACATCGGAGACTTCGGCCCGGGTTGGGGTCGGTGAGCGGATCATCGATTCCAGCATCTGCGTCGCGACCACCACCGGCCGCCCAACCATACGCGCTTTTTCGATGATCTGTTTTTGCAGCGGCGGCACATCTTCAGGCGGAATTTCAACGCCGAGATCGCCGCGCGCGACCATCACCGCGTCGACCGCTTCCAATATCTCGTCGATCCGATGCACGGCCGAGGGCTTTTCGATCTTGGCGAGCAGCGCAGCGCGCCCCTGGATCAGCTTGCGCGCTTCGGCTGCGTCCTCTGGTTTCTGGACGAAGGAGAGGGCGATCCAGTCGACGCCCTGATCGAGCGCAAAGGTCAGATCGGCGCGATCCTTGTCGGTCAGTGCGTCCATCGGAATGATGACATCGGGGACGTTGAGGCCCTTATTGTTGGAGAGCGGCCCGGCCACTTCGACGACTGTCTCAATCCGATCGGCTTCGGCGGCTGTCACGCGCAAGACGACCTTGCCATCGTCGAGCAGCAATCGTTCGCCTACCTCAATTGCCTGGAAAACTTCCGGGTGTGGCATGCAGACGCGGCTAGTGTCGCCCGGCGTCTCATCCCGGTCGAGTATGAAGCTGGCTCCGGATTCAAGCTGGACCAAGCCATCGGCAAATTCGCCGATCCGCAGTTTCGGCCCTTGCAGATCTGCCAGGATCGTCATCGGTCGCCGCGCGTCTTTTTCAAGCGTGCGGATGGCATCGATAACCGCGGCATGATCTTCATGGCTGCCATGGCTCATATTCAGTCGAAACGCATCTGCGCCGGCTAGGTAAAGCTTGCGGATCATCTCCGCATCGGCACTCGCCGGACCAAGGGTCGCGAGAATGCGCACTTTGCGTTGGCGGGGATCGGGGTTTGAATCCACTATGCTTCCTGGCTCGCTGGACTTACGTTTGCGGCTCTATAGCCTTATCATGACAGTGCAACTGCAATGGAGCCGAAACAATGTCCGATTCTCCAATCATGCCTGATGTTGATGATGCTGTCGCGGCTGCGGCATTCCGCCGTCTTGTCGCCCATCTGCGGCATCGCACGGACGCCGCCAATATCGATCTGATGGGCTTGTCTGGCTTTTGCCGCAACTGCCTGGCCGACTGGATTTCCGAAGCCTCGGACGGCGAGTTATCCAAGGATGAGGCGCGCTTTGCGATCTATGGAATGCCCTATGCTGCCTGGAAAGATCGCTATCAGGGTGAGGCGACCGACGAACAATTGCAGCGCATGGAAGAAAGCATTGCGAAGAATGCTTGAGGCTGACGCCGCACTGGCCTAGAGCGTCGCGCTTTCCCACATCCAGTAGAAAGACATGACCATGGCGGACGGCGCGGTACAGGCAGACAGGCTCAAACTCTTGATCGAGCGGATTGAGCGGCTCGAAGAAGAGAAAAAGGGCATCGCTGACGATATCAAGGACGTCTATGCCGAGGCCAAGGCCGTCGGATACGATCCGAAGATCATGCGCAAGGTTGTCAGTCTGCGGAAGATGGATACGCATGACCGGCGTGAGCAGGATGATCTGCTCGATACCTATAAATCGGCTTTGGGAATGGATTAGGCGCCAGTTGCGGTCGCGCAAAATAGGCGTGATATCGCTCCGCTGATGGGTTAGGCTTTACCGGCTATTGCCAGGAGGAGCCGCCCATGATCATTTCCACTACCCCGCAAATCGAGGGCCGGCCGATTACGCGCTATTGCGGCGTCGTGACGGGTGAGGCGATCATTGGCGCCAATGTGTTTTCAGACATGTTCGCCAAGGTTCGCGACATTGTTGGCGGCCGGGCTGGCGCCTATGAAAAAGCACTGAAGACAGCGCGGCGCGAAGCATTTTCGGATCTCGAACATGAAGCCGAAGATGCCGGGGCCGATGCAATAGTCGGCGTCGATCTCGATTATGAGGTGATCGGCGAAACCGGTTCGATGCTGATGGTCTCGGTGTCCGGTACCGCGGTCAAATTGGGTTGATCGTTACATGACCGTCATGGTGCGAGAGGGCGATCCGGCAGATGCCGAAGGCTGCCGAACCATCTACGCACCCTTTGTCGAAGAGACCTGGATCAGCTTTGAAGAAGAGGTGCCATCCGTCCGCGAAATGGCGCGCCGGATCGAAGGCTATGGATCATCCCATAGCTGGGTTGTCGCGGCGGACGAAGGCGAAATCGTCGGCTATGCCTATGGCTCTCCGCACCGGCTGCGCCATGCCTATCGTTTCTCGTGCGACGTCGCGATCTACATCCCGTCGGATCGGGCGGGCCAGGGCATCGGGCGGATGCTCTACCAATCGCTCTTTCCCGTGCTGGCGAAGAATGAGGTTCATGCCGCCTATGCCGGTATTGCCCTGCCCAACGATGCGAGCGAGGCACTGCATGAGGCGGTCGGCTTCACGCCGGTCGGCATCTATCGGGAAGTCGGCTGGAAGTTCGGCGCCTGGCGCGATGTCGGCTGGTGGCAGCGCGTGCTTTGACGTTGCACGGGGCCGGGCAGCTACGCTAAGGCCTCGCCAGATCATCCAATAAGAGAATTACGGGAACCCATGGCAGGCCATAGTAAATTCGCAAATATCAAGCATCGCAAGGGCGCGCAGGACAAGAAGCGCTCGGCGCTCTTTTCCAAGCTCAGTCGCGAGATCACCGTCGCGGCCAAGATGGGCACACCAGACCCGGACATGAACCCACGGCTGCGGCTCGCGGTCAACACGGCGCGGGGCCAGTCCATGCCCAAGGACAATATCCAGCGGGCGATCGACAAGGCGATCGGTGGCGATGCCGAGGATTATGAGGAAATCCGGTTCGAAGGCTTCGGGCCGGGCGGCGTCAGCCTGATCGTCGAAACGCTCACCGATAATCGCAATCGCACTGTCACCGATGTCCGCACCATCTTTTCGAAGAATGGCGGCAATATGGGGGAGAGCGGCTCGGTCGCCCACGGGTTCGAACGGCTTGGATTGATTACGTATAAGGCCGAAGCGGGCGACGAGGAAAAAGTTCTCGAAGCGGCGATGGAAGCGGGCGCAGAAGACATCACTTCGGACGACGAGGGCCATGAGATCTGGACAGCGGCGGACGACCTGCATGCCGTCGCCGGCGATCTCGAAAAAGCCCTTGGCGAGCCGGATGGCGCAAAGCTGGCCTGGCGACCCAATGTCGAGGTCACGGTCGGTGAAAAGGAAGCGCAGACCCTGCTCAACCTGATCGATACGCTTGACGATAATGACGATGTCCAGACCGTCTGGGGCAATTATGATGTGCCGGATGAGATCATGGAGAAGCTCTCCTGAAGCTGATCGGCCTCGACCCGGGGCTCGGCTGTACGGGCTGGGGCGTTATCGCTGCCGAGGGCAATCGTCTGTCGCATATCGCCAATGGCCAGATCCGCACGGATACCAAGGCGCCGATGGCCGAGCGCTTGTCTACGTTGGCGACCGGCCTTCGCGCTGTGCTTGCCGAGCATCAGCCCGAGGATGCTGGCATCGAAGAAGTCTTCGTCAACAGCAACCCCCAATCAACGCTGAAACTGGGCCAGGCGCGCGGCGCGCTCATGCTGGTGTTGGCCGATGCGGAGCTACCGATTGGCGAATATGCAGCGCGTTTTGTGAAAAAGGCGATTGTCGGCACCGGCGGTGCGGACAAGGCGCAGATCCATGCCATGGTATCGGTCCTGTTGCCTGGCGTCGAAATTGCCGGGTCTGATGCGGCCGACGCTCTGGCCGTGGCGATCGCGCATGCCCATCACCGGGCCAGCGCCAAGGCAGTGGGGCAGGCGGCATGATTGCGAAACTCAAAGGCATTTTGGAATCGAGTGCGGCCGATCATGCGGTGATCGATGTGCAAGGTGTCGGCTATCAAGTCGCAGCCTCATCGCGCACGCTCGAGGCACTCGGCCCGGTCGGCGGCGACGTGACGATCCATACCGAAATGCTGGTCGGCGATGATTTCATCCGGCTGATCGGCTTTGCCAGCGCCAGCGAACGGGATTGGTTTCGCTTGCTTGGCAGCGTGCAGGGTGTCGGCAGCAAGGTCGCCTTGGCGATCTTGTCGACGCTTGAGACGGGTGAGATCCAGACGGCGATTGCTGCGGGTGACGCGGCTATGCTCGCGCGGACGCCCGGCGTTGGCCCCAAGCTCGCCTCGCGTATCGCAAACGAGTTGAAAGACAAGGTCGGCGGTATCGCGACCGCGCCCGGTGGTGTCGCGGCCCCCGCACCGGGCGGCGCATCCTCCGATGCCGTCTCCGCGCTACTCAACCTCGGCTTCAAGCCGGCTGAAGCCAGCGCCGCGGTTGCCGCAGCCCAAGGCGAGCTGGGCGCAGATGCCGGGCTTGATGCCCTGGTGCGAACGGCGCTGAAAAAGGCGGCGAAGTGAAGCGTTCAGCGATCATCGTGATCATGTTTGCGCTGCTTGTGATTCCCGCATCTGCCAATGCCTGTCTATCGACTTGGCTGGATTCAGCGATGATCCTAGATGCGCCCCCGTTAGAGCGCCCTGCTGATGCATTAGTGCTGCAGGTCGAGGCATTGGAAGCGCCGGATAACTTTGGTCGAATTCGCGTTCGTGTGTCCAACCCTCCCCGGTCATTGCGTGCCGCCGCAGTGGTGCGTGTCGAACCCCGGAATGGAAACTCGTGCATGACCCTGGGTCGAGTTGATGGACCTGGATATGTTGTGGTCGAGCCTCGTTTTCTGACTGAGAGTGGTGAGATCGTCCTCCTAGCCCATGTCTATCAACGCAGTTGGAGTGACTATTTTTTCGATCTTGTAGGATGGCCGCGGTATCGCGCTAGTGGTGCAGCTCTTCGCGGTTATGAAGTGGCCCTTGAGAGGCGGAGTGCCACGCCATGAGCAAGACCTATACAGCCGCCTGTCGCTGCGGCGGGATCAGCGTGCGCTGCGAGGGTGAACCGGTCCGTGTGTCGGTCTGCCATTGCCATGCTTGCCAGCAGCGCAGCGGCTCGCCCTTTGGCGAACAGGCGCGCTGGCCGACGGAGAAGGTTTCTATTACCGGCGAGGATCGCGAATGGGTGCGCGTCTCCGACGCGGGGAATGAGGTTCACTATCATTTCTGCCCGACCTGCGGGACGACCGTCTGGTATCAGGGCGGCCCGATGCCGGACGCGATTGCAGTCCCGGTTGGATTGTTTACCGATGCAAGCTTCCCGCCGCCGCGTTTTTCGGTCTGGGAAGCGCGCAAACATCCCTGGGTTACCATAGCGGGCGAGGTCGAACATTATGACTGACGTGCCGGATACACCCCCGCCAGAGGATCAACGACCCGCACCGCCCATCCCCCGGCGGCCGCTCACATTACTGCCGCTCATCACAATGGTCTTGCTGATCTGCGTCATAATCGGGATTATCATCCGATGAGTGATAGTGATCGCATGGTGGCGCCCGAGCGCAAGGCCGAGGATATCGATGCCGCGCTGCGCCCGAAGACGCTGGCGGAGTTTATCGGCCAGAAATCGGCCTGCGATAATCTGCGCGTGTTTATTGAAGCCGCGAAAAGCCGATCCGATGCGCTCGATCATGTCATGCTGTTCGGGCCGCCGGGGCTCGGCAAGACGACATTGGCGCAGATCGTGGCGCGCGAGCTGGGTGTCGGCTTCCGCGCGACATCCGGTCCGGTTATCGCAAAATCCGGCGACCTTGCTGCGTTGCTCACCAATTTAGAGGATGGCGATGTCCTGTTTATCGACGAGATCCATCGCCTGAATCCCGCGGTTGAGGAAATTCTCTATCCGGCGATGGAAGATCGGGCGCTGGACCTGATCATCGGCGAAGGGCCCTCTGCGCGTTCAGTGCGGATCGATCTGCCGCAATTCACCCTGGTCGGCGCAACGACCCGCCAGGGATTGATCACGACGCCGCTGCGCGATCGTTTCGGGATTCCCGTGCGCTTGAATTTCTACACGGTGGAGGAGCTCGAAAAGGTTGTCCGGCGTGCAGCGGCACTGCTGGAGCTGGCGATCACCGATGATGGCTCCCGCGAAATTGCGGCCCGGGCACGCGGCACGCCGCGTATTGCCGGGCGGTTGCTGCGCCGGGTGCGGGACTTTGCCAATGTCGATGGCGTGAGCGAGGTTGATGCGAAATCGGCCGATGCGGCGCTTAACCGGTTGGAAGTCGATGCGCTGGGGCTCGATCTGATGGATCGGCGCTATCTGATGATGATCGCCGATATCTACAAAGGCGGGCCGGTGGGTGTTGAGACGCTGGCGGCGGGGCTTTCGGAGCCGCGCGACACGATCGAAGAGGTTATCGAACCCTATCTGATCCAGCTTGGCCTCGTCGCCCGGACCGCGCGTGGGCGCATGCTGAATGCCAAAGGCTGGAAGCATCTGGGGCTCAATCCCCCCAAAGACGCGGCAGACAGTCTGTTTGATTAGCGCGCCAACCGGTTCCCGCACCGCGACAGCCCGAAAATCCATGCTTTTCCGGCGAGTCCGGCCCGGCTAAGGCTGGTGGCATGAGCGATGAAACGCGTGACCGGGCCCTATCCGGCTATTTCGATGGCAAGCATCATCGCTTTCCCGTGCGCGTCTATTTTGAGGATACGGATTTGTCCGGCATCGTCTATCACGCCAATTATCTGCGCTTCATGGAGCGGGCTCGCTCCGATATGCTGCGCTTGACGGGCATCGATCAACGGGCGCGGATGGAGGCAGGCGAGGGGGCCTATGCGGTTGCCGACCTGGCGATCAAATACCGGCTCCCGGCCAAGCTGGATGACGATCTGGTCGTGGTCAGCCATGTAAAGGGAGTGCGCGCGGCCAGCTGTGCCATTCATCAGCGAGTCATGCGCGGTAGCGACATACTCACCGAAGCGGATGTGACAGCGGCATTGGTCGCGCCTTCGGGACGACCAACACGGCAACCGCGCGAATGGATTGAGGCATTCAAGCGCTTGGAAATAGGAGAATAATAACCGCTATGGGAGGATTCGATTTCGGCGCGAGTGAATCGCTGATGAACCCGCTGACCCTGTTCCTGCAGGCCGATATTGTCGTCAAACTGGTGATGATCGGGCTGTTGCTGGCCAGTATCTGGACCTGGGCCATCATTATCAGCCATGGCCGCAAGATTGGCGGCATGCGCAAGAAGAGCGAGCGGTTCGAGCGCGATTTCTGGCGCGCAGAGGATATTGACCGCTTTTTCGACGCACGCGGCGGCGATGATAATTCGGCGGCGAAGGTGTTTAGCGCCGGCCTTGCCGAATGGCGGCGCTCCACCAAGAATGGCACGATCGATCGTCCAGGCACCCGGCAAAGACTGGCGACGGCGATGGGCGCTGCGGTGGCCGCGGAAATGGACAAGCTCTCTGATCGATTGAATATTCTCGCAACAGTCGGCGCGGTCGCGCCCTTTGTCGGCCTGTTCGGCACGGTCTGGGGCATCATGCGCGCCTTTACTGATATTGCCGGCCAGGCATCGACGAGCCTCGACGTTGTGGCCCCGGGCATAGCCGAGGCGCTGTTTGCAACGGCGCTGGGCCTGTTCGCGGCCATTCCGGCGGTGATCGCCTATAACCGCCTCACTCACGGGCTGAACCGGCTTGAGGCGCGGCTGACCCGCTATGCAGATGGCCTGCACGCGACCTTGAGCCATGAATTGGAGGGCGCGCGTTAGGCGATGGCTATGATGCTTCCCTCCCAATCGATACGCGGGCGCCGTGCGCCGATGGCGGAGATCAACGTCACGCCTTTTGTCGATGTGATGCTCGTGCTGCTGATCATCTTCATGGTGACCGCGCCGTTGCTCGCGTCGGGCGTGCCAGTGCAGCTGCCTGAAAGCCGGGCGGGCGCGCTGGACCAGGAATCCGAACCCACACAGATCGCAATCGACGGCACCGGCCAGATCTTTGTCGACGATATTGCGATCAATGATGTGGAGCTGGCGTCGACGCTCTCGGCCATTGCGCAGCAACCTGCGGGTACCGAAGGCCATGCGGTGTTCCTGCGGGCCGATACCGATCTCGATTATGGCCGGGTCATGCTGGTCATGGGCGAACTCAACCGGGCCGGGCTCAATCGCATTTCTCTGCTGACGACATCGCCGGGCGATGGCGCCTTGCCGCAGAGCGATACCAGCGATGATGGCGATGCAGAGCCGGCAGCGGATGATGTCGAGCTGCTCGACCCTGTCGATGTGGAACCGATCTGATGGAGCGCTCGGAACGGATTGCGCTCGGCGCGGCGGCCATTGGCCATGTCGCGCTGTTCGTGGTCCTGTCCTTCACCCTGCTGACGCGCGACGAGGTGCCCCGGCGTGAGGCGGTGGCGGTGACATTGAGCGACGATATTGGCGAATTTGCATCCGCCGCAGATCGACCCGCCCCGGCCGCCGAACGCCGCGATCTGGATGATGATCTCGATCCGATGACGCAGCCCGAGGTTGAGCCACTGCCACAGCCCAGCGTGACCCCGAAACCGCCAGACCCACGTCCTGCCGAACGCCGCACCGAACGCCGGCCCGATCCGCGCACGCAGCCCGAGCGCCGCCCTGAGCAGCGCCGGTCGTCACGTATCTCTGGTATCACGGACGGTATCGGATCAACCAATGACAGCGGCACCTCCCGGTCCCAGGCGGCCGTAACCGGTGCGGATCGATCCAATCTCATCAGCCGGATCGTGAATGCGGTGCGGCCTTGCTATAATCTGGGTTCGCTGAGCGGCACGGCTGCTGAAGATATTGTCGTACGCCTCAGGATCCAGCCCGACCGCGATGGTTCGCTCAGCCGCAATCAGGTGAGCGTACTTGGAGCACGCGGTGTATCGGGCGGCAATCGCCAATATCAGGCGCAGATGATCGAGGCAGCCCGCGCCGCGGTTCTCAATCCCCGCTGCCCCTTGCCGCCGCTTCCCGATGCGCTCTACGAAAATGGCTGGAGCGATGTCGTCCTGAATTTCATCCCAGCGCAATTGACCTGAGGAGCATGCACATCATGTCCGTTTCCATTTCCACTTTCTCGGCTCTTCGCCGGTTTGCATTGTGCATCACACTTGCCTTTGCGGGCAGCGCTGCACTGGCTCAGGATGAAGCGAGCTCCGGTCCGATCGAAGGCGATGTGGTTGGCGGCATCTCCAACCCGACCGCGATAGCCGTCCCGGATATGCCGACGCCGCGGGCTGTCGGCACCCCGGCTGGCAACACCGAAGATCTCGGCCGGCAAGTCGCCCGGGTGATCGAAGAGGATCTGCGCAATTCGGGCTTTTTCAATCCCGTCGAACGCCAGTTCCTGCGCGATGTCACCATGCCGCAGGTTACCGCGCCCGCTTATCCGGCCTGGAACCAGGTCGGTGCGCAAAATCTTGTCCAAGGCTATGTCCAGGCAGGCACCAATGGCCGGCTGACGGTCGGCTGTTATCTGTATGACGTTTTCGCCCAGGCACCGCTGGAGCGCGCCGGCTATGAAGTCGATTATGCCGATTGGCGCCGGGCCGCGCATCGCTGCGCGGATATGGTCTATGCCCGGCTGACGGGCGAGGGCGCCTATTTCGACAGCCGCATCGTCTATGTCGCGGAAAGTGGCCCCAAGGATAATCGCGTTCGGCGGATCGCCGTGATGGATACTGATGGTGCCAATCACCGCTTCCTCACCAACGGCCAGTCAATTGTCCTGACGCCGCGCTTCGCACCGGACGGCCGGACGATTACCTATATGAGCTATCTGAACGATGAGCCGCGCGTATATATCTATGACGTGCAGAGCGGCCGCCAGAGGCTCCTCGTCGACGCGCCCTATATGACCTTCGCGCCGCGCTATTCGCCGGACAGCCGTTATGTCGTCTTCTCGATGGCCGTGAACGGCAATAGCGACATCTATCGCGTTTCCGTATCCGGCGGCCGGGCGACACGGCTGACGAGCACCCCGGGCATCGATACCAGTGCAAGCTATTCTCCCGATGGTCGCCGGATTGTCTTCGAAAGCGATCGATCCGGTGGGCAGCAGCTCTATGTCATGAACGCCGATGGATCGAACCAACGCCGCATCAGCTTTGGCGGCGGGCGCTATGCAACGCCCGAATGGAGCCCGCGCGGCAATCTCGTCGCCTTTACGCGATTGGGTGGCGGATTCCGGATCGGCGTTATGCGCCCTGACGGCTCGGGGCGAACGGATTTTGACGAATAGCTGGCAGGATGAAGGGCCAAGCTGGGCACCCAATGGCCGGGTCATTCATTTCTTCCGAACCCCGCGGGGCAATGCCTTGCCAAGCCTCTGGTCCGTCGATGTGACAGGCCGGATGGTAAGGCGTTTGCCGACGCCAGTGGGCGCTTCGGATCCCTCCTGGTCGCCGTTGCGCAACTGATTATCGTGCAACTCTATTGACTCCCGCGCGTTAATTGGCGGCATAATGCGGGGCCGCGTCGCAAGTAAGAAGAGGAATGGACCTATGACTCAGATATCCAGAACCGCCATTTTCATGGTCGCCGGATCCGCGCTTGCGCTCGGGGCTTGCTCCCGCGATGCACCGGAAGATCTGCCACCGCCGCCGGTCGGTACGACGGGCCCGGATACGACCAACACAGGCCCAACCGGTCCAGTCCCAGGCAGCCGTGAGGATTTCCTCGCCCAGGCTGCGAGCGACACGATCTTCTTCGAAACCGATTCCTATGACATCGATCCGGAAGATCGCGCGATCCTCGATTCCCAGGCCGCGTGGCTGGTGGCCAACCCATCCGTGCGTGTCACGATCGAAGGTCATTGTGACGAACGCGGGACCCGCGAATATAATCTCGGCCTTGGCGAGCGACGCGCCAATGCCGCGGCCAATTACCTTGCCGCGCGCGGCGTCACATCCAACCGGATGACCGTGATCAGCTATGGCAAGGAACGACCGGTTGCGCTCGGTTCTGACCCGGCAAGCTGGGCGCAGAACCGCCGAGCGGTAACGGTAGTGCCGGTCGGCTAGGCGCGGCTATTCGTCGCCGTAAATGGCGACGTTCGCCTCAATCTCGCTGCCGGCCATGCCGCGATACATGCCCGGCGTGGTGAAGGAATAGGTGCCGGTGCCCCAGGGGGTGGCGACAATCACGCCGCCCGATCCGCCAAGCCCGGCCATCTCGGCCAGCACGGCATCGGCAATCTCCTGGATATCGGAGACCTCGAGCCCGAACTCGCTGGCATGGACATAATATTCGGGAATGCCATCCTCACCCATCGGCACCGAGGCCCGTGCTTCGGCCAGGCGCTGTTGGAAACGCACGCGGATCTGCGTGCAGATCTCATGGGCGACGCCTACCCGGATGAAATATTCACCGGTGCCGGTCGCTGAAACCGCGCAGCCGCGATTATCGGCATAGGTGCCCGCGCCGATCACCGGCGAATCGCCGATCCGACCCCATCGCTTTCCCGTCATGCCGCCGGTTGAGGTGGCCGCCGCCATATTGCCATTGAGATCGACCGCCACGGCGCCAACCGTGCCATATTTGAAATCGGCCTGATAATCGCTGAGCCCGGCCGTCTCGGCGGCGCGCATCGCTTCAAGCTGTTCGCGGCGGCGATCGGTTTCGAACCAGTCATTGTCGACCTGCTCCAGGCCCTGTTCGGTGGAAAATTGATCGGCTCCCGACCCGCTCAGAAAAACATGCGGCGAGTTGGTCATCACGCGGCGGGCGAGCGTCACGGGATGACGCGTTTGCGTGGAGCCGGTGATCGCGCCAGCGGATCGCGTCGCGCCGTCCATGATCGATGCGTCATGCTCGATATCGCCATCATAGGTGAACACCGCGCCCCGCCCGGCGTTGAAATTGGGATTGTCCTCCATGACCCGCACCGTGGCCTCGATCGCATCCATTGACGATCCGCCATTGCGCAGGATTGCACTGCCGGTTTCCAGTGCTTCGCTGAGCGCGGTGCGGATCTCGCTATCTTGTGCTGCAGTGAGCCAATCGCGTTCGATCACACCGGCGCCGCCATGGATCACCAATGTCCAGCGGCCTTCCACGGCCGGTTGGGCTGCGGCGATGCTGGTCCATAACAGTGCGGAGAGGGCGGTTATCAGTCCAAGGCGCATGATGATCTCCTCACACTCAGCCCAGCTTGCGCCAGGCCAGATCGGCAAATTCACAGAGTAGCGGCCGGGTGTCACGCGGGTCGATAATGTCTTCGACGCTGTAGTGCTCTGCAGTACGGAAAGGCGATGTCACGGCCTCGAGCTTCGCCTTGATCTGCTCAAGGCGCGCAGCCGGATCTTCGGCCGCCTCAATGTCACTCTTATAGGCCGCTTCAAGACCACCCGCGATCGGCAGCGAGCCCCAGTCCCCGCTCGGCCAGGCAAAGCGATACTGGAAGCGTTCGGCATTGCTCATCGCGCTGCCGGCAATTCCATAGGCGCGGCGGACGATCACGCTCGCCCAGGGCACGGACGCCTTGTAGACCGCGTTCATCGCCTCGACGCCGTAGCGGATCGTGCCGGTGCGTTCTGCCTCGACGCCGACCATGAAGCCCGGATTGTCGACCAGGTGGACGACCGGCAGATGAAATTGCTCGGCAAGCTCGGCAAAGCGCTTCACCTTCTGGCTGGTCAGCGCTTCCCAGGAACCGCCGAGAAAAGACGGATCATTGGCAAGTACGGCAACCGGCCAACCATCCAGGCGTGCGAACGCCGTGATTGCCGCCCGGCCCCAGCGCTTGCCCATTTCGAAGATGCTGCCCTTATCGAACACCGATTCCATGATCGCGCGCATCGAATAGACTTGTTTATCGTCGCGCGGGACGATGGAGAGCAGCTTCTCATCGCGCCGCTCGACAGGATCATGATTGGTCCAGCGATCGGCGCGGCCATCTACATTGCTCGGCAGATAGGAAAGGAAGCGCCGGGCAACAGCAAAGGCTTCGTCTTCGCTCGCCACTTCTTCGTCGACCACCCCGTTGCGGGTATGGATATCCGTGCCGCCCAGGCCTTCCTTGTCGACATCTTCGCCAATCGCCTGCGCCACCACGGGACCAGCCGCGAACAGCTGTGACAGGCCTTTGACCATGACGGAGTAATGGCTTGCGACGGTTCGGGCTGCGCCCATGCCGGCCGTTGGCCCAAGCGCCAGGGCGACCACCGGAACCGTTTCCTGGTTCTTCATGATGTCTTCCCAGCTCGGCACGGCCGGGACATAGGTAAAGCCTGTCATTTCCAGCGTCTTCACAGAACCGCCGCCGCCCGTGCCATCGATCATCCGGATCATGGGGATGCCCATCTCATGCGCCATCTTCTCGCACTGGACGAATTTGCGATGCAGCGCGGCATCGGCAGCGCCGCCACGGACCGTGAAATCATCGGCGCTGGCAACCACCGGACGGTTGTCGATATTCGCCCGACCAAAGATCAGGTTCGATGGCGTTGCATGGACCAGCTCGTCATTCTCGTCATATTCGCCGCGCCCGGCAATCTTGCCGATCTCGCGAAAGCTCCCAGGATCGACCAGCCGTTTCAGCCGTTCGCGCGGATCGAGCTTGCCGCGATTATGCTGGCGGGAGACTTTCTCTTCACCGCCCATTTCCTCGGCAAACGCCTCGCGCTGCCGCAGTTCCTCAATTTCTTTTTTCCAGCTCATGGCTTGGGCTTAGCAATGGCGGGCGAGCAAGGCTATCATTTGACGCATGGATGATTTCACGATCCGGACAGACGATCTCACCGATCCGCGCGTGCTGGCGCTGCTTGATTATCACCTGGCCGAAATGGTCCGTGTATCACCGCCCGATGGCGTCAATGCCTTGCCGCTCGACGGACTGAAAGATCCGGACGTGACTTTCTATACCCTCTGGCAGGGTGGAGACTTGGCCGGTTTCGGCGCGCTCAAACAGGTTGCCGTCGATCATGCCGAGCTGAAGTCGATGCGCACGTCTCCCGCTTTTCTGCGGCGCGGAGTTGGCGAAGCTATCCTGCGCCACCTGATCGAAGCCGCGCGCGGCTTTGGCTATCAGCGGCTCAGCCTAGAGACTGGAAAGACGGCCGACTATGACGCGGCCCGCGGCCTTTACCGCAAATATGGCTTTGCGGATTGCCCGCCCTTTGCGGAGTATCGCGATGACGGCTTCAGTCAGTGCATGACGCGCTCGCTCTGATCCACGCGAAACCTGCCTTTCCCTTGTAATCTCCAACGCCTATATGGACGGCATGTCAGTACGCCCCTGGAGAGATATTGCGCGCCGCCAGTCGCGCCAGATCATGGTCGGCAATGTGCCGGTGGGCGGTGATGCGCCTGTCACCGTGCAGACCATGACCAACACACCGACATCCGATGTCAAAGCGACGGTGGACCAGATTCGCCGCTGCGAGGAAGCCGGTGTCGACATCATCCGCGTGTCGTGCCCGGATGTGGAATCGACCGCTGCGTTCAAGCAGATCACCCGGGCGGCCAAGGTGCCGATCGTGGCCGATATTCATTTCCACTATAAGCGCGCACTCGAAGCCGCAGATGGCGGAGCCGCGTGCCTGAGGATCAATCCTGGTAATATCGGCAGCGAAGAGCGGGTGAAGGAAGTCATCGCCGCCGCCAAAGCCAATGGCTGCGCAATCCGGATCGGCGTCAATGCCGGCAGCCTCGAAAAAGACCTGCTCGAAAAATATGGCGAGCCGTGTCCCGAAGCGCTGGTCGAAAGCGCGCTCGATCATATCAAGATCCTCCAGGACCATGATTTCCATGACTTCAAGGTCGCGGTGAAAGCCTCCGACGTATTCCTCGCGGTGTCGGCCTATATGGGCCTTGCCGAGGCGGTGGACTGCCCCCTGCATCTTGGCATTACCGAAGCCGGCGGCCTGATCGGCGGAACGGTGAAAAGCGCGATTGGCATCGGCAACCTCCTATGGGCCGGGATCGGCGATACGATCCGGGTCTCGCTGTCGGCAGAGCCGGAAGAAGAGGTTCGCGTCGGTTATGAAATTCTCAAGAGCCTTGGCATCCGCACCCGCGGTGTCCGGGTCGTCTCCTGCCCAAGCTGCGCGCGACAGGGCTTCGATGTGATCCGCACGGTTCAGACGCTGGAAGAACGGTTGCAGCATATCAACACGCCGCTCTCACTCTCGGTGCTGGGTTGTGTCGTTAACGGTCCGGGCGAAGCGCGTGAGACCGACATCGGCATTACCGGCGGCGGTGCAGGCAAGCATATGGTCTATCTCTCCGGCGTCACCGATCACCATGTCCAGGATGGCGATATGGTCGAGCATATCGTGTCCCTGGTTGAAGCAAAGGCAGCGGAAATCGAAGCTGCCGAGAAGGATCATGCCGAGGCAGCCGAGTAAATCGACCGAGCGATCGCTTGAACCGCGCCGCGGCGCTTTTCCTGCACGCGCAGCCCGTGCCGCCGCAATCGGCGCGCTCGCGGTTGGCGCGACAGCCATCGGTGCACTTGCCATTGGCCGCCTCGCCATCGGATCCATTGGAATTCGCAAAGCGAAGATCGATCGTCTCAAAGTTCGTCATCTTGAGATTGATGAGATTGTCGTGCGCAAGATCGATGCGCCTCGTGACGATCACGCGCGATAACGCCTACCCAACACCCATCCGTCACTCTCCGCCTCCACCTGCGATTCTGGGGCCGCAAAAGGAACTTCAATGGCCGATTATGAAACCGATTACCTGATCATTGGCGCTGGCGCGGTCGGCATGGCCTTTGCCGATACGCTGCTCGATGAGACGGATGCGCATATCACCTTTGTCGATCGGCACGCCAAGCCGGGCGGCCATTGGAACGATGCCTATCCGTTCGTTGCGCTGCATCAGCCTTCGGCCTTTTACGGCGTGAACTCGACCCCACTCGGCGCGCTGGAGAAGGATGAGATCGGGCTCAACAAGGGGTTTTATAGCCTCGCCCCGGGGTCCGAGGTTGCGGCCTATTATGAAAATGTCATGCACCGGCGCTTCCTGCCAAGCGGCCGTGTTTCCTATTTCCCGCTCTCCAACTATCTCGGCGATGGTCGGTTTCAATCGATCCTGTCCGGCAAGGAAAGCATAATCGAGATTCGCGGCAAGACGGTGGATGCCACCTATTATGGCACATCCGTTCCCTCGACCCACACACCCAAATTTGAATGGGACGCCGATGTGCGGGTTGTTCCGCCCAATGCCCTGCCGCAACTATGGCAAGACCCGGCGTCCGTCCCCTCCCAATATGTGATTCTGGGCGCGGGGAAGACCGCCATGGATGTGGGTGTCTGGCTGATCCAGGCCGGCGCTGATCCCGATAGCATCATCTGGGTGCGCCCGCGCGATACATGGATGCTCAATCGCGCCAACACCCAGCCCGGCATCGAGTTTTTCGAAGGGACGATCGGCGGCCAGGTCGCGATCATGGAAGCGCTGGCCGAGGCTGGTGATGCCGAAGACCTGTTCGATCGGCTTGAAGCGGCCGATGTGATGTTGCGTCTCGATCCGGATGTCCGGCCGGCGATGTTCCACTATCCGACTATCTCGAAAGCCGAAGTCGATATCCTCCGCACGATCAAGAATGTGGTCCGCAAAGGCCATGTCCACCGGATCGAGCCGGGCATGATGCATTGCGTTGAGGGCAAGGTGGAAACCGCTAGTGATGCGCTGTTCATTGATTGCACCGCCACTGCGGTGGAACGCCGCCCGGTCGTGCCGCAATTCCAGGGCGATCTCATAACCCTGCAGATGATCCGCGTGCCACAGCCCGCCTTTAGCGCCGCGCTCACCGCCTATATCGAAGCCAATTACGAAGATGACGCGACCAAGAATAGCCTGGGCCAGCCGGTGCCTTTGCCTGATGGCATTGATACCTATCCCCGGGCGAACCTCGTCAACATGATGAACCAGTTCCAATGGTCGCAGCAGCCCGAACTCCAGGAATGGATGATCAAGGCGCGGCTCGATGGCTTTGGCAAGACGATTGCTGCGGTATCGCCTGCTGATAGCGAGAAACAGGCGCTACTCGGGCGTTTTCGAGACAATGCCCAGGCCGCGATTGCCAACCTGCCCAAGCTGATTGCGCAAGAAGTCAAAGAGGACGCCTAGCGATGCTGAAGCGCGGTATCCTTGCGTGCTTGGCACTGGTGATGGCAGCAGCCCTGCCGCTTGCTGCGCCTGCCGCCGAATCCGAGGCGGAGCATCCCGAAGCCCGGCCCTTTGACGATGCCCGCCCGGCACTGGCCGATGTCGCGATGGCGCTGGCCCGAGCGGCGGTAAATCGCAAGCGCGTCCTGCTCGTGATGGGGGCCAATTGGTGCCATGACAGCCGCGGCCTTGCCGGCTGGTTCGAGATGCCACACTTCGCCGCGATGCTGGAGCACCGCTATGAGCTGGTGTTTGTCGATGTCGGGCACCCGCAAGAGGGCGAGGGGCGCAATATCGATATCGCCCAACGCTTCGGCATCGAAGAGATCACCGGCACGCCCACCGTCCTCGTCCTGTCTCCGGAAGGCACGCTCCTCAATCCCGAAACCGCGCCCACCTGGCGCAACGCCGCCAGCCGCACCGAAGACGAAATCTTCACCTATTTCGACGCGTTCGAACCGGAAGATTGAGGCGCAGCCTAGCCTAGCGCGACCGCTTCCTGTTCCAGCCAGGCGCCGACATCTTGCAGATGTTCGGCCGGTAGTTCTGCGACGACGCCGGCGGCGATGGTGGTGAGCGTTACAGATCGGAGATGATCGCGCAGCAAGGCTTCGGCCTGGTGGAAGGCGGCGGCAATCGCGCAAGTCTGGCGGCATTCTTTGGGCTTTGCACCGCATGGTCCGTTTTGCCGGATCTCGGTGCAGGAAAAGGCCGGTGCGCTGCCTTCGATTGCGGCCATGATGTCCCATAGAGAAATCTTGTCGGCTGTTCGGGCGAGGCGATAGCCGCCTTGTTTGCCGCGCGTTGCCTGGACAATGCCGGCCTTGGAGAGCGCCTGCATCTGCTTCGCCATATAGGCGGCTGGCACCCCGTGATAGCGCGCCAGCGCTTCGGCCCGCAGCCCTTTGCCCGTCGGTAATGCGCACATCAATGAGGCCGCATGGGCCGCCCATTCTACGCCTTTGGAAATCTGCATCCTCGGTCCGTTCCCGCTAATTGCGATATTCTATGTCCGATTATAAGCGCGCCGCGCCAATTTTCCATCGGCTCGTTTCCAGATCCTCCATTGACACATTCTCCTTATTCGGACAAATGATATCCGAATAAGGAGAATGAGAATGTCCGGTCCCTATGACGCGCTCGATCGCATCGCCCAGATCATCATCGCGCTCGTCGCCCTGTTTGCGCTCGCCAATGGCGCCTTCATGCTGCTCGCGCCACTCGACTGGTATTATGCGGTGCCCACCGTGCCGCCGACCGGACCGGCCAATACGCATTTCATCGCCGATATCGGGCTGGCCTATCTCAGCGCTGCGCTGATGCTCGCTTATGCCGCCAAGGATCCCAAGATGCGGTGGATGGCGGCGCTGGCCGGTGTGTTGTGGCTCTTCGCCCATGGCATCTTGCATATCTATGAGCTGATCGTTGGTATCTGTTCGCCCGATCGCTTTATTCAGGACGTTCCCGGCGTGCTCGGCCCGCCAATCCTGGTGCTGGTCGCGGTTGGCATGCTGATCGCCCGCCAGCGCATATCGCCCGCTGGCATGCCGAGCTGGCTGTTCATGATGGCGGCAGGCGACAAGATCGATGAAAGCGAGCAGGCTTATCTGAAGGCGTTGGCGCGCGCGCCAGGCGGTGCGTTTGAAAAGTTCACCCATTTCATGCCGGCGTCGATGCATCGCCATTCTGCGCCTGCGGACCTGTTTCACATTGCCCGGTTCGGCGCGACGCTGGTGGAGGATTGCGGGCCTTGTGCGATGACCTGCGCGCAATGGGCGCTGGTCGACAAAATCCCGCGCGATACGATCAACAAGGCGCTCGCCGGTGGGACAGAGCTGGAAGGCGATGAGGCGCTGGCCTTCCGCTTTGGCGAGGCGATAGCGACCCAATCGGATGCCGCTTTCGAACTCGGTGATCAGATTGAGGCGGCTTATGGGGCGACTGTCCGGCTCGAACTGGCGGCGTCTGCGGCCATGGTGCGAAGCTATCCGGCGATGAAGCGCGGGCTCGGACTGTCCCGGGCATGCTCGACGATGAAGCTGGCGGTCTAGTCGGCACCGCTCTTTTCGGGGATCGACTGGCCGACCCGAAACGTCGCACCGACCAGCGCGCACACTTCGCCATCCGCCAACACCCGGCCTTGGGCGCTATCGATATTCCTGCCGGGCTTGATGAAGGTCGTTTCAAATTCGAGCCATTGGCCAATCCGGGCGGCGCGCACGAAATCGACATGCAGGCTGATCGTCACGAGGCCGGAGACATTGTCATGGCTGGCAGCGCAGGAAAGGCCCATCGCATTATCGGCGAGCGCGGTGATCAGGCCGCCATGGACAAAGCCGCGCGAATTGCAGTGTTGTGTATCGGCGGTGATGCCGAGAATTACCGCGACATCGGAGCGCTTGTAGAAGAGCGGCTCCCACGGATCGGTGAGCGGGCTCTTGCGAAAATGGGGCGCGAAGCCATCCGGCGGGCTCGTCATATCTGTCGATGTCCTTCCGCATCCGGTGTACCAAAACATTGCCTCGCCGCAAGGCGATAGCGCCGCTATGGCGACCCGTATGAGCAGCCGCGTCATCCCCGAATCGCATTCCATCGTCATGCCGATGCTTATGGTTCTGGCGGGGCTCGCCTTCTTTTCGGCGATGGACGCGGTGATGAAGGATCTGTCGATCACGCTCGGCGCCTATAATGCGGTGCTGTGGCGCTATGCGGCCGGTGTCGTCTTTATGTTCGCGCTCTATTTCGGGCGGCCACGCAGGCGCCCCAGCCGGGCTTCGATGCGCCTCTACATGATCCGCGGTGTGCTGATTGCGGTGATGGCGTTTCTGTTTTTCTGGGGGCTGGTGCGGGTGCCGCTCGCAGAAGGTGTGGCGCTCTCCTTTATTGCCCCGCTCATGGCGCTCTATCTCGCGGCTGTTCTGCTCAAGGAACGGATCGGCAAGAATGCGATCTTTGCCTCATTACTCGGCATCGCGGGCGTAGTGGTGATCGTGATCGGCAAGATGGGCGGCGAGTTCGGACCGGACGCCCAATGGGGGATCGCCGCGATCCTGTGTTCGGCGACAGCCTATGCGTACAACCTCGTGCTCCAGCGGCAGATGGCGTTGATCGCAGGGCCGGTCGAAATCGCCTTTTTCCAGAACATCATCGTCTTTGCCTGCCTGTTGCTGGTCGCGCCGTTCTTCGCGGTGGTGCCGGATCTTGATGTCTGGCCCGCGCTCTCGGGTGCCGCAGCGCTGGCCATCGTATCGCTGTTGCTGGTGACCTGGGGCTATGCCCGGGCCGAGGCACAATATCTGGTGAGCCTGGAATATAGCGCGTTCATTTGGGCCGCGATCCTCGGCTGGTATTTCTTCGGCGAAGCGGTGACCTGGACGACAATTGCCGGGACCGTGCTGATCGTTTCCGGTTGCTTGCTGGTTGCCTGGCGGCGGCCCAAAAGGGCGGAGATGGTGGAAGCGGCGGTATCATGAGTGTCGATGAAGGCCTGGTCGAATGGGTAACAGAATGCCTCGAGCCATTGGGCCGGGTCACGATGCGCAAGATGATGGGCGGCGCGGTGCTCTATTGCGAGGGGATCGTATTCGCGCTGGTCGATGATGGCGACCTCTATTTCAAAAGCGATGCCACGAACGAAGCCGCGTTTGAGGCGGAGGGCCTCGGCAAGTTCGAATTTACCGGCAAGGACGGCACGATCGCGACGATGAATTATCGGACCGCGCCGCTCGATGTGTATGACGACCCCAGCGCGATGCGCGAATGGGCGCGGCTTGGTATCGAAGCGGGCGAGCGGGCACCCAAGAAAAAGCCGCGCAAGAAGAAACCCAAAAAGTAGCGCCTTAGTCGGTCGGCTCCTCGGCGGACTGAACATCGGCGACCAATGCGCGCGGGTTCATCCGGATGATCGCGTAGAGGAATGCGACCACGAACAGCGCCAGCCAGCTGACTGCCGATCCCTGGATCGTCATCGACACATATTCGTCTCGGATAATCAGCGCCATGGTGCCGACGCCGCCCAGCGCGACCAGCGCGCCAAACACATATCCCATGCCGCGGTGCCGGGTCAGCAATACACCGATCGCGATCGCCCCGATGCCCAGCAGCGTGAATTTCGCGCGTACCGCCGGGATCAGCCAGTTGATCTCGCCCTGGCTGCCGGGCAGTCCGTCCATGATCATGAACAACCAAAAGCCTTCAATCTGGTCGAAGATCGCCGCCGCACCGACCGCTGCGATCCCAACTGAGGCCAGCGACCGGCCATAGCCGCGCAGCGCCAACAATGCGCAGATGAGGAATGCCGAATAGGCCGGAATGAACAGCAAAGCATCGACCCAGGTCGCATGGCGCATCGCCACCACAAAGGGCTCGGTGCACGGCGCAGTGCCGAACAGCGCGCTGACATCGGCTGGGTTACGTACCATTTCGAAGGCCATGATCGATCCGAGATCGCTGGCGTCCAGATCTGGCGCACAACCCTCGATATTGGGTATCATGCTAAAATAGATGGCGATGCCGATCACGATCAGCCCGGCGCCAGCACACCGCCACCACCAGCTGCGTTCGGTATCACTCATGTCTTTTGCTCCGCGCGTTCGATGCTCTCGACGACAATCCGGCGGGCATCTTCTGCATCGCCCCATTTGCCGATCCGCACCCATTTTTCGGGTTCAAGGTCTTTGTAGTGGGTGAAGAAATGTTCGATCTGCTGCATCACAATCTCGGGCAAATCGCCGCCTTCGCCAATCGAGCGGTAATAGGGGAAGGTCGCATCAATCGGCACGCAAAGCAGCTTTTCATCGCCGCCATGCTCATCCTCGAGATTGAGGACCGCGATCGGGCGACAGCGCACAACGCAGCCGGGCATGAAGGGCGAGCGCGCAACCACCAGCGCATCGAGCGGATCGCCATCGGGCGATAATGTGTGCGGAATGAAGCCGTAATTGGCCGGGTAGCGCATCGGCGTATGCAGGATGCGATCCACGAACAGCGCGCCGCTTTCCTTGTCGAATTCATATTTCACCGGCTCGCCGCCCACCGGCACCTCGATGATCACATTCAGGCTGTCGGGCGGACTATCGCCAATCGCTATCTTGTCGATATTCATTCCAGTTTTCCTTAGCCGTTTGGGCTGAGCCTGTCGAAGTCCTGCACTTTCTTTCATGATGATGCAAAAAGAAGAACAGCCCTTCGACAGGCGTTGGGCAATCGGGACTGGGTTACCCCACTTCCCCTCGCGGAATAAAACTCTTAAGGCCGCGCCCATGGGAAAGAACACCCCCCACGCAATCCGCGGAACGCAGGACATGCTTGGCGAAGAGGCCGAACGGTTCCAGCATGTCGTCGATACTTTTGATCGGGTACGGCGTCTTTACGGCTTTGGCCGGGTCGAGGTGCCGGTATTCGAGCAGACTTCGGTGTTCGCGCGGTCGCTGGGCGAGACCACCGATGTGGTGTCGAAGGAAATGTATTCGTTCGAGGATCGCGGCGGCGATTCCCTGACGCTGCGTCCGGAATTTACGGCCGGCATTGCGCGCGCCTATCTCACCAATGGCTGGCAGCAATTTGTACCGCTCAAATTGGCAACCCATGGCCCGCTGTTTCGGTACGAGCGCCCCCAAAAGGGCCGTTTCCGGCAGTTTCACCAGCTTGATGCGGAGATTATCGGCGCAGGCGAACCGGCGGCCGATGTCGAGCTGCTCGTGATGGCGGATCAGCTGCTCAACGATCTGAGCATTGCCGACGGCGTGACACTGCAGCTCAATACGCTTGGCGATAGTGCGACGCGGGACGCCTGGCGCAATGCACTGGTCGCGCATTTCGAAGCGCATAAGGGTGATCTTTCCGAAGACAGCCAGGAACGGCTGGCGCGCAATCCGCTGCGGATTCTCGATTCCAAGGACAAACGCGATCGGCCGATTGCCGATGCTGCGCCGGCTATCGACGATGTGATGAGCGATGAGGCGGCGGCGTTCTTCGACGCGGTCACGGGCGGGCTCGATGCTGCGGGCGTCGCATGGGAGCGCAATGCCCGGCTTGTCCGCGGCCTCGACTATTATCGCCACACGGCGTTTGAGTTTGTCACGGATCGCCTAGGTGCGCAGGGTACGGTGCTCGGCGGTGGCCGCTATGACGGGCTGATCGAAACGCTGGGTGGACCCGAAACACCCGCCGTCGGCTGGGCGGCCGGGATTGAACGACTGGCGATGCTGACTGACGACTCATGGATTGATCGCCCGCAAGTGCTGGTCGCGGTGTTGCCGGTGAATTCGGATGCAGACAACGATGCCATTTATGTTGCCAGCGAACTTCGTCGACGAAATGTTGCCGTGCAGACAGTCTTCAAAGGAAACCTCAAGAAACGCCTTCAAAAGGCCAATGCCGAGAACGTGCTTTTGGCAGTTTTCGTTGATCGAGATCGTTGGGAGCGAAAAGAGCTTGAGGTGAAGGACCTTGGGAGCGGCCAACAAATTCTCGTAACTGACGGTGCGAAAAACGGCCTCAATGTTTTTGAACAAGTTTTCAATCTGGTGTCCGAAGCAATCTTCGAAGGCGCTAGCGGCGGTGTCCGATATGTCGGTGCAGATTCAGAAGAGAAGCAATGACCACCATTTCCGCTGAACGTATCGACGCGATTTTGACGCGTCATGAGGAGCTGCAAGGCCAGATGGCGTCGGGCGATTTGGCACCCGACAAATTCGTTGAGCTCTCCAAGGAATATTCCGAGCTCGAACCGGTCGCCGAGACTGCGCGCGAGCTCAAACGGCTGCGCGAAGAATTGGCGGCGCTCGACGAGATGCTCGCCGATCCGGAAATGAAGGAAATGGCGGAGGCTGAAGCCGAAGAGCTGAAGGCGGCCATCCCCGAAGCCGAACGCTCGCTTGCGGTTAAGCTGCTGCCCAAGGATGCTGCCGACGATCGGCCAGCCATGCTTGAGCTGCGCGCTGGAACAGGCGGCGATGAAGCCGCGCTGTTCGCGGGCGATCTTCTGCGCATGTATCAGCGCTATGCCGAGGAACAGGGCTGGGGCTTTGAACTGATCTCGACCAGCGGCGCCGATGTCGGTGGCTACAAAGAGGTCGTTGCGAACATCACCGGCAAGGGTGTGTTCGCCAAGATGAAATTCGAAAGCGGCGTCCATCGCGTGCAGCGCGTGCCGGTCACCGAAAGTGGCGGCCGCATTCATACATCGGCGGCAACCGTGGCCGTGTTGCCCGAGCCTGAGGAAGTCGATGTCCAGATTGACGAAGCCGATCTGCGCATCGATGTGTTCCGCGCCTCCGGACCTGGTGGGCAATCGGTGAACACGACCGACAGCGCCGTCCGCATCACCCATGTGCCGACCGGGATCGTCGTCAGCCAGCAGGATGAAAAGTCGCAGCACAAGAACAAGGCCAAGGGCATGAAGGTGCTCCGTGCGCGGCTCTATGAGCATGAGCGCGCGATTGCCGAAGCCGAATATGCCGGGGCGCGCAAATCCATGGTTGGTTCGGGCGATCGTTCCGAACGTATCCGCACCTATAATTTCCCGCAGGGCCGGGTCACCGATCATCGGATCAACCTGACCCTGCATCAGCTGCCGCAGATCCTCGAAGGCCAGCTGGACGAGCTGGTTGGCGCGCTGATTGCCGAAGATGAGGCTGAGCGGCTCGCCCATATCGACGAGGGCTGAGGACGGTGACCGTCCGCGACGCCCTGCGCGCGGCGGGCGAACAGCTGGCCAAGACCAGTGATACCGCGCGGCTCGATGCGGAATTATTGATGGCGCATGCACTCGGCACCAGCCGGGAGGCGATGCTGCTCAATGCGCTGGACGCGCCCCGTCCGGATGGATTCGATGCGCTGGTTGCCCGTCGCCTCACCCATGAACCTCTCGCCTATATTCTTGGCCAGCGCGAGTTCTGGAGTCTGGATTTCGCCGTCGGGCCCGGCGTGCTGATCCCGCGGCCCGATAGCGAAACGCTGATCGAGGCGGCGGTGAAGGCACTGGCCGATCGCCCACCTCTCAGACTTCTCGATCTCGGCACTGGTTCGGGCGCGCTGTTGCTTGCGGCGCTCAGCGAATGGCCGGAGGCGACTGGTATCGGCATAGATATGTCAGAAGCCGCGCTGGATTATGCCCGGCGCAATGCCGAGCAACTGGGCCTGGCAGATCGCGCGCAGTTCCGGATCGGCAGCTGGGCGGATGGCGTGGCCGAGCGATTCGATCTGATCCTCTGCAATCCGCCCTATGTTGATCCTGCCGATACGCTGATGGCGGATGTTGCCGATTTCGAGCCCGAATCCGCGCTCTATGCAGGTGATGCTGGACTGGCCGATTATCAGGAGATTGTGCCCCAACTCGCCAATCTGCTGACCGATGCAGGAATTGCGTGTCTGGAACTGGGTGCAGGACAGGCGGGGGATGTGGCCGGAATCTGTGCGCAACAGGGCCTGAAAAGCGCGGTTCGGGCCGATTTGGCCGGTCATGATCGCTGCCTCCTTATCCACAGATAGAGTCTGACCGCCGCTATTATTTTGCTTGCAATTGGCAAAACGTAGCGGATATGGCGATGGACGGAACGGAGGTTCCATCAGCTCACAGCGTTGAAACCTTCACCCCATGATCTCCATCGTCATACCGCTGATGTCCGGCGGTGCTGGCACCGGGACCGGTTTTACCGGCCCTGTGGGGATATGTATCCGAGCGGCCGGGATGGGCCCGGCTGACGAAGCAGCGCGCAGGGGTGCACGCTTTTTCCGGAAACGAAGGACTGAGGATTTTTAGCCTTGATGAATAATCGCAATTCGGGTCGTCGTCGCAGCCGCGGCGGTCGCTCCAACAATCGTGGGCCGAATGACGGAAACCGGTTGGATAATCGCGCACGTGGCAATGCCAATCAGCTGTGCGAAAAATACAAGTCCATGGCGCGCGATGCGCACCAGCAGGGCGATCGGGTGATGAACGAATATTATCTTCAGTTCGCCGATCATTATTTCCGCGTCTTCACCGAAACGAATTTGCGCAAGGAAGAACAGAAGCGCGAGCGCGAAGAGGCCAAGGCGAAACAGCGCGGCCAGGACGGCGACAAGCGCGACGATCAGCATCAGTCGGGCAAGCAATCCGATGATCAGCCCAAGAAGAGCAAGCCGCGATCCCGCCGCAACGATGATGCAGCACCTGCGGAAGACGCCGCAGCGGATGAGCAGAGCATCGAAGCCGATCGCCTGCCTGCCGCAATCTCTGTCGATGCGTCTGATGATGACGATGACAGCGCGCAGCTTAATGGCGCGTCAGAGAAGAAACCCGCGCGGCGTTCGCGCGCAGCGAAGAAATCGTCCGACGACGACGATAAAGGCGCCGCAGCCGAAGCCTAAATTACTGGACTAGGATTTGGGGTTAGGGTGCTCGGCGTTCTTCTTGCCCTGGGCATCGACATCATCATCATGACCGGAACCCGAGCTTAGGAACACCAAGCCCATCAGCGCCGCTGCCATGAACACGGTCAGGCCGACGCCAAACAGTGTCGCCAACCCGATGGCGAGCGTCATTTCGCCGATAAAATAGTACATCCAGCCTAGAGCGATCACTGCGATCAGCACCGATACCAGCGCCATGGCTCTCAACATCCGGCGAAAGCGGCTCCAGGCGAATTCCGAATTGTCGGGATCGTCGAGCGGTGAATTGCTGTCTGTCATCTCTGCCATTTGGGCGCTGCGGGCTGCATCATCAACCGCACGACTGCAATATTGCCAAAGCGACCGCATCGGCCAAACAATCGCTCGCCAGAAATGAGATCACCGCGAGTACCTTTTCTTTGAGGCCGAAAAAGCGCATCATTGCTTCGCAAGCGATTGGGAGAGATGCGATGACGATCAGCCTCATTCTGGAAAATCGCGACTATGAAACGATAACCGCCACACCGGACATGACGGTGTCGGACGTCGTGAAGCTGTTCGCTGACAAACGGATCGGCGCGGTTCCCGTGGTTGAAGGCGTCGAGGTTGTCGGCATCATGTCCGAGCGCGATCTCGTGCATTGCGTGGCGCGCGAAGGCCGGGACGGTATCGACAAATCGGTGGCCGACGTGATGACCTCGCCACCGATCACGGTGGACCCGGACTATAATATCCTTGCCGCACTGGGCCTGATGACCCGGCGGCGGATCCGGCATTTGCCGGTCGTGAAAGACGGCGCGATGATCGGCTTTGTGTCGATCGGCGATCTCGTCAAATATCGGATGGACCGGATCGAACAGGATGCGCAGGCGATGCGCGACTATATCCAGACCGTCTGAAGAGCTTTGGCCCGCCTGCGCTGCTAGGCCGGTGCGGCCTGGCGTTTGACGATCAAGGCCCACATGTCCTCGACCAGGCTGCGTGCGAATATCAGCAACAAACTGGAATAGGTTGCCGCGCCGGTGCTGGCGAGAATGCCGAGCCGGATGATCGGCTCCATCGGTGGCAGGATCGAATCAACCGCAACCACGACAATCGCCATGGCCAGCGCTGCGCCAACCCCCGGGGCAACCGCGCGCAGCATGGCC
>CBDBUZ010000005.1:0-57500 GCA_965212265.1 Parasphingopyxis sp. | reverse complement strand
ACCAGGAGGTTGGCTTAGAAGCAGCCATCCTTTAAAGAAAGCGTAACAGCTCACTGGTCTAAATAAGGGTTCCTGCGGCGAAGATGTAACGGGGCTAAAGATATGTACCGAAGCTTAGGGTGTGCATTTATGCACGCGGTAGCGGAGCGTTCCGTAGGCGGTTGAAGCGATCTGGTAACGGGTCGTGGACGTATCGGAAGTGCGAATGCTGACATGAGTAGCGATAAAGAGGGTTAGATGCCCTCTCGCCGAAAGCCCAAGGGTTCCTGCTTAAAGCTAATCTGAGCAGGGTAAGCCGGCCCCTAAGACGAGCCCGAAGGGGGTAGTCGATGGGAACCACGTTAATATTCGTGGGCCTGGTGGGATGTGACGGATCGCGTAAGTAGTTTGCTCTTATTGGATTGAGCAGGCTGCGAAGCGGTTCCAGGAAATAGCCCCACCATATAGACCGTACCCGAAACCGACACAGGTGGGCAGGTAGAGTATACCAAGGCGCTTGAGAGAATGGTGTTGAAGGAACTCGGCAAATTACCTCCGTAACTTCGGGAGAAGGAGGCCCTGCATGAAGGCAACTTTTTGTAGGGGGCACAAGCTGGGGGGTAGCGACTGTTTATCAAAAACACAGGGCTCTGCTAAGTCGGCTTCAAGACGACGTATAGGGTCTGACGCCTGCCCGGTGCCGGAAGGTTAAAAGGAGGAGTGCAAGCTCCGAATTGAAGCCCCGGTGAACGGCGGCCGTAACTATAACGGTCCTAAGGTAGCGAAATTCCTTGTCGGGTAAGTTCCGACCTGCACGAATGGCGTAACGACTTCCCCACTGTCTCCAACACCAACTCAGCGAAATTGAATTCTCCGTGAAGATGCGGAGTACCCGCGGTTAGACGGAAAGACCCCGTGCACCTTTACTGCAGCTTCAGAGTGGCATTAGAAAAGAATTGTGTAGAATAGGTGGGAGGCTTTGAAACATCGGCGCCAGTCGGTGTGGAGCCAACCTGTGAAATACCACCCTATTGTTTTTTGATGTCTAACCTAGAACCGTGAAACCGGTTCAGGGACCCTCTGTGGCGGGTAGTTTGACTGGGGCGGTCGCCTCCTAAAGAGTAACGGAGGCGCGCGATGGTAGGCTCAGGACGGTTGGAAACCGTCTGCGAGAGTGCAATGGCATAAGCCTGCCTGACTGCGAGACCGACAGGTCGAGCAGAGACGAAAGTCGGTCATAGTGATCCGGTGGTCCCTCGTGGAAGGGCCATCGCTCAACGGATAAAAGGTACGCCGGGGATAACAGGCTGATAACCCCCAAGAGCTCATATCGACGGGGTTGTTTGGCACCTCGATGTCGGCTCATCACATCCTGGGGCTGGAGCAGGTCCCAAGGGTTTGGCTGTTCGCCAATTAAAGTGGTACGTGAGCTGGGTTCAGAACGTCGCGAGACAGTTTGGTCCCTATCTGCCGTGGGCGTCGATATTTGAGAGGAGTTGCCCCTAGTACGAGAGGACCGGGGTGAACATGCCTCTGGTGGACCTGTCATCGCGCCAGCGGTGCAGCAGGGTAGCTATGCATGGACGGGATAACCGCTGAAAGCATCTAAGCGGGAAGCCTCCCTCAAGATAAGATATCATCGAGCCGTGGAAGACCACCACGTTGATAGGCCGGGTGTGGAAGCGCAGTAATGCGTGAAGCTTACCGGTACTAATAGCTCTTATTACACTTCGAGAGTCCCACCATCAACGACAGTGCCGTGCATTGTCAGCGATGATTTGGATAATCCTAGTCGCAGCCCATGACGGGTATCGATTTCTCATCCCTTTTCTACGCCGGCTCCATAGCTTGGTGGCTATGGCGTCAGTGACCCACCCGATCCCATCCCGAACTCGGCCGTGAAACCTGATTGCGCCGATGGTACTTCGTCTTAAGACGCGGAAGAGTAGGTCGCCGCCAGGCTTTGAAGCCGGCGTAGGAAACGGTCAGGGAAAACCCATTTACGATGATCAAAGGCTTTTGGCCTCACCGGCCCAAGTTGGCGCGGGGTGGAGCAGCCCGGTAGCTCGTCAGGCTCATAACCTGAAGGTCGTTGGTTCAAATCCAACCCCCGCAACCAACTCAGCTAATGCCATTTTACGCAGCCCTGCCGTTCCGGTGGGGCTTTTTTGCGTTTGAGGCGAGAGGATCTTCGGTGTCCGCTTTCCACCCATTGCGGACACTTGTTGACCTTCGCCTTGCGAAGAATGCGCTCTATTCTCTAACAAGAGCAAAGGGGAGGGCGGACCATTGAATACAAGTCGAACGACTGGCCCAATGCCAGCAGGCAGGGGCATTGGCATTTGTCTTGCGGTAATTGGCGTTCTGGCCAGCGTGATCGCCTGGTGGCTAATCGAAAGCAGAGGGTCTGCACCGCGGATCTTTGTCGGTGGGCCCGCCATGATAATGGTCGGGATCGCCATGATGATTTTGCCAGGCTCCCGGACTGTTTCAGCCAGCGACCCAAAGGCGTGGATGCGGGCCTCGCCGTGGCTCCACAAGCTAGCATGGATTGCCAGCGGACTGGTCGGCCTATTTGTCGCATTTCGCTATTTGCTTGGCTGGTAGAAACGGCCGCCTTCCACCCATTGCGGACTTTCCTGCCGGAAAATGTTACCAGGAGAATGGATAGACTGGCGATTAGGACTCTCGGGCGATGAAACTTCACTATCTTGAAATAGTAACTTCGGATGTTGATGCGCAATGCGCTGCCTATCACGCGATCCACGGCGCTAAGTTTGGCGATCCTGTTGCAGAGCTCGGCAATGCGCGCGTGGCGACGAGCTCGGAAGGCTACCGCATTGGGTTTCGAGCGCCGATGCATGACGCAGAAGATCCCGTGGTGCGACCTTATTTTCTGACGGACGACATCACTGCGGCGATGCAGCGACTTTCCGAAGCAGGCGCGGAAATCGCGCTGCCGCCCATGGAAATACCCAATCATGGAACCTGCGCCATCTGCATATGGGAAGGGATTCATCACGGACTGTGGCAACTATAGCCAATATTCCTGACCCGATTTCCAGTGTCCGCTTTGCGCCCAAAGCTGCCGTTAGGACAATCGTTTCTGGGGGTCGAAGGCGGATACTAAGTGCCGCGTTGATTTCCATTTACAGGCAACGCCGGCACAGAACATACGCTGTTCGACAAATCTATCGCCGTACTGTTATCAACAAAATCCGCTGCCTTTTCCGTGATCAAAGCCGGAGCAAAGAATTGTCGTTTAGAGCACAATGCGCATGTAAAACCGTGTCAATAGAATTGACCGGCGACCCGCTTCGGTGCTTCGTTTGCCATTGCGACTACTGCCAGCGCATGACGGGTTCTGTTGGGAATGCTGTTGCGATTTTTCGCGAAACGGACGTTCTGGCTATGACGGATGCTCTTGAACTCGATCCCCAGATGGCCAAGTGGCCGGGATTGAAAAGATATCTTTGTCCCAAATGCTATTCGAACGTGCATTGGGTGAATCCGAAAGCGTATCCCGAAATGCGAATGGTCTCTCTCGGGTGCTTTGACGATCCGTCGGTTTTCAAACTGACAAGCACGGTACAAAATCAGTATCGGCCAACATGGTGTCCCCAACTGGATGCCGCCGATGCGTTTGACGCGTACCCCCAATAGATTCGCTTTTTCCCGATAACTTAAGAATGTCACCTTGCCTGTGCTTTCGACAATGTCCGCCACCGGCCAGATGCAGACTTCTAATCCTTCATGCCTGAAAGCACGTCGGTGGCGCTCGAATGCAAGTCTTGAATGATTTGAGCGGCGGGACACACGCTGTTGATCAGCCCCGTTCCCTCACCAACGGTTACGTGCGCGCGCTGATAGTCCCCTGCCGCCACGCCGTCCAGATAATCGGCAACTGCCTGTTCGGGGTTGTCGCGAAGTTTCGCCATCTGCCCTTCCCATTGTCGGTGTATGCGATTTCGCAAGGCTCGGAAATCAAACTGTTCCGGCCAATTCTTCTGCCGCAAGATGTCAAACACAGCGGAGCGCGCTGTACCGTCGCCATCGGATCGAACAGCTTCCGCTATCGCTTGAGATGGCGCCAAGGATTCCTCCGTTGCCCATAGTCGCGAGCCTACCAGCACGCCATCCGCTCCGAGCACCATGGCTGCGGCCATGCTGCGGCCATCGGCAACGCCGCCGGCGGCGAGCAGATCGACCCCTGGCGCATGACCAGCCAGCCAGTCGGCCATCTCCGGGATGAGCGTGAAGCTGCTTCTTCCGTCGAGGCTGTTGAGCCCGTGCCCACCAGCCTCGCTGCCCTGTGCGACGATGACCGATGCTCCGGAATCTACAGCTTGCTCAATCTGCCCCATATTCTGGATCTGGCAGATCAGCGGGATGGCCCGATCGATGATCTCGCGCGCGAAGGGCGTGGGATCTCCGAATGACAGCATGATCGCCGCCGGTGTGTCAGCCTGGTCGAGCAGCCAGTCCAACGCAGATTGATCTTCCTCGAGCTTCCAGGTGATGAACCCGCACCCCAAACGGGCTTTGGCACGCTGATCATCTAAGAGCAGTCTCGCCGCCAGGGAATATTCCTTGCTGGTCCATTGCCGATCCCCATAGGCGCCGCCGATCAGCCCAAGCGCCCCGGCCCGCGCGCACGCCGCGGCAAGTTCGCCGCCACTGGCAAACGCCATAGGCGCCAGTGCGATCGGGGTAGTGAGCGCAAATCGCTTGGTGAAACTGGATTGTGACAGGCGGTTGGTCATCGTTCGACCCTAGTCACGCCTATTCGCCTTATCAATTTTGGCGTGGCGCCGCTGACTAATCTCACGGTCTTTGCGGTTGTCCGGATTCGGACCAATTTGGTGCGAGTTTCCATCGATGTACATTTGCATGACGGCAATCCCGGCGTAGACCCTCTGATGGAGTACCGACCGGTGGGGGGGATCCATGTCGCGCAGCGTTCGTAATCTATGGCGTGCTTTCATTCTGGCATGGCTCGCTATGGCGATCGGGGCGCCCGCCCATGCCGATATGATCCGGCCGATTTCAGCGGTCGTAACCAGCGTGAATGTCAGGGCGGCTCCCGATACCAGCCAGGACAATGTTATCGGATCGATGATGCCGGGGCAGGAGGCCGAATTCCTCGGCTCGGTGCCTTATTTCTATCATGTACGGCTCAGCAACGGCACTGAGGGGTTTGTCAGCAAGCGATGGACACAGATCATCGCGCTCGACCAGTCTCCCATCTATGAAATCCATGTCTTTGACGTGGGAACGGGGCTGGCGACTTTCGTGCAGGGGCCCGATTTCACAATGCTCTACGATGCGGGCAGCCGCGACGACAAACGCGGCGGTGATAACAATCGGCTCGTCGCCTATTTGCAGCACCTGCGGCCAGACATGGACCGGATCGATCATATGGTGATCAGCCATATGCATGAGGACCATATCTCGCTCGCCGCCGATATCTTCGAACAATATGAAGTGGGCGCTGTCTGGGATTCAGGTGTCACGGCCGGATCCTGCATCTACCGCGAAGTGCTCGAGGCGATTGTGGCAGAGCCTGGTGTCGAGTTTCACCGGGCATCAACAGACGATGAGCGGCAACGCATCATTCTCTCCAAACCCGGCTGCGGACACGAAGCCCGCTTGCCCGATGACATTGAAGTTCCAACAGCGTCGGCGATCAATGATCAACCGGTCAGTCTGGGCGCCGGCGCGGAGATGACATTCCTCTATGTCGACGATCGCGAGCATAAGGACCTCAATGAAAACAGCCTGGTTGCTCGCGTCGACCTTGGCGATGTGCGCATATTGATGATGGGCGATGCCGAAGCCGGTGAACGGCAAGATCCCGATGTTCCGCCACATCCGGAATCGATTGAGGGAACGTTGATCACCTGTTGCGCTGATGCTGTTCGCGCCGATGTCCTGATCGTCGGCCATCATGGCAGTCGCACATCATCGCGCCAGACATTTCTCGATGAAGTTCAGGCGAGCGACTACATCATCTCGTCAGGGCCATTTCCCTATAGCGATGTCGTTCTGCCGGATGCGATCGTCGAACAGGAGTTGCGCGATCGCGGTGACCTTTGGTCGACGGCATTCAATGACCAGGCCTGCCGCATAGATCTTGAGAAGATTGGCCGGGACGCTGATGGCCGTCCGGGCGGATGTGACAGCGTCCGCGTGCTGATCGATGCTAGCGGCAGCTATCGGGTGGATTATTCGCGCGAGGCGGATGTAGATTAGCGCCAGCGCATTCGCGCGGCATCGATATCGCAAGACGGTTCGGCCACATGGTAAACTCTGCCTTTGACGGCGATCAAATCGATGGGGCTTTTCAATGCTATTCCCATTGGTGCAAGATAGCGCGGGGCGCGGGTCTTACGGGGATGGAGGGCATAGATGGGCGAGGATATCGGGCAGACCGCCTTTACGCCTGACGACTATGCGGCCTTTCGCGATCGCCTGCGCCGCGAAACCAACACCCTGAAACGCTGGTTCGACGAGCGCCGCTTTGATCATGATCCCGGCCATATGATCGGGCTCGAGATCGAGGCCTGGCTCGTCGATCGCGATTGCCTGCCAGCGCCGCAGGCCGAAGAATTTATCGCCACCGCCAATGACGAGCGGATCGTGCCGGAGCTCTCCAAATTCAATTTCGAGATGAATGCCGATCCGCGCACCTTGGACGGCGATTGTCTTGACGGTCTCCAACAGGATATCGACCGGCTCTGGGATCGCTGCGCCCGGGCTGGCGAAACATTGAACCTCAAACCGCTGACCACCGGCATGCTACCCACGGTGCGCGACGAGATGCTCCAACCCGCCTGGATGGCCGATGCCAATCGCTACAAGGCGCTCAACGCGGCGCTGCTCGCGGCGCGGGAATCCGAACCCCTGCACATCAAGATCAGCGGCCATGACACGCTTGATTATCGCTGCGACCATATCATGCTCGAAGCCTCCTGCACCTCGCTTCAGGCGCATCTCAAGGTCGATCAGGATGAAGCGGTGCGGATGTATAATGCCTCGATCATTGCCTCGGCACCGCTCGTTGCGGCCTGCGCCAATTCACCCTTTCTCTATGGCAATTCACTATGGGCCGAAACGCGCATTCCGGCGTTCGAGCAATCGACCAAGGTACATGGTTTCCCCGATCGCGCGGGCCGCGATGTGCTGCGTGTAACGCTGGGCACCGGCTATCTGCGCCATTCGCTGCTTGAGCTGTTCCTCGAAAATCTCAGCTATCCCGTGCTGCTCCCGATGCTGCGCGAAGATGATGGGGAGCTTCCCCATGTTCGTCTCCAGAACGGGACGATATGGCGCTGGAACCGGCCGATCATTGGTTTCGACGGGGATCAGAACCCGCATCTGCGCGTTGAACAGCGGGTGATGCCATCCGGGCCGACCGTCACCGATATGATCGCCAATCTCGCGCTCTATTATGGCCTCGCGCTCGCACTCGGCCAGCGGGAGGAGGCGCCGGAAAAGACGATCCCCTTTGAAGATGCCCGGGCGAATTTCTATGCTTGCGCCAAACATGGTCTCGACGCGACGGTGCGCTGGGAAGGGCGTTCGCTCGATATCCGCACGCTTCTCCTCGAGGAGCTATTGCCCGCCGCCAAGGCGGCGCTCGCCGGTTCAGGGCTCAATGCCGACAGCCTCGATCACTATTTCGACGCCATCCTGCGCGAGCGGATATCGACCGGCCAGACCGGTGCCGATTGGCAGCGCAGCTATTACAGCAGTAACGGCCGGAATTTTCAGGCCCTCACCGAGCGCTATGTTGAGTTGCAAGCGAGCGGGAACCCGGTACATCAATGGCCGATATGAACGCCGACCGCGGCCCCATCCCGCTTGACCGTATCGACCATTTCCCGGACGCGCTGATCGGCGCGGAGCCGGCGGATATCCTCACCATCTTTCCCAATCCGACGCTGATCACCATTGCCGGAGAGGAAGAGCGCCCGCTCTGGGTGACGACGCTGCTCCACGGCAATGAAACCACGAGCTTCTATGTGTTGCGCGCGCTGGCGGAACGCTATCGAACCACATCGCCGCCGCGCAGCCTGACGATCTTTGTCGGTAATGTGCAGGCGATGGCCGCTGGGGTCCGCCATTTGCCCGATCAGCCCGATTTCAATCGTATCTGGGCCGAAGGCAGCGGGCCCTATCATGATCTTGTCCACCAGGTCTGTGAGACTGCGCGCCAGCAAATCCCCTTTGCGAGCATCGATATTCACAATAATAGCGGATCCAACCCGCATTATGGCTGCGTCAATGCGCTGCGCCCGGCCGATCTCCAGCTTGCCGCCATGTTTGCCGATCTCGGTGTTTTTTACCGCAACCCGCCGACCACCCAGTCGATCGCCTTTTCGAATTTCTGCCCGGCGGTCACGGTCGAATGCGGGCGGAGCGGTGATCAGCAGGGTATCGATCGGGCAATCGGGCTGGTTGAAGATGCGCTGCGCCTGGAGGGTTTTCCACCTGCGCCGCCGCCGCCCGGTACCGTGACGCTCTATCATACGCTGGCGTCCGTGGTGATCGATCCGGACTGCACATTCGGTTTTGATGATGAGGCAGCGGATCTCAATCTTCGCGCCGATCTGGAGGACTTCAATTTCTCTGATCTGCCGGCCGATACAGTCTGGGCCAAGGCGAAATGCCCGCAAGACGCACTGCGGGTGATTGACGAACATGGTCATGACCTGACGGATCAATTCTTCACCTGCGATGGCGCGGAAATCAGATCGCTCCGTCCTGTTACGCCGGCAATGATCACCCATGACATTGATGTCATTCGACAGGATTGTCTTTGCTATCTGATGGAGCCGATCTGAGCGCAGCGCGACTGTCCGGTGTTTGCGCCAGATCAAAATCCAGTTCCGCCGCCTGCACTAGGTTCGAATCATCAAACGGGCAGTCGCCCAGAAAAACCAAGCAGGAGAGCCTTATCCATGTCGCACACACCCCATGAACTGGCCGATGAATTTCCCGATCATGTCGATCGGTTGCACGATCTGAAGATCTCTAACGCCCATTTCGCCCGGCTGGCGGAAGAGTATCACAAGGTGAACCGCGAGATTCATCGGATCGAGACCGAAGTCGAGCCAGCAACGGATGAGCGGACCACCGAGTTGCGCAAGCGCCGGCTTGAGCTGAAGGACGAAGTCAACGCGATGCTGGTGACGGCCTAGCGGCAGATAATGCGCGCAGCTCGCGTGCGAAAAAAGCCTTGCGTCAGCCGCGCAATCCCGCTGTGAGGGCGGGATGACGAGTGATGACCGCCCGATACTGGTTGCTGCGCTCTATCGCTTTACGCCGATGGAGGAGCGCGCGGCGATCCGCGAGGATCTTCTGGCCTGCTGTAATGCTGCCGGGGTCAAGGGCACGATCCTGCTCGCCGCCGAGGGCATTAACGGCACGATCGCCGGGATGCCGGAGGATGTTGAGGCGGTGCTTGATCATATCCGCGCGCTCGCTGGCTGTGCGGAGATCGAGGTCAAATTTTCCAATGCGGCCGAGATGCCCTTCTATCGGATGAAAGTCCGGCTGAAGCGCGAGATTGTGACGATGGGGGAGCCGGATATCGATCCGGTCCGCAATGTCGGAGACTATGTCGCACCGGAAGACTGGAATGCTCTGATCGCCGATCCGGACACGATCCTGATTGATACGCGCAATGATTATGAGGTCGCGGCCGGAACGTTCGAAAATGCGATCGACCCGCACACCGCAAGCTTCCGGGATTTTCCGAGCTGGTTTCGCGATAATCGCGAGACGCTGCTTGCAGGCAAGGACAATCCGAAGATCGCGATGTTCTGCACCGGCGGGATACGCTGCGAAAAGGCGACTGCCCTGTTGCGGTCAGAAGGCCTCGACAATGTTCATCACCTGAAAGGCGGGATCCTCAAATATCTCGAGACGATCGATCCGGAGGACAGTCGCTGGGCGGGCGAATGTTTCGTGTTCGATGAGCGGGTGACGGTGACGCATGGGCTTGAGCAGGGCAGCCATCAGCTGTGCCGTGCCTGTCGGATGCCGGTCAGCGAGGCCGATTGTGCGCACCCGCATTATGTCGAAGGGATCAGTTGCCCGGCCTGTTATGCGAGCCGCACCGACGAACAGCGGCAGGGCTATGCCGAGCGGCAAAAGCAGATGAAGCTCGCGGAGAAGCGCGGGGAAGCGCATGTCGGGGCGGATCGGTCCGGCGATGCGTGAACGGCCGATCCTCTACAGCTTCCGGCGCTGTCCCTATGCAATGCGCGGCCGCATGGCGTTGCTTGTGAGTGGTCAGCAATGCGCGGTGCGCGAAGTGCTGCTGCGCGACAAGCCGGCCGAAATGTTGGACGCCTCCGCCAAGGGAACGGTGCCGGTGCTGGTGCTGCCCGACGGGACGGTGATCGACGAAAGCCTCGATGTGATGCGCTGGGCGCTGGCCCGCCATGATCCGGAAGACTGGCTGGCGTCCGAAGATTCCGAAGTCGACACCATCATCGAAACAATCGACGGCCCGTTCAAACACCATCTCGATCGCTATAAATATTCAACCCGCCATGACAGCGATCCAATCGCGCATCGCGACGCAGCTTCGGCGATACTGGCTGAGTTAGAAGTCCGCCTCGAAGGACGTGATAATCTCGCCCGTGACTCACGATCCTTGGTTGATATTGCAAGCTTCCCGTTCATCCGTCAGTTCGCGATGACCGATCGGAACTGGTTCCACGGAGAGCCGTGGGGAAACTTGCGCGCCTGGCTCGACCGCCATTTGCAGTCAGATCTGTTCGCAGCGGCGATGGTGAAGCTCCCGCTCTGGAAGAGTGGTGACCCGGCCGGTGAGTTGCCAGCCTATTCGGTCAGCGCAATTCGTTAGTGATCGGCCGCTAAGGTTTCGTCGCCATTCTCCTCGCCTTGGCGAGCAGCCCAGAACGCAACTTGATCAAGCGGCATGACCCGATTGAAAGATATCCCGGCCTGTCCATCGCGTATCCATCGGACGACGCTGGCACGCACTGGCAGGCCTTCAATATCGACGACAACATCTTCGCCGATTTCCAATTCAGGGTCGACCTCAACCTTCATTCCACCTTGCGAGATATCGATAACCTGAACTTGAATATGCTCGGTACGAAGCTTGATCGTGGCCGTCCCATCAATGCTGAGCCGTGGCGCGCGCGGCGTCATTCGGGCGGTGTTTGGTGCGAGCAGAGCATGGATATCGATATCGTCTTCGAATTCGATCCCGGCCCGACCATCCTCGATCCACCGGACGATGCCATTCACTCGCACGCCGGCCTTGAATTCGATCTGCAACGCGGTGCCCTCTTTGATGGGCGCGAATATATCAGCCATCACCCCGCGCGATGACAGGTTCCGGATCAGGCACAGCTCCTGGATCGTATCGGTGATGATCTTTCCGGCCTGAAGGAGGCTCATATAGCGCTCCCCCGTTCGTCTTTCCGACGACTCCGGTGTCGAGTTCGACAATGATATAGTTGTAAACTCGGTCAGACCTTCTTCAGCGAACATACCCCACCCCTAATTACGTCATCTCCGCCGCAATCAGTGTTAGGAGGGAAGTGCGAAAATAAAAGCAAAATATACCAAAATCCGGCTATCAGAGTTAACCAGAAGCTAAATTCGATTTGGCCATTAACATCTGATAAAGTTAGGTTTCTTGGCACTTAACAAAAGCCGGATTCCGAATCACTTGTGCACCGACAGGATGATGGCGATGATTCCCTATTTGCCGATGGTAGATTCTACCCGGCTTCGATATGCACGGGACAAAGGAGCCGAATATGAATGACCCGAAGCTGCTCGAAGGGATCCGCGTGGTTGATATGACCAGTGTGATTTTCGGGCCCTATGCGACTCAGACGCTGGCGGATTGCGGTGCCGATGTAATCAAGGTCGAGGCGCCAACGGGGGATCAGTTTCGAAACGCCGGTAAACCAGCGAACACAAAGGGAATGGGCGCCTGTCATATGACGCTCAATCGCGGCAAACGATCAATCGCGCTTGACCTGAAGAGCGAGGACGATCGAGAGGTGATGCGAGACCTGCTGCAAACCGCGGATGTCTTCATTCATAATGTGAGAGCCAAGCCAATCGAGAAGCTCGGCTTCAGCTATGAAGCGGTCCGCGAAATCGCGCCTGACATTGCCTATATTCACTGCACTGGTTTTGGGTCTGACGGCCCCTATGCATCACTGCAGGCCTATGACGATGTGATCCAGGCGGCGAGCGGCATGACGTCGCTGCCTCCGCGCGCCGATCTCAATCCCGCGCCGCGTTTTGTTCCAGCCGCCATCGCCGACAAGGTCTCCGGACTCCACGCGGCCTATGCAACGCTTGCAGCCGTCATCCACAAATTGCGCACCGGCCAAGGACAGTATGTTGAAGTGCCGATGTTCGAGAGCTTCACGCATTTCACGCTGGAAGAGCATCTCTACGGCGCGACCTTTGATCCGCCGGCCGAAAGCATTGTCTATAAGCGCCAGGCAGAGCCGACGCGCCAGCCATTTCCGACAGCAGATGGGCATGTGGCGATCGTTCCCTACACTGATGCGGATTGGGGCACGCTCCTCACAGCGCTTGGCGATCCGGAATTTGTAGAGAGGGAGCCATACGACACTCCGATGGGCCGCTTCCGCAACCAACCCGATATCTTTCGACGGATTGCCGAGCTGACCCCAGCCAAGACAAGCGCGGAATGGACCGAGCTGCTCAACGAGGTGCGGGTGCCGTGCATGCCGTGTCGCGATGTGGCTGACATTTTTAATGATCCGCATCTTAAGGCGACAGGCTTTTTCAAACGCCGCGAACATCCGAGCGAGGGTGGCTTTTTCGAGATGCAGCCACCGGTGCGCTTCAGTGCGCGCCCGAATCCCGAGCTCGGATATGCGCCGCAGCTCGACGAACATGGAGCGGAGATTCGCGACGAGCTGGCACGCAAAGATACCATGCGGCGTGCATCATGATCCGCCTGTTTGACTATTACCGCTCATCGGCCAGCTATCGGGTGCGGATCGCGCTCAATCTCAAAGGCCTCGAATATGAACGGGTTCCGGTCAACCTACTGAACAATGATCAGAAAAGTGACGAGTATCGTGCCAGCAATCCGCAAGGCTTGGTACCGATGCTCGAAATTGATGGCGCGCAGCTCACCCAGTCGCTGAGTATCGTCAACTATCTGAATGGCGTTTATCCCGATCCGCCGCTTGCGCCATCCGATCCAGTGGCCGCCGCCCATGTTCGTTCCATGGCCCAGGTCGTGGCCAGTGATATCCATCCGCTCAACAATCTGCGCGTGCTTGGTTATGTCACCGATGTTCTCGGTCATGACAAAGACACGCGTGCGCGCTGGTATGCGCATTGGGTTCATGAGGGTTTTGAAGCGCTCGAGCAGCTCGCGATCCGCCATGGTGGTGAGTATCTGTCTGGCGACCTACCGGGCCTCGCCGATTTGTGTCTGGTACCGCAAATGTATAATGCGCGCCGCTTCGATATTCCGGTCGATGACTATCCGACACTTGTCGCCTATGATGCCAAGGCCAATGCCCAAGACGCCTTTCAGGCGGCTCATCCGGACCGTTTCGACTAGCGCCATCATCTTTTTCAGTGTTTGAGTATTTTCCATGCGAAGCCTAGTTGCCATTTTCCTCGCCACGAGCGCTGTACCCGCCCTCGCCCAAACCGATCCGATCATCGTCACCGCACGGGGGCTTGAAGATCCGGTGGGCGAGGTCGCGTTCAATGTCGTGACGATTGACGCAGAAGCGTTGGCCCGTGAACCGAGCGGTCGCTTGGAGACGATATTGTCGAGCGTTGCAGGCTTCCAGCTGTTTCGAGCGTCCGATTCCCGGTCTGCCAATCCGACGAGCCAAGGCGCTACGCTCAGGGGCTTGGGCGGCAACGCTTCGAGTCGGGCGCTGTTGATCCTCGATGGAATTCCGCAGAGCGACCCCTTTGGCGGCTGGATCAGCTGGCCGGCCTATGATGTCGGTAATCTTGGCCGGGTCCGCGTAACGCGAGGCGGCGGCAGCGGCGTTTTCGGTCCAGGGGCATTAGCCGGAACCATCGAGCTTGAAAGTCTGTCGACAGCGAACTTTCAACCGGCACGCGCGAACATTAGTTATGGCAGCCGAGATGCGATGGAGATGGGTTTTGGCATCATGCTGCCGCCCAGCGAAAATTCGCTGATCGACATATCCGGCCATTATGCGCAGGGCGATGGCTTTGTTCCGGTGATTGCCAGCCAGCGGGGCCCGATCGACGAGCCCGCAGTCTATGAACAATATGGTGGTTCTATCCGCTATGCTGCGCCGATTGGCTCGACCGAGATTCAGGTCGGCGCGCGCTTCTTCCAGGACGAGCGCAATCGCGGTTTTCCATCGAGTGGCAATCGGACACGGGGGATCGACGGAAGCGTTCGTCTGCTCGGACGTGGGCCATGGCAGTGGGAAGCGCTCTTCTACTATCAAGATCGTTCGTTCCGCAGCAGTTTTGCGCGGGTCGATGCTGCGCGGACGACCGCTGACCAAGTGCTCGATCAGTTCAGCGTGCCTTCGACCGGCTATGGCGGGCGCGTAGAAATCCGGCCGGCCTTGCCCGGCGACGCTGTCGAGTTGCGGGTCGGTGCCGACTATCGCGAAACCGAGGGACGGACACGCGAACGCTTCTTCTTTGTCGGCGGCGTACCGACGCGCGAGCGTGAGGCTGGCGGTCTGACACGAACTGTTGGTGGTTTCGCTGAGGTCACGGCGCGTGCAGCACCTGGCCTTACCCTGACCGGCAGCGGTCGCATTGACCGCTGGTGGATCCAGAGCGGTTTTTTCCGCCAAGGCAATCTTGGCGGGCCATTGAATGATCAGACGCTCTATCCCGACCGCGGCGATTGGCGAGCAACCGGTCGATTGGGTATCGCCTGGCAGCCGGATAATCCTATCACGATCCGGGCAGCGGGCTATACTGGCTGGCGCCTGCCGACGCTGAATGAGCTGTTCCGTCCGTTCCGGGTGGGCAGTGATGTGACCGGGGCCAATGCCTTGCTGCGCCCCGAAAGCCTGGACGGCATTGAGATCGGTGCCGATTATAGCCCGGCCTCAATCCTGCAACTCAGCGGGACACTGTTCTACAATCGCCTCGAAGATGGGATCGCCAATGTGACAGTCGGACAGGGCCCCGGTTTCTTCCCGGGTATCGGCTTTGTCCCGGGCGGAGGCTTGGCACGCCAGCGCCAAAATCTCGATGCGATCGAGGCGGCCGGGATTGAGCTTGATGCACGCGCGCAATTTTCCGACTGGGCGGTTTCGCTCTCCTACGCCTTTACCGATGCCGAGGTGGATTCCTCTGGTGCTGCGGCGGCTTTGAACGGACTGCGGCCGGTGCAGGTCGCTCGGCATAATGGTGCGGCAACGCTGAGCTATGTCCGGCCAATGGGCGGTGAGGCAGCCATCACTGTGCGCTATATTGGCGGTCGGTTCGAAGACGATCTGAACCAGCGCCGGCTTGATGATGCGATTACTGTAGGCGCGCGCGCCCTGGTACCGCTTTATGGGCCGTTGAAGATTGAACTGCGCGCGGAGAATATTTTCAACGCCCGGGTCGAAGCTAGTGTCTCGGGCGTCGGCTTAGTGGAACGGGCCACGCCGCGGACATTCTGGGCCGGACTGCGCTTCGCCTTCTTCTAGATGGCAATTCCCTGCGCAACGCCTCTCGATTTCCGCTTTCCGTTAGCGTAACTCTTTGGAAAATGAGAATCGGAGAGGCTCACAATGCACCCCTATATTCACGCGCAGAATAATCCGGATAAACCGGCGATCATAATGGGCGCGACCGGCGAGACGGTCACCTATGCCGAGCTGGACAAACGCTCCAACCAGATCGCGCACCTCTTCCGAAAGCTCGGTCTTGGTCATGGCGATCCGATCGCGATCTGCCTCGATAACCGTGCGCGCTTTTTCGATATTGCATGGGCGGCTTTGCGCGCCGGCCATATCTTCGTGCCGATCTCCTGTCGACTGACCGCGCCGGAGATCGCCTATATCTTGGAAGATAGCGGTGCCAAGGCGCTGATCGCTTCGGATTATCTCGGCGAGCATCTGAACGAGCTAGCCGATTTCGGTCCACCGCTCGAGCGCTTCACGCTGGATGCAGCGCGCCCCGGCTATGCCAATCTTGACGAGGCTGTCGCAGACCTGCCGGAAACACCCGTCGAGGACCAGCGCGCCGGCGTTGACATGCTCTACAGCTCAGGCACTACCGGCCGACCGAAGGGCATTCGCCTGCCGTTGCCCGAGGATCCGGCGATCGATCAGGGCAATGCGCTGATCATGCTGGCCACCGGGGCGTTCGGATTTGCGCCGGACAGCGTCTATCTCTCGCCGGCGCCGCTCTATCATGCTGCGCCGTTACGCTGGTGTCTTACCGTGCACAAGCTTGGCGGAACAGTGGTCGTGATGGAAAAATTCGATCCCGAAAATGCGCTGGCCATGATCGAGAAACACAAGGTTGATGTCAGCCAGTGGGTGCCCACCCATTTCGTCCGCATGCTCAAGCTGCCGGAAGAAGTCCGCGAGAAATATGACGTCTCATCGCTCAAATGCGCTGTCCATGCGGCCGCGCCATGCCCGATCCCGATCAAGGAGAAGATGATCGATTGGTGGGGGCCGGTCCTGCGCGAATATTATGCAGGCAGCGAGGGCAATGGCTTTACCTTTATCGATTCGGATAACTGGCTCACCCATAAAGGCTCGGTCGGTACTGCGCTGCTCGGCACGATACGGATCTGTGATGACGAGGGTGATGAAGTTGAAACCCGCACCGAAGGCACGGTGTTCTTCGAAGGGGGCTCGGCGTTTGAGTATCACAATGACAAAGAGAAGACGGACGATGCGACCAACAAACATGGTTGGACGACGCTCGGTGATGTCGGTTGGGTTGATGAAGACGGCTTCCTGTACCTCACCGATCGCAAGAGCTTCATGATCATTTCGGGCGGCGTGAACATCTATCCGCAAGAAATCGAGAACCTGCTGGTTACCCATGACAAGATTGCCGATGCCGCCGTTATTGGCGCGCCGGACGAAGATATGGGCGAGCGTGTCGTGGCGGTGGTCCAGCCGCTCGACATGGCCGATGCCAATGCGGAGTTCGGTGAAGACCTGATTTCCTGGATGCGGCATCACCTGTCTGGAGTGAAGGTTCCCCGCCAGGTCGATTTTCGCGCAGAACTGCCGCGCCATCCGACGGGCAAACTCTATAAGCGCTTGTTGCGCGACGAATATTGGGCTGAGGAGAAAAAGCCAGCGTGACGGCCGATGGTCTCCAACTGCCGCATAGGCCAACACCGGCGAATATTGCCGTACGGCCGGAGCGCGTCGAAGACCATGCCGCCATTCACGATCTCACCGGCCGGGCCTTTGCGCCCATGCCCTTTTCCGATGGCGATGAGCAGTATCTGATTGATGCGCTGCGCAAGGCGGACGCGCTCTCGCTTTCATTGGTCGCAGAACAAGACCAATCCATTGTCGGCCATGTTGCATTTTCGCCCGCCTTTCCGGTCGACGGATCGCCAGGCTGGTATGCGTTGGGTCCGGTTTCCGCGGAGCCTGAACTGCAAAAGGCTGGCATCGGTAGGCGCCTGATCGAGACAGGTCTTGATCAGTTGCGCGCGCAAGGTGCCGCTGGTTGCATTTTGCTTGGTAATCCAGCCTATTACAGCCGATTTGGCTTTGCCGTGCGGTCGAACCTCTCGCCGGATGCCGACCATGCCGAGTTTTTTTCAGATACTGCCCTTCGGCACCGCGGATGCGGACTGCGTGATCGAATTCCATCCCTTGTTCAACGAAAAGCATGCGCCGGAGACGGCAAGAGCCTAAGGAGAGCCACCATGGCTACCGCTGCTGAAGACCAGCCCCCCACACTTTCCGAAGAGATGGCGCGGCGCCGTCATCGCGCCGGAATCCTATGCCGAATGGGATGGCTTGCTCGATACATTCGATTGGCTGCGGGAGAATATGCCGGTGGGTCGGATCGTGGCCGAGGATGGCAGCTTCGATCCCTTCTGGCTGATCACGCGCTATGAAGATGTGATGCGGATCAGCAAGGATAACGCAACCTTCCTCAACAATCCGCGCCCGGTTGTGCTCAGCACCAAGGAAGCCATCGAGTTTTCGATGCAAGTGACGGGCAGCAAGATGCTGGTCGATTCGCTGGTCGTCTTCGATGCGCCGATCCACCCCAAATATCGCCGGCTGACCCAGGATTGGTTCATGCCGAAGAAACCTCAAAAACATGGAAGCCGAAATCCGCACGATCGCCAAGCGAACGGTGGATCGGCTGATCGATGCGGGCGGCGAAGGCGATTTCGTGCCGCTCGTTTCCGCACCCTATCCGCTCCATGTCGTGATGCAGATATTGGGCGTCCCCGAAGAGGATGAGCCCAAGATGCTGTTCCTCACCCAGCAGATGTTTGGCGGGCAGGATGAGGATCTGTCCGGTAGCGGCATGAAGGATATGACGCCCGAACAGATCACGGCGATCGTTGCTGGCGCGGTGCAAGAGTTTGAGGGTTATTTTGCCAAGCTCGCCGCTGATCGCCGGGCCAACCCGACGGATGATGTTGCCAGTGTGATCGCCAATGCGACGGTTGATGGCGAACCGCTCAATGATCGCGATATGGCCGGCTATTATATCATCGTCGCCAGCGCCGGACATGATACGACCTCGGCTTCAACCGCAGGCGCAATGCATGCCTTGGCCGAGGATCCCGAACAGTTCGCACGACTAAAAGCCGATCGCGATCTGCTGCCCGGTATTGTCGAGGAAGCCATTCGCTGGACGACGCCGGTCCAGCATTTCATGCGCACCGCAGCCGAAGATACCGAGATTGGCGGACAGAAAATCGCCAAGGATGACTGGCTGATGATCAACTATGTCGCGGCCAATCATGATCCTGCCCAGTTCGACGATCCGCGTCGCTTCGATGCGAGCCGCTCACCCAATCGCCACATGGCGTTCGGCGCTGGCGCGCATCAATGCCTGGGCCTGCATCTGGCGCGGCTGGAAATGCGCATCCTGTTCAACGAGCTGCTCGACCGGATCGATAGCGTCGAGCTGGCGGGCGAACCCAAACGCTCCAAATCCAGCTTTGTCGGCGGGCTCAAGACGCTTCCACTGCGATTCAAGGCAGCTGGGTAGATGGATAGCGGCCCGCTAGACCTGTCCCATGTCGCCGGTGACACATCGCTGCCATTGATCGACAGCACCATCGGGCAGATGCTGTCCGATGCCGCCGACAAATGGCCGCATCAGGATGCCGTTGTTTCGGTCCATCAGGGGATCAGATGGACCTATTCCGAACTCATGGCCAAGTCAGAAGAATTGGCCGCAGGACTGCTATCGCTGGGCGTGGAGAAGGGTGACCGGGTTGGCATCTGGGCCCCAAATCTCGCCGAATGGACGCTGACCCAATTTGCGACCGCTCAAATCGGCGCGATTCTGGTCAATGTAAATCCAGCCTATCGGATCTTTGAGCTGGAGTTTGCGCTCAACAAGGTCGGACTGAAAATCCTCGTCACGCCGAAATCGTACAAGACGAGCCTGTATGCGGATATGGTCGAGGAGCTGGCTCCCGAGATCAGGAGCCTTGGCGCCGGGACCGAGCTACAGTCCGAAAAGCTGCCGCATCTGCGCCATGTCATATTGATTGATGATGACGTGCGAGCTGGTTGGCACGGCTTCGATGATCTGCTGTCCGATGCGCCCGAGGCGCTATCACAGGTTCGTGAGATTGCCGGTTCGCTTGATCCCGATGATCCCATCAATATCCAGTTCACCAGCGGTACGACCGGCCTGCCGAAGGGCGCAACGCTGTCGCACCGCAATATCCTCAACAATGGGTATTGGGTAGGTGAGAATATCGGGCTGACGCAAGGAGATCGGCTGTGCATCCCGGTACCGCTCTATCATTGCTTTGGCATGGTGATGGGCAATCTTGGATGCCTGACGCATGGCGCGGCGATGGTATATCCGGCCGAGACATTCGATCCTGGCGCGACGCTCTCAGCCATTGAAGCCGAACGATGCACCGGATTGTACGGCGTCCCGACCATGTTCATTGCCGAGCTTGGCCTCGACACTTTCTCGTCTTTCGATCTTTCGTCGCTCCGAACTGGCTGCATGGCCGGTTCGCCTTGTCCTGTAGAAGTCATGAAACAAGTCGTGAGCGACATGAACATGGTCGACGTCACCATCGCCTATGGCATGACGGAAACCTCGCCTGTCAGCTTCCAGAGTACTGGCGATGATCCAATCGAACGGCGGGTTTCGACTATCGGCCGCGTGCTTCCGCATATCGAATGCAAGGTCATCGACGAGCAAGGCACCACCGTCCCGCCCGGCACGCCGGGTGAATTATGCACCAAGGGCTATTCGGTGATGATCGGCTATTGGGGCGATGAAGAAAAGACCGCCGAAGTGCTGGTCGATGGCTGGATGCATACCGGTGACCAGGCGACGATCGATGGGGCCGGATATGGCAATATCGTCGGCCGGATAAAGGATATGATCATCCGCGGTGGCGAGAATATCTACCCACGGGAGATCGAGGAATTTTTCTTCACCCATGATGCGGTTGAGGACGCGACTGTGCTCGGCGTGCCGGATGAAAAATATGGCGAAGAAGTATGCGCCTGGATCCGCCTCAAACCGGGTGAAGAGACTAGCCCCGATAATTTGCGTGACTTCTGCAAGGGCAAGATCGCCCATTATAAAGTGCCGCGCTACATCGAGATTGTCGATGAATTCCCGATGACGGTCACCGGTAAAATTCGCAAGATCGATATCCGGGACACCATGGTGGAGCGCCTTGGGCTCAATCAATCGGAGACAGCATAGCGTTTCGAATGATTGACCAGAAACAGGTAGAACGCACAAAAAAGGCGGGCCGCGAAGCCCGCCTTTTCTCTTACAGCAAAGGCTGAAAGGCTTATCTCGGGGCCATACGGATGGCGCCGTCAAGGCGGACATCTTCACCGTTGAAATAGCCATTTTCGATCATCGTAAGCGCGAGATGCGCGAACTCGTCCGGCATGCCGAGACGCTTTGGAAACGGCACCGATGCCGACAGGGCGTCGCGTACGGGCTGTGGGGCACCAGCAAGCAGCGGTGTATCGAAGATGCCCGGCAAGATTGTGTTGACGCGGATATTCTCGCGCATCAGGTCCCGCGCGATCGGCAAGGTCATGCCGACGACGCCGCCCTTTGAGGCGGAGTAGGCAGCCTGGCCGATCTGGCCGTCTTCAGCGGCAACCGAAGCCGTGTTGACGATGGCACCGCGATCGCCGCCTTCGGTCAGAGGATCGAGAGTCAGCATACCGGCCGCCGATTTAGCGATGCAGCGGAAGGTGCCGATTAGGTTGATCTGGATCAGCCAGTCAAACGCTTCGAGCGGGAAATGCTTGATCGAACCATCTTCCTTGGAGCGGCTGGCCGTCTTGATTGCGTTGCCGGTACCCGCGCAATTGACGAGGATACGTTCCTGGCCCAGCGCTTCGCGGGATTTGGCGAATGCCGCATCAACCGATTCATCGCTGGTGACATTGGTTTCGCAAAAGATACCGCCAATTTCTTCGGCGACTGCGTTGCCCTTTTCAGCCTGCAGATCGAACAGAGCGACCTTCGCACCCTTCGAAGCCAATAGGCGCGCAGTGGATGCGCCGAGGCCCGATGCGCCACCGGTGACAACGGCTGTAATATTCTCATTAATTTCCATGATGTGATTTCCTCTCAATCAGAACCGTTGGTCCTGTGCCTCTCGAAGGGCTGCCTTTCTCATTCGACCATTACGACGAAAAGGGCAGGGCTCCGACAGGTTCAGCCCAAACGGTGAATCTTCGTGCAGGCTTCCTTAGCCCATCCGTTCGATGATGGTGACATTGGCCTGTCCACCGCCTTCGCACATGGTCTGCAGGCCATATTTGCCCCCGCGACCTTCCAATGCGTTGAGCAGGGTCGACATAAGCTTGGTGCCCGAAGCTCCAAGCGGATGGCCGAGTGCGATCGCGCCGCCATTGACGTTGATCTTGTCGGCATCGCCGCCTGTGTGCTTGAGCCAGGCAAGCGGCACCGGTGCAAATGCTTCATTGACTTCATACACGTCGATATCACCGATCGAGAGGCCGGCGCGTTCAAGCGCACGGTCCGTCGCGAAGAGCGGTTCTTCGAGCATGATCACCGGATCGCCGGCCGTCACCGTAACATTGTGGATCCGGGCACGCGGGGTGAGGCCATGATCCTTCAGCGCCTGTTCGCTGACGATCAGTACGGCCGATGCACCATCGCAAATCTGGCTGGAGGACGCAGCGGTAATCACGCCGCCTTCCTGGATCAGCTTGACGCCCTGAATACCTTCCAGTGTCGCATCGAAACGAATGCCTTCATCGACCGTGTGGGTTTCGGTACCTTCCGGCGTTTCGACATCCATCGCCACGATTTCATTGTCGAATGCACCGGCTTCGGTGGCGGCCTTGGCCTTCTGATGGGAGTTCAGCGCATATGCGTCGAGATCGTCTTTCGACAGGTCATGCTTCTTGGCGACCATTTCAGCGCCCATGAACTGGCTGAACATGATCTTCGGATAGGCTTCTTCGAGGCGCGGGCTTTTATAATTGCCCATGCCTTCCTTCATGTAGAGCGTCGCGGTCGAACCCATCGGTACGCGTGTCATGCTCTCAATGCCGCTGGCGAGCACCATATCCTGGGTACCGCTCATCACAGCCTGGGCTGCAAACTGCATGGCCTGTTGTGACGAACCACATTGCCGATCAATCGACACGGCGGGAATGGAATCCGGCAGCTTCGATGCGAGTACGGCGTTGCGTCCGACATCCATCGTCTGTTCGCCGCCCTGCATCACGCAGCCGGTGATGACATCGTCGATTGCCGAAGCGTCGAAATCGCTGCGATCGGCGATGGCGTCAAAAACCGCCGCGCCCAGATCCACCGGATGTACACCGGCCAGCTTGCCACCGCGGCGGCCTCCGGCGGTTCGCACTGCATCAACTATATAGGCGGCTTGCCATCGTCATTCTCCTTGTTTTGCATGAGTCGCGGTGTCCCGCATTTGCTTGCTCTTGTGCATTATGGTTGACGTGCGCGTCAACCAGCATATCACAGATCGCAACAGCAAATTTCATTTGTGATGGATTCTCACGCCGAGCGGCGTTGAGACGAAAGGATATTTCAATGCTCGAGACAGCCGATCGGTCCGCCTTTGACGAAAGCCACGAAATGTTTCGCGATCAGGTGCGCAAGTTCTTTGCCAAGGAGCTGGAGCCCAATCTTGATCGCTGGGAAGAGGCGGGGATTGTTGACCGCGAATTCTGGAGAGCGTGCGGTGAAGCCGGTCTCCTTTGCCCAACCATGCCGGAAGAATATGGCGGGCTTGGCCTTGATTTCGGATTCAATGCTGTCGTCGGCGAGGAGCTGAACTATGCCGGATCATCGGCCGGCCTGACGCTTCAGTCGGATATCACTGCAGATTATTTTCTCGCCTATGGGTCCGAGGAACAAAAGCAGCATTGGATTCCGAAGCTCGTATCCGGTGAGGCGATTTCGGCGATCGCGATGACCGAACCGGGCACGGGTTCGGATCTTCAGGGCATCAAGACCACCGCCAAGAAGGATGGCAATCATTATGTCATCAACGGCTCGAAAACCTACATCACCAATGGCCAGAATGCCGATGTCGTCATCGTCGTTGCCAAGACCGATCCCGAGCTTGGCGCCAAGGGTACGTCATTGATCCTGGTCGAAGCCGATCGCGAAGGCTTTGCGCGCGGTCGCAATCTCGACAAGATCGGCCAGCATTCCGCCGATACGTCGGAGCTGTTCTTCGATGATGTACGCGTACCGATCACCAACTGCCTGGGGACAGAAGGTCGCGGCTTCATCTATCTGATGAGCCAGCTACCGCAGGAGCGGTTGAGTATTGCGGTGGGCGCCCAGGCGGCCGCACAGCGAGCCTTCGATGAGGCCGTGACTTTTACCAAGGATCGCAAGGCCTTTGGCCAGCGCATTTTCGATTTCCAGAATACCCGCTTCACCTTGGCCGATCTTGCTGCCCAGCTTCAGGTTGGCTGGGCGCATGTTGATTGGGCTTTGGCCCGCCATCTGCGCGGTGAGCTAACGGCGGATGAAGGCTCGGCGGCCAAGCTATGGCATACCGAGCTGCAATGGCGCTGCTGCGATGCTGCGCTCCAGCTGCATGGCGGTGCCGGCTATATGAATGAATATCCGATCGCGCGATTGTGGCGGGATGCCCGGGTCCAGCGCATCTATGGCGGCACCAACGAGATCATGAAGGAAGTGATCGGACGGAGTATTTAAGATGGCTGTTGAAACGACCGAGTTCGATTATGTGATTGTCGGTGCGGGCAGTGCGGGTTGCGTCATGGCCAACCGTCTTTCGGCCGATCCGTCCGTATCTGTCTGCCTGATCGAGGCGGGCAAGGAAGACAAAAGCCTGCTCGTAAAGATGCCGGCCGGCGTCGGCGGGCTGCTGAAGGAACCCAATCCGCAAAACTGGTTCTTCTGGACCGAGCCGCAAAAGCATCTCAACGATCGCAAGCTCTATTGGCCGCGCGGCAAGGGCTGGGGCGGTTCTTCGAGTATCAACGGCATGATCTATATTCGCGGCCATGCGCGCGATTATGACCAGTGGCGCCAGATGGGGCTGACCGGTTGGGGCTATGACGATGTGCTGCCCTATTTCAAGAAATCCGAAAGCTATTCCGAAGGCGATGACGCCTATCACGGCCGGGATGGACCACTGGGCGTGACGAACAGCGGCATGGAAGATTCCATCTATGGCGCTTTTGTGGGCGCGGGCGTATCGGCCGGCCACCCGACAACTGATGACTTTAACGGTGAGCAGCAGGAAGGGATGGGTCCGTATCAGCGCACAATTGCCGATGGCGAGCGGTTCAGCGCAGCGCGTGCCTATCTCCATCCGGTAGCCGGGGAAACGAGACAATCTGGCCATTCTTTCGACCGGGCTTGTCACCAAGGTGCTGGTCGAAGGCAAGCGCGCGACTGGCGTTGAAGCGGAATCGGGTAAAGGCAAAACAAAGCGGATCATCAAGGCCCGTCGGGAAGTGATCCTGTGCGCGGGCGCGGTCCAGTCTCCACAATTGCTTCAGCTGTCCGGCATCGGCGATCCGGAAGAGCTCAAGGCCCATGGCATCGAAGTGACGCATGCATCGCCGCAAGTCGGCAAGAACCTGCAGGATCATCTCGACGTCGTGGTCGTCCATGAAATGACGCAGAAGCTGTCCGCCCATTCCAAACAGGCGGGGCTCAAGAAACTGTTCGTCGGGCTCGATTTCCTGTTACGGCGCAAGGGTGCGGGGACCGATAATTTCCTTCAGGCGGGGGCTTTCCTCAAGACCCGCGAAGGTCTCGATCGGCCGGATATCCAGCTCCATCTCGTGAATGCGATCATGATCGAGCATGGCTTCCAGGAAGTGAAAAAGGACGGCTTCACGGTCCATGCCTGCCAGCTTCGCCCCGAGAGTCGGGGCGAGATTGGCCTCAACTCGCCAGATCCGCATGAGCACCCCCGCATCGATCCCAATTATCTCGATTCCGAAGAAGATCGCCGCGTGATGCGTGAATCCGTGAAGATGATGCGCCAGATATGCGCCCAGGCGGAACTCGACTTTCTGCGCGGCCCGGAAATGGTACCAGGTACTGATGTTGTCAGCGATGCTGACATCGACGCTCACATCCGTGACGGCGCCGAAACAATCTACCATCCGGTCGGCACGGTCGCGATGGGGGCGGGAGACGATTCGCCGCTCGATGGATCGCTGAGAATGCGGGGCATGGAGGGGCTGCGCGTGATCGATGCCTCGGTAATGCCTGCATTGATCGGCGGGAACACCAATGCCCCGGTGATTATGATTGCCGAAAAGATCGCCGAAGAGATGCTCTCAGCGTAGTATTACGTAGCGGAAATCGATGAAATGGGCGCCACCCCAGGTGTTGCAGTGTTGCACATGGGTGCGGATATGCGTTCCCTTTACGTCAATTGCTGTTGACGCAGATTCAGGCCCGGCCTAGCTTCAAAAGAAAAATATTATGTCGGAGAGGTGCCCAAGGGGCAAACAATGCTGCGAAGAGCGGCGTTCAAGCGGCTGATACAGTCCGTTCCCGAGGGTTTCTTCTCTCAAAATATAAAGGTGGCAAAAGCCATCGCTGATTAGGCCGGAACACCGGTACGGATACGGGGAGAGAATGCTGTGAAAAAGATTCAGTTTCTGATGGCGACTGCGCTCGGCGCAGGGATGGTCACACCGGCCATTGCACAAGCCGATGGTGATACGTCGCTCGATAGCCTGGGAAGTGCCAACGCACCCATCATCGTGACGGCCCAGCGCCAATCACAAACGCTGCAGGAAGTGCCGATCGCCGTTTCGGCGTTCAGCGCGGAAAATCTGGAAAGCCAGCAGATTGAAAGCATCAGCGATCTTCAGCTGAGTCTACCGAATATCACCTTCTCGAAAGGTAACTTTACTGGATCGAGCCTCGCCATTCGCGGCGTGGGCAACCTCTGCGTTGGTTTCTCGTGCGACAGTGCCCTTGGTATTCACGTCAACGGCATGCCGTTGCTCGCAACGCGCCTCTTTGAAACCGAGTATTTCGACGTTGAGCGTATCGAGGTTCTGCGTGGCCCGCAGGGTACCCTGTTCGGACGCAACGCAACCAGCGGCGTTTTGAACACGATTACTGCGCGCCCCAATCTGAGTGACTTCGAAGCCAGCGCGGAAATCGAATATGGCAATTTTGATTCGATGCGGGTCGAAGGCATGGTCAACGTGCCGCTGGCCGATTGGGCCGGTATTCGTGTCGCGGGGCTTCTATCTGAACCGCGATGGCTACACGACCAATCTGTTTGATGGTTCCGATATTGATGGCCGTGACATGTTTGGTGTTCGCGGCTCTTTGCGGCTTGAGCCGGGTCCCGATACGACGATCGATATTGTCGGTTATTACTTCGAAGAAGACGATGATCGTTCGCGCATTCAGAAACAGCTTTGCGCTCGCGACCCAACCGGTGTTCTGGGTTGCGCGCCTAACGCACTTCGCGCTGAGCCGGTTAATGGTAATGCGACCCTGGCCTCGATCTTCGCGTCCCAGGAATTCCTCGGAATTGCCGTTTCACCGGCATTCGCGCCGCTCGGCCTTTCAAGCCTGTACGGGCCTGATCAATATGCTGGCGTCGTGGTTCCCGAAGACGTTCGGACGGTCAACATTGACTATGCGCCGACCTATTTTGCCGACGAATGGTTTATTCAGGCACGGCTTGAACATGATTTCGGCCCGGTCGCACTGTCGATTAATGGTGGCTGGCAGGAAACTTCGATCGACACACGGTCGGATTACAACCTGACAGCAGCTCCGGCATTTGATGCAACGGCACGAGCCGGTATTGCTGGATTTGCTGCTCTCGCCGCGAACCCGGCGACAGCGCAATTTGCGGCGCCGGGCTTCAATGCCTTGTTCCCGAACGGCCCGGCCGGTGCCGGTTGTACGTCCGAAGCCAATATCTCCTATGCCGGTGTATTTGGCGGGGACGTCGCTGGCTGCGCAAACAACAGCATCGAGTTTGACCGGTCGACCAGTGACGCGCGTCAATGGTCGATTGAGGCCATCCTGACATCGGATTTCGATGGTCCTTTCAACTTCCTGCTCGGCGGCATCTATTTCGATCACCGCAATCGCGGCGGCGATTATTTCGTCAACGCCTTCGGGCTTGATTATGCCGCTGGCGTGCTGGGTGCCGCAACCGGCGCTGGTACCGCTGCTGCCACTGTGGCTGCGCTCACGGCGGCTGGCGCTACACCAGCCCAGATCCAGGCAGCGGTTGCAGCGATCCCGACCACCTATCAGGGCCCGTCAATGTTCAACAGTGAGACCAACGGTTTCACGCTTGAATCATACGGTCTGTTCGGTGAAGCCTATGTCGATATTACCGACAACCTGCGGCTGACAGCGGGTATCCGCTACTCGAATGACGAGAAAACGATTAGCGCCCGTTCGGCTCTGCTCGCTATTCAGGTCCCTGTTGGAACGCAGGACGTGAATGGCTTCCTCGCCAATAACTTCGATGGTGACCCGTCACTCGCTGGACAGCAAATCTATCGCGATGAAACCGCTGGCTTTGATGAGATAACCGGTCGTATCGTGCTGGACTGGCAGTGGTCGCCAGATAATCTGCTCTATGCATCCTGGTCGCGTGGTTACAAATCGGGCGGCTTGAACCCGCCGGTTGACCCGACGCAGTTCCCGAGCGTGCCGAACACGTTCAATCCGGAAATCATTAACGCCTATGAAATTGGTTCGAAGAACACACTCGCCGGCGGCGCCGTGCAGCTGAATGGTTCGGTGTTCTTCTACGATTATGGTGGGTTGCAGCTCAGCCGTATTCTGGCTCGTACGTCGATCAACACGAATACCGACGCGCAAGTTTGGGGCGTTGAGCTGGAGGCAGTAGTTTCGCCGGATCCAGCGTGGCTGTTCAACTTCTCGGCCAGCTACCTGAATACCAGCATTGGCGATCTACAGCTGATCGACTCGCGCGATCCTTCTGGTCGCCGGAGCGATACGGTCATCATCAAGAGCCTCGATAACGCATCAAACTGTGCCGTTATCCCGCAGGCTGCCGGTAACGGCGTAGGGGCGAATAATTTCGTCGGTACGATTAACGGTGCCTTGGGCCTCCCGGGTCCGGTTACGGTGCCTGGCACAACGACGACCGGTGCTTTTGCCTTCTGTTCGGCCTTGCAGGCTGCGGCAGCTGGCAATATCGGCCTGTTCAATCCGGCTCTTGCGGCACTTCAGCCGCTGCTGAACAGCTTCGGCGCGTTCTCGGTCGCGGAAGGTGCAGAAGTCGATGTCACGGGTAATGAACTGCCACAGGCACCGAACTGGAAATTCTCGATTGGTGGCCAGTATACGCATGACTTCAGTAACGGGATGAACGTGGTTCTTCGTGGTGACTATGCCATGACAGGCTCGCAATTCTCGCGGGTGTTCAATAGTCCGATTGATCGGATTGAATCTTACGGCATCGCAAATGCCCAGGTTCAGCTGAACGGCAATGACGACCGCTGGTTTGTCCGCGCCTTCATCCAGAACATCTTCGATAGTGACGCGATTACGGGTCAGTATGTGACCGATCCATCATCGGGTCTGTTCACCAACATCTTCACTTTGGAACCGCGTCGCTACGGCCTTGCCGCTGGCATCCGCTTCTAAATCTGAAGACTGGCAAGAAAATAGGGCGCTGCGTTTGACGCGGCGCCCTTTTTCGTGCGTTTAATAATCAACCGAATATTGGCGCCGATGATGAGATTCGGCGCGGCTGTCTTGCATCGCATTCCGGAGAGAAATTATGTCCCATGATCGTGAATTCGACGTCATTATGTATGGCTCGACAGGCTATACTGGCCGGCTGGTTGCTGAGTATCTGGCCCAAAACTATACCGGCGACGTCCGTTGGGCGATGGCGGGTCGCAGCGCAGAAAAGCTGGCGGCCGTGCGCGATGAAATCGGTGCGCCTGCCGATACCCCGCTGATCGTGGCGGATGCGGACGACCCGCAATCGCTCGCCGATATGGTCGCCCGTGCAAATGCATCGCGACGACCGTGGGACCATATCAGCTCTATGGTGAATCCCTGGTCGCGGCCTGTGCGGCGGGCGGAACCGACTATGTTGATCTGTGCGGCGAGCCGGCCTGGATGCGCCAGATGATCGACAAATATGAAGCCCAGGCCAAGGAAAGCGGCGCGCGGATTGTCTTCTCCTGCGGCTTTGATTCCATCCCGTTCGACCTTGGCGTCTGGTTCGTGCAGCAGGCTGCCCAGGAAGAACTTGGCGGACCGGTAAGCCGGATCAAGGGCCGGGTGCGCGGCATGCAAGGCACCTTCTCCGGCGGCACTGCGGCCAGCCTCAAGGCCACTATGGCCGCAGCGGCCAAGGATCCGAAGATCATCCAGCTGCTGATGAATCCCTTCTCGCTGACCCCGGGTTTCCAGGGCGCCGATCAGCCGCTTGGCAACACGGTTGAATTCGAAGCCGATCTCGATAGCTGGGTCGCGCCGTTCATCATGGCGGCGATCAACACGCGCAATATCCATCGCAGTAACTTCCTGCTTGGCCATCCTTATGGCGAGGATTTTGTCTATGACGAGATGATGCTGACAGGCCCTGGCGAGAATGGCGAAGCCATGGCGAACGCTGTGGCTGGCGATAACTCGCTCGGTGGCGACGATGGTCCAAAGCCGGGCGAAGGCCCCAGCAAGGAAGAACGTGAAGCGGGCTTTTACGACGTGCTGTTCGTGGCCGAAGGCGGCGATGGCAAACGGGTTATGGCTGGCGTTACTGGGGATAAGGACCCAGGCTATGGCTCAACGTCAAAGATGATCGCCGAAAGCGCGCTCTGCCTCGTCCGCGACGTCGCCGATGCGCCGGGCGGAATCTATACGCCCGCCGCGGTCATGGCCGCGCCGCTGATCGAACGGCTCGAAGCGAATGCCGGGTTAACGTTCAAACGCGAAGGCTAAGGCCGGCTCACGACCAAAGGGCGAGTGCGTCCTCTACACTGAGATCGCGCGTTTCGCCGATGGTTGCCGGGGTCTCGGAGAAACGGGGCGCCGGCATTGGCTGCATCGCGCCATCATGCTCGGCAAAGGTCTGTCGCGCCGCATTATGGCGGTGTGACGGGGCTTCCGCGATCGAGAGGACCGGTGCAACACAGGCATCGCTGCCTTCGAAATGGTCTGCCCATTCGTCCCGCGTGCGGCTTGCAAAAGTCTCGGTGAAGCGCTGGACCATATTCGGCCAGTTGCTCCGGTCATGCTGGGGAAACTCCGCCGGATCGATTTCCAGCTTTTCGAGCAGCACCGCATAGAATTGCGGTTCTAGCGCGCCAACTGCCACATATTTGCCGTCCTTGGTCTCATAACAGCGGTAGAAGGGCGTGCCGCCGTCGAGTAGGTTCGCTTCGCGTTCTTCGGTCCACATCCCAATGCCGTGGAATGCGTAGAACATGCTCATCAGTACAGATGCACCATCGGTCATGGCGGTGTCGACGACCTGGCCCTTGCCTGTCGATTTGGCGGAGAGGATCGCGGCCAGCACGCCGAGTGCGAGGAACATGGTACCGCCGCCATAATCGCCAACCAGGTTGAGCGGCGGGGAAGGCGGTTCACCCTTGCGGCCCATCGCTCCAAGTGCGCCAGTGATTGCGATATAGTCGATGTCATGGCCGGCGCTTTGCGAGAGCGGACCTTCCTGACCCCAACCGGTCATCCGGCCATAGGCGAGCTTGGGATTGCGGGCGAAACAGTCATCGGGGCCCAGGCCAAGCCGCTCCATCACGCCAGGACGCGTCCCTTCGAGCAGCGCATCGGCATTGGCGATCAATTCGAGTGCCTGATCGCGCTGGACCGGATCCTTCAGATCGAGCGCGATCCGATTGCGCCCGCGCTGCAAGATCTTGTCACCGGGACCATATTTGCCCTCAGTACCGGGACGACCGATGCGGATCACATCGGCGCCAAGGTCGGCGAGGATCATGCCAGCCAGCGGCACCGGGCCAATCGCATCAAATTCGACAATCTTGCATCCGGCCAATGGACCGGTCTTGGGCGTGCTCAATTCCTTGCTCCCTTAGATCTTCATGCGGCTGGTTTACTCGACCAGCTCTTTCAACAGGATAGTGGTATCGGCCAGTTTCGCTGGGTCTGGCGAACAGTGGCCGATAATCAGCTTGCGACCCTGGACATAATCCTTAGTCGCATTGACGCAGTCGAGCGCGATAACCCGCCCGGCCTTGAGATAGATGACGGAAAAACTGCGGTCTGCTGGATTGCCGCGCAATATGGTCTCGTCATGGCCGATCGACAGTCCGACGGTCTGCAGTTTCAGGTCATATTGGTTGGACCAGAACCAGGGCACCGCGTCATAGGACACGTCTTGGCCGAGGATCGTCTTCGCCGCCACAGTCGCTTGATCATTGGCATTCTGCACCGACTCCAGGCGGATTGTCTCGCCAGCAGCAAAGGGGTTCGGATGGGCGGCACAATCCCCGATCGCATAGATGTCGGGCAGCGTCGTACGGCACTGCGCGTCGACCAGCACACCGCCATTACCCTCGGCTCCGGCCGCGATCAAAGGCGCCACCGCCGGCTCAATACCGATCCCGACAATTACCATATCCGTGGCAATGCTCTCCCCGGTGTCGAGCTCGACCCCGCTAGCCTTGCCATCTGTGCCGGTTATCGCCGTGACGACAGCACCCGTCCTGAGATCCACGCCATGGGCGCGATGCTCGGCCTCATAAAACTCTGACAGCCCCTCGCCGGCCACGCGGGCAAGCACGCGATCCAGCGCTTCAAGCAGGACCACCGACTTGCCAAGCTTGGTCAGCACGGCGGCCGCTTCGAGGCCGATATAGCCGCCACCGACAATCGCAACCCGCTCTATTCCATCGAGCTTCGCCATCATTGCATCGGTATCGGCTCGCGTGCGCACCGCATGGATGCCATCCAGCTCATGGCCGGGACAGTTCAGCATCCGCGGCGTTCCGCCGCCGGCCCAGATCAACGATCCATAACCAAGCGTTTCGCCATCGGAAAAGCTCAGCTGATGCGCATCGGCATCGATCGCCGACACATGGCGTCCCAGCATCATCGCTACATCGCGCTCGGCCCAGAACTTTTCCGGCCGGATCATGATCCGCTCGAATGGCTTGTCGCCAGCAAAATATTCCTTGGAGAGCGGCGGACGCTCATAGGGAAATTCGGGTTCATCGCCGATCAGCGCGATCCTTCCTTCAAATTTCTGCTGGCGCAGCATGATCGCGGCCTGGGCACCGCCATGCCCGGCCCCTACAATTGCAATATCAACCGAATTGCTCATCAGAGCAGCCTAGCCGAACACGCTTTGGTTTCAACCGAGAGAGCCCCCGAAGCGACAATTTTTTCATAGCGGATCGTGGTTTGCGCCTCGGCTTGGCTTCGATATGGTGCATGAAACAGGAGGCAATGCCATGATGAACTCACCGATCTGCAAGATGCTCGACATAGAGTTTCCGCTACTCGCCTTTTCGCATTGTCGAGATGTAGTAGCTGCCGTGTCTCAGGCCGGCGGAATGGGCGTCTTCGGCGCTGTCGGATTGGGCCCGGATCGGTTGCGCGAAGAGCTGGACTGGATCGATGCGCATGCTGGCGGCAAGCCCTATGGTCTCGATTTAATCGTTCCCAATAAATTTGCGGGCAAGGGAGAAAAGGTCGATCCTGGCAAGATCGCGGCATCGATCCCCGATACCCATACAGATTTCGTCAATGACCTGCTTGCCGATCACGATATCGATAGCGAAGGCGTTGTTGAATCGCGCGGCATTTCAAGCAATTTCGCCCGTAATCTCACCGAAGCCGGCGCCGGTACAAGCCTTGAGGCCGGTTTTGAATATCCGATCAAGCTGGTTGCCAATGCGCTGGGCGTTCCGCCGCAAGTGATGCTTGATATGGGCAAGCAACATGATGTGCCGGTGGCGGCGCTGGTCGGAGCCAAGGAACATGCCGTGGCGCAGGTGGAAGCGGGCGTCGATATTCTCGTCGTCGCTGGCGGCGAAGCAGGCGGCCATTGCGGCGATGTATCGACTATGGTGCTGATCCCGGAAGTTGCCCGCGCGGTACGCGAAATGGGTGCCGACACGCCGATCCTGGCCGCTGGCGGGATCACCACTGGCGAACAGATGGCGGCAGCGATGGCGATGGGCGCGGCCGGTGCCTGGTGTGGGCTCTGTCTGGCTGACCACGGCCGAGGCGGAGACCAATCCGGTGGTGAAGGACAAGATGCTGGCCGCCAGCTCGCGCGATACAGTGCGCTCGCGCTCGCGGACCGGCAAACCATCGCGTCAGCTGCGCTCGCCCTGGACCGATGCCTGGGAATCCGAAGGCGCGCCAAATCCGCTTCCGATGCCGATGCAATCCATGGTGTCAGAGCCTGCGCTCAAGAAAATCGATAAGCTCAGCCAGGGCGGCCATGAAGGCGCCAAGGACCTGGCAACATATTGGGTCGGGCAGGGCGTTGGGCTGATGAACCAGCCGATGACGTCAGGCCAGGTGGTACAGCAGTTCAAGGAAGAATTTGTCGAGGCCTATGAACGGCTGTCCGGCAGCTTTGGCGACTAGTTCGGCCAGTAAATCACTTCATCCCCGTCGACGACCATTTCCGCGCGAGTCCGATCCACCGCGACCGGTGCTTCTAGCGTGTAGGGATATAGCGCGGGCCGGCTGCCGTCCTGATGGGTGTCGAGCAGCGATCGCATCGACGCGACACGATCCGGATAGCGATCGGCAAGATTAGTCTGCTCGGTCGGGTCGCTGGCCAGATTGTAGAGCCAGGCCTGGTCGGGTCGCTCGCTGACCTGCAGTTTCCAGTCACCCTGGCGCACCACCCGATAATAACCGCTGGTCCAGTAGAGCGCGTTATCGGGACGGGTTATCTCTTCACCATCGGCAATCGCGAGCATGTTGCGGCCATCGATTACCCGATCACTGGGTAGCTCTGCTCCCGCCGCCGCCGCCAGGGTCGGCATCAGATCAATATGCGCGACCGGTGTCTCGCTCACTGATCCCGGCTCGATCCGCGCCGGCCAACTGATGAACATCGGCACGCGGATTCCACCTTCGAAGAAAGTCAGCTTCCACCCGCGATAGGGCGCGTTCACTTCCGGCAGGCCGATATAGCCAGCCCCGCCATTGTCGCTGGAAAAAACAATGATCGTGTTTTCTGCCAGCCCCTGTGCTTCCAGCTCATCCATGATTCTGCCGACGCTGCGATCGAGCGAGCGAACCATGGCGGCATAGGTACGAAGGCGATGCGGCTCAATATCGCCAACCGCTTCATAATCTTCGCGGGTCGCCTGCAGCGGCGTGTGGACACCCCAATGGGCGAGATAGAGGAAGAAGGGCCGATTGCGGTTGGCGCGGATCACCTCAACCGCCTCATCCGTCCACCAGTCGGTCAGATAGCCGCCGGGCGTGAACCATTCGCCATTGTTGAACGAGGCCGCAAACTGCATCCGGGCCCAGAGAAACTGGTCGATCGGATCGAAGTCGAGCTGTGCATTCACGACATTGGGATCATCTTCGGGCAGGAACAATCCGCTGGCCATCAACAGGCTCTCGTCAAATCCCTGGGCGTTGGGTTCAAACTCCGGAGCCCGTCCGAGATGCCATTTGCCAATATGAACAGTGTGATAGTCGATTTCTTGAAGCAGTTCGGCGATCGTGATTTCAGACCCCGGCAGGCCCTGTTCTTCATAGGGCAAACGATCTTCATTGGCGGCGTCATTGACGCCGGGCGGCGGCAGCCCGGAATCGATTGTGTCCGCGATCATGCTGACGGCGCTCGTCATGCCTTCAGGAGTCGGTGTAAACTCGAAACCTGTTCGCGAAGGGTAGCGGCCTGTCATCAGCATGGCGCGGCTCGGCGCGCAGGTTGCCGTACCCGAATAGGCCTGATTGAAGATCATGCCCTGCGCGGCGAGGCGATCGATATTGGGCGTTGGGACCCGGCCGCCGGCAACACCGCCACCAAAGGTCGATATGTCGTTGATGCCAAGATCGTCGGCCAGGATGAAAACGATATTGGGTGGGCGTTCATTGGGCGCCAGCTCGGCTTCGTCAGGCCCAGCCTGCCATTCGATGGGGCGGTTGTCCGCCACCTCCTGGTGCGTGAAATTCGCCACATAGAATAGCAAGATGTTCGCACGATTGACCCAGGCAATACCGCCGAGAACAGCGATCACTACGAGTGCAATAATAATCTTTCTAAGCATCTGCCCCTCATCCCCTTTATGCGATGCGATCATGGCACGCGCTTGGCCTATCGACTAGCCTGTTGCGGGTTGGGATTCCTCTCCGCGTCCGAGCATGCGTTTGATACGCGCCGCAGCCCGATATTGCAGCATCGCCAGGGCCGGGATCAATAGCATCAGCAGCACTGTTCCGAACAAAACGCCGAAACCAAGGCTCGCCGACATCGGGATTAGGAACTGGGCCTGCAAACTCGTTTCGAACGTAATCGGTGCGACGCCCAGAAAAGTTGTGACCGAGGTAAGCGCGATCGGACGGAATCGCGCTTTGGCGGCCGTTATGATTGCGGTCTTGATCTCGTCGCCCTCGTCGAGCCGTTCGTTGATAAAGTCGATCAGGATCAGCGATCCGTTCACGATCACGCCGGACAGCCCAATCAGGCCGAACATGCTCAAAATGCCCACCGACAGGCCAAGGATCAGATGGCCGATCAATGCCCCGATAATCCCAAACGGTATCGCTGCGATGATGATCAACGGCTGCACATAGGATTTGAACGGAACCGCGAGCAGGATGTAGATCATCAGCAGCGCGATCAGGAAGGCCATGCCGAGATCGCCGAAACTGTCTTGCTGTTCTGCCTGCTCTCCACCGAAATCATAGAGGAGCTGCGGATGATCGCGCCGCAGGTTCGGTAAAGTCTCGCGTTCAAGCTGCTGGCTGATTTCCTGGCCGGTGACGACAGACGTGTTCACATTGGCGCTCACGGTAACCACGCGGCGCCCATCGAGGCGCGAGATGACCGAGGGAGACTCCCCGAACGTTACATCTGCAATTTCGCTGAGCGCGACCTCTCCGCCGGGCACCCGAACCCGGAAGCGCTCGACATCGATGATCGAGTTTCGCTCCTCTTCGGGGAGGCGGATATAGACCCGCACATCTTCTCGCCCGCGCTGCACGCGCACCGCTTCATCCCCGAAAAAGGCAGCACGGACCTGACCGGCGACATCCTGAAGCGTCACGCCCAATGTCCGGGCGGCCGGTTTCAGTCGCAGCTGGATCTCCTGAAGCCCGGCATCCTGATCGGTTTCGATATCAAATACGCCCTCGAAACGGCTGAGCTCACGCATCAGGTCTTCTGATATGCGGGTCAGAGTAATCGCATCGGGATGAGAAAGTTCAACGCTTACTGGCGCGCCGGCCGAAAACAGATCGGACGCAAAGACGAGCGAACGTGCTTCCGGTATCGGCCCAACTGCGTCACGCCACATCTCCTCGAAGGTCGCGGCCGATACGGTGCGTTCATCGCCTGGAAGCAGGGAGAACTGCACCGCTGCGCGATTTGCACCGCTGGTGGTGGAACCACCCTCCGGACCGCCGCGCGTCGATGTTTGTCCGATGGTTCGATAGATGCCCTGGGTCAGTTGCGGGGCGTCTTCGGGTTGGGTTCCTTGCAGCTCCGCCATCGCTTCGCGCCCGCGATCTTCGATGAATAGTGCGATCTCGGCCGTGCGTTCTGCCGGTGTACCGGCGGGCATTTCGAGTGTTGCCCGGACAATATCGCCCTCAACATCGGGGAAGAACTCAACTTTCAATATCCCGGCTGGTACCAGCGCCATGAACAGGATGATCAGCGCGATGCCCCCGGCCAAGATAATGCTCGGGGCATTGACGGCGAAATTGAGTGCCTTGTCGAGCGGTCCGTCTACAAATTGTTGGAAACGCGCATCCACACCCTTTTGCAGCCGATCGAAGAAAAGCGTGACGCGTGATTTGGAGACATGGTCGGGCGGCGGCAAATGGCTGAGATGGTTGGGCAGAACGAGCAAACATTCGACCAGCGACAAGGCAAGAACTGTGACAATGACCAGCGGAACATCGAACAGGATCTTGCCGAACACACCGCCAATCGCAAATAGCGGTGAAAAGGCGGCGATGGTTGTCAGAACCGCGAATATGACGGGCACGGTGACCCTGCGCGCACCGAGTATCGAGGCAGACAGGCCCCGCCGCCCGCGCTCGCGTTCGGCATAGATATTCTCACCCACCACGATGGCGTCGTCGACGACCAGTCCGAGTGCCAGGATGAAGCCGAATAGCGAAAACATGTTGATGCTCGACCCGACAAGATCAAGCACGGCGATCGCACCGACAAAGGTGACGCTGATGCCAAAGGCGACCCACAGCGCCAGTCGGATATTGAGGAACAGGGTCAGCGCGGCGAGCACCAGCACAAGGCCGATCGCGGCGTTTTTGACAAGCAGGCTGAGCCGATCCTCGAATATCTCGGAATCATCTTCCCAGATCGCATAGGAGATGTTTTCTGGAAGCGTGGGGGCGAATTCTTCCTCCAGAAACGTCTCAACCTGGCGGGCAATGTCGAGGACGCGCTCGTCGCTGGTGCGAAATACTTCGACAAAGGCGACGGGCGTACCGTTGTAGAATGCGCTCAGATCATTGTCTTCAAAGGCATCGACAACGCGCGCAACATCGCCAAGCCGGATGGTCGTCCCGTCGGACCGGCTGATCAGAACAATCTCCTCAAAGTCGGACTGGCCGTAATTCTGGCCGATCGTTCGGATGCGGACTTCTTCGGAGGCGGTATCGATTGAGCCTGCCGGGCTGTCGAGACTGCTGGCCGCCACAGTCCGCGAGATATCGGTCAAGGACAGGCCATAGGCGCGCAGGCTCTCCTGCGGGACTTCGATCGAGACCTCATAATCGCGCACGCTGCTGGTTTCGACATAGGACACTTCGCTGAGCGCGGCGATCTGGTCTTCGAGCTGATAGGCGAGGCGTTTCAGCGCGCTTTCGCTGACATCACCATAGAGCGCGATCTGCATCACGCTTTGCCGGGTGGTCAGTTCGCGGACATCGGGCTCTTCGGCATCGGTGGGGAAGGTCTGGATCTGGTCGACTTCGCTCTTGATGTCATCGAGGGCGCGCGCAACGTCTGTCCCGAGCTCAAGCTCGACCCGCACCGTGCCGACGCCTTCGGACGCAGTGGAGGAGACTTCCTTGACCCCTTCGACGCTCTCGACCGCTTCTTCGATCTTCTGGACGATCGATTCTTCGACTTCTTCAGGCGTTGCACCCGGATAGATGACGCTCACCGAGACAGTATCGAGGCTGCTTTCGGGAAAGACCTCCTGGACGATCGAGCCATAGGCCATGAGGCCGGCGATCAGGAGGAATATGGCCAACAGGTTCGCAGCCACGCCATTGCGCGCCATATAGCCGACCGCGCCGCCGCCCTGCGTATTGTCGACATGGGTCGATCCAGGAGGCGCATAGCGGCTCATTCGGCGGCTGCCGTCTCGCTATCGTCTTCGTCCGCAGCGACGTCGTCTGCCGTCCGGATGCTCATCCCGTCGGTGGCCACCCCGATATCGCCGACGATAACCTGCGGGTCCGCGCCAAGCGGTTCGGCACGCACAAAGACCTGCGTATCGGTACGCTGGATCACATCGACCGATACGATACGCAGCCGTCCTTCCCGCGCGACCCAAACCTGGTTTCCAGCACGCAGCGCAGCGATCGGGACCGCAGCGTAGCGGGAAAGCGCCAGGCCATCGATATCCACCTGGACAAAGCTGCCAACCAGCAGAGGCGGCCCGGTTGCCGCGCCTGCGTCTGATACGCCATCTTCCCCATTGGGCTGCTCAGCGGCAAGCCGGCCTCGTTGCATCGGGTTCGGAACCCGCAGAAACACATCAATCGTCCGGGTTTCCGGATTGAGTACCGGATCCGCGCGATCGACATAGGCCTGCCAGCGATAGCGTTGGCCGCCATATTCGGCATAGACGGATGCTTCGATCCGCTCACCACCCGTTTGCCAGAGATTGGGGATCAGGGCCGCTTCTCGCTGGGTCAGCGGAACGACCACATCGAAAGTGCCGGACGCGACGATTTCGGCAAGAGACTGGCCCGGCGAGACATAGCTGCCCTGCGCGGCATTCTCCGATCGGACAAGGCCCGAGAATGGTGCGCGCACAACAGTTCTGCCCAGTGCCAGCTGCGCATCGCCTAACTGGGCGCGGGCGCGCTGCAATGCGGCCTGGGCGGCTTGCAGCTGCGGCAGGCGCAAGGTCAGGCTGGCCGGTTCTTCATCGGGATCCGGGGCGGTCGCGGGTGGCGCCCCGTCCGCGCGCAACTGGCCGGGCGGTACAAATTGTGCGGCAAAATCATCGGCATCTACACCGGCAAAGGGATTGGCAGCACGGCGTGCTTCGCGCTCGCGGAACCGCTCATATTCGCGCCGCGCGAGATCGGCTTCCTCTTCGGCTTCGAGCACGGCGACGCCCTGCTGCGCCACATCCGCGCGGGCTGTGGCCACTTGGTTGCGAAAATCCGTCGGATCGATCCGGAACAATATTTCACCGCGGCGCACGGCGCGGCCTTCAATGAGGTTCGGACTGACGTAAACAAGCTTGCCGGGCACTTCGGCCGCCAGCACCAACTCTTCGCGCGCCCGAACCGTGCCCGACCCTGCCACATTCAATCGGCCAGTGCGGATTTCGGCGGAGACAGTCTGCACCAATGGTGCGCTTTGGTCAGGCGGGCGCTCGTCTGGCGAGCTGCGCAGGACGATCAGCAAGGCGGCCAGGGCCAGCGCCCCGCCGATGATTGCCAGTGCGATCAGGCGATTCCGGGTCACGTATTTGCCTCCGCTTTAATCATCATTGCCCCCATCGGACTGCGTTTCGACCAGCGGAACCTCCGGACTATAGTCGCTTTCGGTCCAGCCACCGCCAATGCCGCGATAGACGGCAAGTCGCGCAAGGGCGACGTCGCGTCCGGCGGCCGATAGCGAGGAGCGCACCTGGTACACCGTGCGCAATGCGTCGAGATAGTCGGTAAAGGCAGAGACGCCAGCCGAGTAGCGCTCCGATTGAAGATTCGCCGATGCCTCGGCCTCTTCGAGTTGCGAGAAAAAGAGGGCGTAGCGCTGTCGCTGCTCTTCATAATCTTCGATGGCGGCAATGACTTCGCGATAGGCGTTCAAGACTGTCCGTGCATAGGCGGCTGTCTGTTGGGCATAACGCGCCTCGGCGACATCGATATTGGCGCGGATCCGGCCGCCTTGGAAAAGCGGTGCAGTCAAGCTCGCGCCAAGATTGAGCACCCAATTGTCGAGAATGTCGAATGCTCCGGACACATTGCCGCCTTGGGTGCCCAGGGTCCCGGACAATGACAGCGAGGGGAACATGTCCGCCCGGCGCGCGCCGATGCGGAACCGAGCAGCCTCAAATCGCTGGCCAGCCGCGGCTACGTCCGGACGCTGGGCGAGAAGCTCTGCGGGGAGGCCCGTCGGGACCGGTTCAAAGACCAGTTGCGGGGTGAGCTGGCCGCCCATCTCTTCGCGGACCGTTCCGGCATGGCGACCGAGCAGAACCGACAACCGGCCCTCGGCATTGGTCAGCTGGCTCTCGCGCAGCGGCAGGGAGGCCTGCGTATTCCGATAATCCTGGCGCAGCTGATACAGCTCGAACGATGAGGCAAGCCCGCGATCATAGCGGCGTTCGGTATTGTCGACCCGGTCCTGCAGGATGTCGATGGTCGCAACCGTGAGTGCGATCTGGGCGCGCAGGTCGACAACTTCGAAATAGGTCGAGATGGTTTCGGCAAGGGCTCCAAGCCGCGCGGAACGAAGATCCGCCTCGGCAGCATAGAGATCGGCGCGAGCCGCGCGCGCATCGTTCAGCGCCCGACCCCAGAAATCAAGCTCATAGGCAAAATTCAAACCCGTTGTGTAGCTTTCATTGGTCAGCCGCGTCGCGCCGCCGCCAAATGCCCCGAAGCTGGTGCCGGCAAGTGGCGAATCGGAGTAGGTGCCGCCGGCCGTTGCGTTTAGCGTGGGGAGCCTGTCGGCCCCGGCAATCCGGGCCTGGGCCCGTGCTTCTTCGACCCGTGCGGCGGCTTCGGCGATATCAAGATTGGCGATCAACGCCTGATCGACGAGCCGGTTGAGCGTCGGATCATTGAAATCATGCCACCATTGTAACGACTGGCGCTCGGCGCTGTCTGCGCTGCCATCATAATCGGCGGGCAGCTCAGCGACCGGTGCCGGTAGCGCTTCGGGTGGAGAAAAGTCCGCACAGGCCACCAGTCCGAAGGCAAGCGGCAACAGCTTCAAATGATAAGGAATCCGTCTCACACCATAGCCATCCGAGCGCCTACCGATCAGCGCATCGAGACTCTGTCATGATAGATTTCGAACAGCAACTGAAAATGTACGATGCCGTTCAATAATATCCGCGCAGGCTTCTCGTCCGGTGGTCGCTACTCGGCGGCCTCGGCCGTCAAATGATGATCCCATACCGGCTGTTTGGGCGGTGCTAGGCCTGTCTCGTCCTCACACCGCTCGCGCAATGTTTCGATATCGGGGCCGGTGTTGAACGGGCTCTCGCTGTCGCTGCGGGCAGCGCGCATTTCTTCGCGCATCTTCGCCGTTCCACTTGCATCTACCGTGCCTTTTTCGTCAGCAATGACGCCATATTCGCGTGCGCCATCGACCGTCACAAGGCCCTGGCAAATTTCGAGACCCACCAGTTCCGGGTCGCGTTCCAGCGGATCGCCCCAACCGCCACCACCCCAGGTGATGAAGTGCAGCAGATCGCCTTCACGGATTTCGATCCCGTCCTGCTTGTTGCCGACAACCTCGGTCGTACCGTCAGCGCGTTCAAGAACCTTGCGGGCCCGGCTGCCGGGTTCGCCGCCATTCACGCCCCAGGGATAGGTGAACCAGCGATCGTCATGAATGGCGATGATGCCAGGTTCGAGGAAGCGATAGGTCATATGGATGCCGTTGCCGCCGCGATGTTGGCCCGCGCCGCCGGTATCGGCGAGCGCTTCATAGCGTTCGATCCGCATCGGGAAATAGCGCTCGAGAAACTCGTTCGGGATGTTCGTGAAACCGGGCCATAGCGAATGGCCATCCGGCCCATCGCCAAAGGGTTTGCCGGGAATGCCGCCAAAGCCAATCTGGAACAGCTGGAACCATTCGCCGGATTTGTCGAAGCCCGAATACATGAGATGCGGACTGGACGAGAAACCAGCGGCGCAGAGAAATTCCGGCGCACGTTGGCCCAGCAATCCGCCCAGGATGTCAAAGATACGGCCCAGCGCATGGGTTCGCCCGGCAAGCGCCGCCGGATATTGGGGCTTCAACAATGAGCCTTCGGGAATGCGGACTTCGACAAGGTCGTAAAAGCCGTCATTGAACAGGATCTGCGGGTCGAAGACCATGATCATGTAGATGCCGAAGAACATCTTGAACATATTCTCGTTGAGCAGGAAGTTGATCGAGCTTGGTGCCTGCGGATCGGTGCCTTCGAAATCGAGAATGACCTTCTCGCCCTCGCGCCACATGGTGCAGTTGATCTTATAGGGTCCGTTGCCGACGCCATCGTCACACAGATAGTCGGTAAAGCTCACCGGCTCGACGCCCACCGATTGCTCGATCAGGGCCTTCATCGCGCGATGGTTACGCTCCAGCAGGCGATCGGTGGCGGAGGCAAACACATCTTCGCCAAATCGCGCGCACATTTCGTCGACCCGCCGCGCGGCTACGCGGCAAGACGCGATCAGCGCGTTCAAATCAGCCGCGCACCAATCGGGCTTGCGGCTTTGGTGGAGCACCAGCTTGACGAGATCCTCATTATATTCGCCCTTCCGATAGATTTTTACAGGCGGAATCCGGACGCCTTCCTCGAAAACGCTGCGGCTGTCGATCGGGATCGACCCGGCGACCTTGCCGCCAATATCGGACTGGTGACCGAACATCGCGGTCCAGGCGACGAGCCTGCCATTGCGGAAGACCGGCAGCAGGACGAGCCAGTCATTATTATGGCTGACCGCGCCGTCGCAGCTATAGGGATCGGAGAGGAAGATCATGTCTCCATCTTCAATCTCGTCATTATAACCCTTTAGAAAACCGTCGATAAAGCTGCCAAACTGCCCGACGACCATCTTGCCGGATCGATCAGCGATCAGCGGAAAGGCATCGCCCTGCTCGCGGATCCCGGGAGACATGGCAGTGCGCACGAGGGTGGCATCCATTTCGATCCGCGCGTTCCGCAATGCATTCTCGATAATATCGAGGGTGACCGGATCGACATCGACCGCTTCGAACGGCGCGTCATTCGTTTCGATAATCTGTGCTGGCATGGTCGCGCTCCTAAGCCGGGTTGATCAGAAGATTGCCATGGTCATCGACCCGGGCTTCATGATTGAGGTGGATCAGCGTGGTGGAATCCATTTCGATAACCACCGCTGGCCCCGGAATGACATCGCCAGCCTCCAGCTTGGCACGGTCGTAAATCACTGCCGGCCGCATTTCGCCATCCATGTACAGTTCGTGATCGCGCAGCTTGGCTTGCGAAGGATCACCATCGCCGCTGCCGATCGTTTCGGCCGATACATTGGCCGCCTTGCCCAAGGCCACAGCTCGGATATTCACAAGCTCATGCGGCAGCGAGAGATTGAAGGTGAATAATCGCTCATGCTCGGCGTCGAACTCATCGGTCAGCGCCGAGATCGCGAAATCGGCTGGATCGAGCGACAGCGGAATTTCAAAAGCCTGGCCGGAATAGCGGAGGTCGACCTCATAGCGCAGCTCGACATCGCCGGGATCGACATCCTCGGCAATGAGCTCGTCGCGAACTTCGCCGCCCAATTCGTCGAGCAGGGCTTTGAGCTCATCATCCGTCGTGTTCTTGGCTAGCGTATTGAAGCTACGCTGGGTTTCCACCCGCTGCCGGGTCGTCGCATCGCCATAGGCGCACAGGACACCCGGTGAGGGTGGAATGACCACTGGCCAGCTGCCCATCAGCTTACCCATCGCATTGGCATGGAGCGGCCCGGCGCCGCCAAAGCCCATCAGCGCAAAATCGCGCGGGTCATAGCCCTGCTGCACCGAAACGAGGCGCAAGGCACCGAACATATTCTCATTGACGATATCGATGATCCCGGCCGCGGCCTCCATCAATCCGATGCCAAGTGCATCAGCGATCGTCTGGACGGCTGCTTTCGCGCCGTCGCGATCCAGCTGGAAGCTCCCGCCGAGTAGTGCTTCGGGGAGATAGCCGAGAACGACATTGGCGTCGGTTACCGTCGGCGCTTCGCCGCCCTTGCCATAGGCCACGGGGCCCGGGACAGCACCGGCACTTTCGGGTCCCACGCGCAGGGCGCCGGTCAGCTCGGGCACAAAGGCAATCGATCCGCCGCCCGCGCCAACCGTCTTCACGTCGATTGAGGAGGCGCGCACATTGAGATCGCCAACCGATGTCTCGCGTTGGAGCCGGGCCTGGCCGTCTTCGATCAGCGCGACGTCTGTTGAGGTCCCTCCCATATCGAGGGTGAGTACATTTTCGATCGCGGCAATTCTGGCGACCCAGACCGCGCCGGTCACACCGCCGGCCGGGCCGGACATCAACAGGTTCACCGGCGCCGCGCTGCTCTTTTCGGCGGACATCAAGCCGCCGTCTGAGCGGAGCAAGCTGAGCTTTGCGCTCGATCCCCAGGCATCCAGTTCGGTTTTCAGATTGCCGACATAGCGCGCCACAGTCGGGCGCACGGCGCTGTTCGCAACCGTGGTCAGCGCGCGCTCATATTCCTGCATCTCGGGCAGGATGTCTGCGGAGATCGATACCGGCAGGTCGGGGAAGACTTCAGCGCAAATTTCAGCGACGCGGCGCTCATGGGCGTCATTCACATAGGAATTCATCAGGCAGATGGTCAGCGCTTCGACATCTTCGTCGGCTTTCAGCTGTTCGAGATTCTGGCGCAGGGCCGATTCATTGATCTCACGCACCACTGAGCCGTCGGCACCAATGCGTTCGGGGACTTCGATCGTGCATTCCAGCGCCGCCATGGGTTGGGGTTTTGGCCATTGGATCCATGCGGCGAGCCCGCCAGGGACGAGGCTGCGCGCGATTTGCAGGATATGGCGATAGCCTTCGGTAACAACCAGGCCGACCCGGGCAATCTTGCCTTCGAGCACCGCGTTGGTGGCAACTGTCGTACCGTGGAGGAACAGCGAGAGGGAGGCGGGGTCGATACCTTCGCGCTCGCACAGGCCCTTGGCGCCAGCGACTACGGCTTCCGATGGATCGTGCGGGGTCGATGGGAGCTTGTCACGAACCGCGCGTCCGCTGGCTTCGTCGATGATCAGCAAATCGGTAAATGTGCCGCCCACATCGCAGCCCAAACGATAACTCATGCAGGATTTCCCCTCATCATTTTATGTCATGCCGCCCGCGTAACAAGCGAGGGAAGCTCCCGGCCCATTATCGTGGCAAACCAGTGATTACATTCAATGGCACGATCCAGATCAACCCCATGCGTCACGCCGGACTTGTCCAGCAGATAGATCAGATCTTCAGTGGCGATATTGCCCGTCGCATTGGGCGCAAAGGGACAGCCCCCCAATCCGCCGAGCGAACTGTCCAATGTCTCAACGCCTGCTTCGACAGCCGCCCAGGCATTGGCGATCCCAGTATTGCGCGTATCGTGAAGATGCGCGCGCAGCGGAATCTCAGCCGGCACGATATCGCGCAAGGCGCCGATAATATCATGCATCTGCTGTGGCACTCCGACCCCGATCGTGTCGGCAATCGCAATCTCGGCCGGTTCAGCGTCGACCATCGCTTTGGCAATATCGATCACGCGTTGCACGGGTACATCGCCTTCGAACGGGCAGCCAAAGGCAGCCGATATCGTGACCTGGCCGATCATACCTTCGGCTTTGGCAAAACGGATCATCTCCTGGCTTTCGGCAATGCCCTCGACGATGGTCTGTCCCTGATTTTTCTGTCCGAACGTATCGCTGGCCACGACAACGCATCCCACTTCATCCACACCACGCTGGCCGTTCTCGCGGGTAGCTAGCGCCCGCAAAACACCACGCTTGTTGAGGCACAGGCCGATATAGCTTGCGTCCACATGATTGGGCAGTCCGGCGATCACCGCTTCGGCATCTGCCATTTGCGGCACGCGCTCGGGGTGGACGAAGCTCGCGACTTCGAAGCGCCGCATGCCAGCTTGGTACATTTTTTCAATCAGCGCGATCTTGTCCGTCGACGAGATGATCTCGGGCTCGTTCTGAAGGCCGTCACGCGGGCCAACTTCCACCAGGCTGACTGTTTTGGACATTGGTTTTGTATACAAAGCTGGTATCGGCTTGTATAGCCGCATCATTGCAGTGGGAGATTGGGGTTATGGCGCAAGGGGCATTGGACGGTCTGAGACTGATCGAAATGGGCCAGCTTATTGCCGGTCCTTTTTGCGGGCAGTTGATGGCCGATCACGGTGCTGAGGTGATCAAGATCGAACCCCCCAAAATCGGCGATGCAATGCGCGCATGGGGTCAGGGAATCCCGCTCTGGTTCTCTGTGGTAGCGCGCAACAAGAAGTCGATAACGCTCAACCTGCGGGAGAAAGAAGGCCAGGATATCGTTCGGAAACTGGTGGCAAAGAGCGATTTTCTGCTCGAGAATTTCCGCCCTGGCACATTGGAGAAATGGAATCTCGGCTGGGATGAGCTCCACGCCATCAATGAGGCGCTGATCATGATCCGGGTATCGGGTTATGGGCAAACCGGCCCCTATGCGAGCCGCGCGGGTTATGGCGGTATTGGTGAGGCGATGGGTGGTATGCGCTATATTGCCGGTGAACCGGACCGGCCACCAAGCCGCGCCGGGATTTCGATCGGCGATTCGCTGGCTGCCACTTATGCTTGTCTCGGCGCGCTGATGGCCCTCAACCATCGCCATAATACCGGCCAAGGCCAGGTGGTTGATTCGGCGATTTACGAGGCCGTGCTGGCGATGATGGAATCGACGGTGACGGAATATACTGTTGCCAATCATATCCGCGAGCGAACCGGTTCGATCCTGCCTAAAATTGCGCCGTCCAATGTCTATCCGACCAAGGATGGCAGCGTGTTGGTGGCTGGCAATCAGAACAGCGTATGGACGCGCATGGCGGCAATGATGGGCGTACCCGAATTGGGCGATGACCCGCGCTATAATAGCCATATGGCGCGCGGCGAGCGGCAGGAAGAGCTCGACATAATGATCGGTGAATGGACCCAGCAACGGACCAGCAACGAGGTGCTCGACCTGTGCGAAGAGCATGGCGTCCCGGCTGGGAATATGTATCGCGCGCCCGAGATGCTCGACGACCCACAATTCCAGGCGCGTAATGCATTGGTCGAACTTGATCATCCCGAGCATGAGAATTTCGTTATGCAGAATGTTGCGCCCAAACTCTCCGAAACCCCCGGGAAGATAGAATGGGTCGGACCGGAGCTGGGCGAGCATAATGAGCAGATTTATGGCGAGCTGCTCGGCATGGACTCGGTCGCGCGCGCTGATCTTGAAGATCGAGGAATAATCTAGCTTTATGAGCCAGTTGGATGAAGATTACGCAAATGCCGGGTTCAATAAGAGCCTGGGCTTCGGGGCCAGTCCCGTCTTGCTCGTTATCGATTTCGTCATGGCCTATCTTGATCTGGATTCACCGCTGTACGCTGGTGTTGAAAAGGAACTCACCGTCAATGAACGGCTCGTCGCTGCGGCACGAAAAGCAGGCGTTCCGGTGATCTGGACCAATGTGGAATATGAGCCGGGGGGTGCCGATGGCGGCCACTTCTACCGCAAGATCGGCGCGCTGACGGTATTCGACCGAGGCAGTCCGCTCGGCGCTTTCCCGCCCAGCCTGCAGCCAGAGCCCGGTGAACACATCATCACCAAGCAATATCCCAGCGCCTTTTTTGATACTGGCCTTACCGACACATTGCGGGAGATGGGCGCAGATTGCTGTGTAATCACCGGACTCTCGACCTCCGGGTGCGTGCGCGCTTCCGCGCTCGATGCACTACAGCATGGTTTCATCCCGCTGGTCGTTCCCGACGCCTGTGGTGACCGGGATCAGAGCGTCCATGATGCGAATATTTTCGACCTGCAGGCCAAATATGCGGATTTGCTTACGGTCGACGAAGCCGAAGCTTATTTCTCGCGGCTGAGCGATTGAGTGGCCGCTTCGAATACATGAAATGCGCGACGGATATGGCTGGTCATCACTGACCGGGCCCATTCCGCATCGCCGCGATCGATGGCGTCCACTAGCTCGCGATGCTCGGCCAGGCTGCGCTCAAACTGGCCAGCATCATAGTTGCGAGCCGTACGATGCACGATCGGTTGGCTGACGAGGCGCGCAAGCATGGTTGCCAGTCGCTCTGAACCAGCGCCGGCCAGCACCTCGGCGTGAAAATCGGCATTGTGATCGAGAAAGCCATCCACATCGCTCGGATCTCCGGCGCTATCGACTATTTTCCTCAGCTTTGCGGCCAGCTCTGGGCCGCCCACAGTAGCCGCACGGGCCGCGACATGGCCTTCGAGCATTGCCCGCAATGTGAAGATCTCATCGATATCCTCGACCGACTGGTCTGCAACAAAGCTGCGCTGGCTATCGCTGCGGGTGACGAAAAACTCGGCTTCCAATCGCCGCAATGCATCGCGGATAGGCGTGCGGGACACACCGATCCGATCGGCGAGCTCCTCTTCCTTTAACTGCTCCCCGGCGGCCAAACTGCCATCGAGAATGAGCGCCCGGATGCCGGAATATGCTTTATCGGCTGCGGTTGACATCAATAGCCTATTTCCCTTTTTGCAAAAATTGTATACAAAACGCCGTGTCGCGCCTAGAGCATATGCAATTATAGAGCCAAGCGGGACCAAAGGGGAGTGTCATGCACCGGATAAAGGTCATCGTACCGATACCGATGGACGAAGCGGGTGTTGCAAACCGCGCCGAGCAGTTGCCACCTCCGATGGTCCGAGACGGTTTTGAGCCGGTATTCGAGGCGGTGTCCTGGGGCGCGGCACTTGGTGACAGCTATCACGACATGTTGCTGATGGACTGGACGGTGTTTCAGGCCGGGATCTCGGCAGAAGAAGACGGTTTTGATGGCGTGCTGATCGACACGGTCAGCGATTCCGGGCTGCGCGCATTGCGCTCGCGCCTTGCAATTCCTGTGGCTGGACCCGGGGAAAGCGCCTTCTACGCGGCTTGCATGATGGGCAAGAAATTCTCGATCCTGACGATGTGGGATGAATGGTTCCCGCTCTACGAAAAGACGATCACCGAATATGGCCTGGAGAAACGCCTGGCCTCGATGCGGTCAATCGATACGCGCCCCGATGTCACAGAGCTGCTCGCTGGCAAGGAAGAGGTGATCTTCGGCAAGCTCGAAGAAGCGGCCAATCGCTGTATCGAGGAAGATGGCGCCGATGTGATCGTTCTCGGCTCAACGACGATGCATCAATCGGCGGCACATCTCGATAGCCAGCTGCCCATCCCGGTGATCAACCCCGGCGTGATCGCATACAAAATGCTCGAGACATTTGTCGAGCTGGGCATGACGCACAGCAAGAAAGCCTTCCCAACCCCCGAAGTTCCCAAAGATGCGGAGATCGCCGGATGAGCAATCCCTATGCCTATTATATCGATATTGTCACCAAGCGGTATTTCGATGGCGTCGATAACAAGCGCCTCGATCAGGTGCTTGACTGCTTCCACGCCGATGCCGTGCTCCATGAGATGACATCGGACACCAAACATGACGGGATCGATGCCATCCGGACCATGTTCGAAGGGTTATTCTCGACCAATGGGCGGATCTGGCATGGCAATTTTGTCCATAGCGCAGACCCCGAAAGCAATTCGGTCTGCTCCCAGTTCACGGTCGAGATCGAGCCCAATGAGCTCGGCGAGGAGCTCGTCTACCAAAACTGCAATCGCTTCTACCTGGAAGGCGACAAGTTCCAGACTGTGTACGTTTATATGAGCGGCGACAATCTGCTGAAATAGGCCAGAAAGAGGAAAGTCTGACACATGCAATATCCAAGCACACTGGGCCGGGACGGCCTGATCGAGCTGGCGACGAAGACTTATTTTGGCAATGTCGATGCAAAGAATATGGCAGCGACGCTGGACTGCTTCCACGATACCGCGCTCTTCACCATCCAGACCGATCACACCATCCATGACGGCAAAGCGGGCATCCAGGAGATGTTCGAGACCTTTTTCGGCAGTTACGAAACCATCGTCCATCAGGATTTCGTCTGCACGGTTGATGAGAAAAACGGCCGGATCGCGGCCTCCTTCGAAGCTGTGCTGACCGATGAGAATGGAGATGTGGCTCGGCTCTACAACACCAATTTCTGGCGTGTCAGGGGCGACAAGTTCCAGGAAGTCTATGTCTATATGAGCGGCGCCAACGTCCTCGTCTAAAAGAATAAACAGGGAGACAATCATGTTCAATCGGATCGCACCGACGCTATTGGCCGCAACGGCCACCATGGCCATCGCGACCTCTGCTCAGGCACAGACGAGTGGCGAAGATCAGGCGTCGGGACTGGACGCCGGCAACGCGCCGATCATCGTTACAGCCCGGCGGCAAAATGAAACGCTCGCCGACGTTCCGGCTTCCATCACGGTCTTTACCGAGGAATTGCTGCAGACGAACAATATTCGGCGTGCTGAGGATTTCATTGGCCTGACGCCAGGCGTCACGATCGTCACGAACACGGCCGAAGCCGGCGATAGCCAGATCAACATTCGTGGCATCAACGGGACCCGCGATGCGGAAAGCTCAGTCGCACTTGTTGTCGATGGTATCTTGCGGACCAATACCGCCGCGCTGAACCAGGATCAGGGTACGCTGCGTCAGGTTGAAATCCTCAAGGGCCCGCAGGGAGCGCTCTACGGCCGAAATGCTGCGGCCGGTGCGATTGTCATCACGACGGTCGAACCGTCAGATGTCCTCGAAGGAAGCATTCGCGGCAGCTATGGCACTGCAAATAGCTGGGACGTCAATGGCTATATCGCTGGGCCGCTCACCGACAATATCGGCTTTGTGCTGTCAGGTGATTATCGCTCCACTGATGGCTTTTATGAGAATCTCTTCCTCAACAACAGCAATGTCGTTGACGATCAGGAAGTCTGGAACGTCAACGCTCGGCTGATGGCTGATCTTGGTCCGGATACCGAACTTGATTTCAAGGTCCGCTATGGTGAGCTGCGCGGCGCATCGATCAACTTTAATGCGGCCTTCCATCTGCCAAACTTTGCCGGTGCCAATCCCGCCTTCTTCGAAGATGTGGATGATCATGAATTTCGCTATTACAGCAATATCCGGCCGACCAACTCGCAGGATACGCTCGAAGCATCGATCAAGCTTGAGCATGATTTCGGCAATGTGCAGCTCACGGCTTGGGCGCTCTATTCGAATATCGAAAATGCGCTGACCGCCGATGGCACATCCGCTGATTTTGCGCGCTACATCACGGCGGCCCTGGCGCTACCCAATATCATCAGCCAGACATCAACCGATGTTTCCAACGCTTGTTTCGCAAGTACTGCTGCGCTGACCGGATTTCCAGTGAACCAGCCGGGCTTTATTGGCGCAACGCCAGTGCCGTTTATTTTCGCACCGGCAACGGGTTCTACCTTTGGGCCCTATTCCCCGACAACCTGTGATGGGACGCAGTATCAAATTCGTGATCAGGAAGATATCAGCGTCGAAATTCGCCTCTCATCGACCGACGGCCCGATCGATTGGCAGCTTGGCGCCTATTATCTGCATATTGACCGGCAGGTTGGCGTCAGCCTCGGCGCTGACCTTGGCCAAGGCATTATTCGCGAACTCTATAATGCGCCGGGTACGTCCAATCCGACATCGCAGCTTTTCCATGATGATTTCTCGACCGATGTGTTTGCCGCATTCGGCTCGGTCGAAGCGGAGGTCACCAGCCGCCTGACGCTTGGTGCCGCTGTGCGCTATGATGTTGAGGAACGCAGCGTCAACAATCTGGTGCCCAATGTCCTTGATCCGATCACTGGCGGACCGATCAATCCGGGTCAGGCGTTCGGCCCGATCCAGCCGCAGGATGCGAGCTTTGATCAGATCCAGCCGCGGCTCAGCCTCAACTATGGGTTGACCGACGACATCAATGTCTATGCGACGTGGGGCATCGGATTTAAGTCTGGCGGTTTCAACAACCAGGGCTCTGCTGCGATTGTTGACCAGAACTTCAACCAGTTCCTTGGCACAAACATCCTGATCCAGGATCAGTTCAACCGGGAACGTTCCAGCGCGTTCGAGCTCGGCATTCGCGGATCATCGGGGCCGTGGACCTTCGATCTGGCTGGCTACTACACCGAAATCGACGATATGCAGTTCTTCGAGTTCTTTGTTGGACCGTTCGGCCTGCTCCGTGTTGTTTCGAATATTGACGAAGTCGAGGTGATGGGCCTTGAGTTCAACACAAATGTCGAAATCGTTCCCGGTTGGGATGTCTTTGGTTCGTTCAACTGGACGGATTCAGAGATCCAGGCGAATAGCTCACGGCCAGGAACGGTCGGCAACGAATCACCCTATACGCCAGACTATACAATCAACGTTGGTAGTCAGATCATCGCGCCGATCACGCGCGATTTCGACATTTTGGTTCGCGGTGATTATCGGATTGTCGGCCCGACCTGGTTCCACACCGTCCAGGATCAAATCACACCAACGCTGTTCTCGGGCTTGCTGCCTGGGTCGGCGCTGGGTTTTCCGGCCTTTGTCGGCGATGCGGATAACAGCGCGACGCTGCGGAACTCCTATTCGGTGTTCAACTTCCGTGCCGGTTTCCAGAATGATCAGTGGCGCCTGATGTTCTTCGCCGAAAACCTGTTCGACGAACGCTATCCGGCCGAAGTCATTCCCGCGATCGAATTTGGTGGATCGTTCATCTCGCCAGGTCCACGCCGCGTTATCGGTGTCGAGGCAGGCGTCACTTTCTAAATCCGCTGCGGCACACAGCAAAAAGGGGGGAGTGGCCAAATATCCCCGGCCACTCCCCCTTTTTGTGCGTCAGGCTGTGCGCCTTATTCTGAATTCGCCGCCAGATAGGCTATCAGGTCCGCCCGGTCCTGCGGATCGGATAGACCGGCAAATGCCATACGCGTGCCTGGAATGATTCGCTGGGGCCGCTCGAGATATTGGAACAGTTTTTCCGGTGTCCACACGATGCCGCTGTTCGCGTTCGCATCGGTATAGTTGAACCCGTCAATCTGCCCGGCTTCAGCACCGACAATATTGTGTAATGTCGGCCCGGTCCGGTTTACACCTGGATCGACCACATGACAGGCGCGGCATTGTGAGAACACCGTCTCGCCTGCTGCTGCATCGCCAGTGAAGTCAGCAAACACGGTGCCGTCCATCGTATCGGTGGAATCGGCGGCCGGTGTTTCCTCGACCTCCTCGGCGGCTGCGGTTTCTTCGCTGTCGCTATCGGTGCTCGGAGGCCCTTCATCGTCACCGCCAGAACAGCCTGCAGTTACAAGCAAGCCAGCGGCTGCCAACGGCCCAAGAATTCGGTGCATCTTTCTCATCACGTTCCCTTTCTCGGATGATGTGCGCTTGAGGGTGTAGAAAGGTTCCCGGCGAAGCTCAACGGTGTCTCTCGTCAAATCTCAATATGATCGCGGCAATCCCAGCACATGTTCGGACAGATAAGACAGGATCAGGTTCGTCGATATCGGTGCGACCTGGTAAAGCCGCGTTTCGCGATATTTGCGCTCCACATCATATTCCGCGGCAAAGCCGAAGCCACCAAATGTCTGGATACACGCTTCGCCGGCGGCCCAGCTGGCATCGGCGGCGAGCATCTTGGCCATATTGGCTTGTGCTCCGGCATTCTCGCCAGCCTCGTATCGGACAAGCGCATCCTTCACCATTAACTCGGCCGCGCGCATCTGTGCATAGGCCTTTGCGAGCGGGAACTGGACGCCCTGGTTCTGACCAATAGGTCGTCCGAAAACCTCACGGTCCTTGGCGTAATCGGTGGCCCGGTCGAGGAAGAATTTCGCATCGCCAATGCACTCAGCCGCGATCAATATGCGTTCGGCGTTCATGCCCGACAGGATATAGCGAAAGCCTTTGCCTTCCTCGCCGATCATGTTGGCTGCGGGGACCCGCATATCGTCGAAGAAAATCTCGGTTGTGGAATGGTTCATCATCGTGTCGATCGGCTTGATCGTCAGCCCGTTGCCCAGGGCTTCGCGCATATCGACAATGAAGACCGATAGCCCATCCGTGCGCTTTTTCGCCTGTTCGCGCGGCGTTGTGCGAGCGAGCAGGAGCATGAGATCAGAATGCTCGGCCCGGCTGGTCCAGATCTTCTGGCCGTTGACGACATATTCGTCACCATCCCGCTTTGCGACGGTCTTCAGCGACAGTGTATCGGTGCCGCTGGTTGGCTCGGTCACGCCAAAGGCCTGGAGACGCAGCGCGCCGCTTGCAATTTTCGGGAGATACTCGGCTTTCTGTGCATCCGATCCGTGGCGCAGCAAAGTGCCCATGATGTACATTTGCGCATGACAGGCACCGCCATTGCAGCCGCGATACTGGATCTCCTCGAGTATCGCTGCAGCACCAGATAGCGGCAGGCCCGCTCCGCCAAATTCTTCCGGAATAAGCGCTGCGAGATAGCCAGCCTCAGTCAGGGCATCGACAAACTCGCCGGGATAGGCACGTGCCTGGTCCTTCTCCTGCCAATAGGGGCCCGGAAAATCACCACAGAGCTTAGCGACCTCTTCGCGGATCGCAGCGAAATCGTCTTGCATTGGTCCTACCCGCTGTTTCTCAGCGCTGTCGCTATAGCGTTGATCGACAGTTGAATACCCTCGCCGATACGCGGATCGGTTTCACCGGCACGATGGCGCTTGAGCAATTCTATCTGCAACAGGTTCAGCGGTTCGATATACGGTAGGCGCAGTCGGATCGACGTGTCGAGTTTCGGCGTATTCTCCAACAGGCGCGATTGGTTTGTGCAGCTAAGCAGTGAGTCATGAGCGAGTTGCCATCCATCGCGAATTTCGCCGAACAATCCGTCTGCCAATTCTCTATCTTCGACCAGATCCGCATAGTTTTCGGCAATGCCCATGTCCGATTTGGCGAGCACCATTTCCATGTTTCCAAGAGTCATCTTCAGGAACGGCCAGCTCGTTGCCATCTCGCGCAGCAACCCCTTGTCTTCGAAACTGGCAATTGCCTGACCGACACCATACCAACCGGGCAGCATCACACGCGCTTGGCTCCAGGAGAAGACCCAGGGAATGGCGCGGAGATCCTCGATAGCATCGGATGTCTTGCGGCTCGCCGGGCGCGATCCGATTTTCAGCGCCGCAATCTCACTGATTGGCGTCATTTCTCGAAAAAAGTCTTTGAATCCATTGCTTTCATAGACAAGCGATCGATATGCGCGGAACGCGTCGTTAGAGAGCTGGTCCATGGCGGCTGAGAAGCGCGTGCGATCCGGGGTACTCATCTGTTCCGGCTCTAGCGTTGCGAGCAGGGTTGCCGACACCATGGAATCAATATTCGCCCTTGCTGCGTCGGGGGTACCATATTTGGCGGCGATAACTTCGCCCTGCTCGGTGATCCGGATGCGGCCATTCACCGTTCCGGCCGGTTGGCCCCGTATGGCCTCAAATGCGGAACCACCGCCGCGTCCGACTGACCCACCGCGACCATGGAACAGCTGCATCGCGGCGCCCGCCTCAGCGAATACCGGTGCCAGCGCTTCGCTAGCCCGACTGAGCACCCATCCTGAGGTTAGGTAGCCGCCATCCTTGTTCGAATCCGAATAGCCGATCATCACTTCCTGGTTTCCGCGGCTTGCTACCAATGCTGCGATTTCCGGCAGGGAGAAATAGTTGCTCATGATTTCGGGCGCGGAATCGAGGTCGCCGATCGTTTCGAACAACGGGACGGCCATGATCGGCGCTTCCGGCGTGTCGCCTGGGGTGTAGAGTCCGGCTTCCTTGAGCAGGATATGGACTTCGAGAAGATCCGAGACTGTCTCCGTCATTGATACGATATAGTTGGTTATGCTGGCCGAACCGTAGCGGCGATGCGCATCAGCGGCAGCCGCAATTATCGCCAGTTCTTTGACCGTTTCCTCCGAATATTCGGCGGACGGCACCGACAATAGGCGCGGCGATGCAAGTTCGCGTCGCAGCACCGCGATCCGGCCCTCCTCGTCGAGCGTTAGATAGTCCGCTTCTACGCCTGCAATGCTCAGCAACTCACCCACACACCGTTCATGCACCGCACTATTTTGTCGTAAATCGAGCGTCGCCAGGTGAAAGCCAAAGGTGCGCACGCCGCGGATCAACCGCCCCAATGCGCCGCTGGAGGCCAATGCCCCACCGCTTGATTCCGCCAATGCCCGGGCGATAGCGCGCAGATCTTCCTGAAACTCGTCTGGCGCCAGATAGGGATCCGCCAGCAGTTTGGACGGCCGCGGCGGTGGTTTTCCGATCAGCGCTTCGTGCGTGGCGGCGAGGCGCGCATACATGCCAGCAATCGCCCGTCTATAGGGCTCGTCTTGGCGGCTCGGTGCATCGTCGCTGCTGCGATCTGCAAGGGCAGCCACGGCCGGATCGATATCGCTGAGTTCGCTCGAGATGGAGAGCTCACCACCCAGAGCATGCAGATCCTCCAGATGTTGCACGAGAACGGTCTCGGACGATCGGCGCAGCGCCAGGGTCAGCGTTTC
>CBDBUZ010000004.1:0-95076 GCA_965212265.1 Parasphingopyxis sp. | reverse complement strand
GCCGTTCATTGACACTATAGGCCTTGTTCAGCCGCGCGGAGAGCTTCGATACGGTCTTGCTGAGTTTGCGTTCAATTTCGGTCAATCGCGCGGTCCGTTGCGGAGCGCCGGGGCTTGCCGGGTGAGAATGATCGCGCGCGTCATCATCGGCCACTTCGACAGCCGGCTCGATGATCGATTCCTCGTCAGACCCCGTGTCAGAAAAACACGGATTGCCGCTTGGACCGGCTTTTCCACGCTGTGTGCATTCGTCGCTGCGGGATCCGTATATTCAATAGTCATTCTAGCCTCCCAGTGAGTATTCCCCCCCCGAGAGGGTTGCGGCTATACCAGCTCATTGGGTGAAATTGGATAATAAAATGAATGGGATGTACCAAAATTGGACGACCAGGAGCGGCTGGAAATCCAAATCAAGCTTTGCCTTTTGTCGCAACGGTGAGTCGGATGGCCGCATTTGCGACCTATGAATTGTGGCGCCGGCCCGTCTGTTAACCTTCTGCTAACCATGGTTCGATACTCTTTTGCCATGCAATCGAAACTGCTCTTGTTGCCGATTATCTTGCTGGTTTCAGCCTGTGGGCTGATCGATGGCCGGACCGATGGCCCTCGCTCGACGCAAAGCTCCGAGCGACTGGCACCCCCGAGTGCGGATACCCGTCAATGCCTGGCCGGTCTCACTCGGCAGAATGTCGAATATCGACGCTTACCCGATCGCAATTTCTCGAACGGCTGCCGTGCCATCGGCGCGCTGCAATTGCTTCAGGTCGGCACGCCGACGCGCAACCTGGGTGCGATGACCTGCCCACTGGCCGATCGTTATGCGCGATGGACGCGCGAAGTATTGCAGCCGGCTGCCGAACGGAATTTCGGCCAGGCCGTCACCCTTGTTGAAACCTTTGGAACCTATGGGTGCCGAAACATCGCTGGCACAGGACGATTGTCCGAGCATGGCAAGGCTAATGCCATCGACATTTCCGGCTTTACGCTTGCCGACGGCCGCCGGATCACGGTGCTAGACGGTTGGAATGACGGCGATAGGCGAGAGCGTGCATTTCTCCGCGATCTCCATCGCGGTGCCTGCGAACGGTTCGAAATTGTGCTCGGCCCCGATGCCAATGCCGATCACCGCAATCATTTTCATTTCGATATGGGTAGCCGCGGGCCATATTGTCGCTAAGAATAGGGTCTATGAATGACCCAACCATACCCGATCACATTTTCTACACCTCTGGCGAAGACGCAGCCTATGCGCGCGAGAGCATATCGACACCCCAAACCGAGGACCCAGCCTATCGTCTGGCCTTTCAGGATACTGAATTCCCTGTTGCGCGAAGACCTGCGGCCGATCCGGTTTCAGCTGGAGCTTTTAAAGCCCGAACTGTTGCTGGACGAAGCCAATATCGGCTCGACTCTGGTGGTCTATGGTTCGGCCCGGATTCCTGAACCTGCCAAGGCAGCCGAGATGGCTGAGCAGGCTGAAACCGATCTGCAAAAGCGGATTGCCGCGCGCATGCAGGCCAAGGCCAAATATTATGACGAAGCGCGCAAGCTGGGCCAACTCGCTAGCCAGTGTGAGTGCGATGAAGACGGTAAGCGGCAATTTGTGGTTTGCTCGGGCGGTGGTCCGTCGATGATGGAAGCGGCGAACCGCGGCGCGGCCGATGTCGGCGCGGAATCGATCGGACTCAACATCGTGCTGCCGCACGAACAGGCGCCCAATGAATATGTGACGCCGTCACTCAGCTTCCAGTTCCACTATTTCGCGCTCCGCAAGATGCATTTCCTGATCCGTGCGCGCGCCGTCGCCTGCTTCCCGGGCGGGTTCGGTACGTTTGACGAAATGTTTGAACTGCTGACCCTGGTTCAGACCGGCAAGATGAAGGCTGTCCCGATCCTGCTTTTCGGCAAAGATTTCTGGACCCGGGTCATCGATTTTGAGGCATTGGCCGAAGAAGGCACTATCTCACCGGAAAACCTGAACATCTTCCGCTTCGTCGATACAGCCGACGAAGCCTGGGAAATGATCAATGATTTTTATGTCGAACCAATCGGCTGGAAATCGGAGCCAACGGTACTGAACTTCGACTAGCTGTCGGTTTCAGCCGCCGCTTCTTCACCGCCTTCGATATCGGCTTCCGCTTCCGGGTCCGCAGCCTCTTCGGCTTCGGTTTCGGCGTCTTCCGCCTCGGTATCTTCAGCGGCTTCTTCTTCTGGAGCCGGCGGCTCGGGCAATGGCATGTCGGAGCCATTGGCGTTCATGTAAAGGATCAGCGCGGCGCGATCGAGCGGGTCGGACAGACCGGCAAAGCTCATCGTCGTTCCCTGCGCAAATGCGGACGGACGCGCGATCCAGTCAGACATATTGTCAAAATTCCAACTGCCTTCGACTGAAGAGAGTGCGTCGGAATAGTTGAAGCCTGGAACCGATGCGATGTCGCGGCCGATCTTGCCCCACAGATTGGGGCCGATACCATCAGCGCCACCCTCATTGATCGTGTGGCAGCTCGCGCAGCGACGGAACACCGCTTCGCCCTGTTCGACCGTGACGGACGGGAAGGCCATGGCCATTGTCATCTCGGCTTCTTCTTCGCCACCTTCTTCGGCGACGCCTTCGACAACATAGCCCATCGTTTCGGGACGTTCGCCATGAAACATCTCGGTCGTGACGATCGACGTACCGAGCGCAACGATGCCTGCTGCCAAAGACCAGCCTGCGATGGTGTTAAACTGACTCATGAATCTGATTCCCGCTGTCCGGATTGCTTGGGCAGGGCTTTAGAGAGAGGCGGCCATTATCGCAAGCCGTCAATCACGTCTCTTCGGCCCATGCGCGCAGCAATGTGTGTGCGATCGCGAAATGCGGCGGTGCGATGAACTGGGCGTCTACCGCGCCGTCAAACGCGTCTAGCACTTGTTGCTTGGTAACCCATTTGGCTGCTTCCAATTCTTCTGTGTCGAGGGTGAGTTCATCACTCTCCACCGGCGCGATGCAGGCCATCATCAATGTGTTGGGAAATGGCCAGGGCTGGCTCGACAGGTAGCGCACAGAAGTCGCGTGAACGCCGGCTTCCTCAAAAAGCTCACGCGTTACAGCACCTTCCAGCGATTCGCCGGGTTCGACAAAGCCGGCCAGTGCCGAATAGCGATCCGGTGGGAACCGAGGTTGACGGCCAACCAGCGCCTTGTCCTCAAATGTCGCCAGCATGATGACAACCGGATCGACGCGCGGAAAATGCTCGGCACCACAACTCGGGCATGTGCGGCCCCAACCGCCCTTGGAAACCTGTGATCGATTGCCGCAACGACTGCAGAAAAGATGCCCGCGATGCCATTCGATCAGCGAGCGAGCTGCAGCATAGGTCGAGGCTTCTTCCGGCGGCATGATGTCGAGATAGCGCCACACGGCATAAGCCGCCTGTCCGGTCGGTGGCGCATTTTCGATCAGCGGCGCAAAATAGGGCGTATCGCCCTCCATGCCCAGAAACAGTAATTCCGAATCGTCCGGGCGATCGATCATCGATCCCCAAACGAGCATATTGTCTGGCCCTATCTCCGGATCGAGATCGTTGAGCTTCAGCAAGCGAGCCCGAAGACTGCCGCGAACCTCGGCGAGCTTTTCCTCTTTGATGCGGATCTGGTCAGCGCGATCGAGGCGAGACCCGGTCAGGCCCGGATTATACGGCGTATTCACTCAACATTCTCCCTCTGCGCGATCGCCAGCGTTGCCGCCTTGGCAAACAGGGTCGGCAAGCCAGCCTCTGCGATCGTCTCAATCGGCCACCATTCGCCCTCAGCGTCACCATCCGTCAAGGCGTGTCCGCCCACCACATCCAGTTCGAGCGCGAAATGGGTGAAGACATGGCTCACAGTGCCAAAGATCCGCCAATCGACCTTGGCCGGGGCCTGGGCAAATCCGGGCGCCGTCTCCACCCATTCTCCGCTTGGCAAGGCTCGCATGCCGCCTAGCATGCCGGTGTCCGGCCGACGGACGAGCAGCACGGCACCGTTCCGCTCAAGCCAAAAGGCGGTGCCGCGCCGAACGGGTTTCACCTTTTTGGGCGGTTTGACAGGAAAGCGCTCCGGATTGTCTGTCCGCTCCGCCGCGCAATTATGGCGCAGCGGACAGCCTGGGCAATCGGGGTTACGGACTGTGCATATAGTCGCGCCGAGATCCATCATCGCCTGGGCAAAGTCACCAGGGCGTTCAATGGGCGTGTAGGATTGGGTGTGCGATCGGATTTCCGTGCGCGCCTTTGGTAAGGCTGTTTCGATCGCATGAAGCCGCGCAATCACGCGCTCGACATTCGCATCAACTACGGTCGCAGGCTCGCCAAAGGCAATCGCCGCCACAGCCGCACCGATATAGGCACCTATCCCCGGCAGTTCGCGCAGCTCGGACTCCGTTTGCGGAAACTGACCGTCATGATCGGCAACCACGGTCTTTGCGCAGGCATGGAGATTTCGGGCCCGCGCATAATAGCCAAGACCGGCCCAGGCAGCCATCACATCGGCACTATCAGCCGCGGCGAGCGCTTCCACAGTCGGCCATTTTTTGGTGAATTTCGCGAAATAGGGCTTCACCGCCGCGACGGTCGTTTGCTGCAGCATGACTTCGGATAGCCAGACTCGATACGGATCGGGCGCTGGTGCTCTCGGTTCAGCCCGCCAGGGGAGCGACCGAGCCTTGTCGTCATACCAGCCCAAAAGAGCCGTGCTGATCGCCAAATCGGGCATTTATGCGGGGTTTCGCGGCGTATCTATTATCCACATCGCACTGAAAGTTTTTATGGCAGCCATTGGGACCCTATGGCATGAGCAAGCGGATGGCGAAAACCCGTAATTTTTCAGGGACTGGCACGTCCCGAACCCGGGGAAAGACGGATCGGCGCAGCCGCCGCACCCGCGCGCTCGGCGATATGGTGCCGAATATCGGAAAAGCGTCGTTTCGCCGGTTCGGATTTGTGCAAAGCGCGATCGTTACGCGCTGGCCGGAAATTGTCGGCGAACGCTATGCAGAGGTGTCGACACCGGATTCGATTCGATTCCCGGTCGGCCAACGGTCTGGGGGCGTATTGCGGCTGAATGTTGCCGGTGCGCATGCCACGATGATGCAGCATATCGAGCCCGCGATCATCGAGCGGGTTAATCGTTTCTTCGGCTATCCGGCAGTAGCCCGGATATCGATACAGCAAGGCAGGGCCACCAAACCCCAAGCCCGGCGTCCGGCGCCTCCGTCTTTGCGGCCAATCCCCAAGGATCTGGGAGATTCGCTGCGCGAGGTTGCCGATCCTGAGTTGCGGGCTTGTCTGGAAGGTCTGGCAGCCTCGGTGGTCGCCACCGAAGGCGCACCGCTGGTTGATGATAATGCGCCGCCTCGGCAATTGCAGGTTAAGCGTCTCGGCGATATTGGCCGCGACGCATCAAATGGAGTGAATGAGTAATGTCTAACCTTTGGAAAGTTTCTGCCATCGCCCTTGCGGCAACTCTCGCGGCTTGCGGCGGTGAAACTTCGGCCAATGGCGGTGCGGCAACTGGCCCCGTCGAGGCCGATACGTCGCAAGAATGGGCTGCCGTTGTTTCGAAGACTGAAGAAGGCGGTTTCCGGATGGGTAATCCCGACGCGCCGATTGCGATCGTCGAATATGCGTCACTGACCTGTCCGGCCTGCGCAGCTTTTGCCGCGCAAAGCTATGAGCCGCTGGTCGAAAACTATATTTCGCAAGGCACCGTCAGCTTCGAGATTCGCAACTTTGTGCGCGACCCGCTGGACCTCAGCGCGGCACTGCTTGCTCGCTGCAACGGCGAAGAACCCTTCTTCCCGCTGAACGAGCGCCTGTTCGCCAATCAGGCGAATATGTTCCAGACGATCCAGGGTGCCGATCAGGCGCAGCTGCAAGCGCTGTCGACACAAGAGGCGGTGCAAAGCGGTCAGGCCTTTGTCGGTTTTGCCCAGGCGTCCGGCCTGATCGACCTGGTCGGCGGAATGGGGATTTCGGATCAGCGCGCGCGTCAATGCCTGACAGACACGGCAGCGATCCAGGAACTGGAAGAGATGCGCAACCGCGCCCTCAACCAGTTCGATATTTCCGGTACGCCGTCATTCCTTATCAATGACGAACTGATCCGTGGACTGAATGGCTGGGCGCAGCTTGATGCCCGGCTCCAGGAGATGGTGGAATAGATTGAGGATATCGGGGGCAGATTGCACGCTCATGATCGAACGGCATAGCCGATGCGGATAAAGCGCCTCAAACTTGCGGGCTTTAAAAGCTTTGTCGATCCGACGGAGCTCAGGATTGAACCTGGGCTAACCGGCGTGGTCGGCCCCAATGGCTGTGGCAAATCCAATTTGCTCGAAGCGTTGCGTTGGACGATGGGTGAGAGTTCGCCCAAGTCGATGCGCGGCGGCGGTATGGAAGATGTGATCTTCGCCGGTACCGATGCTCGGCCTGAACGCCAATTCGCGGAAGTTTCAATTCTGGCTGAACGCGACGAAGGCGATCGGCCCGACAATGATACGATCGCGCTTGAGAGCGAGGTTGAGGTTGTCCGGCGGATCGAACGCGGTGCCGGTTCTGCCTATCGCGTCAATGGCCGCGATGTGCGGGCCAAGGACGTTGCCTTGCTGTTTGCTGATGCGGCGACAGGTGCCCATTCACCGGCGCTGGTCAGCCAGGGCAAGATTGGTGCAGTCGTATCGGCCAAACCGGCTGAACGTCGCCAGATGTTGGAAGAGGCGGCGGGGATTGCAGGTCTCCATGTTCGCCGCAAGGATGCCGAACAGAAGCTGCGCGCGACTGAAACCAATCTCTCCCGGCTCGATGATCTGCTCGCCGATATGGAAACACGCATTCGTGCGCTGAAGCGGCAGGCAAGTGCAGCACGACGCTACCGCAAACTCAGCGAGAAGATCGAGCTTGGCGAAGCGCGGCTCGTCTTTGCCCGGTGGCGCGATGCGGCTGAAGCCGCCGAAGCGGCAAAGGCGGAAGCCGAGCAGGCCGAAGCTCGGGTTGGCGAAGCCGCTGAGAAACAACGCGCAGCAGCGGTCCATCAAGCCGAAGCGGCGCGTGCACTCGCCGAGCAGCGCAACACAGCCCAGGACGCGCGCGAAACAGCGGCGGCTCTTGGCCATGAGCTGGCGGCGCTCAAGAACGAACGCAGCGCGTTGGAGCGACGAATCGACGAACTCGCCAATCAGCGCGAAAATCTGAAACATGATCGTGGGCGCGAAGATGCACTGTCGCAGGATGCAGCGGCCGCGCTTGAGCGCCTGGAAGCTGAAGAAAAAACCATCGCAGCCCGGCTGGAAGGCACTGACGAGCGATTGTCGGATAGCGAATCCAAGCTTCAGGAAGCTGAAACGGTTTCGCGCGAAGCTGAACTGGCCATGGCGCGCGCACTCGCCGCTCAGGCGTCTCAACAGGCGGACGTCAGAGTTGCCGAAGCCAATGCAGAAAGCGCACGCGAGCGGCTCCTGCGCGCGGAAGCCGAAGCGGAGCGTGTCGCCGCAGAACTCTCTGAACTGGGCGATATTGGGCCGCTCGAGAAATCACTTGCTGATGCAGAGAAAGCGCGCGCGCGCACCGAAGCGCGTGTCGCCGAATTGCAAAACGCTATCGAGGCCGCGGATGAGCAGCGACAGAAGGCTGCCGATGCGCGCGATGCTGCCGAAAGCGATACAGCCGCCGCCCGCGCCGCACTGTCGGCGCTGGAATCCGAAGCGCAGGCCCTCGCCACCGATTTGGCGGATGCCGTTGAGGACAAGGCGCTTGGCCATGTCCGCGCAGACAAGGGCTATGAACGCGCGCTGGCCGCCGCACTGGGCGATGATCTCGAAGCAGGTCTTGGCGAAGCCAGTAGCCGGCGCTGGTCGGGATCAAAGAGCCATGACAGCGATCCTGTGCTCCCCGGCGGAATACAACGGCTTGCCGATCATGTGAACGCACCGTCGCAGCTGATACGCCGGCTTGCACAAATTGGCGTTGTCGAGAGCGATGACGGATCCATAGCGCTTGCCGTTGGCCAACGTATCGTGACCATGGATGGTGGCCTGCGCCGTTGGGATGGCTATGTAGCGCGTGATGAAGGGGCAGCAGCTGCCGATCGACTGGTGCGTGTCAATCGGCTGGAAGCGATCGAAGCCGAACTGCCTGAAGCGCGCGCCAAGGTTGAAGATGCTGCGGCTCGGGCAACAACGGCAATCGCCAGCCTTACCGAAGCGCGCACCACCCTGGAGGATGGCCGCGCGGCGCTGGGCACGGCGGAAGATGAAGCGCGTGCGGCGATCCGCGAAGATGATGCGGCGCGCGCTGCGATCGAGCGGCTGGGCGATCAACAGGCGGGACTTGTTGAACGCCGCGATCGTGCCGCTGCAGAGCTCAGCGAAGCCAAGGCGAATGTGCAAGCCGCTGAAAAAGACCTTACCGATCTGCCTGACGGCGGAGACATGGATGCTTCGGTCGAACGGCTGAAAAGTGCGAGCGAAGCAGCCCGGATCATCCTTGCCGAGGCGCGGGCAGACGCAGCCACTATTGGCCAGGCCATCGATGCCGACAAATCGCGACTGGAAGCAGCCCAGGCAGAGGCAGCCAGCTGGAAGAGCCGCGCGGGCGAAGCGGCCCGCCGGGTTCAGGAAATGGCCAAGCGCGAGACCGAGGCCGAGGCGGAAGCCAAGGCACTTGTCGATGCGCCAACCGCGATCGAAGCGAAGATTGCAGGGCTGCAGTCCCAGGCCGGCGAAGCGGAACAAAAGGCCGAAGCAGCACGTGCAGAAGAACGCACCGGAGAAGAACGGGTTGCTGAAACCGAGCGGCTTGCCGCCGAAGCGGTCGAAGCTCTGTCGGCCGCGCGCGAACATCGGGCGGGCGGTCAGGCACGCTTTGAGAATGCCGAAAGCCGCCGCCGCGAGTTTGAGCGCGTGGCGAGCGAACGGTTTCAGGTCGCACCCAACGGCCTTGCCAAGAAATTTGAATTTGACGCGGAGCAGGTCACCGGCGCTGAAGAAGAGTCGGCTGCGCTCGACAAAATGAAAACCGATCGCGAGCGGATCGGACCGGTCAATCTCGTTGCCGAGAGCGAGTTGGAAGAACTTGAAACCGAACGCGATACATCGCTTGCCGAGCGCGAAGAACTGGGTCAGGCGATAAATCGGCTGCGCGGCTCAATTGGCAATCTCAATCGCGAAGGCCGGGCACGATTGCTCGCGGCGTTTGAGGAAGTCGACAAGCATTTTCGCCGGTTGTTCGGCACGCTGTTCCAAGGTGGTCAGGCCCATTTGGCCTTGATCGATTCCGATGACCCCCTCGAAGCGGGCCTGGAGATCATGGCCCAACCGCCAGGCAAGAAACTCGCGACACTGACACTGCTATCGGGCGGTGAGCAGGCGCTGACCGCGGTTGCGCTGATTTTTGCCCTGTTCCTCACCAATCCGGCACCGATCTGTGTGCTCGATGAGGTCGATGCGCCGCTTGACGATGCGAATATCGAACGCTTCTGTGAGCTGCTCGACCAGATGGCCGCCGAAACAGACACCCGCTACCTGATCGTGACGCATAACGCCGTGACCATGTCTCGCATGCATCGCCTTTACGGCGTGACGATGGTGGAACGCGGTGTCAGCCGGCTGGTATCTGTCGATCTTGGCGGTGCCGAGACGCTGCTCGCAGCGGAATAGCTACTCGGACGCTTGTCCATCACGCGCGGCGATGGCCGGCGGGACATAATCCGTAAACAGTCCATCGATGCCAGCTGCGAGAAAGGCGGCGACTTCGCCGGCCATATCGCCATGGCTACGCTCGCTGCCCGACCGTTGGGTCCGCAAAGTGGCCGGCAGGAAATAATTTTCCGGGCGGAATGTATAGGCGATCACCAATAGTCCGGCCGCCTGCGCATCGCTAACCAATGTGCTCGGCGCTTCCAGTTCCCCGTCGCCGTTCCGACCCATGATCAGCGATTTGTGCGGCGCCACTGCATCGGCATAGGTGGCGATTGTCTGTAATCCTGCAGGCGTCGCCATATGCGCATAGCTGGTGTCTGGCGCATCGGCGGGCGCACCGCGCGGACCGATCAATTGCACCAGGCGCAGGTTCGTCAGCACATCCAATGCGGCCAGGGGCCCGATCTCGAATGACTGGATCATCACCGGGTCCGTGGCGCTGTCATAGCCAGCTTCGCCAAGTTGGCGGGCAAGCGGTTCTTCCATGCCAAGGTCGATTGAGGTGAAATAGGACGGAAATTTTATCTCGGGCATCAAGCCGACACTGCGACCCTGTTGCTGCACCAGGGCAATTATTTCCGCCAGGGTCGGGATTGCATATCGGCCATCCTGTTCGGCGCTGGCCGGGCGGAGTTGGGGAATCCGCTCTCGTGCCCGCAGGGTGCGCAGCTCGGCGAGCGTGAAATCTTCAGTAAACCAGCCGGTTACCTGTCGGCCCCGGATGGTTTTGACAGTTCGCCGGTCGGCAAACTCCGGAATGTCCGCAACATTGGTCGTGCCGGATATCTCATTCTCATGGCGTGCGACGAGGACGCCATCGCGTGTCATGACGAGATCGGGCTCGATATAATCGGCGCCTTGATCGATTGCGCGCTGATAGGCTTCCAGAGTGTGCTCAGGCACTTCTGAAGATGCGCCGCGATGCGCGATGATCAAGGCTGTCGGGCTATCTGTCATGGGCGGTGGAGCCATTGTTGCGCAGGCGGGGAGCAGGCAGATCAACAGGGATAGAAAACCATATCGCATCTCGGTGCCACTCCTATCCCCTCAATGTCGCGAATCCAGCTGTGAGGCAATGGTTCGGACCAGTTTTCGATGTCAGCCGCTATAGGAATGATGTCCAGCGATTGTGTCAGTTCCTCTGAATGCCTAACTGGAGGGCAGATATTGTCGCGGGTGAGGGACCTATATGACCGAGGAAATAGTAACAGAGGATAGCAATCCGGCTGAAGCTGAGCTGCTTCCCCTCGATCCCCGTCAGAAATCAGTATTACGGCTCCGAGCAGCCTTGCTCGGCTTGATACCGGTGGCGCTGTTGGTTGTTGGCGATTTCTTCCTGAGCCGCGAAGTCGAATGGGCCGTCGGCATCGGAACCGGGCTTGGAATATTGCTCTATCTGTTCCTTGTCCTCGTGCTGCCGGGGCGGCGCTATCGCCGCTGGGGCTATTTTGAGGGCGAGCGGGGTATCCGCATTGCCTCAGGACTGATCGTTCGCCGCGATACGATCGTACCCTATGACCGGGTTCAGCATATCGATGTATCCCGGGGTCCAATCGAGCGTTCATTCGGCGTTTCGACCCTCACCCTTCATACGGCGGGCAGCTACAACAGCACCGTTGATCTGCCAGGACTGGCGATCGACGATGCCAATCGCATGCGTGATGAAATCCGTAGCTATATCAGCGAGGATCTTGCATGAGCGAGGCGCCAGAAAACTGGTCCCATCTGCATCCCGCCACTTTGGCGATCAAGGCGCTGGAGCAATTGCCACAGCTTGTGTTCGGCCTGCCGGCGGCCGCCTATTTCATTGGCGATACGAGTATCTTCGTGGCCGCGATTATCGCCCTGATCGGCCTGCTTGCATCAATGCTGTTTGCCTATGTCTATTGGCGCCGCTTCACCTATTGGGTCGGCGATGAGCAGTTGGTGATCGAAAGCGGTGTACTCAATCGCAACCGACGCACTATTCCGTTCGATCGCATCCAGGATGTGAGCCTTGAACAGAAATTGCTGGCCCGCATCTTTGGCGTATCGATCGCCCGGATTGAAACCGGCGGAGGCGGGGGAGACGAAGGCGAGCTCAATTGCATCAGCCGCGCTGAGGCCGATCGGTTGCGTGATACGATCCGCGCCTATCGGTCTGGCATTGGTCCGAACCAGGCTGATGGGGTTCCCGAGCAAGAGGAAGTCGTAGCCGCGCCGATATTTACGATGGGATTGGGGCAGCTCTTGATCGCCGGCCTATTCAATTTTTCGCTTGTGTTTCTGGCAGTTATCGCCGGGTCCACCCAATATTTTGGCGGCTTGCTGCCGAACGAATATTTCGATGCCGACAGGGTCGTCGATAGCTATGGGAAGCAGGCTGCAAGCCTCGTATCAGCCTATTCGATCCTGACAGTCGCAATGTTGTTGCTGGCCGTTGGTGTGATCACGGGATTGGCGCGCACCATCGCGCGCGAATTTGGGTTTCGCCTCAGCCGCACGGAAACCGGGCTGCGCCGCGAGCGTGGTCTCTTCACGCGCACTGATGTCGTGATCCCGCTGAAACGGGTTCAGGCGGGCATTATCAGCACCGGGATCGTCAAACGCCTGTTCGGGTGGCGCGCACTTGCGGTCCAAAGCCTGGGCAGTGATGGCGCTGCGGGGACCCATCATGTCGTTGCGCCGCTGGCGCAGCAAGATGATCTCGTGCCGATCCTCGATGAGCTTGATATGCCGATACCCCCGCCACCAAAGGCGTTCGAACGCGTGTCGACGCGGCTGATCTGGCGGAGCTGGATTGAAGACGGGATAACGCTTGCCATCATCACCGGCATTGCCGGGATATTCTGGCCGTCGGCCTATCTGCTGCTTCTCCTCGCGATCCCCTTGGCGATCATCCCGGTGCTCCAATATCGGGCCCATGGCTATTGCATTGCCGATGGTTTGTTGTTCGTGCGGCGTGGCTTCTGGCGGCCACGGGTGACGATCTTGCCGCTGATAAAAGTTCAGTCGGGCACGCTGCGACAGAATCTTATTCAACGCCTGCTCGGCAGCGCGACCCTGGCGATCGGAACGGCAGGCGCATCTTTGGCGACGCCCTTGCGGATTGCCGATCTCGATGCAGGAATAGCGCGCGCATTGCTTGGGACCCGCATTATTTGCCGCTGACAGCACCAGTCACCGGATTTCCGCAGATCAGGATCGACCATTGGTCGAGCGGATGCTGGTCAGCGCGCGGATCGCGGCCTAATCCTGCTCCCAGTGAATAGGGGAGAATGAGACAATGCGAGCTTTCGTAATGGCGCTGACGCTATCGGTATCCGCTGTGGGGCTGTCCGCGCCGGCAGTCGCGGCACCAGAAGATGATCTCGACGCGCTGATGGACGAAGTGTGGCAGGACGCGCTGCGCGAGTTTCCGGTTTTTGCGACCGGTGTCGGTGTGCGAGACTATGATGATCGGGTTTCCGATATCAGCCTGGCGGCGCAGGATCGGCGCACAGCGACGGCCCAGGTTCAGCTCGATCGATTGCGCGCGATTCCCGAAGACCAGCTCTCTGCAGAAGCCCGCACCAATTACGGGATATTGGAGCGCATGCTGGCCGAAAGCATCGAAGCCAATGGCTATGGCCAACGGATGATGCTCTTTTCCAATACGCGCGGATGGCATCAAAGCTTTGCCGGCATGTCCAACAATCTGCCGTTCCAGACCGATGCGGACTTTGAAAGCTATCTCACGCGCCTCAGCCTCTACCCGAGCATTAATGACGAGGCGATTGCGATCAGTACCATAGCGGCAGAACAAGGTTATACGCTTCCCTGCGTTGTTCTCGACGGATTTGAGGAATCGATTTCCGGTGTGATTGGCGAAGATCCGACTACGTCACGCTTTTATCGACCGTTCCAGGGAACGCGTCCGACTGGTGTTAGCGAAGAGGCCTTTGATAGTTATGCCGCGCGCGCCAGGGAGATCATCACGACAATTCTCGCGCCTGAATATGAGCAGCATCTCCAATGGTTTACCGAAGTGTATCGGCCGCAATGTCGCGAGACGGTGGGGATATCTGCGCAGCCCGGTGGTTCGGAATTCTACGACTACCGGATCCGCCAGATGACGACGACCGATCTGAGTGCCCAGGAAATCCATGATATCGGCCTCTCCGAAGTCGCCCGGATCCGCGCCGAGATGGAAGAGGTTACCGTTGAAGCCGGGTTCGATACGCGCGAGGCCTTTATCGAGCATCTGCGCACGGATCCGCAATATTATGCAGAAACCCCGGAAGAGCTCATGGCAGCGGTCGCGCTACAGACCAAGGAATTGGACGGATTGATGCCGACGATGTTCTCGGTCCTGCCGCGCTTGCCCTACGGTCTGCGAGAAATTCCTGCTGAGGTGGCCGAAGGCGCGACGACTGCCTTTTATAATCCTGGCTCTCCCGAAACGGGCATCGCCGGCTTCTATTACGTCAATACGTCGCTGCTGGACCAACGGCCGCTCTGGGAAATCCCGGCGCTGTCGGCCCATGAAGGTGTGCCCGGCCATCATCACCAGATCGCCCTGCAACAGGAAATCGACATGCATCCCCTGCGGCGCAATCTCGCTTTCTTCACGGCCTTTATCGAAGGCTGGGGGCTCTACTCGGAACGCATCGGAATCGAGATGGGCATCTATGATACGCCGGCCGAGAATATGGGCCGGCTGTCATATGAAATGTGGCGGGCGTGTCGGTTGGTTGTCGACACCGGAATCCATGCGCTGGGTTGGTCCAAACAACAGGCGATTGATTTCATGAGCGAAAATACGGCGCTTACAGAGGCCAATATCGAGGCCGAGGTTAATCGCTATATTTCGCGTCCGGGCCAGGCACTTGCCTACAAACTTGGTGAGCTTCGCATCCGCGAGCTACGCGCCCGCGCGGAAGCGGCGCTAGGCGATGATTTCGATGTACGGTTGTTCCATGACGCCGTGCTGGGCCAAGGCTCAGTACCGCTCGACGTACTCGAAGGTCAGATTGATCGCTGGATCGCCGCGCAACAGGCGGACGGCGAAGGGTAGGCCTACCGCTTTAGAATTCGAGCAGCGCTCCGCGTTCGGCTCTGGCCGAGCGGAGCAGCTGTTCGGTGCAGCCGGTAAAGCCACCTGGGCCAACTGGTGAGCAGCTCATCGCGCCACCGCGTCCGACATATTCGACCGCCTGAGACTGGGCGAGCCAGCTCTGATTGGCGGCCATGTCGCGGGTATCGCGTAACTCGGGCGGAATGCGATAGCGTTCGCTCTCGTCGCGACGGACGCAGACAACGATAATCTCGCCATTGCTCGTTGGGCACGCTTCGTCGCCATAAACGATCTGCATGCGGACATTATTCTGCGCCGCGGCGGGTGCCGAAGGGATAACAGCCATCGCTCCGATAAGTGCCGTGGCGGCAAGCAAACGCGTCATTGTCATCCTCCTAAATGCAGCCATTACGCTACAGCTTTTCAAGCCCTGTCGGCAAGATGCCAGATAGATTATTGCGCTGGCCTGAACTCGCTATTCGTCAAATCCGTTTCGCCGCCGCAATCGCAATACGGCAACCCAGCCGGATCGCGCCAGAAAGCAACGGATAGGCCGGTGCATCTTCCGCACCTTCGGCAAGCGCGGTTTCACGATGTTCGGCCTCTTCAGCTTGAAATTCTGCGATCATGTCGCTGAGCTCGGGATCCGTGTCGCCCAGCTCTTCCAGCTGTTCGCCATAATGATTTTCGATTTCGGTTTCGATCGCCGCAGTACAGGCCATCGCCGCTTCCGGGCCCATCAAAGCGGTGGCCGCGCCTAGCGCAAATCCTGCGCGGTCCCAGATCGGTTGCAACAAGCTGGGTCGGACCCCGCGTTCAACGGTGAGGGCGTCGAAACGGTCACAATGGCGACGTTCCTGTTCGGCCATGCGCGCGATTGATCGCGCCGCTGGGCTGCGGTCACCCAATATGGCCAGCTGGCCGGCGTAAATGCGGGTCGCGCCATATTCGCCGGCTTGATCGACACGGATCATCGAGTCGATATCCGGCTGTCGATCGCCGGGTAACGGGCCAGCGGGATCTAACGGTTCGTTTTGCGGATCAGCCATGCGATTCCTATAGCAGTTCCAATCGAGATGATCGCGTTAAATCCGGCGAGCGAGATGCCGAATAACGTCCATTGCGGCTGGTCGCAGGAGATGATCGGCGTGGCCATTATATCGGCCATGAAATCACCAGAACCCGCATCCATAGTGGCGCAGCCGGTGATGCCTTCCCAAAAGCCATATTCGACACCGGCATGAAATACGCCGATGGCCCCGCTCACGAAGATGGCGAGTGCCGCAAGCCAGAGAAACAGCGTACCTGCGCGTTTGTCCCGTAGGATGATCGCTATCAGTGCCAGGGGCACGGCTGCATAGTGGGGCCAGCGCTGCCAGTGGCACATTTCGCAGGGATAAAGGTCCCCAATGATCTCCGAACCCAGTGCACCGGCGAGCAATGCGAACGGCACGAACAGGGCAAGCGTATGCGCCAGTCCTTTCGAGGTCATGGTCACGACTTTTCCTTCAGCTGAGGTGAGCTAGCGGCGCGTGAGAGATGCTGTTGCCACCGGCGGATCTTCCGCCGCCAAGCGCGCGATCGTTTCCACCGCATAATGCATCTGGAAATCCGTAATCCCTTGCTCTGCCAACTCTTCAGAGGTTGCGGAGAAGCGCGGATCTTCACGGATATCATCCTCGATCACATCTTCAGCCACCGCTTCTTCGTTGATCAGATGGCGCCTAAGATCGGCTTCTCGGAATCGCGGTGCGTCGCGCCAGTCCGGATTGGTGAGCTGTGGCACATCAAGGTCAGGCTCGATGCCGCCTTCCTGCACCGAATTCCCGGCCGGCGTGTAATAGCGGGCGGTTGTCAGGCGCAGCGCCGTGACTTCGGACAGTGGAAGGATGGTCTGGACCGAACCCTTGCCAAAGGTCTGTTCGCCGATGATCAGAGCGCGCCGGTGATCCTGCAGCGCTCCGGCAACGATTTCCGATGCTGAAGCCGTGCCCGCATCGACGATCACGACGAGCGGCAAGCCATTGGTGTCATCGCCGGCACGCGCGTAATAGCGCTCGATATCGCTGGCGCGCCGTCCGCGCTGCGAAACGACTTCACCGCGTTCCAAGAAAATATCCGAAACCGCGATGGCTTGGTCGAGCAAGCCGCCCGGATTCGACCGCAGATCGATTACATATCCGGTGGGCTGCCCACCGATCGACTGGTTGATAGAGGCAATGGCCGCACGGACTTCTTCGCCTGTGTTCCGGTTGAAGGTGTTGATGTTGATGATGCCGACGCGCTCCTGGACTTCCCATTCCACTGCCCGCAATTCGATGATTTCGCGTGTGAGCGTGAATTCCAGCGGTTCGGTCTGGCCGGGCCGCACGACGCGCAGGTCGATCGACGTTCCTGGCGCGCCGCGCATCTGCTCCACAGCTTCATCAAGCGTACCGCCAAAAATCAGCTCATCATCGAGATGGGTGATATAATCGCCGGCCTGGATGCCGGCCCGGTCCGCTGGTGTGTCTTCAAACGGCGCGATGACTTTCACAGCCCCGTCTTCGAGAGTCACAGTCAGGCCCAGCCCGCCATATTCGCCTTGGCTCTGCGTCGTCAGCCGCTCAAAACCGGTTTCGTCGAGAAAAGAGCTATGCGGATCAAGGCTCGAAAGCATGCCGCTGATTGCACCGCGCATCAAATCTTCATCGCTGATCTCGTCGACATATTCAGAGCGCACCCGCTCAAATACATCCATGAACTGATCGAGCTCACGATAGGTGTCGACATCGACAGCTGCGAGCGTTGCAGTGAAGGCCGGGATGAGCGCCAAAGTGCCAACGGCACCGATCGCACTGATAAAAGGTCTGGGCATGGTTTTCACTCTCTAATCTGATCGCCGCATGATAGCGGTTTTCTGCGGTTCAGGAAAGGATAGGCTTGGCGGCCTTAACCGCGGCTTACAAGCGACGAAATATCGACAGGCTGCCCTGCGCGGCGCAGTTCAACGGTCACAACTGGCCGATCCGTGCCGGTTCGGCCGATCGGCGCGCCTTGGCCGACGACAGTGCCGACCTGAACGCTGATCGTGTCGAGATTCGTGATTAACGTGGTCCAGCCGCCGCTATGATCGATGATCACGATCCGGCCATAGCCGCGAAATTCACCCGCATAGCTGATCCGTCCGGCGGTCGGCGCGATAACCTGGGCGCCCGGCTGGGTTGCAATTGTCAGCCCGCGGGATCGAACGCCCGCATCGGAAACCTCGCCCAATCCCTCGACCACTTCGCCCATAACGGGGAGGCGATACGGAGGCCGACGGTTGCTGGTGCTTCGATTGGCCTGCCGCGCAGGTGCCCGCGCTTCACCGGGTTGGGATGGCCGCAGCCTCGGACCAGGCAGCTCGATAAGGTCTGCGCGGACTTCTGCTTGCCGATCCAGCTCTTCCATCAGGGAACGAATATCACGTGCATCTTCGCCGAGGGCGAGTACGCGATCGCTTTCAACCATGGCAGATTGTTCCAGCTGAACGACTTGCGCCCGCTGTCCCTCTTCGAGCGCTGCGAGTTGCACACGCCGGTCTTCGAGGTCGGTTTGCCGGCCTTCGAGCAAGGCCACGGCTCGGTCAGCCTGTAAACGCAGATTCGCGCCGCGTGCGACTTCGGCGCGGAGAGCGGAAGTCCGCTCACGCACAGCGGGCAGGGTGGTGGAGAATAGGGAGCGAATATGGACGAGATCCGTGATCGACCCCTGATGCACCAGGGCAAGTGCGGGTGGCCGGCGCGCCATGGTTTGCAACGCGGCGGTCAATCCGATGATCGTGCCTTGGCGCTCGGCTAGCCGTGCACGCTGTTCGACACGCAGCCGCTCGATAAGGGCGATCCGGTTCTGTGCGGCGGTTAGGTCTGCTTCGGCGGCTTGCACTTCGGCCGCAGCAGCTGCTTGTTCTGCGGCAGTCCGCTCGGCCTGGCTTTCCGCATTTCCAGCGCGGTCCTGAAACTGTTCGGCGCGCTGTTGCGCGATTGCGCGCTGGCGAAGCGCTTCTTCAAGGGCTTCCGCCTCGCTATTCCGGCCATCGGGCTGGGCAAGTGCAAAGGGTGCCAATAGTGCCGAAAACAGGGCAAACATTGCGAGGATCCGAATGATCATGCCCTATCCTTCGCGATGATAAGGGTGATTGGCAAGGATCGAGCTCGCCCGCCACAGCTGTTCGGCCAGCATCGCTCTTGCCATCAAGTGCGGCCAGGTCGCCTTGCCAAAGGCGATCGAAAGATCTGCGCTGGCCTCTTCCTCTGCGGTCAGGCCGTCGGCAGCGCCGATCAGAAAGCGAATTTCGCGCGTCCCCTGATCGCGCCAGTCGCCAATCTGATTGGCAAGGGCAATCGATCCCATTTGGCGACCGGTTTCATCCAGCGTGATGATTTTTGTTGCGGCGGTGACAGGGGGAACCTTGCCGCCTTTGTCAGGGAGTTCGGTAACCCGAACGGGCCAGCCAATGCGCCCCATATAGCGATCGACAAGCTCGGCTTCCGGCCCGCGACCGATCTTGCCGCGTGCAACAATGTGCAGTGTCAGGCTCAGCTATCCGTCGCTTCGTCGTCCTGTTCGCCAAAGCCCCACATGCGTTCCAGATTATAGAAGCTGCGGACTTCGGGGCGAAACAGGTGAACGACCACATCGCCGGCATCGAGCAATACCCAGTCTGCCGTCGGCAGACCTTCAATACGGGTCGGAATGCCAAATTCGGATTTCATCCGCTCGGCAAGCTTTTCGGCAATGGATGCGACATGACGGGTCGATCGACCGCTGGCTATGACCATGTAATCGCCGATCGACGATTTCCCGGCGAGCGGGATCGAGGTCACGTCCTGCGCCTGATCGTCATCGAGGGACTGCAAAATGAGCTGGTGAAGGTCTTCGGCCGTTTGGGCGTCAGTATTCGGAAGCGTCGCAGCTGATGAAGCGGGCAAGATGTCTCCTATGGGATGCGCCGTCGCGTAACTGGATCACGCGAAGCTGTTGGGGGGAATGCCAGATGCCATTGCGGATTGTCACGCCGCAAGCGGGTGGCGGAACGAGGATCGGGTCGAAAGCGCAGATACACGAGCGCTGGCGGTCTCCAATCGGTCCAATCACGCGACTGGCTTGCGGGCCGGACGAAGCGCCGCAGCCATGCCATGGCCGGAGCGGTCAAGGCCTCATCCTCATACCCCGGACGAGCGACCACGGCAATCACAATATGACGGGCTATTTGCCGCCAGTCCTTCCACCGGTGGAATTGGGCGAGATTGTCTGACCCCATAATCCAGATAAATCGGTGCTTTGGGTAGCGTCTGATCAGCTTTCTGATCGTATTGACCGTGTATCGCGTGCCCAGTTCGCCCTCGATTGCCGTTGGGCGAATGCGGGCACCGCGGGCCATTTTTCGCGCAGACGCAAGCCGGGCCTGAAGCGGCGCCATGTCTTTAGCGCCTTCTTTCAACGGATTTCCCGGAGACACCAGCCACCAGACCTCGTCGAGATCTAGCGCTTTGAGCGCAAACCGGCTAATGCCGCGATGTCCGCCATGGGCCGGATTAAAGGAGCCGCCGAGAAGGCCGATGGGTTTCATTTTTCATCTGACCGATCAGTCGGCGCCAAAGCTGGCCAGCACAGCCAAGTTCCAACGGCGTAGGTGATGCCGTAAACCAGCACGATCGCCGAGCTCCAGATATTGAACGGTGTGGCAGGAACATGTGCCGAGAGAAAAACGGGAATCACAACCATGCCGCGCACCAGGTAAATGATGCTAATCGTAACCAGGCCTGTCCGCAGCAGCGGGATCCGCCTTATCTTGGTTGCGCCCGAGAACGCATAGAGTGCCCAGATTGCCAGAATACTGGCAATGAAGAGCGTCAAAATGGGTGGATACAGAGACCCTTGTTCCGCCATCACCGCCATTGCCTCGCCAGCACCGAAGAAGCGATACCAGTCCGGTCCGCCGATTATGCACCCGACATGCAGTAACGCAGCGGCAATCGACAGCCAGCCGCCGATTGCAAGCCAGACACGACCTTTGCCCGTGCGCGTCAAGGACGGACCGTGCCTTCGCCGCGGGCGATCCATTTGTAGGTTGTCAGTCCTTCCAGAGCGACCGGTCCACGGGCGTGCAGTCGTCCGGTTGATATGCCGATCTCTGCGCCCAGGCCAAATTCGCCGCCATCGGCAAATTGGCTCGAGGCATTGTGCATCACGATCGCGCTATCGACGCTGTTCAGGAAATGGGCTGCCGCAGCGTCATCGTCGGTGACGATTGCGTCGGTATGGCCGGAGCCGTGGCGTGCAATATGGGCAAGAGCCGCATCCATGCCGTCGACGATCGCTACTGACGCAATTGCTTCGAGATATTCGGTATCCCAATCCTCGGCGGAGGCAGCCACAACTCGATCGTCCAGTGCCTGCGCAGCGCCATCGCCGCGCAATTCGCATCCGCCATCGATGAGCGCGCCGAGCAGCATTGCGGCTTCGGGAAAAGCCTTGTCAATCAACACGGTTTCCATCGCGCCGCATATTCCAGTGCGCCGCAGCTTGGCGTTGACGACAATATCGCGCGCCATATCGGGCCGTGCGTCGGCGTGAATATAGGTGTGACACAGGCCGTCGAGATGAGCGAGTACTGGCACCCGGGCCTCTGCCTGGACCCGCGCGACCAAGCCCTTGCCGCCGCGCGGGATGATTATGTCGATGAGGCCGGCGGCACCGAGCATTGCGCCCACCGCCGCCCGATCGGTTGTCGGAACCAGCTGCACAGCAGCTTTCGGCAGGCCCGCCTGTTCCATGCCTTGTTCCATGCACGCATGAATAGCGGTGTTGGACTGGATCGCTTCCGACCCACCGCGCAAAATGGCTGCATTGCCAGCCATCAGACATAGTGCACCGGCATCGGCCGTCACATTGGGCCGGCTTTCATAGATGATACCAACAACACCGAGCGGTATGCGAACCCGGCTGAGCTCCAGACCATTGGGCGGCGTGCGGCTGTCGATGATTTGACCGACCGGATCATCGAGTTCCGCCACCGCCTCCAGCGCCGATGCGATGCCTTCGACCCGATCGGGATCGAGTTTTAGCCGGTCGAGCATCGCCGTGCTCAGGCCATTGGCTTGGCTGCGCGTCATATCCTCGGCATTGGCCGCAAGGATGGTGTCCAGCGCGTTGCGCAGCGCCGCCGCAGCATGGCGTAGCGCGGCGCTTTTTGCAGCTGTGTCAGCCTGCGCCAGCGTCTGCGCGGCGGAACGGGCGCGTTTGCCCATATCGGCAATCATCGATTCAACGTCAGGAATGGCGCGCTGTTCGTTCATGATTGGCGGCATATCATGGCAAGAGGCATGCGTGAACGGCTATCGACGAACCCATGGTTGCGCGGCTATGGGCGGTAGCGGGAGCGGTACATGGATAATGGTATTGAAGGTTTAGGGGTGGCAGTAACCGGTGGCTTAGCGGCACGCGCCGTTGAACCCGGCCATGGTGAAGAGGGATCGGACCATGGCGAAACCCATTGCGGCAATTGCTCAACCGAGCTGGTCGGGACGCACTGCCATTATTGCGGGCAGAAAAAGCATGTTCATCGCAGCATTGCCGCGATTGCCCATGATCTTATCCATGGCGTTTTGCACCTCGATGGGAAATTCTGGCGAACCTTGCCGCTATTGGCATTCCGTCCGGGCGAGCTAACCCGCCGCTATATTCACGGAGAACGCGCGAAATTTGTCTCTCCTCTGGGCATGTTCCTGTTTGGCGTTTTCCTGATGTTCGGGATCCTGACAATCTACGGCGCTTCGCTCTCCAACATTGATCTCAACAATGTGTCAGCTGAAGCGGCAGAAGAGCATCTGGATGATCAGATAACCAATGCCCGCGCAGAGCTTGCCGGTACCATGCGCCAGATCGCAATTGCCGAAAGCCAGCCGGGCGGGGCGGCTCGGTTGCCGGAGCTAGAAGACGATGCGGAACGGCTCGGAGAAATCATCGCGGGCATTGAAACCAGCCAGCAAGCATTGGGATTTGCAGGTCTCGAATTGCCGGATACGGGGTGGGCGCGGCTCGACAGCGGTCTGGCCAAAATCAACGATAATCCCAATCTCGCGCTCTACAAGCTGCAGGCAAATTTCTACAAATTTTCCTGGCTGTTAATCCCGATTTCGGTGCCTTTTGTCTGGTTGCTATTCTTCTATACGCGCCGCTTCAAAATGTACGATCACACGGTTTTCGTCACCTATTCACTGGCATTTATGTCGCTCCTTGCGATCGCCCTGACGGTGCTTGGATTTGCTGGCATGGGGCTTCCCTGGATACCGTTGGCGATCATCTTCATACCCGTCATCCATATGTATAAGCAGCTACGCGGAACCTATCAGATCGGACGCATCACTGCGTTCCTCCGTACTATCGTTCTAGCGTGGTTCTGCTTTTTCACATCGACGGTGTTTTTCGTTCTGCTGCTCGCGATCGGCGCGCTCGGCTAACCCAAAGAAAAGGCCCGCCGAAGCGAGCCTTCCCTTGGTGATCTATTTGCCTAAGCGCCTTCGGGCGCGGGGTCTCCGAACGGCCGCTTGCGCGGTTTCGTTTTCGGGATGCTTGATCCGCCAACGGGAACCGCTTTGGCCTTGTCGTCGCGATCATTGTCGCGACCGATATCTTCGCCCTTGATCGCTTTCTTCGATTCTTCCCCACTCAGGGTCTCGAACTCGAGCAGCGCTTGAGCAAGCTTGTGCAATTCATCGATATTGTCGGTCAGCACGGTCCGGGCAACGCCCTCGGCTTCTTCGATAAGGCGGCGGACTTCGGCGTCGATCAGCTTGGCCGTTTCTTCGGAAACCTGCTGATTGCGGGCCACTGAATGGCCGAGGAAGACCTCGTCCTGATTGTCGCGATAGCGCAGCCAGCCGAGCTTTTCGCTCATGCCATATTCCATGACCATCGAACGGGCCATGTCGGTGGCTTGCTGAATATCGTTGGATGCACCGGTGTTCAGCGAATCCTCGCCATAGATGAGCTGTTCGGCAATCCGGCCACCAAAGCAGAGCGCAAGCCGCGCCTTCATCTGCTGCATCGACATCGAATAGCGATCACGATCCGGCAGGTTCCAGGTCACACCCAGCGCACGGCCGCGCGGAATGATGGTCACCTTGTGGAGCGGGTCGCAGCCTTCGACGTGGAGCGAGACGAGCGCATGGCCTGCCTCATGATAGGCAGTCGATTTCTTCTCGTCCTCGGTCATCACCATGGATTTCCGTTCGGAGCCCATCATGACCTTGTCCTTGGCCTCTTCAAACTCGTCCATCGCAACCAGGCGCTTGCCTTTGCGGGCTGCGAGCAGCGCCGCTTCGTTCACAAGATTGGCGAGGTCGGCGCCGGAAAAGCCCGGTGTACCGCGCGCGATCGTGCGGGAGTCCACATCGGGAGCGAGCGGCACCTTCTTCATATGGACATCAAGGATCTTCTCGCGGCCTTCGATATCAGGCCGCGGTACGACCACCTGACGGTCGAACCGGCCAGGACGGAGCAATGCGGGATCGAGAACATCGGGCCGGTTAGTGGCGGCGATGATAATGATGCCTTCATTGGCTTCGAAGCCATCCATCTCGACCAGCAACTGGTTGAGCGTCTGTTCGCGTTCGTCATTGCCGTTGCCGAGACCGGCACCGCGATGGCGACCGACTGCATCAATTTCGTCAATGAACACGATGCACGGCGCATTCTTCTTGGCTTGTTCGAACATGTCGCGGACGCGGCTGGCGCCGACACCGACAAACATCTCGACAAAATCGGAGCCTGAGATCGTGAAGAAGGGGACGTCCGCTTCGCCAGCAATGGCGCGAGCGAGCAGGGTTTTACCCGTACCCGGTGAACCGACCAGCAATGCGCCCTTTGGAATCTGACCGCCGAGGCGCGAGAATTTTCCCGGGTCCTTCAGGAATTCGACAATTTCTTGCAGCTCTTCACGGGCTTCGTCGATCCCGGCGACGTCTTCGAAGGTTACTTTGCCCTGGCGCTCGGTCAGCATCTTGGCCTTGGATTTGCCAAAGCCCATTGCGCCACCACCGGCATTTTTCTGCATCTGCCGGATAATCAGGAAGGCGATGCCGAAGATCAGGATGAAGGGCAGGAGGTTGAGCAGGACATAGGTCCAGATGCTTGCTTGCTCGGCTGGACGACCAGTAATCTCGACACCGGCTTCGCGCATCTCGTCAACCGGGACGGCAACGCGCGGGGGAAGATCGGTGCGGAAAGTGGTTTGGTCGGTTAGAGTGCCCGTTACAAAGCCCTCATTAATCTCGACCTGTTGGACTTCACTTTGCTCGACCCGGTCGAGGAAATCCGAATAGGGGAGGGTTTCATCGGCCTGTGCGCTGCCACTATCGAACATTGTGACGAACAGGATCAGGGCGACCAAAATACCGGCCCAGATGAAAAGGCTTTTCATCCAGGGATTGCTACCACCCTCTTGGGGATCTTTGTCGTCGTTCATTGTCTAAGGCCCTTCTTGTGCGACCAAAATAGGATGTCGCGACAAAAAGACAATTGGCGCTATGGGCTGAACAGCCGCTGAAGCGGGCACTTCAGCCCGTTTTTCGCGGCGGTGCTGCAGAAAACCGCCAATTTCCAGTCTCTTCGACCGTGCAGAGAATCTGCCCGATCGTGCAGTTTTTTCCGACCACTAACGTTGCAATTGTGCGGTCCAACGCATCACCGCGCGGAAGATAATCGGGATCGACCAGATTCAGGCAGCGGCTGACAAGGCGGCGCAGCAACTCCTTCGGCAGATCAATACGGGTCAGTGATGCCTCTTTTGGACCAGAAAGGATATGGGCGATGGCGGCCTGATCGGTCATCCAAGCAAGCGCCTCGCTGGCATCGCGCATGGCGGCCAGGCTGCGTTCAATTCGCTCTGGTTCGAACGGCGGAAATTCCGCCAGCGCATCGCGCATACGTACCCGGTCAAATTGCGGATCTGTGTTGCTGGGGTCCGATACGGCATCAATGCTACGGGCCTTTAAATAGCCTTGCAGTTCCGTCTTGCGGATGCCCAGAAGCGGTCGGATGATTGCGCCATTGACCGGGCGGATAGCGGACAGTCCGTCGACACCGCTTCCGCGCAGCAAACGCATCAGCACCGTTTCGAGTTGGTCGTCGGCATGATGGGCGGTGGCGATCCATTCAACCTGGGCCGGGTCGGACCATTTCTCCAGCAGCCGGTAGCGCGCTGTTCGCGCTGCCGATTGGAGATTGCCGGCAATCGGTTCTGCCGGTGTGAGGATCGCGTGCGGAATATCCAGCTGCTCGCATATGGCCGCGACATGGCGGGCTTCCTCGGGGGCTTCAGGACGGAGTTGATGATCGACAGTCGCTGCGGAAACTGCGCCGGGATATGCCTCTGCTGCCAATGCCAGAAGGGCCATGCTGTCGGGCCCGCCGGAGACAGCGATTCCCAGTCGCCGATCGCCTGTCGGCATAGTGTCGATCAGCGCATTGATGGCGGTCCTGAATCGATCAAGCAAAGAGGATTGCGTCATGCCCGCAGCTTAGCGAGGCGGTCGCAAAAAAGCGAAATGCTTAGCTACAGCTGGCCGCCGAACGTGCGGCCGGCACCTGTTCGCGAATAGTGCTGCGCAGGCTATCGCCATAAACTTCTTCCAGCTCGTCAAAGGCGAGGCAGGCGCGGTCATTATAGTTGAGTTCTGTCAGCGCCACGCCGAGGAAGAACAGGCTGTCGGCCGCGCGGTCACCATCAGGCAATTCTTGATAGTTGCGCACGAAAATCTCGGTTGCATTCGCCGGCTTGTCGTCATCGAGATAGGCCCGGCCCAATAGATTGCGCGCATAGCTTTCAAATCGATGGCCGGGATAATTCTCAACGGTTTCCTGTAGTTGTGCACGCGCATCGGCATAATTCCCATCACGCCACATGCGATAGCCGCGGACATAGGATGCTTCGCCAGCATCATTGGGCAATGGCGGCTCGCTGCTCGATGTTTCGGGCGGCGGGGGTGCCGTTTCAGCTGTTTCCGCGGCTGCAGGCGCAGCCGCTTGGTCAGCCGGTGCGGCGAGGATCGGTGTGTCTACTTCCGGCTCGATCGCGACGCCGCCTTGAAGGCCCTCTACCATCGCGCGAAGCTGGCGCAATTCGAAGCTGTTTTCCTCGACTTGTCCGGTGAGCGTAGCGAGTTGGCGTTCAAGCGAGTTTACCCGGTCGGTCAGATCGGTGATCGGCGAGGAGGCGGGGTTCCCGGCTGTTCCATCTTGGGTTCCCGATTGAATCTCAGGTTGGAAGAAATCCGGGTCTCCCCCCGGGAAAACCTGGCGCTGTAGCGCGCGAATTTCGCGCTCCACCCGGTCGATGCGACGATCAATATCGGCACCTTGCGATAATGCTGGTGTAGCGGCGCAGCTTGCCATCAATGCAACAATGAGCAGTGAACGCATGGCGATTTCCCCTCTTCAGAGCTTTGCGCAGCTTATATAGCTCGCGGCTCTGATCGCCAATATCTGGGCGTGTCAGGCTGTTAGTTGACGGACGGTGCGTTCGCTTGGGGTCGAGGCTGTGCGAGGTCTGCCGGAAGCAGGCTGACATCACTGACAATCGTTTGCGCTGGGCCGATTGGGTCGACAGGTTGGCCGCCGACCGTAATGCGCAATCCATCGGCACGCCCAGTGCGAATGGCCGGGCGCTCGGCATCGCTTGGCACTTCATATCGATCGCCCGCCTGCATCTCGGCCTCATAAATGCGATCACCGCTGTCTTGCTCGTAAATTCTCAGCCAGACTGTATCGATTGCCTCGATGACCACCGCGCCATCTGTTGGTGGTGGGGTCGTGTTCGAGGCTGATGCCGGATCGGCTTGTGCGGCTTCTGTTGCAATCGGCTCGTCTGTGCCAGCCGCCATGCGCGCGCGATCATCACCATCTAAACCAAACATGCCACTTCGCCACAGCGCATAACCCGCAATCAGCACAACAGCGATCGCCGCAGCAATCCATGCCAATGTGCGCGGCGGTACCCGCGATGGATCCGTCGGCTCGAAAAAGTCACCCGCCGCTTCGCCCGTCGATCGATAATTGATCTCTTCGCGAAACTCCTTGGCCAATGCTGGAGCATCCAGGCCAACCGCCAGGGCATAGGCCTTCACAAAGCCGGTGCTATAGGTCGGCGCAGGCAGTTTTTCGTAGTCGCTATTTTCAATATTTTGCAATTGTCGCAAAGGTATACGCGTGGTTTTGGCAATATCGTCGAGCGATATACCCTGGCTCTCTCGAGCATCGCGAAGCCTCGTCCCTACTTGGGAGTCGAACAACGCAGCGTCCTCGCCACCTTCTTCCGACATCTGCGTCCCCTGATGACGCCGTGAACCGGCGATCTGCTTATCCTGATGGCTTTCGCAAGCCCCCTGTATTTCTGTCAAGCCAATCTGGCCTGTGCTGTCAGTCGATTCAGCCGATTGCGACCGACCGTTGTTCTGCCCAGTCGAGCAGAGTCTGTCGCATATCAGGTGGTGGCTCGGCGAGCCATTCCTCCATGCTCTGTTCCAGCTGCGCTGCGTCCAGAGAACGGATCATCGCCTTAATGGTTCCCACTGCCGCTGGCGTAATCGACAATTGTTCGACACCGAGCCCGATCAGCGCCATCGCTTCGATCGGGCGTCCGCCCATTTCGCCGCAGATAGTAGCTGGCACGCCCGCGGCCTTGGCCTCTCGGACAATGCGGCGCACAAAGCGCAAGATTGCCGGGCTCAGCCAATCGTAGCGATCGGCGATACGTGGATCGGAACGATCGGCGGCAAACAGGAACTGGGTCAGGTCGTTGGTGCCGATGGAGAGAAAATCGAGCCGCGGCAACAACAGATCCAGAACCTCCGCGAGTGCAGGCACCTCCAACATACAGCCATAGCGAATATCATGGGGCAGCATGTGGTGGTTATCTTCAAGCCAGACACGCTGTGATTCAAAAAGTGCCCGGGCTTCGTCAAACTCCCAGGGTTCGGAAACCATCGGGAACATGACGTTGAGTGTCTTGCCGGCTGCCGCCTCGATCAGCGCGCGGGCCTGGACTTTCATCAATCCTTCGCGATCGAGCGACAGGCGCAGGGCTCGCCAACCCATTGCCGGATTTTCTTCCTTGATGGCGTCCGTGCGCAGATAGGGGACTGACTTGTCGCCGCCGATATCGAGCGTGCGGAAAATTACCGGTCTGTCGCCAGCGGATTCAAGCACATCCTTGTACATTTTCTGCTGCGCTTCGCGGCGGGGCAGGGTGGCGGATACGAGGAACTGGAACTCCGTCCTGAACAGCCCGATGCCGTCTGCACCGGAAAGGTTCGAGCTCGTCACATCCTCGCGCAGCCCGGCATTGACCATGATCTGGAACCGCTTGCCACATTTGGATTCCGGCTCGGCTTCGCGCAGCGCCTCATATTCGGCGCGCTTCTGGCGCATCCGATCCAGCTTCGTTTCAAAGGCTTCGACCATGGTCGGCGAGGGGCGCACATAGACCGTGCCTTCCTGGACATCGAGCAACAGCTCATCGCCATCATGGATAAGCCGGCGGACATTGGGCACTTGGCCAAGGACCGGCACGCCCATTGCGCGCGCAACGATGGTGACATGGGCAGTAAGCGAGCCTTCTTCGAGGACCACCCCCTTTAAACGGCGGCGATCATATTCAAGCAGCTCGGCCGGGCCAAGATTGCGTGCGATCAGGATGGAATCATTGCGCAGCCCGAGCTGGGCCGCAGTCCCCAGCTGGCCGGCAACGATCCGGATCAGCCGATTGGCGAGATCCTCCAGATCGTGCATCCGCTCAGCGAGCAACGGATCGTCAATTTCATGCATGCGCGCCCGGGTGCGTTGCTGGACGCGCTCGATCGCGGCTTCGGCGGTCAGCCCGCTATCGATGGCGGCGTTGATCCTGCGGCTCCAGCCCTCGTCATAGGCAAACATCTTATAGGTTTCGAGGACGTCCTGATGTTCGCCGCCGACGCCGAAATCGGCCTGGTTGGCCAGCATATCGATCTGCTCGCGCATCTTGCCAAAGGCCGCATAGACGCGGGCGCGTTCAGCCTCAGTATCGTCCGCGACCGTATGTTCGATATTGACGCGTGGCTGGTGAAAGACAGCAACGCCTTCGGCCATACCAACAACGAGCTTTTGTCCCGCAAGCCGCATGGCTTCGGTCTGTCGAGCCGCTTCGCCATCGGGGCCGCCATCGTCGATCAGCTCGGCATTGGCGATCAGCTCGGCAAGCACCATGGCCACGGTTTGCAGGGCCTCGATCTCAACATCGTCATAGGGCCGGGGGTCGGCATGCTGCACGGCCAGCACACCCACGGTGCGCTCGTGATGGATGATCGGGATACCAGCAAAGCTGTGATAGGTTTCTTCGCCCGTCTCGGGCTTATAGGCGAAGTCAGGATGGGCGGTCGCTTCGTCGAGGTTCAGGATCCGGCCGCTGTCAGCGATTACACCGACCAGGCCTTCGCCCATGGCAAGCTTGGTGACATGGACCGCGTCCTGGTTCAGGCCGAGCGTTGCATAAAGCTCCAGCACACCTTCGCGCAGCAGGTAGATCGAGCAGACTTCGCTATTCAGCGCTTCGCCGATTATCTCGACAACACGATTCAATTTTGCCTGGGCGTGCGTGCGCGACGCCATAACATCATGGAGCCCGGTGAGAATCTCCCGGGAGGCGGTAGTGGCTTCGGCAAAACTCATGAGTTTCGACTAGCAGAGCCATGCGGGCGGCGCCATTGCCGAAACGCTAAGCGGGGCAAAAGATTAGCTTGTGTTTTGGTTCCGTTGCGAGGCCTTGATGGCGGTGGCGGCGATCTGGGCTATGGTGTGGTTCTTGGCAGGAGCCGAACCATGACAGACTATAGCGTAAGACCCGCTGGCCCCGAGGATGCTGCACAGCTCGGCATTGTTGGACCGGCCTCCTATGCGGCCGCCTATGGCTATCTCTGGCCCAATCCGGCGCCGCTCATGCAACATCTCGAAAGCTATGGCGAAGCCGCCGTTCGCGGCGCCATGGAGGATGCCAACACGAAATTCTGGCTAGCGGAAGGTGATGGTACGGCCGTGGGTTTCGCAATGGCCGTCCACAAGTCACAGAACCCCGTTACGAACAGTGACACGGGCGTCGAACTCAGGCGCGTGTATCTCCTTTCCAATCTGCGCGGATCCGGGCTTGGCAAGAAGCTCTATGAAACGGTGCTTGAGGACGCGAAACAGGCGGGGCGCGATCATATCTGGCTGGATGTGATGGACAGTGCCGATTGGGCCTATGGCGCCTATTTGCGCTGGGGTTTTGACGAGATCGGCGCGCGCAGCTTTGATCGTGAAGTCTATGAGGATCGCCGAAAAATGATCCTGTTGTCCAAGCAAATTGATTGATCTTCCGAAACCCGGAACCATTCCAAAGGATTGAAAACATGCGAAAATACCTGCTCGCCCTATCGGGCTTGCTCTGTGCCGCCACGCCGCTCTCGGCCCAGTCTTCCGCCTTCCATCCGGGGCCTGTTTTCAGCGAGTTCGGTCAGGTCGCGTCCATTGAAACGACGATGGACATCCCGGCTGATGCCTCATTCGCCATCGCATTCGACACCGCAACCCGCGCCGATGTCGGCGAGATCAACCGGACGCTGAACAGCGCTGCGCGCTTCATCAATATGCATGTTGAAGCTGGTGTGCCGCTTGAGAATATTCGGGTCGCGATCGTCGTGCATGGCCAGGCATCGCTCGATCTGACTCGAGCAGAATTATATGCAGCACGACAGGATGGGGCCGACAATGCCAATGCCGCAGCCATTGCAGAGCTGCTCGATAACAATGTGCAGATCATCCTGTGCGGACAGACGGCGGCCTATTATGAAATTGGCGTTGGCGATCTGTTGCCTGGTGTCGACATGTCTCTATCGGCGATGACAGCGCATGCCTTGCTGCAACAGAATGGTTTTACGCTGAATCCGTTCTAAAGCGGTTCGCGTATCATGGGCGTCATGACCGGGGAATCGCCATGGCGGATCTCACCCATGATTTCGAAGCCATGGCGCTGATAGAGTGAGATATTCTGTGGGTTGGAGCTTTCCAGATAGGCGATTTTGCCATCTGCATCCGCGCGCTGCGTGGCGTGCTTCATCAGCGCCCCGCCCAGTCCTTGGCCGATATGGGCCGGGTCCGCAGCGATGAGGGGTAGGTACCAGATATCCTCTTCGGGATGATATCGGTCCATTTCTTCGAATACCGCGCCGACATTCTCCATGCGATCTTCATCAATGGTTTCGCCAATAATGGCGTCCATCTGGTCACCATCCGGGTGGACGCCGGGCGGCAGCCACAGTGCGGCCGCTTTGCTCTCATTGGCGAGAAGCGCGCTGCCCGCTTCGAACGCATTGCCGCCAAAGGCGCCGGCAACGCGCGTCATTGCGTCGAGATAGACATGCGATTCCGGCCACATCCAGCGGCAGAATGGGTCAGCAGAAAAGCCGAGCACGATCGTGTTGATCGCGCGGTCGCGGTCATCAGGCGTGGCGGCACGGATCGTCGGCGGCTGGTCAGTCATCGCAAGGTCCCCAAAAAGCTTGGATCTAGATGCATGAGTTTATGCATGGGGCTGCGGGGCTTGTCTAACCCCGGTTCTTGTCCAATGCTTTGACCGCCTCGTCCATCAGCGTTTCGATGATATCGGCCGCCGGCTCTTCAGCTTTCACCATACCGACAGATTGGCCCGCCATGAGCGAGCCGTTTTCGACATCGCCATCGATCACCGCGCGGCGCAATGCACCCGCCCAGAAATGTTCAATCTGGAGTTGGGCCTCACCCATTTCGATTTCGCCGGCATCGAGCAGCTTGGCGACTTCGATCTGCTTTTTGTTAAACTCCTGCGTGCCTTTGTTCTTCAGCGCGCGGACCGGGATCACGGGGAGGCGGTCATCGATCTGCGTGCTGACGATCGCATCGCGGGCGGGTGCGCGCATAAAGGCCTTTTTGAAATTCTCATGCGCGATGCACTCGCTCGCACAGACAAAACGCGTGCCAAGCTGAACGCCAACCGCGCCCACTTCGAGCCAGGCCGCAATCGCATGGCCGCGACCGATGCCACCGGCGATGAAGATCGGCAGCTCGTCGCGCAGCTCAGGCAGGATCTCCTGGGCAAGGACGGACGTGCTGACGGGCCCGATATGGCCGCCCGCTTCCATGCCTTCGATCACCAGTGCATCGACGCCGGACCGATGCAGCTTCTTTGCCAGCGCAAAGGCCGGAGCAAAGCAGATCAGCTTGGCGCCGAATTCCTTGATCTTGGGGATCGCCCAGCCGGGCGGCAGGCCGCCGGCCAGCACGACATGGCTCACTTCATGCTTGGCACAGACTGCGATCAGCTCGTCGAGCTGCGGATGCATGGTAATGAGATTGACGCCGAAGGGTTTGTCGGTGCGCTTGGCCGTTTCAGCGATTTCCTCGTCCAGCATTTGCGGTTCCATCGCGCCGCAGGCGATCACGCCAAAGCCACCGGCATTGGAAATCGCCGAGACCAGGTTGCGCTCCGAGATCCAGCTCATCGCGCCGCCCAGGATCGCATATTCGGTGCCCAGGAACTCGCAGCCCCGCGCCATCATCTGCTTGATGTCAGTAATATCGGTCACGCGCGCATCCCTATGTCGGCTGGTTTGGAGGGTCTTTGTTCTCGGTCAAATGGTCAGGCTGGCTCGCGATTCACGCGGCGTCATCCTCAGCATCCAGGCCATAGGCCGTGTGGAGAACCCGCACGGCGAGCTCGGTATAATCTTCTTCAATCAGCACGCTGACCTTAATCTCCGACGTCGTAATCGCCATGATGTTGATCCCGCGATCCGCCAGCGTCTGGAACATGGTCGAGGCGACACCGGCATGGCTGCGCATGCCGACACCGACAACCGAGACTTTGCAGACATTGATGTCATGCGTCATCTCGCGATAGCCGATCTCATCGCGCGCTTTTTCGAGGATATCGAGCGAGCGGGCGAGATCGTCTGACGGGACGGTGAAGGTGACATCGGTATTCCCGGTTTCCCGGGCAAAGTTCTGCACGATCATGTCGACATTGATGTCGCCTTCGGCGAGCGGCGCGAAAATCGCAGCGACCGAACCGGGTTTGTCGGCGACCGAAGTCAGCGTGACCTTGGCCTCATTCTTGGCATAGGCGATGCCGGTGATCAGCTGTTTTTCCATTTCGCTGTCCTCAATATCCTGTTCGTCGACGATCATCGTGCCGGGCTTGTCCTCGAATGAGGACAGCACCTGGAGCGGCACCTGATATTTCATGGCCAGACCGACGGAGCGGGTCTGCAGCACTTTCGCACCGACACTCGCCAGTTCGAGCATTTCTTCATAGGTAACGGTCGATAGCTTGCGGGCGCGCGGTACGATCCGGGGGTCGGTCGTATAAACGCCATCCACATCGGTGTAGATATCGCACCGATCCGCGCCCATGGCAGCGGCGATGGCAACCGCAGACGTGTCCGATCCGCCGCGCCCGAGCGTTGCGACGCGTCCTTCTTCGGTCATCCCCTGAAAGCCTGGAATGATAGCAACGCGGCCGCCCTCAATCGCGTCGCGCAAGATGTCTGTATCAATATCCGCGATGCGCGCCGAAGCATGGGCTTCGGACGTTCGGATCGGCAGCTGCCAGCCCATCCAACTGCGCGCATCCACATCCATTGATTGCAGCATGATCGCCAACAGCCCGGACGATACCTGTTCGCCCGAGGCGACAACCACGTCATATTCGCGCGGGTCGTATAGTGAGGAGGCTTCGCGGCAGAATTGGATCAACCGGTCTGTTTCGCCGGCCATGGCCGATACGACAACCGCAACATCATTGCCGCGATCCACCTCGGCTTTGACGCGCTCGGCCACCGCCCGGATCCGTTCGATCCCGGCCATGGACGTGCCGCCGAATTTCATCACGATGCGAGCCATGGATCTTGCCGAAACCCTCGAAAAATTGCGCTTTGCCCCATGGAACAGGGCGGGCGATCCTGTTAGGCAGGGCCGGATATGAACGCAAGTGCAGCATCACCGAGTCCATCGGCATCCGTTGACCCCAAAGAGGCCGAGCATTTCGGCAAATTGGCGGCTGAATGGTGGGATCCCAAAGGATCCTCCGCAATGCTGCATCGGCTCAACCCGCCTCGGCTCGGCTATATCCGCGATGCGATCGACCATCATTGGGATGCCGATGAGCATGATCGCCAGCCGTTAAAGGGAAAACGCGCGGCTGATATCGGCTGCGGCGCCGGGCTATTGGCAGAACCGCTGGCGCGACTGGGCGCGAATGTGACAGGCATCGATGCGGCCGAAGAAAATGTCGCGGTTGCCAAGGCGCATGCGGCGCAATCGGGGCTAGTGATCGATTACCGCGCGGGCGGTATTGAGGTGGCCGACGGGTCCTATGATCTCGTCACCTGCATGGAAGTGATTGAGCATGTCGCCGATCCCGCAGCCTTTGCGCAGGGCCTTGCCGATGCGCTGACCCCGGATGGTCTGCTGATCATGTCCACGCCCAACCGGACGGGCTTGTCGAAGGTTGCGATGATTACCGTGGCCGAGGGTGCCGGACTCATTCCCAAGGGAACCCATGACTGGGACAAGTTTCTGACGCCTGAAGAGCTGACCGGATTGTTGGAAGATGCCGGGCTCAGCGTGACGGATATTTCCGGCCTCAGCTTCTCACCATCGCGCGGGTTCGAGATTTCCGAACGCACCGGGCTTAATTATCTGGTGACCGCGGTGCGGGGAGGCGGTTAGAAATCCACCTTGTCATAATGGGCGGGCGGCGAAATGATTTCCATCCGCTCGGACAGTAGCGGGCGGAAACTCGGCCGCGATTTCAGGCCAGCATACCAGGCCTTGGCCTGTTTATGGCTCGACCAGTTGAAGCCACCCAGATAATCCGCGACCGAAATCTGCGCAGCACCGGCAAAATCGGCAAGGCTGAGTGTCGATCCGCCGACCCAGCGGCGATGATCCAGCAGATAATCGATATAATCGAGATGGGAATCCGCGGCTTTCATGGCTTCGCGCAATACTGTCCCGTCCGGTGCCTCGCGATGGATCAGCCGTTTGAACATCCGCTCGTGCATCAGAGGGGCCACGACATCGATGTAGAAATTCTCATCGAACCAGGCGACGAGCCGGCGGATTTCCGCACGGTTGTTGGCCGGACCGGTGATCATCCGGGCCGCGTCGACGGTTTCTTCGAAATATTCGCAGATTGCGCGACTATCGATCAGTGTCGCGCCTTTTTCCTTGTCGACCATCACCGGCGTCTTGCCGGCCGGGTTCATGTCGAGAAACTCGTCGCGCCGCTCCCATGGCGATTCCCGCACGAGATCATAGCCGATGCCCTTTTCACCGAGCAGCAGGCGAACCTTGCGGCTGAACGGGCAGAGCGGAAATTGATAGAGTTCCCACATGGGTCGCGGTTGTAGCGCTGTAGCCGAATCCGTCCAGCGGTTATTCGCTCAACCTATTCCGGCAGGCTTTCGCCAAGCCGCTCGCCCCATCGTTCAAGTTCGGGGAGCAGCGTCTCGAATTCATTCAGCATGGTGCCGATCATCGCGGTCGCCATCCGGGCTTTTCCACGCAGCTCTTCCTCGGCTCCTGGATTGTCGCGCAGCATCATGTCGCGCACCGTATCGCCGTCGCGAATATCGCCTTCGATTTCTACATTTGGCGCGATGCGGGCCAATCGGCCAATCGGCATATCGAGCAACACGCCGATAATGCTGTCGACAGCGAGCACGGTTTCATCCTGCGCGGCATAGGGATCATCGTCCCAAATATCTTCGTCGGATTGCTGGGCGAGAGCCGGCGTGGTTATCAGAGCTGCTGCGGCGAGAATGATCGGCAGTTTCATTATGTCTGGTATCCCCATATTCCGTTTGGGCTGAGCGTGTCGAAGCCCTGTTCTTCTCATGTGGAATAACAGAGCAACCCTTCGACAGGCTCAGGGTAAGCGGTGCTTCGTTGGCTATGCCTTAGCAGATCGGAAATGAGTCCGCGCTGAACGGAGTGCTATTCAACCGGTGCGTAATAATAGACCATCAACTCATTGCCGCCCGGATCGCGGAAGTGAAAGCGGGAACCGCCCGGAAAATCATAGGTTTCGCGAATGATTGTTCCGCCAGCGGCCAGCACAGCCTGTTCAGCCGCGGCGATATCGTCCGTCTTGAAGCCGGGCAGGGGCGGGGGTGTTTCGCCGAAACAGGCAAGGCCAAGCTCGAATGCATCGGTGTTGGCACCGGCATATTCCGGCCCATAATCGGTGAAATCGACCTGAAACGCCTTGGAATAAAAGGTTTTTGTGGCCTCCATATCGCCGGTCGCCAGTTCAAGATAATTGGGCATCTGCATCGCGAATCTCCTCAATGTTCATCTTATGTTCTCCGTCGAGGAAAGCAAGGCTGCGCCGATATCTCCTGACATTGGCAGGACCGCCTATTCGGCCGCGGCGATTTCTTCAACGTCGCTGAGCGGGTGTTCCAGCCGGTCGATCATTTCCTTGGGGCAGACCTGCCAGAATTGTTCGCGCCAATGATCCCAATCATCGATGATCGAGTGGGCCCAGGGGCTGTCCGTGGCTTTGGCATGTTCACCGATTAACTCGAGCAATCGCTCTTCCCAATGGGATGATTCCAGCCGCTGCCAGACGATGCTGTCGGGGTTGGCATGGCGGGGGAGCGTATCGCCCGTATCGAGGATGAAGGCCATGCCGCCGGTCATCCCGGCGCCGAAATTCTTGCCGACTTCACCCAGGATCACAGCGACGCCGCCGGTCATATATTCACAGGCATTGGCACCGGCACCCTCGATCACGACCTCTGCACCCGAATTGCGAACCGCAAAACGTTCACCAGCCCGACCGGCAGCAAACAGCTTGCCGGAGATCGCACCGTAGAGAACGGTGTTGCCGATTATCGTATTGTCCTTGCTCTCAAGCGGCGAGGAGACGGTCGGCCGGACGATGATATGGCCACCCGAAAGGCCCTTGCCGACATAGTCATTGGCATCGCCAAACACTTCGAGCGTGATGCCTTTGCACAAGAAAGCGCCAAGCGATTGACCGGCAGAGCCGCGCAGCCGGACATGGACATGATCGTCTGCCAGTTCGGACATGCCGAACCGCCGCGTGATCTCCGACGAGAGCCGCGTGCCAACCGCCCGGTGCGTGTTCCGCACCGTATAGGTCAGCTGCATCTTCTCACCATGTTCAAACACGGACTTTGTATCGGCGATCATCTGCGCATCGAGGCTGTCGGGCACTTCATTGCGCCAGCCTTCGATATTGAAGCGCCGCTGATCGTCGGGCGCATCCACCTTGGCGAGTATGGGGTTGAGATCGAGATCATCGAGATGCTCGGCGCCGCGCGAAACCTGGCGCAGCAATTCGGTGCGACCGACAATCTCGTCGAGCGAGCGATAGCCGAGACGGGCGAGAATCTCGCGGACTTCCTCGGCGATAAAGGTCATCAGGTTGATCACGCGCTCCGGCGTGCCGACAAATTTCTTCCGCAGTTCGTCCTTCTGCGTACAGATGCCGACGGGGCAGGTATTGGAATGGCATTGGCGCACCATGATGCAGCCCATGGCGACCAGGCTCAGCGTGCCGATACCATATTCTTCTGCGCCGAGGATCGCGGCGATCACGATGTCGCGGCCGGTTTTGAGGCCGCCATCGGTGCGCAGGCGGATGCGGTGGCGTAGGCCGTTCAACGTCAGCACCTGATTGACCTCGGACAGACCCATTTCCCAGGGCGTACCGGCATATTTGATCGAGGTTTGCGGGCTTGCGCCGGTGCCGCCGGTGTTCCCGGCGACAAGGATCACATCGGCATGCGCCTTGGCAACGCCCGCAGCCACCGTGCCGATCCCGGCCGAGCTGACAAGCTTCACACAGACCCGTGCTTTCGGATTGATCTGCTTCAAATCGTAGATCAGCTGGGCGAGATCCTCGATCGAATAGATGTCATGATGTGGCGGCGGAGAGATCAGGGTTACGCCGGGCGTCGAATGCCGCAGCTTGGCGATGAATTCCGTCACCTTGAAACCGGGCAGCTGTCCGCCTTCGCCGGGCTTGGCGCCCTGGGCGACCTTGATCTCGATCTCGTCGCACGCGTTCAGATATTCTGCTGTCACGCCAAAGCGACCCGACGCAATCTGCTTGATCACGCTGTTCGCATTGTCGCCATTGGCTTTGGGCTTGTAGCGGCTCTTGTCCTCGCCGCCTTCGCCGGACACGGCTTTTGCGCCGATCCGGTTCATCGCAATAGCCAGCGTTTCATGCGCTTCGGGAGATAGCGCACCGAGGCTCATGCCGGGCGTTACAAAGCGTTTGCGTATCTCGGTAATCGCCTCGACTTCATCGATCGGTACGGGTTGTTCGGCATAGTTGAACTCCATCAAATCGCGCAGATAGACGGGCTCGAGATCGCGGATACCGCGTGAGAATTGCAGATAGCTGGAATAGCTGTCTGTGCTGACCGCGGTTTGCAGCAGGTGCATGAGCGGGGCGGAGAAGGCGTGCTGCTCTTCGCCTGCGCGCTGGCGATAAAAGCCACCGATCGGCAGAGTGACGACCGCCGGGTCCCAAGCGGACTCGTGCCTCAACTCGGCGTTGAGTTGCAGCGAGGCATAGCCTTCGCCCGAAATCTTGGCCGGCATTCCAGGGAAAAACTCGTTCACCAGCGAACGAGACAGGCCCACCGCCTCAAAATTATAGCCACCGCGATAGCTGGAGATCACGGCGATCCCCATCTTCGACATGATCTTGCGCAGGCCTTCATCGATCGCGAGCTGATAGCGTTCGAAGCAATCCTCCAGCGTCAGATCACCGAAAAGGCCGCGCGCATGGCGATCGGCAATCGCCGCTTCGGTGACATAGGCGTTTACCGTCGTCGCGCCGACGCCGATCAACACGGCGAAATAGTGGGTGTCGAGACATTCGGCTGAGCGCACATTCACCGACGCATAGGAGCGCAGCCCCTTGCGCTTGAGATGCGTGTGGACGGCAGCTGCAGCGAGCACCATCGGAATGGCGACCCGGTCCGGTCCGCAATTCTCATCGGTCAGGAACAGTTCGATATGGCCCTCGCGCACCGCCAGCTCGGCTTGCTTGCGAACCGTCACGATCGCTTCGCGCAATGTTCCGCCGGTCTCGTAGCTACAGTCGATTTCGGCCGCGACATCGCCAAAGCCTTCTTTCAAACCGCCCCATTGTTCGGATGTCAGCACCGGTGAATCGAGCACCAGCACGCTATCCTGTTCGGCTTCCCGATCGAGGATATTGGCGAAGTTTGCAAAGCGCGTTTTGAGGCTCATCACATGCCGTTCGCGCAAGGAATCGATCGGCGGGTTGGTCACCTGGGAGAAATTCTGGCGGAAGAACTGGCTGATAAGGCGCGGTTTTCCCGAAATGACGGCGAGCGGCGTATCATCGCCCATCGATCCGATCGCTTCCTTGGCAGTTTCGACCATCGGCGCGAGGATCAGCTCCATATCCTCCATCGTCTGGCCGGCCGCGACCTGCCGGCGCAGGAGATCGGCACGATTCCACTCCGGCGCATAGCTGCGTTTCGGTTTGGGAAGGTCCGCGGTTGTCTTGAAGCCCTTCACCCATTCGCCATAGGGCCGTTCGGCGGCGATCTTGTCCTTGATCGCGAGGTCTTCGAACAGCGCGCCGTCTTCAAGATCAACGGCAATCATCTGGCCGGGGCCAAGCTGGCCTTTCTTCACAATCTGGCTTTCCGGGACGACGACCATGCCGGTTTCGGAACCGACGATCAGCAAGCCATCGGATGTCTGCGTCGTGCGCAAGGGGCGCAGCGCATTGCGATCCATTCCGGCGACGATCCAGCGGCCATCCGTCATCGCCAGGGCAGCCGGGCCATCCCATGGTTCCATCATGCTGGCGAGATAGGCGTACATATCCTTATGCGTCTGCGGGATATCATCGTCATGCTGCCAGGCTTCGGGGACGAGCATCAGCTTTGCCGTCGGCGCATCGCGACCAGACCGGCAGATGGTTTCGAAGACGGCATCCAGCGCGGCGGTATCCGATGAACCCGCGGGGATCAGCGGTTTGATTTCTTCCGAATGTTCACCAAAGGCGAGGCTCGCCATCTTGATCTCATGGCTTTCCATCCAGTTCTTGTTGCCGCGGATCGTGTTGATCTCGCCATTATGCGCAAGCGCCCGAAATGGTTGGGCAAGCCACCATTGCGGGAAGGTGTTCGTTGAGTAGCGCTGGTGAAAGATCGCCATCCGGGATTCGAACCGTTCATCGGTCAGGTCCGGATAGAAAGTCGCCAGCGATTCCGCGAGGAACAGGCCTTTATAGACAATGCTCCTGCACGAGAGGCTGCAAATGTAAAAATCGCGCACCTGGGCCGCGATGATCCGCTTTTCGATCCGCTTGCGGATCAGGAAGAGATTCTGCTCAAACTCCGCCGCATCGCCATCTTCCGGCATTGGCCCAGCGATCATGATCTGTTCGATTTCGGGCCGCGTAGCCTGCGCCTTTTCACCGATTACTGACACATCGACCGGCACCTGGCGCCAGCCATAGATGGAGTAACCGAACTCGATAATTTCACTCTCGACGATGGTTCGGCACATTTCCTGCGCGTGGAGGTCGGTACGCGGGAGAAATACCATGCCAACGGCAAGCCGGTTGGGCATCGGGCGATGGCCGCTATCGGCAATCGCATCGTCAAAAAAGCGGGCCGGCAGGTCGACGAGAATACCCGCGCCATCGCCAGTCTTGCCATCCGCATCGACAGCACCGCGATGCCATACGGCGCGCAAGGCTTCGATGCCCGCTCCGACAACCCGGCGCGATGGCTGCCCGTCAATCGCCGCGACGAGCCCCACACCACAGGCATCGGACTCAAGCTCCGGTCGGTACATGCCGTTCTCGGCGAGATGGATATGGGCGGGCGTATTGGTCATTCTTCGCTATCCGGTTCAGCAGGTGTCGACTGGTTACCGCCGCCGCGCATCGCGTCGAGATTGCTGTTGGTGACGGAGCGGTTGGCCGCGGGGGCAGAGGTCTCGCCACCCTGAAGCTGTGAGAGCCGTGCCATGAAATTGGGGAGATCGGTCTGCAGTTGCTGCATCGATTGGGCCATGGTCTGGCGCTGCCATGCGGCGACATCGGGATCCGCCATGATGGTATTGGATTGGCTCAGATAGGCGCGGCCGGCGTCCGATCCGAAAAATTCACCAATGTCGCGCATGTCACGCCGCGAGAAACGCCGGGCATAGGCGCGCGCCATGGCTTCCATCATTCCCGGCAGATTGGCTGTGGCGAGCTCGACTTCGCGCGCGCGTTGCGCTGCCATAAATTCCAGGAAGAGCGATTGCGCACCGGGGGTGTTTGCAAAATTCGCTTCCGATTCCAGCGATTGCAGGATGCCGGCTTCCAGATTGGCCATCATCGGTTCGATCATCGCTATGATTGTCGCCTCACGCTCGCCTGCCGGCATCAGGATCTCAAGCAATTCGCGCGCCGCTTCGAGCCGCGCTGGTTCAGGCTCGGCATAGGCCGGCTGGGTTGGCGCTGGCGCGACCGTTTGCGAGACGATGGTTTGTGCGTTTGCAGTCGCGGGGACGGCGCCGATAATCGCGGCGGCCGCGAAAGAAAGACCCATTTGTTTCATCATGCCAACTCCTCCACCGGTGCGGCTTGCTCCGCCGCCTTGGGCGCTTTCGCCTTGAGATATGCGTGCATATGCGCGGCGACGTCGCGGCCGTCGCGGATCGCCCAGACCACAAGGCTCGCGCCGCGGACGATATCGCCAGCGGCAAAGACGCCATCGAGGCTGGTCTGCATGGTCTTGTGATCAACGCGCAGCGTGCCCCAGCGTGTCACCGAAAGATCCGGGCTACCAAACATGCCGGGCAAGTCCTCAGCATCGAAGCCCAGCGCCTTGATCGCGATATCGGCGTCGAGCTGGAATTCCGTGCCCGGATCAATCTGCGGAGCCCGGCGGCCTGAGGCATCGGGCGCACCCAGCCGCATCTTGCTTGCCTTGACGCCGGTGACACCCTTGGTGCCTTCAAAAGCCTGGGGTGCAGACAGCCAGACGAATTCCACGCCTTCTTCCTCGGCATTGCGAACTTCATTTTGCGAGCCCGGCATATTGTCACGATCGCGGCGATACAGGCATTTCACCGATTTCGCACCCTGGCGGACGGCGGTGCGCACGCAATCCATGGCGGTGTCGCCACCACCGATCACGACGATATTCTTGTTGGCAGCGTCCAGCGCGCCGCTATCGAATTCCGGCACTTTCTCGCCAAATCCCTTACGGTTCGACGCGATGAGAAAATCGAGCGCTTCGACTACGCCATCCGTACCGACGCCCGGCGCCTTGAGCTGGCGCGCCTTGTAGACGCCCGTCGCAATCAGCAGCGCATCATGCTTGTCGCGCAGTTCGGCCAGCGTCGCATCGCGGCCGACTTCGAAATCCTGGTGAAAATGAATGCCGCTATCTTCGAGCCGCTTCACCCGCCGCATCACAATCTCTTTTTCGAGCTTGAAACCCGGGATGCCATAGGTCAGCAGTCCGCCCGCCCGATCATGCCGGTCATAGACATGCACCTCATAGCCATGGCCGCGCATATATTCAGCCGTTGTCAGGCCAGCTGGACCTGCGCCGATCACGCCAACCGATTGAGCGGATCGATCCCGGACGGGTTCGATCGGTTCGACCCAGCCTTCTTTCCAGGCGGTGTCGGTGATGTATTTTTCGATCGAGCCGATCGTCACGGCGCCATGGCCGGAAAATTCGATCACGCAATTGCCTTCGCACAGCCGGTCCTGCGGACAGATGCGGCCGCAAATCTCCGGCATTGTGGATGTCGAATTGGACAGCTCATAGGCTTCGCGCAGCCGCCCTTCGGCGGTCAGCTTGAGCCAATCGGGTATGTGGTTGTGCAACGGGCAATGGACCGAACAATAGGGCACACCGCATTGCGAGCAGCGCGCCGACTGCTCTTCGGCCTTCTCGATGGCATATGCGCGCGCGATTTCGTCGAAATCTTCGCGTCGGTCATCAGCTGCGCGTTTCGCAGGATAAGCCTGCTCAACGCCCACAAATTTGAGCATTGGATTGTCTGCCATCGGATTCTCCGTTGAAGCGTCTATGATATCATGGAAAACGGCGAAGTCACGCGGAAAACGACCAGATAGGACATCTAATCTGTCCTATTGGCTGATTATTTCACAGCGCTAGAGCATATCTGTTCAAGGCTTCAAGTTATAATGGCCGAAACGGCCCTATAATTAGCGCAAGACAGAGCGGAATCGCCTGTGATAGGGGCCGTACATGACATTTCTCCAGATGCTTCTGATCGCCATTGTACAGGGCGTTACCGAGTTTCTTCCGATCTCCTCATCGGGGCACCTTATACTCATTCCTGCGCTGACCGATTTTGCAGATCAGGGGCCTGAGATTGACGTCGCAGTCCATGTCGGGACGTTGCTTGCGATCATCGTCTATTTCTTCCGTGACGCCTGGGGTCTGGTGCGCGGCGGCTTTGCGACCGTCGGCGTTGGCGAAGCGCCCGTTGAACGCCGCTTATTCTGGTGGATCGTTATCGGCACCATTCCGGCTGTCGCCTTTGGCCTGTTCCTCCGTTCGAATGGCTATCTGGAGAGTTTTCGGTCAACCGATCTCGTGGCGGCCAACCTCATCTTCTACGGTTTGCTGCTCGGCGCAGCCGACTATTGGGGGCGGCAGGAGAAGAATTACGAAGATATGAGCCTTCGCGATGCGATCATTGTCGGCCTTGCCCAAGCACTGGCATTGATCCCCGGCACCAGCCGATCCGGCGTGACGATGACAGCGGCTCGTTTCCTGGGTTACCATCGGGTCGAGGCAGCGCGCTTTTCTTTCCTGCTCTCAATCCCGGCTGTCGCCGGTGCTGGCGTGCTCATCGTACCGGAGATAATCGAGGCTGGGGGTGATCGGCTGGGCGAGGCTTTGATCACCGGCGGGATGACCTTTGTCGCTGCACTGCTCACCATGGCGTTCCTGATGCGCTTCCTGCGCAAGGCATCGATGATGGTCTTCGTCGTCTATCGTGTATTGCTCGGTATCGGGCTGCTCTGGGCCTTTTGACCGTCGCTAACGGGCTTGCCGAATAAAGGCGTCGACAACGCAGGATTGCGCCTGAGTCAGTACGGAATTTGCCGCCCGGGCATCCGAATAGCCACCGGCCATAACCACGGTAAGCCCTGGCGCAAAGCCGGCATAGTTTTCAGACGGGCCGACAATCGGCGAGATGCCTGAACAGGCTTCGAAATCATTTGCGCGCTGATTGGCAGCGGGATCACCGGGCTGAAAACTGCCGACGACGACATAGAAATCGCCATTACCGGGTGAGGGAAGGGCCGGTGGTGGCGTGGTGATTGGCGTTGGCATGGGCGGCGGTGTCGTGGCGGGGGCCGGATCTGGCATATCGTTTGCAGCGCTCAGTGATGCATCGTCGTCCGCTGCCTCGGCAGAGGCGGTTTCTGACGGCGCCTCTGATGCTCCATCCCGGGTCATAAAATAAAAACCGACAAGCATGACAATGCCGACGATAACGGCCGTGGCTATGGGAACGGGCCATTGCGATCCGGAACCGGGTGCAGGTGAGGGCGCGACCGACGGTGGTACTGGGGTGGCCGCTGGCTGCAATGGCGGCGCTGCGCCGCTGGCGGCCGGCGCCTTGTCCTGCTCATCAGCCTGGCTCTTGATCGTTTCGATCATCCGCGTGATCGTGTCGTCCTCACCGTCAAACCAGTCGATCCATTGATAGTCATTCAGCCAATAGGCGAGGCCGTCCGCTGCCTTGTCTTCCAGCCGCACCGGAAAGATCAGCTTGTCGGCATCTTCGGCCATCATCAGCTCACGTTTCACATGGCGTGACTGATCCGATTGCTCACAGAACAGCAGGATGATGAGGTCGGACTCGCGGACCTGGTTGACGATTGCCTTGTCGAACGGTTGGCCGGGATTGATATCGTCGGGCGCCATCCAGCCGATAATACCGTGATGGCTGAGGATCACCTTCAAGCGCCGTGCGGTTTCCACCTGCGAACTGTGATGGCTGATAAACGCCGTTGGTTGCCGGTTGGAGCCACCATCACTCATCAGACTATCCCCCTGTTATCGCTGCACCCTCTTATTCGCTGCACGGACCCAAATATCGGGCCGTTTGGCGGACGAGGAAACGAAACTCGCGATCCGTACCTTGATCATAGGCATATTCGGCATCGGCAACATAGCCTTCTGTCGTATATTGTCCGTCCATCGAGAGATTGAGATTATCGCCCTCCAGGCTGTTCGGCCGACATTCCATCGCCACGCTGACACTGCCATCGGCCATCGCAATATTGACGAGCGTACATTGATTGCGGCCATCCGGATCGAAAAAGGCGATACCCGGCATCTGCGCTTCCTCGGTCGTCACGCAAATCTGCGGCGCTTCGGATTCAAAGGCCGCTTCCCAAAGGCGCATGGCATCCGCATCGGGATTTTCGGTGCGCAGGATCCGGCTGACATCGAATCGCGTCTCCCATAGCCCTTCGCGGATCAGCGGCTCAGCTGCGGCCTCCTCGCCGAGGGAAATCCCAAGCTGCGGGGCCGCGACATAGGCTGTGGCGAGCGCTCCGGCTGCAAGCGCTGTCCAGCCGATCCGGCGCTGCCATATACTGCGCGTGTACGAACCCCGCGGTCGGCGCAGTCGCTCGGCAAAGCCGCGCACATCATCCGGTGCAATCGCATCGGGACTGGCACCCGCGGCCTCGGCGATCTGCTCGCGGATCGCATCGATCGCGCGTTGGATCGTTGCATCCTTGCCGTCAAACCAGTCGATCCATTGATGATCGTTGAGCCAATAGGCGAGCCCATCGGCGGGCACTTCTTCGAGCCGGATCGGATAGACGGGCACGCCCTGATTATCGGCCAGGATCATCTCGCGCTTCACATGGCGTGAGGCATCGGAACCCTTGCTAAACAGCAGCACAACCACATCCGATTTGCCGATCTGGGTGACGATCGCATCGTCGAACGCGGTTCCGGGCGGAACATCATCGGGGGCCATCCAGCCCGTCAGGCCATTACGATCGAGTATTTTTTTCAGGCGCCGTGCGGATTGCTCATGCGAACTGTGATGGCTGATGAAAACGACGGGGGCCTTCGTGGTGCTGGAATCAGCCACGCTCACCACCCACTGCCGATTGTCCTGCTCGGATCAGGCTTCTCCGACCTGCGACGCAAAGCGCCCGAGCGTGCGATATTGTACCAGCCAATTTTCGGCCAGGGCCGCCAAAGGCCGCGGCTGGATACCGAGCTCGGCAAAGCCCGTGGCGCCGTCCGGCATCACATTGTCCGTCTGCAGGCTTTGCCATTGGTCCCAGGTGATCGGTGCGCCGGGCAGGAAACCCATCCGTGCCATGACCTTGCCTAGTGCATCTGGCACATCGAAAATCGGCTTTTCTGATAGCCCGATGCTGTCGAGGATGAACTGGTTGATTTCCCGCATCGAAAGTATCTGCGGTCCACCAAGTTCATATGTCCTGCCGCGATGCTGGGCCGGGTCGGCCAACACGGTTGCGACGGCATCGGCGACATCGGCGACATAGACCGGCTGGAACTTGGTCTCGCTGCGCATCACCGGCACCATGAAGGGGGCCATTCGGGCAAGCGATGCGAAGCGGTTGATGAAGCCGTCTTCCGGCCCGAACACAACAGAGGGCCGCATGATGATCGCATCGGGCATCGCTTCGCGAACCGCATCTTCGCCGGCCGCTTTGGAGCGCGCATAGGCCGACGCTGCATCATGGCTGGCACCCATTGACGAGATCTGCACGAAATCGCGCACCCCGGCGGCTTTCGCGGCTTCAGCGGCATTGCGCGCACCATCGACATGAAATGCCTCGAAGTCGCCATCCAGAATGCCGACAAAGTTGATCACCGCATCCGCACCCTCGAGTGCCCGGGCAAGCGTGGCTGGTTTTTGTATGTCAGCCGCGACAAATTGTGTCTGGCCCAGGCCGCCCATTGGTTTGATGAAAAAGGCGGTTTCCGGATGCCGTTCTGCCACGCGAATTCTCAGTCCCGCATGCAGCAGATCCTGGGCGACATATCGGCCCAGAAAACCGCCGCCGCCAAACATAGTTACCAGCCTGTCCTGCATCGCAAATCAGCTCCTTCGGAATCGCTGTGCCCCAATGACGTTTAACCAGCACATTGACAAGCGCTCGATCGGCGATCATAGCGCGCAACCTGCGTTCTGGCGAGCAATTCGCTGCGGATGTGGGCCCAGATGGCGGAATTGGTAGACGCGCCAGCTTCAGGTGCTGGTGTCCCTTGCGGACGTGGAGGTTCGAGTCCTCTTCTGGGCACCAGCAGTGCTGAATGCCGCAGAAAACTAGGAAAACCTGGAGTTACAGCCCCTCAGTGTCACACAAAGATGTCACACAGAAGGGGGTTGAAATGGCCCGTAGGCAACATCTCAGGCAACGAAAAGGCGGCGGTTGGGAGTACCGGAGGCGCTGGCCTAATGACATCCGTCACGCCGCTGGCACCGAGTTCTTTACGAAGGGACTGGGCACCCGGGACTTCTCTGTCGCTGAGCGTAAGAAGCCAGCCGCAGATGATGAGTTTTATCGAGCCGTCGATTCTCATCGGCGTCAACTTGATACCGCACCTAGAAGTCTGTCGATCCGTGAAGCCGAAACGCTGGCCAGTACATGGTACCGCGGCAAATACGACGCACTGAACAGAGAGCACCGCGCCACGCGCCTAAACGAGTACGAGCGCCAAGAAAGGCTTGCTCGGTGGCAAGATTATGGTGTGGGCGGTGGCCCGTTCGATGTAGACGATCTCGGCAACATACAGGCACTCGCGGGCAAAGTTCTTGCGGAGGCTGGCATCACAATTGCGCCTGAGGGTGATGGATACGGCACGTTGTGCAACTTGATCGAAGATGGATTGAGAGAGCTGGCGATACAGGGCAATCTTCTATCGTTGCAGCAGCTGTACCGCGGGCCGGAGGATGCGATCCTTAGGGCAGCCATTGAGGCAGACCACAAGGGCAAACCACGGCGGACTCTTGGGGAGCTCATAGAGGCCCACAGGGCGGACAAAGAGGCAGGGTGGAGTCAGTCAGCCAAAGCGGCTTACAAGCCCGTCCACAGGCTTCTCAGAGACTCTATGGGGGCGTCTCGAGAACTGTCTACCTTAGGGCGAGGCGAAGGCCGATATTTGTTTGACCTGGTGAAGGTTTTGCCCGCTAACTTGGGCAAGCTGAAATCTCTCCGAGAACTCTCGGTACCTGAAGCCGTTGAGCGCGGTAAAGTGCTCGGGTTGCCCACCATCTCACCGAAAACGATCAATGATACCTATATGGGCAACCTTGCCGCAATCTTTCGCTGGGGTGTCGCGGAGGGCTGGCTCGATGCCAATCCGGTTGAAGGGCTTCGCGTTGTCGATCCAGTAGCCGATGCGAGAAAGCGCGATCCGTTCTCCATGGAGCATCTCGAGACCATCTTTGGTGCTGCCCCATGGTCGCCCAAGGACGACAGCAAGCCGGGTGCCTACTGGGCTCCGGTTTTGGCTTTGTATCACGGCTTCCGGCTGGCTGAGGTCAGCGGTTTGTTGATCGAAGATGTCACAGAGCTTGATGGCTATCCGGTGATGCTGATCAGGCCCCATGGCCAGCGGCGCCTTAAGAACGATCCCTCCAGGCGGGTGATGCCGATCCACCCTGAAGTTCAGCGAATGGGGTTCGTAGAGTATGCCTCAGGCCGTGCAGAGAACACCGCAGAGGGTGACCTGCTATTTCCCGACGTCCGTTCAAAGGGGAGGGGGCAGATAGGCTACAACATTGGCCGCGATTTTAATGCTCGGCTCAAGGAGCTCGGAGTTACCGGGAACAATCTCAGCTTCCACAGCTTCCGCCACACATGGGAGGATCGGTTGCGCGAGGCCGGGCTGCATGGCCAGCCGTTGGGGAGGGCCTTGGGCGGTCGTTCGGGTGGTGGGGGGACTGATACGAGTTACGGATCGGGTTTCCCGACCGCGACCCTCGTGGACGCAATCGGACGGATTGCCTATTTAGTAGTGAGAATTTGATCTGGAAAATATCAGACCGTCTCGCGCACGCGTAAGCGGTTGCCGGCTACCCGGATTAGTCTTCTGAGAGGGAAACGTATTTCAGGGACAGGCTGCAAATTGCTGGTAAGGATAATAGCCTAAGACAAGTTATCACTCGGCGGTGGGAGGTTTAGCTTGTAGCCGATCATCCACCTCATCCCACAGGTCTTTGCGGTCAGCCATGAAGGCGATTTGACCTAAGCCTATAAGCGCCATCGCGCCCGAGAATCGTATCACTTCCAGTAAAGCACCATCTTCAAAACTTGGCTCAATATATTCACCAACCATCCTCCGCGAAACTTGGTGAATCCCCCCGTGGGTATAGCCGTTCATTGCGCTCCACGAACTATCCTTTACGCTGGAGAATAGACCGTCTTCGAACCCGTCAACTTCTTCGATTTCTTCGATAAGCTTACCAAAGGTCAATGCGATCTCATCTTTCTCCACGAAACCGTTTAGTTGTTCGTCGGTGGCGCAGTAGTGGAGCCAAAGGCCCCGTATCAGACATTCGAACTCGCATCGAACCAAAGCGAAAGCACTTCCGTAAACCCTCGCAGACATTAGAGCGATGATTCCCGCATGGTGCTCGATTGCCAGATCGTAAAGCTGGCCAGGGACGCGATGCCGATGCTCCCCTTTTATTTCGACACCGTCGATCTTTTCGACGATCCAGCTGACAAGGTTCTGGGCGTCTTTCAATTCTGCGTGCACCTGTTCGGTGGACTTCGAGCTTAGATGCGCGGCCAGATCGCTTTTCATGGGTGACACTCAACCTCCGGTTTTCGTTTTCCTGGCGACGATTGAAACGAAAGTACGCAATCGATAAACCGCGAACAATGCATCAACGCCGGCCTTTAGCACGCAAGCTGGTCAATTCTGACCAGCAAGTTTCTAACGCTAGCTGCGTGCCACTTGCCGCCTCTAGGGGTTTTCATACGGCGCTCGTTGAGGCCTGAAGCAAGTTCACGTAAGCTTACTGCGCCCTCAGCTTGCAGGTGCTTGATGAATGGCGCGAGGTCTATTGCGTGTTGGTCGGCGTTGGCCTTGATGGTCTCGACAGCTGCCTTATTGCCCTTCCCAGCGCGCCTCAGAGAAGCTGCGCCATTCGGATTACCAAGCTTCACCCCCCGGGCCTTAGCGGCGTTCAGAGCCGCTGTGGTTCGCTCCGATATTCGTTTGCTTTCATCTTGGGCAATGACGGCGAGTATACCAACGGTCAGCTCAGTGACGTCCGGTTGGTCCGCAGCAATTAGTCTAGCTCCGCTATCCCGGAGCGTTAGCAAGAATGCGGCGTTACGTGACAGGCGGTCCATTTTTGCAACCACTAAAGTGGCTCCAGTTACCTTAGCATGGCGCAGGGCCTTCTCGAGTTCAGGCCGGTCGTTGCGCCCTCCGCTCTCTACTTCAGTGTACTCAGCCAACATCTCACAGCCCTGTGCATGGCAGAAAGCGCCTACAGCGGCCTGCTGAGCCTCTAGACCTAATCCAGAGCGCCCCTGCTTCGCTGTGGATACCCGATAGTATGTAATAACCTGCATGGCCCGCCTTGTTGTAAAATATAGCGCTACGTTCGTTAGGCAATTCTATTCGGCCGCGCGACCCACTCGACTTCGGTTCATCGCGCTGCAGACTCGACAGGACTCATCAGCACGCCAACAGTCGGTTCTTGTGGGAAGATTGGGAATGCTCCTATCAGTTGAAGAGTTTGAACTGACTTTGTCCGGACAGGCCGCGGCACCTGCAATCAATACCGCCAGCTACTCTGTTGCGAACTTGTACTCTTTCCCCGACACTCTCCGTGATGAACGGGGGCCCAGGGGGGGAAGAGCATATCCAACTTTCATGATTCTTGCCGGAGATTTCCGCAGAATATATCCGCCCCCCTAATCAAGTCGAAGTTTGCTTCTTGGTGTGCGTCTTTCGCTCCGGGGCTTTGAGTGCGTCGCCACAACATGCCCTTGCTACAGAACAATAACTGCTACTTTATTGCCAACCCTAGCTGATGGTCGTCCGTGCAGATCAAAAAGGAAGGGCGTAGCCTTTGGTGATTGTCTCGCGGTCGTGACGTATGCTGGCAGTTGGGTTATCGAACGGGCATGACGATCACCATCGCCTGGGAAAGAAAACTTGGCCGCCGTTCAGAGCTCCTGTTCTGTTCCGACAGTAGATTGACAGGCGGCGGCAATATCGACGTTTGCCAAAAGGTGTTTGCACTGCCGCGCGAAGATGCTGCGGTCGGCTTCTGTGGAAGCACTTTGATTGCATTCCCGATAATTCACCAATTCAATTCTTACGTGAGACACTATAAGAAAAATCTGGACCGTGCTGTCGATGGATCAGAGCTTCCGCGCCGTTTTGCTTCGCTCGCAAATAAGTTCCTAGTTTCCTATATTGATGCAATCGATCTGAGGCGTGAGCTCCTAGCGACGTCGTTCCTGGTGGGCTGTTGGTCCGGCAAGCTCCAGCGGCCAGTCATCAGTCAGATCAGGTATGACGGAGGGCCGGGTAACTACGTTGCATCGTACCCGCGGTTCCCTAAAGCTAAATCGCCGAAACTTTACAAGAACAGCCAGTTCGCGATGATTGGCGATCTCCGTCCACAGTTCTTTTCGGCTCTCGCAGACGTAATGGATGTGCGGGGCTCAGATCACTTTGACATGCAGCCGTTGATTGCCCTGACTCGGATGCTATCGGACCCCCTCTATACGGACCGAGATTGTGAGTTTGGAGGGCCGGTTGGCGGCGCTCCACAACTACTCAAGATCTACTCGTTTTTGCGAACCACCGAGTTTGCGGTTTTTTGGCCAGATCGCGTCAATGGCCACCTTTACCTAAACGGTCGGCAGCTGTTCGAATATGAGAAGATCATGGTGCCAAAGATTGACGCATCGACTCTTGATGTCGACTATCCCTTGGAAGGTCTCCCTGATGCATCAAGCTAGAGACAGTTTGCTCCCATCGTAGTGCGGCTCATTTGCTGCAAGCTCCTACGCTGGATCACGCTCACCGTGCACAATAGCAACTACACTTACTACGGCTGCTGTTGCTTCAACACAGATAGCAGCATCGCGATATGTTGCCGTGCGAAGATGTTGCAGACGAAGGGCCAGGTCGAGCGCCGACCTGGCGTGGCGGCGTGCTTCTTTCGCAGCGCTGCCCGCCAACTCAATCGACAAATAGGCTTCAATAAGGCGCTTGAAATCGGTGGGGCTAACTGCGTCGGCACCTTCGATCGGATGGCGATCTGGACAATGCACTTCCTGAGCAACAGTTATCAAAACTTCTCGGCAAATAAGGCCAACAGCTTGCCATTGTTCTTCCGATCTTGCTCCAGCTAACCTGTTGCGAGCTTCCGACATGGAACGATCCACTCTTGCCCATCCCGTAGGTTCGGCCGCGCTCGTGCCGAGTCCCCTGACGGCTTCAACGATCGGCGCAGAGATTTCGGCAACATATTCTCTACGGCTGGCATAGCTCGGTAGTACAGACGACCAATGCCCGTACCATTGCCAGAGATCACGAAACGGCAAACGCGCACTAATTCCTCGCGCCGTAAGTTGTGCGGCAACGCTGTCATAAAGGCTTTGAAAGTCTTGGTTCACGTCATCAATTCGCGGCCCGCCCGTTGCAACACTTATCATTGTTGCTTTCAGCTTATCTATTGCGGCAATCAGTTCGATATCGGTCATGCCCCGTCGTGACAAAGCTCCGCAGACTGGTCAATCGTGCCTCAGCACTTTTAAGGCGGAGCTCCAAACATCGTTACAATTCAATAAGCAGTGCCGAATAGTATGAGCCGTATTAAAGTTTGACGGTCCGTGGACGGTACATCTTGTTATGAGTCCTTAGGATTCAATTTACTGGGCTTTGATTTGCGCCAGAGTCCTGCGGGTCCACAGTCCACGCCCTAGTAGAGTACATGTACTGTGGACCCAGCTCCTATGGGGAGGGCTTACGCCCTGCCCTCACAATGACGCATCAACAATAGCGTGGTCAGAAGTCAGTATTCTCTTCGTCTTCAGAATCGTCTCGAGCTGCGTCAAAACAGCGCCGGATTTCACTTTCCGACATCCGACCCTCGGCTCGGAACTGGCGCATTTTCTTCGACATCCATTGTTTGGATTCTCCAGCCCGAAGATATTCGGGGAGTTTGTCGAGCAGGTCCGCCTGTGTCTGACATTCGCCGGTCTTCAGGAGCCGCTCAATCGCATCGAAGAGCGCGCCCTCGGGGCAGCTAGATGTCCAGCTCAATGAGCCGTCTTCGCAGTCTTCCAAGGCGACGCCCATCGGCACCGTGGTGCTGTCCCTCTTGCCGCGATACTTTGTCCAATCGATGTTGAACTTTGCGCCGCCGTCGGGATCGAGAACGTCTCCTCGCTGGATCAGCCCAAGGATCACCTCGAAGGAAGTCGCTAGGTTAGACGCACCTCGGAAATGGCTGCCGGACTTGTTGCTGTGATGCACGACAATGCAGGCAATCTTGGCCTGTTTGAGACGCGAAAGTAGCCGCACGACGGGCACGGTGGCAGCCGTGCTGTTTTCGTCGTCGAGCTGGGCTAAGGTCGACAGGTTGTCGAATATCACGACATCGGGTTGGTTCTTCCGTTGTAGGCGGTTGAGCAATTCATCACCCCACATGGGGTCACCTAGGTCGAGAAAATCTTCGTCAGGCGACTGGGCGTGCCGTGCAATGATTTCCAGATTCTCCGAGGCCGCCTCAGGGTCATGCTCAAGAACCGTCGGAGCGAGCATCCTTAGACGATCTTGCAGATCATGTTCGGGCATCTCTCCATCGATCAGGAGCACCTTTGCCGGTTGCTCCGCATGCCAGCCGAGAAACCTTCCGCCGCCCGCAATAGTGAGGGCAAGTGTGAGCGTGAACATGGTCTTACCGACACCGGGGGCAGCCCAGATCATGGCGCTGTCCTGTTCGCGGAGCCAGGGCTTCAGGAGATGGTTGCGCGGGCCAAGGTCTTTCTCAAGGAGCTGGCCAAGTGTTTGTTTCTTCAAATTGGTCTGCGCGATATTCCGACGGTGCTTGTCCGGGTCGAGCGCAAAGGAGGGGTACATGTGCAAATCAATGTCCTCTTGTTTGGAGTTATTGCGTGCAGCGGGCAGTTGAATCGGTTGCTAAGGTTGCACGTCTGAGAGGAACGCTGGCGCACCACTATATATCGGGTGTGATGCACTACGGTTCCTATAGGGCGACTTATAGGTCACCCCCCACATATTGTGGGCACATATCGAGGCGCGCCCTTTCAAAGAGATAAGCACGCAATCAGCCTGCTTGGAGAAATCTGTACAGTCTCCAACATCATCTGAAATGGCCGTTAAGATTGGGGGACTTTTTGCGCCAAGGCTCTCTGGTGGCTTGTTGCTATCCTCAAGCCTACAAACTTAGATTTCTAGCTCGACACGATAAAAGTCCTCAATCTTCTCGAACTTAATCGGATCAGCACTTGTACCAATTCTTAGGTACAATTGAGATGAGCTCCCACAATCCGGCTTTAGGAATAGCAGACGCTCCGCGGCGGCCAATCTGAGTATGACTACTGGCAGACCTTCAATTTCAACAAACTGTATCTGTGTTCTGGCTAGAACAATGTCAGGCCTCAGAAAATTCTTTTCGACAATCTGACGGACGATTAGGTCTGCTTTGTCCTGAGGGGAACCATCAGAATCGAATACTTGTAGGTCATCTGAGCAGCCGCATAAATCCAGGTTATTTTTCACCCCAAGTAGGATGATGCCGCCGTCGCGATTCAAGAAAGCGCACATCTCTTGAGCAAGTTTGGTTGCAAGTCTCTCGCTAACGTATTCCTTAATCTCAAGACCTGGATTGAAAGCCTTTTTGTTGGTGTCAATCCATATCGATGACTTAAGTTCGACACCATCCTGCTCGCCGCCAGCATCAATAATAGCGCTCACATCGCTTGCTAGTTGGGGCGCATCTTTTTCCGTTTTCAGTGTTCGTTTAGTGTCGAGTCCGCCTTCGTTTTCAAATGGGGGGTCAAGTGTCACGCCGTAATGCTGCAGGGCCGTCAGCACGGTTTGCACGTTCTTCAGTGTGTCTGGATCGAGGCCGTACTCACCAAGCAACTCATTAATAGTTCGGGTAATCGGTGCGTTGCCCGCATTTACGATAGACTCGCATGCTAGGGGCCCCGCCACGTTGGTTATACCTTCATTAGTCTGTGGATCTCATTCGAGATCAACGTCGCCCTTGCCTCTAAAAAATCACCAAGCTTATCGGTCTCACCTTGAAGCAACTGTAAACACGCATGATCTACGAAGTACTTCTCAAAAAGCTCTTTCGGTTTGGCTTCTTCAAGTGCCAATGATTCGATAGCGGTTTTGGGTGACATGGTGTTCCATTGTTTGTTCGATTTAGTAGCCATCGGAATCAGATTGGCCGGGCTATCGATCCAGTTGGCGCTTTCCTTGTCGACATGAAGGTACTTTTTGTTCGAGTCAGATACATTATCTTTGGCCCACTTTTTCGGTATAATATGATGCAGGTCATGAGCCGCTGTAATATTTGAAATATCTTGGTTGGGATCTACTACGTCGCGATCTGCGCGGGTGTGTAAGAGCAGCAATCCTCCAGCTCGGAGGGCGCCACGCACGTTCCCATTAGTTACCGCTTCGCGAACATTCTCCGCGACGACACTGTCGGAGTTCATTTGTGTAAGACCCGAAAGAAACTTCTCGGCATTCGCAGACCATAGTTGGTCGTTGTCTTCCTTCGCTGAGCTCCCCAAGAAATCTTTGAACTCAGTGATATCGACGCTTACCCGCGTCAGAAATCCTTGGTCATATCGCCGGGAAAAAGTATTGCGCCAAAAAAAAGCTCTAAACAGACGGTTCAAGCGTTCTACCGACCATGGCGGATTGTTAGTAAAATCAAATCTCAGATGCCAGCGTAACGAGAGGTAGATGTTCAATGCCGCTGGGTACGGGCATTGATTAAGGCCAAATCTGCCGCCTGCGACTGCCGCCTGAAAATCGATAAAACAGCCTGCGACAAATTCTTTGTTCTCAAAAAAATCTCGCCAGCTATTGCTCGAAATCGCAAGCAAGTCGCTAGATTTGATCGAGGATATTTTTGCATCGCGACGTCCCGCTACCGAACGCGGATCGTGTTTTTTGTCTAGAGCAATCTGAATTGACGCTAGGTTCTGAGCAACCAATTCTGGCCGTCTTACGGAGGTCGACCAATCTTGTAATCCATCTAAGTCAGCTAGGAGATCAATTTCTTCACGAAGCAGAACGGGATGATCATCGTCATGCGTTTCCGAGTAAATCGATGCATGAATTAGATCGACCGTTGTTACTTTCGTTCCAGTGGTATTTAAAACTTCAAATATGTCGCAAATATCACCCAAGCTTTCTTTTTTCGGGACGATGTAAACCGCCAGCTTTGATTTGATTATTCCATCATGGGCCTCTTGGAGAACTTCTTGCCGCCGCTCGATTGTGGCTTGGTCAGGCAATTCTTCGTCTGGATAATTCGTTGGATCTTCAATCGCTCCCGACATCTTAAAGAAGTATGGTGTAATCTTGTCGAAATCACTTAGCTCAAGCGGGAAAAGTGCTTGCTGTACGTAGGAAGCAAGAGTGTTGAGAGACCTAGATTCGACTTCCTTCTTTGTAAGGTGAATGATTCGGTCCTGCACGTCATCATAGTCAGCGTTTAGGAAGTAGTGACCCGAGTGACGATAGGCGCCGCTTTGCGCCCGTAGTCCACCAAACACCATCGCAATAGAGGTGGAGCGTTGTTTCCCATCCAAAATTGCGTAGTAGCGCCCAGGTCTTTCGTTTTTATCTCCAAAATACCTAGGCCCTGATTTACCTAACTCGCTGATGTAATCATGTACTGAAATGTGTTCCAGCGGCAGTTCACTTTTTTCTTCTTGCTGCCACACTGTTGCCATCCCAATTGGCTTGGCATCTAGTATCGAGTTGGTGAGAGAAATGATCTGCGCCGTCGACCAAACGAAGTCCCTTTGGAACTCCGGCGTCAACCATTCACCAGATCGCAGATTTGCGAGCAGCTCAGGTACTGTGATTGCCTTTACTTCGATTGAGGACATCTACTACTCCCTGGTGCTAATTCGTAACCCAGGGTGCTAGCTTATTGCGCTGTCGTCAACGACCAGATCCCGATTGGGTTTGGCCCTGCTGCGTTGGATAAGGTCAGCCGGCTAGCCAAAGGCCCACTGGGCAAAATCAAAAAAGCTTTGGAATGCATCTCCGATGCCACCGTATGGGCGATGTTGGCATGAGCTGCTCTAGTAGTTTAAATTGAAATGTCATAGATTTGCACAGGGTGAGTTATGCCTGAACCGATTACGCTTGCTGCAGTGGCTTTTAACATCGGCTGTGGTCTAGCGAGTAACGTCACTCAGGCCGGCGGGCTCGGCGCATATCGCAAGATAAGCGGTATGCTGCGTCGAGCGACTCCTCCCGAGAATCATGACATTCTAAAGGCAACCCATGAGGCATATTTGCAGGCAATGGACGCCATGGTTGTCGCGGCCGGTGACGTTGCCTCCGGAGAAGAACAGCAAGCGTCGGCGAAGGCATTGCGCGACCTTAGCCAGCGCCGAGATTTTAGAGATTTTCGCTTCGACGGTGAGCATCTGCCGCTGGAGGAGGCTGATGCCGCCTTCGACCAGTTGTTCGATGGCGGCGGCGATAGCGATTGGGAGTTCGGCCGGATCGTGGTCGCCGACCTTGCTAATTGGGGAGTGCCTCTGCCGCCACCTCTGGAAATGCTGTTTCTACAAGGCTTGAGTGAACATCAGGCATGGAGTGCTATGTTCCGTGCCTCCTTCTCCGAGCAAATTAAAACGAACGAGCGCGCCTTTCGCATTCTCACCTTCGAACGGCTCAACGAGCTGCGCGCTTCGGGATTTAAATTGACCGCAGAGATCGAGGTGCTCCACCACAGCTTAGGTCGCATTGAGCAAAAGGTCGACGATCAGTCCGGCAAGCTCGATGAGCTGTTGGCGGCAGCGCGTACCGGCGGCATTTTTGCACAAGCGGAACAAGCGGGCATATCAGAAAAGGCCGTGCGGAAGATTGTGACGCGGCTCGGCGGAGAGGCGTCGTTGACGCGCGGCGACCTGGTGCCGTGGCTCGAAGACTGGATCTTTACGGCTAGGCGTGAACTCGGCAAGCGTACCAACGAGGACGGCGTATTTGAGGCGGCGCGATTCGAAGCCGAGAACCGGTTCCGGAAGGGCGAGGCGACCGCTTCAGAGCCTTTGATGGAGCTGCTCGCCAACAAGCAGGAGGAGGCGCGCGCACATCAGCGGCTAATCGTCGAGGAGGCGGTGCGAGTTGATCTTCTCGGTTACGAGATTGAAGCGGCTAGGTCGAAGCTCGGTAAGCTGATGGCGATTGAGGGTGTTGAAGGTCAAGCTGGGCGCGTAAAGTGGCTTCTCGGAGAATCGCAAAGCTGGTTCGATATTGGTGAGAAGCAGGCGGATAATGCTGCCTTGTTGTTAACGACCATGCTCTGTCGCGACGTACTGGAGGAACAGCCACGCCAGCTTCGGCCATTCGGATGGGCGATATCACAGCGTAATCTTAGTGCCGTGCTATGCTCGCTTGGCGCTCGAGAGAGCGGGACGTCGCGGTTGGAGGAGGCTGTTGCGACCAGTCGCGCCGCATTGGAGATACGAGTGCTCGAGTTGGAGCCGCTCGAATGGGCGAAAACACAGAGTTGTCTAGGTAACGCGTTAAGAACATTGGGTGATCGAGAGAGCGGGACAGAAAGGTTGGAGGAGGCCGTTTCAGCCTTTCGCGCCGCGCTTAAGGTATGCACGCGTGAGACTGCGCCGCTCGATTGGGCGGGGTTGCAAAATAATCTTGGCATCGTGCTTCTATCGCTAGGTGATAGAGAGAGCGATACGGAACGATTGGAGGAGGCTGTTGACGCGTTCCGTGCCGCACTGGAGGAGTGCGAGCGCGAGCTAATGCCGCTCGACTGGGCAACCACGCAGAATAATCTCGGTAATGCGCTGAACTCGCTAGGCATTCGAGAGACCGGAACGGAACGGCTGGAGGAGGCTGTTGACGCATACCTTGCCGCGCTGGGGGAACGCTCGCGCGATTTAGTGCCGCTAAATTGGGCGGGAACTCAAAATAATCTCGGTACCGCGCTTCAAGAACTGGGTAATCGAGAGAGCGGGACAGAACGGCTGGAGGAGGCCGTCGACGCCTTTCGTGCTGCACTGGAGGAACGCACGCGTGAGCGGGTACCGCTCGACTGGGCAACGGCGCAGAATAATCTCGGCAACGTGCTTCAAGTACTAGGTGATCGAGAGAGTGACATTGCCCGGCTGAAAGAGGCTGTTGCCGCCTATCGCGAGGCGCTGGAGGAACGCACACGGGAGCGAGTGCCACTCGACTGGGCAACCACGCAGAATAATCTAGGCGCTGCGCTGCGCGCGCTTGGCACACGGGAAAGCGGGACGGCGAAGCTGGAGGAGGCCGTCAACGCCTTTCGCGAGGCGTTGGAGGAACGCACACGTGACCGGGTACCTCTCGATTGGGCGGGAACTCAAAATAATCTCGGTACCGCGCTTCAAGAACTGGGTAATCGAGAGAGCGGGACAGAACGGCTGGAGGAGGCCGTCGACGCCTTTCGTGCCGCGCTGCAGGAATGTACGCGTGAGCGGGCACCGCGCGACTGGGCGGGCGCGCAGAATAATCTCGGTGCTGCGCTTGAAGCGCTGAGTAATCGAGAGAGCGGGACGGAGCGGTTGGAGGAGGCTGTTGACGTGTACCGTGCCGTGCTGGCGGAACGCACTCGTGAGCAGGCACCGCTAGAGTGGGCGGCGACACAGAATAAAATCGGGAACTTGCTTCAAAAACTAGATGATCGCGAGAGCGATTCGGCGCGGCTGAAAGAGGCTGTTGTCGCCTATCGCGAGGCTCTTGAGGAATGCACGCGCGAACGAGTTCCACTCGACTGGGCGGCGACGCAGAATAATCTTGGTACGGCACTTTTCAAGCTAGGTTACCGAGAGAGCGGGACGGCGAGGCTGACGGAGGCTGTAACCGCCTATAGCGCCGCACTGGAGGAAGCTCCTGGTGAGCGGCAGACTGAGCGCTGGGCGATGTTAACGCTTGACTTGGCAGGAGCGATGGCATGCATTGCGGAACGGAGCAATGATGAGCCCATACTCGGCGAGGCGATGGATATCGCTTCGAACGTGCGCGTCACGACAAACAATGATAATCTTCGATCATCGATAAGGGCGGCCAAGAGAGCGATCCATACGATTGCTGAAGAGAAGGGGTGGTCTATCGAAAGCTAGCTCGATCCCGGCCGAGTCAAATTGTTCTGGACTGTGTTTCGCAGCTATGACACACAATGTCACACACTAGGCGCTGTAACCTATTGCAAATAAACGTGCTATATTTGGTCAATTCGAGTCCTCTTCTGGGCACCAGACTTGGTCTGGTATTTCAAAGATCTCCTGCAATTCGGGTTTGCTGTAGCTATGCGATGGGCGTGGTCAGGCTGTCGCGTGTGCATCTCGCCAATCCGAATCCTAAAGTCGTTCAACAGCCGGTTGCCGGTGCAGTTGAACAGTGTTGTCATTGGGGTGCGCGCGCAGGTCTTCGATCCTGTGCGCCAGATCAAAGCCGCTATCGGTGACGATTTTCTCCAGGACCTGAATCCGCGCCTGCATATCGCGGATCGTTGCAGCATTTTGATTGGCCTGCTCGGCAGAAACCTTTGAACGCTGGTCAAGCATTTTGCGGTGATGCTTGGTCCATATCGCATAGAAGGCGATGGACATGCCCGCACAGATTCCTGCGAACGGCACCATCATGGCGAGATATTCAACTGGCATGACTTTCTCCTTGGCGTGAGGGTTGGGGTTATGACGGTTGCTGGCTGGGAGCCGCTTGCGCGCTGTGGTTGCGGTTTTCGGCTGGCGTTCGTTCCCGTCGCGCGCGCCGCTGCATCAGATAGATCGCCCCGCTGCCCCATGCAGTGAATATGGTCGCTGCCAGGGCAAAGCCGATATAGGTTTCGAGCTCTGGCTCGAGCAGCGCGTTCACGCCGCCCGATGCCGAGATGGCCGCCATGTCGAATACTGCATGGACGACGATCACGCTCCAGATCGTGCCCGCACGCTCGCGCATTGCTGCAAACACCATTCCAAAGCCCGCGGCAGATAGTCCGTACGCGCCAGCCATCGACCAGCCGAATACGCCGAATGCCGCTATGCTGTGACTCAGGCCAAACAGGAATGAGGTGGCAAAGGCGCGCTTCCAGACATTGCTTGCGCTCAGCGCTTGCCAAAGGATGCCGCGAAACAGCGTTTCTTCGGTAAAGGCGACGAAGATAACGACGATTGCCCATCCGGCGATTTCCGGGGCCGTGAGTGCCGCCCGACCAGGTTCGAAAAAGGCCAATATCCCCAGAGCGATCAGTGGCAACCCGATCACATAAGTCCATAGGCCCGTGCCCGCAGTAAAGCCGACCGAGGCGCACAGGCGCATGCGCCACAAAACCGCGGCAAAAACCAGGGTAAGCACGCCCTTGTTGATCAGATAGCGCTCCATCTCCGAAGCGGGATTGAGCCAGTCCATCACTGGTCGCGCCAAACCGACAGACCAGGCGATGAGGAAAACAAATAGGGCGATAAAGACGAAGGTCAGTTTGTGCGTTGACATTGGATCACCTATTGTGAATATATATTCGCATACACATCGTATATATGAATATATATTCACAAGTCAACCGGACGCCGGGAGAAGATCATTGCCGAGCCATCCTGACATCATTGAGCCGACCCACAAAAAGGGCCGCGAATCCCAGGCGCGCATCGTCCAGGCGACACTCAGGCTGATCGAGAAAACGCCCTTTGATCAGCTGACGATCGCTGAGATTATGGCGGAGGCGGAGATGGCCGTCGGGACATTCTATCGACGGTTCAAGACGAAGGAGAGCGTGCTGCCCTTTGTCTTTGCAGCTTATGGTGAGCTGTTCGAAAATTGGGCGCGCGGGTTTGAGGACTATTCGCTGGAAACCTCAGACGAGATTATCGAGATGATTGTGCGCCGAACAGCCAAGTTATTTGCGCGAAATGCTGGCCTTATCCGTACCGTGCATCTTTACATCCGGCTGCACCCGGACCTGCAAATTACGCGCGCAGGGCGCAACGCTTTGGGAGACAGTTTGGGTGCGGTGCTCGCAAAGGATTTCGATCATCCGACCAAGGATGATCTGGCCCGCGGGCAGATGGCGGTACTCACGATGGTGAGCGTGATGACGGAACAATATCTGTATAAAGCGCATTCCCCGGCCAATGCCACCAAGCTCTCAAACGCGGCGGTTCAGGATTTGCTGATACGGATGCTCAAATCGCTCAAGGCCTAGCGGGGCTCTATTGCGCCTCTGTTTGGGGCGGAAGGTCGGCGTCTGTGTTTTCAGCAGTATAGAGCTCCGGAAGGAAATCACCGAGATTTCCCATTTCCTGGATTGCATGGGTCATCAGATCGACGGCGAGCTGTTCGTCGACCAGGAACTGACGCGCGAGCCAGCTGTTGCCAATAAGTCCCTGCATAGAAAAGACATTCTCATTGCCGTCACGCGCCGAGATATGACCAAGCCAGAATACGGACCGCATTTCGGCTCCGAATTCAGTGTCTCGGATGATATGGCACATGGTCGTAAAGTTGATCTGCTCTTCGAGTTCGCCGACCCGCGCGCAGACTATGAAGCGATCATCGCGATCTTCCAACTCACCCAGATAGTCGGACGGATCAACGAACTGGATCCGCAGTTTCTGCAAATCTTCGCCGATATATTCATGGACGAGATGGCTCGCACCGATGATCTCGCCGGGGACCTTGTTTTCCCAGTCCATCCAGACATGGGCTGTGGGGTGCCAGCGGATATAGTGCTCAGTGGTCTGCATATAATCGGCGAACCACCATTCGACCATTTCGGCCCGTACCCCGGGCATGCGGGTGAGCGCGCGCACACGATAGACACCATTGGGCTGGCGATGGACGCCGGTTTCAAATCCGGAATTGCCCTCGGCCAGCACCCCATTTGTGTCGCGATAGGCAGACAGAGGATTCCAACCGAATAGCGCGATAAAGACGGCCACACCGACCGCAGCCCAAATAATCTTCTTCGTCATTTGCTCGGCTCCCTTTCAACCGGCCTTGACATATTCCATAGGTATAGAATAAGTCAATATTAAATCCATAACTATGGAATAAAGACTGTTGAGGAGGCGGGTGATGAAACGCAAAATTCTAATCGGGCTGACGATAGTCGCGATTGTGGCGGTCGGTGCCTTTGTAGCGCTGCGGCTGAACGTCGAGAGAGTCGTTGCCTGGCAGGTCGATCGGACCGTGGTGTCCGCAATCGCCGCGCAGCAAGTATCCGATGACAGTTTTGAGATCGTGTTCTGCGGTACCGGATCGCCCCAATACCAACCCGATCGCGGGCAGCCCTGCCTTGGCATCATTGCCGGCGGGCGTTTGCTCGTGTTCGACGCCGGACAGGGCGCTGCACAAGGCATTCAGGCGACCGGAGCACCGCTAATCCGGCTCGACACCGTCTTCCTCACCCATCTGCACTCGGATCATATGTCTGGGCTGGGCGATGTATTGCACAATAGCTGGCTCTATGGACGTCAAAGCCGGGTCGAGGTGGTCGGTCCGCCGGGCACCGAAGACATGCTGGCTGGTCTCCACCAATATTTTGCCGCCGACACCGAAGAGCGGCATGACCGGATCGGCGAGGAATATAGTGATTCCAGTATCGGCCTGGGTACCGCGCGCGACGTGATCGTCCCCGGCAACCGATTGGTTGAAGTCTATAATCGCGACGGGATCGTGGTCAGCGCCTTTCGCGTCGATCATCCCAATTGGGCCCATGCCTTTGGGTATCGCATCGATTATCAGGGCAAATCGATCGTCATCAGCGGCGATACTCGCCGGTCCGACAATCTGGTTCGCCACGCCGAGGGGGTCGATTATCTGATCCATGAAGCGCTCAACACTGACATGATGGCCACGATCGCCGATGCCCTGCGCCGCACCGATGCGCCGCTTGATCCCGACCGTATGGACATCATCATCAATACCCATACGCCGACCGGCGAGCTTGCCGAACTGGCCGCGGAAGCCGAGGTTGGCCACCTGGTGCTGACCCATTTCATCCCGCCCATTCCGGCCAACTGGATCGCCGAAGAAGCTTTTGCGGCGGGCATGGATGATATTTATGACGGCCCGATAACGCTGGCGCGAGACGGTATGCGGCTCGATCTGGCGGAATAGGCAGGTACGGGCTATCTCCATCGCTACAGCCAAGAACAACGAGAAGGCGGCTGCCGCTGTGCCATCGACCAAGCAAAAGCGAAAACCCGGACGTCCCAAGGCGCAAGCCAATCGGGACAAGCGCCAGGACTTGCTGACGGCAGCGTTACATGCCTTTGGCAGTCGTGGTTATGACGGTGTATCGCTTGGTCAGATTGCCGGCGATGCGGGTGTCGATATCGCCCTGACGCGCTATTATTTCGGTTCCAAGGAGGCGCTGTGGCAGGCGGTGATCGATCACCTTTCCCAAACCCTGGCCAGTGAATTGGAGGGGCAGCTAACTGCTACTGAGGGCTCAGCGACCGACCGGATGCAGGCCGTCATCCGATGGTTTGTCGCAATCTCGGCACGCGTACCGGAGCTCAGCCGGATCATAGTCTTTGAGGGTAATAATGAAGGTAGCCGCGGCGATTATGTCACCAGCCGGCTGGTCCAGCCGTTCTACGCACTGATGGCAGAGCTCATCGCCGGCGCACAAGCAGAAGGCACGATTGGCGATATCGCGCCACGGACGTTATTCTTCATGATCACCCACGGCGGCTCTTTCCCCATGGCTCTACCTGCGCTGACCAACGCCTTCCCTGGCGGCAATATCGCCGATGCCAAGACGCTGGAGGCTCATGCGGAATCGATTATCCGGCTTGTATTCAGGGACGCGTGAGAGGGTAGATGGCGGTGCTCACGATGGTGAGCGTGATGACGGAACAGTATCTGTATAAAGCGCATTCGCCGGCTGCCGCCACCAAGCTCTCAAACGCGGCGGTTCAGGATTTGCTGATCCGGATGCTCAGATCGCTGAAGGCGTAGCGGGCGTTAGAATTGTTCCACCCGATAATGTTCCTTGTCGTGAATGCGATGGAGAAACCAGGGTGGGAAGCCGTAAACTTCGCGAACAAAGTCCGCTTGCGATGCATGGATTTCCCAGCCGCGGATCTTCGCCCATCCTTCGCCCGGCATGGCATGGGTTGGCTCGGGCTGATTGGCAGCGACGCGGGCACCCACCTCTCCACCAAAGCGGCTCATCATCTGCCGCGGAGCCAGGACATAGGCAATTGCCCGAGGCGCGGTCTCTGGATCGTCTGCCTGTAGCCTGCGAACGACCTCGGTTGCCACGCGGCCAACCATCATATGATCGGCATGGCCGGTATAGCCGCTCTCAGGCCAGAATGTGACAATGAGATCGGGCTGCCAGCGCACAATATACTCGCTCAAAACCGTGGTATATTCTTCGAAGTCAGCGTCGACCAGGCCGCCATCGGGATATTCCAAGACACGCTGTTCCGAGACGCCAAGCGCGTAGCCGTTCTTCAGCAATTCCGCATGGCGTATCGTTCCCAGGTCCTCTGGTCTGCTGATCTGCGGCATTGGAGTGCCAGCTTCGCCGCGGGTGAATGTGAGAATGCGGGTGATCGCATCATCGCGTTCCCGGGCTCGTATCAACAGGCCTGTGACCAGCTGTTCGTCATCGGGATGCGCGAATACGGCGAGCACTGAACGCGCCTCAACATCTCCGGCGACCGACTCTACCCATTGTGCATCCGGTTCTTCGAAGTGTGAGTCAAACCACCAAAGCGCTGCTCCGGCACCTGCCAACAGCAATGCGGTTATGCCCAACAGAAGATTCTTCATACGCGTGATCATTTCCAGCCCGCGATGGTTCAGAAGGCGCGGCTGATCCCCACATTATCTGGCAGATCGAAGAGCACGCGGCGGCTGCGGAAATCGATCGCCACGCGATCAAACAGGCGCAGCTCGCTCATGCCGAGGATCATGGCCGGCCTCTCCGAAAGGCGGAGGGTGTCAAAAACCGGTGAGTCGGCAAAGGAGATCGCAATATCGCTCAGCCGGACATTGCCCAGCTCCAACCGTCGCGCGACCCGGGTTTCGCTGCGCAATTCCTCCCCATTGATATCGGTCAGGATCGAGTCCGCGAGCATTCTGCGACGGTTTAGCCGGCGTTCCAATGCGAGGTTGCCGATCGAAACTTGCGCGCCCGTATCGATAATCACATCGACTCCAATTCCATCAAGCTCAGCACGATGGATGATCAGCTGTCCAAGCCGTTCGCGCGCGCGGACCACTATGTCATAGCCCCTCGAGCCGCCACGCGGCAGGGATTCTGATACGATCATCTCGCCCGCGCCAAAATCCAGCAGTACGCGCTGGTCTTGCAGCGTATCAAGGCCAAGAATGCCGTCCGCATCACCGAAGAAATCCGGATCTTCCACCAGCGGTGCGGTGCGAATAGTGAGCTGGCGATCGCCCAGGTTGAAATCGGGCACCGTGGTGGTCTCAACCGTCCGCATGCTGGCCATGCCGACAAGGGTGGCCGTCTCGCGGTCATTGAGCTGCAATTGATCGGCAAGGCCGCGCGATAACAAAGTGGTCTGTGCACCGGTATCGACCATAAAATTGAACGGACCTTCGCCCATGATCGTGACCGGCACGGTCATGCGGCGGTACCGCTCAACCTGCATGGCGATGATTTCTGTGAGCGTCGGTTCAATGGTTGCGCTGGCGGCTGTTGCCGGCGCCGCTTGTGCCTGATGGAATGGCGCGGCAGTGGCCGTGCTATTGGTTCCCGCCAAGCCAAGGAGACAGGCAATTGCAACTGGCGTCATTGTCCCACTCCTCGTTCTGCGTGCCATTCTCTTCGGCTCACAGAATAGCATGCCCCATGGAGAACACCTAACAATGGCCGCTATTGCGGCTGGGCGGAATCCTGGGAGGGCCGGATCCAGCTGTGATAGTCGCGGCCACGGGTATAGAAGCCCTCTGCCTCGTCATTGGTCAGCGCTATCGCCGCTTCGAGCGCCGCGTCACGGCCGGCCAGCACATCTTCGATACTGTCCGGGATAGAGATATCGGGCGCTATCATGATGCGGCGATCGCTCGCCACGGTGGACGTATGGGATGATGTCGAGGCCTCCGCGAATAAGCCCGAATGGGGCAGCGGGATCTGATCATGGTTGAAGAAGATATTTGGTCGGCTGCCAGTTGGTTCACCGATCGTCACGGGCCGTGAAACTTGTTCGAATGACCCAACCGATACGGCGCCTGCGGAAATGGTTTCGCGACCGATCAGCAACACTTGTCCACCGGGTTGGCAGCATAAGCTTGTCGCATGGGCCATATAGGCCGCCGGCATCGAAAAGGAGATCGAGCCGCCCAGATTGTAGCGAACGTCGAAGATCATTCGACGATAGGCGGGGCTCTTGTCTTCGATATGCTGGAACAGGCGGAGCCAGAACTGGAACAGGGTTTCGCCATTTTCTGCATTGAACGGGCGATTGAGCTGGACATAGACAATCTCGCCCCCGGCAATCTCCGTGAACCAGTAATTGGCGTCGAGATTGGAGCGTGACACCGGTACTTCGGCATCCGTCAGGTCATGCAGGGTGCGCCAGCCCGCTGGCCAATAAAAGGCTGCGTTAGTGCCCGAACGGCTCACCGTGTCATAGCTGGGGCCGCTCGGGTTTTCCAACGTTGCGGTGATCGGAGAGCCACCGCGTGGCTCGAGGACTATTGCAACGGATCCATCGCTCTCGGTCCAGCCGAAATGGCGATAGGTGGCCGGATGCGGGAGCAGATATTCCGCGCCCCAGCTGCGCTTGCGAATAGCGTGATCCGAAAAGGAAACGGCCTCCAATTCGGTCAGCACTGCGTCGATCGGCTGACCGGCAACGGACACCAGTTGATGACCGACCCAGTCCCGATACGGATCGTCGGCAGCGGTAATAAATACGCCCTCTTCAAACAATCGAAACCGCAGGGGATAGCTGGTTTCAAAACCAGGCGTATCGGCTTCCGGATAAATCTGGACATGTGTATCGAAGGTCAGGGCCATGAAGCGCGCCAGCTCGAAATAATGGGTTTCGTGGCTGACCGGTTCGGTTCGGCTGATCAGGCGCAGATACGCCTCGCGCCATTCCGATTCCGGCGTGTGCCAGAAGGGTTCGGGGTGGCGCCCCAGGATGCGCGCATAGATCAGATTGACCTCTTCGCGCGCCTGTTCAGCGGTCAACAGGGGTACAGATTCCTGCGCGTTCGCACTGTGCGGTTGAAGCGCGAACAATAAGGCTACTGCCAACGCAAGTCCCAAGCGAGATGCGAAGCGCTGAACTCGTGACACCATAGGACCTTCCCCCGTCCACTATGAGGCGGCGAGTGTAGGCAGCGGTCAAGGAAAAGTCACATTAGGAGGATCGATCAAGTCGCCGGACGAGCCGCTGCAATGCCGGACGAACCTTCAGATGAACGCGATACATCGCTTCCAATATCGCAAGGACGATCCGATTGCGCGCGGCAAGGCCGAGCGGGCGGAGTAGGGGAATCTGGCGCCACATGGCTGCAAAGGCGGCCGCGCCCGAAACGATCTCGCCATCCTCCTCGGCATGGAAGCGCGCGAGTAGCTCGGCGCGATTGGCCGGGCAGGCCGTCCGTTCGTCTGACACGTCGACAAAATGCAATCGGCCCCGGCGATCCAGCCTGCGCATCCAGGCGATTTCGCGCGTACAGAGCGGACAACCACCGTCGAACCAGATGGTCGTAACGGACGTTCCGTCAGGCGAGAGCGCGGGATCAGTCATGCCGACCAAATAGGGTCTGGCGCGCGCCGGAATAAGATGGGCGCGGGTACAGGCGGCTGCGGGCGATTGGTGTCAGTCGCCTAGCGGCTGAACAACTGGCGCCCGGCGAGATCGAGCATGATTTCCTCTGACCCGCCGCCAATCGCATTGACCCGGACCTCGCGATAAATGCGCTCGACTTTCGATCCCTGCAGATAGGAGGCGCCGCCCAATATCTGCGCTGCATCGCGCGCGACGCGCTCCAGCATTTCGGTCGCCTGGACCTTGAGCATGGCAAAATCGGCCGGCTGCCCAACGCCCTTGCTCTCCGCCCAGGCACATTGATCAACCCAAGCCTGGGTCGTGCCGATCCGCCGCGCCATATCGGCCAGCTTGACGCGGATCACCTGGTGCCCGGCCAGGGGTTTGCCGAATGTCTTGCGTTCCCGCGCCCAGTCCGCTGCCTCGATCAGGCACACCCGCGCAAAGGAACAACAGCTCATCGCCATGCCGAGCCGCTCGCGATTGAAATTGCGCATAATGCCCATGAAGCCACTATTCTCGCCGCCGATCAGGTTCGCCGCAGGCACCCGGACATCGTCAAAATAGATCGCCGCGGTATCCGAACAGTGCCAGCCCATCTTTTCGAGCGGTGTGCGCTCCACGCCTTCGCGGTCCATCTCGATCAGCAGCAGGGAGACGCCGCCCGCGCCCTCACCACCGGTGCGCACTGCAGTCGTCATATAGTCGCAGCGCATGCCCGATGTGATGAACATCTTCTGGCCGTTGACGACATAATCATCGCCATCGCGGACGGCGCGGGTCTTGAGATTGGCGACGTCGGATCCGCCGGATGGCTCGGTAATGCCAAGCGCGATGATCTTGTCCCCGGCAAGGACCGGTGGCGCGATGGCTTGTTTCATTTCTTCGGTGCCGAGTGCCAGAATCGGGGGGAGGCCGATCCCGTGCGTCATCAGGGATGCGCCCAGCCCGCCAGCGCCGACGCGGGCCAGTTCATTGCTCACCACCATGCCGTGAAAAATATCGAAGCCTTCCGAATGGCCGCCAAATTCTTCGGGATAGTTGAGGCCCAAAATGCCGGCTTCTGCTGCTTTCTTGTGCAGCTCGCGCGGCAGTTCGCGATCGGCTTCCCATTGATCGATATTGGGTTCGATCTCCCGCGTGACGAAGGTGCGGACGCTTTCCGCCAGCGCGTCATGGGTTTCATCATAATAGGGAGACCGGGCGCGCCAGGCATCGAAATCATAGGTCATGGTTGGCGGGCCTTTCAGGTATCGGGAATGATATGGTTGCGTCTGATGCTAGCCCATCGACGGCGAATTGCCAGCCTCTCAAGCCGACGGCACGAAAACATAGGCGTGGATCGCTGCGCATGCGGCTGGATCGGCAAATTCGGAGAAATCGCGCGGCGTATCGCTCCAGTCATGGCGGGCCAGGATTTGACGTTCATCGGCATAGTCGATGCTGTGCTCGACTTGCATATCAGACGATTCACGTGTGGCTACAAGCAGATAGCGGACCAAGTTGATCGGTGGTTTGAGGTCGGGCGGAAGTTGTGCGTCGACCCAAAAACGGATCGGTCCTGCCTTGCCTTGCGCAAATGGCCATTCCTCGGCGCGCATGAAGAAATGCGTGCCATCGGCGGCATCATGGATCGGATGCGGGACGGACTGCCAGCTCATAGCAAAGCGCGGCGGCCCGTCCTCAAATCCATCACCTGCTAGCCAGCACGATGCATGGCGCACAATTTGTTGCCATCGGGATCGCGGACATAGGACAGGTTCATATTGCCCATTTCCGATTCCCGCAGGCCGGGCGGATCTTCGATCGAGGTGCCGCCATTGGCGACGCCGGCATCATGGAATGCGGTGACCTGCTCAAGCGAGTCACAGGCAAAACCGATTGTCGCGCCATTGGCGTGGCAGGCCGGCTGGCCATCAATCGGCTCGCTGACGCCGAACACGCCGCCATTATGGATCCAGAACAGCCGGGTCTGGCCATCCGAGTTCACATTGACCATCGGGTCTCCTGCACCGAGCGTCCCGAGGACGGCGCTATAGAAAGCCTTGGCCTTATCGACATCATTGGTGCCGACCATAATATGCGAAAACATGCATCTATCTCCTTTGGTTGAACTGTTGGAAAATCAGTAGACGACGACGCTGCGAATACTCTCGCCAGCGTGCATCATGTCAAAACCTTTATTGATATCTTCAAGCGGCAGGCGATGCGTGATCATTGGATCGATCGCGATCTTGCCGTTCATGTACCAGTCGACAATCTTGGGAATATCCGTGCGCCCGCGCGCGCCGCCAAAAGCAGTGCCTTTCCAGACCCGCCCGGTAACCAGCTGAAACGGACGGGTGGCGATTTCCTTGCCAGCTTCTGCAACACCGATAATCACACTCTCGCCCCAGCCGCGATGGCAGGCCTCAAGGGCGGTTCGCATCACGTCCGTATTGCCGGTGCAGTCGAAGGTATAGTCCGCGCCGCCGCCAGTTTGCTCAACCAGATGCGCGACCAGATCGCCGGAGACGTCTTTCGGGTTCACAAAATCCGTCATCCCGAACTTGCGGCCCCATTCCTCGCGGTCCGAATTAATGTCGACGCCGATAATCTTGGAAGCGCCGACCATCTTGGCACCCTGAATCACATTCAGCCCGATACCGCCCAGCCCAAATACGATGACATTCGCGCCTGCTTCGACATCGGCTGTATTGATCACGGCGCCAACGCCGGTGGTTACACCGCAGCCGACATAACAGCTGGTCTCGAACGGCGCGTCGTCACGGATCTTGGCAACCGCAATCTCAGGCAAAACCGTAAAATTCGAAAAGGTCGAGCAGCCCATATAGTGGTAGATCGTTTCGCCCTTGTACGAAAAGCGGCTGGTACCGTCCGGCATCACGCCTTGGCCCTGTGTATCGCGGATGGCGGTGCACAGGTTGGTCTTCTGGCTGAGGCAGCTTTTGCATTGGCGGCATTCGGGAATATAGGCCGGGATCACATGATCGTCCGGCGCGATGGACGTCACGCCCGCACCGACTTCGCGGACAATGCCGGCACCTTCATGGCCAAGGACAGAGGGGAAGATCCCCTCGCTGTCAAACCCGTCCAGCGTATAGGCATCGGTGTGGCAGATGCCGGTTGCTTTGAGTTCAACCAATACTTCGCCCGCTTTGGGGCCCTCAAGGTCGAGCTCCACTATCTCCAACGGTTGCTTAGCCTCGAATGCAACGGCAGCGCGTGTCTTCATCCCATTAGATCCCCTTTGGTGCAGCCGGAGTCGCGCGTGGCGACTGATCGACCGAAATCATCGGGAAAGGGGGTGGCGGCGTCAAGCGGATTGGGGGGAGGTGCCCTGCTTATTCGGGTGTTGCCGGTTCCCAGAGTTGGATCGGATTGCCTTCGGGATCGGCAAGGCGTGCAAATCGGCCATTGGGATAGCTTTCGGTCTCCACCGCTACTTCAATCCCGTTCGCACGTAGCTGAGCGGCCATGGCGTCGAGATCGTTGACCCGGAAATTGATCATCCACATCTGCTCAGGCCGCCCGAAATATTCGGTGGTCTGGCCGAATGGCGCGAACACAGTCGGCCCGGCTTCCTGTCGCCACGGATCGGTGTCATAGGTTTGCGGCGTCAGGTCGATACCCAGATTTTCGAGATACCAGGCGGCAAGCGCGGCCGGCGCCTCGGAGCGGAAAAAGAACCCGCCAATCCCGGTTACCCGTTCCATGGCCGGTTCTGACGCGCCCTCGGATTGGGCGGTGGCGGGGGCCGCAATGGCCAGAACGCATGCCGCACTCAAGATCGCCTGTGATATCATCGAAAACCGCATCCCGTGCCCCTCGCAAACTGGTGAGGAATAACGTTAGATCAGTGGCACTCGATAGGCGAGTCTGGTCCGTGCTGAACGCTATGCTGTCCTACAGCGGGCCAAATGCGGTATTCAACAATCCAGTCCGCCTAATTCACGCTCGCCCTGGCTTCGCTTTGATAGTGTGGCCGCTGTTGGTCCGGGGATGGTGTCCTATCTGCCACGGTACAGGGCTCAGTGTGTCCAATAGGACGCAGCCTTACCCGGACCCGTGTCAACCAGTGTCAACTTGAGCGGGGCAGAGCGGGAACCGAGCGGATCATTACAGAGTCGGATAATTGGGTGCGATATGTATCCGTAGCCCTGAACTAGACCATTAGCCCTGAGCCTGTCGAAAGGCGTTTCTCCGCCGATAGTCACTCTTCGTCAAGCTCAGGCTAGCGGGGCGCGGCTGAGGGATTTGGTCAAGAGATGCGGCCTGATTGCAATCGCGCGATTCAATAGGAAGGGAGATTGCTCGCGTCACGAATTTGGGAATGGCGCACCCGACAGGATTCGAACCTGTGGCCTCTGCCTTCGGAGGGCAGCGCTCTATCCAGCTGAGCTACGGGTGCGTGCCGAGTGCGCCTAGCAGGAAGCGTGAGCCCTCGCTAGCCTGTTTTTGTGCGGCCTCGCGGTAGCTATTCCTCTTCGGGAAACTCGATCTCTTGGAATTGACCCAGACCGCAGCTCGGTCCGTTGATCCTAGCGCTGCCGCTCTGGATCACCGTGATGATATCGGATGAACACAGTCGGCTGAGCGAGGTGCGGTAGCCAAAGGCCTCTTCCCGCGCCAGGCCACTACACCGGTTCGGCAATGTGTTGCGGTAAATGGTGTTGCCGGACATCCGGAAATCGATGGTTCGGTCATCATGGACCCGCGTACTGCGGATCCGCGGGATCGAGATGCAGCTTTCCGCTTCGCCGACGGCGCGCGCTTGTTGCCAGCGCGGCACATCGTCTTCGGCAGAAATAGCGGTAGGAAGGGCGAGCGCGGTAATTGCAGCCGCGGTACCGACTGTCGCTAAAGAAAGAAATGAAATGCGCATGGTGATCTCCTTGTAACTTTTGAATAGCGAAACGAAGATGAACCGGTGTTTAAGCAGTTTTGCGCTTTCCCTTGGGCTCGAGCGTTTTGGGCTTGAAACGGCAGAATTCGGCGACGGAACAGCGCCAACATTCCGGTGTCCGTGCCTTGCAGAGATAGCGACCGTGCAGGATCAGCCAGTGATGGGCATGCTGTTTGAAATCTTCAGGTGTGGCTTTTTCGAGCTTATTCTCAACCGCGAGCGGTGTTTTGCCGGGAGCGAGACCGGTGCGGTTGGAGACCCGAAAGATATGAGTGTCGACGGCAATGGTCGGGATACCGAACGCTTCGTTGAGGACGACATTCGCGGTCTTGCGACCGACCCCGGGCAGCGCTTCGAGTGCATCACGATCAGATGGTACGTCGCCGCCATGCTCATCGACGAGGCGCTGGGCGGCGCGGATCACATTCTTGGCCTTGGTATTGAAGAGCCCGATCGTCTTGATGTGCTCCTTGAGCGCCACTTCGCCGAGATCAAGCATCTGTTGCGGCGTGGAGATCTGTTCGAACAGTGACTTGGTCGCCTTGTTCACACCAACATCGGTGGCCTGGGCTGACAGGGCGACGGCAACCAGAAGGGTGTAGGAATTGGTGTAGTTGAGTTCGGTTCGCGGCTCGGGAATATCTTCGGCGAGCCGGGCGTAGAATTCGTAGATATCGGCCTTCTTCAACTACAGCCCCAACATGTCGGTCATGACATAGCGACCGGCGGGCATGTCCGAGAGCCAGCGGGCCGCTTTGATTGCACCGCGGGCAAAGATATCTCTGCTCTCGGCGCGATGGCCAAGTTCTAGCCGTTCGCCCTCGGTGGCGAGTATGACTTGGTGATCGCCAGCCACCGATCCGCCACGCAGCGAGGCAAAACCAATCGCGCCTTCGGCCCGCGCGCAATCTGTGCCCTGCCGACCTGTTTCGGACGTCGCATTGAGATCGGCCTTGCGGCCTGTGGCGGCTGCTTCACCGAGCAGCAGGGCCGTACCAGAAGGAGCGTCGATCTTGTGGCGATGATGCATTTCGACGATTTCAATATCCCAGTCAGGCCCGAGCCGGCCTGCTGCTTCGCGAACGAGCTGCGCAAGCACATTGACACCAAGGGAGGTATTGCCAGCCTGGAGCACCGCGATCGTGCGTGCAGCTTCGTCGATCTGTGCATGGTGCGACGTGCCGAGGCCCGTCGTTCCAATGACTATTGGCGTGTTGGTTTTCATTGCGGCGGCAAGAGTGCCGGACAGTGCGTCAGGTGCTGAGAAGTCGACCAGTACGTCACTGCCTTCCGCTAATGCTGTGACATCATCACCCGCGTCAACGCCGCCGGCCAGGCTGTCACCGCTGTCGAGCAATGCCGCAATCGCAAGGCCCATCCGCCCTTTGCTGCCAACTATACCAATCTTCGTCATATCACCCCGTCTCAAGCGTCGTCCTGCGCGGTAATTCGTTCACCGCCCTTTATCTACCATCTGGCCACTGGATAGCCATGGTCGATTTGCCGAGAGATTATGGTGTCAGGATGGGTCGGCGGATCGGGCGGCGAGGCGCGCATGTGCCCATCGGTCGATCAGCGCATCAACCAACCGACGTTCGGCTGCGTCAGCCGGAAGGTCGTGATACCGCACGGGAGCACCGGCGCCGATCTGCACCGTTTCGTCACCAAGATCGAACACGGTCCATCGCCCATCTTCACCGATCCGTCCGATCGCACCCGGACGCTCCAGGCTTCCCAGGAACTGAAACACGCCAGCTGTGCGATGCTGTGGAACAGACGCGCCAGCTGCATTCAAGATGATGCGCCGCATATCAGCCAGGCCGATCGGCCCGGACAGATCGAGGCCCGGCCGATTGACGATGAACGGGATCTCCGTTTGCTGACGGTTCAGCATATGGCCATGGCCAAGAAACCCGTCATCGAACAGGGATTCGCCATGGTCTGCGGTGATCACGATCACGCTGTTCTCATAGACACCAAGTCGCTCGAGGCGCTCTATGAGCTCAGCCAACAGGCGATCGTTATACGCGATCGAATTCCAGTAGGTGCGCGCAACATGATCGCGATTGGCAAGGCTGATATCTTCGCGGGCAATCGGATCGTCGGTCAGGATCAAATCCGTTCCCGGCGCCCAATAGGGAAAATGGGCAGACTGGAAGTTGAAATAGAGGAATTGCGGGTCACTCCATTCCGCAGGATCGCTCATGCGCTCGTCAAATTCGCGCAAAACGATCCGGCCATCGACATAGAGTGAGCCTTGCGCGGCAAAGCTGAACGCTCGCTCTTCGCGCAAATCTTCTGCGTCGATGAAGAAGCGCCCGCGCCGCATTCCCGTGACGTCGGCAGTGTCGCCGAAATCCTCAGCCTGGCCGGAGAAAACACCGACCTGATAGCCATTGTCGAGAAAGTCATCGATCATGGATCGGACACCAGATGGCGGTTCGACCCAGCCGGTGAACAGGGACTTCAACGAAGCGGTGGTAAAGCCGACATGGCTGTAAGCAGTGCGCGCAAAGCTGCCTTCGTTTGCAATATGCTCCATGAGTGGGGCAACCGGACGACCATCGATCCGCATGCCGAGCACGTCACTGCGCATGCTTTCCATAACGATCAGGATCACATGGGGCTGAGGTTCTGGTATCGTCGCTACGATTGCCGGGGCAGGGCTGGCAGCAATCAGATCCCCACCAAACCCATCCTCATCGATTCCGTTGCCGGGAATGTCGAGCGCATAAGGATGGCGGGCCGAGTTGAATGGCTGAAGGTCGATCGGATTGGAGTACCAGCTCCATCCGTCGCGATCGAAGTCGGTCAGCTGGTGCAGACCGGTCGACATAACATAGATGCTGTTGAACCGCGCCAATGCAGCCCGGCTGTCATCAATCTGATTCATGGAAAAGAGCAGGATCGGCGCGAGGCAGATGGCCGCGATGAGATTGCGTGGGGCGAGGTGTATCTGGTCGGGATCGATTGTCCGCCCACGCGAAAGGCGCACAACTATCGTTCGCAGAATCAGCCAGGCGACGATGGCGCCTAAACCCACGATTAACATGAGACCCGCCTCGCTGACTGCATAGAGCATCGCGTCTAATAGGCTGCCTCCACCCAGATTGCGCACAATCTGGAAGCTCACCGCATCGCTGAAATAGCTGAGCGCCTGATATTTTGCGATGATTGCGCCGCACCAGATCAACAGTAGAAAAAAAGTAAAATTGAAGAAGAATGTGGTTCGGTTGGCACGGCCGCCATGGATCCGTCGAAAGACGCGATAAACTAGATAGAAGAGGAGCCCCTGGCAAAACACCAGGGCCAGCAGGAAGGCGGCAGTTTCAAGTCCAGAGTCCAGCGTTTGAGACTGGCCGAAACCGCCACCAAAAAGTGCGAATTTGCGTTCGGCAAGCGCCAGCTCGAAGGCGAGCGTAACGAAGACGAGCGCCGGCAGCATCGCAAGCGATGCAAAAGTCGACGCGGAGCGACGACCAGGATGGATTAATGCCCCCCCCATATCGCCTTTCAGGCTAAGGGAAGACGGTTAAATTGGCGTTTAGACAGCTAGTGAGTCGCGCCAATTCGGACTATGATCAAATCATGAGCGATATCTGCAACATAGTTGTTCTCACTGGTGCCGGGATCTCGGCCGAGAGTGGTGTGCCAACGTTTAGAGGCCCGGACGGCTTGTGGGAGGGACAGCGCGTAGAAGATGTCGCAACCCCGGAAGCCTATGCGCGCAATCCTGATCTTGTGCTGGATTTCTATGACGAGCGCCGCTCGAATCTCGGTAATGTTGAACCCAATTCCGCCCATCAAGCCTTGGGACGGCTCGATCGCGGATGGCCAGGTGAGTTGCTGATCGTGACGCAAAATGTCGATGATCTGCACGAGCGCGGAGGGGCCAAGCGACTGTTGCACATGCATGGTGAGCTGAAATCCGGCTGGTGCCAGGCGTGCGGCGATCGCTATTCGTTCAGCGGTACAATGGTCGATCGGCCCGCCTGTCCGTCCTGCGGAGAAAGCGGCAAGGTTCGCCCGGATATAGTCTGGTTTGGCGAGATGCCCTACGAGATGGATCGGATTGATGCAGCGCTCGCGACCTGCGACCTGTTTGTCTCGGTCGGGACTTCGGGCGCCGTCTATCCGGCTGCCGGCTTTGTGCAGACAGCGCGCTATTCAGGAGCCCATACGCTCGAGATGAACCTCGAGCCAAGCGAGGGCAGTATCTTCTTTCATGAAAGCCGAATGGGGAAAGCCGGTGAGCTAGTGCCGCAATGGGTGGACAGCCTGTTAGGCTGAGTTATTCGACCCAGTCTAGTCCGATATCGCGGTACAAGCTTTGATCCTCTTCCCAATCTGGCTTCACTTTTACATGCAGGAAGAGATGGACCTTTCGCCCCATTAGTTCGGAGAGTTCTTCGCGCGCCGCTGAGCCGATCTCCTTAATGCGGCTGCCGCCCTTGCCGAGGACAATCGCTTTTTGCGTGGGCCGCGCAACCAGGATTTGCTGGCGAATTTCGATCGAACCGTCTTTTCGTTCGGTATAGCTTTCAGTGTCGATAGCGCTCGCATAGGGGAGTTCGTTGCGGAGCTGATGATAGAGCTGCTCACGCGTCACTTCGGCAGCGAGCAATCTTTGGCTGGCATCGGAAACCTGGTCTTCGGGAAAATGCCATGTCCCTTCCGGCATCGCTTCCACCAATGTGGACTTGAGTTCAGCGACGCCATCGCCGGTTGTCGCCGAAATGAAGAAGGTGTCTTGCGGTTCCAGCAGCGCATTGAGCCCTGCAGCCAGACGCAGCAGCTCGTCTTTCTTTGCAATATCCACCTTGTTGAGGATCAGCAGTTTTGGCTCCGGTCGCTTGCGCAGAGTCTCGACCATCGCTTCGATCCCACCTTTGATGCCGGCTTTGGCATCAATGATCAGGGCGATCAGATCCGCGCCTTCCGCTCCGCCCCACGCGGCCGCTACCATTGCGCGATCGAGCCTGCGCTTTGGCGCAAAGATTCCAGGCGTATCGATCAAGACGATCTGTGTTTGGTCTTCGATCGCGATACCCATCAATCGCGTTCGCGTCGTTTGCGCCTTAGGGCTTGTAATCGCGACCTTCTGACCAACCAGCGCATTGACGAGGGTAGACTTGCCAGCATTTGGCGCTCCGACAACCGCCACGAACCCGCAATATTGCTTCGGAGAATCGGTCATTGCAGCTTCTCCAATAGCGCCTGCGCTGCGGCTTTTTCTGCCTCCTGCTTTGATGAACCTTCGGCTTCTGCAGCGTCACGATTGGGTATCTCGACCCGGACGGTGAATTGCGGATTATGGGCGGGGCCCGATCGATCCGCGACCGAATAAACCGGTGGTTTACAACGATTGGCGGCAGCCCATTCCTGCAATGCGCTTTTCGGATGCTGCGGCGCGCGGTCCATTTCCTCAAGCCGGCTTTCCCAGACGCGATACACAAAGGAGCGAACTGCATCGAAACCGCCATCGCGATATAGGGCACCGATCAGCGCCTCCATGACATCGCCGAGTACATTGTCGCTGTCCGCACTACCATCGTCGCGGGCTTGCTTACCGAGCCGGATATGCGGAGCCACGCCGAGCTCGCGCGCGACGGCCGCACAAGTGGGTCGCGAAACGAGTGACGCGAGGCGGCTGTTGAGTTTGCCTTCCGGGTCCGTGTCGTGGCGCTCATAGAGCCATGTCGAGATGATTAGCCCGAGCACGCGATCACCGAGAAACTCGAGCCGCTGATAATTGGGATCATCCATACTGGGATGAGTGAGCGCGCGCTTAAAGATCGCAGCATCTCGCGGTTCATGGCTCAGCGTTTCGATAAGCCAGACATTGGTTTCTTGGGTATCAGTCATCGCGGCGGTCTTTAGCCGGACCTTGAGCCGAGCGCCAACGCATTATCGCGTATTACAAGCCACGCCCAATTCGATCACCCCGTGTCGCCGAGAACCAACTGATGGGGTTGATCCAGCGTGCGGATCCGTCAGTTGACCAAAAGATGACCATTGCGCGCCCAACAATAAATTCTTCCGGAACGAGGCCGATTCCACCGTCGGGTTCTGCTGGGAATCGACTATCGGCACTGCGATCCCGATCATCGCCCATCAGGAAATAGTGGCCGTCGGGGATTCTGAATTCCTGGGTCGTGTCGGCGGTACTGTCGCCAGCGTCGAGCACGGAATAGCTGCGACCGCCAGGTAATGTTTCGCGGTAGCGTGGCGTCAGGCAGAAAAGCGCGCCATCTTCAGCGCGTTCTGTTCGACCGTTGCTGCCGGGCCCTGTCGGGCAATCCTTCGGGTTTTCGATTGGCTCTCGAAAATCTTCGATGGCTTCGCGCGCGATCATTTCACCGTTAAGCTGCAATTCTCCCCCGATCATCTGTACCCGATCGCCCGGAACGCCGATCACGCGCTTGATATAGGCGGTGTCCGTATTGGCTGGAGAGCGGAAGACGATGATATCGCCTCGCTCCGGACGACCATTACCGATCCGGCCTTCAAAAAGATCCGCGGCAAAGGGAAAACTGTAGCGCGAATAGCCATAGGGCCATTTTGCCACGAACAGGTAATCACCGGTGAGCAGGGTTGGGGTCATCGATCGGGAGGGAATGTTGAACGGTGCAACGATCAAGCTGCGGACAATGATCGCCAGCAGGGCCAGCAAAAGTATGAAACGGAGCCAGCCGAGCGGCGTGCGCCGACCGGCCGGTCGTAATGTAGCCGGCGAGGAACCCGGCCCGGTATTTTCTTCAAATTCCCTGAGCATTGATCGCGATGTCGACGAGGGGCGGGGCCCGGTCAAGCCTGATGCAATCATGATGTTGCGACAATTTGCGACACTTTATCGCCCTACTGGCAAAGCTCTGCGACAATTGGTCGCTATTCCATGATCTGTGGCGGGAAGAACCCGTTTCGGATGAACAGTATAGCGTTAGGAATAACCCGATGAAAAAAATAGCAATTATCTCAGCAAGCGCCGCCCTGGTGGTCGCTGGTGTCGCAATTGCGCAGCCTGGCGGCATGCGCGGCGACGCAAATGGCGATGGCAATCTCACCCGCGATGAAGTCAATGCGCAGATTGATGCCCGTTTTGCGCGCGCCGATGCGAATGGCGATGGCGCAATTGACGCAACAGAGCGCTCTGCCGCCCGTGAGCAGATGCGAGCACGCTGGTCTGAACGCCGCGGTCGGCACGGTCGCCATGGACATCAAGGCAATCGTATGGAGCGAATGGACAGCAACGGCGATGGCGTTGTCACACGCGAAGAAGTGACGGAGCGAGCTCTTGCGCGTTTTGATCGCTTTGATGCGAATGGCGATGGCCAGATCACCGAAACCGAACGCGATCAAGCGCGAGCGCAGCGCCGTGAACGGCGCGCCCAGCGACGCGCCAATCGCCCCAATCCAGACGCGAACGGTGATGGTCTGATAACCCGTGATGAGATCGCAGCAATGGCCTTTGAGCGTTTTGATCGGGCTGACGCGAACGGTGACGGCGTCGCCACCCGCGAAGAACGCCGCGCCGCGCGCGCAGCGCATCGCGCCGCACGGCAGGGCGGATAGGGCCTAGGCCAGCGAACCCCTACCGCGTGCTTCGCCCCTCCCAATACGAGGCACGCGGCGTTTGGCGGGTAACCGGTGGCTTCCCTGGCCGGTTGCCCGCCATATCGCTTAGCCGGTCGAGCCGCGCTATGCTCCTCCGATGACATCGAAACCTCATCTCTTGCTCGTTGAAGACGAGCGCAGCATTCGCGAGCCGCTAGCGAGCTTTCTCAGCAAGAATGGTTATCGCGTGTCGCAAGCCGCTGGCGCGGACGCAGCGCGCAAGGCGCTTGCTGGCTATGCGATTGATTGCGTGATCAGCGATATCATGATGCCCGGCGAAGATGGGCTCAGCCTGACCCGGCACATCCGGGCGACAAGCGAGATTCCGGTCATTCTGTTGACTGCAAAGTCGGAAGAGACGGAGCGGATCGTCGGGCTCGAAATAGGTGCCGATGATTATGTCGTCAAACCTTTCTCACCAAGAGAATTGCTCGCGCGAATAAAAGCAATCCTGCGCCGCGCGGGCGCGAGCGGTGTACATCAGCGTGCCCCCGATCAGCAGGGCTATGGCTTTGGTGATTGGGTCTTGCGGGCGGGTGAGCGCACATTGGTCGATCGCGACGGTGTGGCTGTCGCGCTATCGACCGGCGAGTATCAATTGCTCCTCGCTCTAGTTACCCATCCGCAGCAAGTCTTGTCGCGCGATCAACTGCTGGACCTGACCCAGGGACGCGAGGCGGGAGCGTTCGATCGTGCAATCGATAATCAAGTCAGCCGGTTGCGTCGGAAGATCGAGCGCGATCCGAAGTCTCCGGAACTCATCAAGACGGTCTGGGGCGGCGGCTACACCCTCGCAACTGACGTTTCCAAACTGTGATGCGGTTCTGGCCCAAAAGCCTTTTCGGTCAGCTGATGCTGATTGTCGCACTGGCGCTGTTCATCGCGCAGGCGATCAACTTTGTATTGCTGGTTCAGGCGAGCGAACGGTTGCGATTTGCTGAAGCGGCTGGACCGATTGTCGCGCGGGTTGTGACTGTATCAGAGAGACTGGAAGCGGGACTGCCAATCCGAGCAAGGCGAGGGCCAGGACCCAACCGTGGTCGGCGTGGACCATTGAGCGTAGATGCTCAGAGCGCAGTTCGCACAGAGTCTCTCCCCCGCGTGAGACTCTATGAGAGCCGCCTCGTAAATGGCTTTGAAAACATCGATTTTTCTGTCCGGACGATAGAAGTCGGCCGTGTCGATATCGATCAGATGCCGATTCCGCGCCGGTTGCGCGAACGTGTCGAGCATAGACGGCCACCGGACATTTTGCGGGTCTCGGTTCAGCTGGAATCCGGCGAATGGGTCAATAGCTGGATGCGCCTCCGCCCAGCCGGTGCTGGAGCCTTGATTTCAATCATCGCACAGACCGTAATTCTCTATGGCGTATTGCTGTTCCTGCTGTTCCTCTTTGCGCGCCGAGTATCGCGTCCATTGAAAGTGCTGACCGTCGCGGTCCGAGATTTCAGCGAGGATACCGATAGCGATGTTGTTCCGGTAGCGGGACCGCATGACGTGGCCAGCCTGATTGAGGCTTTCAACGCGATGCAGATTCGTATCGCGGCCATGCTGGGCGAGAAGGATCATATGCTGGGCGCCATTGGGCACGATCTGCGAACGCCGCTATCTGCGCTGCGTATCCATGCGGAGAATGTTGACGATGAGGCCGAACGTGGCCGCATGGTCGAAACGATTTCGGATATGACCGGAACGCTTGACGATATTCTTTCACTGGCACGCCTTGGTCGACCCAATGCTCAATCAGAGCCGCTCGATCTGACGGCGCTCGTCGACAGCGCGATCGAAGATTTTCGTGACGTGGGCGCGGCGGTGGAATGGGAGGATGGCGAAAAGAGTATTGTGAACGGTCGTGCAAACTTGCTCAAACGGGCGATCCGAAACCTTATCGATAATGCCATCCGATATGGCGAGGCGGCCAAGGTTCGAGTGCGCTCGGAAGACGGTATGGCAGTAGTCGAGGTTACGGATGATGGGCCCGGTATTCCGGCCGATGCGCTGGAGACCGTTTTCGAACCCTTTTCGCGACTCGAAAGCTCGCGCAACCGGAATGAGGGCGGTTCGGGTCTAGGGCTGGCACTGGCCCGGGCGATAGTCCGTGAGCACGGTGGCGAGTTGGTCCTAGAAAACCGGCTGGACAAGGGGCTTTGCGCGCGAATTACGCTGCCAATACGGACGACCTGAACCAAGTCGCTTGCCGCCGAGTGTCCATCGCGTCAGAAGGGCGGATATGTCCGACTATGATACCCTCTGGCAGCCAATCGAGCAGGCTGAACGAAAGACACTATCAGCATTGTTCGATGGCGATCCCGATCGACTCGATCTGCTGACGATCGAAGAGGCCGGCCTCTATTTTGATTTCTCCAAAACCCATCTGGATGCTGGATTAATCGAGAGCTTTGGTGAGATCGCCGATGCACAAGATCTTGCGGGAAAACGCGACGCGCTATTTGCGGGCGCAACCGTAAATGCCAGCGAAGGTCGTGCCGCCGAACATATGGCGCAGCGCGGGCAGGGGGCGCCAGAAAGCGTGGCGCTCGCCAATGCATTACATATGCGGATGCGCGCTTTGGTTGATGCAATCGAAGCGGGCGCAATGGGCGAAGTTCGCCATATCTTGCACCTCGGTATCGGCGGATCTGCGCTTGGGCCCGAATTTGTCATTGATGCCTTGGGGCGCGAAGAACCCGCCTATGATGTTGCGGTTGTTTCAAATGTGGATGGCGCGGCGCTCGAAGGTCCGTTCACGCTGTTCGATCCCGAGTATACGCTAGTTGTGATTGCATCGAAGAGCTTCACAACTGCCGAAACCATGCTCAATGCGCAAAGTGCAATCCAATGGCTTCGCAATGCCGGGATTGGCGACCCGTTTGGACAGATCGTGGCTGTGACCGCAGACCCCGATCGGGCGGTCGATTTCGGCATAGATCAAACGCGCGTTTTGCCGTTCCCTGATACAGTAGGTGGCCGATATTCGCTTTGGTCGTCGATTGGCTTTCCTATTGCCTTGGCACTGGGCTGGGAAGCGTTTGAGCAGTTGCTGGAGGGCGCTGCAGCCATGGACCGGCATTTCCGCCTCGGGGAATGGTCAAAGAATGCGCCGGTGCTCGCGGCCTTTGTCGATCTCTATTACGCTCAGGCCCGCAGCAGCGAGACCCGCGCGGTATTCCCCTATGACGAACGCTTGCGCCTGCTCCCGCCCTATCTGCAGCAGCTAGAAATGGAATCGAACGGCAAGGCGTCAGACCGGTCAACTGCCCCAATCGTCTGGGGTGGGGTTGGTACCGATGCGCAGCATGCCGTGTTCCAACTACTACATCAGGGCACCCATCTTGTGCCAGCCGAGTTTATCGCGGCTGCTGAAGCACATGACCATCGCGATCCAGCGCATCACGAGCAGCTCCTTATCAACTGTTTCGCACAGGCGGCTGCGTTGCTTGCCGGTCGAGAGAATGCCGATCCAGATCGGAATTTTCCTGGCGATCGTCCGTCGACCACGATTCTGTTGGAACGGCTTGACCCGTTTGACCTCGGCGCGCTGCTTGCATTCTACGAACATCGCACGTTCGTGAGTGCGGCGATCCTTGGCATCAACCCATTCGATCAATTTGGTGTTGAGCTGGGCAAAGACATCGCGCGCTCGATCGCCAATGACGAAGAAGCGCTTGCGCTGGATCCATCTACAAAGGCCCTGATCGACCGCGCGCTATGAGCGATGCGCGACCAGATCACTGTGATCGGCAATCTCCGCTTGAGAGTAACCGACAGCATACCCAGATCGAACAATAGCAAGATAATAACAGCGGGAATTACACATGGCCGAGTTTGACTATGATTTGTTCGTAATCGGGGCGGGGTCCGGCGGCGTGCGCGCCGCGCGGGTGTCCGCTGCATTTGGTGCGAGGGTTGCAATTGCCGAAGAGCACAAGGTTGGCGGTACCTGTGTGATCCGCGGCTGTGTGCCCAAAAAACTGCTCGTCTACGGTGCGCATTTCGCCGAAGACCTGAAGGACGCCCAGAAATTCGGTTGGCAGCTATCCCAGCAACCCAATTTTGACTGGCCCACGTTGCGCGACAATGTGCTGAAGGAAGTTGACCGGATCAACGGTGCCTATACCGACACGCTGAACAGTCATGATGTTCAGATCTATCACGAGCGCGCAACCATTAGCGGACCCAATGAGGTCATATTGGCGAGCGGTGAGAAGAAGAGTGCAAAATACATCCTGGTTGCGACCGGCGCCTGGCCGCATATTCCGGAATTCCCGGGCTCGAACCATGCGATCAGCTCGAATGAAGTATTTCATCTCGACACGCTGCCGAAGCGCGTATTGATCGCCGGTGCCGGCTATATCGCCAATGAGTTTGCTGGCATTTTCAACAAGCTTGGCAGCAAGGTGACGCTCATAAATCGCTCAGACGTAATCCTGCGTCAATATGACCAATCGATCCGCGATCGCTTGCTCCAAATTTCGATGATGAAGGGTATAGAATTTCGCTTCAATGCGCAGTTTGAGAGCATCGAGCGTAACGATGATGGCAGCCTGGAAGTACGCATGAGCAATCATGATCCAATCATCGTGGATCAGGTTCTCATCGCGACGGGGCGGGTGCCCAAGACAGATGGCCTGGGCCTCGAAAATGCCGGAGTTGAAATGGATGATGGCGGCGCAATTGTCGTCGACGAATACAGTAAGTCCAATGTCGACAGCGTCTATGCGGTTGGCGATGTGACCAATCGGGTCCAACTAACGCCCGTGGCTATTCGCGAAGGCAATGCCTTTGCCGAGACAGTGTTCAACGACACGCCGACAACAGTTGACTATGGTTGCATCCCGTCTGCCGTATTCAGCCATCCGCCACTCGCGGCTGTTGGGTTGACGGAAAGTGAAGCGCGCAACCAGCTTGGTTCTATCAAGGTCTATCAGTCCGATTTCCGGGCCATGAAAGATGTGCTCGCCGAGCGCAACGAGCGCGCGCTCTACAAGATGGTGACCGATGCAGACACGGATCGTGTCGTTGGCCTCCATATGATTGGGCCAGACGCACCCGAAATCCTGCAGGCGGCCGCCGTAGCGATTAAGGCAAAGCTCACCAAAGCGGACTTCGACAATGTCGTAGCACTGCACCCGACCATGGCCGAAGAACTGGTCCTGCTGCGTTAGCTTCGCAGTCTGGCCGGACTCATCTCGGCTGGATCGATGCCCATGGCGCGGAGCGGATCGGGCCAGTCGAGTCCGAGCGCCAATGATTCCGCAGCCATGGCCATTCCCGGCGATGTCTGGAGCCCAAAGCCACCCTGGCCTGCGAGCCAGAAGAAGCCGGGCGCGTCAGGCGCGTATCCGGCGACCGGGCTCTTGTCTGGCGCGAAGGTTCGCAAGCCCGACCATTTATGGTCTATCCGTCGGATCGACATGGTCGTTGCCTGCTCGACCTGCCACGCGGCAAGAGCGATTGTTTCTTCATCTGGCTGGGCGTCGCACGGTTCGCTGGGGGTTTCGTCCATAGGGCAGGCGAGCAATCGGCCGGAACCCTCCGGAAGCATGTAGAAACCATCACCAACAGTCTTGGTGAAGGGCCAGTCGCTGACATCTATGCCGTCCGGCGGGCGGATCGCGATGATGGTGCGTTTCAACGGTGTCAGGCGAAGCGGCGTAACACTGGCCATTGCCGCAATATCATCAGCCCAGGACCCCGCTGCATTGATGATACGCTGTGCTTGATAGCTCTCACCGGGCGTATCGACGATCCAGTTGGAGCCGACGGAGCGAATGCCTGTCACCGGAGAATTTGAAATCAGTGCACCACCTGCATCTCGCAATGCTCGGACATTGGTTTGGAGCATAGCATCGCTGTCGAGTTTATAGGCGTCGGGGTCGTAGAGTCCGCCGACAAAAGCATCATCGCCGATCTTCAGAACAGGGACGATGTCTGAAATTTCCTCCTCAGCGATTTGCCGCGCGTCGGGGGAGTGGGAGAGCGTGGTCTCAGTCAGTCTCTTGAGCGCTTCGCGTTCATGATCGCGGGCAATGAAGAATGCCGCCATGCGTCGGGCGAGTGGCGGATGATCATTATCTGGTGGTGCTGCAAAGATCTCCTTGCTGATCGCGGTGAGCCGATGGACCAGTCCATTGCCGATTCCGAAATGACAGAATGTCGCGCTGCGTCCCGAGGAATGATAGCCGGGCGCGCTTTCGCGTTCGAGCACGACAGTATCGCAATGCTGTGCAATCCGCGCGGCGGCGGAGAGGCCGGCAATGCCCGCACCGATGACGATTGTGTCGATGGTTCGCATAAAGGTGCCTTATGGCGTTCCAACAGCTCTGCAAAGGCTATTGTATTATCGTAGTAATACAGTATAGCAACAACGCAGAAATCAGGAGACCCATGCCGTGAAAATCACACCGCTTTTGCTCTCGCTCGCCCTGGCTGTGCCTGCCACCGCCTCGGCCCAGTCGACCGATGCGGCGAACGATGTCACCATTCCCGATCTGGTCGAGTTCGGAGCCAGTCTCGAAACCATGACGGAACGGCTTTCTGACCATTGCCCCGAATGGAACATTCGAACGATCGATCCGCCCTTCATGCCCGATGTGCAGGAGATCCAGCAGCAACTCGATTGCGATGGCTTTGCCTATATGGGCGAACCCCGCTTTGCCGAGTTCGTCTTTCGCGACGGGGTTCTGGAAATGGTCTGGATGATGGTCGATGCGGATGACGAGGATCGGATCATCGCGGCCATGCGCGCGGCCTATGACACCGAGGGGTTCTATTTTGAAGGCAGCGAACAGGCGCCGCGGATAATCGGGTTTCAGGACCATAACACGGCCTGGCGTTTCGAACCGCCCGAAGTGCTATTCTATTCCGAAACGATGGCGCCTGCATTGGAAGCATCCGTGCAACCCCCGTCCGCCGCAGAATAGCGCCGCCAGCTCCGTTGCGTTCGGAAACCCGCTCTCATAGGATTGGAGCTGAGCAATCGCAGGAGAGAGATGATGACGGGCACCGTTCTTGTTACCGGAGGCAGCGGCTATATCGCCGGCTTCACCATTCGCCAGCTCGTCGCCGAAGGCTGGACAGTCCGCACGACCATCCGTTCGCTCGCCAAGGAGCAGCAGGTCCGCGATATCCTGGATGTCGACAACAGCAAGCTGAGCGTATTTGCGGCCGATCTCACCTCCGATGAGGGCTGGGCCGAGGCGATGCAGGGCTGCACCCATGTCGCCCATCTCGCCTCACCGCTCCCCGATGCCTCGCCCAAAAATGAAGACGACCTGATCATACCCGCGCGCGATGGCGCCTTGCGAGCGCTGCGCTTTGCCAAAGAAGCGGGGGTTCAACGCGTTGTGATGACCTCCTCCATGGCGGCGATCGCCTATGGTGTGGACCGCGGCGAATATACGTTCAGCGAGAAGGACTGGACCAATCTCGATCACCCGGACGTCTATCCCTATGTGAAATCCAAGACGATATCCGAGCGCGCCGCGCGGGACTGGATGGCGGCCGAAGGCGGCGAGATGGAATATTGCTCGATCAATCCGAGCATGGTGCTCGGCCCGATCTTGAGCCCCGATTTTTCAACCTCGCTCGAAGCGGTGAAGAAGATGATGGACGGCAGCTTCCCGGGTGCGCCGGATCTTGGCTTTTGCGTGGTCGATGTGCGCGATGTGGCGGACCTGCATGTCCGTGCGCTCACCGCGCCGGATATGGACGACGAGCGTTTCTTCGCGGCTGGCAAATTTTACAAGCTGCACGACATTGCGATGCTGCTCAAAGAAAAGCTCGGCGATGAAGCCCGTAAGGTTCCGACCCGCAAACTGCCGGACTGGCTGATGAAAGTCGTGGCGATCTGGGACCCGGTCGCCCGCCAGGTAAAGTCAGAGCTCGGCAAGGTCCGCCATGCCGATGTCAGCCATGCCAAGGAAAAACTCGATTGGCAGACGCGCGATGAAGAGGTGACAATCATCGACACGGCGCGCAGCCTGATCGATCACGGCATTGTGAAAACTTAGGCGGTTGCCGGAACGGCTTCGGGCTCTTCGCCTTTTGCCGAATTTCCGGTGCTGATCAGCGGCCAGGCCAGCATCTCTCCGGTCGAGGTCGCTGGCAGATTTTCGACGCCATAGCTTTCCGGATAGGCGCGGGTGATTTTCGCAGTGCCAAAGAGCACGTCCCAGAAGAACAGCAGATTGCCGAAATTGCCCTTATAATTGGTCACGCCATCCGCCTTGTGGCGGCCATGATGGGCATGGTGGGTTGCGGGTGTCGAAATGGTGCGTTCGACAACCCACATGACCGGGGATAGCCAGCCAATCTTGTAGAGCGGCCGGTCCCAGGCAACATCCGAATGCGCCCCAGTAATCACCAGCAATTTCACGACAATATAGCCGGCATAAACATAGCCGAGACCGAGATAGATCAGCACGCCGGAAAACCAGATGCCGGGCATGGTGAGATAATAGAAAAGATTATTCCGATAGACGAGCCGGATGCTCATATAGCGTGCGTCATGATGCGGGCGATGCAGCTTGTAGAGCAGCGGGAATGTGTGCGCAGCGCGGTGCCACCAATATTGCATCATATCGTCGAACAGCAGGAACAGCGCGACAGCGGCAAGGATCGGGATGCCGGCCAGCGCTCCGGCATAGCCCGGAGCAATCTGCCCGGCGAGCCATGCCGAACTGAACAGGATGAAGGGTTGCGTGACAAGGAGCAGCACGATGGTGCTGACCGCTTCGACAATCCCGTCACCGCGGGTTTGCTCTGCTTTGTTGAACAGCGCCGTGCGCCACAATTCGATCAGCGCATAGCCGAAATAGATAGCCAATATGATGATCGTACTGGTCTGCATGACACCCTCTCCCTTGTCTTGTTGATCAAGACGTAGCAGGTAGTGCGACTATGAACTGCAAACTAGTTAGCAATTGATGGACGCGCCTTTTTCTCCCTTTTTCGGCGAATTTCTCGGGCGTATGCCTGCAGAAATGCAGGCGGCTGTGGCATCGGCGGGCACCTTGATGCGCTATCGCGATGGCGCGACGGTCCAGCAGCGCGGCGATCGCAAGCCGGGAATTTCGGTCATTGCGGAAGGCGCGGTGCGGATGAGCGCAACCGACGCCGAGGGCGAACGCTCCACCTATCTTGTCCATGGTCCGGGCGATGTCTTTGGCGAGATGACGCTGTTTCTTGATATCCCGCGCACGCTTGATGCGGTCGCGGTTGGCGATACGGCGATCCATGAAGTCTCACGCGCGGGCTTTTCCCAATTGCTCGATAGCCAACCGGCCATTCGCGATCATCTGCTGGTGAGCCTCGCGCGCCAATTGTCACTGGCGCTCGAACGGCTCGACGATCAACGCCGGCTTCCTGCCAATGTCCGGCTTGCAAAAGCGTTGGTCGATCTCGCCCAACCCGATGACGCTCATCACATCGTCCGCGCCAGCCAATCCGCCCTTGCTGAAGCCATCGCCACAAGCCGGGTTACCACGGGGAAAGTATTAACTGAGCTCGCCGAGGCTGGCCTCGTCGAAACCGCCTATCGCGCCGTGCACATCGCGAACCTCACCGCGCTCCAGGATTGGATCGCCGCCCGCAGCCTGCTGACGCCGTTGTACCCGCGCAACTAGACAACCCGGTTCGCGACCAGATCGTCGACCACGGCCGGCTCGGCCAGCGTGCTTGTATCGCCCAGGCTGCTGACATCGCCTTCGGCTATCTTGCGCAGGATGCGGCGCATGATCTTGCCGGAGCGGGTTTTGGGTAGGGCGGGGGTGAACTGGATCGCATCGGGCGAGGCAATCGGACCGATCTCGGTACGGACCCAGCCGACCAACTCCTTGCGCAGCTCTTCGCTCGGTTCCGTGTTCGCGTTGAGCGTCACATAGGCATAAATGCCCTGGCCCTTCACTTCGTGCGGCATGCCGACCACGGCGGCCTCGGATACATCCTTGTGGAGCACGAGCGCGCTTTCGACTTCAGCGGTTCCCATGCGATGGCCAGAGACATTGATTACGTCATCGACCCGGCCGGTGATCCAATAATAGCCATCCTCGTCCCGGCGACAGCCATCGCCGGTGAAATATTTGCCGGGAAAGGTGGTGAAATAGGTGTCAAAAAAGCGTTTGTGGTCGCCGTAAACGGTCCGCATCTGGCCCGGCCATGAGCGGGTGATGCACAAATTACCTTCGGTCGCGCCGTGCAAAACCTGGCCTTCGCCATCCACGATCTGCGGCTCGATGCCGAAAAACGGCTTGGTCGCGCTGCCGGGCTTGAGATCGGTCGCGCCGGGCAGGGGAGCGATCATCGCCGCGCCTGTTTCGGTCTGCCACCAGGTATCGACAATCGGGCAGCGGCCTTCGCCCACCACATTATGATACCAGCGCCAGGCTTCCGGATTGATCGGTTCGCCGACCGTACCGAGCAGGCGGATGCTCGCGCGGCTGGTGCGTGTCACATAGTCATCACCTTCGCGCATCAGCGCGCGCAGCGCCGTCGGGGCAGTATAGAGAATCTCGACATTGTGCCGGTCCGCCACTTCCCAGATCCGGCTCGGTGTCGGCCAGTTGGGGACGCCTTCATACATCAGCGTCGTCGCGCCATTCGCGAGCGGGCCATAGATGATATAGCTATGGCCGGTGACCCAGCCGATATCGGCCGCGCACCAGTAAATCTCGCCCGGATTATAATCGAACACATATTTGTGGCTGAGCGATGCCCAGAGCAGATAGCCGCCAGAGGTGTGGAGCACGCCCTTGGGTTTGCCGGTCGAGCCGGAGGTGTAGAGTATAAAGAGCGGGTCTTCCGCGCCCATCACTTCGGGCGCACATTCCGCATCCACGGTTTCAACCGCTTCATGGTACCAGACATCGCGCCCGGCCTGCATATCGATATCGCCGCCGGTTGCCCGGACCGTAATGACTTTTTTGAGGCAGCTGACTTGCTCGGCCGCCTTGTCGACATTGGCCTTGAGCGCAACGCGCTTGCCGCCGCGCCGACCTTCATCGGCGGTGATCACATGGCTGCTGTCGCAATCGGTGATCCTGCCGGCGAGCGCTTCGGGTGAGAAGCCACCAAACACGACCGAATGGATTGCGCCGATCCGCGCACAGGCGAGTACGGCAAAGGCCGCTTCGGGGATCATCGGCATATAGATGGTGATCCGGTCGCCGCGGCGTGCGCCTTCCTGCTTCAGCACATTGGCAAATCGGCATACTTCGCGATGGAGCTGGCGATAGGTGAATTTTTTGGGCTCTTCTTCCGGATCATCGGGTTCCCAGATAATCGCCACGTCGTCGCCGCGGGTGGCGAGATGACGATCGAGGCAGTTGGCCGAGACGTTCAACTGGCCATCGGTGAACCAGTTGATGTGAAAATCGCTGGCATCGAAGCTCCAGTCGCCGGAGATTTCGGGCCGCTTGATCCAGTCCAGCGTGCGCGCCTGTTCCAGCCAGAAGGTGCCTGGATCGGCAAGCGAACGGCCATAGAGGAGTTCATATTCCGCCTTGTCCGCATGGGCGCGTTTGGCCCATTCTTTCGGAACCGGGAAGATATCTTGCTCGCTCACCATTTGGTCTCCTGAATTTCCACTGCCTTAGTGACGCGAGGGTGGGGGTGATAGCAACCCTGTTTTTGCGTCTGGGCCGGAGAATGCGAAGCCCCCGGCTTGCTTTCTGACGCCAGATTGTCATGTGGGGCGCCTAAGGATGCGCGCCCAGGAGAGTGCAGCATGGACGACAACAAGCCGGGCTTCTTGCAGTTCGACCGCGATGGCGAGACCTCGCCGCGACGCCTGGCTGTGTTGGTGGGCGGCGGTGTCGTCGCGCTCTTGCTGCTGCTCTGGCTGTTCCGCGATCCGGCTCCACCGACCGAAAGTGCGGCGCCCGCCAATGTATCACCGCCAGCCGCTGCACCCGTTGCGGCGCCGAGTCAGCCCGCGCCGACCAATTCGGTTGCCGAGCTGCGGCTCCATGGTGTGATGGGGATAGGGGATAGTGGCTCGGCCATCATCTCGACCGGCGCTGGCCCGCAGCGCCTGGTGCGTGTCGGGCGTGAGGGTGATTCCGGGCGTACCGTTGCTCGCGGTTGCGGGCGATCATGTACTGCTGCGCGAAAATGGGCGCGAGGTGCGGCTTGCTTTTGCCGATGACGCGAATGACCACCCAGCACTCTCCAGTGACTAAAAACCGAAAAACCGACGCTGGGTGAGGTGGAGAATCGCATTTTTCGGTGCTTTTTCGCCGATTTTTCACTCTTAGGTCTAAAAAACAGCGTGTTGCCTCCCTATATCGGCAACATGGTTTGCGCGACCGCGCAACACCGCTAATGTCGCACTTGGGAAAGGGAGAGACTCTTATGGGCCTGCGGGATTTCATTTCGAAACAATTTGTCGATGTCATCGAATGGGAGGAGGAGCCCGGTCTGCTGGCCGAACGCCTCGATTTCCAGGACAATGAAATCCAGAACGGCGCCCAGCTAACGGTCCGCGAAACCCAGGCTGCTGTGGTGATCGACGAGGGCGTTCTGGCCGATATGTACGGCCCGGGCCTGCACACGCTCGATACCTCGAACATGCCGATCCTCACAAACCTGAAAAACTGGGACAAGGCATTCAAATCGCCATTCAAGACGGACGT
>CBDBUZ010000003.1:0-62248 GCA_965212265.1 Parasphingopyxis sp. | reverse complement strand
CAATTGCCCGCATTTTCATAGGGTTCGGACTTCCTGAGGGTTTATCCGTTACCGTCTCTGTGATCGCCCTGTTTGGAATATTGGGCTCTGTGGCCTGGATATTCGGCGATCTGATCATCACCCAATTTGCAGCCCTGATCGCCCGCATTCCCGACGCGATCGAAGCCACGCAAACTGCATTCGATAATTGGGGTATCGATTATGATGTGCGTCAAGCGGCGAGCGACATTACGAGTCAGCTGTCCGGCCTGACGACGCGGGCGGGAAGCTTTGCCCTCATGTCGGCCGGCGGGGCGCTAACCAATATCATCCTTGTTCTCGCAGGTGCGGTGTTCTTCGCGGCCCAGCCGGGTTTGTACCGCGCCGGGCTGGTTCGGATCGTTCCCAAGAACCGGGAGCAGCTGGCAACTGAAACCTGCGACGATATTGGCCGGGCGCTGGGCCTGTGGCTGCGCGCGCAGATATTCTCATCGCATCATCGTTGCAGTGCTGATCTATATCGCGCTCTCGATCATCGGTGTTCCCTCAGCCGCTGCGCTTGGCGATCATTGCCGGATCTGCTCGATTTCATTCCGTTCATCGGTCCGGTTGTCGCCGGCATCCCTGCGGTGCTCGTCGCCTTTAGTGTCAGCCCGACAATCGCGCTGTGGACGCTCGGCGTCTATGTCCTGATCCAACAGGTGCAGGGTAATATTCTCCAGCCGATCATCCAGAAAAAGTCTGTGGATTTGCTGCCCGCCGTTCTGTTGTTTGCGGTTGTCGGGGCCGGGATATTGTTTGGGCTGCTTGGCGTCTTGCTGGCCGCGCCGCTCACCGTTGTCGGCTTCGTTCTCACGCAGCGGCTCTACATAGAGCAAGTATTGAAGAAAGATCCGAAGCGACCAGCGGGCGGCAAACCCCGCGAATGAACCCGATTTTCGCCGATCTGCCGACGACCATCTTCGAAGACATGTCAATCCGCGCGCGGGACCGCGGAGCGATCAATCTCGGCCAGGGATTCCCAGACTCCGAAGGCCCCGAAGATGTCCGTCGAGCGGCTGCTGAAGCGACCATCAACGGCCCGAACCAATATCCTCCAATGCGTGGAATTCAAGCGCTGCGGGATGCTATCGCCGATCATTACAGGCATCATCAAGACCTTGCGATTGATGGTGATAAGGACGTTATTGTCACCTCCGGAGCAACGGAGGCGCTGGCGGCCTCGATCCTTGGCCTGATCCGTCCTGGTGATGAGGCGATAATCGTCCAACCGGCCTATGACGCCTATGCACCGCTTGTGCGTCAGGCGGGCGGCACGCCCAAATTCATTCGCACCGTCCCGCCGGGCTGGACGATCACGCGCGAGGCTCTTGAGGCGGCGATCACCGACAAGACAAGCGCAATCATTCTCAACAGCCCGCATAATCCGACGGCCACGATGTTGTCAGAGGCCGAGCTCAGCCTCTTGGCGGATATTTGCAAAACCCATGATCTGATCGCTATCTGCGATGAGGTGTGGGAGCATCTGACCTTTGATGGTCGTCACCATAAATCCCTGATGGCGATGGATGGGATGCAAGAGCACACCGTGAAAATCGGGTCTGCAGGGAAGATTTTCTCACTGACCGGGTGGAAGGTAGGCTGGGTGATCTCTCCCCCGCCCTTGGCCAATGTGATCGCCAAAGCGCATCAGTTCCTGACGTTCACAACCCCACCCAATCTCCAGGCCGCAGTCGCCTATGGGCTCGGCAAGGGCGATAGCTATTTCGCGGGTATGCGCGCCGACTTTCAGCGTTCACGCGATCGGCTTGCAGGGGCGCTGACTGACAATGGTTTTTCCGTCCTGCCCTGTGCGGCGACCTATTTCCTGTCCGTCGACCTCCAAGCATCCGGGATCGTGCTCGAAGACCGGGAATTTGCAATTCGCCTTGTCGAAGAAGCGGGCGTTGCGGTGATCCCCATCTCTCCTTTTTACGAAAGCGATCCGGTGATCAGCATCTTGCGACTCTGCTTTGCAAAAAGCGATGATGTCCTCGACCAAGCCGCCGAGCGGTTGGCGGCTGCACGAAAACTGTTTGCCTAGTCCGGCTTAGCGCGGGGCGCGCCAGCGATGGCTGCCCGAATAGATCCCGGCGACCGCATTGCCGGATCCATCGCGCGCAGGTTGGAACCGGGCCCGGCTCATCACCATATTGCAAGCCCGTGCATCGAGCTGGAAATGTCCGCTCGATCCGATCGTGAAACAGGCGGTCGGCAAGCCATTGGCACCCACACGCACCTGGTACCGCGATGTCCCCTGCTCGCCATTGCGCAAGATATTCGACGGATAGTCGCTCGCCCGAACCCAGCCAGACGGATTGCCAACGGGTTGGGGTGGCGTGGTCCGCGATTGACGTGGTGGATCGGGTTCTGGTGGCGGGCGGCTTGCAGGCGGTGTGGCCGGATCGGGCGTCCGCTCCGTCGGCGGTTCGCGAGTCGGCTCTGGTCTGGTCGGCGCGTCCGGCGTTTCGTGTATATCCGGGCTCGTAACCTCGGCTTCCGGCACGACTTCTTCATTGACCGGTTCTTCAACCAGTGCTTCTTCAGGAATATCATATTCAGCCAGTTCGCCTTCGCGGGCGTCATAGACGGTGCTTACGCATGCCGCAGACCGGCATTCATCGCGACGGGCGAGAAATCCGGCATGCCCTTGTTGCAAGGCTACGCGTTCGCTGCCCTCAAGGATTTCGAGAGCCGCCTGATATCGCTGCGATAATGCGGTTTCTCGGCTACTCAGATCCGGATCCGCACAGATCCGCGCATGGCTGGGGATCGACATATCCGCACAATCGACACTGGGAGAAAGCACGCCCGGCGCCGCTGCATCGTCTGCCTCGTCGCTCGGCCATAAAAAGACTGCCGCCAATAATATCGCCAGCAGCAGCAGGCCGAGCACACCGAACAGAATCGGCTTCTTGTTGTTCGATCCATCATCGCCTCTGGTCGTTGCCGTGTCCGAAACACCAGCTGCCACCGGCGCGACTTTCAGCGCCCCCGGATCATCGTCGCGCGCTTCGATCGGTTCAGCTTCGTCCGCCGATTCTGGCTCGATGTCGTCGAATACCGGTTCGCTCGGGGGTGATGGTGGTGGTGGTGGTGGCGGCGGGGCGACCGGAGGAACAACATCCGGTTCGGCTGGCGGCTCTTCAGCCTGGGGTTCCGGTATGGTGTCATCCATCCCGTCCGATCCGTCAGTAGTATCGGTGGGCGGCGCAGCGGCCGGCGGCGCAGGCTCACTGGTTGCTGCCTGGTCAACCGCACTCATCTGGACGATGCGCTTGATCGTATCGATCATGCGCTGGATCGTATCGTCGCGCCGGTCGAACCAATCAATCCATTGATAATCGTTGAGCCAATAGGCCAGTCCATCCGCATCGATATTTTCGAGCCGGACCGGGAAAATGAGCTTGTCGCCATTTTCGGCCATCATCAGCTCACGCTTCACGTGGCGAGACTGGTCCGAGCGGGAACAGAAAAGCAGGATGATCAAGTCTGATCGCCGAACTTGCTCGATGATCGCCTGGTCGAACGGCCGACCGGGATCGATATCATCCGGTGCCATCCAGCCATCGACGCCATTATGCGCCAACACCTGTTTCAACTGTCGGGCGGTTTCCACCTGGGAACTGTGGTGGCTGATAAAGGCGATCGGGCGCCTTGTATCACCATTGTTCGCGCCGTCCGCGCTCATCCTTGCCCCCAAGCTTTAGCGGCTGGTCAACGCTAACCCCCTGTTATCGTCGCCTATCCAGCTTGCTACCTCTAAGCGAGAGTTGGGCACACGGCAATGTTGGTTAACGGTGACGCAATCATGATGTTTGCTCAATCTGCGAAGATCAGCACCGGCGTTTCGAGGAGCGTCTTCAGCGCCTGGACATAGCTTGCCGCATCATAACCATCGACGACCCGATGATCGCAGCTAATTGAGAGATTCATCAGCTTGCGCGCTTCGATATCGCCATCGACGATGACCGGACGTTCGACAATCTTGTTTGGGCCGATAATCGCGACTTGCGGCCGGTTGATCACAGGTGTGGTCGCTATACCGCCAAGTGGGCCTAGCGAAGTCAGCGTCAGCGTTCCACCGGTTAGCTCTTCCTGTTTTGCCTTGCCGGTGCGTGCCGCGTCCGACAACCGCGCAATCTCCATCGCAAGTTGCCAGACATTCATGTCCTGCGCGTCGGCGATCACCGGTACAATCAACCCGGTATCAGTTTGCGTCGCCATGCCAAGATTCACCGCGCCATGGCGCGTTACCCGACCAGCTTCATCATCAAAGGTGGCGTTGATCATCGGGAAATCGGGCAAGGTTTTGCAAATCGCCGCAATGATAAGCGGCAATACGGTCAGCTTGGGTCGATCGCCACGGGTTGCATTCAGATCGGCCCGCGTTGCTTCGAGCGCCGTAACGTCGATTTCTTCGACATAGGTGAAATGCGGAATATTGCGCTTGGATGCGGCCATATTCTCCGCAATCTTACGCCTCAGGCCAATCACCTTGATTTCTTCGTCGTCACGCTTGCGAGCGGATCCCGGCGTCAGATAGGTCGCGCCGTAAGTGAGATACTGATCGAGATCACTGTGCCGGATGCGTTCGCCAGCCTGCGGTTTCACATTGGCGAGGTCGACACCCAGCTCGGCGGCACGCTTTCGCACGGCGGGGGACGCCATCACGCGGGCAGGAGCGGCACTCGGTTTGGGCGCTGCCTCGGTAACTGTCGCTTCTTCGACCGGCTCAGCTTCTGCTTCTTTCTGCTCCTCGGCCGCTGCTTCTGCAGCCGCTTTGGCTTCTTCACGGGCGCGCTCTTCGGAAAGCTTTGCGGCGGCCGCAGGCGGATCTTCTTCTTCGTCGGGGATTTCGTCGGTTTCGATAACAGCCAGTACCGAACCGATCGCCAGCATATCGCCCTCTTCGCCGTTCAGTTCGACAACCGTGCCGGTGACGGGAGATTCCATCTCGACCGTCGCCTTGTCGGTCATCATATCTGCAATGCCTTGATCTTCTTCGATCTCATCGCCGACTTTCACATGCCAGGCGACGACTTCAGCTTCAGCAATGCCTTCGCCAATATCGGGGAGTTTGAATTTATACTTCGCCACTGACGTCCTCCATGACGCGTTCGATTGCCAGGCGGAGCCGCACCGGCCCCGGAAAATAAGCCCATTCCAGGCTGTGCGGATAGGGCGTGTCATAGCCCGTCACACGCTGGATCGGCGCCTCGAGATGATAGAAACAACGCTCCTGCACCAGTGCAGCCAGTTCAGCACCAAAACCCGATGTCCGGGTCGCTTCATGCACCACGAGGCAGCGGCCCGTTTTCTTGATCGACGCTTCGATCGTTTCAATGTCGAGCGGCAAAAGCGTGCGCAGGTCGATCACTTCGGCATCAATGCCCAGCGCATCAACAGCCGCCATCGTTACATGCACCATCGTACCGTAGCAGAGCATTGTCACCGCGCTGCCTTCTCGGACGATGTTAGCCTTGCCCAGCGGAATCACATAATGCCCGTCCGGAACTTCGCTGGCCGGATGTTTGGACCAGGGCTCAACCGGTGTGTCGTAATGCCCATCGAACGGGCCGTTATAGATACGCTTCGGTTCGAAAAAAACGACCGGGTCCGGATCTTCGATCGCCGCGATCAACAATCCCTTGGCGTCATAAGGCGTGGACGGAATGACCGTCTTCACGCCGCAGACATGGGTGAAGATGCTCTCGGGTGATTGGCTGTGCGTTTGGCCGCCAAAGATGCCGCCGCCAAAGGGCGAGCGGATCGTCAACGGAGCTGTAAACTCGCCGGCCGACCGATAGCGCAAGCGCGCCGCTTCAGAGACCAGCTGATCAAGGCCGGGATAGATATAGTCGGCAAACTGAATTTCGGCGACCGGCCGCATGCCATAGGCCGCCATCCCGACCGCAACGCCGATAATACCGCACTCATTGATCGGCGTGTCGAAGCTCCGCGTCTTGCCGAATTTTTCCTGCAGCCCGGCGGTGGCCCGGAACACGCCGCCATAAAATCCGACATCTTCGCCGAACACGCAGACATTCTCATCGCGCTCCATCGCAACGTCCATGGCGCTGTTAATCGCCTGGATCATGTTGCGCTGGCTGGTGGTGTTATCGCCTCTGCTCATCGTGTCTTCGCCACATTGTTGGCGGCCTCATTTTCGTCGAGCATGTCCTGCATCTGCTCCTTCAGATGCCAGGGCATTTCCTCGAAAACTTGTTCAAACATGGTCTCAAGTGGATGGTGTAAACCATGGCCAAGAATACCATTTTTTTCTGCCTGCTTAGCCGCTGTCTTGACTTGTTCAGCGCATTCCTTGTCCATCGCCGCCTGGCGATCTTCATCCCATTCGCCAAGCGCAATCAGATGGTTTTTGAGCCGTGCAATCGGATCGCCGAGCGGCCATTCTGCCGCCTCATTAGCGGAGCGATATTGCGACGGATCATCCGAGGTCGAATGGCCTTCCGCGCGATAGGTGAAATGCTCGATCAGCGTCGGACCCTTGTTGGTGCGCGCGCGTTCCGCGGCCCATTGTGTCGCCGCATAAACGGCAAGCGCGTCATTGCCATCGACGCGAAGCCCGGCAATGCCATAGCCCACAGCACGAGCAGCAAAGGTGGTCGCCTCGCCGCCGGCAAAGCCACTGAATGAGCTAATCGCCCATTGGTTGTTGACGACGTTCATGATGACCGGCGCTTTGTATACGGCGGCAAAGATACAGGCCGAATGGAAATCGCCTTCTGCGCTTGATCCTTCGCCGGTCCATGTTGCTGCGATGCGACTGTCGCCCTTCGCGGCGCTTGCCATCGCCCAGCCCACAGCCTGCGGATATTGGGTTGCGAGATTGCCCGAGATCGAAAAGAAGCTGCCTTGCTTCGTCGAGTACATGATCGGAAGCTGCCGACCCATCAGTCGGTCTTTCTTGTTCGAATAGACCTGGTTCATCATGTCGACGAGAGACCAGTCGCGCGCGATCAGGATGCCCTGCTGCCGATAGGAGGGGAAACACATATCGTCGCGATCCAGCGCAAAGGTTGCCGCAATCGCGACGGCCTCTTCGCCGGTACATTTCATGTAGAAGCTGGTTTTGCCCTGCCGCTGCGCGCGGAACATCCGCTCGTCAAAGGCGCGGGTCAGCGCCATGGATCGCAGCATCTTGCGCAGCGTATCGGCGTCGAGTTTTGGATCCCAAGGCCCAACAGCCTTGTTATCCTCATCAAGGACACGGACCAAGCCATAGGCGAGATCCGGCATGTCCCCATGATGGTCAGCCGTATCGGGCCGCCGTGTTTCACCGGCTGGTGGGACTTCGATGTCGGAAAAGTCCGCATCATCGCCGGGCCGAAATTTCGGCTCGGGTACATATAATTCTAGGGGCGGCAAGTTGCGCCGCGGAGTGTCGCTAGCCATCAGAAATCCTGTCCAGCCGATTCGCTCGGTTCGGTCCTTATAATATAATTACACAGCATTCGGATAGCTTTGTCGCGAATGGCAGCGCGATGATTGATCGTCGGCGATCATTCTGCGACAATAGAGCCATGAAAAAGCTTCCTAAATGGCTCACCGCCTTCGCCGCAATCGCGCTAATAGGTGCGACTCCTGCCACTGCCGATCATCATGAAAATGCCGAAGAGGCCGCCGATCCATGGACCGGTTATAGCGCGCACGGCACGGAGCCGTTCTGGTCTCTCTCGATCACTGAGAACCGATTGAGCATCGAACATGCTGGCGATTTTTCAGCAGAAGCCGAGCGGCGGGATCGTAATTCCGCTTGGCCGGGCATGGTATTCATTAGCCAATCTGAAAACCCTGGTGGACGCGATTTCATCGTCTTGATCGACGAGATAATCTGCAATGACGGAATGGCCGATATGGTCTGGCCACACTCGGTTCGGGTCATCGTAGATGGACGATTGTATCGCGGCTGCGGCGGCGACAGCGCCAGCGTGCTTGCTGGTGAGGAATGGCGGGTCACCACGATTGCCGGTGAAGAGGTTCCAGCAACCGTGGGGCAGACTCTCCAATTTGATATGGAGGGCGGGGTCTCTGGCAATGGCGGCTGCAATCGATTCATGGGCAGTTACGATCTAACCGGGGGCATATCCTTCGGGCCCATCGCATCAACGCGCAGGGCTTGCATCAATCCCGATATCAGCCAGTTCGAGAGCGCATTGCTTGGCGCGCTTGGCACCGTCTACGGCCTCGGCGTAAGCGAAGATGGTGTATTGACGCTGTTGGGACCGGATGGACCGGCAATTACCGCGCGGCGCTAGGTCCGGGTCTTAGAGATCACCGAAATGTTGGAGGGCGGCACGAGCAATCGGCTCGCCCCATTCCTGCACGAAATGGCCGCCGCCTTCGATCATCATCGGTTCCGGGCAGCCATTGATCGTCTCACGAAGCGCATTCATGACAGGGGGACCCAGCACCGGATCGGCGTCCCCAATCGCCATAAAGCTCGCGCCGGTGAAGGCATCATTCCAATAGCTCGCAGCCTTCAAGCTGAGTTCCACCCCCTCCATCTCGGGTGAAATCGGCACCATCTCGGGAAAGCGCCGCGTTCCCATCTTATAGTCGATCGACGGATAAGGTGCGTCATAGGCAGCCTTCTCTTCATCGGTCATATGCGGGGTTCCGCGGGCGAGCAGGTCACCCACCGGCAAATCCGGCGTTGCGGCGGCATAGTTTTTCCAGCCCATAAAGCCGTCGCTCGGTGATTTTCCGACACCCAGCGCGGTGTTCATTACGATCAGGCGGGAAAGGCGCGCGCGGAACGCCTCATCAACCGGCAAAGTTAGGCCGATAAGCCCACCCCAGTCCTGTACGACGAGCGTAATGTTGCTCAGATCAAGCCGCTCGACCAAGGCCAGGATATAGTCGCGGTGAAAGTCGAAGCTGTACGTCTCCGCTTCGGTCGGCTTGTCCGATCGACCAAAACCAAAGAAATCCGGCGCGATGACCCGGGCTCCGCTCTCGAGGAACACCGGCATCATCTTGCGATAGAGAAAGCTCCAGCTGGGTTCGCCATGCAGGCAAAGGAATGTGCGATCGGCGTCGGCCGGTCCCGCATCCACCCAGCTGGCCCGCAGCCCCTCATAGCCCGGAAGGTCGTCCGAATAATGCACCGGATAATCAAAATCCGGAATATTCTCGAAGCGATCTTCTGGCGTACGAAGGGCTGATACGGTCATGGGCTTTCCTTAATCGTCTGTGGTTTCACCACCGGCTTCTGGAACCGGGAAGCCGCGCTTGCGAAGCAAGGCATCGACATCCGGGTCGCGGCCGCGGAACGCCCGATAGGCTTCTGCGCGGTCAGTCTCGTTGCCGGTAGAGAGCAAAGTCGACCGGAAGCGATCAGCAATCTCGCGATTCCAGACATCGCCGCTTTCGACAAAAGCTTCCCAAGTGTCCGCGTCCATCGTTTCGGACCAGAGATAGCTGTAATAACCAGCCGAATAGGCATCGGACGAGAAGAGGTGATTAAACTGTGGCAGGCGGTGCCGCATCACAATCTCATCGGGCATGCCGATCTCTGCAAGCGTTTCGCGCTCGAAAGCATCGACGTCGGTTATTGCCTCAGTCCGATTATGCAGCCGCATATCGACTATTGCCGAAGACAGATATTCAACCGTGGAGAAACCCTGGTTGAAGGTACTGCTGGCCTCAATGCGGTCGACAAGCTCCTGCGGCATCGGCTCGCCGGTTTCGACATGGCGGGCGAACTGGTTGAGGATCGGACGGGTCAGCACCCAGTTTTCCATCACCTGGCTCGGATACTCGACAAAGTCGCGCGGCGTTCCGGCAAGGCTCGGATAATAGACATCCTGCAGGAGGTAATGAATGCCATGGCCGAATTCATGGAACAGCGTCCGGGCATCATCCAGGCTGATCAGCGCCGGTTCGCCTTCGGGCGGTTCAGTGAAATTGTTATTGTTCGACGCCAGCACATTGCGCTCACCGCCCAGCGTCTGCTGGCTGCGATAGGTCGTCATCCAGGCGCCCGACCGTTTGCCCGTCCGCGCATAGGTGTCGAGATAGAATAGACCAACATTCGATCCGTCACGGGCATCCGTCACCACAAAGGTGCGAACATCTTCCTGGAATACAGGAACTTCGCCGGTATTCTCCGTGAACTGCAGGTCCCAAAGCGTTTCCGCCATGTAGAACATGCCACTGATCATATTCTCGAGCTGGAAATAGGGCCGAATCTCGGCTTCATCGATGCTGTACTGCGCCTGGCGAACCTTTTCGGCGTAGAAGCGATAGTCCCACGGCGCGATCGTGATACCGGCGCCTTCTTCGTCAGCAATCGCCTGCATATCGGCAACTTCTTGCTGAACCCGCGCAACTGCGCCCGGCCATACGCGCAACATCAGATCGGTGGCGTTTTCTGGCGTACCGGCCATCGTGTCGGCCATCCGCCAATGGGCATGCGTCTCAAATCCGAGAAGTGCCGCACGCTCGGCACGAAGCCCGAGAATCTGAGCAATGAGCTCATTCGTGTCGTTCGCATCACCGTTATCGCCGCGATTGATGTAGGCGTTGTACACCTGCTCACGCAGATCGCGCCGCGTGGAATATTGCAGGAAGGGTTGCATGAAGGACCGCGTATTGACGATCGCCCAACCCTCTTCCTCGCGCTCCTCGGCGGCAGACCGCAGGGTCGAGATGAAGCTGTCGGAAAGCCCAGCGAGATCGTCTTCGCCATCGAGCAACACATAGGTTTCTTCGTCAGCAAGGACGCGGTTGCTGAATTCGCTGTAAAGACCGGCAAGTTCGGTCGTGATTTCAGCAAGCCGTTCGCGATCCGCACCTTCAAGCAATGCACCCTGACGCAGCAGCTGCTCATAATCGCGCTCAACCAGACGAAGCTGTTCGGCATCAAGCCCTGCGCCCTCACGCCCCTCATATACCGCACGATAGCGAGCGATCAGTTCGGGCTGCAAATACAGTTCCTGATAGAATGCAGCGATTTGCGGCGACCATTCGCCCTGCACTGCACGATATTCGTCATTGCTGACATTGCTCACCGCAACGCCGAACATCGACAATACATTGTTCATTCGATCACCGACCAGTTCCATCGCCTGGTTGGTGTTTTCAAAATTTGGCGCTTCCGGATTATCGATGATGGCCTGCACTTCGGCACGCATTTCGGCCATGGCGACTTCAAAGGCTCCGGAGAAGTGCTCCGGCGCCATCTGATCCCAAGGCGGCACGCCTTCATACGGGCCGGTCCAATCGGCAAGAAGCGGGTTGTCGGCAGCCGGCGCTTCGGCTTCAGCCGTCGCCGCATGATGGTTCGCCATTGCGGCATCCCCTGCAAAAGGTGTGACAGACGCAGTCAGGGCAAGTCCACTAACCGCTAGAAAAAGCGCGTTGCGCATCGAATCTCTCCTAAAATACGGGAATCAGCACTATCTGTATGCCCGTCAAATGATGCCACACTGTCTATGCGAACTTGTTCCGTTTCGCAAAGAATTTGCCGAAACTCGGCACCCAAAACAGCAGCGGTCATCTGCGCCAGCTCGATACGCGGTATATTTATTCCAAACCGCGTCTTAACCAAGCATCAAAGGATTACCGGGTACAAGTCTGCCAAACCATATCGAGCTGGGGAATCATGGCAGCAGGACAGAGCACGAAAGAGGCGGAAAACCAATTGGTTATGCGACGCGACGCGGACGCACGCGGCCCCGCGCATATGATCGAGGAACGGCATGCTCCAGCCGGAGAAGTGCGCACTGCACAGCTCAATATCTTGTCTCGGTTTACCTTATATTCGGGTGCAACGCAGGCAATTTGCGCCATCGTTTTCGCCATTTTGGAACGACAAACGCTTCCATTGCAGCTGCTTTTGGGCTGGCTGGCGCTGATCATCGCCGCTACATATCTTTCGGCTCGTTGGCTCAACCAGACGTCGATGGTTCGTCGCACCGATCAGCAACCCATACGCAAGATCCAGATTGCCGTTGCCGAAAGCGCGCTGCGTGCATGCCTTTGGATCTCGCTGCCTCTTTATGCCGGATTGACCGGTGCGCCGATCAATTACGCATATACCGGCGGACTTGTGGCAATGATGATTGTCAGCGGTGTGTCTGTGGCCGTTATCCCGACGGCTGTAATTCTGTGGGTTTCTGTCCTCGCCACAGGCCTTGCAATTGCCGGATTCTATGGTGCCCAGGGCGGCATCTTGCCCGGCATCGCAGTATTGGCAGCCTATTCAGCCGCCGCATTGGTCGGCTTCATCCTCCTTGCACGATCTTGGCAGGGCCAGATTGACCGGGCTGGCGTTCTTGCCGCCAAACGTGCTGATATCCGTTACCTGCTCCAGGAATATGAAGACCGTGGCGCTGGCTGGCTATGGCAAGTCGATGGCCAGTATCAGCTCACCTATGTGTCCCCCCGGATGGGCGAACTGCTCGGAACTGCCACCTATCAGCTGCTTGGCAAGTCGCTCGCCGGCGCATTGGGCACGCAGGCTGGAATTGGCGAGCTTCTCGCAAAACGGGAACGGTTCACGAAGTTTGAGATTGAACTCGGCCAGACAAAGAACCGCCGTTGGATTACCTTGTCCGGTAGCCCGATCATCGATGATCATGGAGAGTTCCAGGGATATCGCGGCGTTGGTCTCGATATCACGGACTCGAAAAGCTCGCACGCCAAATTGCAGCATCTCGCCAATCTTGATGTTCTTACCGGCCTGCCGAACCGGTCTCGCGTACGGACATTGCTGGATACCGCATTGAATGACGCCAAAGATCGCGGCATCCCTTGCGCCATTCTCTTCCTCGATCTTGATGGGTTTAAACCGGTCAATGATACGTTCGGCCATCCCAAGGGCGATGCCGTTCTCAAGACGGTTGCCAGGCGGCTAACTGATATCGTCGGCAACCGGGGGACTGTCGGTCGCATCGGCGGTGACGAATTTGCCGTGGTCGTTGATGATGCGCAGAGCCGCGTTGCAGTAGAGGCGCTGTCCGAAAAACTGATTGCAGCGGTCAGCGAACCTTACATGATCGACAATGTGCAGATCCGGATCGGTCTGAGCGTTGGTTGCGCCTATGGCCCGATCGATGGCGACACGGTCGATGATCTGGTGCGCAAAGCCGATCTGGCGCTCTACCATGCCAAATCAATGGGTCGCGCCACCTTCTGCAACTTCGATCCGCAGATGCAGGTTGCAGCCGAAGAACGTGTCCGCCTTGAGCATGATATGCGCCAGGCGATCAACACAGATCAGTTCAATCTGTTGTACCAGCCGCTAGTCTCGTCGCAGACCCAGCGGGTGACAGGATTTGAGGCATTGTTGCGCTGGAACCATCCGACGCGGGGTCCGATTTCACCGGCTGTATTCATTCCGATCGCGGAAGAAAGCGGCCTGGTTGAAGAACTTGGCGACTGGGTGCTCCATCAAGCCTGTCAGGATGCTGCGACTTGGCCCGAAGATATCACCGTGGCCGTCAACGTTTCGCCGATCCAGCTGGTTGGCCCTTCCCTGCCAGCGACAGTGTCTGAAGCGCTCAGAAAATCGCGCATGCAGCCCAATCGCCTCGAGCTTGAGGTGACCGAGTCCGTCTTCATGAGCGGCGCGGGCAACGCGGTTGACGTTCTCAAGCGCCTTCGTGGCCTGGGTGTTGGGATTGCGCTGGATGACTTTGGTACCGGCTATTCCTCGCTTGGCTATCTGAACAAGGCTGTTTTCCACAAATTGAAGATTGATGGCAGCTTCGTCCGCGAAGCGGCGACCCGCGAAGAAACGGTATCGATCATCAAGGCAATTGTGATGCTGGCAAACAGCTTCCGCCTCTCGATTACCGCAGAAGGTGTTGAAACGGCTGAAGATTTCAACCGGATGCGCGATCTTGGGTGCCACCAGATCCAGGGCTATCTCTTCGGACGTCCAATGCCGATCGAACGCACGCGCGAGATTGTTGGCAGCAAGTGGGAACATCGTCTCGTCGGTTAAGGCGACAACTGTCGGCGATTCAAGGAAAAAATCCCACTGAAGATTATGTCAACTCGGCAGCTTCAGGCACACATCCTTAACCATATGCCACTATCGATAGGGTGTTGTGGGAGATATTGATGCCGACCCTGGGCGGTAAATTACGGCACTTAGCAGCTTCTGAAAGCTCGCTCGCGCGACAGGTTCGCGCAGCCCTTGTCAGCACCCTCTATACATCTCCCGCATCGCTGGCGATTGGCGCAATTGCAGGCAGCGTTACGGCCGCCTGCATAGCCTATGTAACCGGTAGCCTTGCGCTCCTGATCTGTTCGATTGCCATCCATCTGGTCGGCGTATTGCGGATCGCATCCGCCATTATCTACCTCCGCGGTGAAGCGAAGGGCTCGACCCGCGAACAGCTCCACTGGGAACGGATCTATGAGATCGGTGCGTGGTTGTACGCCTCCCTGCTTGGCGCGCAGGCATTCTTCACTCTCACAAACACCACCAATACCGTCATCTTGTTGATGGCGATGGTCATGGCAACCGGCTACTCGGCGGGTGTTGCGGCGCGAAATGCCGGCCGCCCGGTGATCGCAATTGGCCAGCTTTGCCTTGGCACTTTACCAATGGCGCTGGGCCTGTTCCTCATGGGCACCGCGCTCAGCATCACGCTCGGCCTGTGCATCGTCATCTTTGTCCTCGGCATGGTCGATATTAGCCTGCAGATCTACGAAGTCGTCTACACTGCTTTGTCCGGTAAACAGGAAAAGAGTGAGGTCGCTGCGCGATTTGAGAAGATGGCCCGGAGCGATATGCTCACCGGGCTCGACAATCGTCTCGCCATGCAGATGCGGCTCGGTGACCTGCTCGACAATATTGGCGAACTGGAAACCGAAAAACTTGCCGTGATCTGGATGGATCTCGATCACTTCAAAACGATCAACGATACACTTGGCCATTTGGCTGGCGACAAGGTCCTGATTGTCACGGCGCAGCGCGTGAAGGCCGTGCTGGGCAGTCGAGGCTGGCTAGCCCGTTTTGGCGGTGATGAGTTTGTGATCATGGCTCTGGTCGATAGCGCGGATGAGGCGGAGCTCCTCGGAAACGAAATTCTGGAGTCCGTCTCCCAACCCGTCAGCATCAATGACAATACGGTAGAAGTTGCCGCATCGCTTGGCGTTGCGGTCGCGCCAGACCATGGCGCGCAGAGCGAGGTCATGCTCAAAAACGCAGATATTGCGCTCTACCACTCGAAAAATGAGGGTGGGAAATGCGTCCGCATCTTCGAACCCTTTATGCACGAGGACTTCCTTCTGCACCGCCAGATCGAGTCCGGCCTCACCGAGGCAATGGCCAAGGACCAGTTTACCGTCCTGTTCCAGCCGATCATCGATCTCGCGACCGGACGCACCCGCAGCTGCGAGGCGTTGCTGCGTTGGAACCATCCTGAGCTTGGTGATGTCAGCCCGGCGGTGTTCATCCCGGTTGCCGAGAGCGCTGGCCTGATCGGTGATATTACCGAATGGGTATTGCGCAAATCGTGTGAAGCGGCTGCGGAATGGCCCGAAGAGGTCAATGTGTCGGTCAATATCTCCCCGGCGTTGCTGAAACAGAATAACCTGCCGGTGAAGATTATCGAAACGCTGGTAAACACAGGCATGGTCGCACGCCGGCTTGAGCTGGAAATAACCGAGTCTGTCTTGCTCGACAAAAACCCACACACAAACTCGTTGCTGCGCCAGTTGCAGAAAATGGGCCTGCGCCTGTGCCTCGATGATTTCGGCACGGGTTTCTCGTCGCTCACCTATCTGCGCAGCTGGGAATTTGACACAATCAAGATCGATAAGTCGTTCATCCGCAACATCGGCAACAGCCCGACCGACCAGAAGATTATTGGCGCAGTCGTCCAGCTCGCGAAATCATTGGAAGTTGCAACGGTGGCCGAAGGCGTCGAGACCGAAGAGCAGCTGGCCCGGGTGCGCGAAGCTGGTTGCAGCCGTGTCCAGGGCTTCTACTATGCACGCCCAATGACCGCACCGCAGGCGCAACAGCGCTTGGCTATGGAAACGGTATCGAATGCGGCCGATCCGCAGATCGTCAACCTGCGCTGATACTCGCCGACAATTTGCTCTGCGCGCGAACCAGTCGCTCCATTAGGCGCAGGTCCGTTTCTTTCAGCTTCAGCGCCGTATCCGCCCAGATATCAACGATGGCATTAAGCTCGGCCAGCGAGACCGGCCAGACTTCACGGCTGGCCTTGAAGACAGCATGATTACCGGCATGGCGGCGGCTATTCTGCGCGATATAATCATGCACCGCCTGCTCGCCTTCGCCATCTTCGACAACCTGATGAACCAGGCCCAGTTCGAACATTTCTTCCGCCGTGTGCGCCTTGCCGCTCAAGATCATTCTCTCAGCCCGGGCAAAGCCAAGCCGCCGCGCCAGCAGCGCATGCGCGCCCATGCCAGGGAACAGGCCAAAAGCGATTTCAGGCAACCCGAATTTTGCGCTGCGTTCGGCAATGATCACATTGAATGACAGAAGCGCTTCGAAGCCTCCGCCAAGTGCTTGCCCCTGGACCAGTCCAATCGTGACCATCGGCAAGCCCAGTGCCTGCATGTTCCGGTACAGGATATTATTGCAGGCCTGGCCATAATCGACGAGCGATTGGCGGTCTTGATTGCGGATATATTTTGAGAAAAGCCCCAGATCACCGCCAAAATTCCACACTCCTGGGAAGCGTGAGCCGAGGATCAAATAGCGGATCTGATCGCCATTTTCACCATAATGGCGCTCAATCTCGTCTTGCCAGACATCGAAGTCCCGCAACATTGGCAGGTTGAAACTGGGTCGCCCCTCAGGTGTCATGAAGGTCCACAACGCCTTTGTCTCGGGATCCCAGCTTATATCGAGCTGGCCAAGGTCAAACAGCGTAGAGGGTTGGGTTTCGGCGACACGGTGAAGCTCGGCTTCGCCCAATATCGTATCGGCCGCATCATTCGGAAGCGTTTGACTATCCGTCGGTCCGATCCTGGTCTGGTCCACTCAACTATCTCCGAACGCGGTAAATGGAATCTAAACACATTTGGTTACGGCGGGCAAACACAAAACAGCCGTTTTCCCATCCGTCCCTGTGTTGGACAGTAATAATACTGTCCGTCGATCTTGGTTAACGGACGTCAGCGCAAATCGATCCGTCGACGAATTATTAATGGGTTTGCGCCATGTCCTTTCCATGGCTTTCACACACTCAGATTCCGGCTTTGAACAGCCCGATCAGCGCCGCATCGCGCTTTTCGATCTTGTTGACGGCCCGGCATTCTCCGTGGAGCTCTCCGCCGGATGCGAAAAGTTCGTCGGGCGATTTGCGCGCCTACCCGAGTTGCGCACCGCCGATCATGTCATCCGATTCTGTGATCCTGAGACAGCCACAGGGTCCGCCCGCGACTAGGGATCCTCTCAAGGGCCGAGCACGCTATTAGATCGCGCTGCTGAAACGCGCCTCTGAACTGACACGATAATCGTCGAAAAGCGCAGCAATCGTCCGGCTGTACGGCAGTCCTTCAGTAGCAAGCGAAATTGCCCCGGCTCGCAAGTCGATCAAGCCAAGCTTTGAGAGATCTTCTAGATAGGTTGCCACGGGCGTCGGCACGTCAATCCCGGAGATATCGGCCTGACCTTCACACAGCAGCGATTCAATCACGCGACCCCGTGTTCGATCCTCTGCTGTCCGCACCACTCCGCGTTCGCCGCTCAGTACTTCCGCGCTCGCCAGCATGCGATATTGGCCGCTATTTTTCGCATTCTGCACGATACGATCGGGAAAACTGCTGATCGCGCTCGCTCCCAGGCCGATCAGTGTCTCACTCGGGTCATCGGTAAAGCCCTGGAAATTTCGCCGCATCTGTCCAGCCCCACACGCCTGGGCGAGGCCATCTTCCGGCCGAGCAAAATGATCAAAGCCGATTGGTACATAACCGGCACGTGTCAGGCGCTCGAAGCCAATCGCCGCCATATCAAAACGCATCGCGCCATCGGGCATATTGCTGTCGTCAATTTGGCGCTGTCGTTTGATGACCTTGGGAAGATGAGCATAGCCGAACAAGGCAATGCGATCGGGGCCGAGAGCAATGGCCTGATCGATAGACGTGACTAACGCTTCAACGCTTTGTCCCGGCAGCCCGTACATCAGATCGAAATTCAGAGACTGGACTCCGGCACGGCGCAGATGCCCCACCGCACGCTCTATCTCCACGGCTGGTTGCACGCGCCCAATTCGGATCTGGAGGTCCGGATCGAACGTCTGCACGCCAAGGCTCGCATGGGTAATCCCCGCCCTGCTGATCAATGGCTCCCAGCCCGGCGACAGGCTGCGCGGATCGAGCTCAATCGATAGGCGGGCATCAAAGGCGGTGAATGCAATGAGGAGATGATCCAGCAACCGCACGAAATCGATAGGATCGAGCGCATTTGGGCTACCGCCACCAAAGGCAATCTGGGTCACGGAATGCTGGTCTCCGACACGATCAGCAACCGTTTCAATCTCGGCATGCAAAGCATCGAGATAGGTGGTTAGGCGATGCGCCCGATTAGCGGCCCCCGTGTTGCATCCGCAATACCAGCAAATCTTCTCGCAAAAGGGAATGTGGACATAGAGCGATATCGGTGCATCAGGCGAGAGGCTGTCAAAGCCCGCTTCATGGAAATAGCTGTCGACGGTGTCGAATTCCGCCGCCGTCGGATAGCTGGTGTAGCGCGGGACCGGATTAGCGATCAGTTCGGGGTAATAAGGCCACATGCGCTGCTAGAAACCAGTTTTTCCAGCCCTTCTCCTTGACCATGATCAAGGAAGCGGTTGACGCAAATCAAGGCGCTTATCGCGGCCCTTTCCCAAAGCATGTGTGTCCAAACCGAATTGAAAGGTATCACAATGCGTGCGCTTCCCCTCCTACCCCTGATCGCTCTCGCTGTTGCGCCAAGCGCAGCCTATGCTGAAGCGGGCGATGTTCTCCTCCGGGTCAGAGCCGTTGTCGTCTCTCCAACCGAGAGTTCCGGATCGATTCTGCCGGCCTTTCCCGGTGAAGAAGTCGAGGTTACCGATAGCTTCGCACCAGAAGTCGATATCACCTATATGGCGACTGATCATATCGGCTTTGAGCTGATTGCCGCCACAACCAAGCATGATTTCTCCGGTACGTCGGGAACGACTGGCGGGATTGGCCAATTGGGCTCGACCTGGGTGTTGCCGCCAACTCTGACAGCCCAATATCATTTTGCGCCTGATAGATCGGTTCGCCCCTATATCGGCGCCGGTATCAACTATACGGCCTTCTACTCCGAGGATGCGACGACCGCGCTTGAAAATGCAGTCGGCCCGACATCGGTGTCGCTCAGCGATAGCTGGGGCTGGGCGTTACAGGCCGGTGTCGACATTGACCTGAACGATGACATTTTCCTCAATTTTGACATCAAATATATCGATATCGACACAACGGCGACCCTACGAACCGGGGCCGCAGGCACACAATCGGTTGATATTGATCTCGACCCGCTGGTCTTCGGAATTGGAATTGGATTCCGGCTCTAGATAGATCGCGATTGCAATATGGGGCAGGCTGCCACCCCTTCGGTGGCCTGCCCCATTTGCTATTCGCGCTCCGCTTCGGCCTCTAGTGCCGCGCGGTTGAGGATACCGATCGTGCGACGATCCGGCGTCACGATGATCCCGGCTTCCCGGAGCCGGCCAAGCTGACGGCTGACCGTCTCGATGGTCAAACCAAGAATGTCTGCAGTCTGCTGCCGAGAGAGCGGGAGTTCAAACTCATCCGCCGGACCGACAGGACCTTCGCATGCGCGTCCAGCCAAACGTTTTGACATTTCGAGCAGGAACGAGGCCACGCGTTCCGCGGCACTCTTGCGTCCAAGTAACAACATCCACTCGCGCGCACGATCCAGTTCGCCGAGCGTGCGTTCGAGCAATTCATGTTCCAGATCCGGGTGATCCTTGGCGAAACTATCGAAACTCGAACGCGTAAAAACGCAAAGCTGCGCATCGGTTAGCGCGGTGACGGAATTGGTGCTGCTTGCTCCGAATGGTCGGCCGATAAAATCCGATGGAAATGTGATGCCGACAATCAGTTCGCGGCCATCGCCGGTCGCCGTTGTAAGCTTCAACATGCCCTCGATGACATTGGCCACGATCGGCGCATCGTCACCTTCCCAAATCACGGTCTCGCCACGCCGGACATTTTTGCGCCGGCCAATACGGTTCAGCTGATCCAACTCACTCGGATCAAGGACCGAACAGATCGCGCGATTGCGCACCAGGCATGTATCACAACTCGACATCGAGCCGGGTTAGACGAAGAAATTATGCAGGTCAGCTCTTTTCGTCAGTCTCTGCACGATTGGATCATACTGTTGCACCGTCAGAATTACCGCGCTCAGCGCCCGTAAACGCTTTGCGGCACATCGCGGAATGGCAGGCTTTCGCGCAATCCCGGGGATCCGCCGGTCCCTGTTCGCGATCGAACTCGACGGCAATACGCATGTCTGGCCGTCCGCAGATTGATAGCCACATTATGTCGGACTGGTCAGCAGGCGCTGCGACGCCGTTGCCAGCCAGGCCAAGAATCGCCACTACCGCCAGATACGGCCCCGATCGCCTCTTCATTCGTCTTCCTCATCATGCAGAATGCGCGTTGCCGCGCCATCGGGATCGTCGAACTGATTGTCCGACACCGCCCAGAAAAAGGCGGCAAGACCGGCAAGACCAAGCCCTATTGCCACGGGAATAAGGATTGCGAGGCTCGTCATTTCACGCGCCTCAATCGCAAGGAATTCGCTATCACAATCAACGATGACAGCGACATGGCGACGGCCGCGACAAGCGGAGTGACGAACCCAGCAATCGCGAGCGGAACCGCCAGCGCATTATAGGCGATAGCGAGCACGAAATTCTGGCGAACAATGGTCATCGTCCGGCGTGCTGCCCGCACGGCAAAGGGGATCGGCGCAAGACCATCTCCCAGGAAGACCAGGTCTGCTGCATTCTGCCCGACATCGCTCGCCGAACCCGGTGCCATCGACACATGAGCGCTCGCAAGCGCCGGTCCATCATTCAGACCGTCGCCGACCATCAGCACATGATTGCCACCCTGACGCAAACGTTCGAGCGCGGCACATTTATCATCCGGTCGCGCACCGGCTTGCGCCGTGAGATGCAATTGGGCAGCCACGGGTTTCACAGCCTCAACAGAATCGCCAGACAGGATGGATCCCGGCAACCCCAATGACTCAAGCGCCCCAACCGCAGACCCGGCATCTGGGCGGAGCCGATCGCGAAACTCAATTGTCACCGGTGAGCGATCACCCATGGACAGCGAGACGGCTGGCCTTGCCTGGGATCCTTCCGGTCGTGTCAGGGCAACCCGCTGTCCCTGATATGTGCCGGCCACGCCTTCTCCCGGCGTCTCCACACCATCGACAATCTGCGCGGCCTTGACCCGCTCCGCCTCAAGCGCCTCGCGCAATGCGCTGGCCAAGGGGTGGCGAGAGATCCGCGCTAGGCCAAGTGAGACCCCTTTCTGGTCCGGATCGAGCCTATCAAGATTGGCGACCACAAGGCGATCAAGCGTCAACGTGCCCGTCTTGTCGAACACGACGCGATCTGCCTCAGCCAGTCGCTCGAGCGCGGATTCATGTTTGACCAGCACGCCGCGTTTCATCAACGAGCCGGTTGCCACGACCTGGGCTACCGGAACGGCTAGCCCCAATGCGCAGGGACAAGTGATGATGAGCACGGCCACGCCGATCAGCAAAGCCTGATGCCAATCGGCTCCGGCAATCATCCAGCCAACAAAACTCAACAGGGCCAATGTATGGACCAGTGGCGCATATAGGCGTGAGCCCCGATCAGCGATCCGCACATAGCGCGATTTGCCTTGCCCGGATGCCTCCATGAGGCGCCCGATATCCGCCAATGCTGTCTCATCCGATGCGGCGGTCACTTCGACCGTAATCGGCGCGTCCGCATTAAGCGTTCCAGCGAACACGGTAGCGCCCGGACCGACAGGTTGCGGCACACTCTCTCCCGTTAGAAGCGATGCATCGATGGCGCTCTGACCGTCGAGAACCACACCATCGGCCGCAAGCCGTTCACCCGCTGCGAGTTGCATGACCATACCCGGCTCAATCTCAGCGGCCTTCACCCATCGGCTGCGCCCATCGCTATCGACAATCAACGCACCCGGTGCCGATTGGCGTGCAAGCGCGGCAGCGCCATCGCCCACCCGCTGGCGCATGGTCGCATCGAGCACCCGTCCGGCGAGCAGGAAGAAGAGCAGCATGAGCGCGCTTTCAAACCAGGCATGCTCCCCACCAATAATCGTCTCGTAGAGGCTGATCGCTGCGGTGACCGTCACACCAATCGCGATCGGCACATCCATGTTAGTCCGCCCATGGCGCAGGGCCTGCCAGGCCGATCGATAGAAGGGGCGCCCGGCATAGGCGATCGCCGGCAAGGCGATCAGCGCCGAAATCCAATGGAAAAGAGTCCGCGTCGCACCGTCTGCACCTGACCAAATACTGACCGAGAGCAGCATAACGTTCATCGCCGCAAAACCCGCAACCGCGAGGGCGCGAAACAATTCCTTGCTAGCCTTGGCTTGCTCATCCGCGGTGCTGGCATCGGCGATCGCCGTTGGTTCGAACCCGAGTGACCGGATAACCTTATCGAGATCATCTTCGGTCAGCGTTTCATCATGGGCTATGGTCACTTGCTTGCTCGTGAAGTTCACGCGCGCCGCATGCACTCCGGATTCGGCACTCAAACCCTTTTCTATCTTCGCGATACAGCCGGAACAGTGCATTCCCGGGACTGCAAAGCGGCTTTCCGCTGCGACGGCAGCTTCGCCAGGTTTGAGCGGGGCGTTCATGACAGTTCCGCCAGCAAACGCTTGCGATCCGCACCGCTCTCTATCTCTATCCGCAGTACCCAGCGTCCGTCAGCCACCGGCTCGCGGCTGTGGTAGATGCCCGGTTCGCGCTCTACGAACTCGAGCGTGATCGGCTCGGACCGGCCAAGCGGATGTTCGGCAATCGCGGTGACACTTGCGCCTTCGAGCATGCCATCTGGCGCCTCGACCGCCATCCGAACCCCTGTTCCATCGCGCGCTACCGTCTCGGTCCATTGGAGATCGTCCTGTGCACGGGCCGCAGCCAGCCACTCATTATATCGCTGGCTCGCGACATAGCTGTTATCGACCACCGTTCCGCCAAAGGTTCGCGTGGCGTAGCTCGCCATTGTGAAATTCACGATGACAATCACACCGAAAAAGCAAACCAGGATTGCCGTCATGTGCCAGCCGTTGAACCGCTTGGGCATCATTCGCCTCCCGGGCGGGTGAACCGCGCCTCTTCGACTGCCGATTCCGCCTCATCACCCTCACCCGCGCTAACGGTAAAGCCGAAATCTTCGGAAACCTCGCCTTCGAAAGGCGCGGCGACAAAGACCCGCGTATTGAGCAATTGGTCGGGTGGCACCGTGACCGTGAAGGCGCGCAATGCCTGGTCGCGAGTACCGGAGCCCGACCACATTACGGCGCCCTCCAACCCTTCCAGCCCAAGCGTCATTTCCCGCGGCCGATTCTCCATGTTCCGTACCCGTATATCGAAACTGTTGCGCACATGTCCGTCGCTCAGCTGAACAAAGGTCGGGTTGCGTTCCTGTATGGCATTAATGGTGAGCCGGTCTCGCGTGCCGACAGCAAACAGCATTGCCAGGCCGATCCCGGCCCAGAGCGCGAAGTAAATCATAGTCCGAGGGCGGAAGACCGATCGTTTCAGCGACGGTGTCGGCTCGCCAGCTTGTTCAGTCTCGGCGCTCTCCAGCGTTGCATAGTCAATCAACCCACGCGGCCTGCCAACCTGCTCCATAATGTCATCGCAGGCATCGATGCACAGCGCGCAGGTGATGCAACCAATCTGCGGTCCTTCGCGAATATCGATGCCCGTCGGACAAACAGCCACGCATTGGTTGCAATCGATACAATCGCCAAACACACCGGGCTGCTCCTTGGCCCGTTTCATACCACGGCTGCGCGGCTCGCCGCGCCAGTCCTTATACGTCACCGTCAGCGACTTTTCGTCCATCATCGCCGTCTGGATCCGCGGCCAGGGGCACATATAAATGCACACTTGTTCACGCATGAAGCCGCCCAGCGTGAAGGTGGTAAAGGTCAGTACGCCAACTGTCGCATAGGCAACAAAAGGCGCTTCGCCGGTGAAAAACTGCCAGAACAAAGTCGGTGCATCGGCAAAGTAGAATATCCAGGCACCGCCGGTTGCCATCGCGATCAGCAGCCAGATTGTCCATTTGGTGCTGCGCTTCGCCACCTTCTTGGCGGTCCAGCGTGATTTTTCCAGGCGGATTTGCGCATTGCGATCGCCATCTACCCAACGTTCGACATGCTGAAACAGATCGGTCCATACGGTTTGCGGACAGGCATAGCCGCACCAGGCGCGGCCGACCGACGACGTCACGATGAATAGGCCAATGCCGGCCATGATCAACAATCCGGCCACATAGTAGAATTCGTGCGGCCAGATCTCGATCCCGAACATATAGAAACGGCGTCCTGCCAGATCGACAAGCACGGCCTGGTCGGGCGCATAGGGTCCGCGATCCCACCGAATCCAGGGCGTGAGGTAATAGATTGCCAGGGTGACCAGCATGATCACCCATTTCAGACGCCGGAAGGTTCCGGTTACCGCTTTCGGATAGACACCCTTCCGCTTCTCATAGAGTTGCGGCTTGGGCGGCCCATCCGGCGCGGTGGAATCAGCCGCGCTCATCGCTCTCGACCTGGGCGATCTCCTCGCTTGCTGGGTCGGCAGCATCCTCGCCTTCGGCCTCGGTTTCGACCTGAGACACTTCACCGCCGCCACGTGACCAGACATAGGCGGTCAGCATGCGGATCGTCACCGGATCCAGTCGATGGCCCCAGCGCGGCATCACGCCGAAGCGACTGTTAGCCACGGAATCGGTAATGTCTTCTCGATCACTGCCATATAGCCAGATTGCATCGCGCAGATTGGGAGCGCCTTGAGTACGATCACCCTCCCCATTTGGACCGTGACAAACCGTGCAGTTGGCCGTGTAAAGCTCAGCACCGCGCATTGATGCGGCGCTTTCCTCTTCGGCACCGCTGAACGTGAGCACATAGGATACGACATCGCTGATCTGGCGATCGTCGAGGATGCCATCTGTGCCAAAGGCGGGCATTTGCGAGAGCCGTGTTTCGAGGTGATCCGGATTCCGGATACCATGGATCAGCGTATATTCGATCCCTTCCATATCGCCGGACCAGAGCCAGTCATCATCATTGAGATTGGGATAGCCAGTGCTACCGGCGGCGCCCGAGCCATGACACTGGACGCAATGCACCACATAGGCAGATCGACCACCCTGAATTGCCGTTTGCATGAGCTGCTCATCGGCAGGCAGGTCATTGATGTCGATCGCGCCAATCGCCTCGCGCAGTGGCGCACGTTCGGCCTCGACGGCGGCAATATCGGCCGCCACATCCGCTCGGCTAGAATAGCCTAGCACGCCTTCGGTGGCGCCATTGATCAGCGGCCAGGCTGGATAAGCGACGGTATAGGCAAGGCCCCACACAACGGTCGCCCAGAAGATAATCGACCACCAGCGTGGCAGCGGCGTGTCCAGCTCTTCGATACCGTCCCATTCATGTCCGACAAATTCGGTGCCGGTTGGTTCGTCGACGCGGTTGCCGTCTTCGTTATTCGTCTCGGCCATCATTCTCACCTTCATCGAAAATCATGTTCGCGGCATCTTCGTGATATTTCTTGGCGCCGGGTCGAAACACCCAAAGGGCGAAGCTGACCCAGAGGATGACCATGAAGAGCAGGCCCCAACTGTCAGCAAACTGGCGCATGGATTCATAGGTCATCGGGATTCCTCCAATGCCTGGGCCGATTCAAAGTCGACCAGCGTGCCAAGCATCTGGAGATAGGCGACCAGCGCATCCATCTCCGTGATGCGCGATGGATCACCGTCGAAATCGCGAATCTGCACATCGCCATAACGTTCGCGGATACCACTCGGATCGCTGAAAATATCGACCTGGATGGCGAAGTCCGCTGCGGCATTTTCGATCATCGCGTCATCATAGGGTACGCCCAGTGTACGCAGTGTCTGCAAGTCACCGTCAATATGTTCGAAGTCGATCTCGCGGTCAGCCAGAAAAGCATAAGGCGGCATGATCGATTCCGGTACCACGGACCGTGGGTCGATCAGATGCTGGACATGCCATTCATCGGAGTAGCGACCGCCGACCCGAGCAAGATCGGGGCCGGTCCGCTTGGATCCCCATTGGAATGGGTGATCATACATGCTTTCCGCTGCCAGGCTGTAATGGCCGTAGCGCTCCACCTCGTCGCGGAACGGACGGACCATCTGGCTGTGACAGGTGTAGCAACCTTCCCGGATATAGACATTGCGGCCGGCAAGCTCGAGCGGCGTGTAGGGCCGAACGCCTTCCACCTCTTCAACCGTTGAGTCGATGTAGAAGAGCGGTGCAATTTCCACGATACCGCCAATCGCCACCGTGACGAGGGCCAGCACGGACAACAGCGTTACGTTACGCTCAATCTTCGTATGGTCGAGAAATCGGGATGCCATAGTCGTGCGTCCTTATTCGGCTGGAACGGTTTGTGAGGTGACGATCGGACGGTCCTTTTCGGGATCGTGCGGCGTATCTGTCATCGGCTTTTCGGTGCGGGTCTTGCCGGCAATCGTCAGCCAGACATTATAGACCATCACGACGGCACCAGCGAGGTAGAGGCCACCGCCAGCCGCGCGGATCAGATACATGGGATGCATGGCGCTGGTGACCTCCGAGAAGGCGTAGACCAGATAGCCATCGGCCCCATATTCGCGCCACATCAGGCCCTGCATGATGCCAGCGACCCACATGGATGCCGCGTAGAGCACGATGCCAACCGTCGCGAGCCAGAAGTGCCAGTTCACCATGCGCAGGCTGTATAGCCGTTCGCGCGCCCAGAGGCGGGGCACCAGATAGTAGATCGCCGCAAAGGTGATCATGCCGTTCCAGCCAAGCGCGCCGGAGTGGACATGGCCAATCGTCCAATCGGTATAGTGAGACAGCGAGTTGACCGCACGGATCGACATCATCGGGCCCTCAAAGGTGCTCATCCCGTAAAAGGCGAGCGCCATGACCATCATGCGAATGATCGGGTCAGTCCGGATCTTGTCCCAGGCACCGTTGAGCGTCATCAGGCCGTTAATCATGCCGCCCCAGCTCGGCATCCACAGCATGACCGAGAACACCATGCCCAGCGTCTGCGCCCAATCGGGAAGCGCTGTGTAGTGAAGGTGATGCGGACCAGCCCAGATATAGAGAAAGATCAGCGACCAGAAATGGATGATCGAAAGCCGATAGCTATAGACCGGTCGTTCAGCCTGTTTCGGCACGAAATAATACATCATGGCGAGGAAGCCGGCGGTCAGGAAAAAGCCGACCGCATTGTGACCGTACCACCATTGCGTGAGCGCATCCTGGACACCGGCAAAGGCCGTATAGCTTTTCGAACCGAGCAGGCTCACTGGGATCGCCAGATTGTTGACGATGTGCAGCATGGCAATCGTCAAAATAAAGGCGAGGAAGAACCAGTTGGCCACATAGATATGCGGCTCTTTGCGCTTCACGATGGTGCCGATGAACACAATAGCATAGGCGACCCAGACAATTGTCAGCCACAGATCGACATACCATTCCGGCTCGGCATATTCCTTGCTCTGGGTAATGCCGAGCAGATAGCCAGTTGCCGCGAGCACAATGAAAAGTTGGTAACCCCAGAAAACAAATCGAGCGAGACCTGGGAAAGCCAGACGTGCGCGGCAGGTACGTTGGACGATGTAGAAGCTTGTCGCGATCAGCGCATTACCACCAAAGGCAAAGATCACCGCGGAAGTATGCAGCGGCCTCAGCCGTCCGAATGTCGTATATTCGAGATTGAGGTTGAGCACCGGAAAGGCAAGCTGCAGCGCGATGTACAAGCCGGCCAAGAAGCCCGCCATGCCCCAGAAGATCGTTGCGATTACACCCCAGCGAACGGGATCATCATCATAGCGCGACTGATCTGGCTTGGGCGCTCCGGCTCGTGCGAGGGCTGCGAAATCCGCCTTGTTCGCCATGACGAATGTAGCGACGAGCGCAGCGGCGACGACGATCCACATATGAATCGCAAAGCCTGAATCGACGGCCGAGGCGGCAGCCACGAAGGCCAAAAATGCGACGATCAGCATGCCGCCGACCTTCATTGTAAGAGTTTCCATGCGCCCATCCCTTTGCAAAGCGTGTCTCGCTCATAGGGAGAGGGCTACGTCCTTCTTTGATCGCGATCAAGAATGACTGGCTGTTTATAATTGGTGGGTCGATTCGGCATTCCGCAACGGGTTCGCGACATTCGCACCGAAACGGACTATTTCATCCGTTCGCGTGCAATCGCCACGTACCAATCTCAAAATGCAGGAAAATCGTCCAATCCCCCCCAAGGGCGCGGTACGACAAATGTAATGTAAATATCAGACTTTGGTTATGCAAGCCGTTTTTTGATCCGCTAATTCTTTGTCCAGATTAGGAGAGAGGCACAGGGTCAAACTCTCCAGATATTCTGGCTTGATAGCCGGGCAATGGAGGGAGTCGGATAGTGTTGCTGGTCACGATCAACATCTTATCCGACGCCTTTGCCGCCGCGCTGCAACAAAGTCCGATTCTTCGGATCGCCGGAAACACATAGTTTCAATCCTGGGGGGCTCCCAATGCGAACAGAAATTTTAATCAGACATGAGCGGCCCGATTGTGGCGATGTTCATTCGTCTGACGCGGTCCGGGAGAGGGATCGCAGAGGTCGGTGCAGTCCGCCCCCCAAAAGGGCGCGCCGACCTCACCACGGATTCAAGAGGTAGCCCTGGAGACGGGGTTGCAGAGGCCGGCGTTTAAACCCCCCCCAAGGGAGCGTCGGCCTCACCACAAGTTACAGATGTAGTCCTGGAAACGGGAGTACTGGGGTCGGCGTTTACCCCCCCAACGGAGCGTCGACCTCACTGTATAATATTCGAGGAGGAAAAGTCTACTCGATGAGAATTGCTCACCGCCAGATCGGACCTTTTTGCGACGCGGAGATGGCGTGCGTGATTCTGTTGGCGTCGCAAATGGATCGCTCTGCTTTCGACCCATCGCCCAACTGCTGCGGAACTGGGTACCAATGAGCGAGGAACCGACAGCGCGCACGCCGCGAAGCAAGTTGCAAATGCTTCTCCTGTTTCGCCGCGAAAGCTATCCCGCCCGACGGGTCGAAGTCGTCGACATTTCCCAAACCGGGTTCCTGATTGATAGCGCAGTCGAATTGGCGATCGGTGAACGGGTTTGGCTATGCGTGCCGGGCCTGCAATCCCTGGCCGCAAAGGTGGTGAGGATCGATGGATTCAAGATCGGTTGCGCCTTCGATCAACCCGTACACGAAGCCGTTTTGCGGACCAAATTGGAAGAAATGACCGGCTAGACCGGTTTCTCCGACGATAGCGTAATGTCGAAGGCCTGCCTCATGGGCAAGTCACATCAGAAGGATCGAAATGGGTCCGATCGATGAACCGGCTATCCTGCGCAAAACGCGTAACCTCTTCGTCTTCCAACAGGCCCGCGACAGCCTCTGCCACCGCGAAATTACCGATCTCGCGCAAATGGTGATCCGGACTGCCGAATAGTGCGGTAGCTGGAACGTCCATTTCTAGGGACGTTGCGGTCAAAACGTCCTTCAGCTCGAGGTAAGCGAACCCGTTTTCTTGCGCAGCTTGTCTGATCAGAGCACGCGTCGCGTCGCCATATTCAACGGGATTTTCACGGAAAGTAGCGGTTTCCGCTCCGACGAATTCGGAGACATCGGGCAAAGAGAACACAAATAAACGCGCGCCCTGATCCGAAACCGCTTGCGACAGGTCTGCGAGCGATTGGGAAAACAGCTCTTGCTCATCATCAGTCGGGACGGAGGGGAAACTGTTCTGGTCGAAAAGCACACCATAGAGTAGCTGCAAGAGTTTGCCGACATAGAGCTGAGCTACCATCTGCTTGAGACGATCCGTCGCCGTGGGCTCATGTAAATTTCCAGCTTCTGGATCTTGTTGCCATGCCCTGAAGCTAATGTTGTCGACTAGATCGTTGCCACTGAAAACAAACAGTAAAACCGCTTCGTGAGGGATCCGGTCTTTGAATTCGTCATATGTGAGGGCGTGTTGCAGCGTCCCGTGGCCACCCGTGCCCATATTCACGAAATGGGTGTCTTGGGACCATTGAGACAACAGGGCGGGAATGGTCTCGGTCTCGTCGGCCAGCGTTCCGCGAATAAACGAGTCTCCTAACACGATAACCCGATTCTCAGCGTCGCTCGGTTCGATTTCACCGCGAAATCCATATTCGTTGATCTGCATGAACGACACGATCTCATTACGAAATTCGAAATAGGATTGGTTCGGTGAATAACGGGAGAATACGACCGGATGCGGCTCGAGCTGGACCGGCCCGCCTGTGCAAAAATAATGCTCGCCGTTGACCAGCGAGACATTTGCCAGGTCTCGGCTTTCGTGCGGCTGAAAATTGAGTGGATCGAACACCCGCAGACCGATCTCGACGATCAATAAACTAATCAGCACACTCACACAGAAAACGATGGTGTTCTTCATCAACGGCCCCCACCCAAGATAGCTTTTTTTACATCATCAACCACCATTTTGATCATATGTCGATCACACGAGCAAGGTGATCCCGGTCCAGCTGCCAGTTTGGTCGTTTCTGGCACCTATTCCACGATCAGAGTCGAGCGCTTGGGGGTGGCTAAAGCCCGAGTACCCGTTTTGCGATGATGTTGCGCTGGATTTCGTTGGTCCCGCCATAGATGCTCTGTGCGCGGGCGCCGAAATAGGTCGCTACGGCCGGTGCCGCGAAGCTCGCATCGCCCGTCCATTCCGGACTGACACTGTCGTCAAATTTGCGGATACCATGATCGGCGGCGGCCTCCAGGAACAATGTTGTGATTTCCTGGGCGGCTTCGGTCGCCATGATTTTCAGCGTCGAAGCCTCGTTGCCCGGCGCCCCACCGTCACGGACCGAGGCGAGGACGCGCAATGTCGTGATTTCCAGGGCGTCGACATGGATTTCCGCCTGGCTCAACCGCTGGGCAAATAAAGGATCGTCTATGAGGCGCTGATTGCCCCCGGTCGGGATATTCGACGCAATCGCCCGGATACTCGCAAGCTGTTTGCGCTTGCCGCCGATGCGCGCATAGGAAGTTCGCTCATTGCCGAGCAGATATTGCGAGTATGTCCAGCCCTTGCCCTCATCCCCAATACGATTGGTAACCGGCACCCGAACATCAACAAACTCGCACTGGCTCAGCACATATTTGCCATCGATGGTGATGATCGGTTTTATCGTCACGCCGGGCTGATCTAGCTGGCAGCAGACGAAACTGATCCCCTGTTGTTTTTTCTCTTCCCGGACGTGCGCACGAGAAGGAAGATCCAATCCGCATGCTGAGCGGCGGAGGTCCAGATTTTGGTTCCGTTGAGGACATAGTCATCGCCATCGCGAACCGCCGAAAACTGCAATGATGCGAGGTCAGAACCCGCCTCAGGTTCGCTATAACCCTGCGCCCAACCTACCGACCCGTCACGGATGCCTGGCAACCATTGCGCCTTTTGGTCGTCCGTACCGAAAGAGTAGATGAGCGGGCCGACATAGACGACGCCCATGGGCGTTACGGTTGGGGCTCCGGCACGCTCCAATTCTTCATCAAAGACATATTGCTCTTCGATGGACCAGCCAGGTCCGCCATATTCGGCAGGCCATGCGCTCGCCAGCCATCCCTTTTCGCCGAGCGCCATTTCCGCGCGGCGGACTTCGGCAGTGGTGAGGCTAGCGCCGGTCGCCACCTTCTCCAATATATCCTGAGGATAGTCCCGCTCGAAATAGGAACGAACTTCATTTTGGAACGCGTCTAGCTCAGCGTCTTGATCGAGGTTCAATCGATTAGGCTCCTGTCAGTGTTCCTTTTTCGATACATAAAGGAACGCCCATGCGCCAGTGGGCGCTCGGAACCGCCGGCAGCCGGTTCGGTGGCTTGTTCAATAGTCTGTCAGAAGAGACCAGTGCTCTGGGTGGCTGGCGGAGAGAGTGTCCGAAACATTAGTATCCAAAAGTAATGTTTTTCTACCATTCTCTGAATGAAATCGATTTTTTTCCCACATTCGATACCCCATTTGAAGATCGTAGCTTCGCGTCAATTCTATGCCAGATTGCAAGCAACTGCTAAATGAGTGGGTGTGAAGATTGTGAGGTCCTAGAATGGCACTGATAGATCTAGAAAATCATTTCCGCGGGCATTCTGAAATCCGGCTTGCGGCTGGGCAGAATTCAAGCGATCGCCTTGTTGGCGCGCGCACGTTGGACGAAATCACTCATAGGCGAATCACCTTTGATCGCGTGATAAGGTTGAATAATCCTGTAGCAAATTGAAGCTGCGGTCCAAACGTCGAGACCCGAGTTTCTGCAACTCTCGGTGACGGACACGACAAGAACAGACGCGCAACTCAACCTGAGTGTTGACGCTTACAGTTTCGACATCGAGAATCGAACGGCCCATCGCGAACCTATATTGTCTTACTGATCTGCGGTGAAAACGGCTATATCACCGATGTTACGATGTCGCTGTGACAGGTGTATCTAGTCCGAACGACGATAGATCAACCGAAGCGTAAGCTTTGAACAGCCGCAAATCCTCATGGTTGCAGTCCATTACCACCCGTTCCGCATCACTCCGTTCGGAAGCGGACATCCCCAACGCCTCGCTCGTGTTGACGCGGCGCAGTAAAACGGGGACTTTTCTGTAGTGGTGAGAAAACCATTGAGCGAAGTCATTGATAGTCGTGACGGGTAAGACGGTGATCTGCTTCTCCGCGATTGTTCTGGAAGCTTCATCGAAGTCTTCCACCCAAGCGGTGGACAGAAACCGGCACTGGCAGTTCGCGATACTCAGCGGATCGCGTTCAACAAGCAGTCGGGCCAAGTCTCCGGGAGACATGCGCCGAGCACCGGGAAAGTCCCCGATGTGCGTCGGCTTTCCCGAGCGGACGTGTTTCCAGAGCGAAACAAAGCGGTCGAACGGATGCCGCACGAAAGACAGGTAAACGAGCTTGCGAGACGTGTTCTCGGCGGGCGATCGTCCGATTAACTGATGTCCGCCCGAGCCGAGGATAGCGTATGGCACAGTCGTGTTCCGGCCAGCGGAGCCCGGGGCGATATGCATGTACCGGTCCACTCCGAAAATATGCTTGAAATAGCTGTGGACGCTTGATCCGCCGCATTTCGGGATATGGATGAAAATCAGCCTATCACTGGCGCGATCGAAGGAAACGATGGGCTCCATTCCTTTTTCTGACCCAAAACCTCTGCGTATTCAAGATTAAACCGGACTGGAGCGTGAGACATGGTTAGAGAATCGAAGAACGCGAAGATTGATTGCCTTAGGCATTGGATCCGCCTGTTTCCTGTGGTGGCTGCCAAGTGAGTACGAAGTCGTTCGGACCCATTGCTTCTCCTCCTGCCTCATATTCGGCGACCATCTCATCTCGTGACTGGCCGTGTTTCCTGACGATGTGATGGCCTCGGCCAGATATCTAATGCCAGATCGGCGAAAGCGTGTCGCGAACGTGCGATCCTTCAATATGATCCACACGCGTGTTGCCCAAGGTGGGGAATGCGTATGATTCGAGCGTGGAAATCCACTGGGCTTGGTGCTTGCCATTCTTCCAGCCACGCCGCAGCTCTTCATAGCACTGGCGCGCAGCCACCTCGAAGGTGGGAACCACGGTCCTGGCTCGCCGCCACTCGATTGATGGGTCCAATCCGGATTTCGCCATTTTCCGGCCTTCAGAGGTTTTTTCACGCGCCTCGGCCAATGTCAGAATATCAAATGAGCCCAATCCGTAGTCACGGCGGCGTCCATCCACCTGCACTCGCAATACCCAGGAACGCGCCCCAGACGGCTTCACCAGCAGATACAGCCCCTTACCGTCACTATGCCGACCCGGTGGCGCATTCTTCGCTGAGATAGCTGTAAGAGGCAACTGTTCCCTCCTTTGTTACCCCACTATTACGCGGTTGGTAGCGAAGGCCAACGAAAGACTGCGAAAGGGTTGCGCAGCAAAATGCTAGTTTTTAAAGGATTTTGCGGTTGCCGGCGAATGTTGGCGAAAGAGCCCGTGGCGGAGAGGGTGGGATTCGAACCCACGGTACCCCTAAAGGCACAACGGTTTTCGAGACCGCCCCGTTCGACCACTCCGGCACCTCTCCGCATGAGTAGGGCACATCGGCGGATTTCGCCGTGCTGGCCGTCCAAGCGGCGCGCATTAGCTTACCCCACAGCGCTTGCCAAGTCGGTCCTTGCCACCAATGACCCGCGATCCTACATTATTCAACAATGGAACCGGATATTCCCTCCGCGCGCGAACGCAGCATGCTGGCAAAAAACGCGCCTTCTGTGGCACATGCGAGCTTTACGATAGGAGATATCGTAAAACATCGGATGTTTGATTTTCGCGGCGTGATTTTCGATATCGACCCGGTTTTTGCCAATAGCGACGACTGGTATGAGGCCATTCCCGAGGATATCCGGCCGCACAAAGACCAACCCTTTTATCACCTGCTCGCTGAAAACACGGACAGCAGCTATGTCGCCTATGTCAGTCAGCAGAATTTGCTGCACGACGAAAGCGACGAACCCGTTGATCATCCAGCCATTTCCGGCATATTCGACGGCATCGAAAAAGGCCGCTACACCTTACGGCCGGAACATCGACACTAAATCCTGCCGATATGTGGAGCGGACGGGACACTAAAAAATTCCACATAAGCGGGAGGAGTTTCTAGTTTTGGCTACAGCAGCACCGGCGTCACCGCCGCATATGGTCCCACGTCCGTCACGGCTATTGGCATTTTCAGAGCTTCACAGGGCGACATTTGAGATGGCAACCTTGCCGCTGTCTTCTCCGCTTCTCTATTCAGCGCCGCGCGGCGATGGACACCCCGTAATGGTGTTGCCGGGCTTTATGGCAAGCGGCCGCTCGACCAAGGTCATCCGGCGCTATCTCGATCGGCTTGGCTATGACACATATTGCTGGGACCTGGGCCGCAATCTCGGTCCGCGCGCAATTGGCTCCAATGGCGAGCATCTGATCGACAAGCTGCACGAGATCCACGAAGAAACCGGTCAGAAGGTAAGCCTTGTAGGTTGGAGCCTTGGCGGATCCATGTCGGCTCAGCTCGGTCAGCGCGTGCCAGACAAAGTACGACAGGTAATCACGCTCGGATCACCACTGCGTGGCCGCGCGCAATCCACATCTGTATGGCGGGTTTACGAAGCCGCCACCGGCGAACGCGTAAGCAGCGACAAGGTGCGTGAACAAATGGCCGAATTGTCTGGTCCACCCAAGGTGCCGACCACCGCGGTCTATTCAAAGGCCGATGGTGTGGTGCCATGGCAGAATTGCTGCGTGACCGAGAGCGAGCATTCGGAAAATCTGCGTGTCTATGGCAGCCATTGCGGGCTCGGCGTCAACGGTCCGGTGCTATATCTGATCGCCAACCGGCTGGCGCAGCCGGAAGGCGAATGGGCGCCCTTCGAGCGTGAAGGCCTGGAGCAGATGGTCTTCCCGGCTAACTCCTAGCTGGCTTTCGCTTTCTTCTTTGCGGACTTCTTCTTGGCCGGCTTGCGCTTGTTTTTCGTCAACGCCGTTTTGAGCTCCTCAAAGCTTTCGCGCAGAGCTGCAGCATAATTTTCCGGATCGCTGACTGCGCTGCGATCGGCGGTGAAGGAAACCGTCAGCACGCCACCCGAACTGTATACGATATTGATCAGCCCCATGCCGTCGAAAATCGGGCCCACACCGAATTGTTCGATCAAGCGCGCTCCGGCAAAATAGATATCCATCGGCGGACCGGGCACATTGGTGACAACACAATTATAAGCCGGTGCGTGGGCGTTTGCGAGGCCTGCACGGGCGTATAGCCGTGCGCCAAGACCCATCAGCGCGCCGGGAGTCATCCCGCTCATGCGAGACAGATTACGCGCACCGATAGCACTGGTAAGGTTTTTCGATTTCTGCGCCCGATCTTGCACATATTCGAGCCGCTTGATTGGATCCTCGATATGGGTGCCAAGGCCGACAATCATCGCCGACACCTGATTGCCAAGATCCGCCTTCTGATCTTCCTTTCGCACTGATATCGGTGCCATCGCCGTCATATCGTCCACCGGAAGATCGTTTTTCGAGATGAGATATCTGCGCAACCCACCGCCGATAACAGAGAGGATGGTGTCATTCACCGTCGCCCCTTCAATCTCGGCCTTGATCGCCTTTATCTCGGCCAGCTCAAACCGTACGCCATCGAACACGCGTTGAGATGAGACCGTCTGATTGAACAAGGTGTTCGGCGCGGTTCCGCTGACCGGAAGTTTCAAGTCCTGGGTCAGCAAACCAGCTCCCGCCTTGGCCAGGCCCGGGATGCTCCGGGCCATAATCTCAGCCGCCTTGAACGGCTGCCGCACGGCATTCACCTGAGCGCGTATCAATAGTTCCGCGTCGGCCGGTTTGCTGTCCGGCTTCCAGTCCATGTCGAATTCACGTTCGGGCAGATCAGGCGTGAGGTCGTGAACGGCCGTGGTAATCTCAACGCCTGACATGCCATCAATCGCGGCATGGTGAACCTTGGACAGGATCGCGATACAGCCCTTGGGCAGTCCTTCGATATTGTCGAGCCCTTCGATAACGGTGAACTCCCACAGGGGTTTGTTCAGGTCGAGCGGCCGCGAATGGAGACGGGCTGCAAGAATACACAGCTGGCGCCAATCGCCAGGCGCCGGGAGTGCAATATGGCGCACATGATATTCGAGATCGAACTCGGGATCTTCAATCCAATAGGGATGGTCGAGATCGAACGGCACGCGAACGAGGCGCCGGCGAAATGCCCAGGCTCCGTCCAAGCGGCTTTCGATAAATCCCAGAACTTCTTTGAAGCGCAATTTGCCATTGGGCGATGTCGACGGATCATAGATCGCCAGCGATCCGATGTGCATCGGCGTCGACGGTGTTTCCATGTAAACGAACGCCGCGTCCATTGGGCTCAATTGTAACATCATTTTCTCCCTGGCAGGGCCGGTTGTTCCAGATTCTCCTGCATGCTGGTTGCGATGCTACGGTAAATTCGTAAAATTTGATACCGCCTCGCAGATCCAGGATCATTTCTTTCCCGAAACGACACAGCTTCAATATGGCGGGAGAAACCTGCCGACAAAGTTGTTTCACGATATCTTTGCGTTATGGATTTCATTTAGGGGGCAATCAATGAACCAGCTGAACACACGGCGCGACTATCTTGGACCGATCACGGATACACGGCGTTGGGACCATTTCGAACCGCGAAATGATGACATATTCGTCTGCACGCCGCCCAAATGCGGGACCACCTGGACACAAGCCATTTGCGCCATGCTGGTCTTCGAAACCGCCGATCATGGCCAGAAGCCAGGTGTCATTTCCCCCTGGTTTGATGCGATGGCCTTCTCGCCGGTCGAGCAGGACGCAAAGATGCTGAAGGCGCAAGAGCATCGGCGCTTCATCAAGACCCATTCTCCGTATGACGGCATCCCGCACTATGCAGACCCACAGTATCTCGTGGTCCTTCGTGATCCACGCGATGTCTTTTTCTCCGGTCTCAGCCATCGGGACAATATGTCAGAGGAAGAGCTTGCCTTTGCGGTTTTCCCAAGCGGCGAAGATGCCTTTTCAATCTGGCTCGATCGCCAAGCACCCGAAGGCGAATGGGACCTGGTTTCGCTTCACACGATCACGCATTTTCTCGCAACCTATTGGGAGCATCGCGCCGCACCCAATGTTCATCTCCATCACTTCTCCGACTTGAAACGGAACCTGCAAGGCGAGATCGCGAAGATGGCAGACGAAGTTGGGATCCCGGTCGATGACGCCAAGCTGGCCGAATATGCCGAGGCGGCAACATTCGACAGCATGAAGCGCAACGCAGACCAATTCGCCCCGGGCGCTGGAACCGGCATCTGGAAGACCGAAAGCGATTTCTTCGCAAAGGGTGCGTCCAATCAGTGGGAGGATCGGCTGAGCGAAGCTGAGTTGGAGGCCTTCGACGAACGGCTCGCTGCCCTGCTTCCGGCGGATGCAGCGCAATGGCTGCTCAATGGGGGCGGCCCTAGCTAGGTTCGCGCCACATCGCTTCTAGCGGCGGCGCACCCGGGGCGGGATTGAAATGCTCCAGATGGGCAAAGCCATGCCCCGCATAGAAGCTGTGGTTGCGCGGGTTGGAATTTTCCAGATAGGCGGGCAGACCGACTCTATCGAGAGCTTCCAACATCGGCGCCAACAGCCGGCGTCCCACGCCTTTTCCCTGCCCCGAAGAATGCACGCCGATCGTGTACAGATAGGCATGCGGCTTACTGGGCTTTTTCCGGGCCATCTCTGCTTCGGCACTGAGTCCACGACGAGCCCCTGCAATTCCTGCATGGCGGATCATGGTCAATGCGATATCGAGGCTGCCCCACACCGACGGTTGCTTTGGCGCTCCCGGTAGCAGCCACATGGTCGCGCCGACATCCTCCATCAGATGGCAAACCCCGCGCGGTAAATAGAGATAGCGCGCTTGCCGTCCAAAGACCGGCGCCATCGCCTGCTTGTTACCGAAAATCCAACTGGAGACCGGATCATCCTGAAACGCATTCCCCGTGATCGCCCCCATGGTTTGCCAATCGCTTGGTTCAGCGCGTCGCATGCCTTCGGGCAAGCGGATCTCGAGATCAGTCACTACGGCTTCCCTTCTCCCAAATCACCGTCTTACATCCGACGAAGCGGCCAAGTCGGTCAAGTTCGGCATGGAGTTTGCCCCATCGTGCTGGTCCCCATTTGACGCCGGGTTCCGGCCAGACATTATGTACGGTCAGCACGCCCCGCTTCCTGTCTGCTTTTGCTTCGACGCGGCCGACAAATCGATCTCCTTCGAGTATCGGCATGACATAATAGCCCCATTTCCGTTCGGCAGCGGGTACGAAAATCTCGATCCGAAAATCGAAACCAAAGAGCCGGGCGAGACGCTTGCGATCGCGGACTGCCGGATCGAAGGGATTGAGGATACGCAAACGCGATGTTGGTCTGGCCAGGGTTTCGAGCCGCCCCTCTATATTAGCTGGAGCGAGCGCCTTGATCAGATTGCCGGTGGCATCAGCAATCTCGACGTCGATCAGATCGCTCGCAGCGTCGGCACGCCAAGCCTTGACCTCACCCAGCGCGGTCGCTGCCCAGAAGCGCATAATGTCTCCCTCGCTGCCAAAGGCCAGACGGTCGAGCGCGGCGCGGCAGAGCCAATCCACCTGCTCGGCATCCGCGATGTCCGGTTCGCGATGTAGATCCGGGATTACGCGTTCCGTGATGTCATAGAATTTGGTGAAATTCGTGCGATGAGACGTGGTGAGCTCTCCCGCATACCACATATGATCGAGCGCCATCTTGTGCGGGGGGCGCACCCACATCGCCTTTTTCGGCGCCTTGCTGTCAAAGGCATGGGTTGAGAGAGGCCCCTCCTCTTCGATGCGTGCCCGGATAGCGGCCCGCCCTGTCGCGTCGGGCATGGCGCGGGTCTGTTCCCAGCGCGCCGTCTGTTGGCCAAGGCGTTGGAACTGGCGCTGCCAATAGGGAAATGTCTCGACCGGCAAGACGGATGCATCATGGGTGAAATGCTCAAAAATCTGACGGTTTTTTGCGAGCAAGCGATCCAGCATCGGTTCACGGTAATTCTGGTTGCGCGACCACAGGATATGATGATGCGCACGGGCAACCGCCTGGATTGTATCGAGCTGCACGAAGCCCAGCTGTCGAATGATCGCCATCACATCCAACTGGCCAACCGGTGTCCCCGCAAGTCCCTGCGCATCGAGCCACAGCCAGCGCGCGTCACGGTTAGAAATCTTCAGGGCCATGCAATGCTCTTGCCCGAACTGGAACAAAAGGGGAAGATCATGATCCCCAGAGAGTGGAATGAGAGTTTTCGGCGGCGCAGAGCGCTTCGCATCCCGAAACGGCACAGGCAAAATGATTGACATTGCAGGGCGAGCAGCGGCACGCTGAAAAGAAACGGCCGAACACGGCAAATGGAGGGAAATCATGGCTCAAGACAGCCGTCCGCTCGAAGGCGAACCTGAAGTCACCATGGCGCTAGGACCGTTAGTCGGCCTGGCGCGCGAGGATTTTGTCGGCGCGATTGCGATGTTGCTGCGGGAAACCGCCACCGATCCGCAACGCACGTTCAAACATGCACAAAGCTTCTCTGAAGATGTCGTTCAGATCATGACCGGTAAATCGGAGCTGGCCCCCAATCCGCGTGACAAACGCTTCATGGATCCCGCCTTCAGCTTCAATCCTTTCTATAAAGCCGGAATGCAGTATTTTCTCGCGGTCGAGAAAGGCACGAAGCACTGGATCGAAGATCTTGAGCTTGATGCGCTGGAAAAGGATCGGGCGAGCTTCATCTCGCAAATCGTGATCGATGCGCTGGCACCGACCAACAGTTTCGCGCTGAACCCGATGGCGCAGAAGCGGGCAATCGACAGCGGTGGCCTCTCGCTCGTGAAGGGCTTGAAAAATGCCTATGACGACATGGTCAATAATGATTTCATGGTCAGCCAGGTCGACAAAAAACCGTTCACCCTGGGCGAGAATGTCGCGAGCACACCGGGCGCGGTCGTCTATCGCGAGGACATGTTCGAGTTGGTTCAGTACAAACCATCAACCGATGATGTGTATGAAATCCCACAGCTGACAATTCCGCCGCAGATCAACAAAATGTACATCAATGACCTGTCACCCGAAAAAAGCGTGGTGAAGTATCAGGTCGATCACGGCATCCAGACTTTTGTCATCAGCTGGCGCAACCCGACGGACGAAATGGGCGTCTGGGGCATGAGCGAATATGTCGATGCCTGCGTTCGTGCGCTCGATGCCGTTCAGGAAATCACTGGATCGGAAAAAGTCAACGTATCGGGTGGCTGTTCAGGCGGCCAAACGATGTCGGTACTGCTGTCCAAACTGGCATCGCAAAAGGATGATCGGATCGGTGCAGCCACGATGATGGTCTGTGTGCTCGAGCCGAAGCCAGGTGACACCGAAGCAAGCTCGCTGATATCCGAAAATGGCGTTGCACTCGCCAAGCAACGGGCCAAGCGCCAGGGCGTGATCGAAGCCAGTTCGCTCGCCCGTGGGTTCGCATGGCTGAGGCCGAATGATCTCATCTGGAACTATGTGATCAATAACTATCTGATGGGCGAAGACCCGCCGGCATTCGACGTTCTCTTCTGGAATGCCGACGCGACCAATTTGTCGGCCACTCTGATGGGCGATTTCCTCGATCTGTTTGAAGCCAATGCTTATGCAGAGCCTGGCACCTATGAGGTTGCCGATCACACTCTCGATCTTAAGAAAGTGAAGAGCGACATGTTCATTCTCGGCGGCGTGACCGATCACATCACGCCATGGCGCGCTTGTTATCGTTCGACCCAGCTCTTCGGCTCGAAAGATGTCGAATTTGTCCTGTCCCAGTCGGGCCATATGCAGGCGATCCTTAACCCGCCCGGCAATCCGAAGGCCAAATATTTCAAGTCCAAGAAAAAGACCAAACCGTCAGCGTCTGTGGATAAATGGATGGACGGTACCGAGGAGATCAAGGACAGCTGGTGGCCCTATTGGATGGAATGGCTGCAAAGCCGTTCTGGCGATGAGAAACCGGCGCCAAAATCGCTGGGGAGCAAGGCCAACAAGGCCAGTGACCCGGCACCTGGAACCTATGTTCTGGAATAGGCACCGGACACACTCGTCCCGCGTTTAGTTTCAGCTACTAGAAAGATCTTCATGTCCAAATCCAGCCATATGGAACCCCCGGTGTACACGCTTGAATCCGTTGGCGGCCGCGAGCTCCAGGTCGCGTATTGGCGCTACAAGGGCCCGCCAAACGGCAAGCCGCCACTGCTGTTCTTCAACGGTATCGGCGCGAATACCGAGGTCGCGGCTCCGCTGCCGACAATGCTGAACGATCGCGATTTCATCACATTTGATATGCCAGGCGTCGGAGAATCGCCGGAACCGACGATTCCCTACAATCCTTTCACAATGTCTCACGTCACAAACCAGCTGCTCGAACGCTATAATATGCCGCTAGTAGACGTAATGGGCGTGAGCTGGGGCGGCGGGATGGCCCAGCATTTCACGCTCCAGCACAGCAGCAAGGTCAATCGGCTCGTCCTGGTGGCTACGACAGCCGGGATGCTGATGGTGCCCGGTAAGTTTGAAGCGCTCTCCAAAATGGTCGATCCGCGCCGCTATATCGATCCCAAGTTCATGGAGACGCATTTCGAAACGCTTTATGGCGGATCGACGGAAGGGTCTGACGGCCATATCCACCGCATTAAACCGCCCTCGAAGATCGGATATTTCTACCAGCTCCTGGCGATGGCTGGATGGACAAGTGCACCGGCGCTGCCTTTCCTGCGCAAACCGACACTGGTCATGACGGGCGACCGTGACCCTATTGTGCAGCCGATTAACGGCCGAATCCTCAACTTGTTAATCCCGGGCAGCGAGCTTGTGATTATCGAAGATGGGGGTCATTTGTTCATGCTGAGCCATGCGCAGGAATTTATTGATACGGTCCATGAATTCTTGGATCGGGACCAGAACGAAGAAAGTGCTGACGCAGCCTGAATTTAGACGGCGCTATCGGTTGACATAAAGGCCGACATCCCATATTTGGCGCGCTTTCCCGCGCGGGGCCTTGGCCCTGGCCTTGAACCTGCGCGGATCGCAGAATTGATGAAAGTTGGTACCATGTTCGCAGTCGTGCGCACGGGCGGCAAGCAATATCGCGTCGCTGAAGGTGATGTAATCACCATTGAAAAAATTGCTGGCGAAGCCGGTGATTCGGTCTCGTTTGACGATGTCCTGATGGCTGGCGAAGGTGCCAAGCTTGAAGACGTCAAGAATCTCTCCGTTTCAGGTGAGATTGTTGAGCAGGGCCGCGGTGAGAAGGTCATCGTCTTCAAGAAGAAGCGTCGCCATAATTACCGTCGCAAGAACGGCCATCGCCAGATGCTGACCCAGATCAAGATCACGGGTATCGGCGGCAAGAAGAAAGCGGCTCCGAAGAAAGCTGCAACGGCAAAGGCTGCTGACGGTGAAACGGCCAAAAAGGCTCCGGCAAAAAAGGCGCCTGCCAAAAAGGCAGCGACTAAGAAGGCCCCGGCCAAAAAGACGGCTGCCAAGAGCACGACCGCAGCTAAAAAGGCTCCGGCCAAGAAAGCGCCCGCCAAGAAGGCAGCGCCGAAGACAGACGATAAGGACGCGTAACCATGGCACATAAGAAAGCAGGCGGTTCGTCGCGCAACGGTCGCGATTCAAACCCGAAATTCCTGGGCGTCAAAAAGTTCGGTGGCGAGAATGTCGTGGCCGGCAACATTATCGTGCGTCAGCGCGGCACCAAATGGATTCCGGCAAACAATGTCGGCCTTGGTCGCGACCACACGATTTTCGCACTCGTGGACGGTGTGGTCCGATTTAAAAAAGGTCGCAACAACCGCACCTATGTGGGTGTGGAGATGGCGGAAGCGGCCGAATAAGGACAGTCGATAAAGGGCTGTCCTCTGGGAGGGCAGCCCGATGGTTCCGGAAATGGGGCCGATTGAGGGAGACGGGCTGACCCGATCTCCCCTTTTTTATGTCTCCCTCATATAATCGTCATCGAACGCGGCTAAGGCGCGTTTCGGGGGCGGCATGGAGAGAGACATGTTCGCAGTTACGAAGAGACTGTTGCTCAGGCCCGGCTGGATTGAAGAGGCCCCTGCCCTGACCGAGGTAATCGCCGATGTGCGCATTGCCCGGAACACGACGCAGATGCCCTGGCCCTATTGCCTTGAAGACGCAGAAGAGTTTCTCGCGCGCGAACCAGATCTTCAATTCCCGCATTTCCAGATCATCGACCGGACGGTCGATCCCGTGCGGATGATTGGCGGTATCGGATTCAAGGACGGCGGCGATGCGCCTGAAATCGGTTACTGGCTAACACCGGATAGCTGGGGCCGCGGATTTGCCACCGAAGCCGGCATGGCAGCGATCGAGGCCGCTCGGGCGTCGCTCGGCTATCGCCGGATAGTCGCCGGGCACTTCGTCGATAATCCCGCCTCTGGCCGGGTGCTGGAGAAGCTGGGATTCCGGCGGACGGGCGCACTCGTACCGCAGCATTCGATCGCCCGAAACCGCGAGGTCGACTGTGTCATGTTCGAACTTGACGAGGAAGATATGCTCGGCAGCGCGACCCCGGCCCTCGCGGCCTAGAGAGAACCACCGATAAGGGCCATGTCCGTAATGGGCATGGCCCCCAGCCGGTTAAGCAGCAAGCGCTTCTTTTTCTGGTTGCAGAACAGCATCGCTATAATCGCTGTCCGCCAGACGGATCAGTTCGCGATCGTCATGATTCCACGGATGAAAACCGGGGAGGAAATAGGCGATCCATTGCGGCAATGCCTTACGCAGCATGCCCGGCGTGCCGAACATGAACCATAAAATCCGGCCCATGGCGCGCGCGCCGGTAATGCCATCCTGGGCCAACAAAGCTTTCATGCCACGCACGCGCTTCGGCCAGAACATCATTGTCACGAGCAGCATGACCCGTGATTTAACTTTCCAGCGTTGCCAGCGTGACCAATCCTTGGTCGCATGCATCCAGGTGTCATAGGCGACGCCCTTATGCTCGATCTCTTCGATTGCATGCCAACGCCACAAATTGGCCCATTCGGGATCGGCGCTGGCAAAGCCCTTTTCATTCTTCAATATCTGCTGCGCCAATAGAGCCGTGTAATGCTCAAGCGCCATCGTAACGGCGAGATCGACAATTGCCGGGCGATCCTTCGTTGCTTCGAGTGATTCCTCGACCACCTTCTCCAGCGGACTGATGTCGTAACCGGTCTCGGAGACCTTACGGTTGAATGCGACATGTTCGCGGCTGTGCATTACTTCTTGCTGCACAAAAGCGCGGATTTCGCGCTCCAATTTCGGCGGCACGCCCTCACGATGCGCCTTCACTGCCTCTACGAAATAGGCTTCGCCACGCGGAAAGGTGACCGATAAGGCATTGAAAAAGGCCGTCCCCACCGGATCATTATTGTACCACCATCGATCCTGGCTGGCTTCCCGCCCGAAACGGCGATCACGGGGGGTTATCTCAAGGTCGACAGGTGTCTTGTCTTTGGCCATGGTGCGACTCCATTGCAATTTATTCAGTATCTGAAGGCTACTTACATTAATGTCAATAGCGCGAAAACGCCTAACGCCAGAAGAGAGCAGAACCGCAGCTTTGCAGGCGGCCCGGGAGCTTCTGATCGAGTTCGGCCCCCAATCCGTGACCCTGAAAGCGGTCGCGACGCGGGTTGGCCGCACGCATGCCAATCTGTTGCACCATTTCGGTTCCGCCTCCGGATTGCAGCGCGCGCTGGCCGCCTATCTCGCTGAAACGATTTGCGACACGATTGGCGAAGCAGTGCTCAAGAGCCGCGCTGGCGAGGGCAATCCGCGCGATGTTGTCGACCTGACCTTTGACGCCTTCGACAAGGAAGGTGCTGGTGCACTCGCCTCGTGGATGCTGATTTCGGGCAATGAAGATGCGCTCGACCCGATTGTCGAGAAGATCCATGAACTGGTCGATGATCTCGCCGAAGGTGGACATGACGATCGTACGCTGCACGAGAACACGCTCGAACTCGTCTTCCTGGCACTGGGTGATGCACTGATGGGTCGCCAACTGGCTGCGTCGCTAGGCCTTGAACGGGAGACCGGTCGCGAGATCGCGGCGCGACGTTTTGCGCAATCGTTCGAACTTAGAAATCAAGCCGAAGCTGCCGAATAAAAGGCATTTTACTTCAATATCGCGCAATTATGATTCATCTGTGGTGCCGTGACACCACAACTGCTGGCATAATTGTCACACCTTCGTGTTGAATGCGCGGAAGTCGCCGAAAAATGGCTGATCCGACTTGCGAAAACGCGCCCATTGATTCTTTATCCACCCAAACCGGATCAATAAAAACACAACATCCCGGCTATCGTAGGAGCAAAACCCATGTTGAAACGCACATTGCTGTGCACCGCCGGTGCGGTGGCACTCTCAATCCCCACCATTTCCCACGCTCAGGCTGAAGGCGTTAACCCGTCTGATGCCGGTAACGTAATCATCGTGACGGCAACCCGCCGTGCCGAAGACATTCAGGATGTTCCGATCGCGGTGACCGCCGTTAACCCGGAACAGCTCGAACGCCAGGGCGTCGCCAATGTCCAGTCGATCACATCGGTATCGCCGAGCTTCTCGACATCGAACGCACAGAATGCTGGCGGCACGGTCGTGCTGCGTATTCGCGGCGTTGGTACGACGTCGAACAATATCGGATTTGAAAGCGCGGTCGGCATCTTCATCGACGGTGCCTATCAATCGCGCCCAGGTATCGCGCTGTCTGAATTTGTCGACATTGAGCGCGTCGAAATTCTCCGCGGTCCGCAGGGTACGCTGTTCGGTCGCAACACATCGGCTGGTGCACTGAACATCACAACCGTTGCTCCGGACGTTACTGAGTTCGGCGGCTTCGCTAATGCCAGCTACGGCAATTATGATTTCATCAATCTCCAGGGCGCGGTCAATGTTCCGCTGATCCAGGATACGCTCGCTGTGCGCATCACCGGTGCCTATAGCGAACGGGACGGCTATCTTCGCCTTCCCAATGCAGTAGATGATTCGAACGAAATCGATCGCTACCTGGTTCGCGGTCAACTCGGCTACGAAAGCGCGGGCGGGGTAACGCTTCGCCTGATTGGTGACTATTCGCGCAGCACAGCTACTTGCTGTCAGTCGATCGAAGTCCGGCGTTCACCGGTTGAAGAAGCCGGTCTCTTTGCATTGGTAGGCTTGGGTGCTCGTGGTGGTATCAACCAGCCGAATACAGGCCAGCAAGCAGTCGACGATTTGATTGGTTCTGGCAATTTCGCACCGCTGGCTGACATTGATCAGTGGGGCATAACCGGTGAGCTGAACGTACCACTCGGCGACAATGCCGAACTGGTTTATATCGGTTCATATCGCGAATTCCGGTCAGATCAGGTCAATGACTCCGATTTCACCGGCATCAATGTTGTAAACACGACGGTGAGTACGGCTGCAATTGATACTTGGACGCACGAACTGCGGTTGCAGGGCGAAGCCCTCGACGGCCGCCTGTCCTGGCTGGTCGGCGGCTATTATGCCGACGAGAGTATTACTGCACGTGGTCGCCTTGAGCTTGGTTCAGATTACGACGCCTTGATCGGTGCGCTGATCTTTGGCCCGACCGGCGGAATGTTCGGCAATTCACCATTGCAAACACTGTCCGGCGGCTTCGATCCGAATGGCGCCTTTGCTGACAACCTCTACACCCAGAACAGTGAAAGCTGGTCGATCTTTACGCATAACACCTTCGAGATTGTCGACGGTTTGAATCTGACCCTTGGCCTCCGCTATTCGGACGAAAGCAAGGATGGCGGCTTTGCACAGCTCGCTGCGAACAACCAGACCTGTACAGGTATCCTGGCCAATGCGCCGGGCCTTAGTATGGGTCCGCTTGCCGGACTTGTGCCGACACTAGTCGGCACGGCCTGCTTCCCGTTCACGGCACAGGCTGACCTTCCGGGTTCAGGCGTCGCCGGCGGCTTGCCGACACCGGCAACCTTCCAGACCAACTTCAGCGATGACGAGCTGATCTATACGGTCAAGCTTGGCTATGAGTTCCCGTCCATTCCGATCAACGTCTATGCCAGCTTCACGCATGGTTATAAGTCGGGCGGTATCAATTTGGACTCGACCGCTGCAGCTTCGGGCGCCGATCCGCGCTTTGCTTCGGAAGAAGTCGATGCCTATGAAGTCGGCTTGAAGGCTCGCTTCCTGGACGATGCACTGTCCGTGGATGTTGCCCTTTTCCATCAGGAGTTCTCGAACTTCCAGGTGCTGGAATTCACTGGCACGCAGTTCCAGACCTTCAACGTACCGCAAGCCATATCGACCGGTCTGGAAATCGAAATTCTTGCCCGGCCGAATGACAATTGGACGTTCAACGGTGGTCTGACCTATGTCGGCGCCAACTATCCTGATGACTGCGCCACCGTCGCAAACCCGATCCGGGTGCAGAACCTCTGCGGTAATCCGCTGACCAATGCGCCGGACCTCGTGGCAATAGCCGGGATCACCTATGAGAATGAAATCGGCGACAATCTCGATTTCTTCCTCAACGGTCAGATCCGGACGGAAAGCGATCGTCGGACGTCAACCCAGCCGTCGAACCCGGCTAGCCTTGCGGACACTGCACCGCTGCCGTTCGATTTCCAGGACAGCAATACCAAAATCAATCTGCGCGCCGGTATCGGAGCACAGGATGATAGCTGGGGAGTGGAAGTCTGGGCCACGAACATCACCAACCAGATCACGCGTGGTGTTACATTCAACACGGTTCTGCGGAGCGGGTCCCGTTCGACCTTCCCACAAGAACCTCGGATGTACGGCCTGACGGTCCGCACCCGGTTCTAAGGAGTTTTTCCGAGGAAAGAATGAGGGCGGCCCTTGGGTCGCCCTTTTTCTTTGTGTCGCCCTTTCTGGCGAATCATGCCCCCCTCGCCTAAGTAGCCCCCATGCATTTTCTCGATCAGGCCAAAATCTATATTCGCTCCGGCGCGGGCGGCCCGGGTGCCGTCAGCTTCAGGCGCGAAAAATATATCCAATATGGCGGACCCGACGGCGGAGACGGCGGCAAGGGCGGCGATATCGTGTTCGAAGCGGTGGAAGGCCTGAATACGCTCATCGACTTTCGCTATTCCCAGCATTTTAAGGCACCGCGCGGCAAAGGGGGTGCCGGCAAGCAGCAAACCGGGGCCGGTGGCAGGGAGCTCGTTGTGAAGGTACCTGTCGGTACCCAGATCCTCTCGGAAGATAAGGAAGTGGTGCTCGCCGACTTCACCAAGGTCGGACAGCGCAAGACGATGCTGGAAGGCGGCATCGGCGGGCGCGGCAATCTTTCCTATAAGAGCTCGACCAACCGCACACCGCGCCAGCACCAGCCCGGTGAGCCAGGCGAGGAGTTATGGGTCTGGCTCCGATTGAAGCTGATTGCCGATGCTGGACTGCTGGGCATGCCCAATGCGGGCAAATCAACCTTCCTCAACGCTGTCTCGAACGCCAAGGCCAAGGTTGGCGCTTATCCGTTCACAACCATCCATCCCAAGCTTGGGGTTGTCCTGCACAAAGGTCGCGATTTCGTGATTGCCGATATTCCTGGCCTGATCGCGGGCGCCGCCGAGGGTGCTGGAATCGGCGATCGGTTCCTTGGCCATGTTGAACGCTGCCGCGTACTGCTGCACCTTATCGATGCGACGGGCGATGATCCGGTAGCGGCTTGGCGCACGGTCCGGGCTGAGTTGCAAGAATATGGCGCAGGACTTTCAGACAAGCCCGAAATATTGGCACTCAACAAATCTGATCTCCTGGATGAAGAGCTTATGGATGCGCTCGGCGCAGAGCTGGCAGAAGCAAGCGGCAGCCCCGTGCTCCATCTTTCTGGCGCAACGGGTGCTGGCCTCGAAACAGTGCTCGACCATGTGATCGAAGCGCTCGGCCAGCCTGCCCCATCGGCCGTAGTGGAGGACGTGGATGAAGGCGAAACATGGTCGCCCTTGTGAGCATGCCCAAAGGACTGGCAATGACGCTGCGTGTCGTCGACTGGGCGATGATCCTCTATTGGTCGGTGGTTTCGATGGCCGCGCTCAGCCTCTTCTCGCTGCCGCGCTGGGCCATGTATGACGGCTATGGAACCCCGATTATCGACGCGTGGAACTGGTCCTTCGCTCCACTCGACATCGCCTTTGCCATTGCCGGCCTTGCCAGTGTTCATTTTGCCGCCAAGGGAGATCGCCGCTGGATTTCTCTGGCTCTGGTATCCCTGGCCCTCACTTTTTGTGCGGGCCTGATGGCGATTAGTTTCTGGGCAATAAAGGGTGAGTTCAACCCCTCATGGTGGATACCCAATATCATGCTGATGTTGGTCGCCGTCTACTGGATCCCGAAACTGACCAATATAGAACGAGGCAGCGAGTGATGTTTGGTCCGCGAGAATGCCCTCGCCTCGTCGTCAAAATCGGATCGTCATTGCTGGTGTCTGATGAGGGTCGGATTCGCCGAGACTGGCTATCCAGTCTCGTCAGCGAAGTCGCTGAACGCCAGTCGAACGGCCAGAAGATCATTCTCGTCTCTTCCGGTGCAATTGCGCTCGGCGCGCGCCTGCTAGGCTTAGAGGGTGGCGGACGCAAAAGCCTCGACGATGCCCAAGCATCGGCCGCTGCCGGGCAGATTGCGCTATCGCAATGCTGGGCTGAGCTGCTCGATGAGCATGGCATAAAGGCCGCACAGATGCTGGTGACGCTGGGCGATCTTGAAGAGCGACGCAGCTATCTCAACGCCGCCGCTACACTTGATCGATTGCTCCGCCTGGACGCAGTGCCACTGATCAATGAAAATGACTCGGTCGCAACCGAGGAAATCCGTTTCGGCGACAATGATCGTCTTGCTGCACGGGTTGGGCAGGCCGCCCGTGCGGATGGGATCATCCTGTTGTCAGACGTGGCTGGCCTTTACAGCGCTGATCCAAAAAACAACGAAGATGCAGAGTTAATCCATACTGTCGAACGCTTGGACGACGAGATAATCGCCATGGCGCAGGGAACGAGCGGCATGGGATCAGGTGGGATGAAATCAAAGATCGAGGCCGCACGCATTGCGACGACTGCCGGGATCCCGCTCACCATCATCTCCGGCCTGCATCAAGCGCCGCTCACTCACTTTGCTGAATCCGGGACAGGCACAATATTTACCGCAGATGGCGAGTCTTCGGCTCGCGAAGCATGGATGGCCGGTCGATTGACGGCGGCCGGCAAGGTTATCGTTGATCCTGGCGCTGTCGCGGCACTGCGCGACGGGAACAGCTTGCTAGCGGCTGGTGTAATCGGCGTGGAGGGCGGGTTCGATCGCGGAGATATTGTTGATATTGTGGATGAAAGCGGCAGCCTGATCGCCCGCGGCCTTGTTGAATATGCCAGCGAAGCGGTGGATCGGATCATGGGGCATAAGTCGGCTGATCTAGAATCAATCCTCGGCTATGCACCGCGCCCCGCTTTGGTCCATCGCAATCATATGGTGCTGTTGTGAAGACGCTCGCGGTTACAGGTGGCACGGGATTTGTCGGTGGGCATTTGCTGCGGATGGCCGTGGCGGCGGGCTATCGGGTGAAAGCACTGACCCGCAAAGAACAAAGTGCTTACGAAGGTATCGAATGGGTTTCCGGCCGGCTCAGCGATTCCAACAGTCTCCAACAGCTGGCCGAGGGCGCAGACGCGGTGATCCATATCGCCGGCGCAATCCGCGCCGAAAACCGCGAAGCATTTGCGGGACCCAATATTGAGGGTACGCGCCACATGCTCGCCGCAGCAGATGCAGCCGGCGTCAGCCGTTTTGTCCATATCTCCTCGCTCGCCGCGCGCGAGCCGGCACTGTCGGACTATGGCTGGTCGAAAGCGCAATCCGAAACGCTGGTCCAAGAGTCCGACACCGACTGGACGATCATCCGCCCGCCCGCCGTTTACGGCCCTGGCGATGGCGAAACGCTCGAACTGTTCGCCATGGCCAAGCGCGGGCGCGTAATCTTGCCGCCATCGGGGCGCCTGTCGCTGATCCATGTCGAGGACCTGTGCGCACTCATCCTCGCATCGCTCGACGGTGACACCGCCAAGGGCGCGACCTTTGAACCAGATGACGGCACGCCCACGGGCCTCTCTCATGTCGAGTTCGCCAGGGCGCTGGGCACGGCGGTCGGGAAATCGGTGCGCACTTTCTCCATGCCTGCACCCATTGTCAGGCTCGGCGCGCGGCTCGATCGGCTGTTTCGCGGCGCGGATGCCAAGCTCACACCAGACCGGGCCCGCTATTTCTGCCACCCCGACTGGGTCGTGAATCCGGAGCACGCCCCCCCGTCTTCCCTCTGGCTGCCCCAGACGCCCTACCGGACAGGCCTGGAAAACACGGCAAAATGGTATCTTGACCAAGGCTGGCTGGATTAGGCCTCAACCCAAGGCTATAAGCCATTTTCGGGGGTGTCGGAGCCGCGTGTCAGCACTGAATTCGACAATAACTCGCCGTTTTACCGCCGCATTCCCTTGGCAAGCCAATCCGATAGTTTTTAGGGACGCATTATGACAGACCGCGCGAAGACCTTTGCCTCGGTAAAGGACCTTATCGAACCATTTAACGCCAAAGGCACAGAGCTGACCGACAGCACGACCTTTGCGGGCGATCTCGAATGGGACAGCCTGACAGTGATGGATTTTGTTGCGTCGATCGAAGACGAATTCGATATCGTGATCACCATGAACCAGCAGGCCGAGATTGAGACTGTCGGCCAGCTTGTCGATGCCGTCGAGGAGCTGAAAGAATGAACGCGACCACGACCGAAGCGATCCAACCGGAAACCGAAACGCCCCAGGCCGCAGACCTGTTCGCCAAATTCGACCCGCTGGTGCAAGAACGCGATGAGTTGCTTGCCGCTGGCGTGCGCGATCCTTTTGCGATCGTCATGGACGAAGTCCGCTCGCCAACCGAAGCGGTTATCGACGGCAAGGACACGATCCTGCTCGGCACGTATAATTATATGGGCATGACCTTTGATCCGGACGTGATTGCGGCTGGCATCGAAGCGCTCGAAAAATTCGGTTCAGGCACCACCGGCAGCCGCGTACTCAACGGTACCTATGTCGGCCATAAAGCCTGCGAAGAAGCGCTGATGGACTTTTACGGGATGGATCATGCGATGGTCTTTTCCACCGGTTACCAGGCCAATCTCGGTATCGTCTCCACCCTCGCGGGGCGCGGCGATTATGTGATCCTGGATGCCGACAGCCATGCGTCCATCTATGACGGCTGCTTCCTCGGTAACGCCGATATCGTGCGCTTCCGGCACAATAATGTCGAGAATCTCGAAAAGCGCCTCGCCAAACTGCCACCTGAAGCCGGCAAGCTGGTGGTTCTTGAAGGCGTCTATTCGATGCTCGGCGATATTGCACCGCTCGACGAAATGGTCCCGATCGCCAAGAAATATGGCGCAATGGTTCTGGTCGATGAAGCACATTCCATGGGCTTTTTCGGCGAAAATGGCCGCGGCGTTGCCGAAGCCCAGGGCGTGCTCGATCAGGTCGATTTCGTAATCGGCACCTTCTCGAAAAGCGTCGGCACGGTTGGCGGCTTCTGCGTCTCGAACCATCCAAGAACCGATTTCCTGCGGCTGGTATGCCGCCCCTACACTTTCACCGCGTCGTTACCGCCGTCAGTAGTCGCGACCGCAACAACGTCGATCCGCAAGCTGATGGATGCGCGCGAAAAACGCGATCATCTGTGGGAAAACAGCATAAGGCTGCACAAGGGCCTGCGCGATCTGGGCTTCACCCTGGCGACAGATGAACCGGAAAGCGCAATTCTTGCGGTCCTGCTACCTGATCAGGAAAAAGCCGTCCGCATGTGGCAGGCACTGCTCGAACATGGGCTCTATGTGAACATGGCCCGCCCGCCAGCAACGCCGGTTGGCGTCTATCTGCTGCGGTGCTCGCTCTGCGCTGAGCATAGCAGCGAGCAGGTCGAGCAAATTCTCGGCATGTTCGAGGCGGCAGGCAAAGCAACCGGCGCAATTTCGTAACCACGCAGCGCACGGCCAGCCGAGCGATAATGACGGACGAGCCGCGCAGAGCCGCTATCGGTGCGGCTCAGCGCGCGATATAGCCATTATCCTATGACGCTGGGCGACGAACAGGAAGCTCCAACAGGGTTTTCGGACAGGCAGATATGGCTGCGCGGACTGGCGACGGCCGGCGCACTGATTCTCGCGCTACTCTTTGCTGCACTCGTCTATCTGGTCGTTGAATCCAATGATGAGCGGGATGCAGCGGCGCTCAGCGAACGTCAAAGCTTTGAGACCATCATGGCGGCGCGCAGCATCGAGGAATCGATTGCCCAATCCGAAGCCGCGCTCGGTCGCTTCATCATCAATGGCGATAGCACGCCGGCGACAATGTATCGCAATGAACGCCGCGCTGCCGATCGCCGGATCGATCAGCTGCAACGAATCGTTCGCGAATTTCCCGAACAGGCCGCACGCGCGCAGACTCTCGAGGATCTGTTCAATGCCTATTCCAGCGAACTCGCAGTCGCCGCCCGGTTGGCATCGAGTGGCCGGAATTTTGATGCGCTGGCCCGCTACAACAGCGTCACCGCCAGCCAGAATGGCGCCGATGCACTTGCCACGCTCGATCAAATTATCGGCCATGAACGCGAACTGCTCAGCGACCGATCTGCCGCGCGCGTCGCGACGAACGAACGGGCCCGCCTGCTGGCCACGCTTCTTACGATTTCCGGAATCATCCTGGGCATGGCCGCGCTTGGCCTCGCCTATGCAACGCTCCTCGCCTTTCGCCAGCGGTCCGATGCGGACCAGCGCGCCTATGCGCTGGAAGATGCAGTCGCCGCGCGTACGGCAGAGCTGGAGGCCGTAAATACCCAGCTGCGCGCCGAAGTCGCAGAGCGCGCCGCTGCAGAACAAAAGCTCAACCAGGCACAGAAACTTGAGGCGATCGGCCAGCTTACCGGCGGGATCGCCCATGACTTCAATAATATGCTGGCGGTTGTCGTCGGTGGCCTTGAAATGGCCAAGCGCAAGATTGGCAGCGATACCGAGCGAGCTGGCACGCATATCGACCACGCCATGGAAGGCGCCAATCGCGCGGCCGCGCTGACCCGAAGACTGCTGACATTTGCGCGTGCAGAACCGTTTCTCCCCGAGGGCACTGATGCCGCCGAGCTGGTCGATGCGATGGCCGACCTTCTCCATCGCTCACTGGGTGAGCGGATAACCCTCAATATCGTAGCGGATGAGCCGACCTGGCCGGTCTGGGTCGACCCACATCAGCTCGAAAATGCGGTGCTCAACCTCGCCGTAAACGCACGCGACGCCATGGATGGCGACGGCGAGCTGACAATTGCGATTCGCAACCGGCATCTCAAGGCCGGTGATGTCGATGCGGTGGATGCGGGCGAATATCTCGAGATTGCCGTCAGCGATACCGGGGAAGGTATGGATGCAGAGGTCATCGAGCATGCATTCGAACCCTTTTTCACGACCAAGCCGGTTGGCAAGGGGACCGGATTGGGGCTCAGCCAGATATTCGGCTTTGTCCGCCAGTCTGGAGGTGAAATCGGTATTGATTCGACGGTTGGCAGCGGCACTACCGTTTCCCTGTTCCTGCCTCGCTTCGAAGGCGATGCCGCCTTCCCGCCATCAGCACCGGTCGACGCAGCAGCGACACTGCATGCAAATTCCGATCAGCGCGCAATGACGATCCTTATGGTCGAAGACGATCAACGCGTCCGCCGCTCAACCACAGAAGCGTTGGAAGAACTGGGTCACAAGGTGCTGGCATGCGCGAATGGCCCGACGGCATTGGAGGTGTTGGACGAGCGGCCCGATATCGATCTGTTACTGTCTGATATCGTGATGCCCGAAATGACGGGTCCTGAACTGGCTGGGCACGTGAAAGAGCGATTGCCGGACCTGCCGATCGTTTTCGTAACGGGTTACGCCCGTGATGCGATCGATAGCGACCAATTGGCGGGCCATGCCATCCTGCGCAAACCCTTTACCGTCGCCGCCCTTGCCGATGTTGTTGAAAAAGCCGTTCCGCGAACGAGCGAAGACGAAGCCACACAGCCGTCTATCTGACGGCACCGCGGATCAGCAGGCGCGGGAGGAGGACGAGCGCGCCGAGCAGCGGCCATCGTCTTTGCCAGGGACGCACATCGATTTCGGTCCCCGCATGGCGATTAATCTTCCAAGCCAGGTAATCGACGCCGCCAGCATAGGTAGCGCTTGCCTTGGCCAGCCGGATGATCGTCAAAAACTTGCCCTCGATCCGCCGACGCCGCCAACCCCAGCGCGCCGCGCGCGAGCCGCCCTGTCCGGGCACATCAATGGCATTGGCTCCGCTTGCATCGATACCAAGTTCAGTGAGGACCGGACCGGTGAATTGACGATAGCGTTCGGGATCGAAATCGACGACCGAAGCTGCCCGTCCGCCTCTTTCGGCGCGGAGTTCGGCCGAATAGGTGAGCGCAAAGGCTTCGCGCCACAGATCGAGAGGATCAATCGGGCCCTGTGTCATCGGGATCGCCGCCGAGATCAAGGCCGGCGCTGCCTTTGCGATTGCCGATACGACGCGATCGGTTGCCGCATCATCGCGGCTCCATACCAGGCGGGACGGCTGTGCGAACCGCGCCCAGACAGAAACGTTGCGGGTTTGTGAGGAGGCCAGCCGGTCAAAATCCGCTTCGCTCAGAACTGCATATTTGGCCTGCAGCCCTTCATGCTGGACGGGAAAGACATTGGGCGGGATCCAGCGATTGGCGACGGCCAACCAGCGGCGGTCATAGGCCTCGCGATAGTCCGAGACGATGACATAGAAATCGAGCATCTGGCCTTCGAGCTCGGTCGTCCGAAGGCACGAACCGTAAAACAGGACGGCTTGGGCGGAATCGCCGAACAGCGCCGCGACATGGGCGGCAAAAGCCGCAACACGCGGATCGGCGGAGACCGCAATCTCCGCGCGAACCAGATCCTGAAGTGTCGTCACGCTGCGAGCGAGAGAAACGGTACGGGCGTTGTATGGGTAAGAACGATCGGCCGTTCGTTATGGGTCTCGAACAATTCGCCATCAAGGATCACGCTGGAGCGATCGCCTTCGATGCGAATTTCATTGCCATGGCTGAGATGGACGCCAGCCAGCGAGCTGGTTCCCAGGCGCCCGAACAGGCTGGCCCAGAAAGCGCGCAACAATGTCAGCGGTTTCTGTTCGACCATCATCAGCTTGAGCGGACCGGCACCGGTCGCGCCAAGATCGGTCTGGCTCTTGAGCAGCAGCCTTTCGAGGGTCGTCACCATCAATAACGCGAACTTGCCCTGTATCTCGCCTTCATGGACCACCGAAACGCTTATCGGCCGGGCCTGGGGCGGCAGGAAGCGCGCCTTGATCCGGAACAGCGCCGAAAACACGACAGCGATGGCCGTGATCAGATGGCTAAACCCATTGGGCAATCCGAGCGGATAGATTTTGTGGCGGCAATAGAGGATCGAATCTGCAAGGCCCGCTCCGCCAAGAAACATGCCAAGCACGGGCCGGCCATTGGCATCGCCGCCGGACAGCGCAATCAGCTCACGGCGCACGATATGGTCGGAAAGGTCCGTCCGCACGATCTCCATGATGCGTTCAAGCGCGGCGATCGGATCGCCCTCTGCGCCGAGATCCAACGCGATCAGGTTCGTCTTGCCATTCGGCAGCACAGCGACAGGCGGTGTGCCATCCGGGAAATGCTGGCCATGATGCAGCTCCGTAAGCGCGGCCTGGACCGTGCCATCGCCGCCATTGATCACCAGGATTTGCGGCTTGACGCGGGCGATTGTCTGCAACGCGTCGCCAATCTGGCTCACATCCTCGACCTCGTAATGGAAGATGTCGGCCCGCTGCGCGCAGAATTTGCGGATGCGCGGCAACATGGCGACATTTCCCGTCGATCGGGGATTGGAGAGAAGGGCGACGCAAACCATCGGTTAGCCAATCGGTTCCACGGACATGCCCTGGAGATAGTTGAGGACCACGGTCACGCGGGTGACCCCGCTTCCGGCCCGGATCACGACTTCGTCGAAATCGGGTTCCAGGTTGAACGGGAAGGAGAGATCCGGGTTGCGCGAGAAACCACCGCCATCGCGTCTATCCGAACGGTTATTGCTGTTTGAATCATGACGCACGGCGATCCCGTACGTGCCGGGGCCCGGCAGTGGCAGGCAGACGGTCATGTTGCGGTTACGCGGGCGGACCGGGATATCGACCCGGTGCAGCCACTCGCCGCGTTCCAGCCAAGTGCCGTCGCTGCCATAGGATTGGACACGGACGCGGCCATTGCTGTCGCGGAAGCCCACGACGCGGACAAGCGCAGCGGTTCCGCTGGCGCCGGCCTGGCACCGGGACATGTCGTTAGCGACGCGCGTACCGGCCTGGGCCGCGCTCGCAAAGGTTACCGCGGTAAGGGCTGCGGCCACAGGGATAAATTTGCCTTTCAGCATTCACTCGAACTCCAATGATAGGTGCCACACCGTTTTGCCCATATGAGGCATGGCAAAATTCACACTAATCCCCTATTTCGGTCAGATATCTCCAATGCTTGCGGCCAAATTATGGTCACGGAGCGTCTGAACTTTGCAAATTTTCACTGCCACCGACCGTTATATGTTCCGGCTGATCATCGTCCCGCTGGTGGCGACGCTGATCATCGCGGCCATGTTGCTGGTACTCGACAAGATGTTGAGATTATTTGATTTTGTTGCACGCGAAGGCGGGCCGGTCAATGTCGTATGGCAGATGCTGGCCAATCTGGTGCCCGAATATCTGTCGCTGGCGATTCCGGTCGGTTTGATGCTCGGCATCCTGTTTGCCTTCCGAAAGCTGGCTCTATCGTCCGAGCTGGATGTGTTCCGCGCCGTGGGAATCGGCTATCGGCGACTCTTGCTGGTGCCGTATATTTTCACCGTCGGCTTTGTTCTCCTGAACCTGCTGATCGTCAGCTACTTCCAGCCAATCGCCCGTTATTCATACGAAAACCTGCAATTTGAGCTGCGTTCGGGTGCGCTGGGCGCGTCAATCAATGTCGGAGAGTTCAACACTCTGGGCAGCAATATGACGCTGCGGGTCGAGGAAAGCACCAATGACGGGCGAGACCTGTCCGGTATTTTCGTGCGCACGACATCGCCCGATGGACGCGCATTATCCGTGTCGGCAGATCAAGGCACATTCATGGCAACAGATGAGCAGGACACAATCTTGTTGCGGCTGACCAATGGCCGGCTCATTCACAACCAGGACGATTTCGAGAGCCCGCGCGTGCTGAGCTTCGAAAGCCATGACTTGCCGATCGATCTACCGCAGATTGAACAATTCAGGGGGCGTGGCGGCGAACATCGCGAACTCACATTGTTCGAGCTGTCCCGGGTCAGCGGCGATAGCAATGCGCCCGAAGAATTGCGCCTCGCCAGCCGTGCCAATTTCCATTTTCGCGTAGCGGAAATCGCCATGATGTTCCTGCTGCCATTGCTCGCTGTGGCGCTTGCTGTGCCGCCCAAGCGATCAACATCAGCGCTCGGCGTGTTCCTGTCGGTGGTGATGATCACGACGTTCCACAAGATTTGCCAATATGGCGAAGACGTGGCCGCGCTTGGCCGCGTGGATCCGTTCATTTCTCTCTGGATACCCTTCGCGCTGTTCGCCGCCTTGATCGTCTGGATGTATTACCACATCGCCTATGTCCCCGGGGGCCAGCCCATCGGCGCGCTCGAAAAAGGCTTTTCCAAGATGGCCCAGCTGGTACGCCGGATTTTCCTGCGCCGCAGACGACCGATCGGAAGCTAATCCTCGACCATGCAGCTCCAGTTTTTCCCGTCGCGCACAATCTCGCTCTACATGGCGAAGATGTTCCTCACCCGCACCTTCTCCGTGCTTGGGGGGCTGGTCGTCATCCTGATGACCCTCGATCTCCTCGGCGAGTCCGGCAAGATTCTCGCGCCTGACGGCAATGGTGAGGCTGAACTCTGGTTCTATGTCTCGCTCCGCGTACCCCAGTTGATCGAACGCTTCCTGCCCTTCGCGGCGCTGCTTGGCACGCTGATCGCACTCAGCTCGATGAACGCCAATAGCGAGATTGTTTCGATGAAGGCCGCAGGTGCATCTGCACACCAGATTCTCGCGCCACTCATCCTGACAAGCTTCATCGTCGGCCTCGGGCTATTTGCCTTCAACGAACGCATCGTCGCCCCGGCCTATAGCACGCTAAGTGCTTGGGAGTCTGTCGATTATGGCCCAATGCCCGAGCAAGCAACAGGCTCGACCAATGTCTGGTGCGCGACGGCAATGACCTGATCAACGCGCAATCTGTCACCGGGCGTGGCGAGGATGCCGTGCTCGAAGGGGTCACCGTCTATGATCGAACCGGCGGCGTAATCGAATTTCTCGTCAGCGCAGACCGCGCCACCTATACCGGTGACGGGTGGCGTCTCGAAAATCCGCAGCAATTTGATGTCTCGGCGGTTGAACAGAGTAACCCGGAATCCATTGTCATTGCGAACGGCGTAACGCCCGATCAATTTACCCTGGCCAATGTCGAAGCGCGTTCCCTGAATTTCTTCGAACTGCGTCGCGCGATTGCTGATCTGCAAGCTGCAGGCCGATCAACCACGTCGCTGGAAGCCGGTTTGTGGCACAAGATATCCGGTCCACTTTCAACTTTGCTAATGCCATTGCTCGGCGCCGTTGCGGGTTTTGGCCTGGCGCGATCCGGCCAGCTCTTCATCCGCGCGATCATCGGCATGGCTCTTGGGTTCACCTATTTCGTGGCCGATAATTTCGCGCTCGCCATGGGCAATATCGGTGCATATCCGCCGTTACTGGCGGCATGGGCACCCTTTTTCCTGTTCCTGTTGATCGGCGAAGCGGTGCTGATCCGAACGGAGGAATGAGGCAATAACGCAGAGCGACGACAGCAATATGCCGGTCCAACGCGAAGACGTTGCCCATGGCGCAGGGATGGCAGCCCTGGCGCGGCTCGGCGCTCTGATCGAAGTCATCGCACAGCCGATCTATACGCTGCTCTTCGGCATTGCGACCTATGGACTGTACATCGTCCTTTGGTCGGCGGTGAATATGGCTGAAAAGATTGTCGATCTCTCGCTGACCCAAGCCCTGCAACGGATCGTTCCGGTAGCCGACGAGGAAGCTGCACATGGCGCAGTCAAGTTTGCGCTACTCGTCACGACCATCCCGGCGGCGCTCATCGCTGGTCTTGTCACATTTTTTGCCCCGCAAATTGCCAGTGCAATCTCCGCATCACCGGAAGATGCCGCCACATTGCCGCAAATGATCGCCCTGTTCGCCTGGGCCCTGCCGCTCTGGACTTTCGTCGAAGTCGCAACCTCTGCTGCTCGTGCACGACGTGCATTCGGGCCAGAAATTCGCTTGCGGATCTTCTGGGAACAATGCGCCCGACTTGTCTTCGCGGTCAGTTTCTTTTTTGCCGGCTGGACGAGCAACGGCCTATTGTTCGCGCATCTCCTCTCGCTCCTGCTGGTGTCGATCCTCTCGCTCCGGCTGCTGGGGCGCTATTACGATCTCAAAAAGATGGTGTCTGCGCCGGTTCCTGCAGGATTGCGAAAGCTGGTGCTGGTTTCCGGCGTTGCGCTGTCACCCGCCGCCATAGCCCGGCGGATCTTGAATGATCTACCGCCGATTATCCTCAATCTGATGCTGCCCGGTGCGCAGGGGGCGACCGCCGCCGGCCTGTTCGGCATTGCGCGCAAAATCGCGTCGGTTCCGCTGATCGTGCGCCAGGCATTCCTCTATGTTCTGGCTCCGCTGAGCTCAGCACAGGCTGCGCTCGACCGGGCCGATATTGCACCGCTCTATGCCTTCTCCTCGCGCCTATCGGCGGCCTTGGTTCTCCCGCTGGGCGGGCTGCTGATCCTCTTGGCAAGCGACATTTTGAGCTTGTTTGGCCCCGGAGCGCAGGCGCGTTGATGGCGCTGATAATCCTCACCATCGGCCGGATGGGCGAGGCGATAATCGGGCCGGCGACACCGATCGTCGAAATGATCGGCCATCGCATTTTACCGCTCGTAAACAGCCTGATCGGGATTGCATTCTGGGTGGTATTGGCGTGGATTTTCGCCCCTGATCGCGGTGCAGAAGGTATGGCGATTGCAGTGAGCGTTGGCGCAGTCGCAATCGCCCTCGCCGCCGTGGTCGAACTCCAGATAAGCGATGGTCTCCAACCATTTGACGGGCCTTTCCTGCGTGGGCTTGCC
>CBDBUZ010000002.1:0-159040 GCA_965212265.1 Parasphingopyxis sp. | reverse complement strand
GCAGTGCCGTCTGGATCCGCGAATCCGACGCTCGTCCCCTCGATATCAAGGGGTTGGTGACGATTTCGGATGTGCCGATGCCGCGCACATTTTTCCTCGGTAACGCTCCCCGTTTCAGCTCTACGGTTTCCTATAGTTTCTCGCTGTTTGCGACTGAGCAGGAGCTTGCCGATATCGGTGATGCGCCAATCCTCGTCGAAAGTGATAGTGATCGCGTGCGCAATGGCATGAGCGACCAACAGGCGCGGATTTGGTCGCCCAATGGCACATTGATTGCACTCACCAACCAGATCGCCTTTTTCCGTTAGCTACAACCCTCTTTTATCCTTGTTAGGCAGTTATTTAACAATAGCCGCTAACACCCCGAACTGGTGGTAAACGGACTCTGATCAAATTCAGAAAATCTGTTGGGGAATATGGTAGCTGAACTATTGAAAACGGGCTTTAATTTTGGCCCGCTGCTTTTTGGACTATTGTTCATTCCGCCCGTCACGGCTCAGATCCTTGACGGCGTCGGTTTGGCTGCGCCGTTCGGCCTCACACCGTTGGCCGCCGGCTTCGCGGTAGGCGGCCTTTGGGGGCTTTACGCACAATGGCGAGGGAGCTGGCTGTCATGGCAGCTCTAAACGAACTCAAATCCGTCGCCGCCGAGGCCAATCGACAGCTGGCGCAGCGCGAACATGCGATCGCGCGCAAATATCTGGGCGGCGTGCCCTGGTTTGCAGTCGCCTGGGGCCTTGGCAATTTTGTGCTATGGTTGGCCCTGTGGCCGCTGGTCCTGCTCGACATCCTGCCGCTCTGGGCCGGGTTCCTGATTGCGACCGTCAATGTCATCCTTTGCTACCTGCCCTCGCATGAAGCGCAGCATGACATCATCGGACGACCCGGCACGCGCTGGCGCTGGCTGAACGAACTGGTCGGGCATCTCTCGACAATCCCGCTGGTCCTTCCCTATCGCGTCGCCAAGCTCACGCATCTGGCGCATCATCGGCATACCAATCATCCCGAGCGCGATCCGGATTATTCGATGCGCGCCAACGGCCCCATCCACATGATCTGGGTCAGTCTGAAAAACCGCCAACCGCGATCCAATCGCGGGCTGCGCGGCTACAAGGACGCGCTGACCCGTATGGGCCGCGAAGATGTGATCCGCGATGGTCTGATCTATCAGATTGTATTTTACGGGATCCTGTGCGCCTGTGCCTGGTCTGGTTTTGGCATCGAGGCCCTGCTGCTCTGGTGGCTGCCGCGCCATATCGCTACGGCCTATGTTCAATTCTTCCTGAGCTGGGCACCGCACCATCCGGCCAAAGCGGTTGGCCGATATCGCAATACGCGGGCTTGGCGGAGCGCATTTGGCAATATCGCTTCGATGGGCATGCAATATCACATCGTCCATCATCTCCACCCGGCCATTCCCTTGACCCGGACGCCTGCGGCCTATCGCGAGTTGCGGCCAATCCTTGAAGAACGGGGCTGCGATCTGGGAGACCTGTAACAGAGCCAAACTGGTCGCCACATATAATTTGTACGTTGATTAAATTTTATCATTGTGTAAATTATGGCGCATGGCCGATTCGGATACACGATCGATAAACAAGCAACGCCGCCGCGACGCTATTCTCGGCGAAGCCCAGCGTGTGATCGGAGATGAAGGGTTTGATGCCCTCAATCTCCGTGCTCTTGCCGACGCTGCATCGGTTACTGTGCCCACCATCTACAACCTCATCGGCAGCAAGGACGCGGTCCTGATGGCGCTGGTCGAACGCGCGGTCGTTCGTATCGAAGAGCAGCTGGAGGACTTTGAAAGCGCGCCGGCCATCGAACAGGCCGAAGCCGTGGTCATCCAATCGACCGACATCTTTGCCGATGACGAAAACTTCTACCGGTCAGCGATGATTGCAGGTGAGCAAGTCGGCTATCGCAGCGGGAAGCGGTTGGACTCGCATTGGATCGACGAACGCTCGACACAGATGGCCGCCAACGCCTGTCGGACTGGACTGGGGGAAGGCTTGCTGCGTGGGTCAATCGATAGCGATATGCTGGGCTCGCAAATGTACGCCATCTATCGCACTTGCCTGCATGATTGGGTGCATCAAAGGATCTCGATTGCAGAGTTCCGACACAATGCGCTGCAAGGCTTTTATGTCTGCCTCGCCGCCGATGCGACGCCCGAATTCCATTCAGAACTGGTTAAAAAGATCGAACAGCTGAGCAGGCCCGCAACGGCCGCCAAGGCTGCATAGGAGAATCAAGGAAAGCGATATGAACGAACGCATCCTGAAATATACATTTGGACTGGGGCCGCTGTTGTTCGGCCTGTTGTTCATTCCGCCCGCCTTTGCGCAGATCGTCACCCTGCTCGGCTGGTCGCCGCCCTTCGCATTGAGCCCGCTCATGGCGGGTTTCATCATCGGCGGCGTCTGGGGCCTGTATGCTCAGATTAGAGGGAGCTGGATCTCATGGACGCTGTAACCACCGATCCGCGCGCCCTTGAGGGCATGAGCAAGAAAGAGCTGATCCGCAAGGAACAGGCGATCGCCAAGAAATATATGGGCGGTGTGCCCTGGCTGATGGTGGCCTGGGGGCTTGGCAATTTTGCCGTGTGGCTATCGCTTTGGCCGCTGGTGCTTACCGGCACTCTTCCGCTTTGGGTCGGTTTCCTGATCGCCTGCGCGAACATCACGCTCTGCTATCTGCCATCCCATGAAGCCCAGCATGACATTTTCGCGCGGCCGGGCACCAAATGGCGCTGGTTGAACGAGTTTATCGGCCATGCTTCGCTGATCCCGCTGGTCCTGCCCTATCGCGTCGCGCGGCTCACTCATTATGAGCACCACAAGCACACCAATGATCCAGAACTGGATGCCGATTATGGCACCCATGCCAAAGGTCCGCTCGATTCTATTCGCCGCACGATCCTGAGCCAGCAACCAGGCGCTACCGAGGGGCTGAATGGCTATGGGGCCGTGCTCCAGCGGATCGGCCGCACCGATGTGATCGTCGATGCGCTCGCCTATAAGGTGATCTTTTACGGCATATTGTGCGCGCTCGCCTGGAGCGGCTTTGCGCTTGAGGCGATCCTGCTCTGGTGGCTGCCGCGACATTTTGCGCTCGTCTACATCATCTTCTTCCTGTCCTGGTCACCGCATCATCCGGCCAAGGAAACTAGCCGCTATCGCAACACGCGATCCTGGCGCAGCAAATTGGGCACGATCGGTTCACTGGGCATGGAGTTCCACCTGATCCATCATCTCTACCCCACAATCCCGCTGACCCGGCATCCGGCCGTCTATCGGGAGCTGAAACCGGTCTTGCAGGCCCGTGGCTGCGAACTGGGCGATTTGTGACGCCGCGCGACGCTTGATCTCCTGCCCGCCGCCCGCGATGAGGGGCTGCTGAAACAAGAGGGCAAGCGATCATAATGAAGCGTCTGGTACAAATTCTCGGAATATTGGCAGCGGCAATGGCCGTGCTGGCGCTGATCAACATTGCGGCCAACAGCCAATGGTGGGCGCAGCAGGAAAGCATCGCGGCTCCCGAAACAGACTATGATGTCGTGATCCGACGGGACAGCTGGGGCGTGCCACATATATTGGGCGAGACCGATGCCGATGCATCGTTCGGCCTCGCCTATGCGCATGCCGAAGATGATTTTGCGACCATCCAGGAACTGATTGCCACGGCACGCGGTCGGGCTGGAGAGCTAACCGGTACACCAGGCGCCGGCCAGGATTATGTCTGGCATCTGTTCAATGTCAGCGCCGATGTCGAAGCACGCTACGAGACGGACATTTCGCGCGAGGCCCGCGCGGTGATCGAGGCCTATGCCGATGGCCTCAATCTTTACGCATCCGAGCATCCCGAAGAACTGCGCCTGCGCGGCCTGTTCCCGGTATCTGGCGAGGATATTGCGACCGGCTTCGCTTTCACCTCCCCCTTCTTCTTCGGAATTGATCGGACGCTCGGCGCACTTGTCGCCAGCGAAGACCCACCACGCGCCGGAGAGCGCGCGAACGAACGCGGATCCAATGCCTTTGCGGTCGCGCCTTCTCGCAATCCGGAAGGCGCGACCATGTTGGTCGTGAACTCTCACCAGCCATGGACTGGCCCCGTTGCCTGGTACGAAGCCCATATGACGAGCAATGAAGGGCTCGATGTGATGGGCGGCCTGTTTCCTGGCGCACCCGTCCCGCTGATCGGTCACAACCGGACGATCGGCTGGGCGAATACCGTCAATCGGCCGGACCTGGTCGATGTCTACGAGCTCACGTTGAACGAGGATGGCGATGCCTATCGCTTTGATGGCGAATGGCTGCCGCTCGAAAGCCGCCGCATCTGGCTGCATGTCCGGATGGGGGCGCTCGTCCTTCCGGTCCCCGAGACCGTCTATCGCTCAGTGCACGGCCCGGTGATCGTCAACGATAATGGCGCCTTTGCGATCCGCTATGGAGGCATTGGCGAGATCCGCCAGGTCGAGCAATATTATCGGCTGACCCGCGCGACGAATTTCGAAGAATGGCAGGAGGTGATGCGCATGCAGGCCATCCCCGCCACTAACTTCATCTATGCCGATGCCGAAGGACATATTGCGCGGTTCTACAATGCGCGCTTCCCAAACCGGGCCGAAGGTTATGACTGGCGCGGCGTGTTGCCGGGCGACACGAGCGAAACGCTGTGGACAGAGAATGCACCCTTTGAATCTATCCCGTTCCTGATTGATCCGGATGCCGGTTATATTTTCGATGCGAACAGCACGCCCTGGATCGCTACCGCCGAGGCGGATAATCTCGACCCCGCCGATTATTCACCGCTGCTCGGTATCGAGACCAATGAGACCAACCGGATGATGCGGATTGTCGAGCTGATGTCCGATATCGGGCCGATAGATTGGCCAGCCCTTCGCCGTATCAAATATGACATGGGCTACTCGCAGCAGTCTGCTGCCGGTTCCTATCTCCGCCAAATCGCCGGACTGAATTTCGAACCGGGAGAGATGTCTGACGCGCAGCAATTGCTCGCAGAATGGGATTGGAACCTTGATGGCGAAGGCCGGGCGGATGCACTGGCGGCCGCAATATTGCGGTCGGTGATGATGGCGGCGTATCGCGGCGACTCCCTGCCCGATCCGCAACTGACCTTCGCGGGCGCGGTCCATTTCCTTCAGGATAATCACGGTCGGATCGATCCGCCGCTGAGTGAGGTCTTGCGCCTGCGCCGCGGCGACACGGATGTCGCGATCACGGGTGGGCCGGACGCGCTGCGCGCCGTTTATTGGGGCGAACCGCAAGATGGCGTCTTTGTCGGCAATGCCGGCGACAGCTACATCATGGAAATCACCTGGGATAGCGAAGGCACGGTGAACGCGCGCAGTGTCCATCAGTTTGGTGCGGCAACGACGCGCCCGGACTCCCGACACTATGCCGATCAGGTACCGATGTTTGCCGCGATGGAGATGAAACCGACCTGGTTCGATGCTGACGATCTGGAAGCCAATACCGTCTGCACATACCGCCCCGGCGAGACTGCCGAAACCGCAGACGGAACCTCCTGCCCGCGTTAAGCGCGCTTCAGCCTTACCAGCACTTCGTCGAGCGCTGACAGGAAGCGCGAGCGATCGGCCTTGGAGAAAGGCGGCGGCCCGCCAATCGCGTCACCGCCCGCCCGCAAGTCCGCCATGATCGCGCGGGTCGCAACCGCAGCCCCGATTGAGTTTGCGGTAAACGGCTTGCCATTCGGCCCGATCACGCTCGCGTCCGCCTTGATACAGCGATCGGCAAGCAAGATATCCGCCGTGATCACAATTGTATGCGCGCCCGCCCGTTCAGCGATCCAGTCATCGGCCGCATCAAAACTGTCGCTCACCACCTCGCGGTCGATTAACGGGTGATCCGGCACCCGTAGAAAGCTGTTGCTGACAACCGTCACGGGCACTTCATGGCGATACGCGACCTTGTAGATCTCCTCTTTCACCGGACAGGCATCGGCATCGACAAGTACGTGCGGGGTTTGCGTCAAATCTAACGCCCCAAATGGCCGCTCAAGAACTGGTCAATCCGTTCCAGCATCTGGGCGCGTATTTGAGAATCCCTGAGCCCGTGATCCAGACCTTCAAACACAACCAGTTCGGTACTCGCACCTGCGTCATTGAGGCGATCGTTCATGCGCTGCGATTGACCGATATCGACATTGATATCCTGGTCACCATGGAACAGCAGAACTGGCGCTGTCATCCGATCGGCCTGACGCGCAGGCGAACCGGCTGCAATATGCGGCCCAGAGCCGAGATACTCCGCAACATTTCGACCGCTACTAAAGGCCATCGAATCCTGGCGCAGGGCTGGCAGATCGGTCACCGGGGCGATCGCGACGATTGCCCGAAACAATCCCGGTTCATGCACGCCGGATTGCAGCGCGGCATATCCACCATAGGACCAGCCGACCGCTGCGAGTTGCTCAACATTGGCAATACCCTCGGACACCAGCCAGCGGGCACCATCATTGACGTCGCCAATCGCGGTCTCCCAGCCCTGAAAGCCGTTGGTGATGAGCCAATCGTCGCCATATCCAGCCGAGCCACGGAAATTGGGCTGCAGCACAGCATAGCCTTGATGCGCAAAGAATTGAGCGAGCCAATCAAACCGCAGATAAGTCCGCGATTCCGGGCCACCATGCGGCATAACAATCGCCGGAAGTCCTGTTTGCGGGCCATCTGGCGGTAGTGTCAGATAGCCCGGTATCATCGTGCCATCCGCCGCCGGATACTCAACGGCTCGCACCGACGAAAGCGTCGTATCTTCAAGCTCAGGCCGAGCGAGCAAGATTTCGTTCAACGATCCGGCTGACCGGTCGAATACATAATAGCGGCCCGGCTCAGTGGGGCTGGAGGCCAGCACCAAAATCTTGGTTTCATCAAGATTTGTATCCAGAAACGTGATGCTGGGATTGCCAGGAAGTGCATTCACTAGTGCCTGGTGAAGCGCATCAAAATCGGGATCGAAATACTCAATTGTGCTTGTGGCTTCGGAAAATCCCACACCAATGACGCGCCGGTTGCGTCCAATCCTCACGAGACGCGTAACGTCTACGCGAGGGTGCGAGAAAACCAGCTCGCGATCGAGCGTTTCGTTCAACGTAATGCGATATAGCGCATCGCGACCATCGAGCCGCTCAAGCCCATATACGGCGTTCAGATCCCGGTCGATCGCGGCGGGATAAAAGCCGGTTCGATCAAGCGAGTCATAGGTCCCGAATGTGCGCCATTCATTGTCGTCTGCGAGCCGGTAATAATAGTTGAGCGTAGAATCTGACATGCCCGTGGCACCGCGAATGGATCGCGTTGACTTCATGCGCACGGTACCATGGCCGTCGCTGATGAAGCGGCTATTTTGCCGGACGGGCGGCTCGAGGCGATTGGTTCGCCCCGTCACTGTATTGATACGGACAACGCCAAGTCCTTCGTCGTCATCGACAATCCGGGTATCTCCGCGATAGCCTTCGGGGACGTAGACCCGGCTCATCAAAACCGTGTCGTCCTCTTCCGGTAGCCAATCGATAATCGCGCCATCAAACTGCCGATTATTACGGAACCGATTGTCGCGCTGACCAAGCGGCCGCACTTCAGATCGGTCATCGTTCAATGCGAACATGCGGGTAACCGGGTAGATCTGGTTTACATCCTGCGCCAGCGCATAGATCTGGCAAACCAGGCGCTGTTCGCTGACGAAACGACACCAGTCCAGCTCCATCGGATCGCCATCGGTTAGCGTTACGACATTGGCCGATCCGCCGGACACATCTGCCACATAGGCACGGGTTTCCTCTCCGGGTCCCGGCCCGAGATACGCCACCCTGTCGCCGCTTGGCGAAAGCGCAATCGAACCGACAGCAATGCGCTGACCAAAGGCCTCCGCAGCATTTTCCAACTGTTGCGCCTGAGCCGGTACCGTCAGTACAGCACCAAGCACCAGGCCGATTGAGCAGCCAGTCATCATCTTCATAGTAAACCCCCCTGTTGTTCGCAGTTCCCCCGAGGTCCGCAAGCCTTGTACCGGTCATGCAGAAACGAACGCAACCGATTTCCCACGCGAAAAACTACCGCCACATGCTATGCGGACCTATGGAGAAACGTCTCGGCATTCGGCTGTTCTGGTTGGTCTGCGGCCTCATCGCACTTGCTCTGGGTATAATCGGCGCGGTGTTGCCGTTGCTGCCCACGACGCCGTTTCTGCTCGTGGCCGCCTTTGCCTTTGCGCGTTCCTCGCCGCGACTGGCGAAATGGCTGGAGGAGCATCCGCAATTCGGACCGCTCATTACCAATTGGCGAGAACATGGCGCGATCAGCAAGCGCGCGAAGATCGCGGCGATGGTCGCTATTGTCGCGGCACCGATCATCAGCGTTGCGCTAGGCGTGTCTATCACGATCCTTGTCATCCAGCTGCTGGCCTTAAGCTGCGTCACCTATTTTATCCTCAGCCGTCCGAGTGGACCGGCGCGATAGGCTAAGCATATCGCGAGAAGCAGTCGCATCTATGAGAGCCAAGAAATCTACCAAATTTGGATCAATCTACCGGAAATCCCGACCGGTTTCCCTTGCGCCATGCGGCGGTACTGATATCGTTTTGTGGCTTTGCTAGGCGCGCGCAGAACGCCCTCGCCGCATCGCTGCATTTTTTAGGATAATGCCACCATGCCTCACACTGTGTTGCTCGCCAGCGATCTTTCAGCACGCAGCGATCGTGCGCTCGATAGAGCCGTCATGCTGGGAAGCGAAATGGGCGCCTCGGTCACGCTTCTTCATGTGCTCGATAAAGCGGCGGCAGAGCGCGATACCCATGAAGTCATCGAACATATTCGCGCCGACCTGCCAGATAGCGCGGCTGCGATCGACATCAGGGTAGAGCCTGGATCGCCACCCAAGACAATTGCCGCAGCCGCCGAGGGATCCGATCTGATCGTAACCGGCGTCGCTCGTCACACCAGTCTTGGCGATATCACGCTGGGAACTGCCGTCGATTACATCGTCCGCCGCGCCACCGTGCCGGTGCTCGTCGTAAAGAAACGTCCCAAGGCCAGCTATGAGCGCCTCGTTGTCGCAACCGATTTTTCAGGCCCTTCGGTGGACGCAATCATCGCTGCCGCTGCACTATTCCCGAAAGCCGATATCCATCTCGTCCATGCCTATGCCATTCCCTATAGCGGCTGGCTGAAATCAGAGGATGTGGAACGCGAAATTCGCGAAGAGGCCGAAGAATCGATGGCGGCGTTTCTCGCCAACCCTGCCCTGCCCGAGGCCGTTCGCCCACGGCTCCATCCGCATATCGGATTTGGGCAGATCGAAGCAGTCGTGTATCGAGCCTTGCGCGAACATGATGCGAACTTGCTGGTACTGGGCACCCATGGCCATAGCGGCTTTGTTCAGGCAACACTTGGCAGCAACGCCACCACGATGTTGACGGGGGCGCCCAGCGATGTGCTGATGGTGCGCAAACAGAAATAAGACCGGCTCTCTCAGCGGGCCGTTACGCGCATTCAATGCCGCCACGCATGTGGTGCGACTGACTATTGGAGAGACACTTGAATATTCGAACCATGAAAATGCTAGCCGCGACCGCCGCGATTGCCGTGACAATACCATTGGCCGCGCAAACAGCCGATGCGCCTGCCATCTCTGTCGAGACGGTTCGCGGCCTGACCGAAACCCTCTCCTCGGACGAGTTTGAAGGCCGCGCGCCAGGCACGCCGGGCGAGGAACTCACCGTTACGTTGCTCGCAGAGCGCTTTGCCGCCGCTGGCCTCCAGCCGGGAAATAACGGCAGTTGGTTCCAGGAAGTGCCGCTGGTTGAAATCGATGCCAATGCGGAAACCGCCGCATTGTCCTACACAGCGAATGGTGAAACGGTGTCGCTCGCTTATGGCAGCGATATGGTAATCGGGACGCCGCGCGTTGTTCCTGAAATCAGCGTTGCCGATGCCGAGCTTGTCTTTGTCGGATATGGCATCAACGCGCCGGAACGCGGCTGGAACGACTATGAAGGCCTGGACATGACGAACCGGATCGCCGTGATCCTCGTCAATGATCCGGACTTTGAAAGCCCCACCAATGAAGGTCTCTTCGATGGCCGGGCGATGACCTATTATGGTCGCTGGACATACAAATATGAGGAAGCTGCGCGCCAGGGCGCTGCCGGTGCGATCATCATCCATGATACCGCGCCTGCCGCCTATGGATGGAATGTTGTCGAGAGCAGCTGGTCCGGCCCGCAGCTGAATATCCAGGCCGAGAATGACCATATGGACCGGGTTCCGGTCGAGGGCTGGGTCACCAATGAGGCCGCACGCGCAATGCTTGCGGCTGCCGACCAGGATCTTGATGCATTGACCGCCGCTGCGCGTGAGCAAGGCTTCACCTCGGTGCCGCTCGGCATCACCGCGAGCGCCAGTGTCGAAAACACGATCCGCCGCGAAAATTCTCGCAACGTGATCGCTGTTCTGCCCGGCACGACGCGGGCGGACGAATATGTGATCCATACCGCACATTGGGATCATCTTGGCCGCTGTACTCCGGCTCCAGATGGCGACGATATTTGCAATGGCGCGCTCGACAATGCGACTGGCACTGCCGGCCTTGTCGCCCTTGCCGAAGCGCATGCTGCCGCAGGACCAACCGAGCGCTCGATGGTATTCCTTGCCGTGACTGCTGAAGAGTCCGGCTTGCTGGGATCCGCCTATTATGGTGCCAATCCAGTCTTCCCGCTCGCCCAAACGGCAGGTGGTATCAATATGGATGGCCTCAACATCATCGGCGAAACCCGCAATGTTGTCGTGGTTGGTTATGGCAAGTCGGAGCTGGAAGAATATCTCGCCCGGGCCTCGGCAGCTCAAGGCCGGGTGGTTGAGCCAGAGCCAACTCCTGAAGCCGGATATTTCTTCCGATCAGATCATTTCGCGCTCGCCCGTCCGGGCGTGCCGATGATCTATGCCGAAGGTGGCGAAGATCTGATCAATGGTGGACCTGAAGCGGGCGCCGCTGCTGCGATGGATTATCGCGCCAATCGCTATCATGGTCCGAAAGACGAATATGATCCGAACTGGAACTGGGACGGCGCGATCCAGGACCTTGAGCTCTATTTTGCCATTGGCCGCGAGCTCGCCAATTCCGATGCCTGGCCAAACTGGTATCCGGATGCCGAATTCCGTGCCGCTCGGGACGCTTCGCGCCCGCCATCTGAATAACCATCACTTCCTTGGGGAGAATGATAATGACCCGTAAGATTGCCCTCCTGATTGCGGCCAGCGCCGTGATCGCAACACCCGTCCTCGCCTTTCAGGCGCAGGGCGAGCAAGAAGCAACCCAGCCATCCATCCTGGATCGCGTCCTGGATCGCGTACTCGGCCCGGCTGAACAGCCCCAGGCGGAAACTGCAACGCCCGTGCCAACAGCACCGACTGGCCTGAATGCTGTTCTCGCCGCCGATTATCGTGCCGATGACCGCGCCCGTGATCGCTATCGCAATCCAGCCGAGACGCTGAACTTCTTCCGCGTCGAGCCGACTATGACGGTGGCTGAATTCGGACCGGGCGGTGGCTGGTACACGCGCGTTCTTGCGCCCTATATCGCGCCGCAAGGCCGCTACATCGCGGTGAACGCAGACTCCTCGTTCCGCGATCTGAATGCCGAGCAAAGCGCCCGCCGGGACAGCTGGCCACAGCGCATGGCCGCGAATGTCGAAGAATGGACCGGTGTTCCGGCCTCCGCGGTGACCGCATTTGAGAGTGACGAAGCGCCAGAGGCACTGGCTGGCACGGTTGATCGGATCCTGATCTTCCGGTCGCTCCACGGCATGCGCAACAATAATATCGCGGATAGCGAGCTGCGCCGTTTGCGCGATCTACTCGCGGATGATGGGATGGTTGGCGTTGTCCAGCATCGCGCACCGTCTGGCGAAAGCTGGGCGCGCTCAAACGGCACCCGCGGATATCTGCGCCAACAGGATGTGATCGATATATTCCGGCTCAATGGATTTGAGCTGGTGCAGGCGTCAGAAATTAACGCCAACCCGAATGATACAGCCGGATGGGAACGCGGCGTCTGGACGCTGCCACCCGTGCTTGCACTCGGCGATTCCAATCGCGATCAATATGTCGCGATCGGCGAAAGCGACCGGATGACGTTGCTGTTCCGCAAGGCGAACTAAGGACGACGCTCCACTGCTCGCGCAAACACCGCCTCGAACATGGCGTCGGTTAGCCGGCCCGTATTCTGGTTATAGCGCGAGCAGTGATAGCTATCGATAAGATGGCGGCCGCCCGGCAAATCATGCGCGGCGCAATGACCAAATTTATAATGCCCCGCCACCGCGCCATGGGCGCGCACCACGGAGGCATGCGCAATTGTGCCCAGTGCGATAATCGTCGTGAGCTTGGGCAACCGATCAAGACCGGACACCAGGAATGATCGGCACATATTGATCTCGGCCGCGCTGGGTTTGTTTTGCGGCGGCACGCATTGCACTGCATTGAGGATCACCACGCCATCCAGCGCGATCCCGTCATCGGCATGGCCACCATATTCGCCGCGCATCAGGCCGACCTTGGCCAGCGCCTTGTACAACATTCCCCCGGCCTGATCGCCGGTGAACGGGCGTCCGGTGCGATTGGCACCGGTGAGACCGGGCGCCAGGCCCACCACAGCCAGCCAGGCTTCGGGGTCACCAAACCCCGGCACCGGCGCGTTAAACCAGTCGGGTTGCGCCCTTCTCTGTTCGGCACGAAAGTCGGCCAAGCGAGGGCATAGTTCGCAATCGCGTCCGGGTTCGGCTCTGGTCTCCGTCATCGCGCTGCGATAGGCGGACGGCCATGGCAAAGACAAGCTATCTCATCGGCCTCGGGTCCAATCGGTATCGCCACGGTCCACCGCGGCGTCTGATCGAGGTCGCGATTGATGCCCTCGAGAAAGCTGGGGTGGAAATCGACGCTCGTTCAGCCATCCGCACCACCCCTCCCCTTGGCCCGGGCAGTCGCAACTATGCCAATGCCGCGATCCTTGCCCGGACCGACCTGAAGCCGAACGAACTCCTGGCACTGGTGCAGTCTATCGAAGCGAATATGGGACGAAGGTCAACGCGCCGCTGGGGCGACCGGGTTATTGATATCGATCTGCTGCTCTGGTCGGGCGGATGTTGGGATGACCGAGCTCTCACCATTCCGCATCCCGAGCTTGCCGACCGCAAATTCGTTCTGGAGCCACTGGCGGAGATCGCACCCGACTGGCGTCACCCGATCCTGGGCTACACGCTCAGGCAACTTTTTCACCGCCTGCAACGCAATATGCTGGTTGACCAGAAGCCCAACCATCCCTAGGTCGCACGCGGTGGTTGGGCCCTTAGCTCAGTTGGTAGAGCAACTGACTTTTAATCAGTAGGTCGCTGGTTCGAACCCAGCAGGGCTCACCACCTTTTCAATAATTTATTCAGACGCAACTGGTTGCACGGTTTGCGAAGGTAGCAATCTAGGTAGCTATTGGTCAGTCTCCTGGTCGCAGTATAGCATCACGCAAACACTCGAAAGTCCGCTTTGCGCCCATTGCGGACGTTAGAGCTCCAAGACCAGATCAAGGTCTTTGCCGCACGATTGTTCGCCATTGTTCACGCGAGGTGTCGCACAACAGATGAGGACCTCGTCATCTGCCGTTGGGTATATCGGGTCTTCATGATAGTCGACTGATCCGCATAACAAACGTGTCGCGCAAGACCCGCAGACGCCTGATCGACAGGAAAACGTTGGCTCCGCTCCGGCAGATTCAGCCAGCTCAAGCAGGCTTCCTTGCCCGGGTGTCCAACTGGCAACCGTGTCTGTCTGGGCAAATCGGACAGCGACCGGATTATCGGAGAGACCAGATGCGCCCGCTGCTTCGCGCGGTTCATTAGACCTTGGCTGCAGCGTCGACGGACCAAATGCCTCATAGTTGATCCGGTCAGCTTGGACGCCGAGCTCTGACAGTCCATCGTGCAGCGATTGCATGAATCCCGCGGGACCGCAGAGGAAGAAGTCAAAATCATCAAAGGGCAATATCTGTTTCAATAGGCCAATAGTTATCCGGCCATTATGGTCGTGAGATGTGCCAATCGCATCGCGATCTGAAGGATCGCTGAAGCAGATGTGCGCGGAAAAGGAAGGACACCGCGCAGCAATCTCCCGGATCTCACTGCCAAACGCGAATGTCTCTCCATTCTGCGTGCCATGGAGGAAAAATATTCGTCGCGACCCTCCGGGGTCCCCGTCCGAGCAGGCAAGCGCCTTGGCCATTGCGATCATGGGCGTCACGCCAACACCGGCTGACAGCAAGACGACAGGCCGATCACCAGCGACGTCGGGGACAAATTTTCCGCGCGGTGGCAATGCTGCGATTCTTGACCCTGGCGCGACATCATTATGGAAGTGGTGCGATACGAGGCCGCTGTCGCCTTCGTCTTTGATCGATAGGCGAAAGAACTCGGCGTTCGGCGTATCCGACAGCGTATAGGTGCGCGTGACGGGTTGATCGACGCCTGGAATCTGAGCCTGAATTGGCAGAAACTGGCCCGGCTCGAAGGTTGGCAAGTCTCCACCATCGGCTCTGCGAAGATAATAGGATTTGATGTCTCGGCTTTCCCGCTGGACATCGAAAACCTCATAGTCCCGGTAGCGGTTGCATTCCTGTTTCGCCTCAAGCTCAGCAGCAGCCTCATCCCAGCTGCCTACCGTTTCAAGCAGGGGCGAATAGGAATCGAATGCAAATGTAAGCGGCAAAATATCTTCGACCAGTATCGTCGAGCGAACGGCAATCCTGATCAGCCGCTCTGCCCCCTGAAAAGCCTCGACTTCCGGTCCGCTCCAGACAATCTCTGCATCGCCCGCAATATAAAGAAGATCGCCCGATCTAAAATCTGGAAACAGAAAACCCACTCTCGGGTTCAGTTCGATATTGCCAACGGTATTGAAGTGGTTGTTGCCGCGAAAGTCGGGAAAGACAAAACTGTGATCATCTTCGATTTTCACGAAGCCTGGCTTGCCACCCCGATGCGAAACATCTGCACCATAGGCCCAGTTCTCGGCACTATCGGCATAGGCCGTAGCGATGAACAATGTATCCGCCGCTGCGATGATCGCAGACATCCTCTTAGTTAACCGATCGGACCGAACAGTGACTGGGGCTGGCGCACTCGTATCGAGCGGCGGACGATATTGTACTGCCCTTGTCTGGATATATTGCGGGCAATTGCCGAACGTCTGGCCAACTGCAATCTCAAATCCCTGATCTCCAACGGCAGAAACCCGGCCGGTCGCACGATTGCGCCGACGGGTTTCCAGTTGAATGCCGAGCAGTCCGATCTCGGCCCCGAGCCGCAAAATTTCATTGAGCGGATCCCCCGCTAACGGTTGTGCAGCGATCGCCAGTATCTGATCGTCCGGGCTGCTAATAAATCCCGGATTTCCAGGAATCAGTGACGCCCAGGGCTGCCCGTCTTCGTCAACGGTGCCGACCATGAGGAACGGCAGCTGCCGATAGAAATCACGGTGCTGGTCCGGAAGGTGATCTCGCACGACTTTACGGGCGAACGCTTCGATTTCATCTGCAACGCCCAACCGTTGCTGCACACGCTTCTCACCGATGTGGAAAGGCGATCTTGCTTCGTCCATGTGACTGCTCCCGCTGCAATTGTCCTGTTATGCCGCGGGCGCGATGAACTCCGTGCGAATGCCGCCCGGGATATACACCATCATATGTTGCGTCGCGCCACCGCCTAATGATTCCGGGGCGAACTCGATATCGCAGCCGTCGGTTGAATTCAGCGTATCGTGCAATGCGCCAAGCGCGTCTGCATCCTCAACCGTAAACGCCAGGTGATGGAGGCCGATCACATTCTTGCGATCAAACGGTACGGCAATATCAGGATTTTCAGCCTGCCACAGCGTTAGCATGATCGTGCCGTCGCTCAGGAAAACGGCCGGGTAATCGGGGACTTCTCCGATCTGTTCGAAGCCGAGTGTTTCGATGAAGAAGTTTCGGGTTGTTGCAAGATCCGGCACGGTCAGTCCGATATGATGAGCACCTTTGGTGAGCGCTGCGTCGGCCATATTCTTTCTCCTTTGATCACAATTTTCAGGGGGTGTGTTGATTACGAACACTTCTATGGATCGTCAGCGAGGCCACCTCTTTCACATTCCGATGTTTCAGAATCCGACGGTCTGAACTCCAGCCGTAGCGCTCGTTCACCCGCGCTTATGTGCTAGGTCTTGCCAATGGCTCAGGACATGAACCTCGATGCGCCGCCACGCGGCGAGCTCCCGGTCTGGGGTAAGCGCATCCAATTCAATCGTTTTTTCGTTGAATTGGTGCCAAGTGGCGAACGTGCGCTGAATGTGAGACTCGAAGACACGTTCGCCAGCATCAGCTTTGGGCCCGATGAAGGACAGAGTTCCCTTGCCGGCGACCGTCTCCGGAAATTTGAGCGAAGGCCCTATGAATTTGTCGTCACACCACCACGGTTTCCGCTGCGTGGGCAATCAGACAATGCTCCCGAAGTCTTGGTTTTTGCCTTCAGTTTTGAAGATCTCAAACCAGGCGTTGCCGCAGCTCTTCAGCTTGAAGCAGACCAGCTTGAACAACGCGTGATCATCGGTGGTCCGAAGAGTTTCACGACTGAGCTCGCCCAACGAATACGCCGCCATATGATCGCGCATGACATTTCAACGGACTATCTCGAAGCGATGTGCTTCGTATTGCTCGTGGAAATGATGCGTTTGCCGCCGCAACAGCGAAACTCACCGCGCGGCAACAAGCTCGACGAACAAGTCCTGAAGCTCATCCTCAACTATATTGATGCAAATCTGGAAGCCGATCTGTCTCTCGAAACGCTTGCGGGCCTCGCCGGTGTACTGACGCACCAGTTTGCCCGAGCCTTTAAAGCGCATGTCGGTGAACCGCCGCATCGTTTCGTTTTAAGTCGCCGGATCGCGGCGGCTCGGAAGCTCCTCAACGATGCTGACAATTCGATTGCCGATATTGCCTATGCAACCGGCTTCTCATCGCAAAGCCATATGACGACAACGTTCAAAAGAGAGATAGGAAGCACACCGGCACAGCTGCGATCGTCACCTACCAGCGCTAACGCGGATTGACGGATACGCCGGACTAATCTGCCAGTTTCAGTATGATATCCCGTAGACTATTTTTCCGGACCTTTCCGGTTTCCGTTTTTGGCAAAGTGCGAAAGATGAACTCGCGAGGAATCTTCGACTCCGAGAGAAATTCGCGGCAATGCTGCTCAAGGTCGCTCGCCTCAATCTCGGAACCAGCAACACGGTCGACAAAGGCACAGGGTATCTGGACCATATGCGGATCCGGTTTCGCAACCACAGCCGCTTCTCTGACTTCCGGGTGACGAAACAACACATCTTCGATTTCAATAGACGAGATGTTTTCACCGCCGGATATGATCATGTCTTTTGATCGATCCGTGATTTCAATCGTGCCGTCACCATACCATACCGCCATATCGCCGGTACGATACCAGCCGTCAGCAAAAGCCGGCGCTTCTGTCGAGTCATCATTGACGTAGCCAGCAGCAACTGTGTTGCCGCGAACCAGCACTTCGCCGACGGTCATCCCGTCCCGCGCGACCGGTACGTTAGTATCGACCTTAGCCACAATCAGGTCTTCAATTGCTGGTAGGGGGATGCCCTGTCGTGCCATTTTGCGACGCCGATCATCCGCAGACGTTCCCGCTTCTTCCAACCCTGGGATCGCCATTGTCACCGGCCCATGACACTCAGATGCGCCATATTGATGGATAAAATCGATTCCCAAACGCTCAAGCGGTCGAAGAACTGACGACGGCGGAGGTGATCCACCGGTGATGCAAATTACCGACCGGGAATCAGCCTGCGGATTGAATGCCGGATCCGAAGCCATCACATTCAGAACGAGTGGTGCCGCGCAAAAGTGCGTCACGCCATCCTTGGCAATGGAATCGCCGATCGATTTCGCATCGATTGATCGTGCACAGATGTGGGTGCCGCCTACTGCTGTCACCGACCAGATGAATGACAAACCGTTCGAATGGAACATTGGCCAGGTCCATAGAAATCTTGTTGTCGGGGTGAGTCCGAAACTCAGGGCATTGTTAAGCGCAGCAAGATAACAGCTGCGATGTGTGTAACGGATTGCCCGCGGAGTTCCTGTTGTCCCCGACGTATATAAATGGGCAATGTCCTGATGCTCGTCGCTAGGATATCCGCAAATCGGTTCGCCCGTCGCCCCGGCAATGAATGCCTCATAGTCAACTATACCACCGGGCCTGGTCCCGGGCGATCCAGCGCTGTTCTCGCAGATAAGCGGAATCTCGATACCGGCCAAAACAGTCGCCTGCCGAGCCAAATCAAGAAACTCGCAATCGACAATCACGCATTTGGGCCTGGCGTCACGAAGAAATTCGGCAATGGTTTCGGCGGGAAGACGAAAGTTGATCGGATTGAGGTGAGCCCCAATCATCGGCACTGCGAAATGCGCTTCCAACATGGCCGGAATATTGGGTGCCAGGATTGAGACGCTGTCCCCGGGTCGAACATTGGATTCAGCTAGCGCGTTGGCCAGACGGTTCACCCGGTCACCAAATTCCCGGTAGCTGAATCTGCGATTTCCATGCTGAACCGCCGTTCGATCGGCGAAGAAATTCGTTGCACGCCGCAAGAAACTTAGCGGCGAAAGCGGTACCTGATTGGCTGAAACTCTATCCTTGTCCATATCCCCCTGCCGCATTTCTCATACGGCATAACCGGCCGTTCGCCAAAGTCGCCATGCCGTCGACACATGCTTGCATAGACGTCTTCGGACCCTGTCAGTTTCTGAAAAGCGGATTCTTGAAAGAACGGGACTGCGCGTCACGCGTAAACGAACAGCATGAAACAGCCCAGCTTCGGCGCTGTCCCAGACAAAGGAGCACATCATGCGGCGTTCCGGCGGATACGATTTCTATGCGGACTGCGTAGGCGATCCCGGCCTTGGAATGTTCCTGCAGCAGACCGATCCGCTCGTATATTATGCTCTATTTCCAAATGCAGAGCGCAGCAACGCAGTGGTGCCTGACACCGATCGGTCTCTGCTCCAATTGCTCTGGCACAAGATCAAATCCCAGTTTCGGACGGGAGCAGCGACCCTGCCCCCAAGGGCGCAACCCTCTCCCACCCCCGCCCTTACCGCGCTTCCGTCCGATCCCTCTCCCCGTGGCGCGCAGGCACCCAACCTCCGGAGGCAAAGATGAACGGCATCAGTTTTCTCACCCCTAAAATGCACGGCGTATTAGATTATCTGGCTGCAATCGGCCTGATCCTGATCCCGATACTGCTAGGATTCGAAGGATTGCCGTTCTGGGTTTCCGTAGCCGCAGGTGCAGGCCTCATCATCTATAGCCTGATGACAGATTATGCCCTCGGAATTGCCCCCATTGTCCCGTTCCACCTGCACCTATTCCTCGATCTGGCAGCCGGTGCGACCTTCATAATCCTGCCATTCCTGCTTGGCTGGAACGGCATCGTCCTCGCCTATTATCTGACGATGGCATTTGCCGTGATGGGTGTTGTCGCTCTGAGCACCAGCGAAGACCAACCCTTTCTTACATAAGCGAATTTCATGCTCCCCAAGCCGAAAGGAATATAAACATGTCCCGTATCAATCAGATCAATGACGATCATGCGAATCCAGCTGCCCAGGCCTTGTTCGACGGCATTCGCCAAAAGGTCGGCATGGTGCCGAATCTCTACCGCGTTATGGCGGCTGAACCGGCTGTGTTAGCTGCAAATCTGGCGGTAAACGAGGCGCTCGCCGATGGATCTTTCGACGCATCCACGCGAGAGGCAATCGCGTTGACCACGGCTGGCGCCAACCACTGCGAATATTGCGCGTCAGCCCATACCGCCATCTCCAAGAGCCTGAACATCGATGCTGACGAGATCGATAATCGCCTGCGCGGACAATCCTCTGACCCCAAACTCCAGGCCATCTTGTCCTTCGCAGATGCGGTTATTGAGACCCGCGGTTTCGTCAACTCCGGGCAGTTCGACAATGCCCGAGCAGCGGGCCTGACAGACGGTGAAATTATGGAGACGGTCGCTAATGTCGTCGCCAACATCTTCACTAATTATGTCAATCATGTAGCCGAAACGGAAATCGATTTTCCGGTCGTCAGGCTCGCTGCGCAACAGGCGGCATAGGCAGCTGGACTAGACAGACCGCAGTCACGCTGTGGTCTGTCGTTCCAGTCTTTCCCCCCTGCAGACTAGGACAGTCGCCATGCATCCCACCTTTGAAACGACGTCGATAGCCGCGCGTACACTGCGCAATAAAGGCGCTCAATTCTCATTCGAACTCGTGGTTCTGACAGGTGTGTTTCTCATCGCCACCGCGATCCTCGCATTCGCTGTCTATCCCTTGCTCGGTTATTCGGCCGATGCGCCTATGCCGTTCCGCAGCATCGCGCTCGCAATGACAATCATTGTTCTGGTCTCGGCCCATGGTGATGGGCTCGCATCGCTGGGCATCGCCAGGCCGCGGCGAATCTGGCTTGTTGGCTTAATCGTTGTCCTGTTCATCGCACTAAAGCTGTTTGTCCAACAACCGGTCGTAGATTGGATCCGAACCCTATGGGCCGTGCCGCCATCAGACACGAGCTTCTTCGATCACATCTACGGTAATTTTGGAGCCTATATTGGCTGGCTTGTGATTGCATGGACAGCGGGCGGATTTGCCGAAGAGATCATATTTCGCGGCTATCTGATGACGCGGGTCGCCGACCTTGCGGGCAACACGATGTTGGCCTGGATCTTCGCCATCCTTTTCCAGGCCGCAATCTTTGGACTGGGCCATTGGTATCAGGGACCGGGCGGCATGATCGGCGTCGGCGTCGGCGCCGTTTTGAGTGGGCTCATCTTCATGCTCGCCAATCGCAATCTATGGGCACTCATTATCACCCATGGGCTTTGGGATTCCCTTGGTATCACCCTGATTTACTTCAACGGCGTGCCGTCGACGTAGCGAGCGCAGGCTCCATTTTGGATTTAAATATACATTGTTTCAATATCTTACGCATCAACAAGGAGATGAAGAATGGCCAGCGCAGTTGAACAGGCGAGAGGCGATAACAGTACCGACCAGAGGGCGACTTCGCCAGGAGCCCTGGAAACCCAAGCGCTGCGTACATCGCAGCGCGGCTTGTTCGTTGTTTTACCAATTGTGTTTCTCTGGTTCGGCGCCATGAAATTCACGGCATATGAGGCCGAAGCGATTCACGGCCTGGTCGCCAATAGCCCGTTCATAGGCTTCCTGACCGGCGCACTCAGTCCACAAGCAGTATCATCGCTAATCGGAGTTGTTGAAATCACGATTGCAGCGCTGTTGGCCATGCGGTTTGCTAAGCCCGCGCTCGCCGCTGTAGGAGCAGCCGGTGCGGTAATTACCTTTGGGCTCACCAGCTCCTTTTTCTTGACGACGCCCGGTGTATTCCTGCCTGACGTCGGTAGCATGGCAATCTCCGTCGTTCCCGGACAGTTTCTACTCAAAGATCCCGTCCTGTTCCTGGTGTCACTCTACGCGCTCGGTGATGCGTTACGGGCCGCACGCACCGCGAGCCCAGGCAAGCGCTGAGACCCATGGTGATGAGCAGCAAAACCAGCAAGATCTGTGTCGTGACCGGTGTAGGCGACGGCACAGGTGCATCCGTCGCACGGCGGTTTACCGAGGCGGGCTATCGCGTGGCGATGATGGCGCGAAATCAGGAGCGGCTGGATGGGCTTCAATCGGAGCTTGCTGGATCCAAATCCTATTCCTTCGATATTGGCGATCTCGAAGCGCTTGCAACCGTCTGTGACGATGTCGCAGACACTATGGGCACCCCTGACGTGATCGTACACAATGCCGTCCGCGCGACCTTCCAGCCATTCATGGAAGCGCAGCCAGATGAGCTCGAACTGAATTTCCGCGTCAATACGACTGCATTGCTTCATCTTGCGCGCCGCTTCGCTCCAGAAATGGTGGAACGAGGCTCCGGATCGATCATGGTCACCGGCAATACCGCCGCACTACGCGGCGTGCCCAACTATGCGCTTTTCGCACCGACAAAGGCCGCGCAACGCATTCTCGCGCAAGCCCTTGCGCGCGACCTTGGCCCTAAAGGTATCCATGTCGCCTATTTCAACATCGACGCTGCGATCGACACACCGTGGACCCGGATTCCCTTCAATCCTGATGAGCCCGACGAGTTTTTCAGCCACCCCGAAGCGATCGCAGAAGAGATTTTTCATACCACACAACAGGATTCATCGACCTGGTCCTTTGACGTGGAGCTTAGACCATTTGGCGAGAAATGGTGAGCCCAGTCTGCTCCATCGAGAGCGGATAATCTCAGTCTCTAACGCTAGCGAAAGGCCAGAATAGTGAACGATGTAAAAAACGAAATTCTAACCGCCAACGCCGATTATGTTGCCACATTCGGTGAGAAAGCAAATCTTCCAATGCCGCCCGGGCGCCACTTCCTTGTACTGACTTGCATGGATGCCAGACTCGACCCTGCCAAATTCGCTGGCTTGTCAGAGGGGGATGCCCATGTGTTCCGTAATGCTGGGGGTCGCGTAACCGAGGACGCAATTCGGTCCCTTGTAATCAGTCACAAGTTCCTTGGGACCGATGAATGGTTCATCATTCATCACACGGATTGCGGGTTGGAATACGTCACCGATCAAGAGATTGGCGACATGCTAACCGAAAGCCTGGAGACCGCTGATCTCACGGGAACCGGCTGGGTAAACCCCAAAACCGGCACCGGTCGTTCTGAAGCACGGTATCAAAACTGGTTGGCGATCGACGATCACGCAAAATGTCTTCGCGATGACATCGATCGGTTGCGACATCACCCGCTAGTCGACCCCGCAGTCACGATTCATGGATTGTTGCTGGATACCAAGACTGGTCGATTAGAGGCGATGGAATAACGTGTGCGTTGGACATTGAGCCCGCTGCGTGGCGCTACAGTGGGTTGCAACAATTGTGACGCGATAAGTACCTAACGCAATCGGTTCAGCATCGTCATGTTCCCAGCCACGCCCAATGTCCGTTTTCGGCCAGTAGCGGACGGTATCAAGCTATTGGGTTGGATATGGTGCAGTGTGTGCTCGGTGGTGTTTTGCGACATCTCAAGAGAAAGCTGTATGACAAATCGCTCGGAAGATTGTTTCGATCAATTTGAAAAGCGAGCCGGAAATGATCAGGAAATACGAACAAGACGACGCCGATGCTGTGGTTTCGGTATGGCGTCGAGCGAGTGACTTGGCACATCCCTTTCTGACGAAGGAATTTCAGGACAGCGAATCTGAAAATGTCAGGAACGTCTATCCGCAATTTGCCGAAATATGGGTGAACGAGGTCGATCGAAAGATAGTTGGCTTCATCGCACTGATTGAGAGCGAGGTCGGTGCAATTTTCCTCTCACCCAACTGTCATGGCAAAGGCATTGGTCGAGAGATGATGGATTTTGCGGTGGCGCAGAAGGGCGCTGTGACAGTGGAGGTGTTCAAGGAAAACACCATTGGTCGGAAATTCTATGACAAATATGGTTTTCGGATTACGGGAGAAACGCTTCACGAGCCTTCCGGTCATATGGTCGTCAAAATGGCCTTCGATCCCGCCTAGAAATGGTGCCCAAGCGGGCGACAAGATATGGAATGCGGCTTCTGTTTGCGGATCATCCGCTTTCTACCCAACCATGACGGTTTCTCAGGTTTTCGCAAAGCGGCCTGCGTGCGGGCACCTCCGCTAGAGGTAGAATGGACGCACTTTTGCAAACAGCTCCTCGCGCGATTTGACGCCGAGCTTCTGGTAGATCGTGCGGATATGCGTCCGTGCGGTGTCGACCGTTATCTTGAGCTCATCGGCCAGTTTTTCGGCGGCCACGCCAGAGACAAGCAGGCCCAGCACGTCACGCTGGCGGCGGGGTTAGCCGGAACAAGCGCTCGATTGCGTTGAGCCAATCGTCAGACATTGACCGCGGATCGCCTATCTGGATTCCGTAGAATGGCGTTCCGTCTGGACCCGCCAATGCACGAACCCGCAGTACACAATGGATGGCCAGTGCGTCATCAGGTGATCGTAACGCGAGAATCGTCGTGTCATCGCTACAAAGCCCGGACTGAATATCGCCGCGCAGGTCAACCAGCGGAGAAATGAGTTTGCCATTGCGCCGTGCAATGACTGCGCGGTCTTGCAGAATCTTTTGGGCAGCCAGGTTCGACCAGGCAATTGTCATGTCGCTACGGACGATGAGCATCGGCTTGTTGCTCGGCATAAACCAATCGGAGAATGGGAGCGACGAGCTGGACTTTGCGCTGGGTGTTGTGGGCGCGGACGAAGCGTCATGAGACACCGCGGTGCTCGATAGAGTGTGCTTCATAGCCGACGCCCCCCCCGACGTCATTCCAGATAGCGCAACCCGTTATCGATACTCCACTCGTGTGAGCAGCAAATCTGCCGCCTTTGGAGCGTCCATAAGCCTTTACAGAATCATAACGCGATGGCCAGCTGAAACGTCAAACCGTTCCAATTGTTCCAGTTTTATGACTCAATTTTAGGGGATTGTGGTAAAAAGAGGGTTAATTCGCAATTCAATGCAGTTTCTACCCAATTTTGGGGATGCCAGCGAATCAAACCTGCCCTTAATGTTTTCTTTACCCTGGGGGTGAGTCGCAAGCCTAGCTTCCTCAGCGTACGCGCTGGTCCATGTTGTCATCTCGACGGCGGACGACCTTGTTTACCTTAGTTCTTTTTGGGGATTTACTAATGAAGAAGATTCTTTCTCTCGCAGTTGCTTCGACTGCAGTCATGGCTGTTCCGGCTTTCGCCGCTGACACCGCCACTGACGACTTCAACATCAATGCAAGCGTCGCTGAAGTCTGCACGATGGAAGGTATCAATGATATCGACCTCGGTGAAATCTCAGTCCGGACGACTGCTGGTTCGAGCGCACTGCTCATCAACACGCTTCTGGAAAGCGAAACGGCTGGCCGTTTTTGGCTCAGCTGCAACGAAAACAACCGCATGACGCTGACGCCGACGAATGGCGTTCTGCAGAACACCACGCGGTCTGTAAGCCCTGGTGATGATCCTGGCTTCAAAGACACGATCAACTATGTGGTCAACGCCGTGAACTATCGCAACGGCTTCTTCCAGCCGGGCTGCATCAGCAATGTTGGTTGCGTATCGTTCTCGCGTGGCGCCATCCATCGTCAGGTTGACATGCGCGCAACAGTTTCGCGTTTCGGCAATCAGGACGGCCGTCCTCTCGCTGGTGACTACCAGGATACCGTGACGGTAACCGTTACGATCATCTAATCAGTTGCACCGCGAATGCGGTGTAAATAGCTGATGATAATAATGATAAGGGGGAACTCTTTTTGGGTTCCCCCTTTTCTTGTGCATAAGACTGTGCATAAGCTGGTGGATAGCCGGATCTAATTGGGGGGAATTGGCCGTGCGCATTGTTAAGAGTATGATATTGCTTGGGGCGGCGCTTAGCCTTGCCCTTCCCGCAGAAGCCGCTCGTGTAACGCCGATGTCTATCGAACTCGCGCCGACAGGCCGCTTATCCTCGGCCCGTATTGAGGTTACCAATACCGAAGAGCGCGAATTGCCAATGGAAGTCCGCATGTATCGCGGAATCATTAGCGAAGCCGGGGAATTGGAGCTTGAACCGGCCGATGAACGCTTTGTCGTTTTCCCGCCGCAGGTCGTGATCCAGCCCGACACACAACAAATTTTCCGCGTCCAGTATTTACCCGATGAGCCGCTGAGCCAGTCGGAAGTATATTATGCGGCGATCAGCCAGATTCCAGTGGCATTGGATCCGACAGTATCAATGATTCAAGTCGTTATGCGGTTCAACGTTCTTGTGAATGTTGTGCCCGATGGAGCAACAGCCGAACCTGTTATTAGTTGGACACGTCCGGCCGTACTCCGATCCGCAATCAATGAGGAAATACGCGCGCAAACGGACAGCGTTGAAAGCGATCAAGCAGCGGAAGTCGCTGGCAGTGACGCAGAAGTGAGCGAACAAGACGGCCAGCCGCAAGATCCTGCGGACGATGCAAATGATAGCATGGGCGCCGAAACTAGCGCTAGCGACGTACAAGAGGTCGCAAATGCGCCCGCAGAACAAAGTACAGTGGCAGTCGCTGAAACCTCCACCGACAGCGCAGAACCAGCGATATTGCATGGTTTCGAAGTACGGATTGAAAATCGTGGCAACCGCTTTTTTGCGGCCGGTCGCACTCCCTGGACGGTAACAGCGACCGATGTTGACGGTCAGGAATATTCAAGATCCTATACCGCATCCGAAATTGGCGGAGAGATTGGCATGGGCGTGGTCCCGGCCGGCGGAGCCCGCATCTTCTTTGTGCCGAGCGATGTCGTATTGCAGGACGATTCCATTTCAGTATCGCTTGATAACTAACGCATGCGCGGGGGGCTCTCACACACATCGAAGGCACTGCTATCGACAGCGGGCCTGCTCGCGCTCGCGACGCATAGCTCGGTTGCGCAGGCACAATCGGGTGGTCAGCCGCAAACGGACTCGGATTCATCGGCTCCGGTGGAATTGCCGAATGAAGAAACCTGGCAAGCCGTCCTGCGCGCGGCGCGGCTACCATCAGATGGTCAACTACAAACCGGTGCGGATCCACAAGCAGAAACACCTGTGACTGCGGCGCCTGTAGCTGCGGCACCTGTAGCTGCGGCACCTGTTGCTGGCGCACCTGCGCGAACCAACTTCACGGTTCTGCAGCTTCCGCTGGTTAGAAACGGCGCCTTATATGATGACGTCGTCGCGCGTGCGACACCGGACGGCCGGATCGAGATTGAAAGACAATCGCTGATTAACGGCATTGAGCGTTTCATTCGGGAAGAAGAACGAGAGGCAGTGTTTTTCTCCCTGCCCGACACACCGTATCTGACACCTGAGGTCATTTCGGAAACCGGTGTCGTTATTCGCTATGACCCCTCTCGCCTGGAAATTGTCATTGAGCGCATCGATCCGACATTGCAGGCCGTGCAAGCGCTTGGTTTGGACGATCAACGCGAAGTTCCGATTACGTCCCAGCCTGAGAGATTCAGCGCATATCTCAACGTTACCGGTGACTTCAGTGTGCTGGATTTTGACCAGTTCGAAACACCCGCTGCGATTGTTTTCGGTGCCATCCGATACGACAATTTCGTTTTCGAGTTTGACGGCGGATATGACGAAAATCTAACCCTCGGCGGCGGCGGTTTCTACCGGCGTCAGGCACGCGTTGTTTTTGATGAGTATGAGCATTTTCGCAGATGGAGTGGTGGTGATCTCCAACTGAACGGCATTCCCCTCGTAGCCGGCACCCTGCTGGGTGGTGTGGCGGTCGAAAAAGGGCGTCGTGTCTTTTCCTCGGTTGCGCCACTGACGAATTTAGGCGGACAGCAATTCCTGTTAGATCGTGACGCCACAGTCGAAGTGTTGATTGACGGTCAGCAAGTGCAAACACTGCAGCTAAATGCGGGTGCGTACGATCTCGGTCAGCTGAGAGCGCAATATGCCGGAACAAATGCGCAGCTGTTCATCACTGATGTCACCGGTCGGCGTCAGCTCGCTGATTTCGATACCTTTATCGACCCAATCGATCTGCCCGCAGGCGAAGATGAATACAGCGCCGCGATTGGTTTTGTAGCGACCGATTTTATTGCGCAACCCGAATATGGCGGAAATCCTGCATTTAGCGGATTTTACCGTCGCGGCATAACAAACCGGTTGATTATTGGTGGCGCCGTTCAACTGTCCGAAGATGTTCAGCTCGCCGCGAGCGAGTTCATTTTTTCACCAAAATCCATTCCGGGGCGGTTTGAACTTTCAGCAGGTGCCAGTACGGGAAATGATACGGGTTTTGCATTGCGCGGCGCATACTCATTGCAAGCCGGATCAGGAGCAAGAGCCAGCCAGTTCACCCTAAGCGTCGATTATCGCAGCGCCAATTTCACAACTTTGGCAGATGCCATTGGTATTGACCGTGTTCGCCAATTCAACCTGACGGCCAACTATGTGCAGAACCTTAGCGAGCGCACGACGATAATCGCCGGCGTAAACTGGTTTGACCGCCAGAATGCCAGAAATAGCCGCACCATATTTGCTGAAGCAATTCATCGTTTTGATCGGTTCAGGGTGACAGGTGGGGTCGAATTCGGCTCAGGCCCGTTTGCCAATGACTTTGGCATCCGCGTGGGGATTAATGTGCCCTTCGGCACCAGATCCCGTGCAGATGCGTCCTATAACAGCCGCCGCGAGAACTTCCGCGCGTTTGCGTCACGAAGCTTTGAAGATCGGGTTGGCTCTTTCGGCTACAATGTGGGTGTACGTCGATCGCCTGGCAGTGCCAGCGTCGATGGATCGGCGGACTATGTTGGAAACAGGTTCAACAGCAGGCTGGTGGTTACAACGAGCGGCCCCGGGATTTCCAGTATTGATGACCGTCAGCAAGCGCGACTTCAAGTCGGTACATCGATTGCGATCACCGGCGGAAAAGTCGCAATCGGACGCCCGATAAGCGACAGCTTCATCATCGCAGAGCCGCACGAAAATATCTCTGATGAGCAGGTTATCCTCGGTCGATCAGTAAGCGATCGGCGGTATGATTCTCTCAGCGGTGCTCTCGGACCCGCTTTGGGTTCACGTCTCCAATCCTATTCGCGTCAGAACGTCATCTATGACCTGCGGGACGGTCCGCTGGGCTATGATATTGGCACCGGAATTGAGACCCTGTTCCCGGCATATCGCAGCGGTTATCATTTGGTAGTCGGCACCGACGCCACTGTCAGCGCCTATGGGTTCCTGAACGTTGATGGTGAACGTGCGGACCTGGTTGGCGGCACAATTACATCGCCCGATGACGAAGATTATGGTTCCGAACCATTCTTTACCAATTCAGTAGGTCGGTTTGCTATTATCGGCCTGCGCCCTGGGAAGACGTACGAAGTTCGGACGTTTGACCCGGCAGCAGTATATACGATCAGGGTACCCGAAGAGTCTGACCCGCTCTATCAACTGGGCGAAGTTGAGCTCAATAGTGGCGGGAACAACCAGGAGTGAGTGTTATGAGCAGAACAATTTTTCTGGCGTCGGCCTTGCTTGCGGTCATGCCTTCGGCTGCCATTGCGGAATGCGTGCCGAGCTTCGCGGGCGGCCCTACGATTGTGACACTGACACCGGATGCGACTTTCGGGAACAACCAATTGAGCGAGGCGTTTTCGGTTCAACTGCGCAACGATGGCGATACGAGCTGCGATCTTCGGTTGACGGTCGGTCGCGATGTGGGTGCGTCGGATCCTGACTTCCCGCCCTATCGGTTGATTGGTCCAAATGGCACGGTATCGAATCTCGGCACCGGTGGTGACGGTGGCAACCTCGGATCGAGTGTCGGGGTAACGGTGCCAGCAGGTGCAGAAGTGCCCGTGCGCTATCAGGTTCGCACCCGTGTTGGCTGGGGTGCCGAGTCCGGCGACTATATCGAGGAATTGGTGTTTCGGATTCGCGATCTTGGCGGCCGGGCTGGTGACCTCAATCAACGCGCAGAGTTAAGGCTTTTGATTCCCGCGATTGCGCGTATCCGCTTCTCCGGAACAAGCGGCGCTAGCGGTGCGGCCCAGCTCGAGCTTGGCACACTCTCAACGACGGCACCGACCCGCTCTCCGCCATTCGGGATCCGGGTACTCAGTACATCAGCCTATCAAATGGTTTTGGTTTCGCAGCATGCCGGTGCGCTGCAGCGTCACGGCGGAGCAGAACGTATCCCCTATCGCATGCGCGTCGGTGGACGTTTGATGAACTTGGCAGGTGGCAGCGATATGATCAGCCGCAATCGCCATACAGGGCCTCGCGGGGATCTGCATCGCGTGTCGGTTGTGATTGACCCTGATCCCCAACGACGCGCGGGTGACTATAGTGACCGGGTGACAGTAACCGTCACACCGATCTAGAGTCCGCGTCTCTCGAGAGAAATAACCGGCAGCTTGAAATTCAGGCTTGGCGCTGAGCGTGTGAGCGCAGAAAATCCGCAGATTAGAATGCGGTGATCGTGAGCCCAATTGAAATCGGCTGAACCAGGCCGGTGTGCCGCACACCAATGAACCGGCGGCCAAATTTGGCTCCCAGACGGGTTGCGACCGGACTCCAGCCATCGGTTTTCAGGAAGCTGGTTTGGCCCGCATAATTAAAGGCAACCTGTTCGCCGATTTCCAACCAGCGGTGCTGGGCGACAACGCGGAAGCCTTCTTGCGTATTACAGCTCTCAAAAACCGAGCCAGTAGCCATTCCGTCACCGCCATTTGTGACAATGTTCGACGCATTGATCTCACACGTTTCTCGTACATGAGCCCTTACACCAAATGATTCACTTCCGGTGCGCTCAGCCAGTGCCGCCGCACTGCCGCTAAACGTAGCGACCAATGCAATAGCCGCGGATAAGCATCGAATGTTCTTTACTGGCATAGTCTCTGTCCCGGTAGTTCGGACATCGTACTAACTGAATATCGTTAACGAACCGCTTTCGGCCTATGGTTAACAGGCCGTAACGGTTTCCAAGCGACGGTTTGTGCGGGTTACAGGCGAGTTTGGCGAAATATCACAGACAGGTTGTTCGCCGGCATCTCGACCGTCTTTTCGAGGGTCAGACCAGATTTTGAGGCAATATCCGCCACTGCTTCAAGGTCCCGCACCCCCCAATCCGGGTTCCGGCTGCGCAGCGATTCATCAAACGCTTCATTGCTCGGCGCGGTTGGCGTCCCTGCCCGGCGGAACGGGCCATAAATGTATAGCAGCGCGCCATTGGGCAGGAAGTTTGCGGCCCCGGTCATCAAACCCTGGGTCGCCGACCAGGGGCTGATATGAATCATGTTGATGCACAAAATGGCATCGACCGCTTTGACGGGCCATTGCCGCGCGCTTGCGTCCAGGGCCACGGGCGGGGCGATATTGGTGAGGCCGCTATCGGACGCCCAGGCGTCGATCGAAGCCAGCGCTGCAGGATCTGGGTCGCTGGGTTGCCAGTGTAGGTCTGGAAACTGACCAGCAAAATGCACCACATGCTCACCGGAACCGCTGGCAATCTCGAGCATGGTCCCGCGGTCTGGCAATATCTCACGCAACAGATTCGTGATCGCCGCTCGGTTGCGCAGCGTGGCTGGCGCATGGCGTTTGGCGTCCGGGTGGGTCACCGGTTGGAGGCCGCCTGTGCCGTCCCGCCATCCTCCGGATCAGTAGGCTGGCGCCGCCAGACGGCCGCGAGGAAGCTGCCGATCACGACATGGTAGACGGCAGAGATCGCACTCGGCACGGGCGCCAATGCAGCCTGCATCGGCGTTGCGAACTGCGCGGCAAAACCCGGTGTCGAGGCAAGGCTCGATCCGAGGCCGCTATTCTGCATGCCGACTTCGATGCTGATGGTGCGCCGTTCCTCTGCGCCGAAACCGAGCGCCTTGGTGATCAGATAGCCGAGCCCAAAGCCGAACACATGCAGCAACAGCACGGCGAGCAGCAGGACGCCGAAATGCGTTTCGATCAACGGTTTGGACGCGGCAATGATCCCGCCGACGATCAGCACCACGACCAGCACCGAGGCCAGTGGCGAGACAATCGAAACCTTGGCAGTCAATCGCGGCAGATAGCGATTGAGGAACACGCCGACGATGACCGGGATCAAGACGATCGACACCATGTTCACAAACAGGTTCCAGCGATCAATTTCGACATATTTTCCGGCCAACCAGCCGGTGAGTATGGGAGTGGCGATCACCGCAATCAGCGTCGATGCCATAGTCATGGTCACTGAGAGGGCCAGATTTGCCCGTGCGAGATAGGCGACGACATTGGATGCGGTTCCGCCCGGACAGCAGGCTACCAGGATGAGCCCGACCGCCAACCCGGTCTCCAACGCAAATCCGGATGCCAATGCGATCCCCGCCAACGGCATGACCGTGAATTGGAGCGCTACACCGGCCGCCACGCATTTGGGTATCTTCGCAATCCGCTTGAAATCATCGAATGAGAGGGTGAGCCCCATGCCAAGCATGATGACGCCAAGTAAAACGCTCACCAAAGGCTGGCCGAAGGGCCGAAACCGGCCATCGACAACCCACAGGAAATGCTCGGGAATAAACCAGGCCCATGCCGTTCCCAACACGGTCCACAGGGCGAACAGGCTCGTTAGCCGCTGGATCATATATTGCCTCCTGCCCCCCGCTCGATGCTCTGGCGGCAGGCCGGTCAAATGGCAAGCCATTGATCCTCGGTCTGGCTGCGCGACCGGCAGCACCATTGGCACGGGGCCTAGCGGGCGATAGACCGCACGGACAACACGAAACGCAGTAACGGAGGCTAGACCGATGTCGCAAACCCATCAGGATGAAGCACGACCCAATGTGCGCTTTCCTCCACCGCTTGTGTTTATCGGTTTCATATTGCTTGGGCTCGCCGCAGATCGGTTTATTACACTGCCGTCCCTCGTCATTCCGCAACCGGTCGGCTGGGCCGGACTCGCGCTGGTTATCGTTGGGCTGGTACTGATCGCTTCTGCCATTGGTTTGTTTCGCAGGGCTGGCGAGAATCCTGAACCCTGGACGCCAAGTGAAACAATCATTGCAACAGGTCCCTACCGCTTCACGCGCAACCCGATGTATCTGGGCATGGCACTTATCCAGCTCGGCTTCGGCCTCTGGTGGCCCAGCGTCGCCGTGCTCATCCTCGTGCCCGTGGCGGTGATCCTGATCGATCGGTTCGTCATCGCCAAGGAGGAGAGCTATTTGCGGTCCACCTTTGGCGAAGCGTATGACGGCTATTGCCAGAAAGTGCGCCGCTGGATCTGACTATTCGGCGGCTTCGGCCTGGTCGGGTTCTTTCCATACGAGGATCGGCTTACGCGCTGCTCCGGTTTCGTCCAACCGCCGTCGCGGTGCATGGACCGGCGCGGCGTGCAGCGTTTCATCCCCTGCTTTGGCGCGCTCGACGACCGATCGCAGGGCCCCGATAAACTCATCCAATGCCTCTCGGGATTCGGTTTCGGTCGGCTCCACCAGCATCGCGCCGTGAACAACGAGCGGGAAATACATGGTCATTGGATGATAGCCTTCATCGATCAGCCCCTTGGCGAGGTCGAGCGTCGTGATCCCTTCGGCAAAACCGCTGTCCGAGAATAGTGCCTCATGCATGCACGGACCACTCGCCCCAAACGGTGCGTCCAAGACATCTTCCAGACTGCGTAACAGATAGTTGGCATTGAGCACGGCATCTTCCGCAACCTGCTTCAGGCCATCGGTGCCATGGCTCATCATATAGGCGAGTGCCCGCGTGAACATGCCCATCTGGCCGTGAAAGGCGACCATCCGGCCAAAGCTCGATTCATGATGATCTTCGGCGGTTTCTTCCTCGATCAGCACGAAATGCCCATCGCGTTCCTCTACGAACGGCAGCGGCGCATAAGGTGCAAGAGCTTCGGAGAACACCACTGGCCCGGAACCCGGGCCACCACCACCATGCGGGGTGGAGAAGGTTTTGTGCAGGTTGATATGCATGGCATCAACGCCGAGATCGCCCGGCCGCACCCGGCCGACAATCGCGTTGAAATTCGCGCCATCGCAATAGACCAGCCCGCCAGCCGCATGCACCGCGTCTGAAATCCGCTTCATGTCCGGCTCGAACAGGCCGCAGGTATTGGGATTGGTGATCATCACACCGGCAACGTCGGGACCTAGCCGCTCTTCCAGCGCGGCAAGATCCACCCGGCCTTCCGGTGTCGCCGGAATATCCTCGACCCGATAGCCAGCAAAGGCCGCAGTCGCCGGGTTTGTACCATGCGCACTTTCCGGCACCAGGATGACTTCACGTGCATCGCCGCGCGCTTCAAGCGCAGAACGGATCGCGAGGATGCCGCACAGTTCACCATGTGCACCGGCTTTGGGGCTCATCGCGACCGCTGGCATGCCGGTCAGTTTGCACAGCCAATCGCCCAGCTGGTGGATCACTTCGAGCGCACCCTGCACCGTTTCAACCGGCTGCAGCGGATGGATATCGGCAAAGCCCTTCATCCGGGCCACGCGCTCGTTGAGCCGCGGATTATGCTTCATCGTGCACGAGCCGAGCGGAAACAGGCCGAGATCGATCGCATAATTCATCCGCGAGAGGCGCGTATAGTGGCGCACGGTTTGTGGTTCGGACAGGCCAGCCAGGCCGATAGGCCGATTGCGCTCGAGCCCGCCGAGCCGCTTATCCGCTTCCGGTCGCTCGTCAAAATCGACGCCGGTTTCCTCGGTGCTGCCAATCTCGAAGATTAGCGGCTCATCAAGCATCAATGCGCGATTGCCGGTAAATGTGTCTGTCGTGCCTTGCGCATCCTGTGGCTGGCTTGGGCGGCCTTGATTGTTCATGCTCATGCCGCCTCTCCCTGGCCTTCGGCCTCGACAGCGGCTTGAAGTGCCTCGGCAAGCCTATCGACATCGGCATCGCTGGTGGTTTCGGTCACCGCAATGACGAGGCCATTCGCCAGATCAGATTCGCCCGGATAGAGGCGGTTCAGGGCAACGCCCGCGAGGATTTTCTGTTCCGCGAGCGTCCGGACGACCCGGCGCGCCGGACATGGCAGACTAATGGTGAACTCGTTGAAGAAGCTGTCATTGATAAGGTCGACGCCCGGCACCTGTGCCAATCGATCGGCGGCGCGCACGGCGCGGGCGTGATTGATCGTCGCCAGCTGGCGCAATCCCGCCTCGCCCAGCAAGGTCATATGGATTGAGAAGGCCAGCGCACAAAGTCCTGAATTTGTGCAGATATTTGATGTCGCTTTCTCGCGGCGAATATGCTGCTCACGAGTCGAAAGCGTGAGCACATAGCCACGCTTGCCTTCGGCATCCTGCGTCTCTCCGCACAGTCGCCCGGGCATCTGCCGGACATATTTCTGGCTACAGCCGAACAGGCCCACATAGGGCCCGCCAAAATTCAGTCCGACACCGATCGACTGGCCTTCGCCGACCACAATATCGGCGCCCATTTCGCCCGGTGGCGTCAAGGCACCAAGCGCCACCGGCTCGGTCACCACGGCGATCAGCAAGGCCTTATGCGCATGCGCCTTTGCCGCAAGGTCGGACATGTCCGCGATCCGGCCCAAAATATCCGGATATTGCACGACTACGCAGCTTGTATCGTCATCGATCTGATCAAGGAGGTCGGTCGTATCGCCATTGGCGACAAGCGTTGGCGCTTCGTGCACCAGCTCATCCTTGGTGAAACGCGCCATGGTCTTGGCAACCGACACATAATGCGGATGGAGGCCCGATGAGAGGATCGCCCTGCCTCGCTTCGTGATCCGCCGCGCCATCACAATCGCCTCCCAACAGGCGGTTGAACCGTCATACATGGACGCATTGGCGACGTCCGTGCCGAACAGGCGCGCGACTTGCGTCTGAAATTCAAACAGCATCTGCAACGTGCCCTGCGCGATTTCCGGCTGGTACGGCGTATAGGCCGTAAGGAACTCGCCGCGCTGGATCAGATGATCGACACTCGCTGGGACATGATGGCGATACGCTCCGCAGCCGAGGAAGAAGGGCATATCCGAGGCCGCGCTGTTGCGCCGCGCCATCCGCCGGAAATCCGCATCCACCGCCATTTCGGACGCGTGGTTGGGCAAATCCCGGATCACCCCGTCGAGCCGCGCCTCTTCGGGCACATCGGCAAACAGGGCATCGATATCAGGCGCGCCGATCTTGGCCAGCATGGCCAGGCGGTCTGAAGGTTCAAGCGGCAGGTAACGCATTTCTATTCTCCGTCGCGGCCCGCAGGCCAGCGGCTATAGGCTATCGACGAACGCCTTATAGGCTTTCGCGTCCATCAACCCTTCGAGCTGGCTCGTATCGTTCAGCGTCATGCGGAAGAACCAGCCTTCCTCTTCGGGCGATGTGTTGACGAGAGCCGGCTCATCTTCGAGCGCGTCATTGCCCTCGGTGACTTCGCCGGAGACGGGCGCATAGACGTCGCTCGCGGCCTTGACCGATTCCACAACAGCCGCTTCGCCGCCCTGTTCCAGCATCGAGCCGCTTTCCGGCACCTCGATAAAGACGATATCGCCGAGCTGTTCCTGCGCATAATCGGTGATCCCGATCGTCGCATGGTCGCCATCGACATCAATCCATTCATGCTCTTCGGTGTAAAAACGGGCCATCGCGGTCTCCCCTATGCTTTTGCCTGTGATTTGGGTGGTCTGTGATAATTTTGCGGAACGAACGGCATCGACGTAACCGTGCCGGTGAATGGTTTTTTGCGCTGTTCAATCGTGATTACGGTATCCGGGGCGCTGAGATCAGCTGGCACATAGGCCATGGCGATTGGCTGTTGGAGCGTCGGCGAAAAACCGCCACTCGTGACCTTGCCAATTTCTCCACCGCCCGCATCAACGACAATCGCACCTTCGCGGACCGGCTGCCGGCCTTCGATAACCAGCCCGACACGTTTGCGCTCCGGGCCGTTTTCGCGCTGCGCCAGGATGCGCGCTGCGCCCGGGAAGTCTGCGGCTTCGCGGCGACGCTTGGACAGTGCAAAGCCAAGATCGGCCTCAACCGGAGTGATCTCGGTATCGATATCATGCCCATAGAGCGGCAAGCCGGCCTCGAGGCGCAGGGAATCGCGCGCGCCAAGGCCGATCGGCTGCACTTCCTCATGCGCGACCAGCGCAGCGGCAAGTGCTTCAGCATGCTCAGCGGCCACGGATATCTCGAACCCATCTTCACCGGTATAGCCGGACCGGCTGGCCCAAAGCGCAATATCGCCATCATCCGAATGCCAGGTAAATCCACCGGCCTGCATGAAATACAGCGCCGCGCTTTCCGGAACGAGCCGGGCAAACACTTCACCGGCCTTGGGTCCCTGCAATGCGACCAACGCACGATCTTCGATGTGATGGATGAAGATATGGTCCGGCAATGTCTCGCGCAGATAGGCAAGATCGCCATGCTTGGTCGCACCGTTGACGACCATGTAGAAATATTCGCAATCGTCTGGCGGCGTCTCACCCTCGGCCATCCCGCAGCTTTCCGGGTCGGCATAAGCCAGGCGGGTAATCATCAGATCATCGACAATCCCGCCATCTGGCGCGAGCAGCAGCGAATAACGCATGCGCTCAACACCCAGCTTCTGAATCTCTCCTGGAAGCACGGTTTCCAGCGCCTGGGCGGCGTTTGAACCGCTGATAATCACCTGGCCCATATGGCTGACATCGAACAGTCCGGCCGATTCCCGCGTCCAGAGATGCTCGGCCATGATGCCTTCATATTGGATCGGCATGTCATAGCCGGCGAAGCCGACCATGCGGGCGCCTTGGCCCCTGTGCCAGCTATCGAGAGGAAGTTGTGTGTCGTCGCTCATATTTGCTCCGTGACCAGATACGGCCGGAATGCTTCCGACCCACCCCCTCTGTCACGGAAGCCTGAGAGCTTTCACCATGTACCTAAGTGCACGGCTTACCCCTTCGGCGGGATATGGAACGCCCATATCCACTTTCCAGAGCACCGATTGGCTGCGCGGTCCTTTTGCCTGAGAGATTCCGGGGCGGTTGCTCCTTCGGCGGTGTGGCGAGCACACTCTCTCCCGCGCGGCCATCCGCCGGTTTCCCGACGGCGGCATGGGTACCGATTGGCGCGTAGCGCGAGGAGAGTCAACGGCGAACCCGGCCTATCTGGTGACAGGCGCGATAGATCAGCCTGAACTGAGCTTGCGGGCCTTTGCGCGCCACTCTTGCGCCAGCACCGAAAGGTCGCACAGGGCCGCTGTTGATTCTGGGTCAGCCTTTGCATCGCCGCCGATCAACAGGCCGAAAACGCGTTCAACCGTCCATTCGGGATGCGGCCTATCAACCAGCGCAATTGTGTCGCCTGCTGCAACCTGCCCTGGCTCTATGACCCGATAATACCAGCCAGATCGGCGATGTTTGACCATGAGCGACACGAGCTCCGGCCATTCCATGACATGCGCTTGTTTCCAGCATGGCTGGCGACCCTGGCAGATTTCAACAAGGGCGGTACCAAGCCGATAGCGATCGCCGATACAGACTTCTGTCTCAACCATGCCTGAAACCGCGATATTTTCGCCAAAGGCTCCGGGATGATCGAGCTTGGTGTGAAAGGGAGACAATGTTTCCCAAAAATCATAATGATCGCGCGGATAATGGTGCACCGCCTTGTCGGGGCCACCATGGACGCGCAGATCAGCCTGCTCGTCGCCGATCAAACCCAGCATGCCGATTTCAACGATGCGATCTTCCGCTTCCTTGCGAATCGCGCTCAGCTCGTCGCCCCGCAATGGGAGCGACCTGCCGGTTAGAACAGCCTCAACGGAAAGCGGCTCCATAACCGCTAACGCGTGGCATTATATTCGAGCTGGTCGGGCTCTAGCTGGAAGCCAATCAAAAGTTCGAAGGTGATATTGTCGACTGCGGTGCGCACCGTCGGATCCGCCATTGGATCAAGCGCGGCATCGGCATCACCCGGACGACGACGGCGCGTCAGGCGTTCTTCGATTTCAGGCGGCAAGGTCACCGCCGCACGCGAAATGCTGGTCGAGGCCTGGCCATTGGTGCTGGCGCGATACTCGCCATCAGCGAAGTTCAGGCCAATGCGGCCAATCTCCTTCGATACGATCTGGCCATTGCCGCGCAGAACGGTCGCGAAATAGGGAAGCACTATCTGTCGCGCGCCGCGTGGATCGGTACGCCGCGCATAGACATCGAAGCTCGCTGTCGCATCGATCGATCCGGATGCGTCGCTGCACGTGCTGCGAATATTGGTGATCACGGCCGTTGCATCGATCGCGGTCGCCTCTCGGCTCGACCGCGGATTAAAAATTGTGATCTCGTTCGTATGCACCGGCGTTGCGACAGCCGGGCATGCAGTTCGATTCACAAGCAGGCCGATGCCTGATTCGCCGGCGCTGATGACATCGCGGCGTCCGCAAGACACCAGGACAAGGCCGATAGCGGCGACCAGAGCGATATTTCCATATTTCCGCACAAACGAAATCCTTACTCTTATTTGGGCACCGAACGACCGGCGCACGAATATGCCGGCCCCTCATAGGAAGCGGCTTCCGTCGCTGCAAGCAATGGCGTAAGAGCCTGGGTATGAACAACAGCAAAACCGCACTGACGCTATTGATTGCCGCACCCCGCGGATTCTGTGCTGGCGTCGATCGTGCGATCCGTATCGTCGAACTTGCGATCGAGAAATATGGCGCTCCCGTCTATGTCCGGCACGAGATCGTCCACAACCGCTATGTGGTGGATGCGCTCAAGGACCAGGGAGCAATTTTCGTCGAGGAACTGGACGAGGTTCCTGATGACGTACCGGTGGTTTTCTCAGCCCATGGCGTGCCGAAAGCGGTTCCGGCCAAGGCGGAAGAACGCGGCCTTGAATATCTCGATGCCACCTGTCCGCTGGTGTCCAAGGTGCATCGGCAAGCTGAGCGCCTGGTCGATAAGGGCCAGCACATCCTGTTTATCGGCCATCGCGATCATCCCGAAGTGGTTGGTACGTTCGGCCAGGTGCCGGATGGGGCAATGACCCTGGTCGAAACGCATGATGATGCTGAAAATGTTGTGGTCGAGAATCCTGATAATGTCGGGTTTTTGACGCAAACCACATTATCGGTCGACGATACTGCCGATATCATCCAGGTCCTGCGCCGCCGTTTTCCGGATATCAACGCACCGCGGAGCGAGGATATTTGTTACGCGACGTCGAATCGCCAGGAGGCTGTCAAAGCCATTGCCTCCAATTGTGACGCGATGCTGGTGATCGGCGCACCCAATAGTTCAAACTCGGTCCGTCTCGTCGAGGTCGCGGAACGGCAAGGGACGCCGGCGCGATTGATTCAGCGCGCGACCGAAATGGATTTTGACTGGCTCGAAGGTGTCAAAACGCTCGGCATCACCGCTGGCGCCTCAGCGCCGGAAATTCTGGTGCGCGAAGTCGTCGAAACGCTGGCGCAGAGATATGACGTCACCGAGAGCGAGATTGAAACGACGCGCGAAAAGATGCTGTTCAAGCTACCGCGTGGCCTTGAAGCCGCCTGATTCTGAATGGCCGTCTATACTCATGTGTCTGCGGAGGGGATTTCCGCGCTGCTGGACGGCTATGACGTGGGTACGCTGGTGTCGGCCAAAGGCATCGCGGAAGGCGTTGAAAACAGCAATTACCTGATCGAAACCACACGCGATCGCTTCATATTGACCTTGTATGAGAAACGGGTCGATGCAGCAGACCTCCCCTTCTTCCTCAAGCTACTGGATCATCTTGCGGAGCGCGGACAGCCCGTCCCGCCGGCCATTGCTGATCGTAAAGGGACGCAGATACAGAGCGTTGAAGGACGTCCTGCCTGTCTGATCGCATTCCTGCCCGGTGTGTCGCTGGGCGAACCGAATGCCACCCAGGCGCTCGCCACCGGTGCGGCGCTAGGAAAGCTCCACCAGGCACTCGCAGATTTTGAAGGCAGCCGCCCGAACACGCTATCACTGCCGGGCTGGCGCAGCCTTGCCGATCAATGTGGCGCGGCGCTCGACGATATCGCGCCAGGCCTGCGCGCATCTGTGGACGAAGAGCTCGCATTTCTTGCGGCACACTGGCCGAACGATCTCCCGCACTCGGCCATTCATGCCGATCTGTTCCCGGATAATGTGCTGATGCTCGATGATCAGGTGACCGGCATCATCGACTTCTATTTCGCCTGTACCGATATCCGCGCCTATGATCTCGCCGTCACCCATGCAGCCTGGTGTTTCGATAATGACGGGCGCGGCTTCGATGCTGACCGGTCTTCAGCGCTAATCTCAGGATATGCCGAGAATGCAGAATTGACGTCAACAGAACGCGTGGCGCTTCCAATACTCGCCAGAGGCGCAGCTCTGCGCTTCTTGCTGACGCGCGCATGGGATTGGCTCAACACGCCGGCCGATGCGCTGGTTACCCGCAAAGACCCTCTCGCCTTTCTTAATCGCCTTGAATTTTACCGCACTGCGAATCCGGACCTGTTCGCCGCATGAGCCTGGTCGAGATTTTCACTGATGGTTCGTGCAAGGGCAATCCGGGCCCCGGCGGTTGGGGCGCGATCATCCGCTACGGCAAGCATGAAAAGGAACTGTCAGGCGCCGAGGCCGATACGACCAACAACCGTATGGAGCTGCTCGCGGCAATCGAAGCGCTCAACGCACTCAAGCGGCCCAGCCGCGTGCGGCTAACCACTGATAGCAATTATGTGAAGGATGGGATCACCAAGTGGATCCACAACTGGATCCGCAACAATTGGCGCACCGCCGGCAAGAAACCGGTGAAGAATGCGGATCTTTGGCAGCGCTTGCTCGATGCTGCCGAAACGCATGATATCGAATGGGCCTGGGTGAAAGGCCATGCCGGGCACCCGGACAATGAGCGCGCCGACCAGCTTGCAAGCGACGCCGCCGAAGCGGTCGCCGTTGCAAGCCGCTAGTCGCTAGCTATTGTCTTCGACTTCAGCGCCCGGACCCTTGGTCTGAATCGATTTGATCGCGTTCTTGGCGCTCGACTTGCTGGAATAGCCTTCGGTCGAGAACATCACTTCTGAATTATATTTGAAGCGAACACGGAACTCGCCCTTTTTGTCTTTCCAGATTTCAAATTTGTGCGCCATCAGGGCCTCCTAAACTGTGTGTCGGATTGATGGCGATAGGCGAAACAGTGAGACAGGCATAGAGCGAACGCCGTAAAACTGTCACAAAATCGTCAGCGCAAGCGCGACGGCAGGTATCGATCCGGGTCCACACCATCAATTTCTGCGGGCAGCGACGCGTTCAGAAGTAATGTGCGACACAATTTTGCAGCGGCCGGCGCAGTTTGAATCCCGAAACCGCCTTGGCCAGCGCACCAGAAAAAACCCGGCGTATCGGGATCGAACCCCAAGACTGGCAATCGATCAGGCGCGAAGTTTCTGAGGCCGGCCCATTTTCGGTCGATGCCCAGGATCTGCCAATCCATTGCCTTTTCAAACCGGTCTATGGCGATGGCGATGTCCAGTTCTTCGGCCGCAATATCAGCCGCTTCACTGGGGGTCTCGTCATGCGGGCTCAACCAGAGGCGGCCATTTTCTCCTTTGAAATAGAACCGCCCTTCTACATCAATAACCAGTGGCAGATCGGCCGGGACAACCGGATCGGTCCGCAACTGAATCACTGTTCGTCGATATGGCGCAATTCCCAGAGGCGTCGCACCGGCGAGTTGCGCGACCTGGTCCGCCCATGCGCCGGCGGCATTGATAACAACAGCCGCTTTGATCACCTCGCCGGCCGCCTCAATCCGCCACCCTTGCCGATCGCGATCAATGCGCGTTGCCGGCGCGGAGCAACGCAGTTCAGCGCCGGCACGGCGTGCGGCAGCCAGATAGGCTTGATGGAGGGCCGCCACATCAATGTCGGAACAGGTTGGCTCCCATAGCGCCTGGCCCCAGTGGTGACGAATACCGGGACAGCGTCTCCCAACCGCTGCGTCCGATAGGCGCTCCAGCTTCACACCACTCTCTGCAAATTCCTTTTCCAACGAATCCAGGGCGGCGAGGCCAGACTGTTCGGCAATGTGCAGCGCACCGCGCTGATTGAGGAATGGCATATCGGAAAACTGGGGATCTGGGTTGGTCAGAAAATCGCGTGAAGCTGTCGTCAAAGGCTGCACAAACGGCCCGCCATAGGTTTCTGACCAGAAAGCGGCCGAACGCCCAGTTGAATGATAGCCGGGCATCTCCTCCGCCTCGAGCAACAGCACAGAACCATCTGTGGCGAGTTCGGCCGCCAGGCTGGAGCCCGCAATTCCGGCGCCGATAATCAGGAAATCATAGCTCATCCGGCTGGGCGCGCGATCACATTCAGAAAGGTTGCGATTTCTACCATGAACAGCGCGCGCATATCATCTCGCTCGCGCAGAACCTCATGCGCTGCAAAATCGTGCATCATTAGCTCGGCAGCCGGAAGCCGGTCGGCGGCGATTTGAATGGCCCGGGCATTGACCAGCCGGTCCTTTCTGGTCCCGACCATCAAAACCGGTGTGGATACCTGCTCAAATGTGTTCTTGGCGAACATCTTTGCCGAGGATTTATACGCCGCTACAAGCCATTGCCAGCTTGGCGGACCGATCTTGAGCTCAGGCTTTTCGCGCAGCCACCAATTTTCGTCGGAATAGCGCTCAAAATCATGGGTGAGCAGTTTCTGGCGGGAGCTCCCGGGAATCGAAGGCCGTTCATTCTCCTGCCAGGCATGCTGTTCGGCAAAGCCAAAGCGAACGAACATCCGGGCGACAAATGCGGCGATCCGTTCCGGCAAAGGCTTGCTCACAACCTTCAGCATCGGCGCGCTGAATACTGCGCCATCCAGCCTGGGATGATGATCAATCAGGTACCGCATCGCCAAATGACCGCCCATGGAATGCGCAGCCAGCACATGGGGGCCAGGTGTTTCGGCGCGCCATTCACTGACGAAATCAGCCAGATCCTGAACCCAGATATCGAAACTCTCGATATGGCCCACTGTCGGATCGGTGAGCATACGCCCGGAACCGGACTGACCACGCCAATCGAAGCCCGTTAGATTCCAGCCCGCTTCGTGCCATTCGATGAGACTTTCGAGATATTTTTCGAAAATATCGCCACGGCCGGTCTGAAAAATCATACTTCCGCGGACCGGACGATCCGACGAAGCCGGCCAGGTCCAGCGCCTGATGTCCCAGCCATCCTGCGCCTTCCAGCGGTCCAATATCATTCCATCGGGATAGGAACGGCGATCAACTTGGTTTTTTTTCATAGTTGCTGGTTACGGTTTAGAAAGCAGTAAGCCTTAGGGCCATCCCCTATGACTGGGGCAGCAACATTTTTTTCGATCGGCTTACTCGTGCCTGCGCTGCTGTATGCGGCCTGGGGCGACTGGTTGCGTCGGGACATTCCAAACAAGCTTAATGCGGCAATCGCGCTGACTGCGCCACTATATTGGTGGGCCGCCGGATTTTCGCTGTGGCCGGAAATCGCGATTATTTTCGGCCTCGCATTAGCATTGTTTGCTCTTTTTACCTTCGCTTTCGCAATTGGCGCGATGGGCGGCGGCGATGTCAAAATGATCGGCGCACTCGCCCTTTGGATGACGCCGATGCAACTTCCTGTAATGCTTATAGTAATGGCAATTTCAGGCGGGTTGCTCACCTTAATAATGCTGATTCACCACCGCATAAGCCAAAATTCTGAAAAGCCCGAAATTCCCTACGGAATCGCCATTTCGATAGGCGGTCTGTGGGTGGTGATGAACGGGATTTTAACCATTGGGGCCGTAACGAACTGATCGGCCAAGAAAAAGCCTGACAGGAGGCAAGACCGTCATGGATGCACGTAAAGTCATTTTGCTCGTAGGCGCGCTGCTAGTCGCAGCCGTTACCGCCTTTATGGCGCGGAGCATGTTTGTGGACGGCAGTACGCCGGTCGCAGTCGCTCAGGAAGCTGAACAGGAAGGACCGATGGTACTCGTTGCCACGCGCGCACTTCCGGTTGGCACGATCATCAACCAGGAAAGCTTCCGCTATCAGCCTTGGCCTGAAGAGTTAATCGAAGGCAGCTACTTCATCAGGGAAGAATCCAATATCGAGGATCTCCTCGGTACGGTGGTTCGCAATGATGTCACGGCAGGTCAGCCGATCACCCAGGGTTCGCTTGTGCGTCCTGGCGATCGCGGCTTCCTCGCTGCAGCACTCGGCCCGGGCATGCGTGCCGTTACGGTGCCAGTATCGGTTCAGTCGGGTGTCGCCGGATTTGTTTTCCCGGGTGACCGCGTTGACCTTGTTTTGACGCAGGAAGTTGAAGGCGGTGGCGATGGCCCTGCCCTCGCAGCCTCGGAAACCATTATTCGTAACCTTCGTATCCTGGCCACTGACCAGCGGACCACGAACGAAACAAATGAAGAAGGCCAGACCGAAGTTCGCGTTTCTTCGACTGTAACCGTCGAAGCCACGCCGCGCATCGCTGAGAAGATTGCGGTTGCGCAGACCATCGGTCAGCTTTCGCTGTCGCTTCGCTCGATTGCCGACAACACGGCTGAGCTCGAGCGTGCAATCGCCGCTGGCGAGATCGAAGTACCGGAAGGCGACGATCCCGAAGCGGAGCGCCGCATGCTGATCGAAGTCGCCCAGCGGCCAAGCGATACTGACACAACCTATGTGACAGGCGGAGACGTCTCGCGCTTCCAGCGTCGGACAGTTCCTGCCCAGGGTAACGACAGCAACAGCCCGGGTGGCACTGCTGCCCAGATGGCTGCTGCCATGCTCGCTGCTGCGACCGGCAATCCGATCCCGGGTGGCCAGTCCTCGGAACGTCCGGACGGACCTGCGGTTCGCGTCGCACGCGGCACTTCCGTCACTCATGTACCTGTTGGGGGTAACTAAGATGGCTTTTAATCGTAAAACACGCTTCGGCGCCCTGGCTGCTGTTGCAGCCGCGGCAATGGTTGCGAGCCTTGGTGCTCCGATCGCCGAGCCAGCGACCGCCCAAACCGGCGTGCGTCCTCAGCCAACCAATGATCTCACCCTTTCGGTGGGTCGTGGCCAGCTGATCAATCTGCCCGGTGCGATGACCGATCTCTTTGTGGCCGACAGCGAAGTTGCTGACGTCCAGGTTCGCTCCTCGCGTGCGCTCTATGTCTTCGGCAAGGCGCCTGGCGAAACCACGGTTTATGCAACCAACGCAGCCGGCAATGTGGTCTACTCCACTACCGTTCGCGTCGGGACGAACCTCAACAGTGTTTCTTCGATGCTGCAGCTGGCCATGCCGGAAGCATCCATCGTTGCCACGCCGATGAATGGCCTGGTTCTGCTTACTGGTACTGTCGCATCGCCAAGCGATGTGCAGGAAGCCCAGTCGCTGGTGCAGGCATTTGTTGGTGAAAGCACTCAGGTCGTCAGCCGTCTGCGCACGGCTACGCCGCTGACCGTTAATCTGCAGGTGCGGATTGCGGAGGTCAGCCGTTCGGTTGTCCGTGATATTGGTGCGAACATTGCAACGTTCGACAATACCAGCGGCTTTCAGTTCGGTATCACCCGCGGTCGCAACGCGTTCCCGCAATATGCGCCGAACGGCAATGGTACCTTTGTCGGCGGCACTGCCTCGACGGATGGCACCACGACGGTAACGGGTCGCGAAGGATCGGCAACGCTTGCCGGTCTGGGCAGCCTGTTCGGTATCGATATTGCCGGTGCACTGGATCTCGCCGAAGCGCAGGGTCTTGTGACGACGCTTGCCGAGCCTAACCTGACGGCACTTTCGGGTGAAACCGCCAGCTTCCTGGCCGGTGGCGAATTCCCGATCCCGCTTTCGCAGGGTCTTGGTTCGGTTTCGATCGAATATAAGGAATTCGGCGTCAGCCTCGCCTTTACGCCGATCGTTCTGGCCAATGGCCGGATCTCGATGCGGGTTCGTCCGGAAGTTTCCGAACTTTCTGACAATGGCGCAATCACGCTCAACGGTTTCACCGTTCCTGCTTTGACCACTCGGCGTGCCGAGACGACGGTTGAGCTGGGTTCGGGCCAGAGCTTCATGATCGCCGGCCTGCTGCAGAACAACCACAACTCGACGGTCGAAGGCACTCCGGGTCTCGGCGATGTTCCGATCCTTGGTGCATTGTTCCGCTCAAATCGCTGGCGCCGTTCGGAAACCGAGCTTGTCATCGTTGTGACGCCATATCTCGTACAGCCGGTAACGGCGACGCAGATCGCGCTGCCGACCGACGGGTATCGCTCACCTTCGGATCTGGAACGTGTGTTCCTCGGCCGGACGTTCAGCGGTGAATCGGGTGCAACCCGCCCGGGACCGACAATGGCTCCGCCGACGACGGTTCAGCCTGGAATTCAGACCGGTGATGCTGGTCAGGTTCCGGTTCCCGCAACGCAACAGCCTGCCGCTGAAGCCGCTTCAACAAGCGGTGCAGCACCTGGCTTTTCGTTCAACGACTAGATCAGCGTTTTTTGGAGAAGATAATCATGCGCATTCTTGCCACTTCCGCCCTTCTCGCCGTAGCCGGCACGCTGTCAGCTTGTGCAGGCGGCCCGGTTAACCAGGGGCTTAGCACCATCAACCAGCCGGTCGTCAGCCGCACGGACTATGTGTTTGACGTCAATGCAGGCGGCGATTCGCTGTCTTATGGCGAACAGGCCCGTCTCAGCGACTGGTTCGAAGCCCTTGAGCTGGGATATGGAGACACTGTTTCGATCGACGATCCGAGTCCCTATGGGCAAGCTGGTCGCCGCGCTTCAGTCGCCGAAATTGCCGGTCGCTATGGCTTGCTGATTGCCGAACGGGCTCCGGTTACCGCCGGACAGGTCGGTGCAGGCCAGATGCGTATCGTCGTCAGCCGCATGCAGGCCGAAGTACCGAACTGCCCGAACTGGGATCGCGATTCGGTCTGGAACTATGCCGGTTCGACAACGTCCAACTATGGCTGCTCCATCAATAGCAACCTTGCAGGCATGGTCGCCGATCCGGCGGACCTGATCCAGGGTCAGAGCGCTGGCACCGCGGGTGATCCGCGCGTTTCGGCCCGTGCCATCGATGTCTACCGCGATTCGGAGCCGACAGGCGCCGGCGGTCTGCAACAAGAAGCCACGACAGGAGGCGAATAATGAACGCACCTTTTAGCCCAGGTTCCACGTCGCTTCGTGATCCGTTCCAGGCATTTGTCTGCGACGATGAAACGTCCGAACTGCTCAAGCCGATTGCCACCGAGCTCGGTTGGGCACAGGAAAAGGTCAACAAAGGCGGTCTGCAGAATGCAGTTCAATCGCTTTCTGTTTCGGCAAGCCCGAACATCTTGTTCGTGGATCTTTCCGAGAGCAGCGATCCGCTGAATGACATCAACAGCCTCGCCGAGGTTTGCGAGCCGGGCACGATTGTTATCGCTGCCGGTCAGGTGAATGACGTTCGCCTGTATCGCGATCTCCTGTCGAGCGGCATCCAGGATTATCTCCTGAAGCCGTTCAACACGGATCAGGTTCGCGACGCGCTCACCCAGGCTCAGATGGTTCTTGCCGGTCCGCGCAATGCGGACGGCGACGAGCAGGATCGCCCCCATGTCATGACGGCCTTTATCGGTACGCGTGGCGGGGTTGGCGCATCAACGCTTGCAAGTTCGATTGCCTGGCTCGCCAGCACAGAACAGAATCGCCTGACAGCTCTTCTCGATCTTGACGTTCACTTTGGGACGGACGCGCTTGCGCTCGATCTGGAGCCGGGTCGCGGCCTGATCGACGCGATCGAAAATCCGAGCCGGATTGATGGACTGTTCATTGAACGCGCCATGGTCAAAGCCAATGAAAAGCTTGCTGTATTGTCGGCTGAAGCGCCGATCAATCAGCCGATGCTGACCGATGGCAGCGCCTATTATCAGCTTGAGGAAGAATTGCGGAACGCATTCGAACTCTCGATGATCGACATTCCGCGTCAGACGCTGATCCAGTATCCGCATCTGCTCAATGATGTGAACCGGGCCGTAATCGTAACCGAGCTTACGCTCGCTGCGACGCGCGATACCATTCGCTTATTGTCCTGGTTCAAGTCGAACGCACCGCAGGCCAAGGTCATCCTGATTGCAAATCGGGTACCAAGCGGCGGCATGCTCGAAATCTCGAAAAAGGATTTCGAAGCATCGATCGAACGCAAGGTCGATATGGTCATTCCGTTTGATCAGAAGACTGCCGTTCAGGCTGCCAAGCTGGGTAAGACCCTGGCTGAGGCCAGCGGTTCGAACAAGACCGGTTCGCTGCTGCGTCAGCTGGCCGATCGCGTTTCAAGCGTTGATGGCGAAGAGATTGAAGAAGTGGTTGATTCCGGCGGCTCGCTGATGGGCAAGCTGGGCGGTCTCGGCGCTCTCATCTCGAAAAAGTCGAAAAAAGAAGCAGCGACCGAAAACGCCTAATGCGGATGATCCCGCCTGTGCGGGACATCTGGGGGAAATAGGAAAGCGGGAATATGAACTTCATTCCGATGATCTTGCTGTTTGCTGGGGTGCTTGGCTTCCTGCTGATGCTCTATTTCGCCTTTGCCGGGCCGAATGTGCAGAAAGCCCAGGCCAAGCGCCTGGGCGCGCTGCGCCAGCGGCACGCGGCGGCAACGAGCCAGATCTCCGCCGAAGCGCAGATGAACCGCATTCTCGCCAAGGGCGATACGCGGATGGACAGCTTTGCCGGTCGCTTCATCCCGCGCCCGGAAATGCTGCGGACACGGCTCTCGCAAACTGGCACGACCTGGACGCTCAGCCATTATATGATGGCGGTTGTCGCGATCATCATCGTGGTCGCTGGGCTGCTTTATTTCCAGGGATTGCCCCTGTTGCTGGGCTTGCTGCTTGGCAGCTTTGCCGGGCTTGGCCTTCCGCACATGGTTGTCGGTTTCCTGATCAAGCGCCGGATCAACAAATTTAACTCGAAATTCCCGGATGCAATCGAATTGCTCGTTCGTGGTCTCCGGTCTGGTCTGCCGATTTCAGAGACGCTGACGGTTGTTTCGCAGGAAGTTCCCGATCCCGTTGGCACTGAATTCGCTAATGTCGTCGACAAGATGAAGATCGGTCAGACGATGGACGAAGCGCTCGAGGAAACAGCAAAGCGCCTTGGTACACCAGAATTCAACTTCTTCTGCATCACGCTCGCAATTCAGCGTGAAACGGGCGGTAACTTGGCAGAGACCCTGTCCAACCTCGCCAATGTGCTGCGTCAGCGCAGCCAGATGAAGCTCAAGATCAAGGCCATGTCGGCCGAATCCAAGGCTTCGGCCTATATCGTCGGCTCGCTGCCATTCATCGTCTTTGGCCTGATCATGATGATCAACCCGGGATATATGGGCGAGTTTTTTGTCGACGAACGTTTGATGATCGCAGGCCTTGGTGGCCTCGTCTGGATGGGCATTGGCGTGTTCATCATGGCCAAAATGGTCAACTTCGAAATTTAACGGACGGGAGCGAGAAAGATTATGACCGAAGCTGCCGGACCTACCGTTCTTGGTGTCGATGTTTTCCTGGTTGCGACCATACTCGCAGCTGTGGCGACCTTCGCAATGCTGGTTGCACTCTATGCGGCAACCACTGTGCGCGATCCCATGGCCAAACGCGTTAAAGCGCTCAATGACCGGCGCGAACAGCTGAAGGCAGGCATCACCGCCTCAGCTCGCCGTCCGCGTCGCGCGCTTACGCAGAAGAATGAAACCACGGACCGGATGCGGTCCCTGCTCAAATCGCTGAACACGCTTCAGGACGATCAGCTCCAGCAGGCGCAGCAGCGCCTTGCCCAGGCCGGTATCCGTTCGAAGGATCTCGCGGTTGCCGTTATCTTTGGCCGTTTGGTCCTGCCGATCGTGATTGGCGGTGGACTGGCGATTGCCGTTTACGGCTTCGGCTTCCTGTCCGACTACACGGCGTTCAAGAAATTCATGATCGTCGCCGGTACGCTGATACTCAGCTACAAGGCACCGGATCTGTATGTGTCGAACAAGGTTACAAAGCGTTCCAACGAGATCCGCAAGGGTCTCCCGGATGCGCTCGATCTGCTCGTGATTTGTGCTGAAGCCGGCCTGACAGTCGATGCCGCCTTTACGCGCGTCGCCCGGGAACTGGGCGCTGCCTATCCGGAACTGGGTGACGAATTTGCGCTTACTGCAATTGAGCTCGGCTTCCTCACTGAACGGCGCCAGGCTTTTGAGAACCTCGCCTATCGTGTCGATCTGGATGCCGTTCGCGGGGTTGTCACCACGATGATCCAGACCGAGAAATACGGTACGCCACTGGCCAGCGCATTGCGGGTCCTTTCGGCCGAATTCCGTAATGACCGCATGATGCGCGCCGAAGAAAAGGCCGCGCGCCTGCCGGCCATCATGACGGTTCCGCTGATTCTCTTCATCCTGCCGACCCTGTTCGTCGTGATCCTTGGCCCTGCGGCCTGCTCGATCTCCGACAATCTGGTCAACGGATAAGTTAGACGGGGCTGGGCCGCTCTCACCCGGCCCCGTCAATTCCTTATTCTACAACTCCGCATGTCGCGGTTTGGCGCGCTGTATCAATAGCCGCAAACGCATCGCGTTCCGGCACCAATATCCGCAACAGGGCCAGGCCGCGATCGGACGGTACACGGACCGCTTCGCTGCCATCGGGAACCGCCTGTCCTTCCCGCGCGAGCACGACATTCAACGGCTGATCTCCCATCTCTCGGTCATTGCGGACAAACCGGACATTGGTTTCGTCATCAAAGACCGACAATGACCAATAGGGTGCATCGATCGGTTGGACGGAGACTGCGACCGGCCCTTCGCTGAGATCAAAAAGACATGTCGAATAGGCAAGATCCGGGCTCGGCCTGACAATAACTCGCCGTTCTGCCGTGCTTAGCGGTGCATGGCCCATCGCATTCACCGGTGCATTCTGCTCGATCCGTTCCATGGCTATTCCCATGAGGCGTCCGGGGATCATCCCGACAGCCAGCCAATGAACAAGCATCGCGATCGCGGCAACCAATCCAATCCATCCAAGCCGGTTCAGCATCCCAGCCTCTCGATCACTGGTAGCTCGCCATCGAGCAATCCATCGCCCGGACCATAGGCCCGTAATGTCAGTTCAAAACCTTCGCCGTCCTGCGTCGCGATCTCGCCTGGCCCTGGCTCGGGACTGGTGATCGCCATGACGGTCTCTGCGCCGTCCCCTCCGGCGGAATAGGCATGACCATCATTGGGTATCAGGTGAGAGTCGGTCCCATAGGCCGTAACGCTCCACCAGCGCGCATCAATCGCTGGACCCGAGACCTGATAGCGACATCCGCCTTGGAGCGGCTCGCCGTCGCTGTCTGTCGCCGCATTGAAATAGATCGCTTCGCGCGCGGTCAACGCCATCAATCCGCGCAGGGCGACGATGGCGCGTGCGCGATCGCTGGCTTCAGCCGATCCAAAATTCTGGGACGTCACCCAGGGACCTGTGCGTTCTTCAAAAGCGCTAATACCGGCACGCAGGGACAGCCAGGTCACCGTCAGCCCAATGGCAATGCCAAGGACAAGTGCCAGCGCTATCCTGAATGCCAGTCTCATCCGCTACCGTCCTTACCCGCAGACAATGCAGATTGCGCAGCGGCGAGGCGGGCAATTGGCACGCGATAGGGCGAGGCACTGACATAATCGAGCGCCACTTCCTCGCAAAAGGCTATCGATGCGGGATCGCCGCCATGTTCGCCACAAATGCCGAGTTTGATGCCGTCGCGCGCAGCCCGGCCGCGTTCGGCCGCCAGGGCAATCAACTCACCAACCCCTTCGATATCGAGGCTGACAAAGGGATCGCGTGGATAGACGCCCTGGTCGACATAGGAACCGAGGAACCGGCCCGCATCGTCGCGCGATACGCCGAGCGCTGTCTGGGTTAGGTCATTTGTTCCGAAGCTGAAAAACTCTCCGCATTCGGCAATCTCGCCAGCGCGCAAGGCGGCGCGCGGCAATTCGATCATCGTACCGACCAGATAATCAACCCGTGCGCCCTTCTCTTCGAACACCGCCTCGGCAGTCCGGTCGATCACAGCCTTCATGAGCTCGAGCTCGCGGCGAGTGGCAACGAGCGGCACCATGACTTCCGGGATTGGTGCTTCATCGCTGGACGCAGCCACATCGAGCGCAGCCTCAAAGATCGCCCGCGCCTGCATCTCGTAGATTTCAGGGTAAGTGACACCGAGACGGCAGCCGCGATGGCCGAGCATCGGGTTAAACTCATGCAGCTCCGTCACCCGGCGGCGCAATGTATCTATCGACACACCAACCGCATCGGCCACTTCCTGCAACTCATCTTCACCATGTGGCAGAAACTCATGAAGCGGCGGATCAAGCAGTCGGATCGTGACCGGGAGCCCGGCCATGATCGTGAAGATCTCGGTGAAGTCGCCGCGCTGTTCCGGTAGCAGTTTCGCCAGTGCATCGCGCCGACCCGCTTCGTCGGTCGCGAGGATCATCTCGCGCACGGCCGTAATCCGGCGGGCATCGAAGAACATGTGTTCGGTACGGCACAGGCCAATGCCTTCTGCGCCAAATTCCCGGGCCATGCGGCAATCGGCGGGGGTTTCGGCATTGGTGCGCACCCGCATCCGGCGGCTCCTGTCGGCCCATTGCATCAGCTGCGCGAAATCACCGGCCAGTTCAGGCTGCACCGTGGCAACTTCGCCGGCCATCACTTCGCCGGTTGCCCCGTCGATGGTAATCGTATCGCCTTCCTTGAAGTCTCGGCCCATGGCAGAGAATTGCTTGGCCTTGGCGTCGATCGCGACGCTCCCGGTACCCGACACACATGGCCGCCCCATGCCGCGTGCAACAACCGCCGCGTGCGATGTCATCCCGCCGCGGGCCGTCAATATGCCCTTGGCCGCGTGCATGCCGTGAATATCTTCCGGACTGGTCTCCATGCGGACAAGGATCACATCTTCGCCCATCGCGGCATGGCGTTCGGCTGCATCGGCATCGAACACAACGATACCGGACGCCGCGCCCGGCGATGCCGGCAGGCCGCGCGCGATCACGTCGCGTTCCGCACTCGGATCGAGCGTCGGGTGGAGCAGCTGGTCAAGCGCACCCGGATCGACGCGCAACACCGCTTCCTCTTCGCTGATCAGCCCTTCGGCCGCCATGTCGACCGCGATTTTGAGCGCCGCATTGGCCGTGCGCTTGCCCGACCGGGTCTGCAGCATCCACAAGGTTCCGCGTTCAACCGTGAATTCGATATCCTGCATATCGCGATAATGGGTTTCGAGCAGATCGAAGACCTTGGCGAGCTCGCTATAGGTTTCCGGCATCGCTTCTTCCATTGCCGCCGGCTTGGCATTCGCCGCCTCGCGCGCGGCCGTGGTCAGATATTGCGGCGTGCGAATGCCGGCGACGACATCTTCGCCCTGCGCATTGATCAACCATTCGCCATAATATGCCCGCTCACCGGTCGAAGGATCGCGCGTAAAGGCGACACCGGTAGCCGATGTCTCACCCATATTGCCGAACACCATCGCCTGCACATTGACGGCCGTGCCCCAGTCACCCGGAATATCATTGATCCGGCGATAGACCTTCGCGCGTTCGGCTTGCCAGGACCCGAATACTGCGCCGACCGCACCCCAAAGTTGCTCCTGCGGATCCTGTGGGAACGGGTGGCCAAGTTCCTCCTCGGCAATCCGCATATAATCGGCGACCAGCTTCTGCCAGTCTTCGGTTTCCATCTCCGTATCGAGATAGATGCCCTTGTCTTCCTTGGCGATTTCCAGTGCTTCCTCGAACGCTCCATGGTCGAGACCGAGCACCACATCAGCATACATCTGGATGAAACGGCGATAGCTGTCCCAGGCGAAGCGCGCATCGCCGGACGTGTCCGCAAGCCCCTTCACCGTCTCGTCATTGAGCCCCAGATTGAGTACGGTGTCCATCATGCCGGGCATCGACACCCGGGCACCGGATCGCACCGATACCAGCAACGGATCACCCGCATCGCCGAAACGCTTGCCGGTTATCTGTTCGACATGGGCGATGCCGCTCGCAACCTGCTCGCGCAGCTCATCGGGAAACACTTCGCCGTCATCATAATAGCGCGTGCACATTTCGGTGCTGATCGTGAAGCCGGGTGGGACCGGCAGTCCGATCGACGCCATTTCAGCCAGGTTCGCGCCCTTGCCGCCAAGCAGGTTCTTGTCCCCCTGCCCGCCATCGGACACGCCGCCGCCAAACCGGTACACATATTGCGTCATATTGATGCCGATCCTGATTGTCGTCCGCGCTGCTGCATCCAGCCATCATGCACCGCCTTGCCGAGTGCGCCATAGATCATGAAGGGGCGCAGGTCCCGCCGCACGGTCATTTTGAACCGTTTGGACAGGATCGCTGTTGCCGGCTCCACGCTTTCAATCTGATTCCAGCGATAATGCAGCATCGGGTGGAATAGTTTGAATATGAATGCCGGTCGCAGAAACACACCGGTCGAATGCACCCAGCCATTGAGGCAATTTGCATAGTTGATCGGGAAAAATATCCCGCCGCCGATTGTCATCGTCTGCATCGAGAATTTCTGCGCGTCGGGCGGTGGCTCGGTGATCATCGCACGATCATCGACATATTTACTCCAGCCGAACACCGCGAGCAGCTTAATGATGCCCAGCCACAAAGCCGTGAAAAACAGGAAGAATCCCGGGATGATATAGATGAGGAGCTCGCTGCCTTCCACCGCCAGTCCCTTTCCTATCCCTCAATCTTCGAGAAGTCGGCGACCTTGTGCACCGCATCGCGGAAGCGGGCGAGCATTTCCAGGCGCGCAGCGCGTTTTGCCGGGTCATCGTCATTGACGGTGACTTTCTCAAAGAAGGCATCAATCGGTTTGCGCAGACCCGATAGCGCCGCCATCGCGCCCTTGAAATTCTCGATCTCGATCGCGGCCGCGACGGCGCTTTCCGCACTGTCGAGCGCGTCGTGCAATACGGCTTCTTCGGGTTCCGGCGTGTGATCGCTTTCGATCGGCGACCATTCTTCCTTCTTCAGGATGTTCGCCGCGCGCTTGTAGCCAGCAAGCAAGTTCGCGCCGTCATAGCTGCCAAGGAAAGACTGCAGCGCCTTCACCCGAGCGAGCAGGCGGACGAGATCATCTTCACCGCCCAACGCAAACACCGCATCGATCAAATCATGGCGGACACCCGCCTCGCGCTGCTGCACCTTCAGGCGATCGGCAAAGAAGGCGAGGATTTCATCGCTGCGATCCTCAACCGCCAATCCCTGATCGCGATACAATTGCGCACCGCCCGGGAAGAGAGCCGACAAGCGAACGCGCAGATTATTCTCGGTGATCAGCCGGATGATGCCCAGCGCGGCACGCCGAAGTGCGAACGGATCCTTCGATCCGGTCGGCTGCTGGTCAATGCCGAAAAAGCCGATCAGCGAGTCCAGCTTATCGGCCATGGCCAGCGCGACGGACACCGGTGCATTGGGCGCCGCATCACTCGGTCCTGCCGGTTTATATTGATCTTTCAAAGCGTTGACGATTGCAGGGTCAAAGCCTTCGATCTCAGCATAATAGCCGCCCATCAGCCCCTGCAGATCAGCAAATTCCGCAACCATCCCGGTCACGAGGTCGCTCTTGGACAGAGCCGCTGCCTGCTGAGCTTTCTCGACATCCAGGTCGATATGGTTGGCAAAATCGGTGACCAATCCGCCAAGCCGCTCGACACGCTGCGTGACCGTGCCCAGTTTTTCATGAAACACGATCTGATCGAGCTTCTTCGCATGGTCGGCCAGTGGTGTTTTCTGGTCCTGCTCCCAGAAGAAGCGCGCATCGGACAGGCGCGCCGCAAGAACCTTCTCATTGCCCGCAATCACATTGGCACCGCCATCATTGGGCTCGAGATTGGCGACACAGATGAAATGCGGGGAGAGCTCATATTCGGCCTTGAGACAGGCGAAATATTTCTGGTGGCTGCGCATGGCGAGTGTGATGGCTTCGGGCGCAACGGCAAGGAACGCCTCGTCGAAGCTGCCGAGCAATGGCACCGGCCATTCGGTCAACCCGGCATTTTCCTCAACAAGCGCCGGATCCTGTTTGCGGGTCAGTTCCGCTTCGGCGGCCAGGGCATTGGCGCGCTCCCGGATAATCCCTTCGCGTTCCTTGTGATCGATAATGACATGCGCATCGCGCAGCTTGTCGGCATAGTCATAGACACCGTCGATCTCGATCATCCCATCATGATGAAAGCGATGGCCAACTGTCTTCCGACCGGATTTGATGCCATCAATCTCACATTTGACGACGTTATCGCCAAGGATCGCAATGATCCCCTGTAACGGCCGAACCCAACGCATGCTCTCTGTCGACTGGGAGGCTTCACCCCAGCGCATCGATTTCGGCCAGGGGAAAGCGCGGATGATCGCGGGAATTGCTTCGCCAAGCACATCCACCGTCTTGCGGCCCGGCTTGTCGATCACAGCAAAAAGCGTCGGCTTACCTTTAACGTCCCGGGTCTCGAGATCTTTGCGTTTAAGCCCTGTGGAGCGTAGAAAACCGTCAATCGCCTGATCTGGCGCATCCGCCTTCGGGCCCTTGCGTTCCTCGCGTACGGCTTCGGTTTCGCGCGGTAGATCGCGGGCGATCAGGACCAGGCGACGCGGTGTCGAATAGGTCTGGATTTTATCTGCAGCGAGGCCAGCTTCTTTAAGTTCAGCCGTGAACAGCCGTTCGAGGTCGCCACGCGCCTTGCGCTGCATTCGCGCCGGAATTTCCTCGGACAACAATTCGAGCAGGAAATCAGACATCAGGCGCTCCACCCGTTTTTGGCCATATGGGCTTCGCACGAGCCGACCGCGAGATCGCGGACCCGGCCGATATAGGCCTGGCGTTCGGCGACGGAGATCACGCCGCGGGCCTGGAGCAGGTTAAAGATATGGCTGGCCTTGATCGCCTGGTCATAGGCCGGCAACGGCAGCTCGGCTTCGATGCACGCTTTGCATTCGGCCGATGCGTCCTTGAACCATTGAAACAGGGTTTCGGTATTGGCGTGCTCGAAATTCCAGGCGCTGAATTGCTTCTCATTGTCGAGAAACACATCGCCATAGCTAACACCATCATCGTTGAAGGCGAGATCATAGACGCTGTCGACGCCCTGGATGTACATCGCCAGCCGCTCCAATCCGTAGGTGAGTTCACCGGATACCGGTTTGCAGTCAAAACCGCCGACCTGCTGGAAATAGGTGAACTGGGTGACTTCCATGCCATCGCACCAGACTTCCCAGCCCAGGCCCCAGGCGCCCAATGTCGGGCTTTCCCAATCATCCTCGACAAAACGGATATCATGCTTGAGCGGATCGATCCCGATCGCGACCAGGCTATCCAGGTAAAGCTGCTGAATATCCGGCGGGCTCGGCTTCAGAACCACCTGATATTGGTAATAATGCTGGAGCCGGTTCGGATTCTCGCCATAGCGACCATCGGTCGGCCGGCGGGAGGGTTGGACATAGGCGGCCTTCCACGGGTCCGGGCCAAGCGCCCGCAAGGTAGTCGCCGGATGGAAAGTTCCCGCTCCCATTTCAAGGTCATAGGGCTGAAGGATCACGCAGCCCTGCTCGCTCCAATAGTCATGAAGCGTGAGGATCAGTTTCTGAAAACTCAGCGGCTTAGTGTCGCCCACGGGTCGGCCTTCGCAGTTGCAATAAATATGGGCGCGGATTGGCCTATGCGGCCGCACGGGTCAAGCAATCTGCCCCCAAAATCCGCCAAAATTGTCCGGCTTGTTATCAGGCGGGTTAGGCCTAGGATGCGGCCATGTTCAAAAAACCCATCCGCCTCGCCCTTATTTCCTTCGGTGCCTTGATACTGATCAGTTTTCTCGGTGGATCGGTAATCTGGTCCATCCTTGGGCTGGCGGATGATTTGGGTATCGACGGCGAAGCCTCCGTGGTGCGATCCGGTGCCGTTGGAATAGGCGAAGGTTGGCCGGCCTATGGCGGCGATCAAGGCGGCAATCGCTATTCGGCAGCGGACCAGATCACCAGCGAGAATGTGCAGGATCTAGAGATTGCATGGACCCATCAGACCGGCGCCCTGGAAGGTCGCGAAGATGTGATCCAGCGGACGGCGTTTGAAACGACACCCATCCTTGTCGAAGAGTCGCTGATCTTCTGCACGCAGTTCAATGAAGTGATCGCGCTCGATCCGGGCTCCGGCGAAGAAAGGTGGCGGCACGATCCAGAAATCTCGCTCGATCTTCGCCCGGCCAACCAATTCACCTGCCGCGGTGTTTCGCATTGGCGCGACAGCGATGCCGAACCCGACGCACTCTGCGCGTCACGGATATTCACCGGCACATCCGACGCGCGCCTGATCGCGCTCGACGCGCGGACCGGGGAGTTATGCCCTGACTTTGGCGAAGGCGGAGAAGTGCGCATTGAACCCAGCATATCATTGCGCTGGCCGGGCGAATATCAAATTACGTCTGCCCCCGCCGTGATTGGCGATGTGATCGTTGCCGGTTCGGCCATCAGTGACAATGTCCGCCTGGAAGCGCCTCAGGGCACCGTCCATGGCTTCGATGCCCGTACGGGTGAATTGGCATGGGCATTCAATCCCGTACCGCGTGATCCCGACGATCCGGCGCGTGATAGCTGGGCGGGGGATTCCGCTGATCGGGTCGGCCATGCCAATGTCTGGTCAACCATGTCGGTTGATGCGGAGCGCGGCCTTGTCTTCCTACCGACTTCGAGCCCGAGCCCGGATTATTTCGGCGGTGCACGCGCCGGTAACAACAATTATGCCAATTCGGTCGTGGCTCTGAACGGCGAAACGGGCGAGGTCGTATGGCATTTCCAGACAGTCCATCACGATGTCTGGGACTATGATCTTCCCGCCCAGCCAAGCCTGGTAACCGTGTGGCGCGACGGCGAAGCGCATGATGTGGTTGTGCAGGTGGCCAAGACGGGCTTGGTGTTCGTGCTCGATCGCGACACTGGCGAACCCTTCCTGCCAGTCGAGGAACGGACGGTGCCGCAAAATGGCGTCGAGGGTGAAATCTTGTCCCCTACCCAGCCTTTTCCGGTGAACACGCCGCCGGTCGTACCCAATAGATTGCGGCCGTTCGCCGATTCCTTTGGCGTTACGCTATGGGATCGGCTTGCCTGTGCTTCGCAATTCCGAAATCTGCGCGGCGATGGCCTGTACACGCCGCCTGGCGTCGATGGCCTGCTCGCCTATCCCTTTTCGGGCGGCGGAGCGAATTGGGGCGGCGCAGCTTTCGATCCGCGGCGCAATCTCCTCATCATCAATATGAGCAACCTGGTACAGGCCATTCACCTGATTCCAGGCGCCGAGGAATCGAGTGAGGTTACCGATCTTCCCGATGACGCTGAATTCGCGCCGATGGACGGCGTGCCCTATGCGATGACCCGGAGAACGATACTTTCTCCGCTCGGCCTACCCTGCAACGCACCGCCATGGGGCGTCCTTGCCGGGATCGATCTCGCGAGCGGGGAGATTGTCTGGCGGCACCCGATCGGAACGACCGAGGATCTGGCGCCCGGCGGTATCGCGATGTCGACAGGAACACCCAGTATTGGCGGACCGATCGTCACAGCCGGGGATGTAATCTTTATCGGCGCAGCGATGGATGACTATCTGCGCGCCTTTCATGTCGAAACCGGTGAAGAGCTGTGGAAGGGCCGCCTCCCTGCTGGCGGTCAGGCGACACCGATGACCTATGAGTGGGAAGGCCGCCAATATGTGGTGATCGCGGCCGGCGGTCACGGCAGCTCCGGTACGCGCTTCGGCGATCATGTCGTGGCATTCGCGCTCCCCGAATAGAGAAACTGGTCTTTTCTTTGCCGATCAAATCGCGGATAGGCAGGGCATGAAAACACAAATCCTTTCCGCCGCCATTGCCGCACTCCTGTGTGTCGGTTGCGCACCTGTGCAAGCCGCCCAAGCCCCGGCTCCCGTCGAAGCGACCGTTTCCGAAACGCCAACTGCGACACCCGCCCCACCGGTTGGCGCGCCCGCGCTTTGGCGTGTGGCCGATGAAGATACGACGGTCTGGCTGTTCGGCACGATCCATGTCCTGCCCACCGGCTTTACCTGGCGCAATGCGACGATCGACGCGGCCATTGCGGAATCCGATAGCCTCGTCCTTGAAACGGTCACCGGCGACGATCAGAGCCAGGCGGCGCTCCTTTTGATGCAGCTTGGCATGTCACCCGAACTGCCGCCGATTGGCGAGCGCGTGGATGAAGAGTTGCTGCCGCAGCTCGCCGCGATGATTGCGCGCGGGCCATTTCCGGAAAGCTTCCTCAATGCGCTGGAAACCTGGGCAGCGTCGCTCATGCTGGTCGGTGTCACGCTCAACGATCTCGGACTTGATCCCGAAAGCGGTGTGGAAGATCAGCTCGAGCTGATCTTCGAGCTGGCCGAACGACCCGTGGAAGGCCTGGAAACACCGGCCCAGCAGCTCGGCTTTTTCGACGACCTGCCCGAAGAGGCACAGCGCTATTTCCTGAATTCGGTGATCGATACGCCAGAGGATATCCGCGAGGAGTTCGATGCCATGCTGGAGGCTTGGCGCTCGGGTGATGAAGAGCAGATTGCGATGACCTTTGACGATGAGCTCCTCTTTTCAGACACGCTGCGCGAAACCTTGCTGACGCGACGAAACGCAACATGGGCCACCTGGATCGCCGAGCGGCTTGAAGAGCCCGGAACGGTGTTCGTCGCGGTCGGCGCAGGCCATCTTGCGGGCGAAGATACGGTGCAGGATTTCCTTGAAAACCAGGGAATTGTGTCGGAGCGCGTCCAGTAAGCACATTCCGCTGCGGCCACCACCGCCTCATCAGCCCCATCGACAGTCGCCGACACGCCATTCTCGGCATTAATGCAACCGATGATGCAGTGCCACAAACTGTTGCCAAATCCCCCTCTCCCGCCTATATGCCCCGCTTCCCCGCTATGTGCACCCTGGAGGCGTGGCGGGCGATGAACGACTAACCAACCAGTATTTTGGAGACATCAGATGAGCGATCAGCTGACTTTGTCGGCCGAAGTGCGCGAGCGAGCAGGCAAGGGAGCCTCTCGTGCCATGCGCCGCGAAGGCCGAGTACCCGCCGTGATTTACGGCGACAAGAAAGACCCGGAACCCATCCACCTCAATGAGCGCGAGCTCATGAAGCTGCTGCATACCGGCCACTTCATGAACAGCCTTGTTTCGCTGACCATCGGCAAAGACAAGACGAACGCGCTGCCAAAGGATGTGCAATTCCACCCGGTCAATGATCGCCCGATGCATGTCGATTTCCTGCGCATCGGCAAAGGCGCTAGCGTTACGCTCGCCGTGCCGGTCAACTTCATCAACGAAGAAGAATCGCCCGGCCTCAAACGCGGCGGCGTTCTCAACGTTGTCCGTCACGAGCTCGAGCTTACCTGCCCGGCCGACGATATTCCGAGCGAGATCACGGTTGAGCTGGATGGCCTCGAAGTTGGTGATTCGATCCACATCTCGCAGGTCAACCTGCCAGACGGCGTAATCTCAGCGATTGACGATCGTGACTTCACGATCGCCGGTGTTGTCGCACCGTCCGCGCTCAAGCGTGACGATGCCGAAGAAGAGGAAGAAGGCGTCGAAGGCGAAGAGGGCGAAGAAGTCGCAGCCGACGAAGTGCCAACCACGTCGCAAGGCGATGGCAGCGAAGGCGGCGAGGAAGAGAGCTAAGGCTCCTCCCCTGCGCTTTTTCCACTTTTGGTGGATAGGAAGACCGGCTTGTTCTATCGAACAGGCCGGTTTTCTTTTGGATAACGCAAATCGCGGAAAGGCGATGCACTAGATATGCAGTTATGGGTGGGCCTTGGAAATCCCGGTGCGGAACACAGCATGCAGCGGCACAATGTCGGCTTCATGATCGCCGACGCGATTGCCGAAGTGCATGATTTCGATGCCGTGCGCACCCGCTTTCAGGGCTGGACCCAGGAAGGCCGGCTGGGCGGTGAGAAGATATTGCTGCTGAAACCCGGCACCTACATGAACAAATCGGGCCAGGCGATCGGCGAAGCGATGCGCTTCTACAAACTCACACCCGAAGATGTGACGGTGTTCTACGATGAGCTCGATCTCGAACCCTTCAAGGTCAAGGTGAAGCGCGGTGGCGGAACCGCTGGCCATAACGGCATCCGGTCTACCGACGCGCATATCGGCAATGATTTTCGCCGCGTCCGCATCGGCATCGGTCATCCGGGCGACAAGGCGCGCGTGACCCGCCATGTGCTGGGCAATTACGCAAAATCCGAAATCGAACCGCTGACGGACCTGTTGGGCGCTATTGCGGCCGAGGCTGTGTGGCTGGCCGATGATGATGACGCGCGGTTCCTCAACGAGATCGCGCTTAGACTACAGGACTAGCCTTGGCTGACATCCCACAAATCGAAACTCAGCGCCTCATCCTGCGAGCGCCTGCTGGCGAGGATTATCCGGTCTATCGGGACTTCTATTCCGATCCCGATGCATCAGCCTTTTATGGCGGCCCATTGGACGCCGGCATGGCGTGGCGTCGGCTTGCAGCTGATCTTGGCCATTGGGAGTTACGCGGATACGGCATGTGGTCTCTGGTCGAACGGAAGAGCGGTGCCATGGTCGGTGGGTGCGGCTTGGTCTGGCCAGAAAGCTGGCCGCGCCGTGAACTGACCTGGTGGATTGTTCCTGATGCGCGCCGGCGAGGCTTTGCATTCGAAGCGTCCCGCGCCATCGTCGATTTTGCCTATGACGAGTGGAGCTGGCCACTGGTCGAAACCCATATGGATGATGGCAATGAAGCGGCCCGCCGCCTGGCAGAAAAATTGGGCGGCGAAATCATTGCTCGCGAACTTTTTCCGGATAATCAGGAACGCAACATATATTGCCTGCCCCGCTCGGTTGGGGATTGACCGACTGCATCGAACGCATCGTGAAGCGAAACCTGATCTCTGCTAGACTGTCGAAAACGCAGGAGAATCACCATGCCACCGATCAATCGCCGTCATCTACTGGCCGGAACCGCAGCCGTCGCTGCCTTATCCGCCATTCCCGCCACGACGCAGGTTTTCGCGCAGACCGGCACGCCCGACCTCAGCGGTAAATCGGTTCTGATCACCGGTACGTCGTCCGGTTTTGGTCGATTGGGTGCGCTCCATTATGCGCGGGTCGGCGCCAAGGTCATCGCGACGATGCGCAACCTGCCGCGACCCGAAGCGGATTCCCTCGCCGAAGAAGCTGCGGCGGAGGAGCTCGATCTCCACATCGTCGAGATTGATGTCCTGTCGGACGATCAGGTGACTGCGGGTGTTGCCGAAGCGGAACGCATTGCCGGTGGCGGGCTCGATATGCTGGTCAACAATGCCGGGATCGGCATCACCGGCCCGATCGAGCTGCAAGACATGACGGCGACGCAGCTGATGTTCGACACCAATGTCTTCGGCTGCCAGCGTATGGCCCGGGCCGTGCTTCCTGGTATGCGGGCCAGGGGCGCGGGCGCGATCTTCAATATCTCCTCGCAGCTTGGCCGCGTAATCGTGCCGGGTGCCGGCCAATATTCGCCGACCAAATTTGCGCTCGAAGCGATGAGCGAACAGCTGGCCTATGAGCTTGTGCCCCATGGCATCGATGTGACGATCATCCAGCCCGGTGGCTATCCCACGCGGATCTGGGTCAACCGCAACCGCTATACCGGCGAGCTGCGCGATCGGACGGCTGAGGAGCGCCTGCAGGCCTATCCCGCGCTCGTCCAGCGAATGGGCACAGAAGATGGCTCAGGTCGATCGGCTGACCCGCTGGACGTGCCACGCGCCATTGCCGAGATTGCGGCCATGCCCGGAGGCACTCGTCCGCTGCGCCGTGCCGTCCACCCTGGGCGCAAACCGCAGCTGGAGATCAATCGGATATCGGCAGAAACTCAGGTCGCCTGGCTGGGCGAATCCGGCTTTGGACCATGGATCCGGGCGGTCCACGACTAGAGTGGGCTGATTCATAGTCTCTCTTCGTCATGCTGAACTTGTTTCAGCATCCACTCGTCAAACCGAACAGCCGGTGCCTGTTGCACGGTGGACCCTGAAACAAGTTCAGGGTGACGAATAACGGGCAGCGGAACGGGCTCCGGCCTGCGCCGGAGCACAGCGCATCGCCAAACTGCCGCTTGTCGAACCGCGCGGCTTTCCCTAAGTCGCCAGACGACAATCGTCGGGCGGTTACCGACCTGACGCCACAGATTACCGGGAAAAAATAATGGGTTTCAAATGCGGAATTGTTGGCCTGCCCAATGTCGGCAAGTCGACGCTTTTCAATGCGCTCACCGAGACACAGGCCGCGCAGGCCGCCAATTATCCGTTCTGCACGATCGAACCCAATGTCGGGAAAGTCGCGGTGCCCGATCCCCGCATCGACCAGATCGCCGAGATTGCCGGATCCGCGCAAAAGATCGAAACGCAGCTCGAATTTGTCGACATTGCCGGGCTCGTACGCGGCGCATCGCAGGGTGAAGGCCTGGGCAACCAGTTCCTCGCCAATATTCGCGAGGTGGATGCAATCGTCCATGTTCTGCGCTGTTTCGAGGATGACGATATCCAGCATGTCGATAATCGCATCGATCCGATTGCCGATGCTGAAACCGTTGAAACCGAGCTGCTGCTCGCCGATCTGGAATCGGTCGAGAAGAGGGTCGAAAATGCGAAGCGGCGCGCAACAGGCGGCGACAAGGAAGCCAAGGCCATTGCGTCGGTCCTTGGCCAGGCGCTCGACCTGCTCAAGGACGGCAAGCCTGCTCGGTTGACCGAACCCAATGACGAGGAAGAAGCCCGCCTGCTGCGCGAAGCACAGCTGCTGACGGCCAAGCCGATCCTCTATGTCTGCAATGTCGATGAAGGATCGGCGGCGGATGGCAATGCGCATAGCGCGAAGGTCTTTGACAAGGCCAAGGCCGAAGGCGCCCAGGCCGTTGTGATATCGGCGGCGATCGAGGCAGAGATCATCACGATGGATGCCGAAGACCGGCCCGAATTCCTTGCCGATCTCGGGCTGGAGGAAACCGGCCTCGCCCGCGTCATCCGCGCCGGATACGAGCTTTTGGACCTCATTACCTTCTTCACTGCCGGGCCCAAGGAATCGCGGGCATGGACAGTCGCGCGGGATGCCAAGGCACCCCAGGCGGCTGGCGTCATCCACACCGATTTCGAACGCGGCTTCATCCGCGCCGAAACCATCGCCTATGACGATTATGTCGCCTGCAATGGTGAAACCGGCGCGCGCGATGCCGGGAAGCTGCGCCAGGAAGGCAAGGATTACACCGTCACCGATGGCGATGTGATGCTCTTCAAGTTCAACGTCTAGACCGCAAGCAAGGCCATACCATGCTCTATTTCGAAGATATTGAGGTCGGCCGGAAGACGCGTTTTGGCCGCTATGAAGTCACCCGCGAAGAGGTGATCGAATTTGCCACCAAATATGATCCGCAACCTTTTCATCTCGACGATGAAGCGGCGGCACAGACCTATTTCGGGCGTCTCTCGGCAAGCGGCTGGCATAGCTGCGCGATGATGATGCGGATGTCGGCCGATAACATGAAGGACAATGATCAGGCGGGCCTTGGCTCTCCCGGCATCGATGAGCTGCGCTGGGTGAAGCCTGTCTATCCGGGCGATGTGCTGCGCTGCGAATCCGAGATTATCGACAAGACGCCATCGCGCAGTCGGCCCGAGATGGGCTCCTATCGCTCCAATGTGAAGCTGATCAATCAGGATGATGAGGTCGTCATGACCTATATCTCGATCGGGCTGATCAGCCGGCGACCGGATAGCGAGCAACCGGCCTAGTCGCCCTCAAACTCGACCAGCGAATCCACCGACACGCCCGCTTCGCGCAGCTTTGCGGCGCCGCCAAGATCCGGCAGGTCGATCACGAACAGGGATTGGCCAACCACCGCCCCTGCCCCGCGCAAGAGCCGCACCGCCGCCATCGCCGTGCCGCCGGTCGCCAGCAGGTCATCGACGACCAAGATGCGTGCGCCCTGCGGTATTGCATCGTGATGCATCTCCAGGCTGTCGCTGCCATATTCAAGGAGGTAATCCTCGCTCAGCGTCTTGCCGGGCAGCTTGCCGCGCTTGCGCACCAGCACCAGCCCCGCATTCATCTCGCGCGCCAGCGCCGCACCAAACACAAAGCCGCGCGCTTCGATACCCGCGATCGCATCGATCGGGCCGTCTGCCATGGCAGCCAGCCGCTCAACCGACGCGGCAAAGCCCGCCGGGTCCAGCAATAAAGTCGTGATATCGCGAAACTGGATCCCCGGCTTCGGAAAGTCGGGAATGGTCCGGACCAATGCTTTCAGGTCGCCGTTGCGGTCAGCCCCGTCGGCCATCGCCCAGCCCTAATGCTTCTCGTCGCGCCAGATATTCTTGTACGACAGGAAGGCCAGGACGGTTGCGAAGATCAGGAAGATCAGCACAGCCCAACCCGTGGACTTACGCGCTTCCATCGTCGGTTCCGCCGTCCAGATCAGGAACGCCGTCACGTCATGGGCCATCTGCTCTACCGATGCTTCGGTGCCGTCTGCATAGCTAACCTGACCCTCGAACAAGGGCGGCGGCATCGCAAGATTGAGGTTCGCGAAATAGCTATTGTAATATAGCCCGGTGCCCGGCTGCAGTTCCTCGGGAAGGTCCGCCGGTGCATCTTCATAACCAACGAGCAGCGAATAGAGATAGGCAGCGCCTTCTCCTCGCGCCTTGGTCATCAGCGAGAGATCCGGCGGATAGGCATTGTTGTTTGCTGCCTCGCCAGCCCTCTGGCTCGAATAGACCAGCGGGAAATGATCGGATGCGACTGCGGCACGCGTCGTATCTTCGCCAGTCTGCGGATCGATCGACGGAACCTGGATCGGCCACTGATCGGCAATCGCATCGACTTCGGCTTCGCTGAAGCCAAGATCGGTCAGATTGCGGAAAGCGACATATTCAAGGCTGTGGCAGGCCGCGCATACTTCGCGATATACCTGGAAGCCGCGCTGCAGCTGCTGACGATCGAACGTCCCCAGCGGGCCATCGCTCGAAAAGCTGACGTCCATCGCATGGTGATGATAGTCATACGCCGTCGGTGCAGCTTCTTCCTCGTTCACATAGGCAATCGCGCCAATGACGAGCGAATAGGCAAGCACACCGCAAAAGCCGAGGCCGACGAAAAATCCAAGGATGCGAATCATCTGTCGAAACCCCTTATTCGGCCGCTGCGGGCTGAGCCGCAGTGGTGTCTTTGCCAAGCACGGCCTCGGTGATCGAGTTGGGCAACGGCAACGGCCGCTCCGTCCGTGAAATCAAAGGCAGGATGATCAGGAAATGTGCGAAATAGTAGATTGAGCCGATCTGGCTAAGCATCACATAGGGCTCTTCAGCCGGCGCGCCGCCCAGATAACCGAGCAATGCGATATCCGCGATCAGGACCCAGAACCAGAGCTTGAACTTTGGCCGGAACTTGCCCGAACGCACCGGTGACTTGTCGAGCCATGGCAGGAAGAAGAGCAGCAGGATCGATGCGAACATCGCCAATACGCCCCACAGCTTGGCCGGCAGGATGAAGTCCACCGTGAAGGCTCGCAGGATCGCGTAGAAGGGCCAGAAATACCATTCCGGAACGATATGAGCCGGCGTCGAGAGCGGGTTCGCCTCGATATAGTTGTCGGCATGGCCGAGATAGTTCGGCGCAAAGAATGTCATGATCGCAAGCAGGATCAGGAACACGCCAACGCCGAAGCCGTCCTTCGCGGTATAGTAAGGATGGAAAGGCAGCGTATCCTGCGGCCCCTTCACATTGATACCGGTCGGGTTGCTCGATCCGGGGAGATGCAGCGCCCAGATATGCAGGATGATGCAGCCGGCAATCACGAACGGCAGCAGATAGTGCAGCGAGAAGAAACGATTGAGCGCGGCATTATCCGGCGCAAATCCGCCGAGTAGCCATTGCTGGATCGATTCACCGACGAGCGGGATCGCGGCAAACAGGCCAGTAATAACCTGGGTGGCCCAGAAGCTCATCTGGCCCCAGGGAAGCACATAGCCCATGAAAGCCGTGGCCATCATCAGCAGGAAGATTACGAGGCCCAGCAGCCACACCATCTCGCGCGGCGCCTTGTAGGAGCCGTAATAGAGCCCACGGAAAATGTGGATATAAACCACCAGGAAGAAGAAGCTCGCCCCGTTTGCATGGAGATAGCGGAGCAGCCAGCCGGAATTTACGTTGCGCATGATATGCTCGACCGAAGCAAAAGCGATATCGGCATTCGCGGCATAGTGCATCGCAAGGATCACACCGGTGACGATCTGGATGACCAGCGCGAGGCCGGCAAGGACACCGAAGTTCCAGAAATAGTTCAGGTTCCGCGGGACCGGATAGCCGGCACCAACGGAGTTATAAACGAGCCGCGGCAATGGCAGCCGCTCGTCCATCCACTTCATGAACGGATTTTTCGGGGTATATTGTTCTGCCCAGGGGAAACTCATAATGGTCTGCCTTACCCGATCGTTACGGTTGTGTCGGAGGTGAACGCATATTCCGGCACGACAAGATTGGTCGGCGCCGGGCCTTTGCGAATACGGCCGGCGGTATCATAGTGCGAGCCATGGCAGGGGCAGAAATAGCCCCCATATTCACCCTTGTTTTCGCCCGGTGCAGCGCCAAGCGGGATGCAACCCAGATGCGTGCAGACAGCAAGAGAGATCAGCCATTGTTGCTGCCCTTCTGCAGTCCGCTCAGCGAGCGTCTGGGGATCGCGCAGCGAGTCCACGTCAACGGCTTCGGCCTCTGAAATTTCATCAGCCGTGAGATGGCGGATAAACAGAGGCTGTTTGCGCCAAGTGGTTTTGACCGTTTGCCCCGGCTCGATCGCCGACAGGTCAACGTCAATCGATGCCAGTGCCAGCACATCGGCTGACGGGTTCATCTGATTAACGAGTGGCAGGATGGCGATCACGCCGCCTGCGCCTGCAAAGCTGACAGCAGCAATATTGAGGAAATCGCGTCGACGGACCCCCTCTTGCTCGGGCTGTTCGCCTGCAGTTTCTTCTACATGGTCTTCGCTAGCCATTGCTCGGGCCTTCATAGTTCAGGACTTCGATGCAGATAGGCGCCCCCCGGCACCTTCTTGGCGCGCCTGATAGCCGCCCTAAGGGGCCATTTGCCAACACCGTTTTTGACCGACTTGTGACAATCATCCAGCGATGCGAATGACACAGGCATGAGAATCGCCCTGTACCAGCCCGATATTGCCGGAAATGTGGGAACAATCCTGCGCACCGCGGCCTGCCTTGGCGTCGCAGTGGATATTATCGAACCCTGCGGATTTCCGTTTTCCGACCGCAAGTTGAAGCGCGCGGGGATGGACTATGCCGCCGCCGCCAATGTGACTCGCCATGCCGACTGGGCAGCGTTCCACGAATCGCTGCCCGGCAGGCTAGCGCTGCTGACCGTAACCGCCGGCACCGCCCTTCCCGCCGCGAAATTTGAACCCGGAGACACTTTGCTCCTGGGTTCGGAAAGTGCCGGCGTCCCCGAAGATGTCCATACAGCCGCAGACCTTCGGGTTCGAATTCCGATGCGCGAGGGATTTCGCTCCTTGAATGTCGCCGTGGCTGCGGGCATCGCGGTGAGCGAAGCATTGAGACAGAATGGAGAATGGCCGGAATGATCGAACTGGACGCTCAGCAACAAGCGGCGCGAACCACCTTCGAAACGTTGCGCGATCGGATCTGCGCGGAGTTTGAAGCGATCGAAACCGAGGCCAGCAGCGATGCCCGGTTTGAATACACGCCCTGGGACCGGCCGGACGAAAGCGGTGCACCCGGGGGTGGCGGCGTCCAAGGCCTGATCAAGGGCGAGGTCTTCGAGAAGGCGGGCGTCAATGTGTCGACCGTCGCAGGCCAGTTCAGCGAAGAATTTTCCAAGACCATTCACGGAGCCGAGGCTGATCCGCGCTTTTTTGCGACCGGAATCAGCCTGGTTGCCCATATGGCGAACCCGCATGTGCCCGCCGTGCATATGAATTTGCGCTTCCTCAACACAACGAAACGGTGGTTCGGCGGCGGCGCGGATCTCAACCCACCTATCCCCTACAAAGAGGATACCGATCTTTTTCATGCCGCTTTGTTGGAAGCCTGCGACGCCCATGAACCGGGCGATTATGAGCGGTTTTCCAAATGGGCCGATGATTATTTCTGGATTCCCCATCGCAATGTCGCGCGCGGCGTTGGTGGCATTTTCTTCGATCATCTCGAAATTGAGGATGATGCAAGCTTCAATACCCATCTCGCCTTTGCTGATCATGTCGGCGATGCGTTTCTCAAAGCCTTTCCAGCGCTGGTCCGCCTGCGGATGCAGCAAGAATTCACACCGGAAGACGAGCAGCAACAGCTGGAATGGCGCGGACGCTATGCCGAATTCAACCTGGTCTATGATCGCGGCACATTGTTCGGCCTGAAAACCGGCGGCAATATCGATGCGATTCTGATGAGCCTGCCACCGCGCGCCATATGGACATGAAGCTGCATGACATTCCGGCCGGGCATCTGGCCGAGGTCGTAACCTATCTCGATATGCGAGAGCGGCCGAAACCCGCGCCGCTGCCCAGCGTACCATTATCCGTAAATCACTGGAAACCGATCGACCTGGCCAAGTATCGGATCCTGTTCGAACGGGTCGGCGCCCCCTGGCTTTGGTATTCGCGGCTCACCATGGCCGATGGCGAACTTGAAGCGATCCTCAATCATGATGATGTGGATTTCTACGCCGTCGAAGATCGACGCGGCATCGAGATCGGCATGATCGAGCTGGACTTTCGCGAAGAGCGCCAGTGTGAAATCCAGTTTTTCGGGTTGGTGCCGGAGCTGGCCGGCAAGGGCTATGGCCGCTGGCTGATGATGCAAACACTCGCGCTCGCCTGGCGGGCGGAGGTTGAGCGCGTGCATCTCCACACCTGCACGCTCGACCATCCGAACGCCCTCGCCTTCTACCAGAAGATGGGGTTCGTACCGCGTGGCCGGGCTGTCGAGACATTTCCCGATCCGCGCCTTGCCGGCATCCTACCGCGTGATGCCGGGCCGCACGTGCCGATATTGGAGAGCTGAGCCCGGCATTCGTCATTGCGAGCGCAGCGAAGTAATCCAGAGCGGATAGAGGCAACGCATGCGGCTCTGGATTGCCACGTCGCCTAACGGCGCCTCGCAATGACGGGCGCACGCCGTTCTTAGATCAGGAAAACACCTCAGGCGTGTTGGCACCCGTAAGCTGCCGGTAGATCGTGACAGACATTAGCGTGAAGATTGTCGTCCCGGCCGCTGAAACAATTCCCGATATGACGGCCAACAAGGATCCACCCGTTCCACCCGGAGTGATATCCATACCGACCAGTCCAAGGATGACGGTGGACACCATTGTTACGGCAAATGAAATCAGCAGGAACACGACCAGCACGATCACCAGGAACACGAAGATCGGCAGAGCGTTACCGCGGGTCACCGCAAAGCTTCGCTGGACCGCAGCGAACGGATTGCGGAGGCCTTCGGTGATCGAAATCACGCCAATCGGCGCAAGCCGAACGGCGAGATAGATGCCCGGTACGATAAACAGCAATAGCCCTGCGCCAACGATGATGTTGGTCAAGATATTGATCAGGAAATAGAATGGCAGGAACAATATTGCCGCCTTGATCGCCTCACCCACGGTCGGGCGGTCTGCCGCCATGACCAGTGTCCAGATTGCCAATTGCCCGGCCATCTGGATTACGCTGACAAGGATAATCAGCGGCAGATAGGGCTGCACAACCGCAGCAATGGCCTCAAGGCTCGAAATGTCGGTAATTGCCGGCATGGTGAAGGACAGGACAAGTCCGGGAAGCAGGAAGAACACGCCGGCAATTGCGACCAGCAGCTGCATATTGCTGCCGAGCATTTGACGGACCTCGTCCCAACCTGCGCTTGGGGAAAATCGAAGGGTATCTGCCATGGCATCCTTCATGCGTCCGGATTGGCCGACGCACAAGCCCTTGATCGCAGCCAGTCGCCCCCGCATCTAGGAGGAGTGATGGATTTGAGCGAAATTGAATGGCGGGTTACGCCGGGGCTAACGGATTATCCCGAGGCATTGGCTGAAATGGAGGCGCGGGCAGCGGCCATCCAGGCTGGCGAAGCGCGCGAACTGATCTGGCTGCTTGAGCATCCGCCGCTCTATACGGCCGGAACGAGCGCGGATCCCGCCGAATTGCTTACCGGCGACAGGTTTCCCGTATTCACCGCCGGGCGCGGCGGGCGCTACACCTATCATGGCCCCGGGCAGCGGATCGTCTACGTGCTGCTGGATCTCACCAGATTTGGCCGCGATGTCCGCCATTATGTCCATTCGCTCGAAGGCTGGGTGATCGATTGCCTGGCGGAGCTCGGCGTGCCCGCGCGGCGCGCAGAGGGGCGGATCGGAATCTGGACCGATGATGGCGATGCTGAAGCGAAGATCGGCGCGATCGGCGTGCGGATCCGGCGTTGGGTCAGTTTTCACGGCTTTGCGATCAATGTTACGCCAGACTTGTCGCACTTTGACGGCATCGTGCCCTGCGGCATCTCCGAATACCCCGTAACCAGCCTGGAAAAGCTGGGCGGGCCTGCAACGATGAAAGGTGTCGACCAGGCCATTCAACAGACATTCACCACCTTTATCGATACTCTCGCCGCCGGTCCGATTGACAATTGACCACGATAGCAAGCCGGATGATCTTGTGACCCGAAATCCGGGCCGCTATCCAGCATCGTGAAAAGGGAGACAGTGATGCGTGTTTCAAAGACATTTCTGAGCGGAACAGTGGCAATCTTTGCCGCGCTTTCGCTATCCGCCTGCGGCGGCGGTACGGAAACCGAGACCAGCGACGAAAATACGGCGGTCACCGATGTCGACCCTGGCGAAGGTGACGGCACGATCAACGATACTACGCTGATCGACGGAACAATCGGTGCTGAGGAAGCAATGGGTATGGAAAGCCGGATGCCGGACGACAGCGCAGATGCACCGGCGGCCTCGGGCGGTTCAAGCGATGCGCCTGCGACAGAGCCGGAAGCCCCAGCCGAACCGGAGCCTGAGGCCGAGGCACCCGCACCAGAAGCCGAGGCGAGTGCAGCTGAAGAGCCCGCAGCGGAAGAATAAACCGAGTTATCATCGGGACCAAATGAGTCGCACCCGCGACAAACCGGTTGGGACCCGCTGACCGTGTGACCGTCTTGGCATATAAAGGCCGGGAGTGAGGGAGAGTATCAATGCGTAGATTCGGCAAGACCTTGGCAGCGCTAGCTGCATTTTTCGGCGCCACCGTCGCAATGCCCGCTTCGGCCCAGATATTCTTCTACCCTCCGGAACATGAAGGCCAGCCGGTGATCGGCGCAGAACCCGGACTATTTGTCCCGTCGATGACTAATGGCCAGGCCCCTGACATTCAGGCAAATCTCGTGTGGAATCTCCGCTCCAGCCTGAACGTTGCTGCCCTAAACTGCCAGTTCTGGCCAACTGTAATGTCGGTCGACAATTATAACGCGATCCTCACCCATCATGCCGATGAACTCAATGCAGCCTATGAAGGTCTGAAAACCTATTTCCGGCGGACCCAGGGTCGTCGCTGGCAGTCAGTGATGGATGAATATACGACCACCATGTACCAAAGCTATGTGCGCGTCGGTTCGCAACGCAGCTTCTGCCATGCCGCCGCCGAAATAGCGCGCGACGCGCTGGCCCGCCCAAAAGGTCAGCTTCACCTCACTGCGCAAACCAGGATGCGCCAGATGCGGAACAGCCTCGTATCCTATTCGGATGCGGTTATGCCCTATCATGCGCCCGTACCATTGCCGCCATTGTTGCGTCTCGACGATCAGTGTTGGCGGGGAAGCAGCTATAACACCCGACGCTGCTAGGCTTGCCAAAATCTTCGGGGGCTTGCATCTCGCTCCCAATGGCTGATCCCGTTCATTATCGCATTGCCGCTCGCCACCTGCTCGTGCCGGGGCGTGGTGTTGCAGGCATCCGCAATCTTGGAGCGTTTCTGCCGGAAGTCGAAAGCATTGCGAAGCAAGGATCACCGACGTCTCGCACAGATGCGGTGGCCGGCTGGGGATATAAACCAACAGCAAGGCGCGCGCGGGCGGTCGCTGAGAGCAAGTCCCTGCCCTATATTGCCTTGGAGGACGGTTTCTTGCGCTCCATTGGCCTGGGTGAAGCCGGCGCACCACCGCTCAGCCTCGTGGCTGACGATCTCGGTATCTACTATGACGCGCGCAAAGCTTCGCGCTTGGAAATGCTGCTCGAAAAGGGCGGGTGGCAAACACCCGAACTAATGGATCGTGCCCGCGCGGCAATGGCGCGAATAGTCGAGTCCGGCCTGAGCAAAACGAATAGCGCGCCCAAGCTCGACAATCGCCAGCTTCCAGAATCCGATCGCAAGCGGGTCCTCGTCGTTGATCAGACACTGGGCGATATCGCGATTGAGGCGGGCCTCGCTGACACCAACCGATTTGCCGAGATGCTTGCCGCAGCGAAGCGAGACGAACCGGACGCGGAGATCATTGTACGGCGCCATCCGGCTGTCGCGGCTGGCCTCAAAAAGGGCTGCATACCCGCTGAAGCACTTGATGGTGTCACTCTGCTCGACACAGAGGCGCGTGCCGCGGACATCCTGGCGCACACCGATAGCGTGTATTGTGTGACCAGCCTGATGGGCTTTGAGGCTCTTATGGCCGGTAAGTCCGTTCGCTGTTTCGGAATGCCCTTCTATGCTGGCTGGGGGGCGACGCGCGACGAGATCGGCAGTGAGCGTCGCACTGCCAGCCGATCCGTAGTTGAAATATTCGCAGCGGCCTGTCTCCTCTACACGCGCTATGTCGACCCTGTCAGCGGCGCGCCGACAACGCTTGAAGCCACAATCGATCGCCTGATCGACTGGCGGCGCGTTGCCGATCGCAATGCCGGGCACTTTTCGGCAATCGGCTTCACACCGTGGAAACGGGCGGCTGTTCGGAACATGCTGGCAGCACCAAAAAATTCGGTGCGCTTTCATCGGTCCGTCGCCAGTGCTGCTCGTGATGCCAAAGCGCAGGACGGCAAGGTGCTTATTTGGTCCGGCAAGGAAGATGCAACCAAGCGCGACCAACTCCGCGCAGAGGCTCCGCCGGTCTGGCGAATGGAAGATGGATTTCTTCGATCACGCGGCCTTGGGTCGGATTTCCACCTTCCCGCATCGATCGTGATTGACGATCGCGGGATGTATTTCGACCGGCATGAGAGTTCGCGGCTCGAGATGATCCTCGAGCACCATCCGATGTCAGATGACCTCCTCATCCGGGCCGCAAGGCTTCGCGAAACACTCGTGTCGGCCGGAATCAGTAAATATAACGTCGGTGGCGCTGCTGAGATTGACGCACCCGAGGGCAAGCAACGGATCCTGGTTGTCGGACAGGTCGAGGATGATCGCTCCATCGAACGCGGCACTGCCGACATAAAAACCAATTTGGGTTTGTTAAAGGCAGTCCGGGCTGACAATCCGGGGGCGCATATCGTCTACAAACCGCATCCCGATGTCGAAACTGGCAATCGCGCTGGACGGATCGACCCAGCGACCAGCGATGCAATCGCCGACCAGACTGTTCGTCATGCGAATATCGATGCCTGTATTGCAGCGTGCGACAGCTTGGCGACTATGACATCTCTTGCCGGTTTCGAAGCACTAATGCGCGGCAAGAATGTCATGGCCTATGGCGGCCCCTTCTATGCGGGCTGGGGATTGACCGAGGATCGATTGTCCTTTGATCGTCGCACTCGGACCCTGCAATTGGATGCATTGGTCGCGGGCACATTGATCCTCTATCCGCGCTACATCCATCCGCCGACAGGTTTGCCGTGTACACCGGAGGAGATTGTCACGTGGCTGGCCGAAGATGCGCCTGATCCAGGACATAAGAGATTGCGCTGGCTGCGCGCGCTTTGGAACAGCATCAGCGGCGCGAAACCGGTCCGCTACTAGCGTTTAGGGTATTCCCAGCAACTTGTGGGTCTGGAGGGTCAGCCGCCATTTCGGGTGGTCCCGCACATACCCCATCGCGGCCTGCAGGGCGGCCTCGCCTTCCTCGCAATCCATGGGCTGAATGAGGAAATTGGGGAAATTCCAATCGAGCATAGCAGCCGGATCAATACCTTTTTGCGGCCAGACCAACTTGAGTTCATCACCGCTGCGTTGAACAATTTCGCTGCCCGCCTTGGGGCTGATGCATAGCCAATCGATGCCAGCCGGCGCGGTGATCGTGCCATTGCTCTCAACCGCGATCTCGAAGCCCGCAGCATGTAAGGCATCAATCAGCGGCGCGTCGAGTTGCAGCAGCGGTTCCCCACCGGTGCAGACGATATAGGCTTCGGAATGATCCACACCCCAGAGCTCAGCGGCCATGTCCGCGACAGCCGCAGCATCCGAATAGCGCGCGCCGTTCTCGCCGTCCGTGCCAACAAAGTCAGTGTCGCAAAACTGGCAGATGGCCGTGGCTCGATCTTGCTCACGCCCGGTCCACAGATTGCACCCGGAAAAGCGCAAGAAAACAGCTCGCCGTCCCGCCTGAACCCCCTCGCCTTGCAGCGTAAGGAACATCTCTTTGACCGCGTAGCTCATGGCTGTGTGGCATATTCGGTTGGGTCGACAAGCCCGGCTTCGGAAAAACCTTTTGTCCGCAAGCGACAACTGTCACACAATCCGCAATGCAAGCCCTCCGGCGTCGGATCGTAACAGGACCAGCTCATCCCGGCGTCGAGACCGAGGCGACTGGCCTGTCCAGCAATGTCCGCCTTGCTCATATCGATGAGCGGCGTCTGGATGCTGAAGCGATCGCCTTCGACACCGGCCTTGGTAGCGAGGTTTGCCATGGTCGCGAAACTATCGATGAAGTCGGGGCGACAATCGGGATAGCCGGAATAGTCGAGCGCATTCACACCGATGAAGATATCGCGCGCATTCACAACCTCTGCCCAGCCCAGGCACAGTGACAAGAATATGGTGTTGCGCGCCGGAACGTAGGTGATCGGGATTTCGTCTCCGACACCGTCTTTCGGAACATCAATGTCGGCCGTCAGCGCCGAACCGCCAAACTGTGATAGATCGAGCGGCAATACGATATGGCGCTCAACCTCAAGCTCCGCTGCAACCTTCGCCGCAGCGTTCAGCTCGATCCGGTGCCGCTGGTTATAGTCGATTGTCAGGGCAAACAGGCGATAGCCAGCCTCGCGCGCCAATCCGCCCGTGACCATCGAATCAAGCCCGCCTGAAAGGAGCAAGACCGCATATTTGTCGCCTTTATCCGCCATCGGCGTCGCAGCTATGCCGGTCCGCCGCCCCGCGCAAGGTTTCGTGCAAATAAAAGACCGCCCGAAAAGGCGGCCTGGTTCGGACCTCAGGTCCGGCTAATGCGAACAGTGCACCCGAAAAGAGCGCTAGTTGCAGTCGCCAGTACGGCGCGCTTCGTAACTGACATTGAATGGACTGCCGCCATCAATCCCCTGCGTGTCTATGCGCACCAGACGCGGGGTTTCGACCGATACGGACGTTTGACCCCAACCGGATCCAGAACACTCATATCGTACCGTAACCGAACGCCCATCCTCGCTGAGGACGCGACGCGGGCAGGCTTGGCCAGGGTGACGAATTTGGAGCAATCGCGCGGGATTGCGAACGCAGATTTGATTGCGAACACCCGAACGCCCGAGATCGCGCAATTCCCAGTTGCCGCTCTCGATACCGGCAATTGCCGCTGGTGCCTGAGCAACGCTGGGCGTCGCGAGCAGGAAAACCGCTGCCGCACCCGTAAGGATCGGCTTTATCCGATGAAATCGGCGCATGTTCACTCCCAAAAGCGGATAGCGGCAGATCGCTATCACAGCCCTCTTATAGGGAAAACAAGGTGAACCAACCCTGAAACTGGTATTTTTATATTATAATTCAGCCACTTCGATAGGAAAACTACGCGCACAAAACTCGCAATCCACACGAATCACGCCGTCTTTATCGGCCATTTCTGCATGTTCTTCCGTGCTAAACTGGCTAACCACCTGGCGGATATGCACCGGATCGCAGCGACAGCCCCGGCCAAGCGGTGATTGCGGAAGCACCCGAATCTCGCCTTCATCATGGAACAGACGCCAAATCAGCGCATCCAGAGCAAGCTCCGGATTGGCAAGTTCGTCATCCGTAACCGTTTCTCCCAATGTACGGATATGTTCCCATTCGGGGTGATCGAGGCGCACATGCAGCCTTTCGCGGCCCTCCTCACCTTCCGCGAGATGCTGCAACAACATGCCACCGGCAACCCAACGGCCATTGCCATGCTGTTCGACAGAGATGCGGATCAGGCTTGGTATTTGTTCGGATTGGACGAAATAGTGCTCAGCAGCCTCCGCCAGGGATTCGCCTTCCAACGGCACAATGCCTTGATAGCGTTCGCCAGTGACAGCTTGATCGAATGTGATCGCAAGATAACCCTCCCCGAAAAGAGAGAAAAGCGAAGGATCCGCAGGCGCAGCCGCCAACCGCTCAGGATCATGCCGCGCATAACCCCGCAACTCACCGCCCTTATAATCCGCAACCAACAGTTCAACGACGCCATCTTGCGTCTGTGCCTGGATAGTCAGCTGTCCACCCGCCTCTTTGAGCGTTGAGCCGAACAGGGCCGCCAGCACGAGAGCCTCGCCCAACAACCGGGCCAGCGGCTCTGGATAGGCATGGGCTTCCAGAACCTCGTCGAGGACCGGTCCGATCCGAACGACCCGGCCACGGGCATTGCGCCCCGGAATGGAAAAACCGAGCGCTGTGTCCGTTGTGCTTTCCGTCATCCGATCTTGCCGAAACACCAGCGCAATATGGCTTTTTGCGCATGAAGACGGTTCTCCGCTTCATCCCAGATCGCCGATTGCGGCCCGTCGATAACCTCGGGCGTCACTTCTTCGCCGCGATGCGCAGGCAGGCAATGAAGAAAGATCGCATCGTCCTTCGCACCGGCCATGATATCTTCGGTTACTTGAAAGGGTTCAAGCGCCGCGAGCTTCGCCTCGCCGCCTTTCTGACCCATGGAAATCCACGTGTCGGTGACGATGACATCGGCATCGGCAACCGCCGCCATCGGGTCCCTCATAATCTCGACATTGCCACCGCGTTCGCGCGCAGCCGTGACGACGTTCGGATCGGGCAAAAGGCTTTCCGGGCATGCGACATTCACATCGAATTTGAGAATGCTTCCCGCTTCGATGATCGATGTCAGCACATTGTTACCGTCGCCGAGCCAGGCCCATTTTGTTCCAGCAAGCCGGTTCAATCGCTCCAATACGGTCTGCATATCGGCCATTATTTGGCATGGATGGGAATGATCGGTGAGTCCGTTAATCACTGGAACCGTTGCGTATTCCGCCAGTTCAAGCAGCTTGTCATGACTATCCGTGCGGATCATGATCGCATCGACATAGCGGGAAAGGACTCGCGCCGTATCCGCTATTGTTTCGCCGCGACCGAGCTGCATCGTGCCGGATTCCAGCACCATGGATGAGCCGCCAAGCTGGCGTATGCCCATGTCAAAGGATGTCCGCGTGCGGGTTGAATTCTTATCAAATACAAGCGCCAGCGTGTGTCCAACAAGCGACGCATTTTCGTCCGGCGTCCCTTTTGGTTTACCGGCTCGCGCGGCCTTGCTGGTCATTGCATCGTCGAGAATTGCGGCAAGCGCATCTCCGCTAAGATCGGCCACATCGAGGAAATTGCGCGTCATGACTCGGGCACCTCAAATTCCCGAGCCGCCGAAGACAGCAGCTCGATAAACTCAGTGATATGGCTTTCTTCGATGTTGAGCGGCGGCAGCACGCGCAGCACATTGTTTGCAGCTGCTACCGTCAACAATCCGCGTTCGCGCAGGAAGGGCACGAGTGGCTTGCTATCAACCTTCATCTTGATGCCGAGCATCAATCCCATGCCCTGAACGCCTTCGAACAAATGGTCATGATTTGGAATCATCTGCTCCAAGGCCTGGCGCAAGCGATCGCCCATGGCCGTCACATGATCAAAGAAGCCGTCTTCCAGGATCACATCAAGGACCGCTTCGCCGGCCGCCATCGCCAACGGACCACCACCATAAGTGGAGCCATGTGTACCAACGACCATTCCAGCTGCAGCCTTTTCAGTCGCCAGACAGGCACCGAGTGGGAAGCCGCCTGCAATGCCTTTGGCCGAGGCCAGAATATCCGGCTCGATCCCATAATGTTCATGGGCGAAGAACGCGCCCGTCCGACCATAACCGCACTGGACTTCATCCAGCACGAGCATCAACCCATGCTCATCAGCCAGCTTGCGCAGGCCCTGAAGGAACTCCGGGCTTGAAGGGCGGATACCGCCTTCACCCTGAATGGGCTCGACCAGGAAACCGGCTGTCTGTGCGTCGACGGCTGCTGCCGCTGCATCCAGATTGTTGAACTCTACCGTTTCAAAGCCAGGCAAGACCGGTTCGAAGCCGCTCGTCATCTTTTCCGAGCCCGCCGCACTGATCGTCGCCATCGTGCGACCGTGAAAGGCGGAAGCAAAGGTGATCAGTTTTTTGCGTTCCGGAGCGCCATTGGCAAAATGATAGCGGCGCGCAGTCTTGATCGCGCATTCAACCGCTTCCGCGCCCGAATTGGTGAAGAATACCGTATCGGCAAAGCTGTTATCACAGATGCGCTGTGCCAGATGTTCGCCCTGGGGCGATCCATACATGTTCGAGACATGGACTAGCTTCGCGGCCTGATCCTGAATCGCCTTGGTCAGATGCGGATGACTATGGCCAAGAAGGTTCACCGCAATACCGCTGGCAAAATCCAGATATCGTTCGCCTTGCTCGCCAATCAGATAGGCGCCTTCGCCGCGTACCGGCCGGACCGGGCTGCGAGGATATACGGGCATCAAGGGCGTGATCGTCATCGGGAATTTCCAGTCGGTGTTCACAATGCAAAAGGCGGCCCTCATGGCCGCCAGAGATGCTCGCTTTATACCGATCCTTGGTTCAGCGCGTCAATCGATCACACTTAGGTTCAGCTCTTCACTTTCCAGCCTCTGACCAGCAACGTGTAGCAGAGCGCGCACAGTGCGATATTCAACACTGTAAGAACCACTACACCGGTCAGCAAACTCGAATCAGTTGCCCCGATAAATCCATAACGGAAGCCGGAAATCACATAGAAGAAGGGGTTGAAGGCGCTGATCGTCTGGAACACCGGATCAAGCCGTTCGATCGTGTAGAACGTACCGGACAGCAGCGCCAATGGCTGAACAACAAAGTTTGTGACGGCTGCGGCGTGATCGAATTTCTCCGCCCACATGGATGTCAGTACGCCGAACAAAGCCAGCATGATCGATCCCATCAGTCCGAAAAAGGCAATCGCCCAGAAATGCTCCGGCGATACGTCGATCCCCCAGAGCCACATCGCAGCCCAAACAGTCACTCCAACGCACAAGGCGCGTGTCACAGCGCCGCCAACCAGCGCGACGAGCATTTCCAGCGTCGACAGCGGCGGCATCAGATAATCAACGATCGTCCCCTGGATCTTGCCAACCAGCAGAGAGAAGCTGGAATTGGCAAAGCCGTTTTGCATCATGCCCATGACGATCAGGCCCGGTGCGAGGAACGCATTGAACGGCACGCCCAATATTTCGCGATCCCCGCGCCCAAGCGCGACGGTAAAAATCACCAAAAACAGCAATGTCGTGAGCGCGGGCGCCCAAACGGTTTGCAGCTGCACCTTGAAGAAACGGCGAACCTCCTTAATGTAGAGAGTTCGCAATCCAACCCAGTTAACAAACGGGATAGCGGGTACGCCTGGTTCAGGCAGTGTTCGGGTTTCCTGCGCGTGAAGATTGGGATCGCGCGATTGGGACTGGTTTGACATCGCCAAGGCGAGTATCTGCTTCGGCGCATTCCGGCAACCCAGTTGGGCTTTGACTCGAAGAAGGAAACATAATGGCGTGGACCGACGAACGCATCGACGAACTCAAAACGATGTGGGAAAAAGGTATGACGGCGAGCCAGATCGCTGAGGCGCTTGGCGGAGTTAGTCGCAATGCCGTGATCGGCAAGGCCCATCGCCTTGGCCTGAAATCGCGCCCGTCGCCGGTGAAAGCCAAGGACGGAAAAGCGAAAAAGAAAAAGCCGGCAGCAAAAGCGAAAGCCGCGCCCAAGGTAAAAGCGGCGCCCAAGCGCAAGGCTGCGCCTGCCGCGGCCCCTTCCCCAGCCGCAAAACCGGACGCACCGGCAGCAGCCAAGGCGACCAATGCGCCAGCAGCGCCGCAATATCGATCGATCGGACCCGGCGGCTTTACGCGCCAGTCCCCGGCCGACCAGCAGCCTTTGCCGCCGGCCCCGCCGCGTCGCCTGGTCCCGCAAAAGCTGGATCCGAAATATGAAGACGAAACGGGTTTGCTCGATCTGACCGAAAAGATCTGCAAATGGCCGATGGGTCATCCCGGCGAATCGGATTTTCATTTCTGCGGTGCCGAAGTGAATCCGGGCTTTCCCTATTGCGTCGAGCATTGCGGCCGCGCCTATCAGGCTCAGCTGCCACGCAAGGATCGCCGCCCGCCGCCGCCGCTACCCTTTGGTGGCCCGCGGGTTCGCTAACACAGCTTTCGACAAGTCTGAGGAAATGGGAGTAAGGGGTCAGCATGAACCCGGCTCGCTATCTCCTCGCACCCTGGTGGGTGGCCCAACTGGCCACCGGCGCGAAAAATTTCAGCAAGAACCCGATTATCGGATCACAACGCCTTAACCGGCGCGGGCTGCATGCATCCCGGGTCCGGCGCGCGCACGGGATGGCCGCGAAACGGCGGAAGAAACTTGCCCATCTGATTGATCCGACTGATCGAGCGGCGTTTGATCGGGATGGATTCGTCGCCAAAGAAAATTTCCTGCCGGCAGACCAGTTTGAGCGACTGCGCGATGCCGTCCTGAAATGGCGCGGTCCGGCGCGCGATATGATCCAGGGCGATACGATCACCCGCCGCTTTGCTTTTGATCCGCCACTATTGGCTGCGATCCCGGACGCCAAATCTTTGCTCGAGAATCCGGATTGGCGCGGCCTGATCCGCTATGCCGGCAGCTTCGACCAGGAACCGCTCACCTATGTCCAGTCGATCCTCTCGCATGTCCGTGATGCAGATCCCGATCCGCAGACCCATTTTCACGCAGACACATTTCACCCGACGGTCAAAGCATGGCTGTTCCTGACGGATGTGGCCGAAGATGAAGGCCCGTTTTGTTATGTGCCGGGCTCTCACCGGCTGACGCCGGAACGTCTCGCATGGGAAAAAGCGATGAGCATCAAGGCGCCTGACGGCGTTGATCGGTTATCCTCACGCGGCTCATTTCGCGTGACGCGCGAGGAACTGCCAGCGCTCGGGCTTCCAGAACCCCGCGCCTTTGCCGTGCCCGCCAATACGCTCGTCGTTGGTGATACTTTTGGTTTTCATGCGCGCGGGCCATCGGTGCGCCCATCGAGCCGGGTAGAGATTTGGGCCTATGGACGGCGCAATCCCTATCTCCCTTGGACCGGGCTCGACCCGCTCAGCCTGCCCGGCATTGCCGAGCGTCGGATCCCCTATCTCTGGGGTTTTCGCGACCGCTGGAAACGTTTTGTCGGTCAACCCTGGCGCGATGTTGGGGATAAGTCACCGACCGAGCGCTAGCGCAGCGACTCTGCGATTCTTATATCATCTGCATGACCGATCTCTTTGCAGGCCAGTCGGGCGGCGACTCAACGGATGACTATGATGCCTCCTCTATCGAGGTGTTGGAGGGGCTTGAGCCCGTTCGGCGCCGGCCGGGCATGTATATCGGCGGAACGGACGAGCGCGCACTGCACCATCTTGCCGCAGAAGTTCTCGACAATGCGATGGATGAAGCGGTGGCCGGTCATGCCAACCGTATCGAGATATCTCTAGAACCCGGCAACCGGCTGACGATCAGCGATAATGGCCGCGGTATCCCGATCGATCCGCATCCAAAATTCAAGAAGAAGTCGGCGCTCGAAGTCATTATGACGACGCTCCATTCGGGTGGGAAATTCACCGACAAGGCCTATGCGACCTCAGGTGGCTTGCACGGTGTCGGCGTCAGCGTCGTCAATGCCTTGTCGAGCGAGACGGTGGTGGAAGTCGCCAAGAATAAGGAAGTTCATCGCCAAAGTTATTCGCGCGGCGATGTTGCCTCCAAGCTCGAAAAGGTCGGCGATACGCCGAACCGGCGCGGCACGACCGTATCCTTTATTCCCGATGACGAGATCTTCGGGAAAAAGGCGCAGTTCAAGCCACATCGGCTCCACCAACTGGCGCGTTCAAAGGCCTATCTGTTCGCTGGCGTCGAGATTCGCTGGAAATGCGATGAGAGCCTGATCAAGGACGACACACCGGTCGAAGCGGTGTTCCAGTTTCCGGGCGGCCTGGCCGATCATCTGGGCGAAGAAATCGGCGAACGCGCCTGCGCGACCAGCGACTTTTTTGCGGGTAAACAGGAGTTTCCGGACGGCCAGGGTTCGGTTGAATGGGCGGTGGCATGGCCGCTCTATTCCGACGGTGCGTACAGCTATTATTGCAACACAATCCCGACCCGCGATGGCGGCACCCATGAAGCGGGTCTGCGCGCGGCGCTGGTCAAAGGCATTCGCGGATTTGGCGAGCTTGTCGGCAATAAGAAAGCGGCAGGAATTACGGCTGAGGACATCATGTCGGGCAGCGAGCTCATGCTCTCGGTATTCCTGCGTGATCCGCAATTTCAGAGCCAGACCAAGGATCGCTTGACCAGTCCGGAGGCGGCAAAGCTAATCGAGAATGCGGTCCGCGATCATTTCGACCATTATTGCACCGACAATATGGAACGCGGCAAAGCGCTGCTGACCTACACGATGGAGCGGATGGAAGAGCGGCTCCGGCGCAAGGCTGAGAAGGAGGTCAAGCGCAAGACGGCGACAAGCGCCCGCAAGCTCCGGCTTCCCGGCAAGCTGACCGACTGTTCCGAAGCAGGCCCGGAAGGCACCGAGCTGTTCATCGTTGAAGGCGATAGCGCTGGCGGATCTGCCAAACAGGCGCGCGACCGCAAGACCCAGGCAATCCTGCCGATCCGCGGCAAAATCCTGAATGTCGCCTCGGCCACGTCAGCGAAAATAATGGCCAATCAGGAGATTGCGGACATCATGCTCGCGCTGGGCTGTGGCACGCGCGAACAATGCGATCCCGAACAGTTGCGCTATGAACGCATCATCATCATGACCGATGCCGATGTCGACGGCGCGCATATCGCGACCCTGCTGATGACCTTCTTCTTTCAGGAAATGGGTCCCATCGTGAAGGCCGGTAATGTGTTCCTTGCGCGTCCGCCGCTCTACCGGCTCACCGCCGGCGGCACGAGCCATTATGCCCAGGATGATGCCGAACGCGCCGAGATTGAAGCGACGGTTTTCAAGGGCAAGAAAGTCGAGGTCGCACGCTTTAAAGGTCTGGGCGAAATGAACCCCAAACAGCTGCGCGAAACGACAATGGACACAGAAACGCGGTCACTGCTCAAGGTGATCGTACCGCAGGAATTTCAGCAGGAAGCCGGGATCCGCGATCTCGTCGACCGACTGATGGGCAAGCATCCCGAACATCGCTTTGCCTTTATCCAGGCCAATGCCGCAGCCCTGGACGATGAAGCCATCGACGCTTAGCGCGCGTCCCATTCCCGCTTGAGCAATCCCCAGATGATACTGTCGCGGACGCCGATATGCGTCGTCCATTCTTCGCGCAGATAGCCTTCGCGCTGAAAGCCCAAATTCTCGAGCAATGCGTTCGATCCGAGATTGTCCGGGTCGGTATCCGCGGAGATACGGCGTAGTCCTAACGCGTTGAAACCATGGTCGATCACGGCGGCAACTGCTTCGCGCACATAGCCTTTGCGCCAATGGCTCCGACGAAGGTTATAGCCGATTTCCGCGACACCTTCGCGCCCAGGAATAAGGCACACCCAGCCAAGTGCTGCCTCACCATCCTCAGTAATCGCCCAGGTCAGATATTTGGGATCGGTGGCGTTCGTGCGCACATAGGCCTGCGTTTCATCCAGCGTCTTATGGGGTCCACTCGACCAGTATCGCATCGCTTCTTCGTCGGAAAAGAAATGATGCATCGCCTCGGCATCGCTTTCGGCAAGTGGGCGCAAAACCAGCCGCGCAGAGTTTAGCGTCGCCAGGCCGACCATCAGGCCGTTAGCGCGGCAACCAGATCGCGAACCTTTTTCTGGCGCCATTGCGGCAATGGAGCCATCAACCAATATGTGCGCTGGCCTTCTTCGCTCTCACCAATCTTCGCGCCGGCGGCTTCAGCGAGCATTCGCGGCACCCGCGTCCGTCCGATACCGGACATGGCCGCTTCGAGGGCCAGGCCTGCATCGGCAACGATCAGGCGAATCTCGTCCGCCTTGCCGCCTTCCCAACAGATGATCTCCCCCTCGCCGACCCAAACGGCTTCGGGCTCGGCGAGCTTCACACCCATATGATCGCCAGGACCATCGGCGAGCCGGATCGCAAGATCGAGATTGGCTTCGGTAAAATCGAGATCATCATCGCTGGCAATCAGCTGGAATCGCAGGTCCGGATCGGTTTTCCCATATTCGGCCAGCCGCGGCAGCAGCCAATAACGACTGAAATCGCGCGGCGCGGCAATGGTGAGTCGGCTCGACGATTGGCCCTGGCGCATCGCCCGAACGCTCTCTTCAAACTGCAGAAAGCCTTCGCGCAACGCATCAAGCCCGCGCTCGCCTTCCGGCGTCAGTTCGAGTCCCTTTGGCGTCCGCCGGAACAGGACCACGCCGAGCGTATCTTCGAGCGCGCGAATCTGCTGGCCGACGGCCGCTGGGGTAACCGCGAGTTCATCCGCTGCCCGGGTGAAAGACAGGTGGCGCGCAGCCGCGTCAAACACCCGCAGGCCGTTCAATGGCAAAAGCGTGCGTTTCATCCGGTTACGGCAGGCCCGGCAAGCGGGAAGCGCGGGATTTCAGCTTCAAATTCAGTGCCATCGGTGCGGATCATCCGATAGCAGCCTTCCATCTCTCCATTGGCGGTCGCCAGCGGACAACCGGAGACATAGTCAAAGGATTCACCCGGCGCGATCATCGGCTGTTCACCAACAACGCCTTCGCCTTCCACTTCCTGCTGTCGGCCATTGCCGTCGGTAATGAGCCAATGGCGAGTCACGAGCTGCACCGGTGCATCGCCGCAATTCTCGATGCGAATATGATAGGCCCAGAACCAGCGTTCCTTTTCGAGCTCCGATTGCTCCGGAAGGAAGCTAACCGATACACGCACGATCACGTCTTCGGTCCGAGCCGCATGGGGGAAGAGCGCGTTCACAGCCCTGCAGCCTTCAGCGCGACATCCAGATCCTCGATCAAGTCCTGCGGATCTTCAAGGCCAACATTGATCCTCAGCATCGATTCATCGATTCCCATCTCTTCGCGCACCGCCTCATCAAGCCCACTATGCGTGGTCGACGCAGGATGCGTCATCAGGCTGCGCGAGTCTCCGATATTGTTCGATATGTCGACCAGTTCAAGCGCATCGAGCAAGGCATGGGCCTGCGATCGCCCACCATCCACGAAAAAGGAGAAGATCGGGCCGCATGCATCCATCTGACTCATCGCCAGATTATGCTGCGGATGGCTCGCCAGGCCGGGATGGAGAATGCGCGGAACGCGACCGTCGAGGAATTGGCCCACCGCGATCGCATTCTCGCTCTGCCGCCGGATACGCAGGTCCAGCGTCTCCAGGCCTTTGAGCACGACCCATGCATTGAAAGCCGATAATGTTGGCCCCGTATTGCGGGTAAAGGGCAGCAGCGTTTCCAGAACGAATTCTTCGGTCCCGCAAATAGCTCCCGCCAGGACGCGGCCCTGCCCGTCCATCATCTTGGTCGCGCTATAGGCGACGATGTCGGCGCCAAATTCCATCGGACGCTGCAGCGCTGGGGTGGCAAAAGCATTGTCGACGATCGATACAATGCCATTTTCGCGCGCAAGATCACAAACGGCTTTTAAATCAACCACATCCATCGTAGGATTCGCAGGCGTTTCAAAGAAAAAAGCCTTGGTATTGGGCTGGATTGCAGCTTTCCAGAGCGCCGGATCGCGGGCGTCCACAGTGGTCGTCTCGATACCGAATTTCGGCAGCAGGGTATCGGTTAGCCAGCGACAGGAGCCAAAGAGCGCGCGGCCGGCGACCACATGATCGCCTGCTTCCAGCTGGCATAGCAAAGCAGCTGTCATCGCAGACATTCCACTGGCGGTGCAACGCGCGGCCTCAGCCCCTTCCATAAGGGCAATGCGCTGCTCGAGCATTTCCACCGTGGGGTTCTGCAAGCGCGAATAGGTCATGCCCGATTGTTCACCGGCGAACCGATCAGCCGCATCCGCAGCGCAGTCATAGGCATAGCCCGAGGTCAGGAAGATCGCCTCAGACGTTTCTCCCCATTCCGAGCGCGCCGTGCCACCGCGAACGGCTTGCGTCGCTGGCCGCCATTTGGCGGTTATCTTTCGATCTTGTCCGCTATTGCGTTTCATGTGTCCCGCCATGCCAAGCGATGGTGCGTCGCGTCAATGCGGTTCACCGTCTTTGCAGAAGACGGACAACGCGAATATGTTGGCGCCGGGATAGGAGAAATATCGTCATGACAGTTCTCGGCATTCGTTTTTGTACCGTGAAACCGGAGGGAGAAGCCCGCGGCATTGCGGATTTCATGGGTCCAAAGGGATGGAATTTCAGCGAACGCGACATGGGTGCAGACCATTCGGATAGCTTCCAGGGTGCCGTGTTTCCCGCTGGTGAGGCGAGCTGGACCGAAATTTGGGCAGCAAGCGAGCATATGCCCGAAACGACCATGCTGCATGTGATTGTCGACGATGCCGATCGCTATGCCGAACAGGCCAAGGCCAATGGCGTTTCAGTCAATGGCCCGATGGAGATGCATGGCGAACGCATGTATTTCAGCGAAGCGCCCGGTGGCCTCCAGGTCGCGGTGATTTCAAAGCTCGACTAGAGCGCAGCGATTACGGCGTCAGCGGCCTCTTCGGTGCTTGCTGATCCGCCAAGATCCGCTGTCCGCAATCCATCAGCCAACGCCCTGCCGACGGCGGCTTCGATCCGATCTGCAGCCTCTGCCAGATCGAGCGAATAGCGCAACATCATGCCGGCTGAAAGGATCGTTGCGAGCGGATTGGCCTTGCCTTGCCCTGCAATATCGGGCGCAGAGCCGTGGATCGGCTCATACAGACCCTTGCCATCCTTATCGAGCGATGCCGAGGGCAGCATACCGATCGATCCGGCACACATGCTCGCCAAATCAGACAGGATGTCGCCAAACAGATTCCCTGTAACAATCGTATCGAACTGGCCGGGATCGCGGACCAGCTGCATCGCGGCATTATCGACATAGAGATGGCTGAGCTCAATATCCGCATAGTCCGCGGCCACCTCGGTCACGACATCGCGCCATAGCTGCGACGTTTCCAGCACATTGGCCTTATCGACAGAACAGAGCTTGCCGTCTCTGGCACGCGCGGTCTCAAAGCCGGTTCGCGCAATGCGCGCGATCTCAGCTTCGTCATAGGACATCAGGTCATAGCCTTCGCGCAGGCCAGCCTCGGTTGTCCGCATGCCCTTGTCGCCGAAATAGACATCGCCGGTCAGCTCGCGAACGATCATCACATCAATATCGCGGGCGATCTCGGGGCGGAGCGCGGACGCATCGGCAAGTTCGGGAAACAGATTGGCTGGCCGCAAATTTGCAAATAACCCCAGCGCCTTGCGGATACCCAAGATTGCCTGCTCCGGACGCAGGTGCCGCTCGAGATTATCGCAATCCGGATCGCCGACCGCTCCAAAGAGGATTGCATCGGCCCGCCGAGCAAGGTCCAGCGTCGCGTCCGGCAGCGGATGTCCGCTCGCCTTATACGCCGCACCACCAATCGGTGCCTCCTCAACGGTCAGGCCATCCAGGCCCAGCGCATCGAGCACGCGCAACGCCTGGCGGGTAACCTCCGGGCCGATTCCATCACCGGGCAATGAAGCGACGAGCATCTCTTTGTCCTTTTCGTTCAAGCCGCGCGTCTTAGACGTTCGACCAGTCTTTCGCGTGCCGCCATTACATCATTGCGCCGCTCGTCCAACAGGTCTCGTGCAAGAAAATGGCCGGTCAGGCGCAATCCGTCGAATATCTGATCCCAATCCTCGGCTTCGCCACCCGCCAACAGAAAGCCCGGCAGGCTAAGCAGTTTCTCGCGATGCGCTTCGCCCGCTTGCTTGCTCACTGCCGCGCCGCTCTTCGGGCTGACCCACAGCAATTCATCACTCCTGCCCGTGACCACGCATTGGCTCAGATCGAGCCCAAAGCCGAGTTCGGACAGGAGCAGCAACTCATACCGCACCAGAGCCGAGGCCCAGCGCCGCGCAGCTGGCGCCGCTTCAATCGCCGAAAGCACGCCATCAAGTGCGGCGTAGATCTGCGGATACCCTTGCCCCTCCGGCAGGATAGCCGCGGTCAGCGCGCAGGCCCATTCGATCGCGGCGGCTGGCAAAGGTTCGCTGAACAAGCCGCTCCGGCTTGCCACGAGCTCGATCGTCAGGCCGGGAAGCTGATCCTCTGTTCGTGCGCGAAATTCCGCTTCGACGATATTGCCGGGTAGCAAGACGGGGCGAATCCGGCGCGACCGTCCGCCGCGCACATAGCCCGCCATTAAGCCGCTTTCCGGCGTCAACAGCCGGGCGATCGTGCCATGCTCGCCATGTGGGCGAAGGGCGCAAACAAGGGCGCGGGTGCGAAGATGCATGCGATTTGGTCTAGTCGAAGCAGCAGAGCGGCAAAAGCCGACGGATCAGTATTCCTGAGGGCGATCCTCAAAGGCCATGTCGTGGAAGCGTGTAAACTCACGATCGAAGCGCAGCGTCACCGTGCCGGTCGCGCCGTGACGCTGCTTGGCGATGATGACCTGCGATAGGCCTGATATCTCTGCATTTTTGATTTCCCAGGCGGAACGCTTCTCACGATCTTCGGGCGAACTTGCTTCGCTGATCATCGGCGGCTCAGCAAAGCCGTGATAATAATCTTCGCGATAGATGAAGAGGACAATATCGGCGTCCTGCTCGATCGAACCAGATTCACGCAAATCGGACAGCTGCGGTTTCTTGTCTTCGCGCTGTTCGACAGCACGGCTCAGCTGAGACAAAGCCAGCACTGGCACTTCCAGTTCCTTGGCGAGTGTCTTCAGGCCGCGGCTGATCTCAGAAATCTCGTTGACGCGGTTATCATTGGGCTTGCCGGAGCCCTGCAAGAGCTGGAGATAATCGACGACGATCATCGAGATTCCCCGCTGGCGTTTCAGCCGCCGCGCACGGGTGCGCAGAGCAGCGATCGTCAAGCCGGGCGTATCATCGATATAGAATGGCAGGCTCTCCAGCTCAGCCGCGGCGCGCGCCAGATTGCGAAATTCTTCCTGGCTGATCTGGCCCTTGCGAAGTTTCTCTGAACTGATCCGGGAGCGCTCGGACAGGATACGCGTGGCGAGCTGGTCGGCGGACATTTCCAGGCTGAAAAACGCGACCGGCGCACCGATCGATTGCTCTATCCCATCATCCTGATCGCGCTGATATCTGAGTGCCGTCTCGAACGCGATATTGGTTGCGAGCGCGGTCTTACCCATACCCGGACGAGCAGCCAGAATGATGAGATCGGATTTATGCAGTCCGCCGAAATGATGGTTGAGGCTCGCAAAGCCGGTCGTATAGCCCGAAACATTGCCGCCCGAGTTGAGCGCCCGCTGCGCCATCGTCACCGCTTCGGCTGCCGCGGAGGAAAATGTCTTGGTTGACCCGCTCTCACCGCCGGCTTCCGCGACTTTGTAAAGCTCGACCTCTGCCTCTTCGATCTGAGATTTGGGATCGACGGCATCGCTGGTGTCCACCGCCTTCTCGACCATGTCGCGCCCGACACCGATCAAGGCACGCAACAGGGCGAGCTCATAAATCTGCGTCGCAAAATCACGCGCGCCGATCAGCGCAACACCGCTTTCGGTAATTTTTACAAGATAGCCGACACCGCCCAGTTCCTTGAGCCCTTCATCGGCTTCAAACATCGGCTTCAATGTGACCGGGTTCGCGACCATATTCTTGTCGACGACCATCTTGATGATCGCTTCATAGATGCGGCCGTGGGTCGGATCGAAGAAATGATCTTCGTGCAGGATCCGCTGAACATCATCGACCAGCCGATTGTCGATCAACAGCGCGCCGAGGAGTGCAGATTCTGCCTCCACATTATGCGGCAGCGCCATGATACCATTTTCATTGTCGCTAACGAGGGAAACGGGTTCAGCCATGCGCTCCTTGTCGCGCGGATCGGCCTTGGTCTCAAGCCATCAAATCTGTGGAAATTCTGTTAGCCGTTTTCGTCCGACTTTCGAGCGCTTCGAAATTTGGCGACCAGCGTCGGCACGTCATATTCGTCATCACCTTCATAACGTGGGGCATATTTCTCAAATGCCTGCGCCAATCGATCACGGCGTTCATCAATATGGACGATATTATAGGCATGCGAGACGATGAAATTTTCTCGCGCTTTGATCTGTTCGAGCACGATCGCCGCGAAGCGATCGGTATCCATTGCGAACGGGGCGGCCTCCTTGCCCGTCATCTCGGACAAGACGAAGCCAGGGAAGATCGTGCCGACGGTAATATCGTCCGGCATCTCCTCACGAAAGGCTTCGGTGAAGCCCATCACCGCATGTTTGGAGGCAACATAAGCGGCCGAATTCTGGACCGCCGTGAAGAACGCATTCTCCGAGGCGAGATTGTAGATCGCCGCTTCCCCGCCCTGCTCGATCATACGCTTCCCGAATGAGCGGCAGCCATGCCAGACGCCAAAAAAATTGACGTCGAAGACCGAATGCATCTGGTCCAACGGCAGCTCGGTTACGGGCGAACGGGGAATCGAGATGCCAGCATTGTTAATGAGCAGATCGACGCGGCCATGCGCATCCCAGGCAAAATCGGCAAAGGCCTCCATGCTGTCTGGGTCGGTAACATCCATCACCATGGATTGCGCGTCGATACCCAGTTCCGTCAGTGCGGTAACCGCTTCGTCGAGGCGATTCTCTCGCGGCTCGCCGATAACAATCTTCGCACCTTGTCCACCAAATGCCTTGGCGAGCGCGAAACCGATCCCGGTTGCCCCACCGGTTATCGCCACTGTCTTTCCGGAAAGATCGCTCATGCTTCGTCCTTTCAGTCGCAGGCGGAATCATCGGCCCGTTCGACAAAGTGCATGGGTCTATTCCCAATTCCGGTCAACGCCACTAAGCCTCACCGAATGGCCGACCCGCGGATCATAGATGTGCAGCTCGACGAGCATACGATCATCTGGCGCAATGCCGATATCGAGCAAGAGCGACGCATTGCGATCTTCGATCTGCTCGAGGGCAATCATTTCGAGCCCGCACGGGAATATCCCGATGATTATGCCGGACCGTACAAACTAACGCTGCGTGTCGAAGAGGGGCGTCTCGCGCTCGATATCGCTGCGGAAACCGACGACCTACTGGAAACAATCATTATCGGGCTGACGCGGTTCCGCAGACCGATCCGCGAATATTTCGCGATCTGCGACAGCTATTTCCAGGCAATCCGCCAGGCCACACCCCAGCAAATTGAAACGATCGATATGGCGCGCCGTGGGATCCACAATGATGCAGCAGAGCTCCTAAAAGAGCGCTTGGAAGGCAAGATCAGCGTGGATTTTGATACCGCGCGGAGGCTTTTCACGCTGATTTGCGTCTTGCATATCAAAGGCTAAGAAGCGGTTCGAATCGGGGGGTATGATGAGAGCGGTAAAATTGGGAGCGATCTGGCTGCTGCTCGCGGCCGTCGTCGCAATTATCTTGTGGCAGGTCGCGATCCGCTGGCATCCTGTAGCGAGCCAGTATCCAAGCCAAGGGCCAACAATCGGTACTGAACAAGGCGATGTGCACTGGCCAACGCTGCGGGCCGCGGGCGCGGACTTTGCCTATCTTCATGCAACCGATGGCGACACGGATCGTGATCCGACTTTCGCCGCACACTGGGCTGCGTCCCATGAAGCCGGTGTCCGGCGCGGTGCGATCCATATCTGGGAGATGTGTCGACTGGCGTCAGACCAGGCCGCCAATTTCATCGCCACGGTTCCCGATCATCCAGACGCATTGCCGCCGGCGATCATCTTCGATTTCGAGGGCAATTGCGCAGACCGACCGGATCTGGCGGTTTTCATTTCCGAGCTGGCGACATTTCTCTCAATGGTAGAGGCGCATAGTGAACAGCCAGCGCTGCTCTATGTGACGCGTGAGTTTGACGCCGCATATGAGCTGACCAGCCGGGTCGAGCGCAGTTTCTGGCTACCGCGCCGACTGTTCAAACCCAATTTCGGAGCCGTTCCCTGGATCATGTGGGAAGCAAGCGACATCAGACAGGTCGAGGGTGTGGAAAACCCGGTACGTTGGAATGTGGTGCGCCCGGATCAGTCAGGCTAAGGCTGGACGCATGAGCATAATGGCGGACAGATGGATTCGCGAGCGCGCGCTCGAGGATGGAATGATCGAACCGTTCGAAGACGGTCAACGACGCGATGGCACGATCAGCTATGGCCTTTCTTCCTATGGCTATGACGCGCGCGCAGCGGACGAGTTCAAGATCTTCACCAATGTCGACAATGCGATAGTCGATCCAAAGAATTTCTCGGACAACAGCTTCGTCGATCGGCAAACCGATTGCTGCATCATTCCGCCAAACAGTTTTGCCCTCGCCCGAACGGTCGAATATTTTCGGGTGCCGAAAGATATCCTGGTCATATGCCTCGGCAAGTCTACCTATGCCCGGTGCGGTATCATCGTGAATGTGACGCCGCTGGAACCTGGCTGGGAAGGTCATGTCACGCTCGAATTCTCGAACACGACCCCCCTACCCGCAAAGGTCTATGCCAATGAAGGCGCCTGCCAGTTCCTGTTCCTCCAGGGCAATGAACCCTGTGAGACCAGCTATGCCGACCGGGCCGGCAAATATATGGGCCAGAAGGGCGTAACGCTGCCGAAACTTTAGCGTCAACGGCAACGCCAAATCCAACCGCAAATCTATCATATATTCTGTTTCTTTTCTGATGCTTGGTGACTGGCCTGGGGATTGAAACGCGGCATGGCTAGAACTATCCCCAGCCAAATTGCTGGGGCAGCCAGCGAAAATTGCGATTTTCTGAGGACTGCATATAGTCAGCCAAAGTTATATCCGGAGGCCTTTGACGATGCGCGCCGCGCCGCTCACGATCGGACTAATTGCCATTTCGCTGGCATTTGCCGGCTGTAATGGCGGTGCCGATGATGCGAGTGAGGGTGCAGACGCCGTCGCCGAGCTGGTCATACACCGGCCCTTCCGCGGCGGCGCTGGGTCGGTAAACAGCTATTGGCTCGAAGGCCCTGACGAAATCCTGGTGTTCGACACGCAGCGCAGTACCGCCTTGGGCGAACGTGTCGTCAGCGCTATTCAGGAAACTGGCAAACCCGTCACGGCAATCGTCATCAGCCATTATGATCCCGGCCACTTTGGAGGGCTCCAGGCCTTTACCGAGGCGTTTCCGGATGCCGAGCTGCTCATGACGGCGGAGGTCGCCGAGCAGATCGACAGGGACTTATCCGGTTACGTCGAAAGGCTCCGCGAAGCGCAAGGCGACGATTACCAAGCTCCACCGGAACCCAGCCGCCTCATCGAAAATCGAGAAGAACTGACAGTTTCCGACATCCCGGTGGTTGTCCATACGCTCGACAATACCGAAGCGGAAACAATGACATTGCTGTCGATTCCCAGCCAACAAGCCGTGCTGGCCGTCGATCTAGTCGCCAATCGAATGCATCCCGACTTTGCCGATGCCGATCTTGATCGTTGGCCATTGGCGCTTGACCGTCTTACCCGCGATTTCAGCGGTTACACACTGTATCCCGGCCATGGTGAACCCGGTCCGGTCAGCCTGCTTGCAGCCAACCAGAAAGGCTATCTGACTTTTGTCCGCAGCCAGGTTGAGCGCGATATGCTGGGAGACGGCATTGCCACCGAAGAGGAAATCACCGCCGCTATTGCCGCTATCCGAGCCAACTACCCGGACTGGGAAAGCGTGACCGGACGACCAGCGCAGTTGCGAAGAAATCTGGAAGCGATTGTCGCCCAGCTTGGTGGAGAAATGGAAGCTGCCGCCGCCGAAGAAGAAGAAGAAACCACTGAAGAGAGCGCGCCCTAACGCTTACCCCGACCGCGCTTGTCGCGCCGTTTTCCACGCGGTCGATCCCGCCGATGGCGATCTGATCGCCGCCCTGACGTTCCGCCGCCCTTTCCTTCCGGCAACTCAAATCTGAGCCCGCCACTGATCGGGCTCGCTTCCACCAATCTCAGTTCGAGCCTGTCGCCGATAGCGTAGCGCGTGCCGCTTTCCGCTCCGATCAGCGCATGGACCCGTTCGTCATACCGATAATATTCATGGCCCAGATCGCGTGCCGGCACCAATCCATCACCACCCAATCCCTCGACTGTCGCGAAGAAGCCGAAATTCTGCACACCGGTAATCCGCGCCTTCATGATCTCGCCGACCCGTTCGGACAGATAGGCGGCGACATAACGGTCGACCGTATCGCGTTCCGCCTCCATTGCCCGCCGCTCCAGCTTGCTGATCGTTTCGCCGGTCGCTTCCATGCGTTCGGCTTCAGGGCCGGTGAGCTTGGTGCTCGCACTATCGGGCCCAAGGCCATAGGCGCCGACCAGCGAGCGATGGACGAGCAAATCCGCATAGCGGCGGATCGGCGAGGTGAAATGCGCATAGCTGCCGAGCGCCAGTCCGAAATGACCGGCATTGCGCGGTGTGTAATAGGCCTGGGTTTGGGTGCGCAGGACCTGCTCCATCACCTGTGGCCGGAAATCGCTGTCGCCGATGCGGGTCAGGATATGGTTGAAGGTTTCGGGACGGATGACCTGGCCAAGCGTGAATGGCACATCGAGGCTCGCCAGATATTCCTTGAGCGCCATCAGTTTCTCGCGGCTCGGCGGTTCATGGACGCGATACATGACGGAAGCAGCCTTGGCCTCCAACGCCTTTGCTGCCGCCACATTTGCCGCGATCATATAATCCTCGACCAGCCGATGCGCATCGAGCCGCTCGCGCGGCGCGACCGACAATATGCGCCCCGTCTCATCCAGCTCAATCCGCCGCTCTGGCAGGTCGAGATCCAGCGAGCCGCGTTTTTCGCGTGCCGCGTAGAGCGCATCCCAGCAATTCCATAACGGTTTGAGGACACCGTCCAGCAATTCAGCGTCGACACCGCCCTGCCCTTCGATCGCTGCTTGCGCGTCCTCATAGGGAATATTGGCTGCGATCCGAAGTTGTACCCGCGCGAACCGCCAGCTTTTCACCTGGCCCTTTGCGTCGATCGCCATGTGACAGGCGAGCGCGGCGCGGTCTTCACCGGCCTTCAAAGAACAGATATCTGCGGACAATTCCTCCGGCAGCATCGGCACGACGCGATCCGGAAAATAGACGCTGTTTCCGCGTCGCCGCGCTTCCTTGTCGAGCGCGGAGCCGGGGCGGACATAGAAGCTTACATCGGCAATCGCGACGATCACCCGCCAACCGCCCGCGCCATCCGCTTCTGCCCAGAAAGCATCGTCATGGTCGCGCGCATCGGCCGGATCGATTGCGATGATGGGCAAATGCGTCAGATCTTCGCGATCGCCCAATGGGGTCTTCGCTGCCTCTTCGGCCTCCGAGATTGCCTCGTCGGAAAATTCGACCGGGATCTCATGCTTGTGGATGGCGATCAGCGAAAAACTACGCGGCTCGAACGGATCACCGAGTATCTCGATTACCCGCGCTGATTGCCGCGGCGGACGGCCGGACTTCTCCGCCAGGACTAGGTCTCCCGCCTGGGCGCGATTGGCGTCGGAGACAAAGAAATCCTTGCGGTTGCTCTTTTCCAGCCCTTTTAGCCAGAGCTTGCCGCCTTCTTCGTGCAACACGCCCATCAGCTCATCCTGAGCAGGTGCAATCTTCTTCATCGGATGGGCAATCCAGCCGTGGCCCGCTTGCTCGGTTCGGGCCAGCACGCGATCACCAACACCCAGCGGATGGCGGCGGCTGCGTTCCTTCACACGCAGTTTTGGCGTGGGAGCATCGCCCTCCCAGCGTTCCGGCTCTGCCCAGACATCGCCATCATCATCGACGCTGGTGACCCGCAGAACGGTGACGCGCGGCAGGCCGCCCGATTTGTGGAGCGCCTGACCGGCGCCTTTGTCGACAAGCCCCTTCTCCGCCATGCGTTTCAACATCGCCTTGAGCTGGATCTTCTCCTGGCCCTTCAAACCGAAGGCGCGCGCAATTTCGCGCTTACCGGCGGGACGGTCCGAGCTCTCGATAAAATCGACAATCTGTTGTTCGGTCGGGAAGCCGGCGGGCGGTTTGCGGGGCATGGTTTGGCCATAGCCACAATATCGAGTGTCCGCCATCTAGTGACGCCCGAAATAATTCCGCTAAACAGATCGAATGACTCACGACCTCCTGATCATCGGTGGCGGTATCAATGGCACGGCGATTGCGCGTGACGCGGCGGGCCGCGGCTGGAAAACATTGCTGGTGGAACGCGACGATCTGGCCAGCCACACCAGTTCCTCTTCGTCGAAGCTGATCCATGGCGGCGTCCGCTATCTCGAATATTACGAATTTGGGCTTGTGCGTAAGGCGCTCAAGGAACGCGAGGTCATGCTGGAATCCGCTCCGCACATCATCTGGCCAATGCGCTTCGTGTTCCCCCACAACAACCAGGTGCGCCCCTTCTGGATGATCCGGGCCGGGCTATTTTTCTATGATTTGATCGGCGGTCGCCGAACACTGAAAGGCACGCGTTCACTCGCCAAGTCCGACCCGCGCTACAAATCGCCCTTTGCCGATCCACAAACCAAGGGCCTCGTCTATTCGGACTGCTGGGTGGATGATGCACGGCTGGTTGCCTTGAATGCCCGCGACGCTGCGGATCGCGGCGCAGAGATTGCGACGCGAACCGCGCTTACTTCTGCAAAGCGCGACGGTGATGGCTGGTCGGCCACCCTCAGCGATGGCCGCACCGTTTCTGCGCGCGCCATGGTCAATGCAACGGGCCCCTGGGTGTCGGACTTGTTGGAGGAGACGATCGGCGTTCCGCACGCGTCTAAGGTTCGCCTGGTGCGTGGCAGCCACATCATCGTCCGGCGCCTCTATATCGGCGATCACGGCTATATCCTCCAGCTTCCCGACCGACGGATCGTTTTTGCCCTGCCCTATCTTGGCAAATATACCTTGATCGGCACCACCGATTTTGCAGTCGACGAGCCCGGCGATGACGGCGTGAGTTCGGAAGAGATCGACTATCTGTGCCGCTCGGCCAACTTGTATTTCGCAATCCAGATTTCGCCGGACGATGTGGTCTCCAGCTATGGCGGTGTGCGGTCTCTCTATGACGATGGCGCTAAAGATTCGGCGGAAGTGACGCGGGATTATGTCCTGGAGATCGACAAGGGTGGCGCGGATGGACCAGCGCCGTTGCTCTCAGTCTTTGGCGGGAAAATCACAACCGCCCGGGCGCTCGCCGAAGACGCTAACGGCCAGCTGAGCGAGTTTGCAGATTTGGATGGCAAGGCCTGGACGCGACACGCTCAGCTGCCGGGCGGTGCGCTGGGCATCGGCTTTGATGATTTTCTCGAGCAGATCGAGGCGCGATATCATTTCCTCAAATGGGAGCATGCACAGCGGTTGGCCCGGGCCTATGGCTCGCTGTTGCCCGAGATTTTGGGCGATGCGACGAGCATGGCGGATCTCGGAGAGCATTTCGGCGCCGGGCTTACGGAACGCGAAATACGCTATCTCATCGATCGCGAATGGGCCCGGACCGCGGAGGATATTCTCTGGCGGCGCAGCAAGCTGGGATTGTTGATGAGCGAAGACGAACAAGCGCGGCTCACAACCTATATGCGCGAGACGATAGAGGGAGCTGAGGCATGACCCGCCATATCCTTGCAATCGACCAGGGAACGACTTCGAGCCGGGCGATCCTGTTCGACGAAGACGGGAAACCGCTCACAAGTTCCGCACAGGAATTTACACAGCATTATCCAGAGGATGGCTGGGTCGAGCATGATCCGGAAGATATCTGGCGCGACACGGTCTCGGCGGTAAAGGACGTCCTCTCCGACGAAACAAGCGCGATTGGCATCACCAACCAACGCGAAACTATCGTCCTCTGGGATCGGGCAACCGGCAAACCCCTGCACAATGCAATCGTCTGGCAAGATCGCCGGACCGCCGATACCTGTCGCCAGCTCAAGGCGGATGGCCATGAAGACCTGGTACGCAGCAAGACCGGACTGCTCCTCGACCCCTATTTCAGCGCGACCAAACTCGCCTGGCTGCTCGACAATGTCGATGGTGCGCGCGCAGCGGCTAGCCGCGGCGAGCTCGCGGCCGGAACGATCGATTGCTTCCTGCTGTGGCGACTGACCGGCGGACGAGTGCACGCAACCGACATCACCAATGCTGGGCGCACAATGCTCTGCAATATCCATCGCGGTGAATGGGACGATGAGCTGCTTGCGTTGTTCGATATCGACCGCAGCCTGCTGCCGGACATTGTCGGCAATTCGGAAGTCTATGGTGAGACTGATCCCGCGCTCTTCGGTCGCGCAATCCCGATCGCAGGCATGGCCGGTGACCAGCAGGCGGCGCTGATCGGCCAGGCCTGCTTCAAGCCTGGCATGGTGAAATCCACCTATGGCACCGGTTGTTTCCTCTTGCTCAATACGGGCACTGAAGCTGTGCAATCCGATAATCGCCTGCTGACCACCCCGGCTTACCGGATCGGCGATGACATCACTTATGCGCTTGAAGGATCGATCTTTGTCGCCGGCGCCGCAATCCAGTGGCTGCGGGACAAGCTGGGCGTCATTTCCGAGGCCGGAGAAACCGCGGCGATCGCTCAGGCCGCGCCTGATAATCACGGCGTCTACCTCGTTCCGGCCTTTGTCGGGCTGGGTGCACCGCATTGGGAACCGGATGCACGCGGGCTGATTAGCGGGATGACGCTCGACACAACGGCCGACCACATCGTGCGCGCGACGCTGGAATCGGTTGCCTACCAGACGCGCGACTTGGTCGATGCGATGCGCGCCGATGGTGCGGACGCACCCCAAGCGCTGCGGATCGACGGCGGCATGGCGCAGAATGATTGGTTCTCCCAGTTCCTCAGCGATATTGTCGAAGCGCCGGTCGAACGACCTGAAAGCCATGAAACCACGGCGCTGGGCGCGGCTTATCTGGCCGGGCTGGCGACCGGCGTTTGGGATGGTCTCGATGACCTGACTGCCAAATGGGAGGCTGCGGGCCGGTTTGAGCCGGCAATGGACAGCGCCCAGCGGGGTGAGTTGCTAAACGGTTGGAAACAGGCGCTCAAGCGCACCCTCATCTGACTAGAGCCGCAGCGGCGTCCATTCTTCATCTGCAGACAGTGGCTCGAAAATCTGATCGATCAGATGATCGCTGACGCCTTCGGGCGTTGCCGGATTCCATTGCGGATCATTATCCTTGTCGACAATCACGGCACGGACGCCTTCAAGAAAATCGTGACGCTGAACGACATGGGCACCCACGCGAAACTCAACCCGCATCTCATCGGCAAAGTCCACTTGCTGCGCACCTTGATGCAGGAGGTAGAGCGATACTTTGCAGGTCTGCGGTGATTTGGTGGCCAAGGTCGCGAGTTCTTTCTGCGCCCATTCCGAACCATCAGCCTCGAGTGCTGCAATGATATCCTCATAGCGATCCGAGGCGAACAGCTGATTGATCCTGTCCATATTGCCGAGAATTCGCGCTTCAGGCGGCGCGATAGACGCGTCATCAAGGATTGCTTCAATACTGTGCGGATCGGCAGCGATCGCCGCCTTCACATCGTCAAGCGCCTCGCTGGGCAGATAATGGGTGGCAAGACCAAGCGCCATACACTCGGCGCCATCGATCCGCGCGCCCGTCAGTGCCAGGAATTGTCCTGACCGGCCTGGCAGGCGCGACAGATACCAGCCGCCCCCGACGTCCGGGAACAAGCCGATCCCGGTTTCCGGCATAGCAAAGCGGGTATGTTCGGTGGCCACCCGATATTGGCAGGGCAGCGAAAGCCCAACGCCCCCGCCCATCGTAATCCCATCCATGAACGCAACAGTCGGTTTGGCATAGGTGAACAGCAGGTGGTTCAAGCGATATTCGGTATGGAAGAACTCCCGCGCCTGAACACCATCGGTCGCACCGCTCTCGGCCAGCATCCGAATATCGCCGCCGGCGCAAAATCCCCGCCCCTCGGCATGGTCGATGAGTACGGCTTCGACGCCAAGATCTTCCCGCCAGGCCAGGAGCGATATGATCGCGTCCTCGCACATCGCGGTCGTCAGGGCATGCAAAGCCTTGGGACGGTTCAATCGAAGCCGCGCTGCCTTGCCATCAATTTTGGTAATGAGCTGATCAGTCATGCTCATGATCTAACGAGCGCGCGCGGCGGCGTCACCCTGTTCAAGATGGAAATCCTCGCCTAAACTCCGTTTCAAAATGCAACATAGAGAAGAATGAGAGAGGATGTCGCCATGGCCGATGCAGAACCCCAGGTCGTAGATAGAGATGCAATGATGGCCGCGCTCGAGGCGCAGCGCGCCGCTTTCATGGCCACGCTGCCGGTGAGTGCAGAGACCCGCAAAGAGCGGCTGACCCGGGTCGGCCAACTGTTGGTCGATAATGCCGATGCGCTGTGCGATGCGATGAGCGAAGATTTCGGGCACCGGTCCAAAGACCAATCAATGATGACGGATATCGTATCGGCGTTGGGTGAAGTGAAATATGCCCGCAAGCATGTCGAAAAATGGATGCGTCCGGAAAAACGAAGCCCGCGGTTCCCGCTCGGCCTGTTCGGCGCCAAGGCGCGGATCGAGTATCAGCCAATGGGTGTTGTCGGGATCATTGCGCCGTGGAATTTCCCAGTCCAGCTGACCTTCAGCCCGCTGGCCGACGCTTTGGCCGCTGGTAACCGCGTCATGATCAAGATGAGTGAGTTCACGCCGGTCACCAGCGCACTCGTCGAGAAATTGATCGGAGAGAGTTTCTCGCCCGAAGAAATCGCCGTGTTCAACGGCGGCCCCGAAGTCGGCCAGGCGTTTTCCGGCCTGCCTTTCGATCACCTGCTGTTCACCGGCGCGACCAGCATCGGCAAGCATATCCTGCATGCCGCGGCTGATAGCCTGACACCGGTGACGCTGGAGCTTGGTGGCAAATCGCCGACCATCTTCGGCGAGAGTGCGGACATCGAAAAGGGCACCAGCCGAGTCGCCATGGGCAAGATGATGAATGCCGGACAGATCTGCCTGGCACCCGACTATATGATGGTTCCCGAAGCCAAGGAAGGCGATGTAATTCAAGGGCTTAGCGCCGCTGTTGGAGAGCAATACCCAACATTGGATGCCAATGACGATTACACATCGATCATCAATGACCGGCATTATGAGCGGCTTCAGGGTTATCTCAAGGATGCCGAAGAAAAGGGCGCCGAACTGGTCGAAGTAAACCCGGGCAATGAGGATTTCAGCGCATCGAACAAACGCAAGATGCCGCTGACCATCGTCCGCAATCCTACCGACGATATGAAGGTCATGCAGGAAGAGATTTTTGGCCCCGTCCTGCCGATCAAGACCTATAAGTCTGTCGACGAGGCGATCGATTATGTGAACGCCAATGATCGTCCGCTGGGGCTCTATTATTTCGGTAGCGATAGCTCCGAAGAGCGGAAGGTATTGTCAAAGACGATCTCTGGCGGCTCAACCGTCAATGACGTGATCTTCCATATCGCGATGGACGAACTGCCGTTCGGCGGTGTCGGCCCGTCCGGCATGGGCTCTTACACGGGCCATGAAGGGTTCAAGACATTCAGCCATGCCAAGAGCGTGTACAGCCAGGCCAAGATGGACGTTGCAAAAATGGGCGGGTTCAAGCCGCCTTTTGGCAAGACGACCAAGAGCACGATCAAGCGCGAACTTAAGATCTAACCGCTATTCGAATTCCATGATGACATCGTCCGCCTGAAGGCTATCGCCTTCGGCGGCCGAGACCGTGCTGACCACACCGGATTTTTCGGCGCGCAGGATATTCTCCATCTTCATCGCCTCGATAACGGCGAGAGGCTGGCCTTCCTCGACCTTGTCGCCCTCGCCCACATGTACGGCCGTAACAAGGCCCGGCATCGGGCAAATCAGCATCTTGGAAAGGTCCGGTGGTTCTTTTTCGATCATATGATCGGCAAGCGGCGCAAAATATGCAGGTAACGTCCGAACCGAATGGCTTGCACCCCGCGCGTTAAGCGTCAGGCCATAGCGCGCGGGCTTGATCTTCACCGTCAGGATCTCGTCCCCAAACTCCGCCTCGACCATCCGGTCGCCCGGCGCGTAGGCCATGGCGAGCTCCATAGCCTTATCATTGATGAAGACATCATCGGGATCAATCCGGGCTGTGAAATCCGTTTCACCGATCCGGACCACCCAGTCGGCGGGTGGTTGGAGCGGCCCATCCAGCTGTCCAGAGACGCGACGCGCGCGATCGGAATGGGCGGTGGCAGCAAATGCAGCAACGGCAGCAAGGCGCTGTAGCAATGTCTCATCGGCCGGCGCGCCTTCAAAGCCTTCGGGATATTCTTCGGCAATGAAATTGGTCGTGATCTCGCCGGAGCGAAAACGCGGATGCTGCATCAGCGCCGAGAGGAAATCGAGATTGTGGCCGAGGCCTTCCAGCTCAAATTTGTCCAGCGCATCGATTTGCAGGTCGATCGCGGCTTCGCGCGTATCGGCATAGGTGATGAGCTTGGCGATCATCGGATCGTAGAACATCGACACTTCGCCGCCTTCGGCCACGCCATCATCAACCCGCACGCCTTCGCCTTCTTCCGGTGGATCGTAACGCACAAGCCGACCAATTGACGGGAGGAAGCCGCGATAAGGATCTTCTGCATAGACCCGGTTTTCCACCGACCAGCCGGTCAGCGTAACGTCGTCCTGCTTGAACGGCAGCTTTTCGCCCGCCGCGACGCGGATCATCTGCTCAACCAGGTCAACACCGGTGATATTCTCGGTCACCGGATGCTCGACCTGCAGCCGCGTATTCATTTCGAGAAAATAGAAGCTCTTATCGGCACCGACGATCAGTTCGACCGTACCGGCGCTGTGATAATCGACCGCCGCCGACAGCGCGACGGCCTGTTCGCCCATCGCCTTGCGCATCTCTTCGTCGACAAAGGGCGATGGTGCTTCTTCGACGACCTTTTGGTGACGCCGCTGGATCGAGCATTCGCGCTCGCCGAGATAGACGATATTGCCATGCTTATCGCCAAGTATCTGAATCTCGATATGGCGCGGCTGCTCGATAAATTTCTCGATAAACACGCGGTCATCGCCAAAACTGGCCAAGCCTTCGCGCTTCGTGGCTTCAAAGCCATCGCGCACATCCTGTTCGTTCCAGGCGAGCCGCATGCCTTTGCCACCGCCACCGGCCGAGGCTTTCATCATGACGGGATAGCCGATTTCCGATGAGATCTTCACCGCATGTTCGGTATCGTCAATCTCGCCGACATGGCCAGGGACCACGCTGACACCCGCCTTTTTCGCCAGCTTCTTCGATTCAATCTTGTCGCCCATCGCGGCAATCGCGCCCGGCGGCGGACCGATAAAGGCAATGCCGGCTTCATCAAGCGCCGTGGCGAAACTTTCGCGTTCGGAGAGAAATCCATAGCCCGGATGCACGGCTTCCGCGCCGGTTTCCTTGCAGGCCTCGATGATCTTGTCGGCGAGCAAATAGCTTTCTGCCGCCGGCGGCGGGCCGAGATGCACGGCTTCGTCCGCCATTTCGACATGCGGACTGCGCGCATCAGCATCCGAATAGACCGCGACAGTCGCGATCCCCATCTTCTTGGCGCTGCGGATAACCCGGCACGCAATTTCGCCGCGATTGGCGATCAGGATTTTCTTGAACATCTGGTTATTGGTCCTCGATCATCAGATTGCGCAGCTCGGTCACGCGCTGGCGGGTCATACTGGTCCGGCAGCCATGATAGAGCAATGGCTCCGCGCTGCCACCGCGCATGTGATAGGAATAGGTCGCGCAATGTTCGTCGCGCAGGATGATCCAGGCGCGCTGCGCCGCCATCAGGCGATCTGCCCCGCTGTCCCGGCCATCATTTAGATCATCAAAACTCAGATAGTTTCGCGCATATCCGATCGCCTGCTCCCAGACATCCTGAAGCTCGGCATCGGCCAGTTCATATTCCCAGTACGCGCAGGCATTCATCTGCTGCTGCGGGAGATTGCCATAGTCCGCGCAGCTTTGCGCGTCCGGTGTGAACTGCATCATCGCGAAAAGCGTGATTCCCAGCATCGCGCTACTCCGCCGCTACCAGATCCGCGCGCGCCGGTTCTTCGCCTTCGAGCGGCACCAGGCCGAGCTTCTCGAACAGTGCGGCATCGGCATCGTCACCGCGATTGCCGGTCGTGAGCAGCTTGTCCCCGGTGAAGATCGAATTCGCACCGGCGAGGAAACACAGTGCCTGGACGCTTTCGCTCATGCTTTCGCGACCGGCCGACAGGCGCACCATAGAGCGCGGCATCGTGATCCGGGCGACGGCAACCGTGCGGACAAATTCGAGATCATCGATCTTTGCCTCCGGCACGTCATGGAGGATATCTCCAAGCACAGTGCCCTTCACTGGTACCAGCGCATTGACCGGCACACTTTCCGGATGGCGCTCAAGCGTCGCCAGCGCATGCAGAAATCCGACCCGATCTTCGCGCGTCTCACCCATGCCGACAATTCCGCCTGAGCAGACATTGATGCCCGCGTCCCGAACATTGTCGAGTGTCTCGATCCGCTCTTCGAAACTGCGCGTCGAGATGACCTCTTCATAGCGTTCCGGCGAGGTATCGATATTGTGGTTGTAATAGTCGAGCCCTGCCTCGCTGAGCATCTCCGCCTGTTTCGGCGTCAGCATGCCGAGCGTCATACAGGTTTCCAGCCCCATTTCGCGCACGCCTTTCACGATCTCGACGATCGCGGGCATGTCCCGGTCCTTGGGGTTGCGCCAGGCCGCTCCCATGCAGAAACGCTGGGATCCGGCATCCTTGGCCTGGGCCGCCGACTGCAGGACCTGCCGGACATCCATCAGCTTGGTCGCTTCAACGCCGCTATCGGCATGGACGGATTGTGAGCAATAGCCACAATCTTCCGGGCAACCGCCCGTTTTGATCGATAACAGCGTGCAGAGCTGCACTTCGCCAGCCGCATGATTGTCGCGGTGCGCAGTCTGGGCGCGCCACATCAGATCATGAAAAGGCAGATCGAAAAGGTCCGCAATCTCGTCGCGTGTCCAGTCGGTACGAATCTCAGCCGTCATTCAGTGTCCCTTTACCGCGTTTGGCCAACCAAATCGTGCGATTGCCGCAATTCGGATCGCTTTCGACATGCTTCAATACCGAAAAGCCCAAAACTTCAAGCGTGTCTTTGTAATCCGCCGCATTGAGGCTCGCATGGAAGAGCGGTTCACCGAACATCGGGTTGATTGCTTCGCCGCGTCCCGTCCCGCTCGTGAACAGTATTGCTGCATGCTCGGAAGCATGGCGCGCAAAGCGATCCAGCGCCAAAGCCTGTTGATCCTGAGCCAGATGAAAGAAGCTGTCCCAGGCGATAACGCCATCGAAGGTGCGGTCCAGTTCGAAAGATCTAAGGTCGGCGTGGTGGAATTGGGCCTCTGGCAGGCGCTGCCGGGCCAGTGCCAATAGCGGTTCACTCATATCAAGGCCGACAAGGCGGAAACCGGCATCCGATATATATTGACCGATCGGCTGGCCCGCTCCGCACCCTGCATCCAGCACAGTACCGCCGGGTGGCAGCAGCGCTAAAAACGCATTGAGCCAGTCTTTCTCAAACAGCGTCCGCGATCGGACGGCATCGAATTGCTCGGCATGATCATGGTAAAAATCTACCGGATCGCGATAGCCGGCATTCACTCAGCAGCCTCGTCCAGCGGTGGCAGGTTGTGACCGAGCAATTTGAGCACTTCGGCAGCAGCCATCAACCAGATTGGTGCCGGGTCCGAATATCCCTTTCACCCCTGCCTTGCGCAGGAAATCATAATCCTGCTGCGGGATCACGCCGCCGGCAAAGACCCGGATATCGGGTCGGCCCGCCTCTTCGAGCTTGCCGATCAATTCCGGGATGAGCGTTTTATGCCCGGCTGCGAGGCTCGACGCGCCAATGGCATCGACATCATTGGCAAGCGCCATGTCCGCAGCCTCGCCCGGCGTCTGGAACAGCGGCCCCGAAACGACATCGAAGCCCATATCGGCAAAGGCTGAGGCGACAAGGTTCGCGCCTCTGTCATGCCCGTCCTGGCCCATCTTCGCGATCATGATCTTCGGCTTGCGGCCCAATCTTTCGGCCATCGTGTCAACGCCGCCCGTGACCCATTCCCATTCGGGAGAGCCGTCATAAGCGCCGCCATATACGCCGCTCACGGGCTGCGGGATCGTATCGTAGCGCCCGAACGCATCTTCCATTGCTGAGGAAATCTCACCCAAGGTGCAGCGCGCGCGTGCGCACTCGATTGCAAGGGCAAGCATATTGCCATCGTTCTTGGCGCCCGCCGTCATCGCGGCGAGCGCAGCTTCAGCCGCATCTTCATCGCGTTCGGTGCGGGTTTTCTCGATGCGGGCCACCTGATCGCGGCGGACCCGTGCGGTATCGATATCGAGAATGTCGATCTCCGGCTCTTCCTCGAGCCGATATTTGTTCACGCCGACGATCACCTGCTCGCCGCGATCGACGGCGGCAGCCTTGGCAGCGGCGGCTTCTTCGATATGCCGTTTTGGCAGCCCATCGGCCACGGCCTTGGTCATGCCGCCTGCTTCTTCGACTTCCTCGATCAGCTCCCAGGCCTTGTCGGCAAGCTGCTGGGTCAGCGCTTCGACATAATAGGATCCGCCCAGTGGATCAGCGACATTGGTGATGCCGCTTTCCTCTTGCAGGATCAGCTGGGTGTTGCGGGCAATGCGCGCCGAAAAATCGGTCGGCAGGGCAACGGCTTCATCAAAACTGTTGGTGTGCAGGCTCTGCGTTCCGCCCAATGTCGCGGCCATCGCCTCAATCGTTGTACGGATGACGTTGTTGTAAGGATCCTGCTCGGTCAGCGAGACACCCGAGGTCTGGCAATGGGTGCGTAGCATCTTTGATTTCGGATTCTGGGCGCCGAAATCATCCATGATCCGATGCCAGAGCATGCGGCCCGCCCGCATCTTCGCAACTTCCATGAAGAAGTTCATGCCGATGCCCCAGAAGAAGCTGAGACGCGGTGCGAAACTATCGACATCCAGCCCCTGGGCCATGGCGGCGCGGACATATTCCATGCCGTCCGCCAGCGTATAGGCAAGCTCCTGGACTGCCGTCGCGCCCGCCTCGTGCATATGATAGCCGGATATCGAGATCGAGTTGAAACGCGGCATGTTTTCAGCGGTATAGGCGATGATATCGGCGACAATCCGCATCGATGGTTCGGGCGGATAGATATAGGTGTTCCGCACCATGAACTCTTTAAGGATATCGTTCTGGATCGTACCGGCGAGCTTGTCCTGCGACACACCCTGTTCTTCAGCGGCAACAATGTAGAACGCCATCACCGGGATCACTGCACCGTTCATCGTCATCGACACGCTCATCTGGTCGAGCGGAATTTGATCGAACAGGATTTGCATGTCCGCGAGCGTGTCGATTGCGACACCGGCCTTGCCGACATCGCCCGTTACCCGCGGATGATCGCTGTCATAACCGCGATGGGTGGCGAGATCGAAGGCGACTGACAGCCCCTTCTGCCCCGCGGCCAGATTGCGCCGGTAAAAGGCATTGGAATCTTCGGCGGTTGAAAAGCCGGCATATTGCCGGATCGTCCAGGGCCGACCGGTATACATGGAGGCATAGGGCCCGCGCGTGAACGGTTCGAAACCCGGCAGGCCGGAATCGATTGCATCCTCGGCGCCATAAACAGGCTGGACGGGTATGCTTTCCGGCGTTTCCCAGGTGAGATCGCGGCCCTTTACTTCCTTGGCCGCGCGCTCCTGCCAATCGTCTTTGCTCACTTTATCGGTCATATGTTGCTCAATACCCGTTTGGGCTGAGCCTGTCGAAGCCCTGCCCTGCCTGAAAGATACCGATAAAAGGAAGAACGACCCTTCGACAAGCTCAGGGTTGACGGAATTGTGCTACTGCCCCGTAAACTGCGGTTTTTCTTTCTTGAGAAAGGATACCGCGCCGATAATCGCATCCTGGCTATTGCCGGCTTCCCGCTGGGCATTGGCTTCGGCATCCAGGGCGTCGCCATAGCTGCGCTCGAGATTCTCCATTGCCGTGCGGCGCATTAGGCCAAGCGCCTTGGTCGGGCCTTTGGCGAGCCGTTCGGCCAATGCCTGCGCTTCAGCCATCAAATCATCGTCCGCAACGACCTTGTGGACCATGCCCCATTCCAGGGCCTTGTCCGATTTGATCTTCTCGCCAAGCATCATCATCTCGAACGCCCGCGACTTGCCGATCAAACGCGGCAGCATCCATGACGCACCGCCATCCGGCACCAGACCGATATTGACGAAAGCCTGGAGGAAATAACCGGATTCGCCGCAGATCACGAAGTCACCCGCAAGCCCTGCCGAACAACCGACACCAGCCGCCGGGCCTTTCACCGCCGTAATCAACGGGACCGGAAGCTCGGCCAGCTTCTTCATCATCGGGTTATAATGACCATCGAGCGATGCCTTGGCGCGATCGCCGCCGCTGATATCGCCGCCGCCGTCTCGTCCGCCACCGGCAAGGTCGGCACCTGAACAGAAAGCGCGGCCTTCCCCGGTCATGATGACGCAGCGAACATCCTGGCCAAGCGCTTCATCGAGCGCCACAGAAATCTCATCGGCCATCGCCGGCGGCATTGCGTTGAGCCGCTCAGGCCGGTTCAGCGTGATCGTTGCGATATTGTCGGCAACGGCAAGTTTGATGGTTTCATAATCGGCCATGGTCGTATCTCTCCCGGGGAATGCGATTGGTTTACGTTAACGTAAACCATGCCGCGCTCGGCGAGTCAAATCCCTGGCGAGAAATCAATGCGCGTCTTTGGGCGTTTCCATGATTTCGGTGAGCACGCCGCCCATATCCTTGGGATGGACGAAGAAGATCAGCGTGCCATGTGCGCCGATACGCGGTTCACCGAGCACCCGCTTGCCCATTGCCTCAAACTCCGCCTTCGCCGCATGGATATCCGGCACTTCGAAACAGAGGTGATGCTGCCCGCCCTTGGGATTATGTTTGAGAAAGCCATGGATCGGGGAATCCTCGCCCAGCGGCTCGATCAGCTCGATCTGGCTGTTCGGCGTATCGACAAAACAGACTTTGACACCCTGGGTTGGCATATCGAACGGTTCGTGGACCGTGGTGGCCCCCATTACATCGCGCCAAAAGGCGATGCTGTCAGTGATGGAGGGCGTCGCAACGCCAACATGGTTGAGAGGTCCGAGTTTCATCGATTTACTCCAAATATTCCCGTTATGCCGTCAATGCGCTTCGCCATGCGGGATGATGCGATGCACGATCGGTGCGATCACCGCCCCGATGGCAACGCCGCCCAATCCTGACAGGATGGCGAATATCAGCCATTCGGCGAACCCATGCATGCCTTCGGGCGTAAGATCGACCAGCGGATGGGAGACCAGCTCAATCCAATGTTCAGGACCATGCCAGCCGATCGCCGCGATATTATGGACCAGCAATCCACCACCGACCCAGGCCATCGCCAGCGTACCGATGATCGAGATGCCAGTGAGCAGCTTTGGCATGAACGCGACGAGGCCGCGCCCGAATGTGGCCATGCCATTGTTGCGCGTCTTTGCGAGATGCAGGCCGACATCATCCATCTTCACGATCAGCGCCACCGCGCCATAGACCGCAACGGTTATCACGATGCCGATCAGCGCGAGCACCAGCGCCTGTTGCCACCACACCTGCTCGGTCACTTCGGACAAGGCGATCGCCATGATTTCAGCGGACAGGATCAGGTCAGTTCGGATCGCGCCTGAGACCATTTGGGTTTCCCGCTCCGGCCCCTCCACGATCGCCGGCAATTCATGAACATTGGTCTCATCGACATGAATCCATTCCAGCACTTTTTCGGCCGCCTCATAACAGAGGAACAACCCACCAATGATCAGGATATAGGGGATGAGGAACGGCGCGAACTGGCCGAGAAGCACGGCAGCCGGCAGTAAAATCAACAGCTTGTTCTTGATCGACCCGCGCGCAATCCGCGCGATCATCGGTAACTCGCGCGCCGGATCGAATCCGGTCACATAGCGCGGTGTCACCGCGGCATCGTCGATCACCACGCCCGCGGTCTTCGTCCCGGCACGCGCCGCTGCGGCACTGACATCGTCAAGCGATGCCGCCGCCGCTTTCGACATAACACTCACATCGTCGAGCGACGCCGATGCCGCCCTCGCAATGGCAGCAACATCGTCAAGAAGGGCGACTAATCCTGAGGGCATCGGCTACCCCCTACAACGGAATATTGTCATGCTTCTTCCACGGATTCTCCAGGGCCTTGTTCCGGAGCTTCCGTAAGCCGAGCGCGACGCGGCGGCGGGTGGAGTGCGGCATGATCACTTCGTCGATAAAGCCCTTGGCCGCCGCGACGAACGGATTGGCGAAACGGTCCTCATATTCCTTGGTACGGGCAGCGATTTTCTCTTCATCGCCAATATCCTTGCGGAAGATGATCTCGACCGCGCCCTTAGCGCCCATCACGGCGATTTCCGCGGTCGGCCAGGCATAGTTGAGATCGCCGCGCAGATGCTTGGACGCCATCACGTCATAAGCGCCGCCATAAGCCTTGCGCGTAATCACGGTAATCTTGGGCACCGTCGCTTCGGCATAGGCAAAGAGCAGCTTCGCGCCATTTTTGATAATGCCATTATGCTCCTGGCCAACACCCGGAAGAAAGCCCGGCACGTCCACGAACGTGACGATCGGGATATCAAAGGCATCGCAGAAGCGAACGAAGCGCCCGCCTTTTTTGGACGCCGCGATATCGAGGCAGCCGGCAAGCACCGTGGGCTGGTTGGCAACAATCCCCACTGTGCGCCCTTCGATCCGGCCAAAACCGATAATGATATTGGCGGCATGGGCGGGCTGAAGCTCGAAAAATTCGCCTTCATCCACGGTTTTCCGGATCAGCTCATGCATGTCATAGGGCGTCGCCGCGCTGGCCGGGATCAGCGTGTCGAGGCTCGGCTCTTCGCGGTCCCAGGCATCAGCGGTGGGGCGTTCCGGCACTTCTTCGCGGTTCGATGCGGGTAGATAATCGATGAAATCGCGCGCCGCCATCAGCGCTTCGATATCATTTTCGAACGCCACATCGGCAACACCAGACTTGGTTGTATGTGTCACCGCACCGCCCAGTTCTTCCTGGGTCACGACTTCATTGGTCACGGTCTTCACAACATCCGGACCGGTGACGAACATATAGGAGCTGTCCTTCACCATGAAGATGAAGTCGGTCATCGCCGGGCTATAGACGGCGCCACCTGCGCAGGGGCCCATGATCAGCGAAAGCTGCGGCACGACGCCCGATGCGAGCACATTGCGTTGGAACACTTCGGCATAGCCGCCAAGGCTCGCCACGCCTTCCTGGATGCGCGCACCGCCGGAATCGTTGAGCCCGATCACCGGCGCACCGACTTTCATCGCGGTGTCCATCACCTTGCAGATCTTTTCGGCATGCCGCTCGGACAGTGAGCCGCCGAAGACAGTGAAATCCTGGCTGAAAGCATAAACCAGGCGGCCGTTGATCGTCCCCGATCCGGTGACCACGCCATCGCCTGGTACCACCTGCTCCTGCATGTCGAAATCGACGCAATTATGCTCGACAAACATATCGAGCTCTTCAAACGAGCCTTCGTCGAACAGAACCAGCAACCGCTCACGCGCCGTCAGCTTGCCCTTGGCATGCTGGCCGTCGATCCGCTTCTGGCCACCGCCCATCCGCGCCTGTTCGCGGCGGCGTTCAAGATCTTCGAGTACGTCCTGCATCACTGTCCCCTTTGTGCTTCAGAAAGAAGAGCAGGCCCGAATTGTCAATCCGTACTGCTGGTTTCGAGGAACTTGATGATGCCCGAGAAATCCTTCTTCTCGCCGCCATGCTTCACATATTGCTCGTACATGGCCCGCGCCTTGGCGCCCATCGGTGTGCGCATATCCGCCTCATCTGCGGCTTCCATGGCGAGTTTGAGGTCCTTGAGCATCAAGGGCGCAGCAAAGCCGCCCTCATACTCATTATCGGCCGGGCTATCCGGGCCGACACCGGGAACCGGGCAATAGCTTGTCATCGACCAGCTCTGGCCGGAGGCTTTGCTCGAAATATCGAAGAAGGTCTGCGGATCGAGACCGAGTGACTGGGCAAGGTTGAAGGTTTCGCACGTCGCGATCATCGTCGCGCCGAGCAGCATATTGTTGCAAATCTTGGCCGCCTGCCCTGCGCCTGAATCGCCGGCATGGATTACCGCCTTGCCCATCTCTTCGAGAATCGGCTGGGCGCGTTCAAATGCCATTTCGCTGCCGCCGACCATGAAGGTCAGCGTGCCGCCAGCCGCCGCAGCAATCCCGCCGGATACCGGCGCATCGACCATGAGAAAGCCCTTGCTCATCGCCTGCTCGCCCACCTTGCGCGCGGTGCCGACGTCAATCGTCGAACAATCGAGGAGCAATGTGCCCGGCTCGGCATGATCGAACACATCGTCGACATAAACAGCTTTCACATGCTTGCCCGCCGGCAACATGGTGACGACCGCTTCTGCACCCTTCACCGCATCCGCGCCGGATTCGGCAATCCGGCAGCCATTGGCTTTGGCAGTTTCGAGCGCCTCATCCGAGATATCGAACGCGGCGACATCATGTCCCGCCTTGGCAAGGTTCGCGGCCATTCCCGCACCCATATTACCAAGGCCAATAAAGGCTATTGTGGTCATCTTAGCGTCCCTTCCATTCGGCATCGCGCTTGTCGATAAATGCGCCCATGCCTTCGGTCTTGTCTTCGGTGGCGGTCAAAATCTGGAACAGGCGGCGCTCATGCACGATCCCCTGGTCGAGCGTCATTTCGAACGCGGCATTGACCATTTCCTTGTTCACTCGGGCAGCCATCGGCGCTTTTGAGGCGATCGCCTCCGCGGTCTTCATGGCTTCGTCGAGCAGCGTCTCATGGGCAACGACGCGCGCCACGAGTCCGGAGCGCTCACCTTCCTCGGCATCCATCATCCGGCCGGTCAGGCACATTTCCATCGCTTTCGACTTGCCAATTGCGCGGGTCAGCCGCTGCGATCCGCCCATACCGGGTGCGACGCCCAGATTGATTTCGGGCTGGCCGAACTTGGCTTTGTCAGACGCGATGATGAAATCCGCCATCATCGCAAGCTCACAGCCGCCACCCAGCGCAAAGCCATTCACGGCGGCAATCCAGGGCTTGCGAACGGCCTTCACGATATCGCTCGTCCATTTCGCGAAGAAATCTTCCAGGTAGAAATCGGCGGCCGCCTTATCGAACATCTCCTTGATGTCCGCGCCCGCCGCAAAGGCCTTGTCGCCGGATCCGGTGAGGACGGCGCATCGCTGGCCATCATCCGCTTCATAAGCGGCAAAAGCATCGGCGAGATCAGCCAGTACATCGCTGTTCAGCGCATTCAGGGCCTTTGGCCGGTTCAGCGTGATCAATGTAACCGCGCCGCGCTGTTCGACGAGGATGGTTTCGTAATCCATCAGAAATTCCCTGTATTTGTAAACCTACTGCCGCAGCATATCCCGCGAGACGATCATGCGCATGACCTGGTTGGTGCCTTCAAGAATCGAATGCACCCGCAGATCGCGCCAGAACCGCTCGATCGGATACTCTTTCAAATAGCCATACCCGCCAAATAGCTGCAGCGCGTTATTGACGATATTGCTGCCGCTGTCGGTCGCAAGTCGCTTGGCCATGGCGGAAAAGCGCGTCTTGTCAGGCGCGTTGGCCGTTACCTTGGCAGCCGCGAGATACAGCAGCGCACGGGCCGCTTCGAGCTCGGTCGCCATATCGGCAAGCATGAACTGCGTGTTCTGGAAATCGGCGATCGGCTGGTCGAATTGCTGGCGTTCTTTTGTATAGGCGACCGCTTCGTCGAGACAGCGTTGTGCGCCGCCCAGGCTGCACGCGCCAATGTTGAGCCGCCCGCCATCAAGTCCGGCCATGGCAAAGTTGAACCCTTCGCCTTCCTGGCCAACGCGATTTTCAACCGGAACGCGGCAATCTTCGAAGATCAGCTGCGCGGTTGGCGAGGCATTCCAGCCCAGCTTTTTCTCAGGCTTGCCAAAGGAAAGCCCCGGCGTATCCTTTTCGATGACCAGGCAGGAAATACCCTTGTTCTTATGTTCGCCGGTGCGAACCATCACGACATAAATATCGTTGAAACCGGAGCCGGAGATAAACTGCTTGGTGCCGTTCAACACATAATGGTCGCCATCGCGCTTTGCACTTGTCTTGAGGCCTGCGGCGTCGGACCCTGATCCGGGTTCGGTCAGCGCATAGCTCGCAATATGTTCCATCGTCACAAGCTTGGGCAGGAACTTGGCCTTCACCGTATCGCCGCCGAACCGATCAATCATCCAGCTCGCCATATTGTGGATCGAGATATAGGCGCTGGTGGCGGGGCAGCCATAGGCCATCGCCTCCATGATCAGCGCGGCTTCCAGCCGGCCCAGATTGATGCCGCCCGATTCTTCGGACACATAGATCGCACCAAAGCCAAGTTCGCCGGTTTTTTGGACCACATCGCGCGGGAAATGATGCGTCTCGTCCCATTCGGCAGCATGGGGCGTGATTTCGTCCGCGGTGAATTTCTGCGCCATTTCCTGGATTTGGCGCTGTTCATCGGTCAATTCGAATTGAGTCATGCGCGCCTCATAATACCCCGAGCAAGCAAGCGCCAGCCATCGCGGCACTGCTGCGCTCTGGCCTGCGCTCCAGCGCAATCAGCCGATTTCCGCTTCCGCCTCGATTTCAACGCGCCATTCGGGCCGCAACAGCGCGGCGACAACGACCATTGTCGCGGCGGGACGAATCTCCGCAAACAGCTCACCATGGACCGCACCGATCTGCTCGCCATCGGCGGCATCGGTAATGAACATCCGCGTGCGCACGACATCTGAGAGCGACCCGCCCAGTTCAACAATCGCCGCCTCGATGATCGCAAAACAGCGCCGCGCCTGGTCTGCCGCATCGCCGGGCGTGGAAGAGCCGTCAGGTTCAATCGGCCCGGTGCCGGCAACGAGAATATGGTTGCCTTTGCGTATGGCTCGGGAGAATCCGAATGCGGTTTCGTAGGGCGATGGCGAAGTCGTTTTTTTCACACTTTCAGTTGCCATAATTTACCTGCATCGGGCTAAATTTTCGAACGTCGCCTCATGATGATCCACCCTGCTTCAGAGATTGATATGTATCACTCAGTAATGCTTGGCGCAGTGCAAACGACCGGGTCGATGGGCAATCGGCCAATACGCAAAAGGATATTGTCAGCGAGCAGATATGCTTCCGGCGTCTCAAAACTTATGCCCACGCGATATATCATAGGGTGAGTATCGCCCACAAAGCCTAGCCGACGTCGATTATTGATTTCGTACACATCGAAAACATATCGGCCTCCGGGGAAGCTGTAGGTCTCAATAACTTCTGGTCCTTGCATGTTCGGTAAAGCGGAACGAACTACAGACAAGAACCGTACTTCACCAATTTCGCTCTGCACAATGAAGCCGTATTGGTACCCCAGTGCACTTTCCCCTTCGCGCAATTCAAAACTGAACGTCTGGGTGCAGGCCAAGGCAGGCCCCGTCCAGCGATATACCGGTGGCGGCCTTACCGGGACGGTCATCATGGCTGACAGAGCGATTGCAGTGATCATTGATTATGTCCTTCAGCGTTTTTTCTGTCCGCGATGACCTGAGGCGATAGAATGTGCTTCATAAAACTGATGATCAAAGCGGGACCAGTGGATCCTGACTTTCTTCAGGGTGACAGCAAGATAGAATGCATACCCTACCCCATTGTCGGGATCACAAAGGCGTTGCCGCCGTCAGGCGAGCCGTCCGGCCAGCGCTGGGTGATCGTCTTGACCTTGGTCCAGAATTTCACGCCTTCCATGCCGTGCTGGTTGGTATCGCCAAAGGCGGAACGCTTCCACCCGCCAAAGCTGTGATAGGCCACCGGAACCGGGATCGGCACATTGATGCCGACCATGCCGACATTCACGCGACTGGCGAATTCCCGTGCCGCATGACCATTGCGCGTAAAGATCGCGACACCGTTGCCATATTGATGCTTGCTCGGCAGTTCGAGCGCCTCTTCGAAGGTCTTTGCACGCACCATCTGGAGCACCGGCCCGAAAATCTCTTCCTTGTAGCTTTCCATGCCCGGCTTCACATGATCGAACAGCGACGGGCCAACAAAGAAGCCATTTTCATGGCCCTGCAGCGTGAAGCCCCGGCCATCAACGACGAGCTCAGCGCCTTCGTCGACACCAGTCTGGATCCAATTCTCAACCCGCTGCTTATGCTCGGCAGTAACCACCGGCCCATAATGGGCGTCCGCATCGGTTGAGACACCGACGCGCAGTGCATCGATCGCCGGGATCATCTTCTCCCGGAGCCGATCTGCAGTTTCATCGCCAACCGGCACGACCACCGGAAGCGCCATGCAGCGCTCACCCGCACTGCCAAATGCCGCGCCCGCCAGATCGTTCACAACCTGATCGAGATCGGCGTCGGGCATGACGATACCGTGATTCTTCGCGCCGCCCATCGCCTGGACGCGCTTACCGTTCTCGGTGCCGCGCTGATAAACATAATGGGCAATATCGGACGAGCCGACAAAGCTGACCGCCATGATGTCCTCATGATCGAGGATCGCGTCGACCATTTGCTTGTCGCCATGCACAACCTGGAGAATTCCGTCGGGAAGCCCGGCTTCTTTCATCAGCTCGGCAAGCCGCACCGGTACGCTCGGATCGCGTTCGGAGGGTTTCAGGATGAATGCGTTGCCACAGGCAATCGCCACACCGAACATCCACATCGGGATCATCGCCGGGAAGTTGAATGGCGTGATGCCCGCACAAATACCGAGCGGCTGGCGCATCGAATAGACATCGATGCCGGGGCCTGCGCCCTGGGTGTATTCGCCCTTAAGGACATGCGGGATACCGCAGCAGAATTCGATAACCTCAAGCCCGCGCTGCACATCGCCTTTCGAATCGGCGATGACTTTGCCATGCTCAGACGAGAGCAGTTCGGCGAGCTCGTCCATATGCGCTTCGACCAAGCCTTTGAAGGCGAACATGATACGAGCACGGCGCTGCGGGTTAGTGGCGGCCCATGCCGGCTGTGCAGCATTTGCAGCATCGACGGCCTTTTGAAGCTCATCGCCGGTGCCCAGCGACACCTTTGCCTGCACCTCGCCATTATTGGGATCCCAGATGTCATGCTGGCGTGAACCGCCGCCTGCCGGGTTACCACCGATGAAATGCTCAACGGAGCGCATTGCTTTCCTCCAGATTCCAAATAATAAGTCGCGCACGCCATAATGCGCAAAAACGAACAAGGCTATGCTGTCGACTTTATACAGACATAGTCGGCTGTTGCGCACATAAATTGATGGGGTTGAGGATGCACGAGAACCATGATGCGGAAACGCTGCACGCACTAGTCGATTATTGGGCCGACACTAAGCCTGATCATATCGGGTATCGCTTCGAAGGACGCGAGACGAGTTTCGGCGCGTTCAGGGACCAAACTGTCCAGCTTTCACGAGCCTTGCGCGCCGCCGGTATCAATCCCGGCGATCGGATCGCCTGGATCGGCAAGAATAGCGATCGCTATTTCACCCTGCTATTCGGTGCGTCCCGTGCCGGCGCGGTGACGGTTCCGATTGGCTGGCGCCTTGCCCCGAAAGAAATGGCTTATATCATTGAAGATTCCGGTGCCGTGGCGATCGTTGCAACACCGGAATTTGCTGATCTTGCGAAAGAAGTCGCCGCCGATATTCCGGCCATCAAATGGATGATGGCGAGCGAAGAAGGCTGGGCCATAGACGGACCGGAAACCTTCATGGCCAATTTCGGCGACGCACCCGAACTCGAAACTTTGCCAATCCATGACGATCCACTGGTTCAGCTTTACACGTCCGGCACGACAGGCAACCCCAAGGGCGTTGTGCTGACCCATGGGAATTTCTTCCGGGCCGGGGATGATACGCCGGCAGAAGTCCCGGATTGGGACATTTGGGAAGAAGATGAGGCCGGGCTCCAGGTCATGCCGATCGCGCATATCGCGGGCACGGGTTACGGAATTTCGCCGATGAATCGTGGTGTATCCTGCAACATCATTGCCGAATTCAATCCCGGCGAAATCCTCGATCTCATTCATAACAAGCAGCTGACGCGCTTCTTCCTGGTGCCTGCGGCGCTGCAGATGCTGATCAATGACCCCAAGGCCAAGGACATAGACACGAGCGGCGTCGTCCAGATCAACTATGGCGCCTCGCCCATGCCGTTGCAGCTGCTGCGTGATTGCATGAAAGCCTTTCCCAATGCGGGCTTTTGCCAGTTTTACGGGATGACCGAGACGACCGGCACGATCGTTGTGCTGCCCCCTGAAGACCATGATCCTGACGGCAATGAACGAATGCGATCTGCTGGCAAGCCGGTGCCTGGGGTCGAGGTCAAGATCGTCGATGAGAACGGCAAGGAAGTGGGCGTGCGCGAGGTGGGTGAAATCTGTACGCGCTCAGCCTCCAACATGGCGCATTATTTCAAACAGCCGGAAAAGACTGCCGACACGGTGGATGGCGATGGCTGGTTGCGAACCGGCGACGCCGCCTATCGCGATGAGGATGGCTATATCTACATCCATGACCGGATGAAGGACATGATCATCACGGGCGGCGAAAATGTCTATCCGGCTGAAGTCGAGAATGCGCTCTATGAGCATCCGGCAGTGTCCGAAGCGGCGGTTATCGGTGTGCCCGACGAAAAATGGGGCGAAGCAGTCAAGGCGATTGTCGTGACAAAGCCCGATGCTTCGTTTGACGAATCCGAAGTCATAACCTTCTGCCGTGAGCGGATTGCCGGCTTCAAGACGCCTAAAACCGTCGATGTGATCCCCGAAATGCCCCGCAATGCGAGCGGCAAGATTTTGCGAAAAGATTTGCGAGCCCCCTATTGGGAAGGCAAGGAGCGCCAGGTTAACTAGCCGCGCGAATCCGCACCCTTTCAGTTTCGAAAAAGATCGACACACCCTATGCAACGCGAAACCCATCTCGAGCTCATGATCGCACTCTCGCTGAAGGCAGGTGCAGCGATTGACGCCATCTACCAGACCGATTTCGATGCCGATGCCAAGGGCGATGGTTCGCCTGTTACGGCCGCTGACAAGGACGCCGAAGCGATCATCGAGGCAGGCCTCAAGGCCGCCCAGCCCGATATCCCGATCCTCGCAGAAGAAGCCGCGTCCGAAGGACGTATACCCGAGCTTGGTGACCGCTTCTTCCTTGTCGACCCACTCGATGGAACGCGCGAGTTCGTTTCTCGCAATGGCGAGTTTACCGTCAATATCGCACTGATCGACCATGGCCGTCCGATCGCCGGCGTTGTCTACGCGCCTGCGATCAACAAGCTCTATTATGGCGCGATTGGCGAAGGTGCCTTTTACCAGGAAATCGCGCCTGGCCAGGATCGCAGCACGGCGGAGCATCCGCACGAGATCGAAGCGCGTTCCTCCTTCCATAAAAACCTGATCGCCGTGGCGAGCCGCAGCCATCGGTCTCCGGAAACCGAAGCGCTGCTCGACAAGATCGGTGTGAAGGATTTCACACCGGCGGGTTCAAGCCTCAAATTCTGCCTGCTCGCCCAGGGCTCGGCCGATGTCTATCCGCGCCTCGGCCGGACGATGGAATGGGATACAGGCGCGGGCCAAGCCGTGCTCGAAGCAGCAGGCGGCCGCGTCGATATTCTCGAAGGCGAGAACGAAGCCGGCCCACTCACCTACAATAAGCGTGAGCGCGGATTTGATAATCCGCACTTCATCGCCTGGGGTCGCTAACCGCCGATAGACCGGCCGGCCGAAGACGCGCCATCGACCGGGATGACGGCGCCTGACACATATCCTGCCAGATCGGATGAGAGGAACATCGCCATATTGGCAATCTCCTCAATCTCGCCCCAGCGACCGAGCGGTACCGCTTTTTTCGAATGTTCGGCAGCCTCCGCGTTCGGCGCCAGTCGCTCCATACCTTCGGTGCCGCCAATCGGGCCGGGTGCGATGGAATTGACCCGCACGCCTTCCGGCCCCCACTCCATGGCGAGCGTCCGCGTCACCTGATCGATACCGGCCTTGGCCGCGCAGGCATGGACCTGTAGCGACATCGCGATCCAGGCTTGCGGCGCGGAAAGGTTGATCACCGATGCACCCGGCTTGACGAGGCTTTCATATGCGGCGCGCATCACATTGAATGTACCGAGCAAGTCGATATCGATCACCGTCTTGAATCCATTGGGACTAAGCGCTGCAGCCGGAGCGAGAAAGTTACCCGCAGCACCGGATACCAGCACATCGATCTTGCCGCGTTCGGCGACAAAGTCATGCACCGCCTGCTGCACGGCAGGCGCGTCGCGCACATCGAGCGAAAATCCCATTGCCGGCCCAAGATCATTGCCGAGCTGCGCTACTGCTGCATCGACCTTGTCCTGCGATCGGCTGGCCACGCCAACCCGCGCACCGGCGGCGGAAAAGCCTTTCGCGATGCCAAGATTGATGCCGCTCGTGCCGCCAAACACCAGGACATTTTTCGCCGTGAAATCAAATGGGGCTGTGCTCATTGTCTATCCTCTCAGGAAATCAATTATCTGTTTTCGCGCCGTGAGACGCCCGCCTAAAATTCCGGATCGTCGAACCATTTATGGAGGTCCGGGATATCGCTGCTCACTTTGTTCGGGTAGTTGGCGGACCGTTTCTCAAGGAAGGAGACAACCCCCTCCTTCGCATCTTCCTGGCGACCGCGATACCAGATCGCCCGGCTGTCCATGCGATGCGCTTCGAGCGGATGATCGGCGCCCATCATGCGCCACATCATCTGCCGCGTCATGGCAAGCGAGACGGGCGCGCTTTCCGCCGTCATCTTCGTTGCAAGCGCACGCGCTGCCGGGATCAGCGCATCGGGCGCGTGGATAGCCTGAACAAGGCCGCCCGCCTTGGCTTCTTCGGCACCGAAAACATTGCCTTCATAGCACCATTGCAGCGCCTGGCTGATGCCCACGAGCCGCGGCAGGAACCAGCTGGACGCGGCCTCGGGAACGATCCCGCGCCGCGCAAAGACGAAGCCGAACCGCGCATGATCGGCCGCAAGCCGCACATCCATCGGCAGGGTCATGGTCGATCCAATGCCGACCGCCGCGCCATTGATCGCGCCGATCACCGGCTTTTTGCAGTTGAAGATCCGCAAGGTCAGCTGTCCGCCGCCGTCGCGCGCACCGCGATGACTCCAATCGACATTGCCATCCGCGTCAACCGGGGAATCGCGATCTGCGCGTTCCTCATAGTTGAAGGTATCGGCGCCGGCGCCAAGATCGGCGCCCGCACAATAGGCGCGCTCGCCCGATCCGGTAACGATCACCGCGCGAACCTCGTCATTCGCATCGGCTTCGTCGAACGCGGCAATCATCTCGTGCATCATCTGCCCGGTGAACGCATTCATCCGATCGGGTCGGTTGAGGGTAATCGTGAAAATATTGTCGCTGAGGTCCGTCAGGATGGTTTCATAATCGGCCATGAGGCTCTCCTCTCGCATAACAGCTTCCGCCAGCTTGACGTAAAGGTCAACTGCCCATTGGGGCATGGGGGTGGAGGTGCGCTGTGTGGTGGATGCTGAAACAAGTTCAGCATGACGGGAGAAACGGATTTACTCGCTCGCCTCGATCTGGACGAGGAGTGTGCCTTCGGAGACTTGCCCACCCTCTTCGGCATTGAGCTCGGTCACGGTGCCATCGAATGGCGCGGTGAGGCTGTGTTCCATCTTCATCGCTTCGAGCGTCACCAGCTTATCGCCCTTGGACACCGCCGCTCCGTCCGCGACGCTAACCGCAATGATCTTGCCCGGCATGGGCGAGAGGATCGCGCCGTCTGAGGCGGTGCCGGCACCTGCTAGTCCAGGCCGGTATTCTGAAACAAGGAATGCAAACCCGTCTTGGAAAGCAATTGCGTTCCCATTTCGAAGCTCGCAGTGACCGAGTCGTATTATGTTCTCGAGGCGTGTCGTGTCAGCGAAGCTGGCTTTTACCAAACTACCATTAACCGAAACGACCACATTGCGGCGACTGTCTGCATTCAGCCGAAAACCCAAGACCTCTAGATCCGCATCGGTCAGAGACGGACCGGACCAACTCTGACTAAAAGAGCGTGCTGTGAGGGCGTCAGTGAGAACTTCAGCTTTGATGTCCGGAGTGTCGACATAGCTTTCGTCCAACTCGGCGATCAGACCAGTGGTCATTCTCGCTGCTCTGAATTCTTTGTTCTCTAGTAGCCGGGCTAGGAAACCAGCATTGGTTTTCACAGGATAGACCCGAACCGATCTACAGGCCTCCGCAAGGTGGTCGATAACTTCTTCGCGATCGTCACCGCGCTCAATCAGCTTGGCGATCATGGGATCATAATGGGGTGAAATGGTATCGCCCTGTTCCACCCCGCTGTCTTGGCGATCGTCGTGAAAACTCTGAATCTCGCCGCCAAAAAACCGAAATATCTCCAAACGCCCCGTACTCGGCAAAAACCCGCTTGCCGGATCCTCCGCATAGAGCCGCGCTTCCATGGCCCAGCCGTTGATCGCGAGCTCTTCCTGTTTTTTCGGTAGCTCTTCGCCGCTTGCGACGCGCAGTTGCCATTCGACCAGGTCCTGACCCGTAATCTCTTCGGTCACCGGATGCTCGACCTGCAAACGCGTGTTCATTTCCATGAACCAGATGCGATCGGCCTTGAGCCCGTCCGAGGCGTCGGCGATGAATTCGATGGTCCCGGCGCCTTCATAATCGACTGCTTTCGCCGCGCGAACGGCGGCGGCGCAGACGGCTTCGCGGGTCGCTTCGTCCATGCCCGGCGCGGGCGCTTCCTCGATCACCTTTTGATGGCGGCGCTGGAGCGAGCAATCGCGTTCGAACAGATGGACGACATTGCCATGGCTATCGCCGAACACCTGCACCTCGATATGGCGCGGGCTTTCGATCCACTTCTCGAGCAACACGATATCATTGCCGAACGAGGCGGTGGCTTCTCTTTTGCAAGAGGTGAGCGCGTCGGCGAAATCGTCCGGGCTATCAACCTTGCGCATGCCTTTCCCGCCGCCACCGGCGACCGCCTTGATCAGCACCGGATAGCCGATCGCTCCTGCCTGTTCGGCAAGGAAGTCGACATCCTGATTGTCACCAAGATAGCCAGGCGTCGTCGGCACACCGGCTTCATCCATCAACGTCTTCGCTGCATCCTTCAGCCCCATGGCGCGAATGCTGTCAGGCTTGGGGCCGACCCAGATCAGGCCAGCGTCGATAACCGCCTGCGCGAAATCGGCATTTTCGGAGAGAAAGCCATAGCCCGGATGGATCGCCTCGGCGCCGGTTTCCTTGGCTGCCGCAATGATCTTCTCGCCCACCAGATAGCTTTCGGCGGCCGGCGATGGACCGATATGCACGGCTTCATCCGCTTCGCGCACATGCAGTGCCTTGGCATCCGCATCGGAATAAACAGCGACAGTGCGCACGCCGAGATCACGCGCGGTACGCATGATCCGACAGGCGATTTCGCCGCGATTGGCTATGAGGAGAGATTTCAACATTGCCGCGCCTCCTACATCCGGAACACACCGAACGCGGGGCGCTCGGGTATTGGGGCTTCCAACGTCGCGGCGAAGGCAAGGCCCAGCACATCGCGGGTCTGGGCCGGATCGATGATGCCATCGTCCCATAGCCGCGCGGTGGCGTGCCAGGGATTGCCTTCGTCCTCGTACGTCTGGCGGATCGGGGCCTTGAAGGCTTCGGTTTCTTCCTCATCCCATTTGTCAGCATCGCGATGGACCGTGGCGAGTACGCTGGCCGCCTGTTCACCGCCCATCACGCTGATCCGGCTGTTGGGCCAGGTGAAGAGGAAGCGCGGCGAATAAGCGCGTCCGGCCATGCCGTAATTCCCGGCGCCAAAGCTGCCGCCGATCAACAGTGTGATCTTGGGAACCGTCGCGGTGGCCACCGCTGTCACCAGCTTTGCGCCATGTTTGGCAATGCCCTCTGCCTCATATTTCCCGCCGACCATGAAGCCGGAGATGTTCTGGAGGAACAACAAAGGGATGCGCCGCTGGCAGGCAAGCTCAATGAAATGTGCGCCCTTTTGCGCGCTCTCGCTGAACAGCACGCCATTATTGGCAAGGATCGCCACCGGCATGCCCCAGATATGCGCAAACCCGCAGACCAAGGTCGATCCATAGAGCGCTTTGAACTCGTGAAACTCACTGCCATCGACGATCCGCGCGATAATCTCATGCACATCATAGGGTGCGCGGACATCGTCCGGGATGATGCCGTAGAGTTCGTCCGCATCGAATTTGGGCGCGCGCGGATCGACCAGTTTAACTCCGGGATCATGCGGCGCGTTGAGCGTCGACACGATATCGCGGACGATTGTCAGCGCATGTTCGTCATTCTCGGCAACATGATCGACCACGCCGGACTTGCGGCCATGCAGATCACCGCCACCCAGATCTTCTGCGCTGATCTCTTCGCCAGTCGCGGCCTTCACCAAGGGAGGTCCGGCGAGAAAGATTGTCCCCTGGTTGCGGACAATCACAGTCTCGTCCGACATGGCCGGCACATAGGCGCCGCCAGCGGTGCAGCTGCCCATCACACAGGCGATCTGCGGAATGCCCTTGGCGCTCATATTGGCCTGGTTGAAGAATATCCGACCGAAATGTTCGCGATCGGGAAAGACCTCGGCCTGGTGCGGCAGGTTCGCGCCGCCGCTATCGACCAGATAGATGCACGGGAGGTGGTTCTGCTCGGCAATCTCTTGCGCGCGCAGATGCTTTTTCACCGTCATCGGATAGTAAGTGCCACCCTTCACCGTCGCATCATTGCAGACGATCATGCACTGGCGACCCGAGACGCGGCCAATGCCGGCAATCATCCCTGCACCCGGAACTTCCCCGCCATACATGTCGCAGGCAGCAAGCTGGCCGATCTCGAGGAATGGCGAGCCGGGATCGAGCAAGCGTTCGACACGATCGCGCGGCAACAGCTTGCCCCGTGACAAATGCCGTTCGCGATGCCGTTCTGCCCCGCCAAGCGCGGCTTTGGCGACATCGCCGCGCAGCGTTTCGACAAGCTCGCGGTTCAGCGCGCTATTGGCGCGAAACGCCTCACCATTGGTATCGATATTTGTATCCAGCGTCGGCGCGCTCATATGCCTATTCGTCCCCTGTTTCGGTCCTGTGCCTAGCCGGGAGAGACGCCTAATGGAAGAACCGCGCATAACATTCGACGAACGACCTTGGCCGCGCCCCATCCGCCCCTCTATGCTCGTTCCAGGCAACCCGCTTCTATCACGAGGTCAATCTCCCATGAAAACCCGGTTTCTATCCGCCATTGCGCTGGGCGCAATCACGCTCACAGGCCCCATCGCCTGCACCTCCGCAGAGGAGACTTACGAGATCGGGCAAGGCACCGAGATCGGCATCGATGTCGCAGCAATGGATACCGATGTCCGTCCGGGCGAGGCCTTCTACCTCTACGCCAACGGAACCTGGCAGGAAGAAACCGAAATCCCCGCCGAGCGCTCGAGCATCGGATCCTTCCTGACGGCATTTCTCGAAACCCAGCGCCAGGTTTCAGAGATGATAAGTGAAATCGTCGAATCCGATCCGGATGCCGGAACGGATGAGGCGCGGATTGCCAATTTCTACACGGCCTTCATGGATGTCGACGCGATCAACGCCGCCGGCATGGCGCCCGTCCAAGGCGATATCGATCGGTTCGCGGCGATCGCGGATGTGAGCGAGCTGTCGGCGGTTCTTGGCGATCAAATGCGCGCCGACGTCGATCCGCTCAACGCGACCAATTTCAATACCGAAAACCTGTTCGGCCTGTTCGTAACGCAAGGCCTGGCAACGCCGGGTGAGGTCCTGCCCTATCTGCTGCAAGGCGGGCTCGGTATGCCGGAGCGCGAATATTATTTGTCATCGGACGCCTCTCAGTCCGAGATCCGGACCGCGTATCGCGCCTATATCGAGACACTGCTCGAAGCAGCGGAAATCGATGATGCCGCGGCTCGGGCCGAGCGGATCTTCGCGCTCGAAACCGAAATTGCCCGCGCGCATAACACCCGCGAACAGAGCGAAGACTTTGCCGGCTCCTCCACCGTGTGGAGCCGCGAAGAGCTCGAAGCCAACGCGCCCGGCATCGATTGGGACGCCTTCCTCTCCGCTGCCCAGCTGGGCGATCAGGGAACATTTGCCGCCTATCACGCCGATGCGATTACCGGGCTCTCCGCACTGGTCGCGTCCCAGCCGATCGAGGCTTGGCAAGACTGGCTGATCTTCCATCAGATCAGCAGCCATGCCTCCGTCCTCCCAACCGCGGTCGATGAAGCGCGCTTCTCTTTCTATGGCACCACGCTCAGTGGTGCGCTCGAACAGCGGAGCCGCGAAGAACGCGCAATCAGTGCCGTAAACCTCTATCTCGGCGATGCCGTCGGCCGCGCCTATGCCGAACGCTATTTCCCGGCCTCGGCCCGGGCCGAAGTGTCCGCCATGGTTGACAATATCAGCGATGCCTTTGCCGAGCGCGTCCGCGCCATCGAATGGATGGACGAGGAAACCCGCGCGGAAGCCTTGCGCAAGGTTGAAACCATCGTCGTCAGTGTGGGTTATCCCGATACATGGCGCGACTATTCAGATTATGAGGTTCCGGCCGACAATCCCTATGCCGCGATGATCGGCGGCGAGCGCGCCGAATATGCGCATCAGCTGTCGAAACTTGGCAGCCCGATGGATCGGGGCGAATGGTGGATGACGCCGCAGACCGTGAATGCGGTAAACCTGCCCGTGCAGAACGCGCTTAACTTCCCGGCCGCGATCCTGCAGCCGCCTTTCTTCAACGCCGCCGCCGACCCCGCCTATAATTATGGCGCGATCGGCGTGGTGATCGGTCATGAGATCAGCCACAGCTTTGACAATAATGGCGCCGATTTCGATTCCACGGGCGCGCTGCGCAACTGGTGGACCGAGGAGGACCTGGCGAGTTTTAACGAACAGGGTGACGCGCTGGTGGCGCAATATAACGCCTATTCGCCCTTCCCCGATTTGCAGCTCAATGGCCGCCTGACGCTGGGCGAAAATATCGCTGACGTTGCTGGTCTACAGGCTGCCTATGACGCCTATCGCGCATCGCTGAATGGCGAGGAAGCCCCAGTAATCGGAGGCTTTACCGGCGATCAGCGTTTCTTCATCGCCTATGCGCAGATCTGGCAGACCAAGATGCGCGACGAAGCCATGCGCGCCCGGATCGCGACCGGCGTCCATGCACCGGGCATGTATCGCGCGCTCACGGTTCGCAATCTCGATGCCTGGTATGCAGCGTTTGATGTGCAGCCTGAGGACGCGCTCTATCTCGCACCGGACGAGCGGGTCCGCGTCTGGTAGGGCTGGCCGTCGATTAGTGCACTGACTTCGACACGTTTGCCGTAATCACCAGGCGCCGAGGATCGCAAACAGGCCCGCGGCGCTGAGCACCGGCCAGCCGATATGCTGGCCGCGCGTATACACAGCATCGAACAGTCCAACCGCCAGCCAGGCGCCGCCGGTGAGCAGCACGAGCTGGTCCGGCGTTCCCGGCCATGCGACGACCGCTGCGCATACAATCATCAACAGCGAGGTGAAATGCCAGGCAAAGCGGATAACCTTGCGGGCCAACGGCTGGGTTAGCACTGTCTTGTCCTGGGCAAGCAGCGGAGCGATCAAACGCTTTTCACCAAAATAGGAATGGATCACCGCAGTCAGCACCATCACGGCGGCCGAAGCCCAGAGCCAGTTCACCCCGATGCTCCGATTAGCTCACGGCCGATCAGCATACGGCGGATCTCATTGGTCCCCGCGCCAATGTCGAGCAGCTTCGCATCGCGCATATAGCGTTCGACGGGCCAATCCTTCGTATAGCCGGCACCGCCCAGAGCCTGGACTGCTTCAAGCGCCACCTGCACGGCATTCTCACTCGCCAGCAGGATGGATCCTGCCGCGTCGAAGCGGGTCGTCTGGCCAGCATCGCAGGCCCGCGCCACCGCATAGACATAGGCGCGCGAAGAATTGAGCGCGACATACATGTCCGCAATCTTGGCCTGCATCAGCTGGAAGCCGCCAATCGGCTGGCCGAACTGTTTGCGTTCGCGAACGTAGGGCAGCACCACGTCGAGACAGGCCTGCATCACGCCAAGCTGGATCGCCGCGAGCACGGCGCGCTCATAATCGAGGCCGCTCATCAGCACACCGACGCCGCCATTGACTGGTCCCATCACATTTTCGTTGGGCACTTCGCAGTCATTGAAAACCAGCTCTGCGGTTGGCGAACCGCGCATGCCGACCTTGTCGATCTTCTGGCCGATCGAAAAGCCCGGCATATCCTTCTCAATGAAGAAGGCCGTGATGCCGCCCGATCCCTCGCCCGTCTTGCCGTACACGACCAGCGTATCGGCATATTCGGCGTTGGTGATCCAGAATTTCGTGCCGTTCAGGACATAACCGCCCTGCACCGCATCGGCTTTCAGTTTCATGCTGACAACGTCTGAACCCGCGCCGGCTTCGGACATTGCAAGGCTGCCAACATGTTCGCCGGAGATCAGTTTGGGCAGATATTTCGCTTTCTGCTCATCATTGCCCCAGCGGCGGATCTGATTGACACAGAGGTTCGAATGCGCGCCATAGCTGAGACCAACCGACGCGCTTGCCCGGCTGATTTCTTCGACCGCTACACAATGTTCAAGATAGCCGAGGCCCAGCCCGCCCCATTCTTCTTCGACGGTAATGCCGTGCAGGCCCAGCTCGCCCATTTGCGGCCAGAGATCTTCGGGAAACCAGTCTTCGGCATCGATCTTCGCGGATATCGGTTCGATCTTGTCCGCCGCAAAGCGCGACGTTGTGTCGCGGATCATGTCGGCGGTCTCGCCAAGACCGAAATCAAGCGTGGGAGCGGCAGGCATAGGGCAACCTTCTTTTGAAAGAATGTTGCTTTAGCAAGACCCGCCCGCCCCCGGAAGGGGTTGCGACCGAATGATCGGCAGATCGATTAGCCGATCGACTGTCCGGTCTTTTCCCAATCCGCGAGAAATGCGGCGAGGCCTTTTTCGGTCAGCGGGTGGTTGAACAGCTTGAGGATCACGTCCGGCGGCATGGTCGATACATCGGCGCCCATTTTGGCCGCTTCGAGAATATGGATTGGGTGCCGCACACTGGCGACCAGGATTTCCGTTGGAAAATCATAATTGTCGTAGATGATCCGGATATCGGAAATCAGGTTCATTCCGTCATAGCCGATATCGTCATGGCGCCCGACAAAGGGTGAAATGAAGGTCGCGCCAGCCTTGCCCGCAAGGAGCGCCTGGTTGGCGGTGAAGCACAGGGTGACATTCACCATCGTGCCATCGTCTGTCAGCTTCTTGCAGGTCTTGAGGCCATCCACCGTCAGCGGGACCTTGATCGCGATATTGTCAGCAATCTTCCGCAGCACTTCGGCTTCCGCCATCATTGCATCATGCTCGGTCGCCACCACTTCGGCAGAGACCGGGCCATCGACGATATCGCAAATCTCCTTGGTGACCTCCATGATGTCACGCCCGGATTTGTGGATCAGCGACGGGTTGGTGGTCACGCCATCGACAAGCCCGGTCTCGGCAAGTTCGCGAATGGCGTCGGTATCGGCGGTATCGGCGAAGAATTTCATGAGCGATGGGTCCTGTCTCAATCGGTGAGTCGTGGGTTCGCTATAACCCAATCCCGGCGCGCGCTGTACGGGCTATCCACAGACAAAGCCGTCAGATCGCAGCTCCGGCTTTTCTGTGCGCCTGCATCGCCTATTGTGCGCAACATGTCTCGTGTTCGCGTCCTCCTGCTGAATGCCGCGCTCGGCCCGCTCGATTATAGCGTGCCGAACGGCATGGACCCGCCGCCCGGAAGCATCGTCAAAGTGCCGCTCGGCCCGCGCCAAGTGACCGGAGTCGTCTGGGATGAAGGGCGATTGGAAGGCAATCCGGTCGATGCAAGCAAACTTCGGCCGATCCTTGGCGTCTATGATTCTCCGCCCATCCCGGAAACGCTCCGCCGGCTGATCGAATGGACGGCCGACTATTATCTCGCCCCTCTCGCCTCGGTCCTCCGCATGTCGCTGGCTTCAACGAGCGGCTATTCGGGCGAGAAGACGATCACCGAATATCGCGCTTCGGGCGGGATGCCAGAACGGATGACGCCCAAGCGCGAACAGGCGCTGGAACTCATCGGCGACAGCCAGGGCATCATCCGCGAGCTGTCCGAAATCGGCGAAGTATCGATCGGCGTTGTTCGCGGGCTGGTAAAGGCAGGAGCGCTCGAACCGGTTGATGTCTCGCTCGACGCCCCCTTCCCGATCCCCGATCCCGCGTTCGGCCCGCCGACCTTGGAAGAGGGCCAAGCGACGGCCAGTGCCCGCCTCGTCGAAGCCGTAAAGGATCGCGAATTTGCGCCGATCATGCTCGATGGCGTCACCGGCTCGGGCAAGACCGAAGTCTATTTCGAAGCGGTAGCTGAAGCACTGCGCATGGGACGTCAGACTTTGGTGTTGCTCCCCGAAATCGCGCTGACCGAACCGTTCCTCACGCGCTTCACGGCGCGCTTCGGATGCGAACCGATAGCCTGGCATTCAGGCCTGCGCCAATCCGAACGCCGCCGCGCCTGGCGCGCCATTGCGACCGGTGAGGCGATGGTCACCGTCGGCGCACGCTCCTCGCTCTTCCTGCCCTATCCCAAGCTTGGGCTGATCATTGTCGACGAGGCGCATGAAAGCGCGTTCAAGCAGGAAGAAGGCGTCATGTATCACGCGCGCGATGTCGCTGTGATGCGCGGGCATTTCGAGCAATTCCCGATCGTCCTCGCGTCCGCCACACCGGCGATTGAAACCAAGCAGATGGTCGAGATCGGTCGCTATGAGACGGTCACCCTGCCGGGCCGATATGGTGCCGCCGAACTTCCCGAGCTCACCGCCGTCGACATGTTGCAGGATCCGCCGCCGCGTGGCTCATGGCTCGCGCCGACCGTGGTGCGGGCGGTCGAAGAGACATTGGAACGCAAAGAACAGTCGCTGCTGTTCCTCAATCGCCGCGGCTATGCGCCGCTGACCTTGTGTCGGACCTGCGGTCATCGCTTCCAATGCCCGAACTGCACGGCCTGGATGGTCGAGCATCGGTTGCTCGCCCGCCTCGCCTGCCATCATTGCGGCCATGTGATGCCACCGCCCGCCGAATGCCCCGAATGCGGCGCCGAAGACAGCTTGGTTGCATGCGGCCCCGGGGTCGAACGGATCGCCGATGAAATATCCGCGCTCTTTCCCGACGCAAAAACCGCGATCGTTACGTCCGACACGCTCTGGTCTCCCGCCAAGGCCGGCGAGTTTGTGCAGCGGATGGAGGCGGGCGATATCGATATTGTCATCGGCACCCAGCTGGTGACCAAGGGCTATCATTTCCCCAACCTCACTCTGGTGGGCGTCGTCGATGCGGATCTCGGCTTGCAGGGCGGCGACCTGCGCGCCGCCGAGCGGACATTCCAGCAGATCATGCAAGTCGCCGGGCGCGCAGGACGCGGCGAGAAACCGGGCCGCGTCCTGATCCAGACCCATGAACCCAGCGCACCTGTGATCGAGGCGCTGATTTCCGGGGATGCAGAAAGCTTCTACGCCGCCGAAACCGAAGCCCGGCGCCTTGCCGGTGCGCCGCCTTTTGGCCGCTATGCCGGGATCGTGATCTCCTCGGAAGACGAGAAACAGGCCTTTGAAACGGCCCGGATAATTGGACAGACTGCGCCTAAGGTGGATGGCATGATGGTGCTCGGCCCGGCTCCCGCGCCTCTCGCCATGTTGCGTGGCCGCTATCGCCAGCGTCTCCTTGTCCATGCCCGCCGCGCCCTCGATGTGCAGAGCGTTATCCGCGACTGGATCGGTGATCGCGACTGGCCAAAGGGCGTGCGCGTCTCGGTCGATGTCGATCCATACAGTTTCTTGTGAATTCCGGCCGCTCAGCTAGCCCGCGTTGCGCCGTTCGCGCTCCAGCAACGCTTCCTTGCGCTTGAGGCCATAGGCATAGCCGCCCAGCGATCCATCGCTGCGGACAACCCGGTGGCACGGGATCAACACGGCCACATTATTGGCACCATTGGCTGATCCTGCGGCGCGCACTGCCTTGGGCTTGCCAACCGCTTTGGCAATATCGGCATAGCTTCGCGTCTCACCTGGAGGAATACGGGTAAGTTCGCGCCACACCGCTTCCTGGAAAGCGGTCCCCTGCACATCAAGCGATAGTCCATGCGGCCGCGCTGGATTATCGACCGCGGCAACTGTCTTTGCGACGATATCCGTCATCTCTGCATCCGCAGGCAAGATGTCCGCGTTCGGGAAACGCGCCCGCAGCGCTGCTTCATCTTCGTCAAAGCTCAAACGGCACACGCCGCGCTCGGTCGCTGCGACCAGCATGTCGCCAAGGCTGGTTTCGGCAATCGCCCAGCGGATCGTGACCCCTGCTCCACCTTTGCGCCATGCGGACGGGGTCATGCCCAATCGCTTGGAGGTCTCGGCATAGAAACGCCCGGGCCCGGAATAGCCAGCTTCGTAAATCGCATCCGTCACCCGCTCTTCGCGATCGAGCGCATGCTCGGCACGCTCTGCGCGCAATCGCCGCGCATAAGCGGCAGGCGTCACCCCGATGGCGCGGCGAAACACGCGCAGGAAATGGGTTGGCGAATAGCCGACCTGCGCGGCGATCTGATCGAGCTTGGGTGCTTCTTCGGCTGATTCGATCAGCGACACCGCTTCGGCAACGGCGGCTTCGTCGCGCGAAACATCATCGGGTTTGCATCGCTTGCACGGCCTCAGCCCGGCTTCACGTGCATCGCTGCCAAAGGAAAAGAACCGAACATTGCTGCGCTTGGGATGGCGCGCCGCGCAGGATGGGCGGCAATAGATACCGGTCGTCAGAACGCCGGTAACAAAACGGCCGTCAAAACTGCGGTCGCGCGCCATTACGGCCTGCCATGCAAGATCGGGATCGATAAGGATGTGTTGCTCTGTCATGCGATCTTTTTAGCTATAGCGCAGATCGGACGCGTTCCGAAAATTGCGATCAAAGGACGCGGGTGGCTTTCATCAAGCCGATCGCCTGTCTAGAAGGATGGTTTGCGGCAATAGCGAGGGGTGTGCTGTGCGCTGGATACTAACGATAATGCTGTGTGTTGTGATGCTGCCGATATCCGCATCAGCACAGAAAAACGAAGAACAGGCAGCACGTCAGAATGATGTTGTTACCGCTGCGCAAAGCGTTGTGCGGGTTGCTTTGATCGCAAACGACCCGAAACAGGGTGATTATTTGCTCGGCCATGGCAGCGGCGTTGCCGTCGCGCCCGGACTGATCGTCACCAACGCGCATGTCGTTGCGCCACTTCGCGAATCACCCAGCATCGAAATCAGCATCGTCCCGTCACAAGGCGACCAACGCTATGAGGGACGCCTTCTCGCTTCCGATTCCCGCGCCGATCTGGCGTTGATTCGGATGGAAGAAGGCATAGTCGAGCCCTTGGTGGTGTTCACCGGGCGCCCTGCCGATACCGGGCGTGTCGCCGCTATCGGCTATCCGGGTTCGGTGGACCTTGCCGAAAATTTGTCCGCAAGCGAACGGGTCCGGCCGATTCCGGCGGTGCGCACATTTGGCCAGCTATCCGGTGGCCGCAGTCGCCGCGACGTTGATACGCTTCTTCACACGGCAGCGATGGCACGCGGCAATAGCGGCGGACCGTTGCTGGATGAATGTGGCCGGATCATCGGGATCAACAGTTTCGGTGCACTGGCACAGCAGAATGACGCGGAATTCGGTTTTGCTATCTCTGCCCGGGAGATTATCCCCTTCCTTCAGACTGCGGATGTCCGTCCAGAAACTACAATCGAGGGCTGTATTCCGCTGCCTGAGCGCGAACGCCGCGAAGCCGAAGAACAGGCCCGTGTCGACGATCTGGTGCGGGAACGCGAATTGCTTGCCGTATATGAGGCGCGCGAATTGAGTTTGGCGATTGCAGTTGCACTTCTGGTCATTGGCGCAATGCTGCTCCTGGGCGGGGTTATCGCGATGTTCTTCCGCGGTCGCTGGCAACGCGGCTCGCTTATGGGCAGCCTGAGCATCGGCGTCGGGATCGCGCTGATAGCCGGTTCCTTCTACGTCTTTATCTCGAGGCCGAGCCTCGCATCGACCCTGGATGAACCACCGGCGGAAGAAGCTGTCGCTAATGATAATGAAGCGGCCGACGCAGATGCGGAAAGCGACGACGAAGCCGATAGTGAAGATCAGGCGGAGGCCGCAGAATAGATTCGGGGAAAAGTCACCCCGTTCTATCTTGCATCGCAGCATGACCCTTGCTAGGTGGCCCGCAGCCGTAGCGGGGGCGTTTTGCCGCTCCTTTTTCTATGGATCAGTCATCCTCCTTTAGGGGCATATTTGCGCGTGGATATTTCCGGCGGAATCAAGGCCAGCTTAGCGGGCCGCTATGCAGCGGCACTCTTTGAACTGGCAGAAGAAAACAAGCAGCTCGACGCGGTCGAAGGCAGCTTGGCGAAACTGAAATCGGCGCTTGCCGATTCGGAAGAATTTGCCACGCTGACCACCAGTCCGCTGGTTGGGCGGCCCGAAGCCATTGCGGCGACCCAGTCGGTCTCCGATTCGCTCGGGCTTGATCCTCTCACTACCAATTTCCTCGGGACGCTCGCCGAGAATCGCCGCCTGGCCCAGCTGGGTGCCGCGATCCGCGCCTTCTCGACGATCGCCGCCCAATATCGCGGCGAAGCCAATGCCGAAGTGATTTCGGCCCATCCTCTTACTGACGACCAGGTTGCCGCGCTCAAGGCCAAGTTGAAGAGCCTTGCGGGCCGGGACGTCAATGTCGACATGAACGTCGATCCTTCACTGCTGGGCGGACTTGTCGTCCGCATGGGCAGCCGGATGATTGACGGCTCTCTCCGTACCAAATTGAACACGCTCGCAAGCGCCATGAAAGGCTGACAATGGATATCAACGCTGCAGAAATCTCCAAGGTCATCAAGGACCAGATCGCCAGCTTCGGCACCGAAGCCCAGGTTTCCGAAATCGGAACCGTGCTGTCGGTCGGTGACGGTATCGCCCGTGTGCACGGCCTCGACAATGTACAGGCCGGTGAAATGGTCGCCTTCGATAACGGCGTTCAGGGCATGGCGCTGAACCTGGAATCGGACAATGTCGGTATCGTGATCTTCGGCTCCGATGCTGAGATCAAAGAAGGTGACACCGTCAAGCGGACCGAAACCATTGTGGACGTTCCGGTCGGCAAGGGCCTGCTCGGGCGCGTGGTCGACGGCCTCGGCAATCCGATCGATGGCAAGGGCCCGATCGAAGGTGCCGAGCGCGCTCGTGTGGAAGTCAAAGCACCGGGCATCATCCCGCGCAAATCGGTTCACGAACCGGTCCAGTCCGGCCTCAAGGCCATCGACGCCCTCGTCCCGGTTGGCCGTGGCCAGCGCGAGCTGATCATTGGTGACCGTCAGACCGGCAAGACCGCCGTTGCTGTTGATACCTTCATCAACCAGAAGACGATCAACGCCGGCGATGATGAATCGAAGAAGCTCTATTGCATCTATGTCGCCGTCGGCCAGAAGCGCTCGACCGTGGCGCAGATTGTTCGCCAGCTAGAAGAAAATGGCGCGATGGAATATTCGATCGTGGTCGCTGCAACCGCATCCGAGCCGGCACCGCTCCAGTATCTTGCGCCGTACACTGGCTGCACAATGGGCGAATATTTCCGCGACAACGGCATGCACAGCTGCATCGTCTATGACGATCTGTCGAAACAGGCCGTTGCCTATCGCCAGATGTCCCTGCTGCTGCGCCGTCCGCCGGGCCGCGAAGCCTATCCGGGTGACGTTTTCTATCTTCACTCTCGCCTGCTCGAACGCGCAGCCAAGATGAATGAAGATAATGGCGCGGGTTCGATGACCGCCCTGCCGATCATTGAAACCCAGGCTGGTGACGTGTCGGCCTATATTCCGACCAACGTTATCTCGATCACCGATGGTCAGATCTTCCTGGAGACCGAATTATTCTACCAGGGTATCCGCCCGGCGATTAATGTCGGCCTGTCGGTGTCCCGTGTGGGATCCGCCGCCCAGACCAAAGCGATGAAGAAGGTGTCGGGCTCGATCAAGCTTGAGCTGGCCCAGTATCGCGAGATGGCGGCCTTTGCTCAGTTCGGGTCTGACCTCGATGCCTCGACCCAGCAGCTGCTGAACCGCGGCGAACGGCTGACCGAACTCCTCAAGCAGAAGCAGTTCTCGCCGATGCCGATGGAAGAGCAGGTTGCATCGATCTACGCTGGTACCCAGGGCTATCTCGACGGGATCGGCACCGATCAGGTGACGGATTTCGAGGAAAGCTTCCTCGCCCATATGCGCAACGACCATGGCGACATTCTCGCCACGATCCGCGACACGCAGAAGCTCGAAGACGATGTTGCCGAGACGCTGACATCGATCCTCGACGATTTCTCGAAGACCTTCGCCTAAGGGACAGATAAACCGTGGCAAGCCTCAAGGAACTCAAGGATCGGATCGGGTCGGTTAAATCGACCCAGAAGATCACCAAGGCCAAACAGATGGTCGCCGCCGCAAAACTGCGCAGAGCGCAGGAAGCGGCCGAGGCTGCGCGTCCCTATGCCGAGCGGCTGGAAGGCGTGATGTCGAGCCTGGCGTCAAAAGTATCGATCAGCTCGGACACACCCAAGCTGCTCGCCGGCACCGGCAAGAGCGACCATCACCTGATGGTCATTGCGACGTCGGACCGCGGCCTGTGCGGCGCATTCAACACGAACATCGTGAAAGAAGCGCGGCAAAAGGCTGAAGAGCTCATCGCTGGCGGCAAGAAAGTAACCTTCTACCTTATCGGCAAGAAGGCGAAACCGGCCATCAAGCGTGTCTTCCCGAACTCGATCGATCATCATTTCGATACGAGCGAGATCAAGAACCCGGAATATGACGACGCCAAGGCGATCGCCTCTGAGCTCGTCGAACGGCTTGAAGACGAGAAGTTCGACGTTGCCTGGCTCTTCTATTCCAAGTTCAAATCGGCGCTCGTCCAGGAACCGCAGACCCAGCAACTCATCCCGGTCCCCGTCCCCGAGGGCGAGGAAGGTGGCAGCAATGCCGCTGTTGATTATGAGCCGGACGAAGAGGAAATCCTCTCCGAATTGCTGCCGCGCAACCTGTCGATCCAGCTGTTCCGCGCACTGCTTGAAAATGCGGCCAGCGAACAGGGCGCATCGATGACCGCGATGGACAATGCCACGCGCAATGCCGGCGAACTCATCGACAAGCTCACTATTGAATATAACCGCAGCCGCCAGGCCGCGATCACCACCGAACTCGTTGAAATCATCTCGGGCGCTGAAGCGCTCTAAGCAATTAGAAGGCAAGAGGTAAAAATCATGGCCACCACCAACACCGTCGGCACGGTCTCTCAGGTCATCGGCGCCGTTGTCGATGTCAGCTTCCCGGGCGAGCTACCCGCGATTCTGTCGGCGCTTGAAACCGACAATAACGGCAACCGCCTCGTGCTCGAAGTTGCGCAGCATCTCGGCGAGAATATGGTCCGCACGATCGCGATGGACGCGACCGAAGGCCTGGTGCGCGGTCAGGAAGTGACCGACACAGGCAGTCAGATCGCCATGCCGGTCGGCCCCCAGACGCTCGGCCGCATCATGAACGTCATCGGTGAGCCGATCGACGAGCTCGGCCCGATCGGTGCCGATTCCACTGCTCCGATCCACGCCGAAGCCCCGCCGTTCGTCGATCAGTCGACGGACGCCGATATCCTCGTCACCGGTATCAAGGTCGTCGACCTGCTCGCGCCTTATGCAAAAGGCGGCAAGATCGGCCTGTTCGGCGGCGCCGGCGTGGGCAAGACCGTGCTTATTCAGGAACTGATCAACAATATCGCCAAGGGCCATGGCGGCACCTCGGTATTCGCCGGTGTTGGCGAGCGGACCCGCGAAGGGAACGATCTGTATCACGAGTTCCTCGATGCTGGCGTTATCGCCAAGGATGCCGACGGCAATGCAACGCCGGAAGGCTCCAAAGTGGCGCTGGTTTATGGCCAGATGAACGAGCCTCCCGGGGCCCGTGCTCGCGTCGCCCTGTCGGGTCTGACGATCGCAGAATATTTCCGCGACCAGGAAGGCCAGGACGTGCTCTTCTTCGTCGACAATATCTTCCGCTTCACCCAGGCGGGTTCGGAAGTGTCGGCCCTGCTCGGCCGTATCCCGTCCGCGGTGGGCTATCAGCCGACCCTGTCGACCGACATGGGCAACCTGCAGGAACGCATTACGTCGACCAACAAGGGTTCGATCACCTCGGTCCAGGCCATTTACGTGCCGGCCGATGACCTTACCGACCCGGCACCTGCAACCTCCTTTGCTCACTTGGACGCAACGACGGTTCTGTCGCGCGCCATTTCGGAGCTCGGCATCTATCCGGCCGTTGACCCGCTGGACTCCACCAGCCGCGTTCTCGAGCCGCGTGTTGTTGGCCAGGAACATTATGAAACGGCCCGCGCTGTTCAGGAAACGTTGCAGCGCTACAAGTCGCTCCAGGACATCATCGCCATTCTCGGCATGGACGAGCTGTCGGAAGAAGATAAGCTGATTGTGGCCCGTGCCCGCAAGATCCAGCGCTTCCTGTCCCAGCCTTTCCACGTGGCCGAAGTCTTCACGGGCAAGCCGGGTATCTTTGTTGAGCTGGACGATACGATCCGCTCGTTCAAGGAAGTTGTCGAAGGCAAGCATGATGATCTGCCGGAAGCAGCCTTCTACATGGTCGGCGGCATCGAAGATGTCCGCAAGCGCGCGCAAGAACTCGCCGCTGAAGCTGCCTAACCCAATAATGCCCCTCCCCTGATCGGGAGGGGCGGAGAAAAGCGAATGGCCCTCAATTTCGAACTCGTCACGCCGGAAAAACTTCTCCGTTCGGAGGAAGTGCATATGGTTGTGGTTCCGGGCACCGAAGGTGATTTCGGCGTACTCGCACGGCACACACCGGTGATGTCGACCATTCGCGATGGTAATATCTCGATCTACAAGACCGCCGGCGCCACGCCGGAGAAAATCCGCGTTGAAGGCGGATTTGCCGAGGTCAACGAAAAGGGCCTGACAATCCTGGTGGAAAAGGTCGTCGGCGAAGACTAACGAGCTGACTGGGTTCGCCTTAAAGGGCGCAAACCAATAGTATCTGTCGGCGTTTTCAGGCCGTAACGGCCGGAAAAACCTCCCCAAAAAGCCAATCGTTCCAATGCGGTAACGCAAAACAGCCACTGCGGTGCCTGGCAAATCGCCAGATATCGACGTCGTGACGTCGTTTCGGAGTGAAAAATGCGAGAAACGGGCGAATGCGAGGCGCTTGGCAGGGGCTCGTAAACACCCTTCTGGCCCCGTTTTCCTCCAGTTTTCCGGGCTTTTTTGCCTCATTTGCTCCGATTGATGCCTATTAGCTAATTGTCAAAGTTTTCAATCTATTCACCATATCGAACCTGCTCGCTTCTTGGGGGCATTTTGTATCGAGGGATGGGATGAGCGCATTTGGTAAAAAAGGCGGTGGCAAGAAGCCTTCCTTCGGCGTAGCGCGCCCAATGAAGGGCGGCGGCGTCGCGCCAGTCGTTGATGAAACGGAAGCCAAAGAAGAAGGCGGAGAACAGTTTCCGCCGATTGATTCGCTCGAGCTCCCGGGTCAGGAAGACGATGGTTCCGGGATTCCCGCAGAACCGGACGCTATGTCCAAGCTTAACGATCGCGCCAACGCGGTCGCCGAAGCTGAAGAAGAAGTCCAAGGATTCGAGGCTTCCGTTCACAAGATCAAGGAGCAGGTGCTGCCGCGCTTGCTCGAACGTGTTGATCCGGAAGCGGCTGCAACGCTGACCAAGACCGAACTCGCCGAAGAATTCCGGCCAATCATTTCCGAAGTGCTCGCCGAGCTGAAAATCACGCTCAATCGTCGCGAACAATTTGCACTGGAAAAAGTGCTGGTCGATGAGCTGCTGGGTCTTGGACCGTTGGAAGAACTCCTCTCCGATCCGGATATCAACGATATCATGGTGAACGGTCCGGAACAGACCTATATTGAGCGCAAGGGTAAGCTTGAACTTGCAAAGATTAAGTTCCGCGATGAGGAGCATCTGCTCCAGATTGCCCAGCGCATTTGTAATTCGGTTGGCCGTCGCGTCGACCAGACAACGCCGCTGGCCGATGCCCGTCTTGCCGATGGTTCTCGTGTGAACGTGATTGTGCCGCCGTTGTCTTTGCGCGGTACCGCGATCTCCATTCGTAAATTCTCGGACAAGCCGATCACCATCGACATGATGAAAGATTTCGGTTCGATGTCGCGCAAAATGTCGACCTTTCTCAAAGTTGCCGGCGCCAGCCGTTTCAACGTTGTGATCTCTGGCGGTACGGGTTCCGGTAAAACGACGATGCTCAACGCCATGTCGAAGATGATCGATCCCGGCGAACGCGTGCTGACAATTGAGGATGCCGCCGAGCTTCGCCTGCAGCAGCCGCATTGGCTGCCACTGGAAACGCGGCCGGCCAACCTTGAAGGCAAGGGTGAGATTTCGATCGGTGACCTTGTGAAGAACGCCCTGCGTATGCGTCCTGACCGGATCATCCTGGGTGAGATTCGTGGCGCGGAATGTTTCGACCTTCTGGCCGCCATGAATACGGGCCATGATGGCTCCATGTGTACGCTTCACTCCAACAGCCCGCGCGAATGCCTTGGCCGTATGGAGAACATGGTCATGATGGGTGACATCAAGATCCCGAAAGAAGCCATCTCGAAACAGATTGCTGACTCGGTCGATCTGATCATTCAGGTGAAGCGTCTGCGCGATGGTTCGCGCCGGACAACCAACATCACCGAGGTGATCGGTATGGAAGGCGAAGTCATCGTTACCCAGGAACTGTTCAAGTTCGAATATACCGGTGAAGATGATAACGGGAAGATCGAGGGCGAATATCGTTCAATGGGTCTGCGCCCTTACACGCTCGAAAAAGCCAAGGCCTTCGGTTTTGAACAGCCGTGCCTGGACGCGTGTCTCTAAGACCAATATCGGGCGGCTAAGGTCCGCCTATCGCCAATAGCCCGAGCATCGCTGCGGCAATCCCGGCCAACACCATCAATAATGTCCAATTGACCCAGCCGACTCGGTCGAGCTGATCGCGATTATTGCGTCGCCAGTCCATCCAGCCGGCCAGTATCGCGATGCCCAAGGCAATTCCTGCAGCAATGCCAAGCGTCATCTACACGCGCTCCGAAGCGCAATTTCGCCTGATAGATCCGCAATCTGAATCATGTTTTTCCCACATTTGCAGCTTTTTTGATTGTTTTTGATAATCGTTATCATTATCGAAAACTATCAATTGCCTGATTCCTCTGGTGCAGATTGGATTGTACATGTTTTCCCGAGTATCGCGTTCCGGCCTTTCGCTTCTGGCCGGCATTTCGTCAATCGCTTTTGCCAACGGAGCGGCGATCGCTCAGGGGGCACCAGTAGCACCAGCGTCCAGCGTCCTGGTATCCACCGGCCCCACTATCGTGGTCACCGGCCAATATCTGGAGGGCGCAACGATCAGCGCCACCAAGACAGAAACACCGCTTATCGACATACCGCAAAGCGTATCGGTTCTGTCGCGTGAACAGATTGACGATCAAGTGCTCGGCGATATTGGCGATGTACTGCGCTACACGCCCGGTGCATCGATCGGACAGGGTGAAGGCCATCGCGATCAGATTACGATCCGCGGCCAGAACACCACCGCCGATTTCTATGTCGATGGCTTGCGTGATGACGTTCAATATTTCCGACCGCTCTACAATCTCGACCGGATCGAAATCTTGCGCGGATCGAACGCGCTGATCTTTGGCCGTGGCGGCGGTGGCGGTGTTATCAATCGCGTCACCAAGACGGCGCGCGTGAGAGAGACATTTGGTGGCGGCACATTCGGCGTCGACACGTTCGGATCCGTCTATATCAGCGGCGATGCGAATATTGCAGCGAGCGAAGTCATCGGACTGCGGCTCAACGCGTTCTATGAATCCCTCGACAATCATCGCGACTTCTACAGCGGCGATCGTTTTGCGCTCAATCCGACGGCTACGGTCCGGCTTGGCGAGGACACACGGGTGATCGGCTCCTATGAATATGTCGATGACGATCGCACCGTCGATCGCGGCGTTCCTTCGCTACGCGGCGAACCACTGCAAGGATTTGACGACACCTTTTTCGGCGCGCCGGGTACCAATGTAACGACACTCCAGGCGCATATTTCACGCCTGCGCTTCGAACATGATTTCTCGGACAGCCTGTCTTATAATTCGACGCTCCAATATGCCGATTACAACAAGCTGTATCAGAACATCTATCCGATCGGCTTTGATGATGTCGCGAACACGACGTCCCTTGATGGCTATCGCGATACCACCCAGCGCGAAAACCTGATCATTCAGGGAAACCTGGTTTGGGAAGGCAATACAGGCGCACTCGGCCATACGCTGTTGCTCGGTTATGAATATGGCGATCAGCAAACCCAGAATGCGCGGCGCGATGTGTTCTTCGCGCCCAGCATGGATGACCAGATCACGATCGGTTTTACCGATCCGCTAGCGATCCCGGCCTTCTCCTTCCCCGCCTTTACCCGCGCGCGCAGTTCGGATGCGGAGTTCTTCTCTGTTTATGCGCAGGATCAGATCGCGATCGGCGATCACTTCATCATAGTCGGCGGTATCCGCTTTGATCGGTTCGAGATCGATGTGGTCGACCAGATCGAAATCAATAATGGTGCAGCCGATGGCAATGACGGTTTTCTGAGCCGGAGCGACAGCGAATGGTCACCGCGGATCGGCCTGATCTACAAGCCGCAGGACAATGTATCGCTCTATGCGAGCTATGCGCGCTCCTTCCTGCCGCGATCGGGCGATCAGTTTTTGAGCCTGTCACCGACAACCGAAAATCTCGCGCCCGAACAGTTCGACAATTATGAGATCGGCGTGAAATGGGACTTGCAGCCTGCGCTGAGCCTGACGGCGGCGATCTTCCGGCTTGATCGGGAGAATGGCACCACGCCGGATCCCAATGATCCGGGCAACTCGATCCTCACCGGCAGCCGCACCGAAGGGTTTGAAGTGCAGCTGGTCGGCGAGATCCTCCCCGGCTGGAGCGTCAATGCCGGCTATAGCTATCTCGACGCCGATGAACGCGGCCGCGTTGTCGGTACAGCGCTTGCCAACCGAACGCTCGCCCAGGTGCCCGAGCATATGTTTTCGATGTGGAACCATGTCGATGTGACGCGCCGCTTTGGCGTCGGCTTTGGCGTGACGCATCAATCGTCGCAGTTCGCGGCGATCGACAATAGCGTGCGCCTGCCGAGCTTCACCCGCTTCGATGCGGCCCTATTCTATGACATTAGCGATGATGTGCGTGTGCAGGTGAATATCGAGAATCTGTTCGACGAGGATTATTTCCCAGCCGGGCACAACAATAACAATATCTCGACCGGCGAGCCGCTCAACGCGCGCTTCACGATCCGGGCGAGCTTCTAACCAACGCAACGGGGCCGCGAGCGTCTAAAACGCGCGCGGCCCCGATTGCTGTTTGCAGATTATTTGCTGAGTTTTTCGATCTGGTCCTGAAGCTGGGCCAGCTGTTCCTTGAGCGCATCGACTTCCGCGTCGCGCTGGCTTTCCGGTTCAGCTTCGGCACCCGGCTTGATCGTCTGTTGGAACGCACCGGCAGCCGCTTCGAACATTTCCATGTTGCGCCGCGCAATCTCGCCGAACGGTCCGGAGCCGAGCGCCCCTTCCATTGCATCGCGAAACTTGGCCTGGTTGCGCTGGAACGCTTCCATCGAGGCTTCAAGATATTGCGGCACCATGGCCGACATCGAGTTGCCATACATGCCGATCAGATCGCGCAGAAAGCTCACCGGGAGCATATTTTGCCCATGGCTTTCCTCTTCCATGATGATCTGGGTGAGGACACTGCGCGTGATATCTTCGCCGCTCTTCGCGTCGATCACCTGAAAGTCACGCTTGTCACGAATCATGTCACCAAGATGATCGAGCGTGATGTAACTCGAGCTTTCGGTGTTATAGAGACGCCGGTTTGCGTATTTCTTGATAATGACCGTGTCAGAACTGGAAGCGGATTTCGCCATGTATGAGTCTCCAACTGTTGAATCCCGACTTAGCACCTGGAGATAGTGCACTGCAACACAAACCCCGCCCCCTCCCACTTTTCCTTGATTTGCTGCGCAGCGAAACTGCAGCATCGCCGGAGCGAATGACGGCTGCACTGGCCGGGCTGAAAGCCTATCAACAGGCCGATCGCACAGCCCCGCCTCCACCGGTGCCCATCGCGGCACAATCTGGCCGGGCGCGCCTGCTCGATTATGGCGGAACCGGACCGGCCGCGATTTTCATTCCCTCCTTGATCAACCCGCCAACCATCCTTGATCTCGCGACTGACAATTCGCTGCTCAGATGGCTGAGCGAAAATGGCGTGCATCCCTATCTCGTCGATTGGGGCGCACCGACACCGGACGAAGCGGACCTCTCCGTTGCCGGTCATGTCGAGACGCTGCTCCTGCCGCTGATCGATGCCTTGGACGCGCCCGCACATCTGGTTGGCTATTGCCTGGGCGGAACGATGGCGACAGCCGCCGCCGCGTTACGCCCGCCGCTTTCACTCGTGACGATGGCCGCGCCATGGCGGTTCGACGGCTTTCCCGACGAAGCCCGGGACGGGCTGAACGCGCTATGGGACAATGCCCAAGCCACGGCCCGCGATATTGGCGCACTGCCCATGGAGGTGCTGCAGACGGGGTTCTGGAAACTCGATCCGGCACGCACCGTCAGCAAGTTCGAAATGTTCGGCAAGCTCGAACCGGGCAGCGCACGAGCAACCGGCTTTGTTGCTCTGGAAGACTGGGCCAATGACGGCCCGCCGCTAACCTATGGCGCCGGGCGCGAGCTGATCGAAGATCTCTTCACGGCCAATGTCTCTGGCAAAGGCGAATGGCGGGTCGGCGGTGTGATCGTCGACCCTGCCGCGCTCCCCTGCCCCACACTCGATATCATCTCGACCAGCGACAGGATTGTGCCAGAGGCGACAGCGGCCCGGGTCGGTGAAGTGATCACCCTGTCGCAGGGCCATGTCGGCATGGTGGTCGGTGGGCGCGGCCGCACCGCATTATGGGAGCCGCTCGGGCTATGGCTTTCGCAGGTGCAACATAATAGCTAAGCTCGCGCGCGACTCCTGAACTATTTGCATGTGAAAGGGCCCGAGCCATGTCCGATATCGTCATCACCGCCGCCAAACGCACACCCGTGGGCAGCTTTCTGGGTGCCTTTGGTACCACGCCCGCCCATGAACTGGGCCGGGTCGCCATCGAAGCCGCGCTGGAACAGGCTGGCATTGCTCCTGAAGACGTATCCGAAGTCGTGCTCGGCCAGGTTTTAACCGCTGCACAGGGCCAGAATCCGGCACGCCAGGCCTCGATGGGCGCTGGAATTCCGAAGGAAGTCCCCGCCTGGGGCGTCAATCAGGTCTGTGGATCGGGCCTGCGCGCCGTCGCGATTGCCAGCCAGCAGGTTGCAACCGGCGACGCGACAATTGTGGTTGCCGGCGGACAGGAAAGCATGTCCCTGTCCCCGCACTGCCAGAATATGCGCAGCGGCACGAAGATGGGGCCGGTGAGCCTGGTCGACTCCATGATCAAGGATGGCCTCACCGATGTCTTCAACGATTATCATATGGGCATCACGGCCGAAAATCTCGCCGAACAATATCAGGTAACCCGGGAAGATCAGGACGGCTTTGCGGCCCGCTCGCAAAACCTTGCCGAAGCCGCCCGCAGCGAAGGCCGGTTCGTCGACGAGATCGCGCCCGTGACGGTCGCCCATCGCAAGGGTGAAACAATCGTCGACCAGGATGAGTATATCCGCGAAGGCGTCACGACCGAAGGCCTGTCCGGCCTGCGACCGGCGTTCAAAAAGGACGGCACGGTAACCGCGGCCAATGCCAGCGGGATCAATGATGGTGCCGCAGCACTGGTCGTCATGTCAGCAGAGGAAGCCGAGAAACGCGGCGCGCCCGTGCTGTGCCGGATCGCAAGCTGGGCATCGGCCGGCGTCGACCCATCGATTATGGGTATTGGCCCTGTTCCTGCCACCCAACGAGCATTGGAAAAGGCCGGTTGGACGATTGCCGATCTTGACCTGATCGAAGCCAATGAGGCCTTTGCCGCCCAGGCCCTGTCGGTCGGCAAAGAGCTCGGCTGGGATCCCGAAAAAGTGAATGTGAATGGCGGCGCCATCGCCATCGGCCATCCGATCGGCGCGTCTGGCGCCCGCGTCCTGACGACATTGATTTACGAGATGCAACGCCGCGATGCGCATAAGGGCCTGGCGACATTGTGCATCGGTGGCGGCATGGGCATCGCGATGTGCATTGAACGATAGTGCTAATGCGCTGAAATAAATGGAAATTGCCACATATTGGTGATTTCCACCACATAGTCGCGAATCACCTCATATTTTCCTAACCGAATATTCATTAACTCCCTGCTATTGTGCGGTTTCTTGAAACTGGCACGGGTCATGCTTATCTAAAGGGCATTAGCGGATAAAAATCCGTTGTGACTCAAAAATAGGGGTTCAGGAATGTTCAAGGAATTTGCTCTTCTCGGTGCCGCAGCCGTCGCTGCCATCACCGGTTACGCCACTGACGCGTTCGGTGTCGGCCAACCCGAAGCGGTTGAAGGCCGCATCTATCATTATGTCCGCAGCAACCAGGACGGTAGCGGCGCAGAAAATGTCTATCTGTATCGCGCTGCATATAACCGGCTCGAAATCTACAAATCGAGCGAGCGCTGCGTTGATGCCGGTTTTGTCACTGCATGGGTCGATTCCGAAACCGGAAACGCCACGGTGATCCAGGGTGGCCGGCTGATGCCGGAAGCCCGCCACGAGAATTTCGCGACGATCAGCTATGATGGTGCAGCCACAATGCTGCGTGCGGAAGCCGCCCTGCCGGACCGGATGGTTCGCCAACAGGTGCGGGTCACGGAGCCGATCTTCCACCTCTATGATGCCGATCTCGCAACCTTGTCGGTTCAGACAATGGGCCTGGATGACCCCCGTCAGGGCTTCTCATTCGCACTGCCGACGATCTGGACCGAACCCGAAGACGGCCAATATGTCCGCCACTTGGGTGAAGCCAATGCAGAGTTTGTTCGCGCCGAAGAATATCAAGGCACCCCTGCCCTGCGCTTTGACGTGACGGGCAGCGCCTTTGGCGACAATGGCGGACCGCTTTGGCTGGACGCACAATCCGGCCATGTGCTGGGCGCCCAATGGGGCATCCCCAATCGCCCTGGCATGGACGATTTCTCGATCCGCCTGGTTGAAACCGAAGATAGCGGTGACGCCGGTTGGCAAGCACTGTTGACCGATCACTTCGCAGGTTGCCCCACCGTCTAAGGCGAATTGCAATCACGAACAGGCGGCCCTAGCCTCGGCGAATGAAGAACCCCATTCGTACGGCGCAGGGCCGCCTTTTTGTGTGCCTTGCCGGATTGAGCGCCTGCACTATGCCTGAACCCACGCCCACCCCGCCCGCCGCACCGACGGAAGCGGGTGACATCATGAGCTGGGATGACCTGTTCGGGCGCACCCAACCACAAACCGATATTCGGATCGCCTATGGCGCGGGCGACCTTCAATTTTCCGAGCTGTGGCTGCCCGAAGGCGATGGGCCGCATCCCGTGGTATTGATGATCCACGGCGGATGTTGGCAAACCGATATTGCCGAGCGCGATATCATGAACTGGATAGCGGAGGATTTGCGGGCCCGCGGCATCGCCGTCTGGAATATCGAATATCGCGGCGTGGACCGTGACGGTGGCGGATACCCCGGCACGTATGAGGATATCTTGGCTGCGGCCGACTCGCTCATGCAGAACTGGGATCGCTATAATCTAAACGTTGAGCCCATTGTTGCCATCGGCCATTCCGCCGGTGGTCATTTGGCGCTGTGGCTGGCGGCTCGGCAATCGGCCTTTACCGGTCAACCGCTAACCGGAGATGTACGCCTGCCGATCAGCACCGTGATCAGCCAGGGCGGACTGCCGGACCTTGAAGCAGGCATATTGCGCGAAGGCCATCCCTGCGGGGTCGAGGCTCCGCGCTTGATGATGGGCGACCAGCCCGAGCTCACATCGCCGCAGCGCATGCCGGCAGCAATGGCCCGACAGATTCTCGTCAATTCGGATCGCGATCGGATCGCCCCGCCTGAATATGCCGAGGCTTATCGCAATGCCAATCTGGCGCGCGATGCGACCAATATCGAACTGGTCGTCATCCCGAACGAAGGGCATGTCGAACTTGTTTCGCCCGGGACGGCCAGCTGGAACCGGCAGGTTGAGCTGATCGAAGAGGCATTGGGCCGATGAGTACGCTCGAAAATGTTCGCGCCCTGGATGCGGCCGATCCGCTAGCGTCAGCCCGCGATCACTTTACGCTGCCCGAGGGCGTGATCTATCTCGATGGCAATTCGCTGGGCGCGCTGCCGACCTCCACGATTGCCGCGCAGCAGGACGCCGTTGAGCGGCAATGGGGCACCGACTTGATCCGCAGCTGGAACAGCAATGACTGGATCGGCGCGCCGCAGCGGATCGGCGCCAAGATCGCGCCGCTTATTGGCGCGCAGCCCCATGAAGTGATCGTCACAGACTCGGTTTCGGTCAATCTTTTCAAGCTGATCGTTGCGGCGACGCGATTGCGTCCGGATCGCACGCATATACTGACCGAGCCGGGCAATTTCCCGACCGATCTCTATACCGCCGACGGTGTTTCCGATGTCCTACCCAATCACCAACTGCACATCGAACAGGCCGGCGATCTGATCGATGCGATCGGCCCCGAAACGGCGCTGATCATGCTGACCCATGTGCATTACAAGAGCGGTGCGCGCCATGAGATGGAGCGGATCACGGACGCGGCCCATGACGCTGGCGCTCTGGTGCTCTGGGACCTGAGCCATAGCGTGGGCGCTATTCCGGTCGACCTGAATGGCTGCGGCGCCGACCTCGCGGTTGGCTGTGGCTATAAATATCTCAATGGCGGCCCAGGCGCGCCAGCGTTTTTGTTCGTGCGCGAGGGATTGCAGGACGCTATCCGGTCGCCGCTTTCCGGCTGGATGGGCCATGCTGCGCCGTTCGAGTTTCGCGACGATTATGAGCCGGCCCCCGGCATCTCGCGCTTCCTGTGCGGGACGCCGCCGGTGCTCAGCCTGTTGGCGCTGGAAAGCGGGCTCGATCTGTTTGCCGATATCGAGATGGATGCGATTGCAGCCAAATCAGCCTCGTTGTTCGGCCTGTTTGCAGCCCGTATCGAGGAACGGTGCGGCGACCATGGGCTAGACCTGATCACGCCGCGCGATCCAGTTCATCGTGGCAGCCATATCTCCTATCGCCATCCGGATGGCTGGCCGATCAGCCAGGCCTTGATCGAGCGCGGTGTGATCGGCGATTTCCGCGCGCCCGATATTCTCCGCTTTGGACTGACGCCGCTCTATCTGCGCCACGAAGATGTCTGGCAGGCCGTCGAAATATTGGGCGAGATACTCGATAGCGGTATCTGGCGGGAGCCGCGTTTTGCAGAACAGGCAGCGGTTACCTAGGCCGTCGCTCGTTCGAAAACGATTGTCTGCGCGCCTTTGAAATCGGCACGTCGAACTTCTAGAAAACCCAGCTTATCCGCGAGTTTAAGCGATGGTGTGTTGGCGGGATCGATAATGCAGCTCTGACCTCGACCGATCTCGGCATCGCACCAGTCCAGCGCCGCCATCATCGCTTCAAACGCATAGCCTTTGCCATGCGACCAGCTATCGATGACCCAGGCGCCTTCCGGAATGTCGGGAAGCGGTGGAACGATATCCCGCTCGAAATTGCCGAAACCGAGATTGCCGACATAGCGGCCAGATAACTTCTCCTCGACGATCCACAGGCCGTAGCCGAGCAAGGACCACCAACCCGGCGATCGACAGAATTTTTCCCATGCCACAGCCCGGTCGGTAATCACGCCGCCAGTAAAGCGCGCCACACCCGGGTCGGCGCTCATGGTGGCAAACGCGTCGAAATCCCCGAGCTGGAATTCGCGCAGGATGAGCCGGTCCGTTTCGATACGCGGTGCGATGGTCATGGGGTCCGGCATGTGCTCCTCTTCATGCGCATCCTATCGCGCGAAGGTCGCAACCGCCAAAGAAAAAACCCGCACCGGCCGAGGGGATGGCCGGTGCGGGTTAAGGTCCAAATCGCGACAGTTCAGGGGGAGATCGCGATTCAGGGGGTTGGGAGGTTAGGCGGCCTGTTGGACAGTCTCGCGATTGCTGCGCAGCCAATCCAACAGATTGTCCGGCGTCGATTCGGTATAGGGATCTTCGTCGGCACCATCGTCATTGATCCCGGGCTCTTCGAACCAGGCAACAATCTCATCATCCTCAACGATCATCGCATAACGCCAGCTGCGATCGCCAAAGCCGAGATGGTCCTTGTTGATCAGCATACCCATCCGCCGCGTAAAATCACCGGAACCATCGGGCAGCATCCTGATCTTCTCGACACCCAGATCGAGAGACCATTTATACATGACAAATGCGTCATTGACCGAGATGCAATAGACCTCGTCAACGCCGAGCGCTTTGAAGTCATCATAATAGCGTTCAAAGGCCGGGCACTGCTCATTTGAGCATGTCGGCGTGAATGCACCGGGTAGCGAAAACACGACCGAGCGCTTGCCCGCGAACAGGTCGCCAGTTTTCACATCCTGCCAGCGAAACGGATTTTCGCCAGCGACGCTCTCATCGCGAATGCGGGTTTTGAGCGTTACGTCTGGAACAGTACGTCCAAGCATTAATTTGCCTCCAAAGATAGGAAATGGGGATGCACCCCGTGATTGATCTCGCGCCCGATATGGGTGGAAACCCGGCCATCATCCAATGGATTTAGCAATAGACAGTTAGTGGGCAGTTCGATCAGTGGATTTGCATTGATCGATTTTGCCGCTTTTAGACGACCGGACCGTCCGCCCGGCCCATGACAAACTGGTCGACATGTTCATCGCCAGATTTGCGCAGCTCGCCCACTGGGCCGGACCAGATGATCTTGCCCTCGTAAAGCATCGCCACGCGATCCGAGATCTTCTCCACTGAGCCCATGTCATGGGTGATCGTCAATGCCGTGATTCCCAAATCCTGGACAAGCTCGACGATCAGCTTGTTGATCACATCGGTGCGGATCGGATCGAGACCTGTGGTCGGTTCATCGAAGAAGATAATCTCGGGTCGCGGCGCAATCGCGCGGGCAAGCGCCACGCGCTTCTGCATCCCGCCAGAAAGTTCGTTCGGTCGTAGGTCGAGAACATCCTCACCCAGTCCGACGCGTTCCAGATTGTCGAGCGCGATCTTGCGCATTTCGCCGGCGCGCCGACTGCGCCCGCTGGTCAGCGCGAAAGTGACATTGCGCCAGACCGGAAGCGAATCGAACAGCGCGCCCCCCTGGAACAACATGCCGAACTTGGTGCGCACCTGATCGCGTTCCGCACTGTTCATGCCGCACACATCCTCGCCATCGACAAAGATCTGGCCGGCATCGACTTCCATTAGGCCAAGGATACATTTCAGCATGACGGACTTGCCGCTACCGGACCCCCCGATGATCGTCATCGATTCACCCGGCTGCACCGCAAAGCTCACATCGCGCAGCACATGATTGCTACCGAAGCTTTTGACGACGCCGCGCAATTCAATCTTGGGTTGCTCACTCATCAGCCGAATGCCGTCAGAGTTACGATAAGGTTGGAGAGCAGGATGAGGATAAACGCGCCGACAACTGCATTCGTCGTCGCGCGACCTACACCAGCCGCACCCCCTCGGGTCGTCAGGCCCGCATAGCAACCGGACAGCGCGATAAAGAAACCGAATACGGCGGCTTTGACGAGCGACATCATGATGTCATCCGCTTCCAAAATGTCATTGGTCATCGCCAGATAGCCGGCCGGATTGAAGCCGAGCTTGTAGATGGACAGTAGGTAACCACCAAAAATCCCGATGACATTGGCAATGCAGACGAGAATCGGCAGCGTGATCACGCTGGCGAACAAGCGCGGCGCGATCAGGTAACGATAGGGATCGGTCCTAAGCGTCACCATCGCATCAATCTGTTCGGTGACGCGCATCGTACCGATCTCGGCGGCCATGGACGATGACACCCGGCCAGCCACCATCAGCCCGACAAGTACCGGTCCGAGCTCCCGGACCATCGCGATCACCACGATCGCCGGTACCGTCGACTGCGCATTGAAGCGCGATCCGCCGGTATAGATTTGTTGAGCCAGGGCTGCGCCAGTGAAGATCGCCGTCAATGCAACGACCGGCAAGGACGCCCAGCCAATCTGGAACATCTGGTCGAGTAATTTGAGCGGATACCAGGGCGGCGTCAGCGCCTGCTTGATGGTGTGGAACGCAAAGAGCGAGACACGACCGACGGTTGCGAATGCACCGATCACCGTTCGCCCGATCGCGGCGAAGAACAGAATCACAGGATTGGGCGCAGCAGGACTAGTCATTCCACTGGCGCTGATAGCGGCGGCCGAGGGTCGTAAGCAACTCATATTGCGACAGGCCTGACTGTGTAGCTGCTTTCGGCAAATCAAATTCGATCGCCAACCAGTCGCCCTCGCGCACCTCCGGCGCCTGATCAACGTTCACCGCGATCAAGTCCATTGATACGCGGCCGATCACCGGACATTGTTTATCCCCGAAACGGGTGACGCCAGTGCCTGAGAATCCGCGCAGATAGCCATCCGCATAGCCAAGATTGAGAATGGCGAGTTCCATCGATTCGGGGCTAGTGAAAGTCGCGTTGTAGCCGACGCTTTGGCCGGCACTGATTGATCGCCGCTGGATCACCTGCGCTTCGGGAAAAGCAACCTGCGCGATATGTGGTGCAAGCTCCTCGACCTGTACCCCGCCATAGAGCGAAAGGCCGGGCCGGGTGAGATCGAAATGATATTTTTTGCCGAGCACGATCCCGGCCGAATTCGCGAGACTCAGATGCATGGCGCCAGTGTGATCGGCGAGTTGGGCGAGCGCCAGATATTGCACCGCGTTCAGTGGATGATCAGGCTCATCAGCGCAGGCCAGATGGCTCATCAACGTATCAATCTTGAGGCCATCGAGCAGGCCGCTGCGAACTTCTTCTTCGGATAATCCCAGCCGGTTCATGCCAGTATCGACCATGACATCGCATGCCCCGCCAGCGGCCTCGCGCCAACGGGTTACCTGTTCGGCGGAGTTGAGACAGGGTCGAGCCGGACTCTCAAGTGCCATCGCCATGTCTTCATTGCGCACACCATGGAACACGCTAAGCGATGCGCCGCTGGACAGATCGGCAATTTCGGCGGCTTCGTCCCAAGTGGCAACATAGAAATCACGGCAGCCGGCAGTCATCAACCGCTCGGTCACATCGCGCACGCCCAGGCCATATCCATTGGCTTTCACGGCCGCGCCGCACGCCGCTGTACCGCTCAGGCGATCAAGCGCGCGCCAGTTGCCACTCAGCGCCTTACCGTCCAAGCGAAGGCGAAGCGGCGGGTTAGACGTCATCGGCAAAATCGCGAGGCGGACCGGATGGAAGGCCCCACCAGGCGACAATCACGCCAAAGGCAACAATTGCCCAAGTGTACCAGAGGCCGGAATAGATATCGCCGGTTCGTGCCACAATAATCCCGGCGATTAGCGGCAAGAAGCCGCCAAGATAGCCGGCGCCGATATGATAGGGAATCGACATCGAGCTGTAGCGGATCTTGGGCGGGAACATTTCCGATAGCAGCGCCGCGACAGAGCCATAGGTTAGCGCGGAAAGACCAGCAGAGACCAAGCAGCAACGCCAGGATATCCCCAGAATGTTGATGAAGGGCGGGGTCTGGCGCGCAGAAATCGAAAGCCCCGTGCAGTGAGCGCAGCTTGAAGGCCATCACGCCGGGCCGCGCCATCGGCCAACCATTCTTCGGTGATGGCGACATCCTCGCCGCCCACGGCCAGCGCCACATCTGTCACCCGGTTCAAGACGTGTAACGCACACCGCTTGATGTCAGCGTCTCGAGGATCCGGCCGCATTCGGTCTGCTCGCTACCAAACAGCTCAGCGAAAGGGATCAGTCGTGCATTCTGGCCCGGTTACCACTACGGGATTTTCCGCGGCTGCGCGTGCCAGGCCGGGATTGGCCAGGCTTCCCATGCCCCAGAAGATCGGGAAGAAGCAGCACCAGTGCGAGCAAGGCGCCGATCATGATCGGCTTTTTGCGCCCCACTCGATCGGACCATTTGCCGACCATCACATAGAAGATCATCGATATCAGCCCGGCCGTAAACAAGATCAGCTCAACGGTAAGCTCATCGACCCGCATATCGCGCCTGAGAAAGGACAGGCCGGAGAAGAAGGCCGTATACCAGATCGTTGTGAGCACGCCGGTAACGCCGAACAAGGCCACAAAGATGCGCTTCTTATTGCCGGGATAGCGGAAGCTCTCGGTAAACGGATTGGCCGATGTTTCGCCGGCATCCTTCATCGCCTGAAAAACCGGGCTCTCAGAAAGCTTCAGTCGCATCCACAGTGAAATGAAGAGCAGGATGATTGAGAGCAGGAACGGCACACGCCAGCCCCAGGCTGCAGAATTGCTCTTCGGGAATCAGGAAGCGGCAGGCGAGCACCACGGCGATGCTGAGCACGAAGCCCCCGACCACGCTGGCTTGAATGAAAGACGTATAGAAACCGCGCTTTCTCCGGGCGGTGCATGCTCGGCCACATAGATTGCCGCGCCGCCATATTCGCCGCCAAGCGCCAGGCCTTGCAGGATACGAAGCAAGATCACGATGATTGGCGCTGCAATGCCGATCGTCGCAGCGGTCGGGATCATGCCGACCCCGGCGGTCGCGATACCCATCAAGCGTAACCGTTACCAGGAAGGTATATTTGCGGCCCAGCCGGTCACCGAGAAAGCCGAATAGAATCGCACCCAAGCGGCCGAAATCCAAAGCCCACGGCAAAGCCCGCCCATACGAGCAGCAACTGCAGTGTTTCATTTCCAGCCGGGAAAAAAGCCTGACCGATCAGCGCCGCTAGCGTTCCATAAATGAAGAAATCATACCATTCGAACACCGTTCCGGCAGACGATGCCGCAATAACGAGACGAACTTCTTTCTTGCTCGGCTCGTGCGACGCCGCATCCATTGCTGTGCTGGCCATTCAGGCTCCCCCTCTTCCTGTTTGCGGGCCTTATTGCGAGAAAGCGATGGGAACGGCAAGCGGGCTGTTCAGAGCGGCACGAGCGACGAATCCGGCGGATGCTCAACAGCACACGCTGTGGGTTACAGCTCCGCTTTCGCCTTGTCCCAATTCTGCCCGTCGAACTTGCGGATCGTCACGTCCAATCCGTGCCCGTCGTCAAGTGCATTATAGTTGACGCTCCAGGCTTCGGGATGGCTGCGTGGCTGGTAATAGCTTTTAATCCCGCAATGCTTGCAAAAGAGGTG
>CBDBUZ010000001.1:0-74537 GCA_965212265.1 Parasphingopyxis sp. | reverse complement strand
CTGTACACGACGCTGCCGACAATCGTCGTCTTCCTCGCGCCAATTGGCTGGGCTATTGGTGGTATTGGCGGCATGGCGATCGCGCTGGCAGCCGGCTTGCTAACGACATGCTTCTATGAGTTCTGCCACTGCATCCAGCATCTGAAATACAAGCCACGCAACAAATGGCTTGCCCGGATGAAGGCGCGCCACATGGCCCATCATTTCCATGATGAGACCGGCAATTTCGGCATCACCAGCTTTGTTTGGGACAAGGCATTCGGCACATTTTACGAGCGCCCGGATCGCAAGGTGAAGAGCGAAACGGTGTTCAACCTCGGCTACACGCCGGAAACGGCGAAGCGTTACCCATGGGTGGCTGAGCTATCTGGCGGCGTTGCAACCGGGCACCCGGCTCAGCGCGCCCAGGGTTAGCGCCGCCCGGCAACCATGAGCACAGACATCACCGTCCGCCCGGTTACCGGCAAGGCGGAGCTCAAGACATTTGTCGATATCGCCTACCGGCTGAATGCGGACACGCCGCATTGGGTTCCGCCACTGCGGTCTGACGTCTTTGAGCTCCTCAACCACGACAAAAACCCGTTTTACGAGCATGCTACCGTCCAGCTGATGATTGCCTGGCGAGGCAATGAGCCGGTCGGCCGCATCTCTGCACATTTCGACCATCTCGCACTCGAGCAACCGGAAGATCAGGGCATGGGGCCAGGCACCGGCAATTGGGGCCTGATGGAAGCGGCAGACGAAACCGTTATGCATGCGCTGATTGCGGCAGCCGAGGATTGGTTACGCGGTCAGAATATGACGCGCGTCATCGCTCCGATGAGCCTATCCGTATGGGACGAGCCTGGCCTGCTGACGAAAGGGCATGACCATGGGCCGATGATCATGATGGGCCATCACAATGCCGCTTATGAAGGCTGGATCGAACGCGCTGGCTATGGCGAGGTCAAGAAACTGCTGACCTATACCGTTCCTATCGAAGATGGTTTTCCGCGCCTGATCAACCGGATCGTGGCCTCGGGCGAACGCAATGAGCGGATCGAAATCCGCCCGGTCGATATGAGCAAATTCGACGAAGAGGCAACGCTGATCCTCTCCATTCTCAATGAGGCCTGGAGCAAGAATTGGGGCTTTGTCCCGATCACCGATAGCGAAGTCCAATATATCAAAGGCAAATTGAAGGCTGTCATCTATCCGCCGGTTAATCTGATCGCCTATTATGACGGTGAGCCAGCCGCGTTCATGCTGTGCCTGCCGGATGTGAACGAGGCGCTGATCGATATGAAGGGCTCGCTCCTCCCCTTTGGCTGGGCGAAACTGCTTTGGAAGCTAAAGCGGAAAAGCTGGCGTGGCGGCCGCGTACCCTTGATGGGCGTCTTGCCAGAGCATCAGAACAGCCGGCTGGCGAGCCAGCTGGCCTTCATGATGATCGAAACGATCCGCAGCTGGGGCGTGGAAACGATGGGCGCCAAACGCGCGGAAGTTGGCTGGATCCTCGACGATAACCAGGGAATGGTTGCGATCGCGGACGCCATCGAGGGCACGATCAATCGCGAATATTCGGTCTATGAGAAGACGCTCTAACGCCTAGTCGCGGCTAATCGGCCAATTCAATCCAAACCGGCGTGTGATCCGAGGCCTTTTCGCGGCCCCGATACTCCTTGTCGACGCCAGCATTGATGAGCCGGTCTGCCGCAACCGGGCTGAGCATCAGGTGATCGATGCGTAGACCCGCATCCCGCTGCCATGCACCGGCTTGATAATCCCAATAGGTCCAGATTTTGCCGGTCGGAAAACGCGCCCGGATAGCGTCGGTCCAGCCCATTGCCGCAAGCCGGCGAAACGCGGCGCGGCTTTCGGGTTGGGTCAGCGCATCATCGGCCATCTTGGCCGGAGAATGGACGTCTTCGTCTGTAGGGATGACATTATAGTCGCCGGCCAACACCACTGGGCGCTCAAGCGCATAAAGCTCCTCCGCCCGCGCCAGCAACCGCTCCATCCAGGACAGCTTGTAATCGAACTTGGGGCCGGGCTGCGGATTACCATTGGGCAGATAGATCGACGCAACGATCACATCACCCAGCTCCGCCTCGACATAGCGGCTCTGTTCATCGTCCGGATCGCCGGGAAGGCCGCTCTGGCGCTCGGTCAGTTCTCCGCCATTGGGCGTGAGGATCGCGACACCATTAAACCCCTTCTGGCCGAGCCACATCCCGGTATAGCCGGCCTCCTCAATCGCCTTTTTCGGCAAGCGATCGCCATCGCCCTTGAGCTCCTGGAGGCAGACAAGATCGGGCTTTTGTTCGTCGAGCCATTCGGTAAGGCGCGGCAGGCGGGCATTGATGCCGTTTACATTGTAGGTCGCGATTTTCATGGCCGCTGTTATGCATGGCCCGCGCGCAAACGACCAGTGGGAGAATGGCGTGAATATCCGGTTAGGCAAAGCGACGGAGCTGGACGCGCTGGACGCGATCATTCGCTCGTCGGACGAACTGTTTCGCGGCACGCATCTCGAATGGGCGCTCGACGAGGATGTGTCCGAGGCGTTTCGGTTCAACCGGGCGCTCGGCGAAGGGACGCTCTGGGTGGCTGAGGTGGACGGGCAGATTGCCGGCCTGGTCTGCGCCCATGCGACCGAGGCCAGCATGTATGTCGACCAGCTATCGGTGGCGAAGGAGTTTCAGGGGCGCGGGATCGGCCGGGCGTTGATGAACCATGCGATCGCCCATGCGCGCACCGCCTTTCCTGCGATCTCCCTGATTACCGATCGGGAGATACCCTGGAACGCGCCCTTCTACGGCTCGCTTGGCTTTGTCGAATGGCCTGAGCCCGATCCTGGCGTGCAGGCGGACCTGGACGAGGAAATTGCGGACGGCTTCGATCCCGCCACCCGCATCGTCATGATTATCGATTTTGGTTAGACCGAGAAGCTGGTGCCGCAACCGCAACCCGACTGGGCATTGGGGTTGTTGACCTGAAAGGCCGCACCGCCGAGATTTTCGACGAAATCGACCGCGCTGCCGCGCACCAGATCGAGGCTGATCGTATCGACGACCAGCTTCACCCCATCGCGCTCCGCCAAGACATCGTCATCGGCAACATCATCGGCAAGCTCAAAGCGATACTGAAAGCCTGCACAACCGCCGCCATCGACAGCCAGCCGCAAGATCGCAGGTTTGCCCTGGCGATCGGCAATCGCGGCAACACGCGCCGCAGCAGCCGGGGTGAGATCAATATCAATCACGTCAGTCATGGGCGTAAAATAGGCACTGGGATGCGCTGCGACAAGCGCGCGCTCCGTTTTGCCTTACACTGAAAGGAATTACTGGCTCGCGCCGACCGCGCCAACGCTCTCGCTGCTCGCATCGGCCAGCTGCGCCAGATAGGCACCGGACGTCATGAACGGCATCGGATTGACCGGACGACCGGCGATGCGGACTTCATAATGAAGATGGCTGCCGGTGGAGCGGCCTGTCGAACCCATACGGCCGATCAGCTGACCACGGGTAACGCGGGCACCAGGCTCAACCAGGATACGAGACATATGGCCGTACCGGGTCTGGATTTCGCCGCCATGATTGATCTCGACATATTTGCCGTAACCGCCAAGCCATTGCGCGCGACCGACAATGCCGTCTGCCGTTGCATAGATCGGGGTGCCGATCGGACCGGCCATATCAAGGCCGTTATGCATGCGGCGACCGCGCCGAAACGGATCGCTGCGCGTGCCAAAGCTGCTCGTTAGCCGATAGCCTTCAACTGGACGGAGCGAGGGAATAGCCATCACACCGCGGCGTTGGCGCTCATCCTGCCGCCAGCTGGCGAACAGGGCGCGGACATCCGAGGTTTCGGCGCTAGCGGCTGTCGTCGATTGGGCAGCAGCAGGAGTTGCAGAAACTGCAATTCCGAGCCCGGCAAGCAGCGCATAGCCGATGCCAGCCAGAGACTTTTTGGCCGATGAAAAAAACTGTGTCGTCATAGCGGTGTTGCGACCCGTTTATGGCGATCTGACACACAAATTCCGTGCGCAAATCAAAAAAACTCATATCCGGAGACGGAAATTGTCCCCCCGCTTCCGGTGTGGAGCGACATTGTTAACGAAGTGCCTAACAGGCAAGGGATTGATAAAAATCTCGGGTCAAACCGGCTTGTCGACGCGCTGAATCGTTGAATGGAGGCTTTAGCTGCCCGCCAAAATAGCGCGAAACGAGGTTTCTCCACTGTTGCTGCGGCGCAACATTGTCACTTTTGCACCTATATTCAAACCATTTCACGCCGAATCCGACATGTTTGATTTCATCGTTCATAATACGCGCCAGGATCCGCGCCGACGGCTCATCACCGGCCTGGTCGAAACGCTCGATTGTCATCGGTGTCACATCCAGCCCGCGCGCTTCGAGCACCATCGGAACAATAGCGAGCCTCGCGCTCGCATCATGCGCGGTTGTTTCAGCCGATTCCCATAATCCGTCATGCGCGGGCAACGCACCATAGCTGGACCCAAGATTACGCAGCCGACGATCGAGCAATGCAAAATGCATCGCCTCCTCCGCTCCGACCCGCATCCAATTGTCGACAAATTCAGGTGGAAACTCGCTCCCGAACCGTCCGATCAGATCGAAAGCCAGGTCGATCGCTGCAAATTCAATATGGGCCAGGGCATGGAGCATCGCGATCCGCGATCGTTCCGATCCCCCCTTCCCACGCCGCGGCATCTTGGATGGTGGACACAGTTCGGGCCGATCGGGACGGCCCGGTCGATCCGGCATCGGTGTATCGAAGACATGGCTCAAACGCCCGAGACGCCAATCGCGCGCCGCCGAACGTGCGGCGAAAACCTTCTCACGCGGATCAGAAGCGACCAGGACGCTCGCCACTGCTGATGCAACGCTTTCTTGCGGCATAGCGCTATAGCGCTTTTGCGGCCTCGAGCACCGCTTCGGCATGACCGGCAACTTTCACCTTCGGCCAAACCGTGACGACCTTGCCATCGCTATCGATCAGGAAGGTTGCCCGCTGGATACCCATATATTTGCGGCCATACATATTCTTCTCGACCCAGACACCAAAAGCTTCCGTCACCGATCCATCGGCATCGGTTGCCAGCTCCACCTTGAGGCTGTGCTTGTCGGCAAATTTCACATGCTTGGCCGGCGGATCCTTGGACACACCCACAACCTTGGCACCGGCTTTGGCGAAGTCGCCGGCCAGATCGGTAAAGGCGATCGCTTCCTTGGTGCAGCCCGGCGTATCATCCTTGGGATAGAAATAGAGAACCAGCGGCTGACCGCGATAGGCGCTCAGCTGCGTCTCGCTTTCGTCAGGCAGCTGCAAAACCACATCGGGCGCCATTTGCCCTTCTTCGATCATCCTGTCTCTCCTTGGTCCTGGATATGCGCAATTCTATGCCATTCGCGCTTCACGCATTGCCGCGCCTGTTCATATTCTGCAACCAGCGCGTCCCAGTTTTCCGCTCTACAGCGTGCAGCCACCAATTCGCGACTTGCCTTGGCGATATCTTTTGATCCCGGCGCAACCAATCGCAATGTCACCAACATCCGCGTCAGCAAGTCGTGCGCACCAGCCAGCGCAGGATCGACCAACCCAGCATCGGACAGTGCGACGATCGCCTTGGGTAGCTGAGGATCAAAGCCCGTGCGTTCGTACAATTGCGTCAGGTGAATGCAGAATTCGAGATCAACCAGGCCGCCATCGATCATCTTTACATCGAACGGCCCTGCCGCTGGCTTGTGTTCGGCAATCTCCTGGCGGATCGCCCGCACATCGGCGAGGAGCTTTTCGCCATCCCGCTCTCGGTTCAGCGTCTGCTTGATCATCTGTGCCAGCGTTTCGCAAGCGTCAGGAGGGCCATAGACCGGGCGGGCACGGGCGAGCGCCATATGCTCCCAGTTCCAGGCATTATCGCGATGATAAGCGGCGAAGCTGTCAAATGAGACAGCCAGTAATCCTTGCGACCCTGATGGGCGTAGCCGCGTATCGACCTCATAGAGTGGCCCGGCAGCTGTCGGAACACTCAGCGCAGCGCTGACACGCTGGGCGAGCCGCTGATAGTAACTGGTGGCTCCCAGCGGCCGTTCGCCATCCGATTGAGCCGAATGATCGCCGGTGAACAGATAGACAAGATCAAGATCCGATGCATGGGTCAGCGCCTCTCCGCCAAGCCGGCCAAGCGCCAGGATCACCAGATCGCTTCCATCGATCTGCCCATGGGTGGCTTCAAATTCTGCGATCGCCGCATCGGCAAGAATATTGATGGAGGCTTCGGCCACGCGTGAATAGCCGCCGGCGACTTCCAGCGGATCGCTTCGCCCCTCGATCAGCTGGACACCCAACGCGAACCGCTCTTCGCCGACCAATTGGCGCATGCGATTGAGCTTCGCCTGATAGTCGGTGGTGCTACTGCGCTCTTCGAGCATCGCAATCAGCTCATCCAGCGGTTCGGGCGGATCGAGTGCGGTGGCGTCGATCAACCCATCAAACAGCTCGGCATGGCGTGCCAACTCATCCGCCAGCGCTGGCGCATGGCTGAGAATATCGACGAGCAATCTGATAAGGCCCGGCCGGGCTTCCAACAATCGAAACAGGTTTACCGCGCTCGGCAAGCGGTCGAGCAGGATATCGAAGCGCCGGATCGCGCCGCCCGGATCAGGGGAACGTCCCATTTCAGGGACCAGAATAGGCAGTACCGGTTCAAGCGCTTCGCGTGCGACAACCGATTGTGTTGAACGCAATTTTCCGGCGCGCCACCCAGTAATCAAGCGCCTGGCCTGAGCCTGAGCGGTGAATCCGGCTTGCTTCAAGGCATTGTCCAACAGTTCGGGATCAGACGGCAATCGCTCGTCATCTTCGCTGTCCAACTGGTCATACAACCCGCCCACATAGATTACCGGTTCCGCCAGCAGTTCAAGCAACGCATCGCCATTTGCCAGGCCGTGCAGGTGCGCAACCTGATCGAGTGCCTCCGCGTCATTCGGCAAGCTGTGGGTTTGCTGGTCCTCGACCATCTGAAGCCGATGCTCGATCGTTCGGTACAGGCGATAGGCGGCGGAAAGTCGCTCCACATCACTGGCCGGGATATGTCCGCCCTCCCCCAGGGCAGCGAGCGCATCGAGCGTGGCCGGCGCGCGTAGCTGGGCATCGCGCCCGCCATGAATGAGTTGATGGATTTGAGCGAAAAACTCGATCTCTCGAATCCCGCCCCGACCCCGTTTGAGGTCATATCCCGGCCCGAAACTTTGGCCTTGGGCATAATGATCACGGATCCGATGGGACATTGAGCGAATGGTTTTGATCGCACCGAAATCCAGTGACCGTCGCCACACAAAAGGCTGGATGGCATCGAGAAACTGGGTTCCAAGATCGATATCGCCCGCCGCCGCACGGGCGCGAATGAAGACTGCGCGCTCCCAAGGTTCGGCGCTGGACTCATAATGGGCAATCGCAGCGCCAATCGTCAGCACGATGGGTGTAACCTCGGGAGAGGGACGCAGACGCAGGTCAACGCGAAATACATAACCATCACCGGTGCGCTCATTGAGAAGTTCGCTAACCCGGCGCGCAATCCGGACGGCCGCCTGCTGGGGCTCGTCCTTCTCCCGGCGCGGCATGGTTTCGGGATCGAACAGGAAGATGAGATCGATGTCCGAGGAATAATTGAGTTCGCGGCTGCCATGTTTCCCAAGCGCGATGACGGCAAAGCCGCGTGGTTCGACATCGGGAAGCCGTTCCGCAAAGGCCGCCGTAATCGCCTGATCGAGCGCATAATCGGCAAAATCCGAAATCAACTCAACGGTTTGTTCAAAACTGCTCAGGCCGGAAAGATCGCCAATCGCGGTACCGAGCGCCAGTTTCTGTTTTTCCAGACGCAGCGCGCACATTGGATCGGAATGATCGCTTTCGAGGACCGTTGCGAATGTCGCAAACCGGTCGGGAACTGCGCCTGCAGCTAGCTTGGCCGCATAATCGGGATTGGCGTTGATCAGTCGATGCAGGAATGGAGCAAAACTCTTCGCCCGATCGACGGCGGCTGCAATCGCATCTGCTTCTCCCGCTTCTGTCATATGGATACAGCAATCCCCGCGGCCGATTGCCAGATGCAACCTTATCCGACCTTCTACGTTATTCAGGCATGAGCGACAATTCTTCATCCGGCGCCCATGACGGCAAATCGCGCGCGGATGATTGGCCCCCGGTCTATGGTCCCATTGGCCGTGCGGACATGATCGGGGGCTGCTTGCGCAAGGCGATCGACAAAACGGACGCAGAGCGCGATATCCCGGCTGCGTTCACACGGTTGCTCAGCCGGTTAGGCTAGGATCGCCAGATCAGCGTTTTGCGAGATCATCGACCTCGTTCATGATTTCCTGCAACGCCGTTTTGCCGCTATCACTTTCATGCTGATCGCGGGGGCGCAGCGGACCAGACTCCATGATTTCTTCGAGCGCTACACGCCCGCGCGCCACTCGGCTCTTGATCGTGCCGACCGCACAACCGCAAATCTCGGCGGCCTCCTCATAAGCAAAGCCACCGGCACCCACGAGGATCAGCGCCTCACGCTGGGTTTCGGGTAACTCCATCAACGCCCGTTGCATATCGCCAAGCTCGACATGGCGATCCTGGCTCGCGGGTGCGGCCAAAAGCGTATCGGCCGTGTGATCGTCCCACTCGCCCTTGAATTTGGAGCGCCGCATTTGGGACAGGAACAGATTGCGCAGGATGATGAAGGTCCAGGCCCGCATATTGGTGCCGGCCTGAAAGCGGGCGCGCGCCGCCCATGCCTTAAGCAACGTCTCCTGGACCAGATCATCGGCCATGTCCCGATTGCCTGAAAGTGATCGTCCAAATGCGCGCAGATGGGGAATGACTTCGGCGAGCTGGGTCTTGAAATCGGCATCGGACAGCGATTGCGATCCCGCATCTGCGGATTGGCCGTCGCCCATCTTACCAGAATTAGCGGTCAAAAGACCCCCCAAACACCTAACGCTCGGCGAAAAGACATCCGAGCCATTGCAGCGGTCTAAGGAAGTCGCGCGGCCTTTACCAGACGTCGATGCTAGGCTGGCACAGTCGCCTGGTTGAAGAACAGCGCTTGGGCAATGGCGGTTTTTACCGTGGAATGCTGGAACGGTTTGGTGATGAGAAAGGCCGGCTCTGGCCGTTCTCCGGTGAGCAGCCGCTCAGGAAAGGCGGTAATGAAGATCACCGGCACATCGATCTTGGCCAGGATATCCTGGACCGCATCGATACCCGAACTGTCATCGGCAAGCTGGATATCGGCGAGTACCAGGCCCGGGCGATGCTCGCCCGCCTGAGCCACCGCCTCATCGCGGGTCACGGCAATGCCGGACACATCATGGCCGAGATCGCGAACAATGGATTCGATGTCCATCGCGATGATCGGCTCGTCCTCGATGATCAGCACATCGGTTTTCAACTGCGCTTCGATATCCTGTTTGGCTTCGGCGATCAGTATGCTTCAATCTCCGCGGCCGATCGATCGAGCAGATAGGCGATTTCGGCCTGGGTGAAGCCTTCGACCTCCGACAGGAGGAGAGCCTGGCGCGAAACCTTGTCGATCATCGCCAACCGGGCATTGGCGATCGCCTCGGAGTTATCACCATCGCCCGCGCCATGTATTGGCGCGCCATCCGCCTGCGCCCAGATAGCGAGGAACGATCTGTACAGCCCGGTCCGTGGTTCGACATCGCTGGGAAAGCTATCCGGCGCGTCGACGATCGATTCCAGCGTCAGCCGAACATAGGCATCGCCTTGTTTTTGGCCCCCGGTCAACGCCCGCGCAAACCGCCTGAGCAAGGTGACGTGCGGCGCCAATTGCTGTCCCAATGAACTCATCGATAATTCCTCCGCACCTATAACGCCTGCCGGCCTAGGCGGTTCCGCGCCCATTTTTCAAGCCATACGCTAGCGATAATGAAAAGGAGCGTCGATCATTTGTTATACGGTGTGCGACGCGATTGTAACAAAGGAACTTTTGCCCAGGTGATTGTGAGTTGCGGTGGAGGGGGATATTTGGTTAGGGTCCTCGCGGATCGCAGCACTATTGGGGAATAAGAGCTTGGCGTCTGGCGGCAAAGACCCACAAGAGCCCAAGGATATGAACGCACCCGAAGGCACGACGGACGCGGATTCCGCGTCCTCCGGTGATATCGGTGCGGCGCTGCGTTCGGCCTATCAGGCGACCGTCAACGAAGAGATTCCTTCGGAAATGCTCGATCTTCTCGGAAAGCTTGATTGATCGCCACGCGCGCTGGATGATGCGGTAGTATGAGCGCGGAACGCCCTTCTCCCGAACAGCGGACGACCCTGCCCACCGGGCTCAAGACCCTCATGCTGCTCGGCCTGGCACTATTGCCGCTCGGCATTGTCGCGATTTCAGCCTCGCTGGATCAGGCCCGCGATGCCGAGGACGCCCGCATCGCTGAAGTCGAACTGGTTGCCGATATCGGTGCCCGCCATCTCACGTCGGCGATCGACGAGGCGCGTCACGCTTTGCAGGCAGTGCTTGCCGTCCATGCATCGGACGCGTCCTTCGATTGCGCAGAAGATGCTGTCCTAACAGTCGGCAACGCGTCGAGCGAAACCGCAATCCAGGCCAGCGATGGGACAGCCATCTGCGCGCTAGCAGACCTGCCGATTGCCGATCTCGATACCGAACTTGCTGCCGGAGCATCGGCGGTGCTCGCTGATCGCGATGGCGAGCGGTTGATCATTGTCCAAAACAGCGCCGACGGCACCGCACTTGCTGCTGCTGCCCTCAGCCGGGCATCTCTCGCCCTGTTGCCGCACCCCGCATTGCTGGACCGCAACTATCGCATCACGCTGACGTCCGATGATGAGGTACTTGTCGTGCGCCCCTTGGCCGATCGCGATGCCGATCGCGACATGGTCACCGCAGAACGCCGGGTTGGCACCACCAGCCTGCTGTTGAGCGCCAGTTTCGCGCGGCGCCCGCTGACCAATTCCGAGCGACTATCCATCGCAATACCGATCCTGGCTTGGATAGTCGGGGCCCTGCTCGGTTGGTTCGCAATCGACCGCCTGCTCCTCAGACCATTGGCGCAGCTGCGCAAGGCCGTGATTCAGCACGCAGAAGATGATGGCGAATTTGCGCTCCCGCACTCGGCGATCTCCGCCGTCGAGATACAACAGCTTGGACAGGCCTTCGAAAAGGCGTTTGCCTCGCTTCGGAGCCATGAAGCGCAACTGGCCGAGGGCCTGACCGAACAAACCCGTCTGACCCGCGAAGTACATCACCGGGTGAAGAATAATCTCCAGATCATCGCCAGCCTGCTGAGCTTGCATGCGCGCGCTGCAAAATCGGATGATAGCGCGGCAGCCTATGCCTCAATTCAGCGCCGGGTGGATGCCTTGGCCATCGTCCAGCGCAACCTGTTTGCTGAGCTTGATAAGGATGCGGGCCTACCGCTGCGCCCGATCATTGCCGAACTCGCCTCCGGGCTGCAGCAGAGCGCACCTGAGGCTAGTCAAATCACCATCGCCATCGATATTGACCCGGTTCAGGTCAGTCAGGACATCGCTGCCCCGATCGCCTTCCTGATCACAGAACTTGTCGAGCTTGCGATGCTGAGTAGCGACCAGGCGGACATCGCAATAACCCTGAACACCGCGGAGTCCACGGGCGCGCAGTTGATCGTCCATTCCCCTGCCTTGGAGCACGCATCACAGCGTGCGGAGTTTGCGCGCTACCGTCGGGTGCTGACTGGTTTGTCACGCCAGCTCCAAGCGACATTAACAGAGGCAGATGCAGGCGCCTCTTTCACAATTGCAATTCCGACGCTGTAATCATCAAAATTTTATTGACTCTAAATATCTGTTTTGTAACAGGTATTTCAGTTTTTATGCTGATATACGTCCCAGCGGGGGAACCAAAGCGCATGCCCCGCGTTTTGGCAATTGGATAGCGAATTTTTTGCCCCCCGCTCTCGCTATCCGAACAAATAGCCCGGAAACGCTCCCCATCCCCCCGGTGTGCGTTTCCGGGTTAAATTCTTTCTGGGATGTGTAGAAGATGCGGGCGATTGCAGCGTCGCGCTAGTCAGCTTCGGCCTTCTTCTTCCGCTTGTCCGTGAACCAGATAATCACCAGCGTGATTTCAAACAGCAGACATAGCGGAATGCCGAGCATCAACTGGGTTACCGGGTCAGGCGGGGTGAAGATCGCGGCGATGATGAAGGCGCCGACGATGATATATTTCCGCGCTTTTATCAGCTGGGCGCGATCAACCAGGCCAGCCCGGTTCAGCAACAAGATGAGCACCGGCAGCAGAAATGCGATCCCGAAGATGATGATGAAGCGCATGACAAGCGATAGGTAACTGCCGACCGCTGGCAGGGCTTCCTGGTCCAACCCGCCAACTTCACCCTGATATCCAAGGAAGAAGCGGAATGCGACAGGCATCACGATGTAATAGGCCAGCGCCGCTCCCAGCGTGAACAGGACCGGTGTCGCAAAGAGGAAGGGCAGAAACGCACCCTTTTCATTCTTGTAGAGTCCGGGCGCAACAAAGGCCCAGATCTGGTTGGCGATCAATGGGAAGGCAATCACAAAGGCACCGAACACGGCCACCTTGATCTCGACGAAAAACGCTTCGTAGAGCTGGGTGTAGATCAGCCGTCCCTCACCGACCGGAAAGGCCTCGGTCAGCGGCTGCACAAGAAACTCGAATATCTCGGTCGCGAAATAGAAGCACACTCCAAAGGCAAGCGCGAGCCCGACAAAGCACCACAACAGCCGATTTCTCAATTCAATCAGATGATCGAGCAGCGGTGCGCTGCTCTCGTCGATTTCCGCGTCTTCGGCTTCTTCACTCATGCCTTGGACCCTTGTTCCGCATCATCGGGATCTTCGGGGAGCAACGGTAGCTGGGTTTCAGCGGGTACAGGATCATCCTGTGGAGCAGATATCGGCTCGGCAGCCGTTTCTTCGGCAGCACTGCCTGTCGGACCAGTATCGGATGGTTCCTCGGACGGCACCTCAGATGCTTCGTTCGGCAGTGCTTTGCCCGATTGCTCGGCCGCTTCTTTCTTTGCCTTCATCACCGCTTCGTCGGTCATAGTGTCCGGATCAGTATCCTGATATTTTTCCGGTGGATGATCGCGCATGACCTGCTCGTTTTTCTCGGCCCAGGCCTTTTCATTTTCCTCGACCTCGGCCTCGCGGATCATCGCATCTATCCCGATCCGGAAATGGCCGGTCATCGCCCGAAGCTGACCCAGCCATCGCCCTGCCGTGCGCATGGCAATAGGCAAGTCTTTCGGCCCGATGATGACCAAGGCCACCGCCGCGACGAGCAAAAGCTCAATTGCACCAATATCGAACATAGGCGCCGACCTACCTCAAAGCCTGATTGGAAGGGCGGCCCGGATGAGCCGCCAAACCAAAAGCGTTATCCAGCGCTGTCTTCGCGCTTGGCTTCCACCGTCGTTTCGGACGCCGGCGGTGCAGGTTGAGGGGCGATACGAGGCGGTTCAGACGAACCAGCGGAATCACCGCTGCTATCATCATCTTCACGCAGCCCTTTCTTGAAGCTGGTGATGCCTTTTGCGAGGTCACCCATCATATCGGAAATTCGCCCACGCCCGAAAAAAAGGACGATGAGCAGCACAACAATAACAATTTGCCACGGACCTAAAGCCATGAATTTTCTCCTTATCCGCGGCCTAGTTAGTCATCCTGTGTGGCGGATTCCAGCTCGAGCTCTTCGAGCGCAGTATCCACAGGATCGAGCAGCCCGGCAGCTTTGAGATCATCAAGACCGGGTAGGTCGCGCCGATTCTCTAACCCGAAATGCTGAAGAAAGACAGGGGTTGTTGCGTAAATTAACGGTCTTCCTGGTGTTTCGCGTCGGCCTGCAGGTCTGACCCAACCGGCCTCCATCAGCACATCAAGCGTTCCTTTGGATATCTGGACCCCGCGAATGGACTCGATTTCCGCCCGGCTGACCGGTTCATGATAGGCTATAATTGCCAATGTTTCAGTCGCAGCCCGGCTTAATTTACGCGGTTCTTCGCGTTCGCGGCGCAGCACATGGGCAAGATCAGGAGCGGTCTCGAAATGCCACCGCTTGCCGCGTTCAACGAGGCGGATCCCACGCTTCTCATAATGCGCCTCCAATTCTTCAAGCGCTGCACGGACATCGATATCCTCGCCCGCTGCCTGGGTTAGGTCATTAAGTGTCAGCGGGTCTTCTGCAGCGAAGAGTGCAGCTTCCACCGCCCGGATATCGTCGCTGATTTCTGTCATTGGCCTGGTCTCACCATCAAATCGGAAAAATGTTCATCTTGTTGCAGCTCGGCCTTACCCTGCCGCGCCAGTTCAAGGGCTGCGACAAAGCTCGATGCAAGGGCGGATTTGCGATAGCCGCTATCGTCGCTATCCGGCAGGAAACTCTCCAGCGTGGCCCAATCCAGCGATTGGCCGACCAGCCGCTCCAACCGCTCTAGCGCCTCTTCAAGCGTCATCACTGGTCGATGAGCAATCACATGGACTGCGGGCTCAGTGCGCGCGCGCAGTTGCCCATAGGCGGCGATCAGATCGTAGAGCTCTGCCTGCCAGCGGCTCTTTCGAATGACCCGGATACCTTCCGGCGCGCCGCGCACAAACACGTCTCTGCCGACCCGGTTACGCGCCATCAATCGGGCACCGGCTTCGCGCATTGCATTGAGGCGCTGGAGGCGTAGCTGGAGGCGCAGGGCCAATTCTTCGGGGCTTGGGTCTTCCTGCTCTTCCTTGGGCAGCAGCAGACAGGATTTCAGATAGGCGAGCCAGGCCGCCATCACGAGATAGTCGGCGGCAATTTCAAGCTTTAACGCTTTGGCATCGTTGATAAATGCAAGATACTGCTCAACCAGTTCGAGAATTGAAATCTCGCGCAGGTCGACCTTTTGGGTACGTGCAAGGCTGAGCAGAAGATCGAGCGGGCCTTCCCAGCCTTCAAGGTCGAGCGTCAGTCGCTCGGCCTCTGCGACCTCAGGGGCTTCATCAAAGATATCGTCTTGGGCGTCGCTCATGCCATCGCCAACAATGTATCGCGCTTGTCGATCAACGCTGCGAGCGCGTCCGATGTTTCAACCGGCCGAATGTCTGCCATCGCTCGATCAAGGCGAGCGCGGGATTCAGGAGAAATATCGTCCAGCTTTTCAACCGTCGCTTTCATCTCATCCATTCGCGCCCAACAATTGAGCGCGATATCGCAGCCGGCCGCCACGACGTTCGCCGCCCGATCCGACGGATCGCCATCAAGCGCCTGCATGTCGAGATCGTCCGAAAATAGCAGGCCATCAAAGCCGATCTCTCCGCGGATGATATCATTGATAACCGTTGGAGACAGGGTCGCGCAGCGCTCCGCGTCCCAGGCTTCGAAAACGATATGAGCCGTCATACCCATGGATGCGTCCGCGAGCTTCTTGAACGGTTCGATATCGATGGCGAGCTCTTCAGCCGATGCTGTCACCCGGGGCAGTGCCTTATGCGTATCGACCATGGCCCGGCCATGGCCCGGGATATGTTTGACGACACCAGCAACACCGGCATCGGCCAGACCGTCGATCACGGCACGCCCGAGCGCCGCCACCCGCATCGGTTCGAAACCAAGAGCCCGATCGCCGATAACGTCATGTGCGCCGGGCTGGCGGACATCGAGCAAGGGCAGGCAATCAACGGTGATACCGCTCTCCGCGAGCGTCAGTCCGATGGCATGTGCATTGCTGCGCGCCGCCTCAATCGCCGACATCGGTGCCTTCTCATACAGCGCGTCGAATTTTGCCCAGGCGGGAAATTCCGGCCAGACGGGTGGCTTCATACGCGTTACGCGGCCACCTTCCTGATCAATCAGAATCGGAACATTTTCGCGACCCGAAATCTCGCGCAGCTCATCGGTCAGCGCGCGAAGCTGATCGCGATCGGCGACATTTCGGGCAAACAGGATATAGCCAGCGGGATCGGCATCGCGAAACAGAGCGCGTTCTTCGTCATTCAGCGTTTCCGCGGCAATGCCAAAGACAACGGGCTTCATTTCACTCTCTTCGTCAACAGTCGCAATGGCCCGAAATTGGGGCCGGCTAGTTAACGACCACGCTGCACGCTTGGCCCGCATTGCGCAAGCGGCCACACACTGACCGGGCGGCTTCACGCGAGCTTGCGGCGGCCCGGAGGCGGTACAATGTCCGGCCACCGGCCTGCACCGGCGTTACCGAATGTTGCAATGAATTCAATGCATTATTGCTGCGTCGGATCTGCGCCCATGCCGAGTTGGCAGCGGCTTGAGTCGAGAATGCGCCGAGCTGGATAAGTCGGCCACTGGCGGCGGTAGCACCGCTTGTGCCAGCGCTGTTTCCACCGCTCGCAGAGGGTGGGGCAGACTCGGCAAGGCTGCGATCGCTGGCGGGGATACGGGCACTTGATGAGCCCGAGGCGCTATCATTGCTGTTCGCGCCGCCGCTCGCCGAAGCGCGCTGACCGGAAACGGGTTGTTCTGGAGCCGCGCTGCGATTGATGCGGCCATCGGGGCTGCCGCCTTCGCTGGCCGCAAAGGCTGCATCGCCCTCTCCTTCGACCTCCATGCCGCCGGCTTCGCTCGGCCGAACGCGATAATCTTCTTCGGGTGCCGCAATGAGTTCCGCGCCGTCGGCCGTAGCGCCGCCTCCGTCGCGCAACCAGAATATGCCACCAACAACCAGCGCAATTGCCGCGAGCACGACAAGCACGCCGCCGATCAGCGTCAGCAGGCCAACGCCTTCATCCTCGTCATCCTCAACCGCCTCGAGCCATGGAAGGCGATCTTCGTCGCGCGGATCTATCGCGTTCTCAGTGTCCATCATTCCATCTCCTCGACGGCATCAACCCCCATTATCGCGAGGCCATTGCGAATAATTTGCCCGATTCCTGTAGCCAATGCCAGACGTGCGCGCGTCAGATCGGGAGTATTAACCACCAATAGTCGTTTCTCGGGATGATCATTACCACGATTCCAGAGCGCATGGAATTCCGCTGCCAAATCAAAGAGATAAAAGGCAATACGATGTGGCTCATAGGACGCAGCGGCTGCTTCAACCATACGCGGGAACTGCGCCGCGCGTTTCACCAGGGCGAGTTCTTCGCTGTCGAGCAGATCAAGGTCAGGCGCGACAGACATGTCGATGCCTTCGGCTTCGGCCTTGCGATGGACTGAGCGAATACGCGCATGCGCATATTGCACATAGAAGACCGGATTGTCCTTCGATGCTTCGACGACTTTCGCAAAGTCAAAATCCATCTGCGCATCGGCCTTGCGGGTCAGCATGGTGAAGCGAACGACATCCTTGCCGACCTCTTCGACGACATCGGCGAGCGTAACGAAATTGCCAGAGCGCTTCGACATCTTGATCGGTTCGCCATCGCGTAGGAGATGGACCATCTGGACGAGCTTCACGTCAAACTCGGTATCGCCTTCGGTCAGGGCCGCCACTGCCGCCTTGATCCGCTTGACGGTCCCAGCATGATCAGCGCCCCAGATATCAACCAGGATATCGGCCGTCTCAGCCTTCTGGAAATGATAAGCCATGTCGGCACCAAAATAGGTCCAGCGGCCGTCTGATTTGCGGATCGGCCGATCCTGATCATCGCCAAATTCAGTTGATTTGAAGAGCGGCAGCTCGACCGCTTCCCAATCTTCCGGCGTCTTGCCTTTGGGTTTTTCAAGCTCGCCATCATAGACCAACCCGCGCCCGCGCAGTTCGGTTTCCGCCGCTTCAGGCTTGCCGGCTGCCTGCACCGCCGCTTCGGAAGCGAAAATGTCATGCTCGATACCGAGGAGCGCGAGATCCGCCCGTATAAGATCGAGCATCGCCGCCACCGAATGTTCACGGAACGGAACAAGCCATTCGCTCTCATCGGCATCGAGATAGCGCTCGCCATATTCTTCGGCGAGCGATGCGCCCACGGGTATCAGATAATCGCCCGGATAAAGGCCTTCGGGAATCTCGCCAATGTCCTGGCCGAGCGCTTCGCGGTACCGCAGATGGGCCGACCGGGCGAGCGTATCGACCTGACCGCCGGCATCGTTGACATAATATTCCCGGGTGACGCTATGCCCCGCAAATTCCAGCAGCTTCGCCAGCGCATCGCCGACCACCGCGCCGCGGCAATGGCCCATGTGCAGCGGCCCTGTTGGATTGGCTGAGACATATTCGACATTGACCGTGCGTCCTGCCCCCATCTCCGACTTGCCATAGCCATTGCCGGCCTCGGCAATCGATCGCAGCTCATTGCGCCAGGCTGCATCGTCGAGCCGGATGTTGATGAACCCCGGTCCGGCAATCTCGGCCTCGGCTACTCCCGCAATCGCCGAAAGCTCCGGCACGATAAGCCCCGCCAGCTCACGCGGATTGGTTTTGGCGGCCTTGGCCAGCACCATGGCGGCATTGGTTGCCAGATCCCCATGGGAGGGATCGCGCGGCGGCTCTACCGCCACATTTTTGCGATCGAGATCAGCCGGGATCGAGCCGGCTTCACCCAGGGCATCGAGAATGGCGCCGATATGGTCGGCAAATTCGGAATAGATGGTCACTGATTTTCAGTCCTTGTGCGAGCCCGCGCGATTAGACGATCACGGGCCCGGGAGCAATCGGCGAGGTGCCTCTGGCTATTCGCGTCTCCAGTCCGGCCGGGTCATCCCGACAAAGCGATCCCCCAGCCCCGTCGAATTACGATCGAGAATATCGCGCAGGCTGCTGGTCTGTTTGATCTGCGCCAACCCGGTTTCGCTGAAGGTTTCCCGCTGGACAACGGGATCACCCCAGACATGTTCGGAGAGTAGCGGATTGGTAAGCGCCTGCGAGAAAGCGTCCATCGCCACCATGCTGGTCAGCAGATCGGGCAATGGGCCATTGGCCTCGCGCGGTTCGGCGAATAGCCCGGTATAGAATTCGAGCTTATCGATACTGCCATAGAGATCGGCCAATCCCTTTGCGAGCTCGGTTCGCCGTGACTGCTCAATCGGATCCTTTGATTTTTCAACCAGTGCTGCAAAATCCTTCGGTACTTTCTTGCCCATGGCGGAGCGATAGGCAGCATAGCTTTGCAGGCCATTGATATGCGCCTGGCGCAGCGCATCCATCTCGGCCTTGGCCATGAAATCGGCGGCATTTCCGAGCCCCAATTCGGTTGCGGCATTGTCCGACATGTCGACAAAGGCGTCGGCCAGCCCGCCATCGAGCAACACTTTATTGTTAAGTAACAATGCGTTGCCGTCGATCTCGTTGCCCGCCCAGCGCATCTTCTGGGGCACGAGGGAATGCCAGCGATAGAGCAAGGTGAATTCGATCGTCATCCAGTTTTCCCGGTTCCAATCGGCCGTCCAGGCAACTTCGGGCCAGGCACGCAGCTCGAACTTCGCGGTGCTGATATGATTGATATATTCTTCGACGACGAGCTTGATGAACATCACGATAAGGGTGGACCGAGCCGTCTCGAACACACGGTCATCATCCCAATCCGGATGGCTCTGCTCGATCAATCCAGCGACACGGTTATGCTCGCGCAGAAACAGCACATTCATCATTGCCGTTTGCGGCGCGGCATTCACCCGATCGCCACCAACCGCGAATAGCGTCGCGCGCATTTGCGGCGTTGTATGACGCAGGCCCAGGGGTGGATCGAGAATTGGATCACCAGTTTCTGGATCAAGGAATTGTGGATCCACGTGTTCACCGCCGGACAGGAAGAGGAGCAAGGGCCATTCCTCACCATCCACCACTTCCGATTTGAGACGACCCTTTTGACCATGTTCTTCCGATCCGCGCCGTAGCACCTCGCACTGGAAATCCGTTCGCCCATAGAGCGTGCTCAGATCGATCTCGTGATTGGACGTGGTCCGGGTGCGATCTTCTTCCTCGTCCACATTGGAGAGGCGGGTGCGCAGGAATCCATCGGTCAGATACTGCGCAAAAGCGGGAAACAGGCAGGTCGATTTTGGACAAGGCCGCTGGCCGTCTGGCCCAGCTAGGAACAGCTTCACCACTTCCTCAACTGGCGGCGATTCCGGTTGCAGGGCGCCCGGCCAGTCGGTGCTGGGCAACAGGCGTCCAAAATAGCTGCGATCCTTTAATCCGGGCCAGGTGACGGTATCATCACGCGTGCTCCAGGGATGCGGGCGGGTGCGCGATGTGGCGACAAGCCGGTTGATCAACAGCGCGTTCAAGCGGCGCCTGCCGAGCACTGCCTTCAATATGCCGATCCCGGCATCTTCGAGCACACTCATTACTGTCTCCCACCAATAGTCTCAGATCCATTCGGTGCGCCCGGAAGGAAAATACCATGTTTTGATGAGAAAACGGAGTCTGTACGGCGCCCAATGCGGGAAACTGGATCCACTTCGGGCCAAGGTGACTATCGCTGCCGGAGTGTAGCTAAAACTCTTCGGGCAGAGCAATCGGACCGATCTGCGCACGATATGCCCGGATTGCGAAACTATCGGTCATACCGGCGATGAAATCTGCAATATGGCGCGATCGCCCGGGTTCTTCGTCGGGCAAAGAGGCCTGCCAATTGTCTGGCATCCGCGCCGGATCATCATGGTAGGCGGCAAACAGTTCGGCTACGACGCCGCGCACCGCATTGGCGACATCTTCCTGTTTCGGATGCTCATACATATGCGCGTAGAGGAAGCGTTTGAGGCCGCGTTCATGCTCGGCCATTGCCGGTGAGAAACCGACAAGCGGCTCCCCAGCGCCGCGCGCGTCATCGCTCGACACTATGCCGCTCTGCTGTATCCGGCGGGTGGTTTCGCCGATCAGATCGTTGACCATTATACCAATCTGTTCGCGGATCAGTTCGGACGCGAGCAAGTCCGGCCCCGCATCTGGAAAGCGCCGAGCGCCTTCGTCCCATAGGGCAGCAATCCCCGGGATCGCGAGCAGTTCCTCCCGATCGAACAATCCCGCGCGCAGCCCGTCATCAATATCATGATTATCATAGGCAATATCGTCCGCCAGCGCCGCAACCTGCGCTTCAAGGCTTGCAAATGTCTGCAGATCCAGTGGAAATTCGGCATCGACTGCCGCCAATGCCCAAGGTGGATCGCCAACCGGGCCGTTGTGTTTCGCCAGCCCCTCCAGGGTTTCCCAACTGAGATTGAGGCCGGAGAAACGCGGATAGCGCCGTTCCAAATGGGTCAGCATACGCAATGTTTGAGCGTTGTGATCAAAGCCGCCGGACTCACTGAGCGCTGCCTTGAGCGCATCCTCTCCCGCATGGCCGAAGGGCGGATGACCAATATCATGGGCCAGGCAAATTGCCTCGGTCAAATCTTCATTGAGCCCCAATACGCGGGCAATGGTCCGCCCGATCTGGGCGACCTCCATGCTGTGGGTCAGCCGGACACGAAAATGATCACCATCGGGCGCGACAAATACCTGTGTCTTGCCTCGCAGCCGCCGAAAAGCGACCGAGTGGATAATCCGATCGCGATCGCGCTGGAAGATATCGCGCGGACCGCGCGTCTCGTCCCGGCGCTCATCATAGTGGCGGCCCCGGCTCTTAGCCGGATGGGATGCATAGGAGGCGAGCGTCATTGCGGGTTGAGGCGGGTAACCTCTTGTCCATCGGAACTGCGATAGGTCAGGCCTTCAATATCACCCTCTTGGGCAGCGGCATCAAGGAAAGCCTGCGCTTGGGAACGGCTGTCAAACGGACCGACAAGCAGGCGATTGGTTGCATTGAGCGGCGTGAACCACCCGGTCTGCCCACCAAAGGCATTGGGCGCCCGGCGCGAAAACTGACGATAGGTAAAGCGCAGGGCAGATTGTTCCCGCCCAATCGCCACTTGCGCCCAATGGCGCGCAGGATGACTTGGCGCGGCCGCTGGCGCCTCCTCTTCTTCCGCAGGTGCCATCGTCGAACCGGCGGTCATCGCCTCTTGGGTTGGTTGCGGTGATGCGCCTTCGCGATACAGCCGGACGACGGTTTCGCCTGCCGGGCTGCGCCAGCGCAGTGATTCAATCCCGACCTCGGACAGCGTATTTATAAATTCCTGCGCCGCGGTGCCGCTATCGAACGGCCCAACGAGCAAGCGATTGGTGCGGCCGAGCGGTGCATACCAGCCTTCCTGATCGGCAAATATCGCGTTGGCGCGCGCATAGCGCCGATAGGTGAAGCGCATGCCATCCTGGGTCGGCCCGGTTGCGAGCTGAACCCAGTGGCGGGCCGGATTGGCGGCTTCCAATGCGGTTATTGATGCGTTTTCTGGCGCGGTTTCTCGCGGCGCTGCGTCAACGACGGCCCGTTGGACCGGCGCCGCACGTGCAGCAGCTGGAGGCGGAGATGACGGTGCCGGCGCAGGGGTGAGCGCAGCCAGTGCATCCGGAAGGAGCGATTCAGGCGAAGGCTCTGCGGCCGCCGCTGCCTGTCTTTCCGAGGCCCTTTCGCGTTCCGCCTGTGAGCGGAGGTCCGCCTCAAGATCGGCAAGCGAAAAGCGCGATGGCGTGACCGCAACACCGGGTGATCTCGAAACCTGGGCGCTGGTCTCGGCAGTCTGCGTTTCGCGGACCGGCGTCGATGAGAAGCCGGGCTGCGCCGCACCAACCTCAGCCTGTTGTGTCTCAACCGCCGGCGGAGGCGGCGGAGGCGGCGGAGGCGGTGGTGGAGGCGGTGGAGGCGGTGGCGGAGGCGGCGGAGGCGGGACTGGTGATGATGGCGGAGTTGCCGGCGCTTGCGCAACTTCAACCGGCGCACTGCGGCCGGGACGTCGCCGGGTCTGATTGTCGCGGGCCGTCACCCGCCGGGCAATCGCTTCTCTCCGCTCCCGACGGCGCTGCTCACGCCGTGTTTCGCGCCGCTGTTGGGCTTCGCTCGGCTCACCTAATGCCGCTCCTTGCGGAACAAGCCCTGCTCCCGGCGTTCCCGCAGCAGCCAATTCTGGGAAGTCAGACAAGGCATATCGGGGTCCATCTCCGCTTGCCGGGAAGTTACCGAAATGAACCGCTTGCGCCTTACCCGCATCGCTGAGTTCGGGCAGACGGCCAAGATAGGGCGTCAAAATCGCCAATTCTCGGCGCGGCATGGACACGGCTGCCGCTTCAACGGCATCGCGCACATCTCCGGTCAGGCCGATAACAAAGGCTCGTGTCCGCCAGGCCGTCATGTCCCGGTCACGCAACAATGGGTCTAGAACCTGCAGCGCTCCGGCCTGATCACCCGAAATTGCCAAGCTGATCGCAAGCCGTTTGCGGAGCATCGGTGTAGCTTCGCGTTCCATCGCCAATCGATAGTCTGCCTGCGCCAGGCTTGGTTGACCCAACAGGTCATATGCAAAACCGCGGTCTGCTACATAGTCGGTCAGCCGCGCCCCGAGGCGTTCGGCTTCGCGAAACTGTTGCATGGCTTCCAATGGGCGTTCGAGCCGGACTAGCGCACCGCCAAGTCCGGCTTTCACCCGACCGTTACGCGGGCTGAGCTCATTCGCCCGGACGAAAAATCCGAGCGCGGCATCCGCATCGTCCAGCTCCAATGCTGTGCGTCCGGCCCCGGCCAGCGCCTCAACATTATTGGGATTGTCCGCGAGCATGGTCAGATAGCGACCAAGCTGACCGGTCAAGCTGCTGGTTCGCTCAACCTGGTCCATGAACGGAAAGGCATCACTATTCTGGGCAAGCGCAGTCGTCGATGCGCCGCCCAGAAGAACACAAAGCGCAGCGGATGCGGTTGCGGAAGAATATCGAACCATTACCGCGCACCCATAGACGGCGGTCTTTGCGAACGCACGACCCAGATACACCGGTTAGGCGACAAAGCGTGGTGGTTTGGCGGCAAAGGACCGACGCAGTTAGATGATCCCGGCCTAAACCGGGATCCCATCACAGAAAATCTACTGGTTGTTCTGCCGATTGAGGAAATGCGGGATATCCAGCGAATCGCGATCACCACCGGAAGCCGCTTTCTTTTCTTCGCCCTCAACCTTCGCTGCACCGCGCGCGATGTTGGACATGCGCTCGAACAATGTACCGCCAGCACGGGCTGGTTTGGCAGCCGGTGCTTCCTCAGCCTTATCTTCCTCGGCGACCCATTTGCTCGTGGGCGTCTCAGCGGGCGTCTCTTCGGTTGAAGACACGATATTACCAGCATCGAGAATGAGCTCATCCTCGTCCGGCGCAGCGCTATCTGCGGCCGCCGGATCAGGAGTCACATCGCGCGCATCTTCCCCAGCGGCGCGAACCGTGAAGGTTGGCGTCGACGGAACCGGCCGTTCCGAAACAGTCGGTGTCGGGGTCGTATCGTCGAACATCCGCGTAACCGTCGGCGCTGCTTCAGCGGCTTCGGTTGTCTCTGATTCCGGCATATCATCTTCGGCGACAATCTCGGGCTCAGGCGCGGCTTCTTCGATCGGCGCATCTTCAGCAACGATCTCTTCTTCGACGATTTCGGGCTCGGGAGCATCGTCCTTCGCCAATGGGGCGATTGTTTCGGGAGCTTCCTCGGCCTCTGCAACAGCCTCTGTTTCTTCAGCTTTATCCTGGGCAGACGGGAAGCTGAACACTTTGGCAGGCATCGGGCGGGCAGCACCGGCGGCTTCAGCCTCTATGCCGGTTGCCACGACAGAAACGCGCAACTTGCCCTCAAGATCATCATTGAAGGCAGAGCCCCAAATGATGTTCGCATCGGGATCGACCAGCTCCTTGATGTGATTGGCCGCTTCATCGACCTCCATCAAGCGCATATCTTCGCCGCCAGTGATCGAGATGATGACGCCCTTGGCGCCTTGCATCGAAACGCCATCGAGCAGCGGGTTGGCAATCGCTTTTTCGGCGGCTTCGCGAGCACGATTATCGCCCTCAGCTTCGCCCGTGCCCATCATCGCCTTGCCCATTTCTTCCATGACGGAACGGACATCGGCAAAGTCGAGATTGATCAGGCCCGGCATAACCATCAGGTCAGTGATGCCGCGAACGCCCTGCTGCAGCACTTCGTCGGCCATCTTGAAGGCGTCTTTGAACGTCGTGTCAGGATTGGCGATCAGGAACAGGTTCTGGTTGGGAATGACGATCAGTGTGTCGACATGCTTTTGCAGCTCTTCGATACCGGAGTCAGCGGACTTGGCCCGACGGGAACCTTCAAAGCTGAATGGCTTGGTCACAACACCAACCGTCAGCACACCTTTTTTGCGAGCAGCTTCAGCAATAACAGGAGCAGCGCCCGTGCCCGTGCCACCGCCCATGCCGGCTGCAATAAAGCACATGTGCGAGCCATCCAAGGCATCGTCGATTGCCGCGAGAGTTTCCTCAGCCGCAGCACGGCCAATCTCTGGCCGCGAGCCAGCACCAAGGCCTTCGGTGATCTTGGGGCCGAGCTGGATACGCGTATCAGCATCGCTGTGGTTCAGCGCCTGAGCGTCGGTGTTGGCGACGATGAAATCAACGCCCTGCACTTCAGCCGCAATCATATTCGCAATCGCATTTCCGCCTGCACCACCAACGCCGACAACCGTGATTTTCGGTCGCAGTTCGCTGACTTCGGTACGGGTAAATTCGATGCTCATGACGGTGTCTCCCCTCGCAAATTTCGCACCCTGATCAAAACGTTAACCAACACTACAACATTATGACTCAACGACGCTAGCAAAAAATCTATGCGACTCGTGGATAAAGCTCACTTTATCGCTCAATATTCACTCTTGAACGCGGCCATGAATCGACTCCAGAGTCCGCCCTTCGCCGTCGTGTGCACAAGCTGCACCTGATCCTGCATGGCGCGAAGGTCCTGTGGGCCTTCTGCAGCAAAGCGCGCGAGCCCCGCCAAGGTCGCAAAAGCAGGCCCAGAATGGGCTTCCGGCAAACCGGCCAACGCAATCGGGCGACCCGTGCGGACGGTCCGTCCAAGCGCACCCTGGGCAAAGTCGGCAATGCCCTTGAGTTCTGCTCCGCCACCGGTGAGCACAACCTGTCGGCCAACCGGACCGCTAAAGCCCATGGCATCAAGTGCTTTATCGATCTCTGCCATCAAATCATCCAGCCGTTCACGGATGACGGAAATGAGCTGCGCGCGCGTGATCCGCGGCGCCTCTCCACTCTCCTCATCAACCTTGCTGGAGATATCGATCATGTCGTGATTATCGCGCGGGCTCGTCGTGGCCGAACCGTGAAAACATTTGATCCGTTCCGCCTGGGCGCGCCGCATCGCAAACTGGGTAGCGACAGCATCGGTGATGTCCGCCGCGCCAATTGGAATGGAGGTCAATCCGACGAGCATCCCGCCGGCAAACAGCGAAACATTGGTCACGCCCGCGCCAAGCTCGACAAGCGCAACACCGAGCTCACGCTCCTCTTCGCTGAGACAGGCATAGCCAGTCGCCACCGGCGATGCGACAATCCCTTCAACGCCAAGATATGCGCTGCGCACACAATGATCGAGATTGCGCATCGGCGATCGTTCCGTCAGCACCGCATGAATATCGACGCCAAGCTGGTCGGCATGCAGGCCGAGCGGGTTCTTCACGCCTTCGAGGCCATCCAATGTGTAAAGCGTTGGATGCGCGTGCAGCACTTCCATTTCTTCCGGATCGATCGCCGAGAGCCCGGCGATATGGAGGTCGCGAATATGCGCATCTTCAATCCGGTAGCCGCCAAGATCGGCCTCGATCGTCGTGACCTTGCTCACCAAACCACCAGCGGAAAACCCGACCCAGGCGGAATCGATATTGATGCCAGCAATGCGCTCAGCTTGCTCGACCGCCGCACGGATCGCCGCTTCGGTCTGCTCCATATCGGCGATGTAACCGCGGCGAATGCCCTTACTCTCGCGCTGGCCGGTGCCGAGAACCTGAAGATCGCTACCCTCTGGATTTCGGACAATCATCGCGCAGATTTTCGATGATCCGATATCCAGAACCGTGATCAGATTGTCGTTACGTCCCTGTGCCATCATCCCCGTCCTTTATGTCCTTTCGCCAACCGGCATCACCCATGGTTGGCTTATTACCGCTTCAAATCGTGTCGGAATCACCATCTGGATTTGCGATTGTCGGCGCGGCCGGTCGTTCTGCTTCTCCCGCAACGCGCACGACAAATCGATCCGGCACGCGCATGTCGAACCGGCGAAAACCTTCACCCAATAGCCCGGTAACGCCATCCATCCTGGCAAACCGGATCAACGCCCGCGCGGCATCCGCCTGGCCTTCGGGAAGAGCAAGTGTCTCGCCCGATTGAAAGCGTAGATCCCAACGCCGATTCCCAACCCAGGTCGCGCCCGCCAGCATGGGTCGGAGTGCCGGTGCACGCTCCATCAGATTCTCAAAATTGGCCACTTGGCGATTGGCTGCAGGGCCAATGATCAGCGGGAGATCGGGCATCGCATCAAGCGGCACCTCTTCCAGCACCTCGCCCTCGGCATCGACCAGGTAGAGCTGTTGATCATGCTGCCAGATCGCCGTCGGTCGCCGTTCGGTAATTGAGACCACCAGCGTATCAGGAAGGCGACGCGATACGCGCGCTGACTGAACCCAGCTCAGCGCTTCGACCCGGTCACGAATTTCTGTAATATCGACATTGGGCATCGCCATGGAAGGCTGATCCAGTGCTACCGCATAGACCGGCAGGCGTTCCATCTGGTCGATCCCCTGGATCTCGACCCGCTCGACCGTGAAGCCCAACTGACCAATCCCTTCACCCACTTGCCAAGCCGCCATTTGCGGGAGGCGAAGCATCATTGATGCGGCAATCACCATCGCCGCGAGAAGCCCAAGGATCAACCAGTTGCCGGATCGCCGGATCGTATCTTCCTGCATCGGCAGGACTGTCGCGAGCTGCGCAGACAAGGGCTGGCGGTGCGCCTTTTTCACCGGCTTTCGCTTCACCGTAGCGCGTTTCTTCGGCGCGGCCTTTTTACGGGGTTTACGGGTCTGGCTCATAGCGCTTCCTCCACTATTCGCTGCACGAGATCGGGATAACTCATGCCAATTTGTTTGGCCTGTTCGGGAACGAGGCTGAGCGGCGTCATGCCGGGCTGCGTATTCACTTCGAGCAGGTACAATCCTTCGGCGCCGCGGTTATCATCCCAGCGATAATCGGAACGGCTGGTTCCCTTGCAGCCGAGCAGGCGATGGGCCTTGAGTGCGATGCTCTTGCACAGCGCGGCAATGTCGTCCGGAACGTCGGCAGGGCAGACATGGTCGGTCATGCCTTCGGTATATTTCGCGTCATAATCGTAGAAGCCGCTCTTGGGCACGAGCTCGGTCACGCCAAGTGCCTCGTCGCCGATGACAGCGGTAGTAAGCTCGCGGCCGCGAATGAACGGTTCGGCCAGCAAGGCATCGAAATCCTGCCAGGGGCCGGGTGTCTCGCGGCCAATCGGGGATCCGTGATTGCCGTCCTCAGTGATAATCGCGACACCGACCGAAGACCCTTCGTTGACCGGCTTCAATACATAGGGCCGAGGCATCGGATCGGCCGAAAACAGGTTTTCGCTCTCAACAATCAACCCGCCCGGCATCGGAATGCCATGCGGCATCAAAACCTGCTTGGTCAGCACCTTGTCGATCGCAACCACCGACGTTGCCATGCCCGAATGGGTATAGGGAATTTGCATCAGATCGAGCATGCCCTGAACAGAACCATCCTCACCGGGTGTGCCATGCAAGGCGTTAAACACGATATCGGGACGGATTCCCTCAAGCACTGAAGCCACATTGCGATCCATGTCGACCCGCGTGACTGTATGACCGAGGCTTTCCAGAGCTTTGGCAACATCCTCGCCGCTCATCAGCGAGACCTCTCGCTCGGCTGACCAGCCGCCCATCAACACCGCAATATTGAGGGATTGCGTCATTCAGCGTCCCCCACTCTGCGGATTTCCCATTCCAGCTCGATGCCGCAATGATCGAAGACGCGACGCCGCACTTCATCGCCCAGCGCTTCGATATCTGCAGCGGTTGCATTACCGATATTGAGTAGGAAATTCGTGTGCTTCTCAGACACCTGCGCGCCGCCGATCGTCAGGCCGCGGCATCCCGCTTCGTCGATCAGCTGCCAGGCTTTGTGGCCCGGCGGGTTCTTGAAGGTGGATCCGCCGGTACGCGAGCGTAGCGGCTGAGACGCTTCGCGCTCGGCAGCGATCCGGTCCATCTCGGCACCGATCTCGTTTGGATCGCCGGCCTCCCCTTGGAATACGGCGTCGACTACAACCGCGCCTGTTGGCACCGCGCTCTTGCGATATTGATATTCGAACCGGTCGAGCGGCCAGGTTTCGACTGTACCGTCGCGCATCACCAAGGTCGCCTCAACCAATATGTCTTTGACTTCGCGGCCATAGGCGCCCGCATTCATGCGCACGGCGCCACCGCTCGTACCCGGAATACCGCGGAGAAATTCAAGTCCAGCGACGCTTGCATCCCGCGCCTTGCTGGCGACCGTGATGCCCATAGCCGATCCGCCAGCGCGAACACGGTTATCGGCTTCTATCGAAATCTCGGCAAAGCTTTTCGGTAAGCGGACCACAACACCGCGCACACCGCCATCGCGAACGATTAGATTGGAGCCAACCCCGACAGGCAGCACCGGTATCGCCGGATCGAGCTGGCTGAGAAATTGAGAGAGATCCTCAACATCGCTCGGTTTAACGAGCCACTCCGCCGGACCGCCGCAACGGAACCACGTGAAATCACTAAGGCTGCCGCCGCGCTTGACCGATCCTTCGAGCGGCGGGAGTCCGGTCAATGTATCGCCCATATTCATGTGCGCATCTCCGATAGTCTGTCGGGTAACCGTGCGGCCCAGCGCGTAATGTCTCCCGCGCCAAGGCAGATGATCATGTCGCCGGATTTGATCTCGGCATTTAGAGCTGTGGCGAGCGCATCTTCATCGCCAACATTATGGGCCGCGCGATGGCCGCGCTCCTTCAGGCCATTGACCAAGCTTTCGCCCGAAATGCCGTCAATCGGGTCTTCCCCGGCGGCATAGACCGGCGTGACGTAAACGCTGTCGGCATCGTTGCAGGCGGTCTCAAATTCCTCGAGCAAATCTCGCAAGCGCGTAAACCGATGCGGCTGGATCACGGCAAATACCCGGCCCGTGCTGCCTTCACGTGCAGCCGCCAGAGCCGCTCGGATTTCAACCGGGTGATGGCCATAATCGTCGATGATCGTCACGCCATCGACTTCGCCAACCTTGGTGAAGCGGCGCTTCACTCCGCCAAATTCCGCAAATCCATTGGCAATCACATCGTCGGGAATGCCGAGCTCAATCGCCGCGCCGATCGCGGCTAGCGCATTTTGCACATTATGTTTGCCGGCCATCGGCAGTTCGACGCCACTGATCTGCCGCGTTTCGCCATCCCGGTCCCGCACCACCACGTCAAACCGGTTGCTGCCATTCTTCGCCTCGATATTCTCCGCGCGAATATCAGCCTGGGTACCAAAGCCATAGGTAACGATACGCCGGTCGCGGACCCGCGGGATAATCGCCTGCACCTCGGGATGATCAAGGCAGAGCAGCGCAACGCCATAGAAGGGTACGTTTTCGACAAACTCGATAAAGGCGTCTTTGACCTTGTCGAAGCTGCCATAGTGATCGAGATGTTCGGGATCGATATTGGTCACCACGGCGATCGTGCCATCGAGCTTTAGAAAACTGCCATCGCTTTCATCGGCTTCGATGACCATCCAATCGCCTTCGCCAAGACGCGCATTCGCGCCATAGGCGTTGATCACGCCACCATTGATAACCGTTGGATCGAGGCCACCTGCATCGAGCATCGCCGCGACGAGCGATGTCGTCGTCGTCTTCCCATGGGTGCCAGCAACAGCAACCGTGGCTTTGAGCCGCATCAGTTCGGCGAGCATCTCAGCACGGCGAACGACCGGGATCCGCTGGTCGAGTGCGGCTTCCACCTCGGGATTACCGCGCTGAATGGCGGTCGAGGTGACGACGACTGCTGCATCGCTCACATTTTTGGGATCATGGCCGACGAATACCGTCATGCCGCGTTCGCGCAGCGCTTCGACAGCCGGACCCTCCGCAATGTCCGAACCCTGCACGGTATAGCCGAGATTATGCATCACGCGGGCAATCCCCGACATGCCAATCCCGCCTATGCCGATGAAATGGATCGTGCCGATATCGGTGCCGAAACCTTTCACGATGCGGCTCCCATGGCTGGGCGCGCGGGCGCCTCCGAACCAACCGGCATGGCTTCACCGCCAAACCCTTGCCCCAGGCGTTCCATCAGATCGGCCAGGTCGCTGGTCGCGTTGGGATAGCCGGCATTGCGAGCGCGGCCGGCAGCATTCATCAGCGCCTCGGGCTCAAGACCGAGCTTCTGCATCTGTTTGGCAAGCTCAGCAGGCGTGAAATATTGCTGCTTGATCACGCGCGCGCCGCCGCCCGCTTCCATTTCGCGCGCATTGGCGGTCTGATGATCGTCGGTGGCAATCGGCAGCGGGATGAGGATGGCGGGTCGACCGGCGGTAGTCAGTTCGGCAATTGTCGATGCGCCGGCCCGGGCGATTACGATATGCGCCCAGCCCAGCCGCTCGGGCAGGTCCGGCAGATAGGTGGCGAGATCGGCGGGGATGGCGAGATCGGCGTAGCGATCGCGAACCCGTTCAATATCTTCTTCGCGGCATTGTTGAGTGACTTGCATCCGGCGACGGAAGGATAACGGCAACAGTGCCAAACCATCCGGCACGACTTGGGAAAGAATGTTCGCACCCTGACTGCCGCCGGTAACAAGAACGCGGAAGATTCCGTCTTCGCTCAGCGCCGGGAAGGGTTGGGAGCGAAGGACGGCCACTTCTTCGCGCACGGGATTGCCGACAAGGTGCGTCTTGCCGATATGCTTTTCCTTGAGCCGACCGACTTCGAGATAGGCGGTCGCAATCGCATCGACGCGGCCCGCCAATAGGCGATTGACGCGCCCAAGCACGGCGTTTTGCTCGTGGATGGCGCAGGGAATCCTGTCCTTCAGGGCAGCCAGCAGGGCGGGCAAAGCCGGATAGCCGCCAAAGCCAATCACCGCCTCGGGATTGAAGCTTTCATACAGCCGCCGTGCCATCGCTCGGCCGTTCCAGATATTCTTGGCCGCACCAACCCAGCCCACCGGATTTTTCGTTACCCGGCCCGATGGCAGGATATGCTTCTCATCGCCTTCGAACGTCCCCGGGATCGCCGCCCCGCGTTCATCGGTAACGAGCGCGACATAATGGCCGCGCTTCTTGAGCTCGGTCGCGAGTGCAAACGCCGGGATGATGTGACCCCCGGTGCCGCCAGCGGCGAGGACGAAGTGACGCGCGCCCATCTAAAGCCGCCTGTCCAGCGCCGGAAGGTGGGGGTTTCGCCGGGTAAAGGCGAGCAACAGGCCAAAGCCGATGGACAGCGCAATGAGCGAGGATCCACCATAGGAAATGAAAGGTAGGGTCATACCTTTGGATGGTGCCATATCTAGATTTACTGCCATGTTAATGAGCGCCTGAATCGCAAACTGCGTGGCGAGCCCCGCCGAGGCGAGCAGGTAGAAGATATTCTCTTCGTCGATCAGCTTGACGAACACCCGCACGACGATCGCGCCAAAGATGAGCGCAATGGCAAGGCAGGCGACCAGGCCAAATTCTTCGCCGATGACCGAGAAGATATAGTCGGTATGTGGTTCAGGCAGGCGATATTTCATTTCGCCATCGCCGGGGCCGGTACCAAAGATCCCGCCATTGGTCAGCGTGCGCATGGCGTTATCGACCTGGTAGCTATCGCCTTCGGCAAAGAGGAAATTGTTGATCCGCGTCGTGGCCACCGGATAGAAGAAATAGGCCGCGCCAAGCCCGGCAACCGCCAGCGCCGAGAGTCCACCCAGGAGCTTTGGCGATACCCCGGAAATCATCAGCATCACAATCCAGACGCTGCCGAAGATCACGGTTTGGCCAAAGTCCGGCTGACGCATCAGCAACAGCGCGATCACACCGGTCAAAATGGCCGTCGCCCAGACCACCGGCAATGTCGGATCTTGGGTAAAACGAAGCGAAAGAAGCCACGCCGTCGCGACGATGAAGAAGGGCTTCAGAAATTCGGACGGCTGGAGTGTTGCAACGCCATAACCGATCCAGCGCCGCGCACCGTTCACTTCATTGCCAAGGAAGGGCACGAGCAGCAGCAGAATGAAGAAGCAGACCGCGCCAGCCAGCGCGAAGCGCTTTGCCAGCTCCTTCGGCATGGTCGAGATCACCAGCATCAGCGGAATGCCCGCGCCGAGCCAGATCAGCTGGCGATAGAAATAATAGAGCTGCGGAAATTGCAGGCTCTCACCCGAATAGCGCTCGGCCGCGGCTGGCGATGCAGCGGCGACGCCAATCAATCCGATCGAAATAAGGATCGTCACCAGCAATAGCAGGACACGATCAATCTCCCAGAACCACTCGCCGAGCGGACCTTTATGGGACCGACCAAGATAGTCGCCGAATGCACGGCGCCCTTTTGCCGTCGTCGCAGTCTTCGCAATCGTGGTTTCCATGTTCATCACAGGCTCCCGACTGCGGCACGGAAATCGTCGCCGCGTTCTTCAAAATCGCCATATTGATCGAATGACGCGCAGGCCGGCGACAGCAACACCGTCTCGCCGGGTTTGGCGGCTTCGGCGGCAATACGGACCGCTTTGCGGATGGTTTCGCAATTGCGCGCCGGCATCCAGGGCGCGAGCAGTTTTTCAAACATGCCGGCCGTTTCACCGACAGTATAGGCCGCGCGGACATGCCCGAAATAGGGCTCGCACGCGTCGAGATCATCCGACTTTGCCCGTCCGCCCAAGATCCAGTGAATGGCCGGATATGCGGCGAGTGCCGGGGCGGTCGATGTTGGGTTGGTGGCCTTGCTGTCATTGACGAACAGAACGCCATCGCGTTCGGCGACGCGTTCCATGCGATGTGGGAGGCCGGTGAAGCTGCGAAGCCCCTCTTCGATGGCCTCTTCGCTGATGCCGAGACGCCGCGCCGCGCTCATCGCTGCGATCGCATTCTGGGCGTTATGCGGACCTTGAAGCGCCGGCCAGTTCGACTGGTCCATACAGCCACCTGCTGAAATCTGGATGACAACACCGCCTGTCTCGCCGGCAATGGCGCGGCTCGGATCATCATCAATCGCAATGATGCTCGAATTGCTGTCCGACTGCATTTCGAACAGCCGAGCCTTGGCAGCAGCATAGGCATCGAAATTCTCATAGCGGTCGAGGTGATCGGGCGTGATGTTCAACAGTATTGCGACATCGCAATCCAGGCTTTGCGTGAGATCGATCTGGAAAGACGAGAGCTCGAGCACATAGATGCCGCCCTCTTCCAATTCATGTTCGCCAAGGATCGGCTTGCCGATATTGCCGCCAAGCAGCGTCGGCATGCCGGCTGTCTTGACGATATGATGGATCAGCGCCGTCGTCGTCGATTTGCCGTTGGTCCCGGTGATCCCGACCACTTTATGCGGCGGCAGTTCGGGCCGTGCCTGGGCAAATAATTCGATATCGCCGATCAACAGTGTACCGGCAGCGCGCGCTTTCTCTGCAATGGGATGGGTGTTGATCGGTACGCCCGGGGAGACGACGACGGCATCATATTTGCTGAGATCGAGTTCCAACGGGTCGGCCAGCGTCGCCTTGTCCTGCACCAATGCACGCGCTTCTTCGCGATCATCCCAGGCCGTCACGCTCGCGCTCGACTGCCAAAGATAGTCAACGACCGACAGCCCGGTCCGGGCCAGTCCAAGCACGACATAGCGTTTTCCGGCAAAGGCGCGCGCTGGCTTCATCTGAGCTTCAACGTCGATAAGCCGGCAAGTGCCAGCACAAAGGAAATGATCCAGAAGCGGATGACAACGGTTGGTTCCGACCAGCCCATCTGTTCGAAATGATGGTGGATCGGCGCCATCTTGAAGACGCGTTTACCGGTGCGTTTGAAGAAGAAGACCTGGATCATGACCGAGGCCGCTTCGAGGAAAAAGAGCCCGCCAACGATGCCCAGTACGACTTCATGATGCGCGGTGACGGCGATCGCGCCAAGCGCGCCGCCCAGTGCAAGACTTCCGGTATCGCCCATAAACACCGCTGCCGGTGGTGCGTTGAACCAGAGAAAGGCGAGCCCCGCCCCGACTATCGATGCACATATAATGGCTAGGTCCCCTGCGCCGGGCACGTGCGCGATGCCGAGATAGGTCGCATAATCTTCGCGGCCGACCAGATAGATGATCATCATGAAGGCGACCGAGGCGATGATCACCGGCATGGTCGCCAACCCGTCCAGCCCGTCGGTGAGGTTCACCGCATTGCCGGTGAACACGATCACCAGCATCGCAAAGACATAATAGGCATAACCGATATCGGCGACCGGTCCGTTGACGAACGGCAGGTACAAATTGGTGCCGACTTCGCCGAGGATGACCCAACAGGCGATCCCGGCGACGACAAACTCCGCGAGCAACCGGACTTTGCCCGATATCCCGGCATGGTGGCGTTTGGTGACCTTGTCATAATCATCAAGGAAGCCAATCAAGCCAAAGCCCAGCGTCACGAACAACGCGGCCCAGACCAACCGGTTCGACAGATCCATCCAGAGCAGGAGCGAGATAGTCAGCGACGCAAGGATCATCAGCCCGCCCATGGTTGGCGTTCCGGCTTTTTTGAGATGCGTGATCGGGCCATCTTCGCGGATCGGTTGACCCTTGCCCTGCTTGATACGGAGCCAGCCGATAAAGCGTGGGCCGATCAACAGGCCGATAAGCAAGGCCGTCGCCGTAGCACCGCCAGCCCGAAAGCTCAGATAGCGGAACAGGTTGAATGGACCTTCATAGTTGAAATAGCTGGCAATTAGGTCGAACATAGCGTCTTTCCGCTGGCCAGCGCCTCAACGAGACGGGCCAGTCCAATATAATTGCTCCCCTTGATGAGCAGCGCGTCACCCGTGCGAATCTTCCCCTCAAGACTCTCGAGCGCCGTCGCGGCGTCGGCCACATGGACGATGTCGATCTTGTTGCCAAGCGCCGTCGCCAACACTTTCATCGGCTCACCGACCAGCACCGCCATCTCGATCCCGGCATCCAGGATCGGATCAGCAAGACCGGCATGATAGCTGTCTGTATCGGCGCCCAGTTCACCCATCGCTCCCAACACAACGATGCGGCGGTCAACGGGTTCCTCGGCCAGGGTTTTCAGCGCGGCTTTCATGGAGACCGGATTGGCGTTGTAACTCTCATCGATCAGCAGCGCTTCGCCATCTTCGGTCGGGATGGCAGTTCGTGCACCGCGGCCGGGCAAGCCGGCGAGTTCGGCAAGCGCCAATCCGGCCACGGCCAGATCGCCGCCAACGGCTTCGACGGCTCCGATCACGGCAAGCGAGTTGGACACCCAATGATCGCCTGGCAGTCCAATCGTATAGGTCAGCTCGCCACTCGGCAGGACTGCGCTGACGATCGTCCCGGTAATCTCGCGCGACACTTCAACCGCGCGGATATCTGCGCCTTCACCGCGCCCAAATGTCCAGATCGTGCCAGCATAAGGCTCCGCCCAACCGATCAAGCGATCGCGATGCGGGCTGTCAAAGGGAATGAGCGCGGTGCCGCCGGGTTCCAGGCCCTGGAAGATCTCACCCTTGGCATCCGCAATGCCCTCGATGCCGTCAAAAAATTCGATATGGGCAGGCGCTATTGCCGTGATCAAGGCGACATGCGGGCGGACCAATTTGGTCAGGGCTGCGAGCTCACCGGCATGGTTCATGCCCATCTCGAACACGCCATAACGGCTATTGGCTGGCATCCGTGCAAGGCTGAGCGGCACGCCTGTGTGATTGTTGTAGCTTTTAACGGAGCGATGAGCCCGGCCTGGAGCTGCGCGGTCAAGCGCAGCAAACAAGGCTTCCTTGGTACCGGTCTTCCCGACCGATCCGGTCACGCCAAAGATTTTCGCATCGGTCCGCGCCCGTCCGCCCATTCCAAGCGCATCCAGAGCGGCGGTTGTATCTGCCACGCGAACATGTGGATGCGCGCAGTCTTCGCTGACAATCGCGCCGCTCGCGCCGTTCCCAAACGCGCCGTCGACAAACCGATGCCCGTTGGTTTCTTCGCCGTTCAGCGCGATGAAGAGATCGCCGGTACCGACTTCGCGGCTGTCAAAAGCCACGCCGTTCACCGCGAAATCGCCATGCGCTTCGCCGCCCACCGCCTGGGCGATTGCATCTGAGGTCCATAGCGCGCTCATGCCGCACACTCCCGGGCCACGGAAACATCGTCGAACGGCAAAATACGATCGCCTATTTCCTGGCCCTGCTCATGACCCTTGCCGGCCAGCAAAACGATATCGTCGGAACCGGCCTCGGCGATGGCAGCAGCGATTGCCTCACGCCGCCCGCCAACCTCGGTCGCGCCATTGGCACCGGCCATTATCGCTGTGCGAATTTCGGTCGGGTCTTCCGAGCGCGGATTATCGTCTGTCACAATCACATGATCAGAGAGTTTGGCCGCAACCTGACCCATAAGGGGCCGCTTGCCCGCATCGCGATCGCCGCCAGCCCCAAACACCGTGATCAACCGGCCTTTGGCATGCCAGCGCAGCGCATCAATCGCTGCTTCAAGTGCGTCCGGCGTATGCGCATAATCGACATAAACAGGCGCGCCGCTCTTGGTGATAACCGCCCGCTCCAGGCGACCCCGCACGGGTTGGACACGAGACAGATTGCTCAGCGCGGATTCAAGATCGCCACCCGTCGCCCAGACAAGACCCGCAGCGACCAAGGCATTATTCGCTTGGTAGGCACCGATCAGCGGTAAATTGACGGTGAAGCGCTTTCCGTCCGCTTCAACTTCCAGGGTTTGGCCCATCTGCGTCGGCGTCCGATCGATCAACCGGATGGCTTCGCCCTTTTTGCCAACCGACATGCCGCGGACGCCGCGCCCTTCAATGGCGGCAACCACTTTTTCGCTCGCCGGGTCATCGGCCCAGACGATTGCCGTGCCATCCTTGTCGACAACTTCGGTAAACAACCGCAGCTTCGCCGTCAGATAAGCTTCCATCGTTCCATGATAATCGAGATGATCGCGGCTCAAATTGGTGAAGGCCGCCGCGCCAACCGGGAGCCCCTCGGTGCGATACTGGGTCAGGCCATGGCTCGATGCCTCGAACGCCAAATGGGAAACACCTTCGCGCTTCAGCCCGGCCGCATTGGAGAGGAAGGTTACGATATCGGGCGTCGTCAGTCCGGTCTTGGTTTGGTCATCCGCGGTCGTCACGCCGAGCGTTCCAATTGATGCGGCGTTGTGCCCGTCCATTCGCCAGAGCTGGCGGGTGAGCTCGACGGTGGATGTCTTTCCGTTCGTACCGGTCACCGCGATACTGATTTCGGGGAAGGGCGCGAAAAATTTGGCCGCGAGCTGCGCAAAGGCGCGGCGCGGTTCTTCGTCGGAGATCCGGGGCACGCCATCAACCTGCGCTTCAGGGCGAGAGACGATTGCAATCGCGCCGGCTTCGATGGCCGCCGGAATGAAATCTTCACCGTTGAATTGCGCACCGCGAAACGCGCCGAAGATCGTGCCTGGCGCGACCTTGCGATGATCGATGGCAAATCCGGTTACAGTTGGGCCCTCATCAGCCTCTGATCCAAGCAAGCCGCCGAGCTTCATGACCGCTCCGATGGCGGCCGCCAGAGCATGGCCTGTAGGCGGCGCGTATCAATGTCGCGGGTTTCACTCGGAATGACGCCGAGCAGCGGACCAATCCTGGAAACGACGCGGCGAACAACCGGAGCAGCCGTCCAGCCAGCCGACGACGCACCGCCCGTACCCGCATCGCCGCGCGGTTCGTCGAGCATCACGACGACCACATATTGGGGATCATCCATCGGGAAGGCCGCAGCAAAAGTCGTAACGAGCGCATTGCGGCGATAGCCCCCACCGCCCGCTTTTTCGGCTGTGCCCGTCTTGCCGCCGACCCGATAGCCCTCGGCGTCGGCGTTACGTCCGGTGCCTTCCTGCACAATGAGACGCAGCAGTCCGCGCATCTGATCGCTTGTGGCCTCGCTGAACACGCGCTCGCCTTCAGGGACCTCGTTCGGCGCGAGGCGCATCAAGGTTAGCGGTCGATAGATGCCGCCATTGACCAAGGCCGCATAGCTATTGGCGAGATGGAGCGGTGTAACGGCAATGCCATGGCCATAACCGGCCGTCATGATTGTCGTGCGCGCCCAATAGTCCGGCCAGATCGGGCGACCGCGGACGGGCAGTTCAAACTCGACGGGATCGTCAAAATGTAAGTCGCGGAACACCGCCTGCATGCGTTCGGCGCCCAGCTCATCGGCAATCCGGGCGGTCACAATGTTTGAGCTATGGACCAGCGTTTCGGGGACGTTGAGATAGCGACGCTGGGGATGATCGTCGCTAATGGTGAACCGCCCCACTTCGAGCGGTTCCTCTGCATTGTATCGCCGGGAGATATCAGTGACGACACCCTCTTCAATCGCCGCCGCCATGGTGATCGGCTTGAAGGTCGAACCGAGCTCGTAAAAACCCATCGTCGCCTGGTTGAAGCGCGCGCGATCACTAGACTGGTTGGCGGCATTGGGATTGAAATTGGGCAAGGATGTCAGCGCCAGAAGCTCACCGGTGTTGGCATCGAGCACGATACCGGCGGCTCCGATTGCGTTGAACCGGCGCATCGCCGTCGCCAGCTCAATCTGCACCGCTGCCTGAACGCGGCTGTCAATCGATAGGGCAACCGGTTCGGTCCGCTGCGCGGGATCCATGAGGCGATCTTCGAGCACGGCTTCCATGCCGGTAACGCCCTCGCCATCAAGATTGACCCAACCCAAGACATGGGCTGCCAAATTGGTCTGCGGATAGAGGCGCTCCGGCTCGCGCAGATACTCCATCGCGGGTTCGCCAAGCGCATTTACCTGCGCCACAAGCTCGGGCAACGCGCGGCGGCGCAGATAGGAAAAGCTGCGTTCGGAGGTGAGGATCTCGGAATATTCGGCAGCACTGCGTTCCGGCATCAGGTCATGGAGATTTGCCGCAAGCTCTTCGGGATCACTGATGATGCGATCGGGATGGACTGCGATTGACCAGGCGTCGATCGTCCGGGCCAGGGTCACGCCGTTGCGATCGACGATATCGGCGCGCGGCGGAATATTGGGATTGGTGCTGGCGGCATAAGCTTCGCCGCCGGTCATCATGGTCAGCCAGCCAATGCGGACCGTCACCGCCATTACACCAAACAGCAGCAACAGCATGACGACCATCAGCCGCTGTTGGACGACCGGCTGCATTTGCCGCCGCAGGCTAACCTTGCGCACTTCAGCCGGTTTGGCGACGGGCCGGTTCATTGATCTGCGCTGGCCTCCTCGCCTTCTTCACGGGCGGCTTCGCCAGCTATTGCTCCACGCAACTGATCATCAAGGAACGCGATACGTTCACCGCGAGCGCGGTCGGCAATATCTTCCGGCACAAGATAGGCAGCCTGCTGGATGCGCGGAATGTCAGCTGCATCGAGCTCGGGCGCCTCAAAAATTTCATCCTCAGGCAGGTCTTCGCGCGTCGGCTCATCAGCCGCCGAGGCCTGGCGGACCGGATCGTCCGCAACCGGGCGATCCAGCAAACCAGCCAATGCGATCTCGCCGTGAACGAACTGGCTGGCACCGGGCACCTCGAGCACGAAATCGCGCCGGTTCCACATTTCTATCTGGCTCATCCGGCTACGCGTCTGGAATTCGGTGTTGAGCGAGAGGATATCGTCGCGTGCCTGTTGGATGTCGCGCTCGACCCCCGCCAGCGCGGTGCGCTCGGCGGCTACGCGATGCGAGATCAGGTAACAGCTGAGCGCCGCCGAGGCGACCGCCGCTGCCCATGTCACGGATCGGAATTTGCGAGTGATCGTCATGCGGCACCCCTTTTCTGCATTGGCCAGGGCGGCGCGCTGCTGCGGCGCGCGCTTCTCAGCGTGGCCGAGCGCGATCGCGGATTGCGATCAAGCTCTTCCGTGCTGGCCCGCATTGGCTTTGCGGGCTTGTCAAAACTGGGCGAAGGACCATCGGCCGCAGCCTCAGGCAGGTGGCGTGATCCGCCCGGTGTCCGGCCGCTGCGTTCACGCAGAAACTGTTTAACGATGCGGTCTTCAAGGCTGTGAAAGGTAACAACAGCGAGCCGTCCGCCCGGCGCAAGCACGGCTTCAGCCGCCGCAAGGCCATCGCGCAATTCGTCAAGCTCTCGATTGAGGTGGATACGAATGGCCTGGAACGTCCGCGTCGCCGGATCCTTGGGCGCGCCGGGGCGATGGCCCACCGCTTTGCGAACAACGGAAGCCAGCTCACCAGTCGTTTCGATTGGGCGGGCGGCGACAATGGCACGCGCAATCCGGCGCGAGCGATGCTCCTCGCCATAGGCATAGATAGTGTCGGCGATCATGCCTTCGTCGGCAGTGTTGACGAAATCGGCGGCACTTTCGCCATCCTGCTCCATCCGCATGTCGAGCGGTCCGTCCGCCTGGAAGGAGAAGCCCCGCTCTGCACGATCCAACTGCATCGAGGATACGCCGATATCCATCGCCACGCCGTCAACCTGATCGACGCCGTGTTCGCTCAGCGCTTCGTGCATCTCGGAGAAGCGGTGCGGGACAAGGTGTAGCTTGCCATCGCTTGCGGCGACCATCTCCTGGCCCTCGGCAATAGCGTCGGGATCCCGGTCAAAAGCATAGACCGTCGCACCGTTCGCCAGCATCGCGCGTGAATAGCCACCAGCACCAAAGGTCGCATCAACATGAATCTCGTCTTCCGCGATATCGAGCGCGGTGATCACTTCATCGAGAAGTACAGGATCGTGGCGCGGATCGGTTGCAGCGTTCATAGCGCCACCCCCTTTTCACGGCACAGATGTTCGAGCACACGGAGCAAACGCTTGTCGCCCATTGCTGCGTAATGCGAATGGGCCCGCGCCGGTGACCAGATATCGAAATAGGGTCCGTTGCCGGTGAAGAAGGCGAAATCCTCGATCCCGCCAATTTCGCGTAGCAAGCTCGACATGACCATTCGGCCCGCCTTGTCGAACACCACCCGCTGGAGCGGTGCGAAAGTTTCCGTCCCGCCGCCATCGCGCCGGATCAGGCTCTTGCGTCCGCCGCCGCTCGTTTCGCGCGATCGCTGCTCGCGCAATTCGCCAGCCAACGCAAAATACTCGGTCTCGTCGAAGCCCGTGAGGCAGGGCAGCTCTTCGTCTTCGGCGATATAGAGTAGTTTGTCGTCGACCGGCATATTGGCAGCGAGGGCCTGGGCGGCGCGGCGATCGACGGTAGCGCGCAAGTCGGCAGGCAGGGACACACGGCCCTTCCCGTCAACAGCATTTAGCGCTTGTCCGCCAAAAGGAATTGAAAATTCCACGCCGATCCTCTCCCCCGGCGCAAAACGATCCCGTTCGCTGAATCATGGAAATTCAACGTCAAACTTCGATGTCGGGAACGCCCTGCCCCTCTACAGGGCGATTTGCGTAACAAGGTTAACGGTGGGTATCAATACCATTTCATGGGTATTTTATGGGAATTCATACCACTCGTGAGGTGAGCGTGCCAGAAAAGCCGCACAAAAGTCCCACTGTTCCGCTTTTGTTTTTGGCGGTGGCGGTGTGGCCAAATGATTCTGAAAGGGACGGAAAAAGCCGGTTTACGCGGAATTATGCTTTGGGATGGCGCGAGTCGTTAAGAAGTCGGCGCTCTACACAGGGCCCGAGTCGCAAAAAATCAGCTGTCGTCAGTTGCGTCTTCGGTAACGATTTCCGGGTCTAACTCCGTGTCGGCATCTTCGACTGGACCCGTTCCCGGCGCAACGCCGAGCTCCGCCAACGGCTCTTGGGGCATCTCTTCATCGGTGCCGAGATTGCTATCCGGTTGAATCTGCTCGGCCATCGCCTCGGGTGTCAGCTCTGGTTCGTTGCTGGCGGTGCCCGAGAAAGTAGCGGCCAGCAGAACGATTACGACAATGCTTGCAAGGCCGGTCGCACCGATGCGGATGCGATTGGTGCGCTCCTGCCGCGCTTCAGCCAAATTGTCAGCAGACCGATCGGTCACCATTGCTCTCCTGCGCCAGCCAGGGCGGTACACTCAACCCCTTCTCGGCTAGCCATTCGGCATTATACAGCGTCGAAAGATAGCGCAAACCGCTGTCGCAAAGGATCGTCACGATTGTCTTGCCGGGGCCAAGTTCCTTCGCCAGCGCCATAGCACCAGCAACATTGATCCCCGATGAAAGCCCAAGGCATAGGCCCTCCTCGGACAAAAGCCGATGCACCCAGGCCAATCCTTCTTCATCGGATATCCGATATTGGGTGTCGATTGCCGCACCTTCAAGATTAGCCGTCACGCGCCCTTGTCCGATACCTTCGGCTACCGAAGATCCTTCCGATTTGAGTTCACCATTGGCATAATATTCATACAGCGCGGCGCCATGCGGATCGGCGAGTGCAATTTGCACATCTTCAGACAATTCCTTGAGACCCAGGCTAACACCGGCCAGCGTTCCGCCGGTACCGACGGCGCAGGAAAATCCATCCACTTTGCCGTCCGTCTGTTCCCAGATTTCCTTGGCAGTGGTTTTGATATGGGCACGGCGGTTAGCGATATTGTCAAACTGGTTGGCCCAGAGCGCATTGTCGGTTTCTTCGGCTATCCGGCGTGACTGATGAACGAAATGGCAGGGGCTGGAGTACGGCGCCGCTGGCACCAGGACGAGCTCGGCACCAAGCGCGCGCAACGTGTCCATCTTCTCCTTGCTCTGCGTGTCGGGCATCACGATGATCGATTTATAGCCCTTGGCATTGGCCACGAGCGCAATGCCGATACCGGTGTTGCCGGCTGTGCCTTCAACGATCGTGCCGCCTGGTTGCAACAGGCCTTGCTCTTCGGCTTCCTCGATTATCGAGAGCGCCGGCCGGTCTTTCACCGAGCCGCCCGGATTGGCGAATTCACATTTGCCGAGAATTTCGCAGCCACTGTCTTCTGATGGCCCATTGAGACGGACAAGAGGCGTGTTACCGATCAAGGCAAGGGGATGAGATATGATGGTCATGTTGATCGGTTTACCCCAGCGGGCGCGAAACGAGCAAGAAATCTTGGCTTGGGTAGCGCAAAGCCGGAGAGTGGTCGAACCGACCCACTCCGCCTATCGGTGATTGCGTGAATCGGAAGTCCTCCTTTGCACCGGTCGTCGACGAGCGATGCCGGATCCTGATCCTCGGCAGCCTGCCGGGAGAAGCGTCGCTGCGCGCGACTCAATATTACGCACACCCGCAGAATCGCTTTTGGGAGCTGGTCGGCGCAGCAATCGGCATCGAGCTTCGTCCCCTTGCCTATGAAATGCGGTTAGCCGCGCTGCGCGACCACACAATCGGGCTTTGGGATGTCATTGCCGATGCCGAGCGCGATGGCAGCCTAGACAGCGCGATCCGTAATTCGCGAGACAATGACCTCAACGCACTCGTGATGTCTTTACCGGAACTGCAAACCATTGCTTTTAATGGAAAGAAAGCGTCCACGATCGGCCGAAAAAGGCTCAAAAAGGCCAAAACGCACCATCAGCTAGTCGACCTTCCATCCTCCAGCCCGGCCTATGCGGCCATGCCGATTACCGAAAAACTTTCGCGCTGGGCTGTGATCGGCAGCATAGCCGGTAATCCGGAAAGCGCGCAGAAATAGCTCATGAACGACGGGCGCTGAATGCGTCCATTGGAGCGAGCTATGACTGATATTTTCTTGTCTTATGCCCGAAAGAACCGGGAGCGCGTCAGCGAGATCGCGGATGGATTCACCAACGGTGGGTATGACCTTTGGTGGGATACCGCACTGCGTGCGGGCGATAACTACGCCATGAAGATCGAAAAAGCGCTCGACGCGACAAAGAGCGTCGTCGTTTGCTGGTCGCAACAGGCGAAAGAATCACTTTGGGTGCGCGCCGAAGCAACCGAAGCGCTCGACAATGACAAACTGATCCAGCTCAAGCTCGATGAGAGCCGGATGCCGTTGCCGTTTAATGTCCTCAACATGATACCCTTTAATGGCTGGACTGGAGATACGTCCGCACCAGAATGGTCGCAGCTCGAACAGGAAGTCGGCGAGAAAACTGGACGCCACGAAGCAACGTCCGCCGGCAATGGCGCGACGCTGACGCGGGAAGCTCCCGCCGAGCTTGGCCAGCGTCTGCAGGGCCTCGGTCCAGTCGCGGCGACCGGATTTGCAATGCTGGTCCTGACCTTGGGTGTCGCCATTCTCACCTTGCTCCTGGGCGAAGGCCTGATCGAGCTTGGCATGTATCGAACGCTGACCCTGACGGGCTTCGGCACCGCCTGTTTGGGCGCAATCCTGGTCTTCTGGCGCTTTAGCCGGACCGCAATCGCAACGAGGCGATCATGAACGATAAAACTGCACACCCCATGGGACCCAATGTCCGTCGGTTCGTCCGCAGCGCATGGCTGTTGCTGATGGCTCAGCTGCTGGCCGCCGTCTTTGCGCTCGGCGCAACTGGCTGGGCGGCCTTCTATGTTGCCGATTTGCGCGCCGAACGCGATATGCTGCGCGCCCAGGTCGAGGAATTTGTGGGGGGCGATGTTGATCCCGACATCGCCGCGCCGGCCATCGAGCCAATCGATGATCCGGTTGAAGTGGTCGAAGAATCCAGCCCGCCGCCACCTGCGCCGACCGAACCGGAACCTGAAGTTACGGCCACGCCAACCGCACCGGTTGTTCGAGAGCCGCGCCCAGCACCGGTTGCCACGCCAACGCCGCGTCCTGCCGCTCCTGCTCCGCGAACACCTGCACCGCAAAGGCCAGTTGTTGAAGAACCGGCTCCGCGTGAAACTGTGACGGAGGAACCGACTGCTCAGCGTCCGAACCGGACCTATCCCGGCGGATTGCCCGGTGATCGCAGCGCGAATGCCGAGCCGCCCTATGTACCTGGTCGTTATATGCCCGGACGTCCCGTCAATCGCGGTCCGACAATCCCCGATATCGACCTGGGTGGCCTGGTGCCTCCGGCCGGTTACGACGATCCGATTCGACGATCCCCCAATGACGATCGCATGAGCCGGGACAACCAAGTCGAGATAATTCAAAGCCGCGGGTAACGGAGTTCGTCGAATCTTGTGGGAAAATGATCGAAGAATCGCGAAAAACACGGTTGACGAGCTATGTCGCAATCGCGAGAAGCCCCAGCATTATGAAAAAGATTCTAAACCCCCTCGCGGTCGCACCCATAGCGGCCATTTTCGCACTCGCTGCTTGCGGCGAACAGGAACCTGAAGTTGTGGGCGGCATGGCCGATCCCGACGCTGAAGAGCTTGAAGAGCTCGAGCCGGTAGAAATGCCGCCGATGCGCACGCGCGAAGCCAGCTTCCGCTGCGGCGACAACAGCGTCGTCTATGTCAGCTTCTACACCAATGACACGCAGGTTGGCGTTGCCATGGAACAGGGCGCTGTCCAGACGATCCTGGCAAACGAAGCGCTTGCCGCTGCCGAAGGCGAAGAGGGCGAAGGCGAAGCTGCCGAAGCACCAGCCGGTCCGCCGCGCTATTCGGGCGAAGGCTATACGCTTGTTGGCGCCAGCGACGCATCGACCATTCAGTTTGGCGCTCCGGGTCGCGGTGTGCAGAGCTGTAACGCCTAAACAGTTTTCACCTCACAGTAACACCGGGTCGGCAACGCACAGCGTTGCCGGCCCTTTTTTATTGCAAGCCTTGCCTTCACCCAGCTCCGCACCATACGATCATCAATGATTGAGGGGGCAGAGTATGAGATATTCATGGAGCACCATCGTGGCCGTTGCGGCAGCCATTGGGTTGACGGGCTGTGCTTCGTTGCGAACACCGATGACGGATTTCGCGACCGACTATAACCGCGTCATTGCTGACACCCGCAATGAGATGATCTTGTTGAACATCGTTCGCGCGCGCTTTCGCGAGCCAACGCATTACTCCACGCTCAGCCAGGTCAGCGGCAATATGTCGATACGCGGCGGTGCCAATGCCGGGCTTAGCGGGATCATCGACGATATCGATGCCAGTGCCGGCGCTTCGCTCAGCGTCAGCTCTTCACCCTCGTTCCAGTTGGTGCCCTTGAACACCAACCAGTTTGCCGGAGGCATCTTGCGGCCGATCGAACCCAATGTGGTGGCGATCTTCCTTGGGCAAGGCTGGAACGAGCATCAGCTGGCCGCGCTCCTCATCGAAAGCGTGACCTGCAACGGCACCGAATATGTAAACGACCTTCGGCGCGAGATCAGCGAAGATGACGATTCCACCCTGCTGCGCCGCGCCGATGTCTTTGCGCTGGGCTTCGAATCGGACCAGGCGCGCCCTGCAAGCGATCAGCCTGTGGCCACACTCGGTACCGGCCAGGCATCTGCCCTAAATGCGGTTCTGTCCAATCTGGGTGGCAATTATCGTGTAACGATCGGCCAGGATGACGAGGGTGAAGTTCGCTTCGAGATTCGCGAGCGGGTGCCCCAGGTTCTGCATGTCACGACCGGCGCCAACAGTGCGTGCGCCGGTGCGAGCCTGTCGCCTGACAATTACGAGCTGCGGTCCGTCGAAGGCGTGATCTACTATCTTGGTGAAGTTGTGCGCTCCGGCAATGGGCTGCGCGACGATCGCGGACGGCTGATCTTTGATGTGACGACGAGCGCACCCAATCGCAACCACACTGTCCATGTCGACCATCGCGGCCAGAACTGGTTTGTCGGTGCGGCAAATGAACCGGGCGGTGATCGGTCTATCCAGGTCATCAGCCTGATCAGCCAGCTAATCGCACTCCAGACGTCGAGCGATGCGCTTGAACGCAGCCCATCGACGTTGACGATCAACTAGTCTGCAATAGAGGACCACCCCGCCGGGAGAATTAGACAATGTTTATCGGCCATTTTGCTCCCGCCTTTGTCGCGGCTGCCCATCCCAAAGCCCCAAATCTTGGTGTCTTGTTTGTCGGTGCGCAGCTGGTCGACTTTGCCTTTTTCGGCTTCGTCCTGGCCGGGATCGAGAATATGCGGATCGTGCCCGGCATCACGGTGATGAACCCGCTGGATCTATACGACATGCCCTATACACACAGCCTGGCCGGCAGCCTGGTTTGGGGTGCCGCCTTCGCGCTTCTGATTTACGCGATCACCAAAAATGCGATCGGTGCCTGGCTCGGCGGCGCGGTAGTGGTCAGTCATTGGCTGCTTGATCTTCTCGTCCATCGACCAGATCTGACTCTGGCAGGCAGCCCGCCCACGCTGGGCTTCGGCTTGTGGAACTATCCGGCGATCGCCATGCCGCTGGAATTGCTCGTCATCGGCGGCGCTGCGGCTGTGTATCTTATGCGCACTCGCGCGCGATCTGGGCGCGGTAATGTGCCGCTGATCCTGCTCATTGCCCTGCTGCTCGTCTTCCAGGCAATTGACTGGTTTGGGCCGCCACCAGAAAGTTTCGATCCGAGCATCGCGATGCTGGCTTTGCTGTCCTACACGCTCGCTTCGATCGCGGCCTGGTGGCTTGGTCGGAGCCGTGAACCAGTGGCGACTATGGCCGGTGATACCCAGCCGGACGCCGCTGCGCTCTAGCGGGATCGCGTCGACGCCGCTAAGGCGCACGCATGTCCGATTCAGCCATCCAGTCGCCGCCCGCAATCACCCCTGAAGTCGTCGCCGAACATGGCCTGAACGACGAAGAGTATCAGCGCATTCTCGCCGCCCTCGATCGCGAACCGAATATTGTCGAGCTCGGTATATTCTCGGTCATGTGGTCCGAGCATTGCTCGTATAAAAGTTCGCGCCGCCATTTGAAGAAACTGCCGACCGAAGGCCCGCAAGTGATTTGTGGTCCCGGTGAAAATGCCGGCGTCATCGACATTGGCGACGGGCAGGCTGCAATCTTCAAGATGGAGAGCCATAACCACCCCTCCTTTATCGAGCCCTATCAAGGTGCAGCAACCGGCGTGGGCGGAATATTGCGTGATGTCTTCACAATGGGCGCGCGGCCGGTGGCAAATATGAATGCTTTGCGTTTTGGGCGGCCCGACCATCCCAAGACGCGGCATCTGGTCTCCGGTGTCGTTGCGGGCATTGGCGGCTATGGCAATTGCGTTGGCGTGCCGACTGTCGGCGGCGAGGTGAACTTCCATTCGGCCTATGACACCAACATCCTCGTCAACGCGATGACGGTCGGTATCGCGGACGCGGACAAGATCTTCTATTCGGCGGCCTCGGGCGTCGGCAATCCAATCGTTTATGTCGGTTCGAAAACCGGCCGCGACGGCATCCATGGCGCGACCATGGCGAGCGCGGAGTTCGGCGAAGACAGTGAAGAGAAGCGGCCGACTGTGCAGGTCGGCGATCCGTTTACCGAGAAATTGCTGATCGAAGCCTGTCTGGAACTGATGGCATCTGACGCGATCGTTGCGATCCAGGATATGGGCGCGGCCGGGCTGACCAGCTCTTCTGTGGAAATGGCGACGAATGGCGAAGTCGGCATCATCCTCGACATGGACAAAGTACCGTGCCGCGAAGATGGTATGACGCCCTATGAGATGATGCTCTCCGAGAGCCAGGAGCGGATGCTGATGGTCCTGCAGCCGGGCCGCGAAGATATGGCACGCGCAATCTTCGAAAAATGGGAATTGGATTTCGCGGTGATCGGCGAAGTCACCGACACCCGCCACATGGTGCTGACTTTCGAGGGTGAAACCGTGTGCGACATCCCGCTCGGTCCGCTAGCGGCCGATGCTCCCAATTATGATCGTCCGCATGTGCCGACACCGGCCCAGCCACCGCTAACCGATATCCCGACTAGCGATGATATCGGTGCTGACCTCCTCACTCTCATGGCCTGTCCGGACCTCGCCTCGCGACGTTGGGTCTGGGAGCAATATGACCATATGGTGATGGCGGATACGATACAGCGGCCGGGCGGCGATGCGGCCGTGGTCCGCGTCCATGGCTCGAACAAGGCGCTTGCGATCAGCACCGATTGCACGCCGCGCTATTGCAAGGCCGATCCGGTGGAAGGCGGCAAGCAAGCAATCGCCGAATGCTATCGCAACCTGACAGCGGTCGGCGCAAAGCCGCTCGCCACGACCGACTGCATGAATTTCGGTAATCCTGAAAAACCCGAAATCATGGGCCAGTTTGTTGGCTGTATTGAAGGCATGGCAGAAGCCTGCTCCGTGCTCGATATGCCGATCGTCAGCGGTAATGTCTCGCTCTACAATGAAACCACAGGGTCGGACGGCAAAGCGACACCCGTCCTGCCGACACCCGCAATTGGCGGTGTTGGGCTGCTCGACGATATCGACACAATGGCGACAGTCGCGTTCAAGGCCGAGGGCGAATGCCTCGCCGTAATCGGCGCCAACTATCCCGAGATCGGCCAGTCGCTTTGGCTGCGCGAGGTTCACGGCCGCGAAGACGGCCCGCCGCCGCGCGTCGATCTGAAAGATGAAAAGCTCCATGGCGATATTGTCCGACGGCTGATCCGCGAAGGTGCGGTCACTGCGGTCCATGACATTTCAGATGGCGGCCTTTTGGTCGCAGCCGCCGAAATGGCGCTTGCCGGTAATTTGGGTGTCGAGCTTGATGCAATGGATGCTCCCTTTGCGTTCAACGAGACCCAAGCGCGTTATCTCGTGACATATCCGGCTGATGCGCCGCTCGATCGCAATGCTGTGCCATTTGAGAAGATCGGGACGGTGGGCGGCAATGCGGTCGTCGTAAATGGCAAAGCTATTCCGCTGGATGAGCTCCGTGCGGCGAATGAGAGCTTCTTTTCAGATTTGATGGGCCGGTAATCGGCATTCGGGAGGTTTAGACGCATGCCTCCTTTCATCGAGCTTGTTCAGCCCGCCCTGCATATCTTCGGACATGCGGTGCTGCCATTCATTGTCGCTTGGATTGTCTGGCGCGAGCAGTGGTGGCGCGCGGGACTCATCATGGCCGCAACGATGCTGATCGATGTCGATCATCTGCTGGCCGACCCGATCTATGATCCCACTCGCTGCAGCATCGGTTTCCACCCGTTGCACACCATCTGGGCAGCGCTCGCCTATGCAGCATTGCTTGTCATTCCGAATTGGAAAGTGCGCGCGATAGCGGCCGGTTGCCTGCTGCATCTCGCCACCGATGGCGGCGATTGCATCATGCAGGCCTATTGATTGCCGCTAAGCCGGCTGGGCGAGTTCGCCGCTTTCTTGCGCCGCATTCTTGCCGAGAATGTCATAGGGATCACGTCCCTCTTCCCGCAAAATGCGATGCGCCTCGTGATAATAGGTCGGCGTTCCGATGTTCAGGCGTTCTCGAACCTCTTCAAGCGGCTGGGCAAGCAGCTCGGCAATCGGCATTTCCCAGATCCGCGGGCCCGCCTTGCCGTGCCGCTTGGCCTGATTGATCGCGCGGAAGATCGGGGCCTTGGTTCGCGTCACCTTCTTCATGTTGATGCCGCCGGCATAGGCAATGAAGAGATGCGCGAGAGACGGATCCTGGCCATAGGTGAAGGCGAGCACACATTGTTCGCCCAGCCCATCGCGGCCATAACCGGTCAGCACGTGCAAGAGATCATGAGTGTCGCGATTGCGATTGCCATACCATTGGATCAGGTCATTGTAGCGCGGCTTGTCCATCTTCTCGCCCTCGGCGACAAGCCCGGCAGCCGTCAGCCCTTCGGCTTCCATGAAATCGCAATAGGCGTGAGCCACACTGCCTTCCGGCATCGCGCGCAGCCGCTCATGATCATCGAGAAGGTCAGGCAAATAGCGCTCGCTCGCAAAGATAGCGCGCCCTTCTTCGCTGGTGCCAAAGCGCAGCGCATCATCGCGAAAGGATTGCCGCGGAAGCGCTTCGAAGATCCAGAAAACCTGCTCGGTATCTTCCTTGTCCTTCAGCAACTCGCGAAAATGGTGCAGCGCCTTGCGGGGACGCTTGCGCAGTTTCGGGCGATCCGGATGGACCGGAATCGGCATTTCCATGTGATTTGGATCAGTAGCCATGGCGATTTGATGCTATCTACTGACATTGATGTCAACAGTCTGGCCCTTTGCGCCGTACAACCAACGGGCTAAAGCGCGCGGCATGACAGACCATGACACCGTCCCCTATTCCGAGCTGCCCAGTTATTCCGATCCGGAGCGGCTCGCACGCGCCAAAGCCTTTTACGAGGCGATCAAGACACGCCGCACCTGCCGACAATTCAGCGATGCGCCCGTGCCGCGCGAAGTGATCGAACAGGCTATCCTGGCGGCTGGCTCGGCGCCCAATGGCGCCAATCACCAACCCTGGCATTTTGCGGTCATCTCATCGCCGGAGAAAAAGAAGGCGGTTCGCGAAGCAGCCGAAGCCGAAGAGAAGAGTTTCTACGACACCAAGGCCAGCGATGAATGGCTCGAAGCCTTGGCTCCGCTCGGCACGGACGAAGTCAAACCCTATCTCGAAATCGCCCCTTGGCTGATCGTGATTTTCGGTCAGCGGCGCGGTGGCCCCAATCCGGGCGACGACAAACAAAATTACTATGTGACGGAATCCGTTGGTATCGCGAGCGGCTTCCTAATCGCTGCTCTCCATGATGCCGGCCTCGCCACGCTGACCCACACACCCAATCCGATGAAATTCCTCAACGAGGTGTGCGATCGCCCGGCGAATGAGAAACCGATGATGATCGTAGTGGCTGGCAAACCCGCGGACGATGCAACGGTACCGGTTCATGCGCTCAACAAGAAGCCGCTTGAGGCGATTTCGAGCTGGCTCTAGCGCGCAGGACGGAAACGGGGAGTATGTATGACTGACGCAGCAGCGCCAATGGACAGCCGCTTCATCAGTCTTGATGTCGTGCGCGGAATCGCGGTCATGGGCATCCTCCTCATGAATATCGTCGCCTTCTCGATGCCGCAGGCTGCCTATTTCACGCCGGTTGCTTATGGCGGAACGACACCGCCAGATATCGCCGCATGGGCAACCAATTTCATCTTCTCGGACGGGAAGATGCGCGGGCTCTTCTCGGTCCTGTTCGGTGCATCAATGCTGTTGGTGATTCAACGGGCAGAAGCGAAGAATGAGAATCCTGCCCTTACTCATTATTCGCGAATGAGCTGGCTACTCCTGTTCGGCGCTCTCCATGCCTATGCAATCTGGTTTGGCGACATATTGATGCTCTATGCGGTTATCGGCTCGATCGCCTTCTTCTTCCGCAATATGGAAACCCACAAACTGGTCGTGCTGGGACTGATCCTGATCGTCACACAGGCGATCCTGCTGGGCCTTGTAGCGGGATCAATCTGGATGATGCGGGAAGCGGCTTTGGCGCCTGATGCGGACGCCGAACTGATCGCACAATGGCAGGAGTTTACGGTCCAGTTCGGTGCCATCCCGCCAGACAAACTCGCGGAAACAATGGCTATTCATCGGGGTGACTATATGGGCCTGCTCACCCATCGGCTTGGCCCGGCCTTCTGGGACCCGATTGTCGGCAATCTTACGGCGTCTATCGAAACATTGGGTCTGATGCTGCTCGGGATGGCCGGCCTCAAGAGCGGTTTCCTTACCGGTCAGTGGGAGCGCGCACGCTATGCGCGATGTGCCAAGATCGGATACCTCATTGGATTGCCTCTCCTGTCCATTCTCGCATTCCTTATCATTGGGAGCGGATTTGAACCGGTGACCCTATTTGCACTGGACTTTGCCGGGCAGACACTGATCAACCCTGCGGTAGTTCTCGCCCATGCCGCCCTCATCCTCTATTGGGTGCAATCCTCGGCCGGCAGTGCACTCATGGCGCGCGTGGCGGCTACCGGGCGCGCTGCCTTCACCAATTATCTCGGCACAAGCATTGTCTGCACGACGATCTTCTATGGCTATGGGTTCGGACTGTTTGGCGAGCTGAGCCGCGCAGCGATCTACATTGTCGTGCCCGGCATATGGGCGCTGATGCTGCTCTGGTCCAAATTCTGGCTTGATCGCTTCCGCTATGGCCCGCTGGAATGGCTGTGGCGCTCCCTGGCGCGCCGTGAACTCCAGCCAATCCGGAAAAAATAAACAGCCAGGCCACTTTTACTATTGCGAATTAATCTCAATAGACATATCTCAGTCTCATGGTTGTTTGTATTTGCAACGCGATTCGGGAAAAAGACTTGCGCGCCGCCGCAAAGAAGGGCGCGTCGACCCCCTGCTCCGCCTATGAACAGATGGGCTGCAAGCCGCGTTGCGGACAATGCGTATCGTTCGCACGTGAGATCATTCAGTCGGAAACTGCGACTGCTTAGCATAACCATCTGAAACCCGCAGAAAACAAGGGTTTTAGGGGTTCTCCCCGGCATAATTCATCGCTATATACCGCCGGACTGAACAAGGAGATCCGGTATGAAGGGTGACGAAAAAGTCATCGAGTTCCTCAATGAGGCGCTGAAGAATGAACTGACGGCAATCAACCAGTATTTCCTGCACTACCGGATGCTCGATAATTGGGGGATCAAGAAGCTCGCCCAATTCGAATATGCCGAATCCGTCGATGAGATGAAGCATGCAGACCAATTGACGGAACGCATTCTATTCCTTGATGGATTGCCGAATTTCCAGCTGTTGGGCCGCCTTCGTATCGGTGAATCTGTTGAAGAAATCCTCAAGGCCGATCTCGCGCTCGAGCATGACGCCATACCGCTCCTCAAAGACGGCATCGAACATTGCGAAAAAGTGCGTGATTTTGTCAGCCGCGACTTGATGGCCAGCATTCTTGCGAGTGAAGAGGACCATGTCGATACGCTTGAACAACAGTTCGACATGATCGAGCGGATGGGCATCGACAATTATTGCCAGCTGCAGTCGGAAGACCCGGCAGCCGGTTAGGAACTGCGTCTAAAGGCGGCCGAAGGTTTGGTTGGCAACAACCTGGTCATCGTCCGTCTGACGGCGCTGCACCAGCGGATTTGTAGCCTTTTCTAGGACTGTCATAGTCTCCAAGAACAATGGCCGGAGCCGTGCGGCCTCGGGAATCAGCTCTTCGGGCGTTTGTTGTATCTCAACCAGATGCCGAGCGGACATTTCGATCTTTTCGGCCAAGGCGCTGAGCGGACGCGCGCCAAATTGAAGCGCTTCGCCCTTGAGCGTATGCGCCGGAACGATCAGGGCGACCGTCACTTTTTCGTGCATGGCCTGTTCGATTGCCTCGACCGACTTGATCCCGTCTTCGCTGAAATAGCGCAATATGCGTGCAAAATTCGCACCCAATTGCTCGCGCACGGCTTCAAACTCGATCCAATCGACCATTTTGTCTTCCTGGAGCGACACCAGTGACCCCTTTCACTTGTTCCGAGCCCGGATGTAGTGAGAGTGCGTAAACAACCCGTTTACCGAAGCGTCAGATTGGGGCCAATTCTGGGGTTTTCGCGATCAAATGAGCCAAGCTGCTGAAAAATCTATCGGGAAATCTGCCAACCCTCGCCAATCTGGGTTGAGACTTTCTTGATCTGCCAGCCATTTTCGGTCGCCAATGCGGCAATCTCGGACGGTGCAATCGGATCATCGGCAACGATTGTCAGGTGATCAGTACCGCGCATCGCGCGCGCGAGCCGCAGCGCTGGCCACGGGCATTTCAGCCCGCGAGCGTCAATATCAACATCTTCGTTGCTATCGCACTCAGCGGTCATCCCCGCCATCCTTGTAAGGGTTTTTCGGTGCCCGCATCGTTAGTCGCACGGGCACCGCACCAAAGCCCAGGTCCTTTCGAATGCCGTTCAGCAGATAGCGCTGATAGCTCATCGGCAAGTGATCAACGCGCGTTCCGAACACCACAAAGCTCGGCGGCCTGATCCGTGCCTGTGTCATGTAACGCAGCTTGATCCGCTTGCCCTTTGGCGCAGGCGGTGGGTTGCGTTCGATCGCATCGCGGAACCAGCGATTGAGTTCACCCGTCGTCACGCGGCGCGACCACGCCTCGCGAGTGGCAAAGGCCGCTTCGAGCAGTTGATCGATACCCTTGCCGGAGATGGCCGAGATCGACACAAGCGGTACACCGCGAACCTGAGCCAGGCCTTCGCCGAGAGCAGTCTCAATGCCTTCGAACAGCTCTTTCTTGTCTTCTGCAACATCCCATTTGTTGATTGCGATAACGATCGCGCGACCTTCGTCGATCGCATGAGCCGCGATCTTCAGATCCTGCACCTCAAGGCCCTTGGTTGCATCGAGCAGCAACACGACGACCTCGGCAAAATCGACCGCTCGAAGTCCGTCCGCCACCGACAGCTTTTCCAATTTGTCCTGGACCTTGGCTCGTTTGCGCATGCCCGCCGTGTCGATGAGTTCCACCTCACGGCCATTCCATTCCCAGGGCACGGTAATGGAATCGCGCGTAATACCTGCCTCCGGGCCGGTAATCAGGCGATCGTCACCGAGCATCTTGTTGATAAGCGTAGATTTACCGGCATTAGGACGACCGACAATGGCAAGCTTCAGGGGGCCGTCTTCTGCCTCCTCATCGTCATTCTCAGGCTCGTCTTCCCGTTCGACATGGGGTTGGAGCAGCTGAAACAAATCCGCGATACCCTCACCATGTTCCGCACTGAATGGCACAGGATCGCCAAGCCCGAGACCATAGCTCTCGTAGAGCCCGGCATCTCCGGCCTTTCCTTCGGCCTTGTTGCCAACCAGGATTATCGGTGTTTCGGTTCCTCGCAACCACCGCGCTATTTCTTCGTCTAGCGGTGTTACACCGGCCCGCGCGTCAAACAGGAACAGGGCGGCGTCTGCGTCGGCAACCGCGCGTTCGGTCTGTTGGCGCATCCGACCAGGCAGGCTTTTTGGATCTTCATCCTCATAACCGGCGGTATCAATAATCCGGAAATCCAGCCCGAAGAGATGCGCATCGCCTTCTCGCCGATCGCGCGTTACGCCCGGACGATCGTCAACAAGCGCAAGCTTCTTGCCGACCAGCCGGTTGAACAGCGTCGATTTGCCGACATTGGGGCGGCCGATGATTGCAATAACGGGCAGCCGCGCCATGGCCGATATGCCTTTCTCTCAAGCTAGCGCCAAGCGCTGAGCTCACCGTCGTTATCGAGCAGATAGAGCGTGTTATTGGCAACCACAGGCGCCAGATCAACGCCTTCATCCAGCTCTTCCATCCGGCTCACAGCACCAGTTGCCGGATCGATAAAGGCAAGATGGCCACGCGTGGAGACGAGGATCAGCTGCCCCCCAGCCAGAACCGGCCCACGCCAGAAAATTGGGCCCTTGCGATCTTCTTCGTCACGGAACCGCGGCAGCTGGCTGATCCAGCGGATCCGACCATTGGTGCGCGCAATAGCAAGGACGCGGGCATCATCGGTTACTGCAAACATCCAGTCACCAGCGATCCATGGCGTTGAAAGCCCACCGGCATTCACTTCCCACAGTCGCTCTCCCGTGATCAACCGCAGTGCAACCATGCGGCCACCCTGACCGATGGCATAGACAAACCCGCTATCGATCACCGGGCTGGCATCAATATCCGACAAGGTCGACACGGATGTCGAGATGCTCGTGCGGTTAAGGCCGTCCTGCCAAACGATCTGACCATTCTCATAGCGATAGGCAATCAACTCGCCCGACGAGAAACCGGCGACCAGCGTACCTTGCGCAGAGGCCGGAGCAGCAACACCGAATACGCCAGATACTTCGAGCGTCCCGGAGACGTTCCACCGGGTTTCACCAGTGGCAGGATCGAGTGCGAAGACCTGATTGTCCTGGGTCAGTACATAGACATTGTTATTGGCAATAGTCGGTGCGCCGCGCAGCGGACCACCCGGGCGAACTTTCCAGATCTGACTGCCATCTGCGGCATTCAGCGCGCCGGCATAGCCGACCCCATTGGTGACATAGAGGCGGTCACCAGAAACACTGACGCCACCGCCAAACAGCGCTGCGTTGCTGCCGATTTCACTTTCAAAGCGCATCGACCAAACTTCTGCGCCCGTTTGTGCGTCAAAGGATCGAACCGTCGCTTCGGTATCAATGGTGTAGACCCGGCCATTGGCGACAACCGGCGATGCGGCAAGGCGCGCACGCGAACCACCGGCATCACCGATCGATCGCGACCAGGCTTGGGTCGGCGTAGCGCTGAGCGCGAGATGGCCGAGCGACTTGCTGGCGCTCCCTCCGGGTTGCACCCAACCGGCATTCACCGTTGCCGGTGGCAGAACCACGGGGACGGTCGCAATCTGCGGGTCAATCTGGACATCATTTTCAGAGACCAGAATCGGCGTGCGGTTACCGATAGTTGGTGTGGCATCACCATCACCGCTGAACAATCCGCAACCGCTAAGCAGCAATGCCGCACAGATAGGAATCAGAATAGGCTTCATGAAGTTGGTTCCTCCGCTGCATCTGCAGCCAATGGCTGAGCAGGTGCAGCCTGTTCTTCCGTAATCTCGACCGGTTCGTCCGGTACCGCATCCACTCCCAATACGCCGGCCATCTGAACGGCACGTGTCCGAAGTGTTTCTGGCGCATCTTCTTCATTCGCGATCTGCGCGAACAACGCACCAGCTTGCTCTTCATTGCCCTGTTGCATCAGGGCGATTGCTGTCAACTCGCCAGCGCTGCCGAACCACGGATTTCCGGGAACAGCGAGGCTAGCCATACGATCAATCACAGTTTGCGGTTCCAGCCCATCAAACTCGACAGCAGTCTGACGGATCAGAGCAAGATCGCGAAACTGGCGCGGCAGTCCATCATCGGCAGCAATCGCCGAAAAACGCTCGACAGCACCCTCGCGATCGCCTTCTTGCAACGCCAGTGCAGCCTGGGTCAGCAATGCTTCTGCACGAATGATCGGACGCTGTGATTCCGCTAGTGGTGCCAGCAAATCATCGACGTCGGTCGTCGTTCCTTCATTCAGATCTTCGAGCAACTGAGCGAGTTGTTCGGTTTCTTGCTCGGCAGCGGCAACCTGCTGGTTCGACCAATAGAGCCACCCGCCAAAGGCGGCGAGGCCCAGCACCACCAGCCCGGCAATCCATTTGCCCCACTGATCCCAGAACTGCAGGGCTTGGTCCTTGCGGACTTCCTCGTCCACTTCGCGCATGAATGCGGAATTATCTTGCGGCGCAATCGCCAATTATCGTCTCCAAACCGTTATGGCGGCGGACCTTAGCGGCGCGCCGCGCCTAGGGAAAGTGATTGTGACTGCGTGATGGGCACGGTTGTACTATTTCTTAGGCTGATAGGTCTGCGCTTCTTCCGGGAAGCTCCGATTGCGCACACCTGTAGCATAGGATTCGACGGCCTTTGTGACATGGGCGGCCATGTCATCGAACTTCTTCACGAAACGCGGAACCCGATCGAACATGCCGAGCATATCTTCGGTGACCAGCACCTGACCATCACATTGGGCCGAAGCACCGATACCGATTGTTGGGCAAGACACAGCGCGGGTCGTTTCGATAGCAATCGGTTCAATGACGCCTTCGATAACAAGGGCAAAGGCGCCGGCCTCATCAATCGCTTTTGCATCGGCGACCACTTTGGCTGCCGTCGCCTCATCGCGACCCTGCACCTTGTGCCCGCCCAGAACATTCACCGCCTGGGGTGTGAGACCAACATGGCCCATCACAGGAATACCGCGTGCGGACAGGAACGCGACCGTTTCGGCCATTGCCTCTCCGCCTTCCATCTTGATCGCGGCGGCGCCGGTTTCCTTCATCACCCGGGTTGCTGACCGGATCGCGTGCTCGGGGCTTTCTTCGTAGGACCCAAATGGCATGTCGACGACAACCAGGCTGTGGTAGCTGCCACGAACCACGGCCGCGCCATGGGCGATCATCATGTCGAGACTAACCGGAATCGTTGAATCGAGACCATAGACAACCTGTCCGAGTGAGTCGCCGACGAGCAACATATCGCAATGCGGATCAAGCAGTTGCGCGGTGCGGACCGTATAGGCAGTCAGCATAACAAGCGGTTCGCCGCTTTTTCCGTCCGTCTTGCGACCGCGAATGGCCGGCACCGTCAGCCGTTTCATCGGCTTGGGTGTCGGATGGGCGCGATCCGTCTTCGTATCGAGTGTATAAGTTGTCGACATGCCCGCTATTTAGCCCGCAAATTACTGCTTGGCCAGCGATCCCGATGCGGGCCTAACTGACCTCTACACCGCGCCAAAAGGCAATATGATCCTTGATCGAGGCCGCTTTTTCCTTGGGATCGGGATAATACCAGGCCGCGTCCTTATTCTCCTCGCCATCGACGGTGAGCGAATAATAAGAGGCCGTACCCTTCCATGGGCAAAAGCTCGTCGTTTCACTGTCGGCCAGCAAATGCTCATTCACCGCAACGCGCGGGAAATAATGGTTGTTCTCCACCACAATCGTCGCATCACTCTGGGCAATGACTTGGCCGTTCCAGCGTGCAGTGACCATCACTCCGGCTCCAATCCGAGGGCCGTTTCGTATTCGCCCCCCTTAAAGCCGACGATCAGCGGGCCTTCGCTTTCAAGCACCGGGCGTTTGATCATCGAAGGATGCGATAGCATCAGTGCAACCGCGATATCTTCGTCGACATCCGCCTTCATCTCGTCAGGCAGTTCACGGAATGTTGTACCACGCTTGTTGAGCAGCACTTCCCAGCCAATCTCGCCCGACCAAGCGCGCAGCTTTTCCTCGGTTATCCCGGCCTTTTTATAATCATGAAAGGCATAATTGACCGCACGGCGCTCAAGCCATTTGCGCGCCTTTTTGATGCTGTCGCAATTCGGGATGCCATAGAGAACCGGATCCATCTATTCGTCTCCATATTCGATTGTGACGCAGGATGCGGCTTCCATTGCCGCGTCGCGCGCTTGTTCGACACTGCCTTCGTCCAGCCGGGCCAAGGCAACGCCCATGCGTCGCCAGGGCCGCGTAACCGGTTTGCCGAACAGCCGGACGTCGATATGGCATTCGGCGTCCGCCTTGCCCAGCGCCTCGTCCACACCCGTGATCGCGAAGTCTTCCGCCTCGCTATCGGCCAGGATTACCGCGCTGGCCGAGGCTCCTCGCGCCGCCACATTGGTGATCGGCAAGCCCAATATCGCCCGGGCGTGCAGATCGAATTCGTTCAAATCCTGCGATACCAGGGTCACCATGCCGGTATCGTGCGGCCGGGGTGATAGTTCCGAGAAAATCACCGCATCGTCTTTGACGAAGAATTCGACGCCAAAAATCCCATAGCCGCCCAGGGCATCAACGACCTTGGTCGCCATTTCCTGTGCCTGGCTAAGCGCCAGGTCTGTCATCGCCGCCGGCTGCCAGCTTTCGCGATAATCGCCGCGCTCCTGGCGGTGGCCGATTGGCGGGCAAAAGTGCACGCCATCCTTGGCCCGGACCGTCAGGAGAGTGATCTCATAATCGAAATCGACAAAGGCTTCGGCGATGACGCGCTGGCGATCACCGCGCATGCCCTCCGCCGCATAATCCCATGCCGCATCGATATCGGCCGTTTCGCGGACGCTGCTCTGGCCCTTACCCGAAGATGACATGACGGGTTTCACAACCAGCGGCAGGCCCACGGCCTCAACCGCCGCATGCAGCTCTTCCCGACTCTCTGCATATCGGTATTCCGACGTGCGCAGTTTCAGGTCCTGTGCCGCGAGATCACGAATGGCGTCGCGATTCATTGTCATCTGCGCGGCCTTGGCAGACGGCACGACATTAAAGCCCCTGGATTCATAGTCGGCCAGCACTTCGGTACGAATCGCTTCGATCTCCGGCACGATGAAACCCGGCCGATGCCGCTCTATGACTTCGCCCAGTGCATCGCCATCCAGCATCGAGAATATCTCACTTTCATCGGCAACCTGCATGGCCGGTGCGCCGGCGTAACTATCGCACGCAATCACATGGCAGCCGAGCCGCTGACAGGAGATCACAAACTCCTTGCCGAGCTCTCCTGAACCCAGAAGCAGGATCTTGGCGGTCGGTGTCACGGTGATTTAATCCTTCTCGGCAAATTCGGCGACGATGCGCGAGCCGCAATTGAGCAGCTCGCCCTTTGCATGATCGGCGCAGGCCTGTTCAGCTTCTTCAGCGCTCGGAAAGGTACCGAGCGTCTTCCAGCCCCAAAATCCCTTGTGCTGGGCAAGATACCATTCGGTCCAGGACCGGCCGCGCGCCAGCGCCTGCCATACGGACTTGGATTGATGGATGACCCGATATTTGACCTTCATGCTGGTTCGTTACGCTCCCGACCATATTCGCTCAACCCCTGGCGCTCCCTTGAGGGCGAACGCGCCTATAGAAGCCAGGCAAAGGCCTGACGCAAATAGTCCGCTCCATCCTCCCGGGCGATTTCGCCATGGGCCATCACGACCCGGCGCGGGTCTGCGGCGATCAGGTCGTGCAGCTTTGCCCGAGCGGTCTCGCGATTGCGAAACGTGGCGCGGAGTTCGAGGGGCGCATAGCCCTTGCCTTCGACAATCCTCCAGAGGCGCGCGATCGGCCGCTGCCACCAGGACCAGTGCTTCTCGAGGAACGCGGCGCTGAAATTCTCGGACAGATCGGCAAATATCACCGTTGATGAGGCGCGATGGAAAAAGGCGATCTCCTCCAAGAACTTGGAATTGGCAAAGAGATATTGGTCGATCTGACCCTGCCAGGCCGCAGGAGCATCATCAGCAAGACTCCCTTCGAAAACGAGATCGTCACGCTTCTTCACAGTCGATTCCGGCCCCCACAACTCGGCATCCGGATAGGCGGCCTGCCATTCGGAGAGAAACAGATGGTGGATCTTGTTGGGGCTCACCAGATGTTTCACCGGCCCTAGTGCATTCACGGCCGTAGTAAGCTCTTCCGTCAACGCGACGGGTGACCAGATCCATAGATCTCCCGTATCAAGTCGGATGATCGCCATGCGGGTCGGATACGCAAAGCCATAGAAATCCACGATGCTGCCATCCGCCAACCAGATATTTGGTCCCAATGGGTCCAGCACCACACGCTCCTTGCCAATGATCCTCAGGCCTGGCTTTCACCGTCCAGCCGTCGCCCCAATGTTACCACGTCCTGCCGCTCCAGCCCAAAAGCCTCATAAAAAGCGATCACGTCCGTGTTGTCGCTGCGTACCATGAGCTGGATCTTCGGCGCGTTCCGCTCCCGCAACCATATCTCGGCCGCTTCCATCATATCCCGGCCCAAGCCCTTGCGGCGATGCTCGGGATGGACAGCGAGATAATAAACCCAGCCCCGATGGCCATCATAACCGACCATCACACTGGCAATCAGGACATCGTCCTCGCGGAGGATGAGGATATCGGATGTGGCCGTTGCGAGAGCCTGATCAAAATCCGCAACCGGGTCATTCCAGGGCCGCGTCAGATCGCAAACTTGCCAGAGGGCGATGATGGCCTCGCGGTCTGCATCGCCAGCGCTTCGTGTGGCTGGCGTCACTCCCACTCGATCGTGCCGGGCGGTTTGGACGTGTAATCATAAACCACCCGGTTGATGCCCTTCACTTCGTTGACGATGCGCGTTGCGACGCGGGTCAGGAAGCTCGCGTCGAACGGATAGACATCGGCGGTCATGCCATCGGTACTGGTCACCGCGCGCAGGCCGCAAACGCTGTCATAGGTTCGCCCGTCGCCCATCACGCCGACGGTCTTGACCGGCAACAGCACGGCAAAGGCCTGCCAGATCGCATCGTACAACCCGGCATTGCGGATCTCTTCGAGATAGATCGCGTCCGCCTTGCGCAGGATATCACACCGCTCCTTGGTCACCTCGCCGGGGATACGGATCGCAAGACCGGGACCCGGGAAGGGATGACGACCAACAAATGCATCCGGCAGGCCGAGCTCGCGCCCGAGCGCGCGGACTTCGTCCTTGAAGAGTTCGCGGAGCGGCTCGACCAGCTGCATATTCATGCGTTCCGGTAATCCACCGACATTATGGTGCGATTTGATAGTGACCGAGGGGCCGCCGGTGAAGCTCACACTTTCGATGACATCGGGATAGAGCGTCCCCTGGGCAAGGAAGTCCGCGCCGCCGGCCTTGTTTGCTTCATCCTCGAACACGTCGATGAAGGTCTTGCCGATAAATTTGCGCTTCTTCTCGGGGTCCGTCTCGCCTTTGAGACCGTTGAGGAACAGCGTCTCCGCGTTCACATGGACGAGCGGGATATGATAATGGCCCTTGAAGAGCGAGACGACCTGTTCCGCCTCATCCATCCGCATCAGGCCATGATCGACAAAAACACAGATGAGCTGATCACCAATCGCCTCATGGATCAGAACTGCGGCCACCGCGCTATCGACCCCGCCGGATAGGCCGCAAATCACCTTGCCATCGCCAACTTGTTCGCGGATTTCGGCAATCTTGGTGGCCTTGAACTCAGCCATCGTCCAGTCGCCAGCGCAGCCGCAGACATGGCGGACAAAATTGGCGAGCAGCTTGGCGCCGTCGGGCGTGTGCACGACCTCCGGGTGAAACTGGGTGCCATAATAGCGCCGCTCATCATCGGCGATCAGCGCGAAGGGCGCGCCTTCGGTTGTCGCGACAATGCGGAATCCTTCGGCAAATTGCGTGACCTTGTCGCCATGGCTCATCCAGACCTGGTGTGTTTCGCCGGTCTTCCACAGTCCGTCGAACAGCACGCATTCGTCCGAAATCTCAATAAACGCACGACCAAATTCGCCGCTATCGCCGGCTTCGACCGTGCCGCCCAGTTGATGAGTCATCACTTGCTGCCCGTAACAGATGCCGAGGATCGGAAGGCCGCTTTCGAAAATGATATCCGGTGCGCGCGGACTGCCCTCTTCGGGAACACCTGCTGGGCTGCCGGACAGGATTATGCCCTTTGGCTTGAGGCGATTGAACGCCTCTTCGGCCGCATTGAACGGTGCGATTTCGGAATAGACGCCGGCCTCGCGGACGCGGCGCGCGATCAGCTGCGTCACCTGACTGCCAAAGTCGACGATGAGAATGGATTCGGATGGCTGGATTGTCATGGCAAGCAAATAAGGAGCCGGGCGCTGAGTGTCCAGCCATCTGGGGCGTCGCCAGTGGAGCAGCCGCGCCAATCGCCCGGTTGCGCCATCGATTATGCTTAACGCTTGGTTAGGGTATCGAGACTATCATTATTTCCCAGATAAATGGGGAATATCCATGCCGAGACGGATCAAGGCCCTGCTCGACCTGCTCGAAGACGAAACCGGGCGTTACGCGGCGGCCAGTGATAATATCGCGCAGCAAACCAAGATGCTTGCCCTTAACGCGACGATTGAGGCTGCGCGATCCGGCGAAGCGGGTCGCGGATTTGCTGTTGTCGCTCAGGAAGTAAAGTCCCTGGCCAGCAGCGCCGCAAATGCAGCCAGCGACTTTCGCCAGACAATCATGGACCGCCTCGCCTCAAGCGCGCGCATCGTTGATGAACTGGTTGATGAGCTGGAAGGCGCCCGCTTGGCCGACCTGGCTCAGACGATCAACGATCTGGCATTGAGTGGCCTTTCAGCACGTAGTGTAGATCTTCGGATTCTCGCAACCGAACCGTGCATTCGGAGCTTTCTGAGCGATCCGGATGACGCGATAAAAGAAGCGGCAGCGCGCGAACGATTAAACGCTCAATTCGCTTTCTCAGAATATTACAGCAACGCCTTTCTCGTGACGACGGACGGCGTGATCCGGCTCAGCATCGAAGACAATCCGACATTCATGGCCTTCAACCTGAAGGGTCAACCACAATTTGAACGGGCCATCCATACGGTGAGTGCCGACCAATGGTCCGGTGATGAGATCTGGCTCAACCCGCAGGGCAATGATCGACCCTGCGTCTTGTTTGTCTGCGGTGTCCGCGAGCATGGTCTGGAAGGCGGCGATGTGATTGGTGCACTCTATCTCGAATATGATTGGGCCCGTTACGCGGACTCGATCATCGGCATGCATTCCATGCTCCACCAGAATAATCGCAAGGGCGATCGCTTCTTGTTGCTCGACAAGGAGAGCAAGATCGTCGGCAGCTCTGCAGGCGATGCTTTTGGGACCCATTACCCGCTGCCCAAATCGGAGGAGCAACGCGCCACCTTTGTACAAGGTCAAACGAGCATTTCTTATGCGCACGGCGAGATTGAAAACGGCTTTGGCGGGTTGGAACTGTGTAGCGTGATCGAACGCGAGATGCGCAGCCCTGAAGAGATTCTTGCAATACTCGGGCTTGGTGATGAAGATGACCTGCCTGCCAACATGCGGCCGGATCGCGCCGCCTAAGCAATATTCTGATCCCGAAAGAAGAAAGGGCGCGGAGCCCATGCCTGCTCCACGCCCAATCCTGTGGCTAGCTCAGTCTAGTTGAGCCCGCGCACTCTCAGCCTGTCGATCTGGCCGTAGCGAACCCGGCAGCTAAACCGGCCGCGATCATAATCGGCCGTCCGATAACCGCGGCGACCATAGCGACCCTCTTCCACGAGCAACCGGCCGCGGACCCGATATCCATCATCTCTGCGATCGACCTCGGTAATCTCCGTCACCCGAGCGCGACCATAGCGGGACGCCTCCTGGCGCGCGGCCCTGCGACACTGGCGAATAGCCTGGCGCGGTCTCAGGCGCTGGCCGTAGCGATAATCGCCACGGCGATAGTCACCGCGATAGTTATAATCTCTCTGGCGGGTATGACGCCGATCATACCGGTCACCATCATTGCCATCTATGGCCGCGGCCACGGCTGCAATCCCGCCAAGGACGAGAACGCCGGCCAGAACATCGCCGGTATCAATACCGTCATTGTCCCGAGCCTGGGCGGGGGCTGCAACTGCGAGCGCAGTCGCGGCAGTGGCCCCCATCAAAGTCTTTCCGATAATAGTCATCGCGCTGCTCCTTTTTGCACTTAGTTCGGTGAAGAACTGAGTGTGGTTTAGAGGAGCGGCTGTGAGCGGGTACTGAACTCGCTTGTAGGGCCTTGTTAATGTAAAGAGCGTTTTACATTAACGTCCAAAGCATTGATATTCTGTATTATTCGGTTTCCGGGACCTCCAAATCGGTCCAGCGTGCGGTAAAGGCCCAGAGGTCCGCATATTCAGCAATCAGCTGGCTGGTCGGTCGTCCTGAGCCGTGACCAGCCCGGGTTTCGATACGAATCAGGTGGGGCCGTTCACCCAGAGCAGCATGTTGAAGCGCGGCGGAATATTTGAAGCTATGCCCGGGCACGACCCGGTCATCCGTATCCGCTGTCGTTACCATGATGGCAGGGAAATCGCCGGTCTCGGGAATGTTATGATAAGGCGAATAGGCGAGCAGCGTGCGGAAGTCCGGCTCGCGATTGGGATAGCCATAATCATCGACCCAATAGCGCCCCGCCGTAAACCGATCGAAGCGCAGCATATCCATTACGCCGACCGCTGGCAGCCCAACCGCAAACAGATCCGGGCGCTGGTTCACAACCGCCCCGACAAGCAACCCTCCATTGGAACGCCCCTGCACCGCCAGCTGGTCCGCCGAGGTGATCCCTTCAGCGATCAGATACTCGCCAGCGCCAATCATATCGTCGAACACATTCTGCTTGTTCTGGAGCCGGCCCGCATCGTGCCAGGCCGCGCCATATTCGCCGCCGCCCCGCAAGGTCGCGAGTGCGAACACGCCACCCATTTCCATCCATTGCAACCGGCCCGGATTGAAGCCCGGCGTCTGGGAAATGTTGAAGCCACCATAGCCATAGAGCAGTGTCGGGCGCGTTTCGGCATGGTCGAGATCGGCGCGGTGGACGATGAACATCGGTACCCGGGTTCCATCTCGCGAGGTGAAGAAGCGTTGGGCAACCACATAGTCTTCGGGATTGAACGGAACCTCTGGCACCGCAAAGGGCGATACCTCGCCGGTTGCGCTGTCATAGCGATAGATGGCCGTGGGCGTCGCAAAGCTGGTGAAGGAGAAGAAGGTCTCCGGATCGCCCAATTCGCCGCCAAATCCGTCGGTGCTGCCGATACCCGGCAGATCGACGGTGGCGACCTGCGTGCCATCCCGCTCGAAAACCCGCGCTTCATTGCGCGCATCGACCAGATAGTTGGCGATAAACCGGTCCCCGACCAATGATGCACCTTCCAGAGTTGCTTCATTTTCCGGGACAATCTCGGTAATCGTCGGCGTTTCGCCCGACACATCCATGCGGACAATCCGCTCGCGCGGTGCATCGCTATTGGTCACGAAATAAAGCTGGGCCCCGTCCGAGCCCGCCAACTCCCAATTATGCTCAAAACCGGGAATGATCGTGCGCGTCGGCACGGTATTTTCAGACAGATCGCCCAGCGTGAGCTCATAGCGGTCATCCGTACCTTCCGATGAGTAGATCAGCAGCCAGCGCTTATCGTCCGTTACCTGCGCAAAATGGTTGAGGTTCGGGCGATCCGGCGTCGCATGGATCAACCGATCCTCGGTTTGGGCCGTGTTGATCGCGTGGAAATAGACCGCATGGTTCATGTTGAGCGACTGGAACTCGCTATCCGCATCGGGCTCAGGAAAGCGTGAATAGAAAAAGCCGGCATTGTCAGCAGCCCAGGTGATGCTCGTGAATTTCGCCCATTCAACGGTATCGCTCAGCGTTTCACCGGTCTCGACATTGAGCACCCGGATTGTCCGCCAGTCAGTCCCGCCATCCTGCACGCCATAGGCGATAAAGCGGCCATCGGGAGACGGCACCCATTGGGCCATCGCCGTTGCGTCGTCTTCCGACCATTCATTGGGATCGATCAGCAGCTGCGGTTCGCCGTCCAGGCCTTCGCGCACATAGAGGACCGACTGGTTCTGAAGGCCATCATTGCGGGTGTAGAAGTACCGATTGCCGCGCTTCACCGGAACGCCTACGCGTTCATAATTCCACAGCTCCGTCAGCCGCTCGGCAATAATATCGCGCCCGGGCAACGTCTCCAGATAGGCATCGGTTATCGCATTCTGCGCCGTCACCCAGTTGCGGACATTTTCATCGACGCGCACATCATTTTCGAGCCAGCGATAGGGGTCAGCAACCGCCACACCGAACTGCTCTTCGACAACATCGCCGCGTTCGGTTTCAGGATAGGTGATCGGCGTTTCCATGGATGAAGATCCTTGAGCGGCGATCATCGCCGGGGTGGCAAGCAGCATGAGCGGCAGGAGCAAGCGGGCAGCAGTCATCGGACACCTCAAAAGCAAAGGGGACCGCGAGCCTAGCACCCGCGTTCCCCTTGGAAAATACCGAACTGGTATCGAATAGTCTGCCGTTAGGCGGCGACCTCGTCAGCAAAGACTTCGTCGACTTCGACCGGACCGGAATCCAGGCCCTTGGCGTCTTCGTCACGATCAACAAGCTCGATGACTGCCATCGGCGCTGCGTCGGACTGGCGATAACCGGCCTTGATCACCCGGCTATAGCCGCCTTCGCGATCAGAATAGCGCTCAGCCAATACGTCAAACAGCTTTTTGAGCTGGGTTTCGTCCATCAGGCGGGACATGGCGAGACGACGGTTGGACAAGCCACCCTTTTTCGCCAGCGTTATCAGCTTCTCAACATAGGGCCGCAATTCCTTTGCCTTGGGCAAGGTCGTCAGGATCTGCTCATGCTTGATGAGGCCAGCCGCCATGTTGCGGAACATCGCCTTGCGATGGCTCGACGTGCGATTGAGTTTACGGTGCGCTTTTTTGTGACGCATTGTTCTTATCCTTTGTTCGTTCAGGGGCCGTATCAGGTACCCAAGACCAGGCGGTGCAAAACTGGGGTCACCGCCAGAAACCCCGCATCGAAACTTGGCTTAGCCGAGCAGTTCCTGCTCAAGCTTCTTGGCCATTTCCTCGATATTTTCAGGCGGCCAGCCGGGGATGTCCATGCCGAGGCGCAGGCCCATCGTGGCGAGGACTTCCTTGATCTCGTTGAGCGACTTGCGGCCGAAGTTCGGGGTCCGCAGCATCTCGGCTTCGGTCTTCTGAACCAGATCGCCGATATAGATGATGTTGTCGTTCTTGAGGCAGTTGGCAGACCGAACCGACAGTTCCAGCTCGTCGACCTTTTTGAGGAGGTAACGGTTGAGCTGGTTGGTATCGCCTTCTGCAGCAGCGCCGCCGAGCATGCCCGGTGTCGCGGCTTCGCCGATTGCCTGGGTCGGTGCCGGCAGTTCTTCGTCGAAATGGACGAACAGCTGCAGCTGGTCCTGAAGAATGCGCGCGGCGTAAGCCAGCGAATCTTCCGGGGTCACCGTGCCATCGGTTTCGATGGTCAGCGTCAGCTTGTCATAATCGAGTTCCTGCCCAACGCGGGTGTTCTCGACCTTGTAAGCCACCTGCTGAACCGGCGAATAAAGGCTGTCGACCGGGATCAGACCGATCGGCGCATCGGCCGGGCGGTTCTGGGCAGCCGGAACATAGCCTTTGCCGGTGCTGGCGGTCAGCTCCATGTTGAGCGTCGCACCTTCGTCGAGATGGCAGATGACGAGATCCGGGTTACGGATTTCGATATCGCCCGACGTTGTGATGTCGCCAGCCTTTACTTCGGCTGGGCCAGTGGCGGAAAGCTGGAGGCGCTTGGTGCCTTCGGCTTCCATCGCAATGGCAACCTGCTTGATGTTCAGGACGATGTCGGTGACGTCTTCGCGCACACCGGCCAGCGACGAGAATTCGTGCAGGACATTTTCGATCTTGATCGACGTGATGGCCGCACCCTGAAGTGAAGACAGCAACGTGCGGCGCAGCGCATTGCCGAGCGTCAGGCCAAAGCCACGCTCAAGCGGTTCAGCAACGAAGGTCGCTTTGCGCGATGCATCGCCGCCGCTCTTCTTTTCCAGACCATTGGGCTTTTTGAGCTCTTGCCAGTTTTTCATGTTGACGGACACGGTATTCCCCTTGGCGGTTTGGCGGAGGCGGGGCTGGCCTCTGCCTGTAAAAACATTCTTGTGCGAGAGAGCGGAGCCCACCGCCTCCCGTTGTGCATTTAGACGCGGCGGCGCTTGGCCGGCCGAACGCCATTATGCGGGATCGACGTCACATCGCGGATGGATGTGATCGTGAAGCCAACTGCCTGCAATGCGCGGAGCGCCGATTCACGACCCGAACCCGGGCCCTTCACTTCGACTTCCAGCGTACGCACGCCATGTTCCTGAGCCTTCTTGCCGGCATCCTCAGCTGCAACCTGCGCAGCATATGGGGTCGACTTGCGGCTACCCTTGAAGCCCATCATACCGGCCGAAGACCAGCTGATCGCGTTGCCCTGTGCATCGGTGATCGTGATGAGTGTGTTGTTGAACGTGGCATTCACATGGGCGACGCCCGATGTGATGTTCTTCTTTTGCCGGCGCTTTACCCGTTGCGGTTCGCGAGCCATGGTTCCAATTCCTACCTAAATATCCTGATGCCCCTCGGGGCGTCGTGCGATCTGAGAACTGCCTCCGACGGAGTGAACAGTCTCCCAGACTGTTTACTTCTTCTTACCGGCGATCGGCTTGGCCTTGCCCTTGCGGGTGCGCGCATTGGTGTGCGTGCGTTGGCCACGAACCGGCAAGCCTTTGCGATGACGCAGGCCGCGATAGCAGGCGAGATCCATAAGCCGCTTGATGTTCATTGCCGTTTCGCGGCGAAGATCGCCTTCAACGGTATGATCGGCATCAATGGCTTCACGGATCTGCACGACTTCGGCGTCGGTCAGGTCCTGGACTCGGCGCTCGAAAGGAATTCCGAGCTGTTCCGTCAGCTTTCTGGCCGTTGTCGGGCCAATGCCATGGATATAGGTGAGCGCGATTTCAACGCGCTTATGGGTCGGGATGTTGACCCCAGCGATACGTGCCACGTGGTTTGTCTCCTGCTCCACAGACGGTTTGGCTACCGCCCATCTCAAAGCTTCATGAACCGAAAACGAACGAACCCGACGGACGCACGAATCGCGCCGCCGGGTAGACCGGTGTCTTCGGAGTGAGGGTGAAATAGGATTTCGACCCTATTCTGTCAAGCCATCAGTCCGGATTTGCAGCGTTCTCAAACAAGTGCCGGGACGGCTCTACTCGGTGCTCGGTTCCGTTGCCGGTTCGCGCGCCTTCTTGATCAGCGACCAGATGCTGTAGACGACCAGCAAGGCGATGATCGCATAGACCCACCAAGCGAGGTTCTGACCGGCAAAGATCAGGTAAATATAGGCTGACATGGCAAGAAATCCGGCGATTATGAGTTGGAGCGTAATCGATTGGCCGCGCCGCTTCCGGCGGACCATCCAGCCGACCGTGGCCAGGAAAAAGGGCACGGCACCGACATAGATCCCACCAAAGATGTATGGATTCACCCCATATTCCGCGCCGAGACTCAAAAACCATGCATTGATTGCTTCGAACATTGCTGCCTCCCTGGCAGTGAAAAATGTCTATGCCAGTCTATTCGCCGAACCGGGCGTCGCGGTTACACCGCCCATCCGTGTCGCAGATTTGCGTCGATAGCCAGCCCTGAAACCGATCAGGACCTCGCCGGAAGCGCTAAATGCAGGTTTTTTAGAAAGGCACGGCTGTCAATCAATCCCCTGGAGGGGCGCTCGCCAAATCGGCAATGATGCTCTCGAGCGCCGGATCCCGGCCATTCAGATAGTCGTCCCAGCTCGGACTTTGCGGGATGTCGGGATCAAGAGTGTCGATATCGACCTGCAGGCAATAATTCTCATCCGGGCATGGCCCACCGGAATAGCGATGCGCGCCATTGGCAAAATGCGCATTCACCCGCGAATTGGGCAGAATGATATTCCCACCTTCCGCCCAATAATCCAAGACATCGCCGACTGGTTCCCCGACAAGGGTGACACTGCCAGCCTCGCGCCATTCTGCCGCCACCAAGATTCCGGCCGAAAATGTCGCCCGGCCGTTAATGATGTAGCGGCGCATATCGGCGGATTCAGACTGCAATGTCTCCATCAGATCTTCGAGCAGGCTTGCATTGCCGCCTGTGTTGAAACGCAGGTCGATGACCAGCGCCTGGTTTGGCTGCGCGCGAAAGGCGGTTAGCAATGCTTCGCTGAAGTCACCAAAATCCTGATCGCCCATCGCTTCGGCCCGATTGAGCTGAACGTAAAATATGCCCTGCTCTTCGAGACGCTGATACCAATGCACATTGTCCGGCTGGCTCAGATAGAGCGGCAAGCTGCCGGCTCGATCGGACAAGACCTGCGCGCGGGCATTCTGGGCAGCAAGATAAGGCGACAGCTCCCACCAGGCTTCAACCGGCTCATCGGATCGTTCTAATGGCAAGGCCAAGACGGTGTGGATCGGCCCAGCATCGCAATCTGATACGCCCAGCTCTATCGGCGCGTCCGGAGCCGCAAGGCCAAGCCCGTGCAATGTTTCCGGGCTCGATAGAAGATAGGTCGATTTATAATTCGCCCAGGACGCATTGCCGGACACTGCGGTCGCGGCGATCTCCCGCGCCTCTAATGCCAACGTGCCGGATATCGTATCAACCTGGCAGCCGAGCAGATGCTGATGGTCTGCGTTCGCGCTGACCACGCGGAGGCTGTCTCCGAACCACCAGAAACGAATTGGCAGGCGCCGGAACACCGTCCGGTTTCGCAACATATAGAGCCGCGTATGGGCATTATCGGCCAGCGCAACGGCTTGGGACAGCGCGATCATGATCTCGCCATCGCTCATATCGGCGACGCGATCGCGCAGAGCGGCGAGACGCTGTCGAAACTCCGCGCGGGCCTCCGCACCAAAGCTGCGATCAAATCTAAGGAAGCGAGTATCGAGCGTATCGATATCCTGGTGCCAGGCCGCCGTGCGATCATCCGGGGTCGGCAGATCCGGTACGCGACTGAGCCACATCGGATAGTGGCTGTCTTCCTCCTGCCAGTCGCCAATCAGGCCTGCATCGGTCTCGCGCAGATGGATACGCGGCGTGATCGACCAGGGCCGATCAAAGACACGGTCAGCGTCTCGCCATCATAGCGCGGATCGCCAAGCTCAATCGTCTGGCCCAATGTGTAGATCGAACCGACAGGATCAGCTGATAAATCGAGGGTGATATGCAGATAGGCTGGCCAGCGGGGCGGCGCCATTTCGCCTTCCCAGTTGCCGGTGAAGAATTGGGCAGCCTCTTCCGGAACAGGTTCCTGCGCTTGGGCGGCCTCGCCAGTGACCGTCATCCAAATCATTGATGCGGCGATCAGCCATGCAAAACCCGTCTTCATCCCGCCTCCTGTTCCGCGCGCGCACGGCATGTTGCTATCGACTACATCTGTAGTCGATAGCAACATGGAGATCAAATTAGCGGGATTGGCAGGCGGTCAGTGGCGCTAGACCACTCCGAACGCCAACATCGCATCGGCAACCTTTTTGAAACCGGCGATATTTGCGCCCTTCACATAGTTGACGTAGCCGCCATTCTCGTCGCTGCCATATTCGGCCGATTTCTCATGGATATCCTTCATGATATCCTGAAGCAGATCGCCGAGGCGCTCCGTGTTCCAGGCGACGCGTTCTGAATTCTGGCTCATCTCAAGGCCAGACACGGCTACCCCGCCTGCATTGGCCGCCTTGCCGGGCGCATACATGATATGCGCATCATGGAAGACATCCACGCCTTCAAGGGTTGTCGGC